>NZ_JAGSPJ010000014.1 GCF_018139545.1 Affinundibacterium fentianense | reverse complement strand
TCGCTGTCGCGCTGCCGCCACCCAAGCTGTACGCATAGGTCGAGGCAATCGTGGTGCTGCCCGTCAAGGTCACGGTGTAGCTTAAGCTATTGCCTTCCACCACATTGTTGTCACCCACGCCTGGGGCGCCTGGTTCCACCGTGCTGATGCTAGGTTGGTCATTGTCAATGATGCCGCCGGCACCGGTCACGCCACCGATCACCAATGGCAAACTTTCTGGGGAGGCACTGTCGACGATCGTGTCGTCGATCGTCGCCACCGTTACGGTGAAGCTGGACACGCCCGCTGGGACGATCAAGTTACTACCGACCAAGCTCACGCCATTGCTGAACGTTGGGGTGGTGTTGTAGTCACTCGTTGCTGTCGCTGTACCGCCACCCAAGCTGTACGCATAGGTCGAGGCAATCGTGGTGCTGCCCGTCAAGGTCACGGTGTAGCTTAAGCTATTGCCTTCCACCACATTGTTGTCACCCACGCCTGGGGCGCCTGGTTCCACCGTGCTGATGCTAGGTTGGTCATTGTCAATGATGCCGCCGGCACCGGTCACGCCACCGATCACCAATGGCAAACTTTCTGGGGAGGCACTGTCGACGATCGTGTCGTCGATCGTCGCCACCGT
>NZ_JAGSPJ010000002.1 GCF_018139545.1 Affinundibacterium fentianense | reverse complement strand
CATCCCGAACAGGACCGTGAAACGACTTTGCGCCGATGATAGTGCTGCAACCAGTGTGAAAGTAGGTCATCGTCAGGCTCTTATACCAGAAAGCCCCTGATTCCAACGAATCAGGGGCTTTTGCTTTATCCCTACACAAAAACATATTCCACATAACCCGATTCTTTGTTACTCCTCACCTTCGATCCACCACTCCTCAGGCTCTCCTTCACGACTTTTTTAGTACTAACTACCACAGAAACTTCTGTGTGCCTCTCTTCGGCCTATTTCCTTCTGGTTGGCAATACTCTTCACGCACGCTTTATGTCCCTTTCAGCACCCAATATCAAGTCATTGGAAATGAATGGTCGGGAGAATAGGAATTTGCTTTTTCATAATCGACGTCGAATACATCGTAGACGCTATATTGGTGTAACTGACCCAGTTGGTGTGGACGATAGCCATTGACCATGCTTGAAAATAAGTTGTTCTTCTTGGCAATTTTATGATCATCACAATAGAAAGACGAAGTCAATCGGGTATAATGTGGCAGTTTTCATTGGGGAGTAGCCTGTTTCCTTGCTGTATAGAGGAAATAGATGCATCAACATACTTGATCAACCGATCATGGTGCATTTGATTATTGCGTCGGCAAGACAGATATTTGGCAAGACCTTTGAACACTTTTTTCACTTTTACCCAGGATGGGCAAGTGGAAAGATTGTTCATTGTGTTTTTATCTCAATGCCCATCCGACATAAATATGGAAGCATTCCTCGTCTCTTCATTTGCAGTCACCATTGGTGAAATCGGTGATAAAACTCAGTTATTGGCTCTACTGTTAGCGGCGCGCTATCGAAAACCCATCCCTATCATTCTCGGTATTCTCATTGCAACCTTAGCAAATCATTTGCTGGCAGGACTTTTTGGGCAATGGGTGGTCACCCAAGTATCTCCGGAGATATTGCGATGGGCATTAGGATTATCCTTTCTCGCCATTGCTGCATGGACGCTCAAACCCGATGAAATTGACGACCAAGAGCTGAAGACTGGTAAATGGGGTGTTTTCATGCTTACCCTTGTTAGTTTCTTTATTGCTGAGATTGGAGATAAGACCCAGCTGGCTACCGTTGCTTTAGCGGCAAAGTATTCGTCATTGACTTTGGTTGTTGCGGGAACGACTCTGGGTATGTTGATTGCGGACGTGCCAGCCGTATTTTTGGGAAAAGTAGCATCACCCAATTTTCCTTTCCACTATGTACGTTGGATAGCTGCGCTTGTTTTCGCAATACTTGGTCTATTAGTGTTGTTAAACCTAGCCTCTGTGTGAAAGACCTTTACTAGTAGGAGCCGCTAGGATTTAATACTTGGCATTGGTCTTTTTCCATTTGATTAATGGGAAAGAAGTCTTTCTTCATTTGTTTTTTTGACTCTCGCTCAGCTCAGTAATGGGCTGACTTTTATGTGCAAAGGTTTTAAATGAGCGCCTTCGTCTTGCCCAAATCTACCACTGTTAAAGTTGGTACGATTTCTCATTCATTGCGTCCGTATCTCGCGCACGGCATTCCCGAAAATTTGGTACGAATAGCATTACCAAATCAAACGAATGCGCCTGCCTTGAATGACACAAATGGTATTTATCTTGGCGAGCTAATGGCCTATTTTGCAGCTGCGACCACATTTTGTCATTCTACTGTCGAAGTGTACGCGAAGCATGAAATGATCCTCGGAGAGTTTGTTCAATCACTGCAAACTATTCGTGGCGAGCGTCCGCATATGACGGGCTTGGAAGCCGTCGCGCAAGATATCGCTTTACCAGTGGTGCTTGAAATTGAATTGGGTGAAGACTGTGAAGTGCAGGCAGACCTTCACTTTGAGGCCGCTGATAGTAGCGAGAAATCTTGGAAGCATTGGCGTAGTGTGAAGCTCGCGCGCGCCGGTGGAATTCCAGCAAGCTGGATAAAAAAATTCTACTTTCCACGGTTACTGGACTACAAAGATTTAGGAAGTATCAAGAATTCACGCATGCAAGAGCAGACCATCGACACTGCTTTGATGATAGGTGGCGTAATGCAAGCCTGGCATAAAGATTCTCCTGCTGATCTCCTGCTCGCATTTCGTCAGCAATATGGAACCATTAATTTTTCTCAAAGCATGCATTTTGATGGTCTCTCGGTCGAAAGGTTTTTTAATTTGACCGGCTTGCGAGATCCAGCCACACGTATACTTAATCAAATGACGATTTGGCAGGATTTGGATGCTCTTGCAAAGAAACAAAAAATTGAACTGACCTAAGCAGCGGCTGGTCGCTGCGAGTCGATTCCGTTGCCTTGAAATTGTGTTGAAGAGCCAGACTTTTGAAGCATTGATCGAGGCGCAGGCAGTGTTGGCTTAGCCATCGTAGGGCACTTAACTTATCTTGGCGCGAACCGCATCAATTCCAAATCGCTTTTGCAGTTCCTCGTACAGTCCTCGAATTGCCTTCAATCGATTATTCATAGGATCAAGCCGAGCAGCGGAATCAATCAATTGTTTTGCGAGTGAGCCTGTGGCTGGATCCCAGCCTAAATTTTCAATACATTTGAGGGCTGCCAACGCAGCATTCAGAACGACTTGCGGGTTATCTGGCGATTTGCGGGCGGCGCTCGACATAAGTTCTACCGAGCCGCGGAAATCGCCTTCCTTGGCTTTCTGTACGCCTAATGCAACTAAGTCTTTGACTTCCTTTTGACTACGTTTAGCGAGTTCTTTACCTAGGTGCCCTTTTCCGACACTTTCGAAAACCCCCATTGCTTTACTCACCATATTTTGGTTAGGAGCATTGCGCATTACTTCCATAATTACTTCTGATGCTGCATCCTCCTTATTGTTCTCGAGACAGCTTTTTGCCAAGCCGAGCTTAAGATCATTCGAAAGGCCAATGTCTTCACGGTTCGCTTGCACCGCGGCTTCTAATTCCTGCGTTAATTTATTCATGTCGCCAGTTGACGCATGAACCATTGCAGCAGAAATTGCCCTACATGCCTCGGTCTTTTTTATGCCAGTCATGCTTTTTTCGAGATCACGTATAACCGATTTTGCTTGGTTGTGATCACCTTTCTTGACCAAGGCATTGACTAAGTTGACATGATCTTCTGGATCGCGGAATTCAGAGTACTTTGCTTTACTAACGACCTTTTTTAATACATTTTCAGCTGTATCAATATCCCCAGTTTCAAGCGCGAGTGAGCCTAATTTACGTAGTCGCCTGACCGCATGTGGCGATACCGTGATCGCGGTATCCAAAACCGATTTGGCCTGTGGTAACGCACCGATCGCTTCGTGCGTTTTCGACAGCCAATCATAGGCATCCATGTATTTATTATTTTCGGCGACGAGGTTGCTTAGAATGTCCTCAGCTTCTTGGTAGCGACCTTGCATGAATAAGGTCTTTGCAAGTCCTAACCTAGCCCAAGCGACAGCTTTCATTTCATACAATTTTGCGTAAAGAATTTCGGCCTCGTTTGCTTCACCAAGAGTAACGTGCAGTTCGGCGCGCAATCGCATAAAATCCACCGCATAGCGCGGATAGGTAGCCTCACCTTGAAGACAAGCTTCGATCGACTCACGCACGAAACCTTGCTCCATCAGATCGTAAACTTCGACAAAAGCCTTACGTTTTTCAATCGCTTTCAGAACACGCTCTAATAGCATGTCGGCGGTAAAAGGTTTTAGTAAATAGTCGGAAGGAGCCAATTCTGCAGCGCTGACAACTTTCTCGTAGGCACGCTCAGCGGTGACCATAATGAAGATGGTTGAGAGCGGGGTTAATTTGTGATGTCGAATGTCTTCGAGCAATTGTTGACCGTCTTGTCCTACACCCAAATCGTATTCGCACAGTACCAAATCAAACACTTTGGTCTGAATTGCGCGCACGGCTGTCCCTGAAGTGAGAGCGTGTTCGATCTTATTGATGCCGCACAAATTAAGCATGTTGTGCAAACTCATGCGCATCCCAGAATGCGGTTCGACGAGTAAAGCACGAATGTCACCTAAATTGCTCATGAAACCCTTTTGTTGAAAATGGTGTGGTCTGTCATTACATTGTTATGATACTTATCGTAATGCATCCAATACTAATTGGATTTGAAGGTCGCTCACTTGATGTCGACTAAACTATGCCAAAACTTTAACCGAATACCGGGTAGCAATATAGCTGTGTAGCAATTTTTTTCAATGCAAGCCAAGCAACGTCGTTTGATTGCCACGTAAAGTTTCATTTGAGAAATTTTGCAATAAGCAAGATAGCAAGCGATAACACGATCGTTGAGGCAAATGGAATCGTAAAAATCCTTCCGAAGAGGCGGAAGCGAAAATCGCCAGGCAATTTCCCCAAACCTAATTTTTGCAACCATGGTAATAAATTGGCAAATATTATTAGACCGATGAAGATGACCAAAACCCAGCGTATCATGACATTCTTTCAATAAATAAAACCGATTGTAAAGCAATTAAATTCGTCGTTTGCGTGATCACCCGACCTCATAGCCGATGGCTGCGATCATAGGGGAGAAGCTTAGTGGCAAGTGCATCATCAAGTTCAATTCCACAGCCGAGGATTAAGACCTTAAACAATTCCCCCATTTCTGCGGGCGATGTCAATTTTTGCGTAGCATTTGCAGCAGGTAAATATCGTTGGTTATCTTCAATTGGAATCCGACTGAGAATGTCAGTTATTCCAGAAGCAAGTAAAAAGCTAGCTTGACTCGTGTAACTGAGCAGGTCGAGGCCAGATTGAACTCCCGCCACGGCAACCGCGGTAAAGTCAACATGGGCTGTGATGTCTTGTAACCCGGGTAAGTAAAATGGATCAGGATGCGCATGATGGCGATAATGACACATCAAAGTTCCTCGTTCACGCTGAGCTAAATAGTATTCGTGCGATGGGAAACCATAATCGATCCAAATGCATGCACTGCCCAGTCCCGATCTTGTTTTGCCCTGTTGCATCATGGCAGCAATACTACGCATAAAACCGAGACTGATTGGGTGCACCTCAGTAATGTAATTGGCAGGAAGCTCAGCCGCAAATGGTATTTGCGCTACTAATTCGGTCGCTACCGCAAATGAATCCGGCATTGGGGTCAGATTGAGGCCAGTCGTTTGCTGAGCATCGCGACAAACACCTAATACTTGCCAGGCATCATTGGCTTTGACAATTAGTTCAACAGGCATCGCGTCCAATACTTCGTTGCCGATAATCACGCCAGTGAATTCGGTAGGCATTTGATCGAGCCAGACAACTTCGGGGAAATTTTTCAACCGTTCTTCTTGCCGTGCTCTGAGCTCGCCAGACAATTCCACGATAAAATAGCGGTTTATCGATATATTCGACAATTGACATTCAGAGAGGATGTCGAAAGCTAATTTACCTGTACCTGCGCCAAATTCGATAATTTGGTGGCTAGTTTGTTGAAATAGCTGACTGATCGTTTGAGCTAGTGTCGATCCAAATAAGCTGGAGATTTCAGGTGCCGTCGTGAAGTCACCATCGACGCCGAGTTTGGTGGAGCCGCCACTATAGTAGCCCAATCGGGGAGTATATAAAGCTAATTCCATGTAGCGTGAAAACGCAATACATCCATTGTTCGCATCGATTTCGGATTGAATTAAATGAAGTAGCTGCTGGGAGTTTGCGAGCGCAGCTTCTGATGGCTGAGGCAAATTCAATTTGTGTTGCGATGATGAGTTAATTTTTTGCATGCTGCCATTGTATAAAAAAGCGGAATGTTTCCCACTAAATTGTGAAAACATTTTCACCTGTTGCTGTATTAAATTTTTCGGACAATGCTGTTAAGGTGCCTTTGTGTTGGGCAGACTTCAGCGAATTCTGTGGTTAAGTATAAAGTGAATTCTCTATGAGCGAAGCATCTTCTACTCGTGTTGCTCTTATTACCGGGGCTGCTAGGCGTATTGGTCGTCAAATTGCGTTGGCGTTGGCTAGGCAAGGTTGGGATATCGTAGTGCATTATGGCAGGTCTGAAATTGAAGCAAGAAAAGTTGTCGAAGAAATTGAAAACCTTGGTCAACGGGCGACGTGTATTCAAGCCGAATTGGGCGATGAAGTGCAGATCCGCTCGATTGTGCCAGCGGCAATGGCAATCTTTGGACGATTGGATTGCGTAGTTAATAATGCATCCTTATTTGAAGGAGACAGCGCAAAGGATTTCACTAGTGCGTCTTTGGACAAACATATGCATGCAAATTTGATGGCGCCGATCATTCTTGCTCAAGATCTCTACTCAGTCCAACCAAGTGGGTGCGTGGCAGGAATGGCCTCTGTAATCAACATTTTGGACCAAAAATTATTCAATTTAAATCCTGACTATTTGTCTTACACTCTCTCAAAAGCCGCATTACAAACGTCAACTGTGATGTTGGCACAAGCCTTGGCGCCGAAATTGAGGGTCGTGGGGATTGCTCCAGGTCTGTCGATGGTGTCAGGAGAGCAGAGCGCGAGTGATTTTGAGGCTGCCCATCGCATCACTCCACTGGGGCGCTCAAGCTTGCCTGAGGATATCGCTGAAGCAGTTTGTTATGCTGCCAATGCAAAAGCAGTGACTGGATCGACATTAATCGTTGACGGAGGACAGCACTTGATTCCTACGCAACGTGACGTCATGTTTTTAGCGACAGCCCAAGCGAACCAGAAAGAAACTTTTTAACTAAACTATTTGTACGTACTTAAAGCGACCCACTATGTTATCTATCCTCCATCACCCACAACTTGCCGATTGTCGTCGTTTGTTTTTGCGTAACTACGAAGTCAATATCAATATAGGTGTGCATGATTTTGAAAAAAAAGGCGAGCAGCGCGTCATGATCAATGTCGATCTGTATATACCGCTTGCTTTGTCCACGCCTAAAGACGATCAATTGGACGAGGTGGTTGACTATGATTTCATGCGTGGCACGATCGCTGCTCGGGTCGCTCAAGGGCATGTGCACTTACAAGAGACGCTATGTGATGACGTCGCTAAAATAATGTTAGCCCATCCACGTGTGAAAGCAGTTCGTGTTTCGACAATGAAACCCGATGTGTACCCAGATTGTGAAGGTGTGGGAGTCGAAGTATTTCAAATCAAGTCTGAAACGTGAGCTAAGTTATGCAAGTCATTTCCATACCAAGTCCTAGCAAGCCATTGCAAACCAGCAGTACCCGCTCGCCTGAAAAAATTGCTTATGAAAACAATAAATTACACAAACGTTTGTGTCGATTAGTCGGACAAGCGATTGGTGATTTTAATATGATTGAAGACGGCGATAAGGTGATGGTCTGTCTTTCTGGAGGCAAAGATAGCTATGCCTTGTTGGATATCTTGATGACTCTGCGTGAGCGTGCACCGATTAATTTTGAAATCGTTGCGGTGAATCTCGATCAAAAGCAACCAGGCTTTCCGGAAGATGTCTTACCGACCTATTTGGATAAATTGGGGATTCCTTACCATATTGAAAATCAAGATACGTATAGTATCGTCAAGCGATTAGTCCCCGAGGGTAAAACTACCTGTTCCCTCTGTTCACGCTTGCGTCGTGGAATACTCTATCGGGTTGCGGATGAACTCGGGGCCAGCAAAATTGCGCTTGGACATCATCGCGACGATATTATGGAAACCTTTTTTCTGAATATGTTTTTTGGTGGCAAATTGAAAGGAATGCCAGCTAAGTTACAGTCAGACGATGGGCGTCATATTGTTATTCGTCCGCTGGCATATGTGAAAGAAGCGGATACGGCCCGTTATGCTGAGGTAAAACAATTTCCCATCATCCCTTGCAACTTATGCGGTTCACAAGAAAATTTGCAGCGCAAACACGTTAAACAATTGATGCGAGAATGGGATAAACAACATCCTGGACGCGTTGATAATATTTTTTCAGCGCTTTCGACAGTCGTGCCATCACATTTGATGGACAAAGACCTGTTTAATTTCCGCGACTTAAAACTCACTGGCGAAGCGATCGCTAATGGTGATATTGCGTTTGATGAGGAGCCTTGTGCTCCATCGATTGTGCCGCTTTCGCAGTACGAGTCGGAGTCCGATTAAGATTCCTCCCTTCGCACTGTATTCGCTCATCAGAAAAAAAGCATGCATTGTATAAATGCATGCTTTTTTTGTTTGATAAGTCAATTTCATCCCATCCTATCGGTTTTCATCGCACTGAATTCGTGGTTTATCGCAAGCTAAACCACGAATAGAGACGAGGAATTACACTGGAATGACTCACACTGTAAGAAGACACGCGGTCATCAAAATGAGAAAAAACATTCTGTTGTCGTTTTTATTCGTGTAAATTTGTCAATCTCGGTTTATGATCACGGATCGTATGACTGATTCATGTCGTGATCGCTAAAGCCAGCCTGGCTGTTTTCTATGCTGGCTTTTTTAGCTTGTTTTTGCTCCATCTGAACATTCGTTGCTCTTGATTGTATAAAAAGGAAAAGGAAATATCATGTCTACCAATGCTTTTACCGTTTTGATGAAATTGTTTTATGAGCCGAGTGCCGCGTTTGCATCCCTAAAGGAAAATTCGAAGCCATGGATTCCGCTCATTCTCATGATGGGTTCGACCCTCGGATTATTTTACTGGTACTACGCAACAGTGGATTTTTCATGGTTGATCGATCATACACTCAGTGCCAAACCCGATATGAAACCCGAAGAGCGTGAAATGGTTACCAAAATCATGTCTAAGAACAGTATGCTCATCACCACGATGGGTGGCGTTTTGATCGGGATGCCGCTATTTTATGCAGTGCACGGTCTCTATTTGCTGCTGGCGTCAAAAGTAATGGATAGCGCGCTTCCTTATGGTAAATGGTTTAATTTTGCCGTATGGAGTAGCGTTCCAAGTTTGATCGGTGCGCCGTTGATGGCTTTGCAAATTTTAACTGGTCACGGTCAAGTCTCGATGGAAGGCTTGAACATGCTGTCATTTAACTTTCTGCTGACTAACTTCCCGCCAGATCATCCGTGGGTGGGTATCATGAACAGCCTGAGCGTTCCTATGTTCTGGTCTATCTTCATCTCATTTGTTGGTTTACGCATTTGGACTGGACGCAAACTGCTGAGTTGTGCGGTGGTTGCAGTTTTACCTTATGCCGTCATTTATGGTTTATGGATGGCAAAACTGGTTTTCTTTAAGTGATTTTTTGTAGCCTTCTATAACGAGTCTTCCACAAGCCGCTTTCTTCAGGTATTCAAAGCACATTATGAATAAACGTCAGATTCTTGGAATTGCTGTTATTGCAGCAGTTATCATCGTGCCAGTCGCGATTAAGTTCACTAACAGCAAACCGAAAATTGAAGTCGAGTTAGCGAAAGTCAGTAAGAAAGAAATTCAGCCATCGATCCTAGCGTCGGGGAATTTCGTATTTCGTCAACAAGTTCAATTGTCGAGCGAAGTTATCGGTAAAGTTTCCGAAGTTTTGGTGAAAGAAGGCGACAAAATTCAGCAAGGCCAAGTGCTGCTGCGTTTAGATCCGACTTTGATTCGGGCGGAAGTAACGCAGCAGCGAGCGATAGTCCGTAGTGCGCAAGTCAATATTGAGCGCGCACAGTTGAACGTGGATCGCCAACAAATTAATGCGGATCGCAGCCGCCGCTTGGCGGAAGCAAAATTCATTGATGCCAGCAAGTATGAAGATGCGGTGCACCAACTTAATGTTGCGAAAGTTGACTTGCATGCGGCGCGTGAGAGCATGCAACAAGCAAGCGCTTCCTTAGATCAAGCACTGAAACGATTGGACAAAACCGAAGTGAAAGCGCCAATCAGTGGCACCGTAACGGCTGTACAAATTAAGATTGGTGAAACCGCAGTGGCGAGTGCGACAGGCATGGCTGGTTCTTCCTTGATGACGATCGCGGATATTGGCAGCATCATGGCTGAAGTGAATGTTGATGAAGCGGATGTCGCAAAAGTCGCAGTGGGACAACGCGCGAAAGTCTTTCCAGCGGCATTTGATGATCAACCAGTGGCTGGTGTAGTGGAAGAGGTGTCGATGGCACCGCGCGCTAATTTGCCTGGTGCATCACAGGGCAAGACCTATGTTGTTAAGTTGCGTTTATCTGAGACGACGCTAGGGATTCGAACAGGGATGACTTGTCGAGTTGAAATTGTGACTGGAGGCGGTAGCTTGCGTCCAGTCTTACCTATCCAAGCAATTTTGACTGGTGACAGTATGAAGTTGGAAAATAAGGGTGCGAAGGAATCGAAAGAAGCTTTAAAAGGTGCGGGTGTCGTGTTTACTGTGAAAGATGGTGTCGCACGTAAAAAAGAAGTCAAAGTAGGGATTGCTGACGACAATAATCAAGAAATCTTGTCCGGTGTTGTCGATGGCGATATGGTAGTGACAGGGCCTGCACGTGTGTTGCGCGCATTGCGTGATGGGGACCAAATTCAAGAAAAGAAAACCGATACAGGGGCCACAAAGCCAACGGGCTCGGCTGCTTCCGCAACCGGTTCAGCAAGCACAGCTGCGAGCAGCAGCGCATCGACAACGGTCTCGGCGGAAGGTAAAAAATCGTGATCACCTTAACCGGTATAACTAAAAACTACCAGATGGGTGATCAGACCGTGCAGGCTTTGCGTGGCGTTGATCTACATATTGAACGGAATGAATTGGTTGCCTTCATTGGTACATCTGGTTCAGGGAAGTCGACATTAATGAATATTGTTGGCTGTTTGGATAGGCCTAGCTCCGGTACTTATCAACTGAATGGGCGCGATGTCGCAACAATGGAAAGTGATGAATTAGCTCTGGTACGTAATGCGGAAATCGGATTTATTTTTCAAAGTTTCCATCTCTTACCCCGTGCCACAGCTCTGGACAATGTCGCTCAACCTTTGATCTATCGTGGCATTCATCAAAAAGAAAGGAATCGCCTCGCGGCGGAAGCGCTTGACCATGTTGGTTTGGGCTCTCGTATGCACCATCGCCCAAATGAACTCTCTGGTGGACAGCGGCAGCGCGTCGCGATTGCTCGTGCGCTTGTCGGCAAGCCAGCGATTTTACTGGCCGATGAACCGACTGGTAATCTTGACTCAAGTACGAGTTTAGAAATCTTGGAATTGATCAAGGAAGTACATCGAAATGGACAAACCGTGGTAATGGTCACGCATGAACCAGAAATTGCTGACCAGTGTCATCGAATTGTGCGTCTCAGCGATGGCCGAGTTCTCAGTGATACGCGCAAAGACCAGGGTTTCGCTATGCCTGCTGTGACAGATTCGACGGGAGATTGATCATGTTTCTTTTAGTTGAAAGTATACGTTCAGCACTCAATTCAATTCGTGCACATCGGATGCGTAGTTTCCTCACCTCGTTGGGAATTATCATTGGTGTTGCATCGGTAATCACGGTGATTTCGCTGATTCAAGGCCTCTCCAAAAGTGTGACGAAGCAGTTTGAGGGTTTAGGTGGAAATTCGCTAACAATTACCGCGCACAACACAATGAAAGACGCAATGCGTGGAAAGTTTAACGAATTGCGTTTTGAAGACATTCAACACTTGCGTACCCATGTCGAAGAGATCGCTGACGTGAGTCCCTTGTTTATGTTGTCAATGTCGAGCGTGCGTTATGGCAGTACCGACGCGACGGCGAGGGTCATTGCAACAACGCCGACCTATCAGGATGTTCAGCAGCGATTTGCAAGCATGGGCCGCTTCCTGAGTGTGACAGATGAAACCAGTGCACGTCGGGTTGCGGTGATTGGACCACGGCTGATCGAAACCTTGCATTTGCCGGATAATCCAATTGGCCAATACATAGGATTTAATAATGAATGGTTCAAAATCATTGGTGTGATGGAAAAGCGTGGAGAACTGTTTGGCATGTCGCAGGATGACTATGTGATTATTCCTTTTAGAACCGGACGTAGTCTCGTCGGGAATAATCAACGCCTCAATAATATGCAGTTCACCGTCTCTTTAAAAGATATTTCAAAATTGGAGGAAGTCAAACCTCGGATCACTGCGGTGATGCGGAAAGCACATCGACTCGATCCGGATGTCCCTGATGATTTTGAGATCGCTTCTTCAGATCAACTGTCCAAGAGCTTGGATAGCATCACAGCGACGGTCACCTTAGTGATGGGCGGAATCGTCGGTATTGCGCTGTTGGTGGGCGGTATTGGGATTATGAATATTATGTTGGTCTCGGTAACGGAGCGGACTCGTGAAATTGGCATTTGCAAGGCTATTGGCGCTCGAAGTCGCGACATCATGATGCAGTTTCTCATTGAAGCAGTCACTCTGTCCGTTTTAGGCGGCCTGATCGGGCTCATTTTAGGCTATGGCTTGGGATTTGGAATTTCGAAAATGATTCCAGATTTTCCTGATGCAGTGGTTCCTTGGTGGGCCGTCATGTTGTCGTTCGTCTTCTCTGCCGGTGTCGGAATTGTCTTTGGTGTGATGCCAGCAAGTAAAGCGGCAAAGCTCGATCCTATTGATGCACTACGCTATGAATAAAAGACGTGAAAGTGATGTGCTCGGAATGTAAAGACAAAAAGCCCTCAAACCAGTTGAGGGCTTTTTGTTTGAAACCTGACAGAGTCAATGATACCGGTTCGTCATTCCTTCATGCGTGAACGCAACCAGTCTTTGCCTTCCGCTACTCTTGCCACCATCATCGATGATACTAGATCGCCATTCGCATTGAGAAGCGTTGCTATTGGATCGACCAAAGTACCGATCACCATCGCAACGGGTAACGCTTGTTCCATCGGAAAACCAAAAGCGGTAATCGCAAAAATTTCGCCGATATAACCTCCATTCGGTATGCCGCCCTCCACGATAGAAACGATGACGGTGATTCCCATAATTGCGAAGAACATCTGAGGCGCGGAGAAATCTTGCCCAAACATTGCGAACAATAGGGCAAGTTTGATGATCGATGACATACTTGAGCCATCTTTGTGAATTGGCGCACCTAAGGGAATCACAATATTTCGGATATGCTCAGGAATGCGCATTTTCTCAGCTGCTAGCAAATTTGCCGGAATGGTTGCAATGCTTGAACAAGTACCAATTGCTGTAATAGCAGGTGTCAAATTGTTTTTCCAGAAAACACGCAAGCCTAATTGGCCGCCTGCAAAATACGCATAGAGACTGAAGAAGACCACAAAGTATACTGCACACGTGAGGTAGTAAAGCGCTAACGGATGAAAGTAAATACCCAATAGTTGTGGTCCAAAAACGCCAACTTGGTAGGCAAAATAAGCGCCTAGTCCAAGCGGTGCAGTTTTCATGATCAGTCCCAACAACTGTTTCATCACCTCATTCGTAGAGTCCAAGAATTGCGCAAAGACTTTGCCTTTTTCGCCCGCTCGTAAGCTTGCAAAACCGACCAACAAGGAAATCAGAATCAGCGCTAGCATATTCTTGCGCGCCATCAGTTCAAAGAAATCGTTGACCGTTAAGACTTGTGTCAAACTCGTTCCGCTACTATGTGCTGCATTGGTGGGGTTGTCGATTAAGGCTTGAGCCGCCATCGATCGCAGGCTATTGTCCTGATCGATGGGGAACATCAACATCACAGCCATCATGACCAGCGCAGAGATCAGTACGGTGCTTAAAAATACGCCAGCAACGATGCCAAATAATTTGCCTAATTGACTGCTGGTTTGGAGATTCGCAACCGACGACGCAATGGTAAAAAAGACGAGAGGAATAATCGCGGTAAATAACAAATTTAAGAAAATATCGCCAATGAATTTAATGCTTTCTACCTGCTTACCGAAAATCAAACCGATGCCGCTCCCGACCGCGATGCCACTTAGTAATAACAAGATATCCGCGTAATTGCGTAGTGTGCTGGTGTGCGGTGAAGAGATCGATTGCGTGCTCGTATTCATTTTATTGGTTCTGTATGGATTGACTTTAGAATAGAAAAGCGTGGACGCATCGACCATCAAAGAGTACTGCATGCATAGTCAATTCTGGGTGTGCCCATCCCGCCATTCCCTTGTATTCGCTTTACTCAAATTGGCTGGGAATAGTGATATCGCAGATACTAAAATCGGCGCCTTTCTCTTGCCGCATCTTTGCAACTATTTGTGCTAGCGCCGCGTCAGTAGCGATTTGCATTTTGGGACGAGAATCGAGAGGCAGGTCCGCCATTACTTTGACGGACAGCATAACATCGGGCTGCTTCGGCGGTTCTCCATGCTGAATCTTGAGAAGAACATCCATACCGCCAACGATACGACCAAAGACCGTGTAGTCACGATCAAGTCGGCGGCTTGCATCTAACATGAAATAGAGTTCGCTATTCGCGGAGTCTCGTGCTTCATTGCGACCCATACCGGCAACGCCAGGGCAATGTGCGCCCCAGCTTCGCATTGGTACTTGATCACTTTTGATGGGATCCGTTAAGGGGAGTGTTTGAATCGGGATACTACCAATAAATCCCGTCGCACCGTCGCTGCTTTGACTGGCCCAAACACCGATCTTCGAATAGGGTATTTTGAACATCATTTCAGGTGGAAGATTGGGATGTTTGCTGGTGCCTCCATCACGATTGTTGGGGTTGCCTGTTTGCGCCACAAATTTCGCAATAACTCGATGAAATTGCAAACCGTCGTAGACTTTTTCACGGCTCAGTAATTTAATTCGTTCGACAGCCTTGGGAGCGATTTCAGGTCGCATTTCAATCACGATGCGACCCTTGCTTGAGTCAATGATGAGAGTATTGTCTGGATCGAGTTGACGCCAAGCGTCTTGTGCGTATGCAGATTGATTTAAGCAGCAGGTGAACCCAGCAAGTAGGCTCCATGCGACAAGCTGTGTTGAATTCTTCATGTATGGACCCGAAAGGTAATTTGAGCGTTGGTGAGTCTGCCCATTGGCCTATTGTAGGCAAGCTTGTTGAATGCGCCTAGTGATTTGTTGTTCCGACCAAGCTTTTTGTTGATTAAAAAGGCTTCCGTCTTTATCAGAGGGAAGCCAGTTTATTGAGGTAAGGTCTAGCAAAAATTCGACACCATTGCTTCAGCTATTCCATCTCACTTAGTGAAGTTGAGGGGCGCGATGAATAGGGTGTGAATGTGTTTGCGCTGTACCAGGATCGCCACGCATTTTAAACATATGCACAACTTGGGTCAGCGACGCCGCCTGATTTTGCATCGCGGATGCAGCGGCAGCGGCCTGTTCGACGAGTGCCGCATTCTGTTGGGTGACATCATCCATTTCGCGGATTGCAGCATTGACTTGTTCAATTCCATTTGCTTGCTCATCCGATGCTTTGGTGATTTCTTCCATAATGCGTGTGACGTGATCCACACTTTCTACGATTTCTTTCATCGTATTGCCAGCTTGGTCGACCAGCTCGGTACCCAGTTTGACGCTTTCTACAGAATCACCAATGAGCTGTTTGATTTCTTTTGCTGCGCTAGCCGAACGCTGTGCCAAGCTACGTACTTCTGAAGCAACGACGGCGAAACCACGACCTTGCTCACCAGCGCGCGCTGCTTCGACCGCGGCATTCAATGCAAGAATATTTGTTTGAAAAGCGATGCCATCGATAACAGAAATGATGTCGACAATTTTTTGTGAAGAAGCATTGATCACTCCCATTGTCGCGACGACTTCATTGACCACTGTTCCTCCTTTGATCGCCACGCTTGACGCCGATGCCGCCATTTGATTGGCATTTCGCGCATGTGAGGAGTTGAGCTTAACAGCATCTGTGAGAGTCAACATCGACGCTGCTGTCTCCTCAAGCGAACTTGCTTGGCTTTCTGTACGTGAGGACAAGTCCATATTGCCTTGTGCGATTTCTGTCGATGAGGTCACGATCGCATCAGTGCCTTTGCGCACTTCTCGAATAATATCGCGTAGGCTATTGCGCATAGTAAAAATCGAATACAGCAAACTTTGTTGATTTTTCATATCGAGGTCGATATGTGCAGTTAAATCCCCTGAGGCGATCGAGCTGGTGATTTCAACCGCATAGCTTGGCTCACAACCTAATTGTCGAATTAGACCGCGCGCAATGACTATCCCAAGAGCGATTAATACTAAGGCCAATAAGACGACCGTCAATAAAATTTGAAGCGCGCGGCTATAGATGATGGCATCTATTCCATCCATATAGACACCAGAACCGATCACCCACGACCACTGATTGTTGAGTTTGAGATAGGCGATTTTATCTACTGCTTTGTTGGTTTCAGGTTTATTCCAAGTGTATGAGATAAATCCTGCACCTTTGCTTTTCACCAGATTGAGCATGTCGATAAAGATGAGTCGTCCATTCGCATCTTTGGTACTCGATAAATCTTGACCATCTAAATTTGGCGTAGTCGGATGCATGATCATCGCTGGTTTGGTATCGTTAATCCAAACATATTCATTGTCACCATAGCGCAATGCCTTGATAGCCGATATTGCCGCGGTCTTGGCATCGGCCTCGCTCATATTGCCTTGGGCTGCGAGCTTTTGATAGTGTTCAAGCAAAGTGTTTGCTAGTTCAACGGTATGTTGTACGCTTTTTTGATGTTGACCCAGGATCACGTTTTTCTCTGTCGTCAAGAAAAACACGGTCATTGCTAGTACGCCCAGTACCGCACTGATGATCAGTGCACCAAGCCGCTTGCCAATACTGAATTGATGAATGAGGCCAAAACCGCCCATACTACTCTCCTAAGCGAACAAAAACGAAGTCTGTTGTGGTAACTCGATGGCGAGTTGCCTATCCAGCCTGAGATAGAAGTCATGCAATCGCCAGTTGGCATATCGCACCACGTAATTTATTTGTTTGTTTATTTATTTGTATTTTGATTGTTGCATGTACATCTTTCGTGCAACAAATCCAGCGAAATCCTACCATGTGACACATGCTTTGAAGAAAGCTTTCTGACCTCATCCTTCACAGAGGCGGGGAAATCTCTGCGACTATGGCGAACTTGCAACAGGATCGGGATGTCAGCGAAAAAACGCGGAAAATTTACCGTTTTTTATTCTTCTCACTTGTATTGAAATTGATCTTGAAAAGAAAGGGCATTCGTTGTCGAGGATGATAAGACAACAGGTTGAGCTGCAATGCTAAAGGCGTGTAATCATGCTGCGCACCGTCGCAAGTCGGGGTGATGAAGTTCCAAGCTTGCGATCTTTGTTGGTGCGCGTTTTTACATTCTCGTTGTGTCTATTTTTGTCGTGCGCGCGTGTTGGTTCCCACGCCTACCGCAGTGAAAATTGCGCATAGTTGAAAGATGCCAATGCCGGCAAATACCCAATTTGGATGATGGGCATCCATCAATGCGCCGAACAAGGCAGGTGAAAACGCGAGGCCGATGTCCAAGCCAGAGTACACCACGCCATATACTCGTCCTGTCGCATTTTTGGGCGCTGCTGCGCGAATTAGCAGATCACGCGACGGACCAGCGATGCCTGCGCCAAGTCCCACTGCACCCATCAACACGACAGCCATCGATGCGGAGAGCCAACCGCTGGCCAAGAAAAGCGCCATGAGTGCGGAGAAAGAAAAGGCAATCGTAATGGTCTTATCGTGGTCGTTTGCCTTGGCTGCGATAAAGCCACCCCAGATCATACCGACCGCTGAGGTCAACATATACGCGGTATAGGCCGCTGTGGCCCAGCTCAAGGACATGCCGTACACTTCGCGGAGCGCTGTGGGTGAAAAACTTTGAATACCACCGATTCCCATAGAAATCATAAAGAAAAATAGGAAACACATCCAAACAGCGGGCAAGCGCATAAAATGAAATAAGCTTTGTTCACCACTGTTCGATTTGTTCGTCTCTCTGTCCAGCGTCGCTTTGGGCGGCTCGGTGTTTTGTCGAGTACTCAAGAGTTGGCGGTGCATCAACAGTATCGCTAACACAATCAATGGCAAGACAGCAGCGGCCATCAATGCGATACGCCAATTCATCCAATGGGCGATACTGACTAAGAACACGGGCGCAGCAGCCCATCCGAGATTGCCACTGATACCATGAACAGAAAAAGCATGGCTTAGACGTTGGGTGGTGACGCATTGATTGAGGATCGTATAGTCGGCCGGATGGAACACGCTATTCCCCAACCCAGCCAACATCGAACCCAGCATGAGTACCGCATAATTTGGTGCGATTGCGAGGACTGCAGCGGAAAGTGCTAAACAAGCGATTCCAAAGAACAGGACAGCACGGGCGCCAACTCGATCCACGACAAAGCCCGCTAAGGCTTGGCCGATGCCGGAGACGACAAAAAAAGCGCTCATCAATAATCCTAACTCCGCATAGGACAAATTAAACGCGTCTTTTAGCCACGGAAAAAGGGGTGCCAAAATCATATGAAAAAAATGCGAAATCGCATGGGCAAGGCCAACTAAGCTGATTACCATCGCATCTTGTTTAAAACTATTCGGTTGTAAGTTCAGCCTTGTGTCAGCAGTGAGGCTACTCATGAAAAACTTTCCCGGCGATGAGGCCGTGTAATGATTGGATAACATGCAATGCAGCAGACAATGCAATCACTATCTGCGGTAGACAATCAGTGTATGCAAATTTTCTCCGTCTGATTTAAGATAAACAGTCATGATTTATCGAATATTTGCCAATATTGCCCATTTCTTGTGAAAGCAATCACATGTGTCAACAGCCTATAACGCATACCGGGTCGCCTCCAGCGAGTTTGTCACCGACATCTCAACGGCCTGTGCGCGTGGTTGCACGCAATCTTGATGCGGATGAGTTATTGCATACCCACTCACATGACTGGTGTCAGGTCACCTATGCGCTCGACGGAGCAGTGCAGGTGAATGCGAACCATCAAACTTGGTTCGTTCCACCATTGCGTGCGATCTGGATTCCTTCGCATGTCGAGCACCAAGTACGGACTTTAGAACGTGCGCAATTGCGCGCGATCTATGTGCACTCTTCGGTAGCACCGATTATTGGTGGCAATTGTGTGGTATTGGAAGTCTCTGACCTGATGCGTGAATTGGTGCGATCTTTGACAGCGATTGAGTTGAGTCAAGATCCGCAACAGTTACAGCGTGAGACACATCTAGCGGTTTGTCTGCTAGATGAATTAGCGCATGCAGCACCATTGCCATTGAATGTTCCGATGCCACGTGACAGTCGTCTCCGTAGCTTGTGTGAGCACTTGATTGCGCATCCTGCTTCAAATCTGAGTTTGCAAGATTTTTCGAAGCAGGTAGGCGCCTCAGAACGAACCTTGGCGCGCTTATTCCAACGCGAGATGCAGATGAGTTTTGGTCTTTGGCGTCAGCAAATGCGATTAGCGCGAGCTGCGCCGTTAATTGCGGCCGGGAAGCCGATGGCTGTGGTTGCGAGCGAATTAGGTTATGCCAGCCAATCGGCGTTTTCTGCCATGTTTAAAAAAACCTTTGGACAATCACCGACCCGGTTTTTTCAGATGCCGTCGAAATAAACCGATAGTCGACCAAGAGTGGGTTTGTATCAGTGTATGTTGGCGCTGACTAGCGTGCTTGTTGCCTGCGTAAGTGCTTCTTTTGCGCATGAAAACTAATGCCAGCGCACACGAGGCCAACGACTAAAATCGCACTGTGTGAATCGGAATTTTCCTGTACTAGCCAAAAATTGGAAACGCCGATGATACAAAGTACGGTTGCCCAAGCCAAAAAGCTATATTGGCGCAAACTATATGGCGACGCTGCTTTGGCTAACCACATCCAAACTAAGCTAATTACGGGCATGACGATAATGATGCCGCTGCTCAGACGTTTCGCCACGTTCGGATCTGCAATTAAAGCGCCAAATAGTGGTATGCAAGCGAGGCTAGCCAGCATTGAGAGGATCAAGAAAATAATACTGAGGAATAATTTTTCGCGCAACATAGTGGAATGAGAGGGGTAAGTCGGTTTTTAAATGAGCTCGATGCAGCGCGCATCCTAGCAAAAAACACCTCGGTTCAGGAAAAATCTTGCATAAGCCTAGCTTGCGCTGACGTGCTCGCTCTCATTGGCGTCATCAAAATGGAGTGGCATACTGGAATGAAATGGTAACGCCTGCCATTGCTCGAATAAATCAAGAACTGTCTGATACAGTTGTAAGGACTGCTCCTCATTGATGGCAAGGGCAGTTTTGCCGCGCGCGCTACATGCCAATTGATTCGCTTCGTCGAAACTAGCAAAATCAAAATAGGCACCCCAAAGTTGGGTTTGTAGAGCCTCGACAATTGCTTCGACTTGAATCGCCTCAACATCGATATCGGTCAGACTTTTATCATGCGCGAGCTCCATCGCAAAACTAGCCTCTGCGCCCGCCGCAACGAGGTTGAGAAAACCATAGCGAAATGGGAGCGATGACTCGACGACAAAGTGAATGAGATCGTGTGGCAAAGTCCCTTGACGTGGCATGTTACAAACACACTGACTTCTGTCGCGACGAATAAAGTGGATCCGGTCAAACTTATCGAATTTGCCGAGTTTTTCTGCAAGTATTTCCATGTTCGTTGGAATTGAAATGAGTTGAACTTTACGGATGTACAGCGTTGATTGCTTGGCGAATTTTCGATGTTATCGAATGAAATGACGCAGCCTTATTGACCTATCGCGAACCGTTTTTGTTTTGCGCTTTGGCTTGTCGTGAAACGCATTCCATGCAATTAATACACGTCGCGACGATATAAGCCTTCTTCCCGCAAGTGATGTAACTGGTCTTCGCCGAGAATCTGACGAAGTGCCATATCGACGCCGCTAGCCATCCCTTGTAGACTACCACAAACGTAAATCGCAGCCCCATTTTTTACCCAATCTTGTAAGGTCTTTGCATGCTTTTGTAGTAGATCTTGGACGTAGATTCGTTCACTCTGGTCGCGTGAAAAAGCCAAGTCGAGTTGGTTAAGCAAGCCAGTTTTTTGCCAGTTGATTATTTCGGCTTTAAAAAAGAAATCGATAGCTTGTTGTCGTTCTCCAAACAATAGCCAATTCTGCGGAGCATTTTGTCGCTCTCGATGCTGGAGGTGAGCGCGCAAGCCAGCGATGCCTGTGCCATTGCCGATGAAAATACATGGTCGGTTTGTCGGGACGGGATGAAAACTGCGATTGCTCCTCAAACGCAATTTTATTGTGGCACCCATATCGGCGTAGGCAGTGAGCCATCCAGAGCCGAGACCGAGACTACCATCCGCGAGATGCATTTGACGGACAACTAAATCGAGTGAGCCAGTTTCTGGAATCGATGCGATCGAATATTCACGATGCGGTAGGGTGGTTTCGATGCCTGGTCGCTGCGGTAATATCTCGGCGATATCGCCTGCCTCCCAGTTCGCTGTTCCTAATCGTGCTCGCAGTTTCAAATGAAAGACGGGATTTCCTAAACTGTCTGGATTGATGCATTCGCGTTCCTCGAGAATCCAATCAGCGTACTCTGCAGGATGCCAGTCAGCGAACTGAGTTTGACCGCTCATGATACCTAGTTGATGTTGCCAGTGGCGTAAAGCGCCATCATCACCATTATCGACTTCAACAAGATCAAATAGCGGTTTGGCGCCTTGCTGATGTAGCCAATGATCTAACTGCTGACCAAACGCACAAAAGGCTTGATAGTTACGATCACCAAGTGCCAGTACCGCATAGCTCAGCTCGTGTAACTGATACGTGTTTGCCATGATGGCGCGCGTAAATTGTGCGGCGCTGTCGGGAGCATCTCCTTCACCAGTTGTACTGACAATAAACAGTATTCGTTTGGCTTGCTGCAGACCCGTGGCATTGAGGTGGCGGATGTCGATTCGACGGGTTTGCAACTTAGCTTGCAGCAAACTCGCTTCGGTCTGCACTGCCAATTGTTCTGCATAACCTGTTTGACTGGCGTAGACGATCCAAATCGCTTGTTCATGACTGTTTTCTTTATCCAGGAGGACAGGGGCGTCGGCACTATGCCGAAGCCGATGCCGGTATATGATCCAGATAAAAAATATACCGTAGCTAAGAATTAAACTACTTGCTTGAAACAGGCGAGCCGTTTGTGATGAAACGGAGATAGGCAGAGAAAAACAGAGGAGCGCAGCGCTGATGCCAATCGCGACAACGAGAGCAATGCTTAGAAAGCGTAAAGGCAGTATTGGAGTAGTCGAACTATTCATTTCTTAAGATTGGTATTGTGCGAAGTAGGTCATGCCGCGGGTTTAAATACTGATGCATGGCGTGGATCTCAGTCATTCATCTCGTCTAACATCGCAGTTAGAGCAGGACTTAGATGAACTTGGATGCCCGAATTCTCGCGCACAATCAATCGCGCTGCGACGTTTAACCGTTCTGCGTAACGCATACCTGCATCGGGGCCCAGCACGCTAATGGCTGTCGCTAAGGCGTCGGCGATCATGCACTCTGGATGTAATACGGTGACCGCAGCAAGTCCGTGTTGAACGGGCATGCCAGTGCGGGGATCGATCGTATGTGAGTAACGTTGCCCTGCTTGTTCAAAGTAGCGTCGGTAGTCACCGGAAGTGGCGATGGATAGGCCGTGGAGAGCCACGACGTCCGAGATACGGCCAGCATCGATGTCACTCGTGGGCGCTTCGAGTTCCACCCACCAAGGCTGTCCGTCTGCTTTGCAGCCCAGACCACGCAGTTCGCCGCCTACTTCAACCAGATAACTGACGATGCCCTCCGTCTGCAAATGGCGAGCGAGAAGATCGACACCAAAGCCCTTGGCCGTCGAGCAAAGATCGATATGCAGATTGCCCGGTTGAAAAATGCGTTGCTTGGTGTGATCATATTGAAGACGACGCCAACCACTGTCCTGTAAGGCTTGTTGTATCTCTGTATCGTCGGGACGTTCAGCAATTTTGCCATTTGGACCAAATCCCCAAAGATTACTAAGATGGCCAATGGTTGGATCGAATGCTCCAGTGGTTTGCTCTGCAACGAAGATCGCATGCGATAGGACATGATCAAACTCGTTTGGTATAACGTGCCAAGTTTGCGCTGGTGCCAAATTAAATTGCATCAAATTTGATTGTTCTAGCCATGGACTCATTTGCTGTACGACCAAATCTAACTTCGCTTGCAACTCTGCATGGAGTTGGACTCGATCAAAACGGGCAGGGAGCATGGCTTTGACGTTCCAGCTGGTGCCCATGCTAAGTCCATGTGTTACAAAGTAATCCGCGTCCTCCGGCAGTGCGTCGAGTTGCTGCAGCACCGTGGGAATAAAGACGCGTCTGGCGATGTTGGTAGGCGGATTACAGTCGGACATGACGGTCAACTTATTGCGGCATGACTTCTAAGGTCGCAATGTAGCTAACACGACGTTCCTTTGCTGCAGTCACTGCAGTTTTATTGTCACTTGTACGAGCCTGGAGCCAGTACATTCCCGCACCTTGCCATTGAATGGAAATTTTGCCGTTGGTATCGCTAGTATAAAATTGCTCTCCCAATTTTTGACGATAACGAGCACCTCCAGCGATGACAGTCACTTTAACGCCAGCAGCTGGTTTGCCATCTAATAGCAATTGAAAGTGAGCGGGCTCGCCATCGACGATGTCATTCGGGTGTGTCACGGCTTGTAATTCTAGCCCTTTGCCCGTCGGTTTGAGCGCAGTGTGGTTTGGGCTGCCATTTGTCACAAATGTTTCAATCCGACTTTGATTTTGAAATACTTGTAGATCCTCAGCGTTGCTTGGGACCTCTTTGGCAAACGCCTCTGCATTGCCACGCCACCGTTTAGGCGCACCATTTTCCTTATAATTTGCGATCAGCATATCATTGACGATACTTACTTTGTAGGTCCCTTGCATCGTCGCGCGCAAATCAAAACTATTGCGTAATTTTCCAGGCGAAGTACTTTCTGGCTTAACGATACTGCCATCCGCTGCGGTGATAATTAGATTGTCGATACTCAGTGTGTTGTGATCAAAGTAAAAGAGGTTTTCACCGACCGCAGCATCGAAAGTAATCAGCGGTGCATTGCCAGAATTTAAAGTCATGCCGGGCAAAATGAATGGTCGATCTGCCAGCGCAACGATAGGTGTGAATAAAGCCGCGCTCAGTGCACAGGCCGTAATAGAGAGTGCAAAACGTTTCATATTATTTCCTTGTGTGATTATTTCTTGACTTGCACGCTGACTTTACCCAACTCGTGGCTACCTTGTGCAGTGACTGCCGCGATTTCCTTGCCTCCCCAAACAAAGGGAACTTTAACGACTTCTCGACCGCCGCCTTCGCGCGCGGCTTCGACGATCAGGTTGTATTCACCTGCCGGCAATTTTGCGAGCGCATTACTATCGCCAGCAAAGCTCAAACTGTGTTCGCCGACGATGCGTGTGGCGGCGCTGACGCCATCAATCGGTAAGCTGAGTTCGCGACCTGTGCGACGCCACCATTGGCGTAAATCTTTTAGCCATTTGGCCCCTTCGTTATTGCGTTTTTTGAGGTCATACCAAACTTGTAAATTGGCAGCTAAGGTTTGATCAGGGCGTTCGATCCACAAGGCGACATAGGGCTTGTGATATTCAGCAACGTCGAGCTTGGGAACCTCCAATTTGACTACCAGCTCTGCCGCCATTGCGGAAGACCCTAATAAAGTTGTGATGGCGAAGGGAAGAATTTTTTGCATTGTTTTACCTCTTCAATAGTGAATGGATGATTATTGGGTATTGATTACGTGAAAGGTGTATCCATGTTTAATGAATAAAAAGAACCGCCAGTAAAAGTGGCGCAAGCGTTCCTAGTACGACTAGAGGCCATGTTAATACACGATTATTTGCGTGCATTTTGAGAAGGAATAGTCCAGTCACGCAAAAGATCAGGCAGGCTAGGGCAAACAGATCGATGAACCATGACCAAGCTTTGCCAGTATTCCTGCCTTTATGTAAGTCATTTAAATAGGCTATCAAACCGCGTTGAGTTAGCTCGTATTCTAACGTTCCATCTTCAAGCGCAATTCGCAACCAAGCATCGCCACCAGGGCGTGGCAGTGCCACATAAATTTCCTCGGGCGACCACTCGGCAGGCTTACCTTGGACATCAATTTTGTGGTTTTGTTCCAACCAAGTTTGCACCTCTAAAGGTAGCGTGGGATCGGCAGTTTTTGCTGATTTTTTTTGAACAAGTTGCAGCATCTGTTCGCGCAAATTGGATGGGACTTGTCCTGTCTTTTTATGAGTCACAGGATGCGCTTCAATGTCACCCGCATGATTTAGCGTAAAACCAGTGAGGGCAAATAAGATCATTGCAATTAAACAGATCGCCGAACTGATCCAATGCCAGTTATGCAGATGTCTGAGCCAAAAGGCGCGTCGTTGTTGTGGATGATGGCTCACGATTAAATCATTCAAAAGGCAATTAAAGAGGAGATTTTACCTATTCAGTAAGCCTTGATTATACGGCTTTCAATGCGATAAATTTTGCGTTGGATGAATCAGCTTGTATCAAATTGTTCAGGTTTCAGCCCACATTCTTAACAAATTGTGATATTGCCCAGTTAGACCCAATACGGCAGGCGTATCACCAAGTTGAAGGCGCAAACTTTGGATATGCTGGTCCATTTCAAATAACATCGTTCTTTGAGCATCTTGGCGAATCATGCTTTGGGTCCAAAAAAAAGAACAAACACGTGTTCCAGCGGTGACGGGTTTCACTTGATGCAGACTACTAGAGGGATACAAGATTAAATCTCCCGCTGGCAATTTGACTTGATGTGTACCGTAGGTATCGACGACCTCCAATTCACCGCCTTCGTACTCGTCGGGCTCAGATAGAAAGAGGGTCGAGGACAAGTCAGTCCGGAGTTGGTAGTCCGCGTTTAACACTTCACGGATTGAACCATCGACATGCAGACCATAATGTTCGCCACCAGCATAAGCATTGAAAAGAGGGGGTGCTATCCTCAATGGAAGCGCGGCCGCAAAAAAGAGGGGATGGCGTCTTACCGCATTCGCGACGATTTGTCCTAGCTTGATTGAAAGCGGTGAGTGCTCAGCGAGCTGGCGATTTTTCTTCACTCTTGCTCCTTGTTCGCCAACGGTTTCCTTGCCATCAACCCAATTGCTGGCATCGAGCTTTTGGCGCAGTGCTTTGACCTCTTCTTTGCTAAGAACTTCGGGGATATGCAACATCATATTTTGTCCTTGGTGATCGCTTCACTGTTAAAACAAGACGTGAGAAATTGTCGTTCAATTTTGCGCGAGCAGTAAGAAGCATGACAGCTTCTTTTTTCGCTCGCCTTGGATATTTAGAATTTCAGATTGAATGTCAAACTCGCAGAGCGCGGTGTTCCCGGTGTGTAGCGATAACCGCTTTTATTGATGGCTGCCACATAGGTTTCATCCGTTAAGTTATACAGATTGAGTTGTAGATCCAGTCTGCGATTGAGCGGATAACTGAGCATTGCATCGGCGACCCAGTAGGCCGCTGTCTTTGCGGGTGTTCCGATTGCACTATCAGTGCCTCGCAACAAGGCATCCACAAAACGGATTCCACCACCCAATTTTATTCCTGACTGTGTTTGATAGGAGGTCCATGCGGTGAAGGTTTGTTTCGGTGCATAGGCTAAATTGTTTTCCCCGTTAGCAGTTACTGTCGGCCCACTTGCTACCTTGGTTGATGTATTCGCATACGCGGCGCTGATCAACCAGTCGCGAGTGATTGCGCCTGTGATACCGAGTTCAACCCCACTGACTTCTTTCTTTCCAGTCTGGTAGTACAGTAAGTCGTTGAGATTTTGTACGACTTCGTTGCTAACTTCAGTTTGATAAATGGCTGCGGTTAAGCTGATTTTCTCCTTCAAAAAATCCCATTTTGTTCCGATCTCAACATTGCGTGTTTCTTGTGGATCAAATTTGGGATTCGCCGCACTGCTTGCGGAAGAGCTTAGGGCGAAGTTGCTACCACCTGGCGGTTGTTTTGACGTTGACAATGAGAGGTATACGCTACCGTGATTGACAGGTTTATAGACGGTGCCAAATTTCCAGTTTATCAAATTGCCGGAACTATTTAGGTTGAGCGGCACTAATGTACCGACTGGCAAATTGGGGTGACTGCTCGCCGTCGATAGGCTAGCAGCGCTGTAATCTGTTTGATAGCGATCGATTCGTAGCCCGCTATGGATTTGCCATTGTGCGTTTAATTCCACGGTATCAAACAAATAGGCGCTGTTGGTGTTGGTGGCACCACGTGTGAATACCCCATTTTTTTGCAATTGCAGTCCACTCACGGGATCCGAAGGATTGGGTTGGTACAAGTTGGCAGCAGCGAGTGTGCCGGTGCCACTGTATCCCGATGTCTTCTGTTGTTCGTGCGTTAATTCAACGCCACCGAGGATATTGTGTTTGATCCCACCGACTTGGAGCTCAAGCTGCAAATTAGTTTGATTCGTCAGGATATCATTTTGTTGATCCTTCAATGTCCGGGTATTGCGCGCTAAAGTCCAAGTTGAAAGATCGTTTGCGTTCGGTGTGACTAGATTCGCGGCATTTCCCATAAACGCTGTGAGCAAATAATGTTGCGTGGTGGTTCCAACTCGAGTGGTATTGCTAATTTTTGCAGTTGGAGATAGACGATGTTCTATTTTCCCCGTTAGCATATTCGCCTCGACTTGATCGAAATCGCTAACGGATCCGTAGAAATTGCTTGGGTTCACACTGTTCGCCGCACTGATGTAGGGACGCTTTGTATCGGGACTTGCGTAACCAGGTAGTCCAATCGTCGGGACGCCACCGTCAGGAACATTGTCTTGTTCGACATGGAGAAAATTCAGGGTCCATTGTGTGTCTGTATTGAGTCCATAGACCAGTGATGGTGCAAATCCCCAACGGCGATTTTGGACAATATCACGCCCTGCAACACCACTATCCTGCCCCATTAAATTGAGGCGAAGAGCGGCGCCACTGGGAGCGTCCAAAACGACGTTTTTATCTGCGGTGAAGCGTTTTTGTTGTGCGGTTCCTAGGCTAAATTGGAGGAAGCTTGCGTCATCCAAATGTGCTTGTTTACTGCTTAAATTGACCGAGCCTGTGGCTGCACTGCGACCACTATCAGTGCCCGCTGATCCTTTGAGTACATCAATTTGTTCGATGTTGAACATGTCTCGTGAAATGGAACCAAGATCGCGCACGCCATCGACAAAGATGCTATTTGAAGCATCAAAACCGCGCATATAAATCGCATCGCCAGTATTGGTGCTGCCATTTTCACCTAGGAAAAAAGTTCCTACACCGGGCGTGTTGCGGAGGGCATCGGTCAAATTGATTGCGCCTTGTTGTTCTATTAATTCACGCTTGATCACACTGATTGTTTGCGGTGTGTCAATTAGGGGCTGGGTATATTTGTTGGAGGCGGCCTTGCTCGCCTTGAATGCATTTTCACTGCCTGCGACAACTGCGATTTCTTGTAACTGTTGTTCTTGTTTTGTCGGTGCCTTCTTGTCCTCGTTGGCCTGCTGTGCATGTGCCTGCAAAGCGACGGGTAACATTAAGCTGGCGAGGATGGCACTGTATTGTAGGCCCATTTTTTTATGTTGCTCAGGTTGAGTCAGTGTGTGCTTGGTGCTCAAGATGGTGGCTTGTCGCATACAAAATCCTGTCGATAAGAAAATTAAATCGGTTTAATTGTGGGTGTTGGTGTATGGGGGGAGATTATAGGCACGTATTTGATAAATGTAAACGATAATTATTCTCATTCGCATTTATATTTTGAGCCTGTGATGAAAATGCGAGTTGCTAGCATGTATTACTTAGGCATGTGCTTTTTAAGCGATGTGAAACAAGGGCGTAATTGACAGGATGGGAGCTTGATGCGCGTTTGTATCGGGAAAGGCAGTATTGTTTTTACGTCTAATTCGATGGTGTTTTGAATGGGCACTTTTTGAGAATCCAATCGCCCTCAAGGATTTGCTATAGTTGGTAGAGGGGGTCTTAAGGATTGAATCGCACTATTCTTGGTGCTCAATGGCTTGTAATCTCAGCGTCGAAATAACTCCAAAGTGAGGGTGGGTAATGTCTGTATTATTTCTATTGGAGGCCGACGATCCTGATCCGCGTGATCATCCTTTCGTTAGCCCAGCTCTTGTTCTGCCGCACAGTAAGAATCTGCGTCCACATTGTCCAGACGTATTTGATCAAGGCTCACGTATCGGTAGCTGTGCTGCAAATGCAGTTTGCAATGCATATCGATTTAACTTGCTTAAGCAGGCACGCGAGAGTGGAAAAGCCACGCCACGGTTTTGTCCTTCACGCCTATTTCTGCACTATAACGCTCGTGCTCTCGCGGGTAAGCAGTTGGAAAACAAAGGAGCCCATCTTCGCGATGCGATAAAAAGTATTGCAAAGCATGGGTTGTGTCCAGAAGCGCATTGGCCTTATCGAGCGCATCGCTTCGCTGAGCAGCCGCCAGAATACGCTTACGAAACCGCACAGCGACATCAAAGCATTGCATACCAGCGTCTGCCGCAAGATCTCAAGTGCTTGCAAGCCTGTCTCGCAGATGGTTATCCCTTCGTCTTGGGGATCACCGTATTTGAAGCATTTGACTCGGCGCAACTTGCGCGGCGAGGTGTGTTATCGCTTCCACGCCAAGGTGAAAAGAAACTAGGTGGACATGCTGTGTTGATTGTCGGCTATAGCAATCGCAGTGAACGCTTCCTCGTCATGAATTCATGGGGCTCTAGATGGGGGCAGCAAGGATATTTTAGTCTGCCATACGCCTATGTTTTGGATAAAAAACTTGCATGGGATTTCTGGACGCTGCGCACGGTCGAAGATTGAGAAAGTGCTTTGGCTTGTCTGAATAAAGCGCTATTGGTCAGGCAGGATTTAGCACTTTGGATCGACCAAATATTCTATTTTGGCGAACCAAAAAACATATTTGGTAAGACCAATTGTTGTTTTAAGGCGAAAAAAATGATAAATAATTGCGCGAAAAAATTGTCATGAAAACGCATTCATTAATTTTCCTTGAGGAAATTATTTGTTTACTTGAGTGACATTGATTACTTTTGCGTGCTATTTGTGAACTTTTTGGCGAATTTTAAATATGCCAACTTGCTCGAATTGTAAAATTTTATTGTAAATGATTGCCTAATTGGTAAATGTTGAATCGGAATAGTTCTCGCGTTCGCACAATAAATAAATTTAGAATTGGCGCAAAGTTAGGTGAGATCGTTTAATCGCCTCTTTGGATCCTTGCAACTTCGATTGATCACCGAAGTTTGCACCAAAGAGTTGGCACTGAAACGGTTCTGTCCTCACTTCACCATAAATATTCGAGACAAAAAGGAAGACGATCATGCGCCAGCATCAATTCAAACGCGAACTAACCCGCTTTGCCCTAAGCACCTCTATTATTGCCATGGCGATTACTAACGCCTATGCACAAGACACGAAAACCAAGACAGAAGAACCGACTCTGGTTGTCATTACAGGTTTACGTGCTTCGCTCGAAAGTGCCTTGAATAAGAAGCGCGATGACAATGGCATCGTGGATGTGATCAAATCCGAGGACATGGGGAAATTCCCCGATACCAATTTGGCCGAATCACTGCAACGTGTGCCTGGCGTCGTCATTGATCGTGACGCAGGTGAAGGTCGCAGCATCACAGTTCGTGGATTAGGACAAGATTTCACTCGAGTGCGCATCAATGGAATTGAGGGCCTAGCAACGACAGGAGGCACCGATAGTTCAGGGGGGGCAAATCGCTCACGTGGTTTTGATTTTAATGTTTTCCCTTCAGAATTATTCAATTCGTTGACAGTCCGCAAGAGTGCATCCGCGGATGTCGATGAAGGTTCGCTTGGCGCAACCGTCGATTTACAGACGATGCGTCCATTTGACTTGCGTGGATTTAACGCGACCGTCATGGCGAAAGGGCGTTATAACGATTTGTCGCAAAAAACCGATCCGCGCGTAGGATTTTTGATTTCCAATACCTTTGCCGACAATAAATTTGGTGTCTTGCTGTCCGGCGCCTATTCGAAACGACGTGTATATGAAGAGGGCTTTAGTACGGTGCGTTGGGACAATGGGCCATCCTCAGGCGGTTGGTGTGCACCGGTAGGCGTGACCCCAGCAAATCCAAGCACTTCGACTGCAACGACCTGCGGTCCAGCTGCGCAAGGCGTCGCAAGATTGGCCGGAACACCAGAGACTATCGAAGCATATAACCTCGCTAGTTCTGCCAATAATTTCGTTCCGCGCTTACCGCGTTATGGTCGTTTAACCCATGATCAAGATCGTTTAGGCTTAACGACATCTTTGCAATACAAACCACAGCGCGGCACGATCTTTACGCTCGACTTGCTGTATTCCAAATTGGATGCGACGCGCCAAGAAGACTTTCTTGAAGCGATTTCCTTTAGCCGTTCCGCCAGCCAAGGTGGTAAGCCGCAAACCAGTGTGGTCAAAACCGAATATGCGCCGAACGGTGCATTGCTGTATGGTCAGTACAATGGTGTCGACATCCGTGCAGAGTCGCGTTTTGACGAATTATCGACCACTTTTACACAACCGACTTTGAGTTTGGAGCACCAATTTAGTCAAAGCTTGCGAATGAATGCGCGCATAGGTCGAGCAACATCCAAGTTTGCGAATCCAGTACAAACAACCACAACCTTAGACGCATTAAATGTCAATGGGTACGCACTGGATTTCCGTGGCAATGACAGAATGCCCGTGATCACCTATCCATTCGATCCTGCCTCTACCGCAGGCCCCATGACACTGGTTTCGGTACCGCAGGTCACAACAGGCACGCAAGCTGCGACGGTTCCGAATACCACCACGAGTGAAATTCGGATTCGTCCACAAGGTGCGAATAATCGTAACGATGTGGCGCATCTCGACTTTGCGTGGGATGTCATTGACGATAAGTTGACTCTGCGTGCAGGTGCGGATTTGAAGAAGTATACGTTTGACTCATACGAATCACGTCGAGTAAATCAAAACGATACGATCTTTGCACCGAATGCCGGCACGAGCATCGCGAGTTTAACAACCCAATTGACAGGGTTTGGGCGCGGCCAAAATTTACCTGCTGGTACTCCGACGTCATGGCTAATTCCGGACCTGAATGCCATCGCGAAGGCTTATGATATTTACTGTAATTGCTTGAAGAGCGGACCTGCGGGTGGACCTGGTGATTTTACCTTGTCCTCCATTACCAATGGCAATGCACGCGGAAACAATCGATCTGTGACGGAAGAGGATAAAAGTTTCTTCTTTATGGCGGATTTCAGTAATAAGATTGGGGCATTCCCAATCCGTGGCAATGTCGGTGCGCGTTATGTACAAACAGTGCAAAATGCGACTGGCTATCAAGCCACCGCGGGTGGAACCGAAGTCACAGTACGCAACAGCTACAATGATTTCCTACCTTCGGCAAACTTAGCGATGAATTTGAGCAAGGATGTGATTGCGCGATTTGCCGTTGCGAAAGTCATGGCGCGCCCACAATTAGGTAACTTAAATCCGGGCGGTACGATTTCTACCACTGGAACTTTGTCAGTCACCAGCGGCAATCCACTACTTGAACCATTCCGTGCTGATACCTTCGATTCGAATTTTGAATGGTATTTTGCGAAAAATGCGTTCTTGGGACTTGGGCTGTTCCAAAAGAATATTAATACCTATATCCAAAGCATACGCACGAATGTGGCATTCAAAGATACCGGACTGCCCATGTCTTTGTTGCCTGCAAATTTTACGGGTGAAGAAGTTTTCCAAGTTACTGCGCCAATTAATACTAAGGGTGGCAAACTGCGTGGCTTTGAGCTGAACTATCAACAGCCATTTAGTTTCTTGCCTGCATGGGGCAAGAACTTTGGAACTTTGTTGAACTACACTTATGTCAATTCTAAAATTGAATACGTCGTATCACCGACCAGTGCGTTGACGATCACAGATGATCTACTGAATCTCTCGCCACGCGCTTGGAATGCCACTTTATATTACGACGATGGTGCGTTCAGCGCACGTGTTTCAGCCTCTAAACGCTCTGCATTTTTGACCCGTGTTCCAGGGCAAAATAATAATGACGTTGAGGGTAAAAACGGCACGGTCAATGTCGACTTGTCGATTACCTATAAGTTGAATGATCGCTGGGAGTTCAGTTTTGAAGGGTCGAATTTGACCAACCAAGAAAATGATCAATTCATTAGCCGTGCTCGCAATAGTGTGGTCGTGAATAACGTGACAGGTCGTGAATTTTTGGCAGGGGTACGCTATAAATTTTAAGTAGTCTGGTAGCGACAAATTTTTTGTTGCCATCGCCATCGACGCATCTTCTGGAAATAGAAAAGAGCGTATCGGGCGTCGTTTAACTTAAGGCGTTAAACGACGCTCTTTTATTTTTTTCAGCACACCAAGTACGCAATCCATCGCGAAAAAAACCTAGCCAACGCCCAAGCCATGAAGCAAACCAAGAAAATCAAGTTTAACTCTGCAGGTCTGTTCCTCACACTATGCAAAGCAAAGGTCCACGCCTGTTTCGCGTCAATACATAATGTCAATCGATTGCGTCTCAGTAGTTGGTTTCTCCTCTCGACCCTGGCGACTTTGGGTTGGGCGCAAAACGCCTCGTCTGAGTATGACAAAGATCAGCGTCGTTACACGTACCCTGCGCATGTCGCTTGGGTCGATGATGTGGTGGGCGGACGCGGTGGACAAATTGTACGGGTGACCAATTTGCAAAAGGCAGGTGAGGGTTCCCTACGCGCTGCATTAGAGACAAAAGGCCCTCGAACTATTGTCTTCGAGGTGGGAGGCGTGATCGACCTTGAGCGCAGCGTACTATCCATTAATGAGCCGTACGTCACGATCGCTGGACAAACCGCGCCAGCGCCTGGAATTACAATCATTCGGGGTGGTATCAATATTCGTGCGTCGCAAGTGATTGTTCAACATTTACGTATTCGTACTGGGGTCGATGGGCAAACGAAAGCGAGCGGTTGGGAGGTCGATTCCATCAATGTTTCGGCTGCTCATCATGTCATCATTGATCATTGCAGTATGAGTTGGGCGATTGATGAAAATATGTCGGTTTCAGGACCTCGATTCAAAGGTTTTACACCAGATGATTGGCGCGCCAATACGAGTCATCACGTGCTTTTTTCGAATAATTTCGCAGTGGAAGGATTAGCCGAAGCGAGTCATGCGAAAGGGGAGCACTCGAAGGGTAGCTTGGTTCACGATAATGTGACTGAGCTTATCTTCTATCGAAACATATGGGCACATAATGTCGAGCGCAATCCCTTGCTCAAGGGCGGTGCGCGAGCAACAATTGCAAATAATCTGATTTATAACCCACGTGCAAAAGCGATTCACTACAATTTAATGGCGCTTGAGTGGGAGGATCATCCGTATCAGACTGGACAAATGAATGTGGTCGGTAATGTGTTGCGGGGTGGAATGTCGACCAAAAAAGCCTTGCCCTTAATTTTACTGGGTGGTGTCGGCGATCTTGCTCTCTACGTTGATGATAACCGAGCGGTCGATCAGTTTGGGCAAGCTTTGCCGCTGTTTGGTCGTTATGGCGAAACGCCAGCCCAGGTGTTTTGGCAACAAAAACCGATAAACTGGCCTTCCGGTCTGCCCTTAGTTTCATCGGGTTTGCTGGAGACCGAACTGTCGCAGATGGCGGGTGCTAGACCATGGAATCGCGATCAAGACGATGTCCGTGTTTTGTATTTCATCGCAGAGGGGCGCGGAACGATTATTAATGATGAGCGAGAAGTTAGCAGTTACCCTGCAACCAAACCCACGCATGCTTTATTTCAAGAAAGCGAATGGGATTTAGCCACGATGTTGCCTCGCGCAATACATCGTTAATTGGTGTATTGATGAACGAAATGAATAGTACCGCATGGATGGTCTGCGCCTTTGCGATCATGTTGACGGGTATTTCGAAAGCTGCGTTTGGTGGCGCACTCGGTGGTGTTGGCGTGCCATTGATGGCGATGTTTTTGTCGCCTCGATTAGTGGTCGCGGTGATGCTTCCCATTTTATGCGTGATGGATGTTTTTGGCGTTAAAGCCTACTGGAAGAAATGGTCATGGACTGAGCTGAAATTGATCTTACCAGGAGGCTTGTTCGGTTTGGCGCTCGGTGCACTCGCAATAGGTTTTTTTCCTGATCGGTACGTCAAAGCTTTAATCGGTGCAATTGCAGTGTTGTTCACTTTCGATCGATTGTTTCAAATCCGTCAGCGCCTACATTGGCAGCAACAAGCTAGGACGGCATTCGCCACGATTTGCGCGACGATTTCAGGGGTAACCAGCACGGTCGCGCATGCGGGGGGGCCACCAATCTTGGTGTATTTAATGGCTCGCCCACTAGCGAAAGAGCAGTTTGTCGCGACCACCGCAGTATTCTTTACCGTCATCAATGCAGGTAAAGTGATTCCCTATTTTGCGCTAGGATTCTTCACTCAAGAAAGCATACAAATCGCGGCGTCGCTTGCCCTATTTGCTCCTATCGGGGTCTGGTTGGGTTTACGCGTTTTGCGGCTTATTCCAGAAAAATATTTCTTTCATTTGGCAACTGGATTATTGGGTCTGTCAGGAGTTAAACTCCTACTCGATTCTTTCTGGTAATGCCATCCTGTTTACGTCATAAGTCACTCTTGTGAGGAAATTTTTTGTGTGTAGGATTTACCATTGATGCGTACATTCTCTAGCTGCAGGTCTTGCACGTTGTGTGAATACCAGATCGCATTGTTGTTACGGACTTTGCCAAAATCACAGTGACGAATACTTACGCGTTGAATCGGTAGTATGGTGCTTCCTGGCTTACCATTGAAGCTAGAAGCGACCGGGCCCAACAACACAAACGCTTGATAGCAGGAAAATGCGCCTTGCTCAGTATCGACATTTCCCACTTGTACATGTTCAATATGAATGTCTGAAATCATGGGCGGTCGGGTACGTACGCTATCGTCGGCAGGTGCATAGTCGCAATCGATGGTGATGATTGCTCCCGCAGTCGACGGGACAGACTGCAAAGGAATTTGCGAGCCTGGTAAGGGTTTGTAGAAGGCGGGTGTGGTTTTGACACCATTCGGAATGCGGATATTTCGGACATAGAAATGACGCAAATAGCCCCCGCGATTCATGTTCGTTTTCATACGTATTGCCGTATTCAGCGGATCACTTTGCCAATGGATGTTATTGAAATCCAAGTCTTGTGCATAGACGTGCTCTATCCCTGCTGCCATCTCACTGCCGAGTGTGACGGCACCGTGTCCGCTATTCATGGTGCAACGTTGAATCACGATATGGCGTGATGGCCCCATTTGCGTGTCGCGGTTCTTGCCGGACTTGATCGCAATGCAGTCATCGCCGGTATTAAAGCTGCAACGATCGATCAACACGGTATCGCAGGATTCTGGATCAAAACCATCGCTGTTCGGTCCCATGCTATCCATATTTACCTGCTGAATATGTAAATGCGTACACTTCACGGGATGGTGTAGCCAAAATGGTGATGCTTGTATCTTATAGCCACGTAGCTCGACATTGGTACAAGCAATGAACTCAATCATACACGGACGTAGATAGTGCCCGATTCCAAAAATACGACTGGACGTTGGTATCCCTAATTCAGACAAAGCGGGGAGGAAACGCGCATCGGTTCGCCATTTATCGCCGGGGCCTTGGATGAATAATTTTTCTTCCGGTGAGAGTGACGGTGCCCATTGATCGAGTGTGGTTGGATTGTTCGGATTGACTTGAACTTCTGAGTAGGGATTGGGTTTGCTAAGACTTTTTTTCCCTTTCCATGACCACCAATTCAGGCCAGATCCATCTTCAAATGGCGTGCCACCTTGGCCATCTAAAATGCTTGTCCGATCTTCTCCAGTCAATGCAATATTCGTTTCTGCATAGGCATAGATCATCGATGAGTAATTCAGACAGTCATTGCCCTGCCAACGCGATATCACTAGCTTGCCGTTTTTACCGCAATCAATATCGCCATACTTTGCATAGTCAGCTGGATTGGCGCTAAAAAATACATGGGCTTTGGTTTGTAGATGAAGATGCACATTGGAGCGTAAACGTATTGGACCAGCGCAATACCAATCACCGCTCGGAATGATGACTCGGCCACCTCCGGCCTGATGGCAGGCGTCGATTGCATTCCGTATGGCTGCATAACAATCAAACGCGCCTAGCTCGGGTGCTGCGACAATCCCGTTGATCGCCCCTTCTGTGTCAGATGAAATATGCGCGGCAACACTGTGCGTGGCGCAGCTTTTCGCACCGAATTGGGTAATATCAAAATCGCGCTTTGGAAAACGTAAAGGTTTACTAAATTGCGCAATAATTTTTTCAGCACGTTGCCACGCCTCTTGTGTGCTAATCGGAGAATTTGCTTCTGAGTCGGCGCGAGTAGAAATAGGGATGCCAAACAAACTTGTTGCACTTGCGTAGCGGAGTAGTGCGCGTCGTTGGCGATTCAGGGGAGAAGAAGCATTTAACATAGTTGATTGACCGATAGAGGGCGAATCCGTTTGATTCACAATAAAATGTAGGCAGTATGAAGAATAGGTCAACAATCGAGTATGAGCTAGCTTAATTGCATCGCGCGAGGTTTCCGCTATGCTTGAAGCTAACTCACAACAGAGTGTTGCTTTACAGTGCTTTGGCTTTGAGTTGAATTTGAATCGGATCGCGAAGACGTTGTGCCATATTGTTGAGGTAGGATTGCCATGCCTCCTTGGATAAAATGTCACCACTACGATTCCATGCTGCACCTGCATAGTAGGTCAACGGCTTACCGCTTTGCACAGGCGCAAGTATCAAATGATTCAGCGTATCTTCTGCAAACGAGGTGGTGGTATTCGGACTAGCAACCAATATCGCTGTCCCGAATTCGCCTTTGCTTGTTTGTTGCACCCACTGGGCTAATAGTCCGCGATCAGTGTCTTGAATGAGTGTAATGTGCGGGGATTGTCCCTTGTCGCTGGGTGTTTTGTTGAGCCCAATAGCGGCAGTGAGTGTTTGTCCGCCAAGATATTGAAAACTGCTCTCAATCTTGTCGAGATAATGCCCAGCATCGACAGTGAAGCGTTTGGTTTCCGTTATTGCGATACCAGCGGCGTCCCAGCTTGGATAACTGAGTTCAAAGACTGTCCGCACTGGGCCATTCGCTAACACTTTCCATTTTTCATAGTTGATACTAGTGTGGAGTTGTTGTCCGTCCCAAATCCCGGTACCTCCGCAGCCGCGAGATTTGCCGACGTTGTACATGTCCATGCCTTCGCCTTCGTCATGATGGTAATGATCATGTCCCTTGTTGTACCAACGATCGACAATCGGATAGCTAACGCGTTTAAACCAGATATCAATGCCACTGGTCACCAATACTTCTTTGGTCACACCAACTGGCGCTGGCGCCGCGAGAGCAAGTCCATAAGTCCGGTGAGCGACTTTGTCGTTTTCCCACGCAAAGTCATCGAGACGCTCGGGAACATGGCGACCAAAGGCTTTGGTTTCAAATACGGGAGCGACTGTGTCTATCTTTTCGATTGTGAATTCCGCACTTTTTTCACCCGCTGCAAAATGGTATTGGAAGATCAATTCTCCATAGGCAATGCCTATTCCTTTGGGATCTTTGGCTTGTGGCGCAATATTCGTAACTTGGTGGGCTAGTACCTTTCCATGTTTGTCCTTTACCGCGATTTTCTGAATTAAGGCGCCCGGTAAATATTGATTGATCTGTGACCATGGAATCGTGATGGTTTCTGAAGGCCGTGCTTGTTCCAGCTGATGCGATACCACCACTTGCAATGGCGCTTGTGCTTGCTCTTGTGCAGAGATTGACCCTGAGAACAACATGAGTGGAGCGGTCGCACTGGCGAGTGCAAGGAGTGTTGGAATTCGGTTACGCATCATGCTAGTTCCATGTTGACTTCAATTCGAAGTGGTTGACAAGTGTTCGTGGATTGGCTGTTGAATCGGTTATTCGATCGGTCAAACCAATTCAGCTTAGTGGTGTTCACGATAGTCAGTTTTCGCTGCATTGCTCGGGACGTAGTGATAAGTACGTACCTTGTGCTCAATATTGAAAGCAGGGTTATTCAACATTTGAATAATTTCCGCGCCCGCCATGAGTGTCGGACCATATCCGTGTAGTGCTTCAACACTGGTTGGACGATGATAGTAGTAAACATGGTCACTGGCAAAAGTCGTACCGACACAGATACCTTCGATTTCTCCCTTGTTGGTGATGCGGTTTGCCAAACCTGCCCAACCAGCCTGAGCGATTGAACCCCATGTGCTAGGACTGATCCATCCTTGGTTGACTGCATGCGCAATGGCATACACGAACATCGCGCTGGCAGAAGTTTCTAAATAAGAGTCGTGGCGATCAAGCATTTGGTGCCACAAGCCTTGTCCCGATTGTTGTTCTGCAATTCCCTTTAGATTGGCGCGCAATTGATTGAGAACTTGGTTGTACCCAGGATGCGACTTTGGCAGCACATCCAACAAATCCGACATAGCAAGCACTGCCCAACCATTCGCGCGAGCCCAATAGAAGCGCGGCGCATCAGGATTGTTTTCATTCCAGCCATGTGTATATAAATTGTTTTGCGCATTGAACATGTACTGACTCATTTGCAAAACATTGCGTACGGCATCGTCAAAATAGCGAACATCGCCAGTCATATGCCCGAGTTCGGCCAGCGCAGGGATTCCCATATACATATCGTCCGCCCAAAGAGAAACAGCTTGCGGGCGCTTGCGTGCCAAGGTGCCATCGGCTAAACGGAACTGTTTGTTTGCGACCCAATCACCGCAGATCTGAATCATTTGATCGAGATCGGGACCTACTTTGGCGAAACGAGCGCGGATCAGCGCGGCACACATTGATCCACTATCATCGAGGGAACGTGGATCAAGGAAGCGAGAAAAACTATTCGCACGCTCTAAGTGGAATTGCTCTTCTTGCGCTTTAAAATAGGGCATCGTCTCCGCGAAAAAACGAAGATGGCGCTCAGTCATGGCTGTGAAACGAGCGTCTTGGGTGGCTGCACGTACTTTTAACAGCCCTGAGTGCACGACACCCATCTCATACACCATGATGCCGTAATCGCCTTTGCTGGGTTCAAAGATTGCCTCTTTGATTGGCTTTTTTAAATCTGTGACAGCTGCCCCTGTGCCTTTGTGGATAATCCGAGTGGGTGTGGTGGATTCGAGATAGGCGCGAATGCGATGAAGTGCATCGGTCACCTCTTTGACCACCGGCATTTTGTAAGGAATGGGATAAGTGCCTTCCCCTTTGTCAGCGAGATTCGGATTATCGGTGTTGCGATATTGGGGATTGGCTGAGGTGCTTGCATGGACACTCGCAGCGCAAAGTAAAGTAAGTGCACTCAATCCCAAGGTGGTATGGCGGATGACTTTAGATAGTGGTGCGAGTTTCATTGGTGTCCAATCTTTATTTGTCGTTGCTCAATGCGTGTATTGCAAAGCACATGGCATGTTGGTTGAAGTTTAAACGATTCGGTTGAATGCGTAAATGTGGTCAGGCCATTTTAATGTGGTAAGACCAAAATCGCAATGTGGACTAGCCGAATGTGGTATTTTTGTGGCAGAATATTTTCGCATATGGATGCGCAATTGCTGCATAAGTCTTTGATTGCGCAAGTAAATTGGCGCGTAAGTACTAGCTGCCTGTGTCAAATCGAGATCGGTTCAGACGTGCTGTATCGTTGCAGTATCGCTGCTAAATTGCTGGCACAGCGTGTTGCATGATGATTGGGGGGGGCGGGAATTGGGCATCAGTGTGCCCACTCGAGTTTATCCGCGTGAAAAGGTTCGGCTGACGCGGTCCAGATGGGCGCGCATTGCCTGTTTCGCACCATTTGCATCGTGCGCAGCAATTGCGGCGAGAATCGCGCGATGATCAAGTAAGGTTTGCTTACGCAATTCTTCTGTTTGAAAATGTTCTTTTAATTTATGCCACAAACTGCCGCGTTGATTCCATAAATATTCAATCACACCAACTAGTGCGCTGTTCCCAGTCGCGCGCGCGATGGCTAAATGAAAATTGCGATCGGCCATTTCATTTTCATTGCGGTTGTCGTGGTTCTTCTCCATCTCAAGTACCGCTTTTAAAATTGCATCGATTGCAGAATCCGTTGCATTTTTTGCTGCAATTGCAGCGACTTCTGATTCAATCAGTCGACGCGCAGACAAGACTTCGAATGGTCCTGGGCCGACTTCCATTACGTCGGAGTCCGCTTTCGCTTGTTCACTCACATAAACACCCGAACCACCACGTACTTCGACAATCCCGCCTAATTCAAGCGCAATTAAGGCCTCACGCAGGGACGCTCGACTCACATTCAGTTTGCTTGCAAGATCGCGCTCAGAAGGTAGTCGTTCACCAGCTGCGATATTTTCATCCTTGATTAATTGTTGAATGCGTCCAGATACAACGCGATAAAGACGTGGCTCTGGTGGGATCGTTTCTAAGGCTGATGCAGCTTTTTTCATTGAATACGCAGAAAAAGGGAGATAAAACAACTTGCGACGATGCTGAAAATATCGACATGAGTGACGCAAGGGAGACAGGCTATTCTAAATTGGTCTGTCCAATGTCGCAAGCAATGAGGGGAATACACGGCGTGATTTCCATGCGATGAACAACATTTGTCCGCAGGATCGATTATTGCGGCGCGTGTTCGCTAGGTTTCGAGATGGCGCAAGGCAAACTGATTTCGACACAAAACCCACCAGTAGGGAGGTTGCAGGCACATAGATGCCCGCCGAAGTGTTGTATGACGTGGTGGCTGATGGCGAGTCCTAAACCATGCCCAGTCGTTTGTTGTGCATTGCTACTACGATAAAATGCTTCAAAAATTGAGGCGATTTCGTGTTCAGGTACACCGGGCCCTTGATCAGAAATACGGAGCGTCGCCCATCCTTGTTGATGTTCTTGTTTTTGTTCGAGAGCCAATTCAAGGTGGATCTTGCTCGACCTTGGGCTGTATTTGATGGCGTTGCGCAAAACGTTTTCGCATGCACGGTTGAGTAATTCCGCTTGCCCGTGAAGCATGATTGATGATTGGGATTCAAAGATTAACTCACATTCACGCATATCGGCTTCAAGTTGTGCGTCGACGACCAGTTGCTCAAGCAATTCATTAAAATCGATTAATTCATTTCGATATGAATAGGCCCCTGCCTCAAGACGTGCCAAGGTCAAGAGTTCGCCCACTAAATTATCCATGCGACCACTTTCTTTTTCTATTCTTTCTAAATAGACAGCGATCCGCTCAGGTTGTTGATGGGCGAGGCCAATTGCGGCCTGTACCCTTGCCAAGGGTGAGCGCAGTTCATGCGATACATCATGCAAAAGTTTGGTTTGCCGTTCTATCATGTGTTTAAGCCGAGCCGACATTTGATCAAACGCATGACCGAGGTCGCTGAGTTCATCATTGCCACTTTGCTGTTGAAAGCGCGGGGCTAATTGTCCCTCAGCCGCCGCCGCAAATGCCAGCCTAAGATTCAGAATTTGACGAGTAAAATACCAAGCTAATAATGCTGCAAAAACCAAACTAGCAAAGACCGCAGCTAAAGCAATCATATACAAGGTCAGTTCCATTCGACGCGGGGGTGCTGGACGGTCTCCTAGCACATTTTGCAGGGCATATTTGCGATCCAATTCGTTGGGAGGTGAAGGTCGAGTTTCAAGGCGGATAAATGGGTTGTAGTCAAAATTCGACGGTGCACGCATTGCCTGATTACGTGGCAGAAAAAGAATATACTCTTCGCCTCTGCTTTGCATGCGGTAGCTGGCGGGGCTGAGATTGCCTCTATTCTGCGCTGTACCTTGGGCACGATTCTCTTTGCTCGCGTCATTTGATTTGTCTTGCATTAATTCTTGCAAGATTTCTGGACTGAGCTTGCGACCGAGTAATTCTTGCGCTTGTCCATTCTGCCAGCGAATGACATAGACTTGGTGATGCTGTAGCGTTCTCAAGTATTGTTCAAGCGCTTCCTGCCCGCCATATTCTAGGATGGCCTTTGCGCCCTGTATGGATTCTTCTGCACGCGGACCATTTTCAATTTGACTGAATTGACGATTCTGCGTTTCTTGATTGCGCCACCAAACTGTGCCGCCCACCGCGAGAGCGGCCAAAACCTGTGCTAGCAGGATAGACACGAAAAATTTCCAAAATAGACGGCTCGACCAAAGGCTGCGCATTAAGTCATTCCTTCACCAATTGATAACCAAGCCGGTACACCGTTTGCAAGCAAGAGCGCCCATCGGCTAGATTGCCAAGTTTGTGTCGTAAGCTACTTAAATGGACGTCGATGTTGCGATCAAATCGCGCTAGAGGACGCCCCAATGCTTGTTCTGAAAGCGTATTTTTGCTGACGGGTTTGCCGACATGCCGTATCAATACTTCGAGTAAATTGAATTCAGTACTAGTCAGCTCTAAAGGTACTTGCTCCCAGCTCGCGCGTCGTTGGCCTGGCCACAAACTGAGCTTGCCAGCAACCAATGCAGTCTCGCCGAGTTCAATCCCGGTATGGTTTTGTGTCCGTCGCAAAATGGCACGAATGCGGGCGGTTAGTTCGCGCGGTGTACAAGGTTTTGTTACGTAGTCATCTGCGCCCAGCTCTAATCCCACAATGCGATCCGTATCGTCACCGCGTGCTGTCAGCATGAGGACGGGCATTTGACTTTGATGTCGTATCTGTCGCAGTGTCTCGAGTCCATTCATGCGAGGCATCATGACATCGAGTATCGCGATCGCATATTGACCACTGAGTGCCGCTGCAGCCCCCCTTTGCCCATCATGTTCACAATCGACAGCAAAACCTTCCTGCTCGAGGAATTCGCGAAACATGGTGACGAGTTCAATATCGTCGTCGATTAGTAAAACCTGATTCATGATGCGGGCCAAAAGCTTGAGTGGGTGAAGGGGAGATGTCAGTGCAAGCTGTCACATCATAGCAAAACTTGGTTTGACTGGATTCTCAGATCCCGACATTAGGGCTGATTTCACCACAATCTTTACATAGATTTACGTTTGCTTAACTCAACTTTACAAGCGTCAAAACCATAATGGAGATAAGTTCATTTTCGATGAACTCATGGATAGCAATCCATAGTCATGAAAGCTTGGGAGGATCAAATGAGTTGGAGCAATCTGGGTGGTGTTTCCACCAATAATACAAGTGCTTCGTTGAATTATCTAACTAGTACAGGTAGTGCCAATAGTTCGACATCGAGTCAAGCCGTGCATCAACATGCTAGTGGCAGGCCGCCACCGCCGCCACCAAGGGAGAGTCAGGGAGGGGGACTGATTGATGCGATTGCGAGTGCATTACAAAGTTTGGGCGTCGGTCAAACGACGAATAGCTCGACTAGCACGACCGATACGACCAATACGACGGATACGACCAATACCGATACAAGTGCGAGCAACGCAGCGCAAGCGCTGGGAAGCTTTTTGCAAGAATTGTTAAGTAGCCTGCACCAACAGAAACATAGTGCGACATCCGATGCTGAGACAAATGGAGACAAGGTTCAATTGCAGCCACCAACAGAGGGCGCACGAATTTTTGGTGAGCCAGGCGGCTTGGAAAAAGATTTGCAACAATTGATTGGTCAATTGCAATCCACCAATTCCACTTCCACTGCAGACGCCAGTACAGAAACGAGTAATGCAAATGCCACGGGTCTCACCAATGGGGCCAGCGCGAGCAGTGATCGCTTGTCGGCACTGAGCAGTTCATTTGGCAATTTACTTCAAGCACTAGGGGTGAATTCCGATGGATCTGAGGAACAGTCGCAAATGCTTAACCGTTTCTTGCAAAACATTGCGAGCAATTTAGAAGGCGCTAGCAGCCGTGGCAACATCATTAGCACGGTTGCGTAGTGCTGGTGCTTGAGTGTCAGTGTCAATAGTGAATGCGTGTTTAACGAAGTGAAAGGAAGCAAATGAAAACAAGCGATACACCGGAAGTAGCAGAGCAAGAATCTCATCATCAAGGCCTTGCTCACGATTTGGATCGGATCTTGACCATGCCGACCAGTCGTCGCACGAGTCTACGTTGGTTGGTGTTAGGTGGATTAGGGATGCCTTTAATTGGCTGCGGTGGTGGTGCCACGACGAGTGTCGGTAGTACAAGTAGCGGTAATTCGGGTACCGGTACAGGTACCAGCACTGGAACTGATACGAGTAGCTGCGCAATCGTTCCAGAGGAGACGGCCGGGCCTTATCCAGGCGATGGAACCAATACAAATGCGAGTGGAATTGTCAATGTGCTGACCATGAGTGGCATTGTGCGACAAGATATTCGTAGTAGTTTTAATGGTGCCTCTGGCACGGCAGGAGGTATTCCCTTAACGATCAAATTGAAAATCAATAATGCGAAGACGAATTGTGCCGTCGCAAGTGGATTTGCGGTGTATTTGTGGCACTGTGATCGTGATGGAAATTATTCTTTGTATTCATCGGGCGTTACGAATCAAAACTATTTACGCGGTGTTCAAGAAACCGATGCGAATGGTGAATTGAGTTTTGTCACGATATTCCCAGGCTGTTATTCTGGACGTATGCCGCATGTACATTTTGAAGTGTTTCCAACACTTGCGAAAAGTACCAGTGTGACCAATCGGGTCAAGACTTCGCAATTCACATTTCCCTTAAGTGTGATGAATGAGGCGTATACCGATTCTGCGTACGCGACGAGTGTGCGCAATTTGGCGCAAATTAGTTTCGCAAGCGATAATATTTTTAGTGATGGAACGAGCTTGCAAATGACGAGTGTCACTGGCAATGCGAAAGAGGGCTACGTGGCTAGCTTGACGATCAATGTGAGCGCCTGATCAAATCGGATTGTTGTACGGTGGGTATTGACGAAAATGGGGCAAGCGAAGCTGTTTTGCAATGAGTTCACGTGCAATCGGCTGTGCTTGTCCCATTTTGAGGATGGGTGTATCCATGACCTTCTTTTGTTGGTCATTTGTCGGTCATGGAATATTGCCTTACTTTTGCGCTTGCTGCTCTCTTGCGATTTTTTCGACATCCGCCATCACACGTAACAAATTGCCACTCCAGAGTTTCGCGATTTGCGCTTCGGTGTAGCCGCGACGGACTAATTCCAAAGTTACATTGAAGGTTTCGCCAGCATGATTCCAGCCATCGATGCCGCCGCCACCATCGAAGTCGGAAGAGATGCCGACATGATCGATACCGATTTTATTCACAGCATAGTCAATGTGATTTACCAGATCCTTCACATTGGCGCGCGTGGGCGGTGGGAATTTTGCATCGACTTCATTCAATTTTTGGAGGAGGTTCGCACGTTGCTCTTCGCTAATGCCGCCGACTGGACCACGTCGCACAGCTTGGGCCGAAACATTGTCAGGGAGTTTGAATTCGTCACGTAATGCCTTAAGTGCGGCGCGGCGCTCAGCGGAATCAGTTTTTAGATAGGCGCTAAAGCCGACGATCTGAATGACGCCATTGTTAGCCTTCAGCGCCATTAATTGCTCGTCATCCATGTTCCGGCTAACGTCACATAATGCGCGTACCGATGAATGCGATGCAATGATCGGTGCTTTCGTGATAGCCAATGTTTGCATCATCGACTCTTTCGACGGATGCGACACATCGACCATGATTCCCCATTTATTCATTTCTGCGATGACTTGTTTGCCAAGTGGTGAGAGTCCATTCCACTTCCAACCAATAGCTTCACCTGTATTGGAGTCAGATAGTTGGCTGTGACCTTGGTGTGCCAGCGACATATAGCGAGCACCGCGTTCATAAAATTGCTTCACACGCTTGATCGCGTTTTTTTCATCACCGAGTGGATAGGCATTTTCAACACCGATCAAGGCCACTTTTTTTCCGCTTTTGTAGATTCGTTGGACGTCGGCAACTGATCGTGCAAATTCAATCTGTTTTGGAGCTAATACAGTGGTCATTCTATGGATGCCTTCAAACATATTGATCGCACTATCGTAAGCGCGTTTGTAACCTGCTGGTTCGAATGCGTCAGGCTCCGTTGATTGGCCAGTATAAACAATGAAAAATGAGGCATCGAGACCACCGGCAAACATTTTTGGCAGGGTCACTTGATTTTCTAAGTCTTGTGAATAATTGCGAGAAAACGCAAAATTATTGATGTCGATATCATTGTGGGTGTCTAAAGTGAGCACACGTTGATGTATGCCTTTTGCCTTAGCAATGAGTGTTTGTTCCGAGCTCATTTTGGTATTGCTGGGGGCGGCGAAACTGTAGGACGTTAACGTCATTCCAGTCATGCCGCTGAGCACTGCACTGATCAGTAGGGCCATCGGAAGCCGGCGGCTAATACGATGGTTGATAGACTGGATGTTGCGCTGACCGCGGGACATGATCTTAGACGTGCTCATGGAAATCCTTTACTTTCGAGTGAGGTAAAATGAGAAACTAATCAACTTCGTTTAATGACATGCTGCTAGACTAAAAAAGACGAAAAAGGTTCCTGATGCGTTTCGACTAGGCAGTCGTTTCAGTGCTGACTAAGTCCCAATTCTCTTCATTGTCATAGCAGCACATCCAATTTACTGCTTGATGCCACTCCCGTACCATAACACCATCGATGTTTCCGGGGCTAGGTTTTTGGTTCAAGCTTGCGTGCCGAACTGCCCAATGTAAGCGGTAGAGTAAGTCGGACCAATCCATGATTTGATCTTTGCGGCGCAGCTGGATTGGCAATTTCGGCAATTTCGCGCTTGTATAGTCCCCGCTGTTGTTGTTCAAAATCTCATCGATTGAAGGAAAAAGAAGCAGTGTCTCCTGACTATTGATCGGCTTGTTACTCAGGTCGATTTTGCTTAGCAAGCCGGCGCACCATGATAAAAAATGCCAAGCATGGCGTCGATGGCTGAAGCGCTCGCGATCTGCTTCGTTCGGTTTGGTCTGGCACAGAAAGTCTGCTTCATGTTCCGATAAAGTGGGCCATAGCTGATGGTGTCGAAAAAAATCCGCAAAGTGTTGAGTCTGATTCGTTTGCGCGGCTTGACTGACTGCCCATAAGGCGAACAGCCGGTTCTCGACCTGCTGACTACTCCTTAGGCAGACTTCTTCATCTGCTTCGATTACATGTAGCTGTACATTCACGCGTATGCCGCGTTTGTGGAGCAGCAGTTCTGAGGCTTCTTTTCGGAGTTCGGGCGTCATAGCATTCTGTCGATGTGGCTTAAAGCAGGATTATGACAGCTCGCAGGCGTGCGTCCAAGAAGTGGTCGAGTCGGTGTTCGGTGTCTTTCGATGCGGCGCTCTACGTGTGGTCTACGGTTGGGCGACTAATTGTATTCTGCGTGCTTCGGTAGGGAGCTGCGTGGTAGACTTAATGCTTCTTGTTTTCTAATTGATAAAGATAATGAACGTCGTCATCTTGGCTGCTGGCATGGGCAAACGCATGCAATCCAATTTACCCAAGGTATTGCATCCTATCGCGGGTCAACCCATGCTTAAACATGTGATTGAAACAGCGCGCGCTGTTCGTGCTCAAAATGCAGCGCGCATCTGTGTGATATATGGACATGGGGGGGAGCAAGTTCCCGCCGCTGTAGCAGCGGATGATATTAGTTTTGCAAAACAAGAGCCGCAATTGGGTACAGGGCATGCCGTCGCGCAAGCGATTCCGCATTTAGACGACACGGTACCAACATTGATTTTATACGGTGATGTTCCTCTCACACGCAGTACGAGTTTGCAAGCTTTGGTCAATGCTGCTGGAGACGACAAACTTGCAATTTTGACGGCCGAGATGCCTGATCCGAGCGGATTGGGACGGATTATTCGTGAGAATGGCAGGATTCGTCGGATTGTTGAACAAAAAGATGCCAATGAGTCCGAGCGCGCCATCACGGAAATCAATACAGGTATCATGGTCGCGCCGACTCGTGCTTTGAAAAAATGGTTGGGACAGTTGTCGAATCAAAATGCGCAAGGGGAATACTATTTGACGGATATCGTCGCTAGCGCCGTGGCGGATGGGGTCGAGGTCACTTCCGCGCAACCAGCCTCGATTTGGGAAACGATGGGGGTCAATAGTAAGGTGCAGCTTGCCCAATTAGAGCGCCTACATCAAGCACAAATTGCGCAAAATCTCCTGGAGCAGGGGGTGAGTTTGCTTGATCCGGCGCGTATTGATGTCCGCGGCCAGTTGCAATGCGGTCGCGATGTGACGATTGATGTGAACTGCGTATTCGAGGGGCAGGTGATCTTGGGTGATGGCGTGAGTATCGGTGCCAATTGTGTGATTAAAAATGCCCACATTGCTGCAGGCAGCGTGATCAAATCCTTTTGCCACATCGAGGATGCGCGTGTCGGCGAGAACGGACAGATTGGCCCTTATGCGCGATTGCGTCCGGGCGCGGAGTTAGGCGAAGATGTCCATATCGGCAATTTCGTTGAAGTAAAAAATAGTCAAATTGCCGCGCATAGTAAAGCCAATCATCTTGCCTATATTGGCGATGCGACTGTTGGCAGTCGTGTGAATATCGGTGCGGGCACAATCACGTGCAATTATGACGGAGTGAATAAATTCCGCACTGTGATTGAAGATGATGCTTTTATAGGTAGCGACAGTCAGCTCATCGCTCCCGTGCGAGTTGGTAAAGGTGCGACATTGGGAGCCGGCACGACTTTGTCGAAGGATGCGCCAGAGGGCAAACTCACGGTTTCGCGCGCGAAGCAAATCACGATCGATGCTTGGCAGCGACCCGTTAAGATCAAGAAATAGCGGGATGCGAAGTCCCTATCAAGCTCTATGCTGATTTTGTTTCGTCTTCGTGGGTGCGATCCAACGTGATCGCACTCAAATAGAGAGCGTGATTCACTTGTCCTGGCATTCCTGACTGAAAAAAGCCGGCATGACTGGAATGCTGATGATCGATTTGAGCGGGTGGGGAAATGGAAGCGGAAGCGGAACCGGGGGAAGAGCTTCCCCCCCAAGGCAGACGCCTTTCATGTTCCCCAGAATAATGGGGGGGATGGCATCCATCCATGAAACAGGCGTCTTTGACTTCACTGGCGATCTGACTTAAGTGTTGCTCAGCCTGTGAATGCTACTTACGACATGAATAACGATCAATAAACTGGGTACTTGGTCAATGCATAACGTTTGCAATGGCATCACCAGCCGACTGATTACTTCTTTAAAACTATCGTTGACCACAGCTTTAACGATGCCAAGTCTTCGACTTATTGCTCAACGAGTTGATTACTCGTTTACTTCTGCTTACTTCTAGTTCACTGCTCAGTTACTACTTATTTACTAGCTCGTTGCTCAGCAATACGACTTTCAATTCCATTCTTGCAAAATCTTCCTTTCTTGAAGATTCAATCAAGATTAGAATCAATTAGTTAGTTGAGCTATCGAGCAAGTAAGTTGAAAATGCAGCGACAACAGCGATCATTGTTACTACCAGTTGAATTTCTACGAATGCATTTAACATACGATTTCCTTTCTTAGTGATTAAATTTTGTCGCAGTCTTTCCTGACTTTTATGTACTGCGTTGCGACGGATAGAATCATAGCAAGGCGATAAATATAAATACAATTTTGATTAGTAATGTCGCCCATAAATATTTTGTATATCTTGTCATCGTCAAGAAATATTTCTTTATAGCTTCCGAAATATAGGCGATTTCGTCGCTAATTTGCGACGAAAAAGTGCTAAAAAATTCACTGATATGGTGTTTTTTATCATCTTGTTTGCAATAAAAACAAATTTTGTCGACGGCTAGATGTCCGGCAATCCGCAGCTTATTTGCGCTGAATCAAGGTTTGTGACCGATTAGAGTGCTTTGCCTTACATGCTTTGTTGCTGCGATTTTGCGTAGACTGTGTGGCGCTAATGGAGAGCGCGTGCCCCCAATTTGCAATCCTTTAAGGCGACGTGCATAAGCATTGAAGGGACGTATATCCTACATACCAATCCGCTTGATGAAGTGCATCGTCTGCTTAAAAAGTAGGCGTTCGAGACCGCGCATTCATCGGATAGTTCCCGTTTGAATTTGAAATAAATTTATAAATTCTCGACGCTGGTGGCTGAACTTCCTGAGAAATCGCATCTCCAACTGCAAAACAACGATAAGGCAGCTAGTCATTTTCGCTGTGCTGAAATCCAAGAGGAAGACATGCAAACTGCGCCACACAAGAGGACAGCCTCTCCATCTTTTTTGCAAAGCTTGGTGTTATTGCAGCCAGGGGAAGGGCGTGCACTCTGCTGGGGTGCCGCGTATTTTTTCTTCTTGTTGCTTAGTTTTTATTTTCTACGACCTGTTAGAGAGGCGATGGGTATTGCCAAAGGGGTCGATAAGCTCCCATGGCTGATGACGGCAACCATGGTGACGATGCTGCTCGTCAATCCCGTCTATGCGATCTTAGTTTCCAGAACGGTGCGACGTCGGTTTATTCCGATGGTCAGTCATTTCTTTGCTGCGAATTTAGTTCTTTTCGTGATTCTCTATCATTTCCTTCCTGCGCATGGCGGTAGTTGGTTGGGCTATAGCTTTTACGTTTGGCTGAGTGTTTTCAATTTGTTTGTCGTTTCGATTTTTTGGAGCTTGATGACCGACATATTTAGTGAAGATCAGGGCAAACGATTGTTTGGCATGATCTCAATGGGCGGTACGCTAGGTGCAATTCTCGGCGCTGCGTGTACAGAATCACTGAGTCGCGGAAGTTGGGGGCTGCAATTGGCTCCAGACGGGTTGATGATACTTGCCTGTATCGCTTTGGAATTAGCGGTGTTGTGTATGTTGCGCCTCGCTAAGCTCTTTGATTTAACTGCGCAGGCGCAGATCGAGCGGGAGCCCAGCCCTGATTATCGACAGGGGTTCCGTGCGATTCTCGATTCATCTTATTTGCAAATGATTTGTCTGTATATTTTATTGTATGCCGTCACCTCAACTTTTTTATATATGACTCAGGCGAATATCGTCGCAACGACCTTTAGCGAGCAGGCAGCGCGCACAGCAGCATTTGCCCGCATGGATTTTTGGGGCAATGTTTTGACGCTCGGTTTGCAATTGTTTGTCGCAAGTCGCCTCTTGCGAGGGATTGGCGTCCCGGGTGTGCTTTTGATGTTGCCACTCCTTACTATGATCGGATTTGGAGCTTTGCTGGTGTGGCCAGCATTTATCACTTTGGCGATCGTTCAAGTGATACGGCGAGGACTACATTACGCGGTCGATCGTCCAGCACGAGAGATTTTGTATGTACGCCTCGGACCTGATGAGCGTTATAAGTCGAAAGCATTTATTGATACTTTTGTGTATCGAGGTGGCGACGTCTTGGGCGTGTGGATGCCTGCATTGTTGACGTGGTTGGCACTTGCAATGTCGGGTGTTGCCTTGGCTTGCTCCGCGGCTTGGCTGCTTGTTGGAGTGAAGATAGGGCATCAATTAAAAGAACAGGATGAATGAATAGAACTGGGTCGCGATCACGCTATTCGCTAATAATTAAATGCAATCCATGAGAACGCAGTCGTTCGGAATTGTGATGTCGCCGCGGTTTTGGATACGAGATGGGTGGCAGCACAAAGTAGTAAGTAGCAAAGTGAGCAGCAAGTGAGCAGCAAATAGATACCAAATAAATAGAAAGTAAAAATCAAGCAGTCCCTATCACCCAATTTTCGTAGTGATCTCAATATCGGAGGAGGCCATCATGTCACAATTACGTCGTCAGTTTTTACAAATAGGTACCGCTGCCAGTGTGGCGGGCGTGACAGGAGTTGGACTTGCCAGTTTCGTCAATGCGCAGCAAGTAACAACGAACATGCCCTACACTGCACAAAAATCGTCAACACCGAAGCGCATTTTAATTTTAGGTGGAACGGGCTTCTTAGGCCCTGCTATTGTCGCTGCGGCAACGGTGCGTGGTCATACTTTGACTTTGTTTAATCGCGGGAAGACTCGACCTGGACTCTTTCCTGATATCGAAAAACGTCAAGGTGACCGTGACCCAAATAAGGGAGAGGGGATCAAATCCTTAGAGACGGGCGAATGGGATGCTGTGATTGATGACTCAGGTTATTTTCCGCGTATGGTGGGCGCCTCAGCGCAATTGCTTGCCTCCCGAGTCAAGCAATACATCTACATTTCCAGTATTAGTTGCTACAAAGAGCCAGTCCCCATGCATGGTGATGAAGATACGCCATTGGCAAGCTTATCCAACCCTGCCGTTGAGGAAATGGGAAAGAATTTTGAAAACTATGGAGGACTCAAAGCAGCCTGTGAACAAGCCGCCGAAAAGGCGCTCCCGGGTAGAACCACGGTAGTACGTCCCGGTTATATCGTCGGGCCAGATGATCCTACAGGACGGTTTACTTACTGGCCGGTGCGGTTTGATCAAGGGGGCGAAATAGCAGTGCCTGGTGCACCGACAGAGCCGTTTCAAGTCATTGACGTGCGTGATTTGGCGGAATGGTTAGTCATGATGGTGGAGCACAATACGACGGGGCGCTTTAATGCACTCGGGCCTGAAAAAACTATGCCTTGGGGGCGGGTCGTGGAAGCATGTAAAAAAGCGACGAAGGCGAGCAGCTCCTTAACATGGATACCCAGTGAATTTATGGATAAGCAGTCTGATATCGAATTTCCGATTTGGTCGCCTTACTACGGCAATTCAAAAGGTTTTCATACTTGGAGCAATGCGCGAGCAGTCAAGGCTGCCATGCGGTTTCGCCCTATCGAGCAAACTGTTGCTGATACGCTCGCTTGGTATAAGACACAGTTAAGTGAAGAAAAAGGACGGGTGAAAATTGCGTTTTCGGCCGAACAAGAAGCGACTATCTTAAAACGATGGAAAGACTCAAAGGGCAGCTAAAACACTTGCATCCACAAGACAACTCAATGAATCAAACTGCCGATCTCTAGACTAGATGCATCGCAGTTTGATCTCATTTCGATGTGTCGTTGGCAGTCCGGTCAACGAACTGGAATACGACACAGCCCGATTACGAACCCTAGTATTAAGAATCAATTAGCGCAATTTGCGTTTCAAACTTGCTGCGCGTGATCGAAAAAAAACTCCGTACATTGCGCACATTCGCTTGGGTTGCAAACAAGCGATGTGCCAAGGCGTGATAGGCAGCCATATCGCTGACTTGAATCACCAGCACAAAATCAGGTCCAGGTGAAACGCGGTAGCATTGCTGAACGGCGATTTCCAAGCTAACCAATTGTTCAAAGGCGATTTGATGTTCGGTGGCTTGGTGGTCTAAGGTGATCTCCACAATTGCGGTTAATCCTGCGCCCACCTTTTCAGGTGCCAGAATCGCGACTTCTTTGGCGATCACGCCCTCTTTCCGTAAGCGTTGCACGCGCCTTAGGCAGGTCGGTGGCGAGGCGTGCACGCGTGCCGCTAGGGCATGATTGCTCAATGAGGCGTCGCTTTGTAAGACCTGCAATATTCTTTTGTCTAAGTCATCTAATTGGGTCATAAGTGTTGCAAATGATTGAATGAAGATTTCAAATTGCATTAAATAATGAAATAAATCGATATGCATGTGGATTGGTGATCTATTTAATCATTAATTAATAAATTTTGAAAGAAAATTTCATGTGCTCTCGATTAGCATGTTGGTATACGTTAATTCAGACGCATCTATTCTTAAACAAAGCTCAAGCAGAGGTCTCTATGTGTGGCATCGTCGGCGCAGTAGCACAACGCAATATCACTCCTATCTTGTTAGAAGGTCTCAAACGCCTCGAATACCGTGGCTATGATTCTTGCGGTGTGGCGCTGCATGTCGATGGCAAATTACAGCGTTCACGCAGCACGTCGCGCGTAGCGGAGCTGCAAACACAGGTCGAGCAAACTGGCCTCGCAGGTTTTACTGGCATTGCGCACACCCGCTGGGCAACCCACGGTGCACCATCTTCTGCCAATGCGCATCCGCATTTTTCTCGGAATGGCGAGAATGCGCGCATCGCCTTGGTACATAACGGCATTATTGAAAACCACGAAGAGCTGCGTGCTGAACTGATGCAAGCTGGATATGTATTTGAAAGCCAAACCGATACCGAAGTCATTGCCCATTTAGTTGATCACTTATACAGCGGCGATTTATTCGACACCGTACAACACGCAGTGAAGCGTTTAACGGGCGCGTATGCCATTGCGGTCTTCTGCCGTGATGAGCCACATCGCGTGGTCGGCGCGCGTCAAGGTTCACCACTGATTGTGGGTATCGGCAAAGGAGAAAATTTCTTGGCTTCTGATGCGATGGCCTTAGCTGGCACCACCGATCAGATTATTTATTTAGAAGAAGGCGATGTCGTCGATCTGCAATTGCAACGTGTATGGATTGTCGACGTGCATGGCAAACAAGTCGAGCGCGAAGTACGCACTGTCCACGCCCATACTGGTGCAGCAGAATTAGGCCCGTATCGCCACTACATGCAAAAGGAAATCTTCGAACAAGCACGCGCTTTGGGCGATACCTTAGAAGGCATCACCAATATCATGCCCGAGCTATTTGGTGACAAAGCTTATCGCGTATTCAAAGAGATCGACAATGTCTTAATCCTCGCTTGTGGCACGAGCTACTATGCAGGTATGACGGCAAAATACTGGATAGAATCCATCGCCAAAATTCCAGTCAATGTGGAGATCGCCAGTGAATACCGATATCGTGACAGCGTGCCCGATCCTAAGAGTTTAATCGTCACGATTTCACAAAGCGGCGAAACCGCCGATACACTCGCCGCCCTCAAACACGCTCGTGAACTCGGCATGCCGCACAGCCTAACGATTTGTAATGTCGCCACTAGCGCCATGGTGCGCGAATGCGAACTCGCCTACATCACGCGCGCGGGTGTCGAGGTCGGAGTCGCTTCCACCAAAGCATTCACAACACAACTCGCCGCCTTATTTTTATTGGCGCTCACGCTAGCGCAAAGTAAAGATCGTTTAAGCGAAGTGCAAGAACAAGATCACATCAAAGACCTGCGTCACTTGCCAGTAGCGATCACCGCCGTACTCGCGCTAGAACCACAAATCATCGCTTGGGCAGACGAATTCGCTCGCAAGGAAAACGCACTCTTCTTAGGTCGCGGCCTGCATTACCCCATCGCACTCGAAGGCGCTTTAAAACTCAAAGAGATTTCCTACATTCACGCCGAGGCTTACCCAGCAGGCGAACTCAAACACGGCCCACTAGCACTCGTCACCAAAGAGATGCCGGTAGTCACGGTCGCGCCAAATGACACGCTAATCGAAAAGCTCAAATCGAATATGCAAGAAGTCCGCGCCCGCGGCGGCGAACTCTACGTCTTCGCCGACGCTGATTCCCGCATCACACCAAGCGAAGGCGTACACGTGATTCGTCTACCAGAACACTACGGCATGCTGTCCCCGATATTGCATACTGTACCGCTGCAATTGCTGGCGTATCACACCGCACTGGCGCGTGGGACGGATGTGGATAAGCCGCGGAATTTAGCGAAGAGTGTGACGGTGGAATAGGCTTATTTAGAGTAGACTAAGTGGCCGTACGCTGCATGCAAAAAATCATGCCAGTTTAAAAATAGACAATTCTTCCGGAACCACTGATTTACCACCTTTGAGGATAGCGTGAATGAACGAAGACATCGATGGCAATGAGGGTGGCAATTCGCATAAGCCAATACAAGTCGAAAACTGGGCCTTGTCAGCCTTCGCTGGCGCTGTGCAAGCGATTTCTAAAGCGGAGACACTATCTGACGTGCTCTCGGCTATTTGTACGGCGATTACGACGAATACGCCGTTTATGCTGGCATGGATTGGTCTGGCAATCGATGATGAGGAAAAAACGGTCAGAAATCTTGGCTGTGCTGGTGAAGCGGAGGGGTATTTAAGAGGCGTGACAATAAGTTGGGATGAAAACTCTCCTTATGGAAGAGGACCAACGGGTATTTGTTTGCGTAGTCAAACTGTGCAAATCCTTTCTGATGCTGCAATTGATCAGCATTTCAGTCCTTGGCTGGAAAAGGCATCACAGTTTGGACTGCGTTCGAGTTTGTCGGTGCCGCTCAAACATCCCGATGGCAGAGCCGCACTAGTGATTTACTCCCGAGAACCGAATGCGTTTTCTCAACACGTCTTACCTGTGTTTGAATCACTTGCCGTCGAAATTGCGAATGGCATTGAAAAACTCACCCTCTCACACAAGTTGGAACATGAGAGGTTAGAGCGGGCGGCCTCGCAGAAGCAATTGGACGAAGCCTTGTATCAAACAATTCGCGCACTCGCACTCACCTTAGAGAGTCGCGATCCCTATACTGCTGGGCACGAGGAGCGCGTTGCCGATATCGCTTGTGCGATTGCACAAAGACTGGGATGGGAGCCCTTTAGAATTCAAGGCTTACGCTTAGCGGCATTGGTACATGACATAGGTAAAATCGCGGTCCCAAGTGAAATTCTAACCAAGCCATCTCGCTTGAACCCTGCAGAAATGGCACTGATCAGAGAGCATCCTGAAACAGGGTATCGTATCCTGAAAGATATCCCTTTTCCTTGGCCAATTGCACGTATCGTGCGTGAACACCACGAGAAAATCGATGGTTCTGGTTATCCACAAGGTTTGAAAGGCAACGAAATTTTAGAAGAATCGCGCATCTTAGCAATCGCCGATATCATGGAATCCATGGCTTCTTTCCGCCCTTATCGACCCGCATTGGGAATCAATGCTGCGCTTCGCGAAATACGATTAGGCGCGGGCAGTCAATTAGATGCGTCGATTGTGGACCTTTGTGAAACAATGCAGTTAGAAAACCCTGACGTCTTTATGCAAAGATAATGCTGTGTCCATGGATAGTGATACACCTTGATAGCCAAGTGTTTGGATATTCGGTGTCTTAGCGCGTGCTCAGAGCGTCTTGTGTCCCCAACATTGATGATGAACCATGAAAATTTCACGAATTGACCACGTTGTACTGACAGTTAAAAGTATCCAAACGACCATCGATTTCTATGTGCGCGTGCTTGGCATGGAGGTGGTGCAATTTGGCGAGGGACGTCAGGCGCTTGTATTTGGCCAGCAAAAATTTAATTTGCATGAGGCAGGCAAAGAATTTGAGCCGAAAGCAGATCAACCCACGCCAGGCTCGATCGATATTTGCCTGATCGCCGAGACTCCATTGAGCGAGGTAATACAAGAACTGCAGCAACTCGGCGTGATGATAGTTGAAGGTCCGATTCGAAGGACAGGTGCGTGTGGGCCGATTTTGTCGATTTACCTTCGCGATCCCGATCAAAACTTGATTGAGATTTCTGAGTATGTGCAGTGAGTATGTGCAGTAACGCTGTCCATCCAATTGGAGCGATGAATTGAGGTTGGGAAATGGTATCTAAGCGATGGATGTTTGTTTTACTGCTGCTTTGTTTTGCGGGATACCAGTATCAACAACGTCAACACAAGCCGATCAGGCATGCAAGCGGTGTTTTGGTCGAGCGTGAACCGGTGCAGACGATGCTTGATCGTGGTGATAGTTGGCAGAAGGGGGATTACACGATCAAGGCACTGGCAGATTTTGATATTGAAGCGCGCATTTTGGCGAAGGAATTGTATTCGATTGGGCGTGAGGCGGATTTGTCTCCAGTGGATTTGGCCTTGGGTTGGGGATCGATGTCGGATTCTGAAGTTTTATCATCCTTGACGATTTCTCAAGGCCATCGCTTCTATTCCTATCGCTGGGAGGATACGCCGCCGCGACCTCCCTCTGAAATCGCAAGTCATAGCGCCAATATGCACATGATTCCAGCGAATGCAAAAATCGAAGAGCAACTGAAAGCACTGCGAACCGGACAAATCATTCGCCTACGCGGGAAATTGGTGGAAGTGAATGCGTCGGATGGATGGCATTGGCAATCGTCGCTGACGCGTGAGGATACTGGTGCAGGTGCTTGTGAATTGATCCGTGTTGAAAGTGTAGAAGTGAAATAAGCAGTGTTGACTTTGATTGCTATTTTGATTGAGCGATTGAGCCTTTGATGGCAGCGATTGGGATAAATACAAGTAGACTATTTTTTACCGAGCTTCTCTTTCCTTTGTAAGAATACTTTGATCTCTTTATCCGAGCGGCGGATGTGTAGCGACAGCCAGTCACGCAATACTGTTGATAATTGTGATGGAACGGTGATGCTGCCGGCCTCGTACTTTGCTTGTAGCTCGTTAAGCTTTTTAGCAAATTGTTGATGACCTTGTTTGTGCCGCTCTAAATTCGGGAAGTGGAGCGCTGCCATAATCTGTTCTTCTCGTTCGAGATGATCCTTGGTGTAATTGATCAGATTGCCCATGATTTGTTCTATGACTTCGTGTCCTCGTCCTGCACTCGTCGCTGTATGTAGTTCATTGACTAATCGCACTAGATTTTTATGATCGTCGTCTATGGGGCCACGATCAATTTCCATATCATCGGCCCATTCAAAATATGCCATGCGTTTCTCCTGATTGCTGACTGTCGTTTCTTTGTTTCTTTTTTGATCAAATTCAAGTTGTTGAAAGTATGCCGGTGCTCGCTTAAGTCAAAAGAATACACAAAGTAGGGCGTTCACATTCCAATTAAAGCTGGCAGTTCTTGATCATCAACGCGGGCTGTCATCGCGCGCTTTGCGGTGATACTCGATGCTGATAGTGGCATTTTGAATGCGCTAGCTGCTTGCACTAATAGGGTCGCTTGGTGATCCAATGCCTGGGTCGCAGCGGCGGCTTCTTCTACCAAGGCTGCGTTTTGTTGGGTGACCGTATCCATTTGACCAACTGCTTGATTCACTTGTTCGATGCCGGTGGTTTGTTCACGGCTGGCAGTCGTGATCTCGCCCATCAAATCGGCAACGCGACGCACATGCACCACGATTTCATCCATCGTGCTGCCGGCTTGTTCTACTAATCGGCAACCATCACTCACATTGCTGACTGAATCGGTAATCAAAGTTTTGATTTCTTTGGCGGCTGCAGCGGATCGTCCCGCGAGCGAACGAACCTCAGAGGCGACAACGGCGAAACCACGGCCTTGTTCACCTGCGCGTGCGGCTTCGACCGCCGCATTCAATGCCAAGATATTGGTTTGAAATGCAATGCCATCGATCACGCCGATGATATCTGCAATCTTTCGCGAAGATAGATTGATTGCTTCCATCGTGTGGACAACTTCACCAACGACTGCACCTCCTTTTACAGCTACTTGTGCAGCCGATTCGGCGAGACGATTTGCATGCTCCCCCGATTCAAAATTATGCTTTACGGTGGAGGCGAGTTCTTCCATCGATGCGGCAGTTTCTTCGAGAGCACTGGCTTGTTCTTCGGTACGTGAAGAAAGCTCCATATTCCCATCTGCGATTTCATGCGAAGCGTTTGCCATGAGCTCAGTGCCACTACGCACATGATGTACGATCTTGATGAGACTGGCGTTCATGTCTTGCATCGATTGCAGTAGCTGACCACATTCATCTTTGCTAGTGACTTCGACAATACTAGTCAAATCGCCAGCCGCTACCGTGCGCGCAATATGCACCGCTTCACTCAGTGGGCGGGTAATCGAACGCGCGATGAACCAAGCTAGGCCCATCCCAATGAATGTTCCAGTTAACATCAGCCCGATTAATAGCAAACGAGCGGCTTGAATCCGATTTCGCACTTCTTGACTGCTATTGATGACAATTTGTTTTTGTAATTTTGTCAGTGCGACGATAGGTTCTTGTAATGCGTCTAAAGCGGGTAGAGTTTCGCGGTTCATCGTGAGCGTAGCAGCTGCTCGGTCACCAGCATCAATTTGACGCGCAACTTTTGAGAAAGAAGCAACATAGGCGATACGTCGCTCGGTTAAGCTGGCTAAGTGCGCTTTGCCTTCGGGTAGATAAATTAATTGTTTGAGCATGTCGAGTGCATCGCTGATGATTTTCTTATTATTCTCGATGGATTGTTTGATCGCTTGAACTTGTTGTGGATCTTCGGTGATCAAAAGTTCCATCGTGTTGCGAGCATTGGCGCGTGTCGTCGCATTGATGATATTGGCGGACTCCGCTTTCACCCAATCTTTTTCAATGATGCGCGTATTGACAGCATCGACTTCCGCAAATCGTAGCCAAGCGATGCTGCCCATACCAAGCATCATCACTATTAGAATGCCAAAGCCAACAGCGAGGCGTAAGCTTATTTTAAAATCGGAAAAGCGTGACATGACGAGACTCCTGATTGGGAGGATGCTAGGGCAGCATCGAATTAGGCTGATTATCAACCTTGACCAGATCAAGTCTAGTCACGCCATCAGGGTGTTGTAATACCTCGGAAGAACTAGATATTCGTTTTGTTGGAACTAGAGAATTCTAGTTGTTAAGTAAATGAAAAGCGCAAATGAAAAGTGCAAACCAAAAGCTCAACTAGAAAACCTAATATTATTCGATTGAATTCGCCTTGACTATTGCTTGGCAGTAGCAATGATGTTGGCACGATGTTTCGTAATTGCGAGTGTGACGATGGCATTCAGTCCATCCACTTGATTGGCGTCAAGTGCGGTGACCAAGGTTTGTCGCATTGCGGGTGTCCAAAACTTTTTCAAATGAGTGGCGATACCATCTAAGGCTTCTTCCCGATCCGGGAAGCTTTCAAAGAATGTGCCGATTTGATTCGCCATTTTGACGAGTTTGTCGAGAGTGTTCATGTTGTCGTGAAATGTAAACGTTGTGAATGGCAATAGACGCTAAAGTCTTGGCCTCGGGTAAAGCCGAGTAAGCATAAACCAGCTTGTTGTGCGATATCGATGGCTAAACTGGTCACACCGGAAATCGCGGCGAGTAATGGAATCCCGGCATTCGCAGTTTTTTGTACCATCTCGTAGCTGGCACGACTGGTAACGCAGACAAAGCCTAGCGGCATGTTTAGGCCTTGGCGCAGACAAGCACCGATCACCTTGTCGAGCGCATTGTGTCTGCCGATATCTTCGCGAATGACGGCAACTCTTCCATCCGCATGGCACCACGCAGCGGCGTGACTGCTGCCAGTTGCGTCTAATAAATTTTGTTGAGTACGCATCGCAGTACATGCGCTTGAAATCGCTGGTGCAGAAAAACGTATTTCGGATTGTATCGCCGCTGGTTGGCGTATCGCTTGCTCCAGACTCTCAACCCCACATAAACCGCAGCCAGTGCGACCCGCAAGTTGACGTTTCTTGTCTTTGAGTCGAGCGAAGCAAGCGCCGGCAATCGTGATATCGATTGTATAGCCTTGCGCTTCTTGCTTTGCTTCGCAATCATAGATTTGCGTAGCGTGGTCGATGATGCCCTCGGAGTAAGCGAAGCCATAAGCGAAGTCATGCAAATCACTTGGGCTCGCCATCATCACCGCAAAGGCAATGCCATTAAACACAAAGGCGACTGCAACTTCTTGCGCAATCTGGTCTTGCGCTTGTTGCAGTTGACCATCGCGCAAGCGCATCACTGGCTGCGCGCGGGTATCTTGGGTCTGTACATCCAAATCACTGATCGACATGCTTGCATTCATCGAGTTCATGTTGTCGATTGCGTCCTTGATGATTGTGTCTTCTCAGGCCAAGCAGCCTGTGCCAGCGCCAATTGTTCAGCATCAAACGCTTGTTGCGCTTGCTGCCATGCAGATTGTTCCATGCTCGGTTTGGCGGGCATGACTTGCACCGCGGTCACTTTGTACTCAGGACAGTTAGTCGCCCAGTCCGAATTGTCGGTGGTAATCACATTCGCGCCCGATTCGGGGAAATGGAAAGTGGTGTACACCACGCCCGGTTGCATGGTTTGCGTCACAAAGGCACGCAATACCGTATCGCCCGCGCGACTTTCGATTTTGACCCACGCATCGTGTTGAATGCCGCGTTCTTCTGCATCATGCGGATGAATATGCAAACGGTCTTCGTGATGCCATTGGCTGTTTTCTGTGCGACGGGTTTGCGCACCGACATTGTATTGCGACAGAATCCGTCCAGTGGTTAACAAGAGCGGGAATTTGCGTGTGACTTTCTCATCGGTGGCGACATATTGCGTGATGATAAAACGTCCTTTGCCGCGCACGAATTGATCGACATGCATAATCGCGGTGCCGGTTTCTGCGGTGGTTTCATTGCATGGCCATTGCACGCTGCCGTGTTGGTCAATTTTTTCGTAACTGACGCCACGGAAACTCGGTGTCAGTGCGGCGATTTCTGCCATGATCTCGCTGGGGTGTTGATACTGCATAGGATAGCCAAGCGCATTTGCCAGTTTCATGGTCACTTCCCAATCAGCATAACCAGCCTTGGGCGGCATCACTTTGCGTACGCGTGAGATACGGCGTTCAGCATTGGTAAAGGTACCGTCTTTTTCGAGGAAAGAAGATCCCGGCAAAAACACGTGAGCGTATTTTGCTGTCTCATTCAAAAAGATATCTTGTACCACCAGACATTCCATCGCCATCAATGCAGCAGTGACGTGCTGGGTATTGGGATCAGATTGAACGATATCTTCGCCTTCGCAATACAGGCCTTTGAATTCGCCCGCATGCGCAGCGTCGAGCATATTCGGGATGCGTAAACCTGGTTCAGGATTCAGTGTAACCCCCCATGCCGTTTCAAATTGCGAACGCACCGTGCTATCAGAAATATGACGATAGCCTGGCAATTCATGCGGGAAGGAACCCATGTCGCAAGCACCTTGCACATTGTTCTGACCGCGCAAAGGATTGACGCCCACGCCTTCACGTCCGACGTTACCCGTCGCCATTGCCAGATTAGCGATACCCATCACCATGGTTGAACCTTGCGCATGTTCGGTCACGCCTAAGCCATAGTAAATCGCCGCGTTGCCGCCGGTTGCGTACAAGCGCGCAGCAGCACGGATGTGTGCAGCAGGGACGCCTGTGACAGCTTCCATCGCCTCGGGTGAATTGTCGGCACGCGCCACAAATGCGCTCCACTCACGCCATGATTTGTCGTCGCAACGTTGTTGTACATAGTCTTGCGCGACTAATCCTTCAGTCACGATCACATGCGCCAGCGCACTGATGATGGCGACATTGGTACCAGGTTTGAGTTGTAAGTGATAATCCGCTTTGACATGCGGTCCATCGACCAAGTCAATTTGGCGCGGATCAATCACGATCAATTTTGCGCCTTGGCGTAGACGTTTTTTCATACGTGAGGCAAACACCGGATGCGCATCACTTGGATTGGCACCGATCACCATAATCACATCCGCATGTTCGACGGATTTAAAGGTTTGTGTTCCCGCCGACGTACCAAAAGTTTGACCAAGTCCATAGCCAGTTGGAGAGTGGCAAACGCGCGCGCAAGTATCGACATTATTATTGCCGAAAGCCGCGCGCACTAATTTTTGTACTAGATAGGTTTCTTCATTGGTGCAGCGAGATGAGGTGATGCCGCCGATGGCGTCTTTGCCGTACTTGGCTTGTATGCGTTTAAATTCGGAAGCAGCATAATTGATGGCCTCATCCCAACTCACTTCGCGCCATGCGTCATGGATGCTTTTGCGTATCATCGGTTTGGTGACGCGATCTTTGTGGGTTGCATAGCCCCAAGCAAAACGTCCTTTGATGCAAGAGTGTCCTTCATTCGCTTTGCCATCTTTCCACGGTACCATGCGTACCACTTGGTTGCCTTTCATCTCTGCTTTGAAACCACAACCCACGCCGCAATACGCGCAAGTGGTGATCTTGCTGTGCTCTGCTTGACCCAACATGATCACCGTTTTTTCTTGCAAAGTCGCGGTGGGGCAAGCTTCAACACAAGCGCCGCAGCTCACACATTCCGATTCCATGAATGGCTGATCTTGGCCCGGTGAAACCCGTGCTTCAAATCCACGGCCGCTAATGGTTAAAGCAAACGTGCCTTGGGTTTCTTCGCAAGCCCGTACGCAACGATTACAAACGATGCACTTGGATGGATCGTAAGTGAAGTAGGGATTCGATTCATCTTTTTTGCTATCGAGATGATGCTTGCCGCCGCTAGTTTTACTATCGCCCGCACCAACACCGTAGCGCACTTCGCGCAATCCCGTGACACCCGCCATGTCTTGCAATTCGCAATTGCCATTGGCAGAGCAGGTCAGGCAATCTAAAGGATGATCGGAGATGTATAACTCCATCACGCCTTTGCGTAATTCTTGCAACTCCGGGCTTTGAGTTTTGACTTTCATGCCCGCTTCCGCAGGTGTGGTGCATGAGGCGGGAAAACCTTTGCGTCCTTCAATCTCGACTAAACATAAGCGGCAAGAGCCAAATGGTTCTAAGCTATCAGTGGCGCACAGTTTAGGAACTTGTACTCCAGCTTCCACCGCTGCGCGCATCAAGGAAGTACCCGCTGGAACGGTGACGATTTCACCGTCGATTTCTAGGCTGACTGTTTGTTCAGATTCGCGACGAGGTGTGCCGAAATCAGTATCTTTTAAATGAGAAAGCATTTTGTTCTCCTAGGCCTTGGATAGATCCGAAGCCGGATTTGCCGCTGCTAGACCAAAGTCTTGCGGATAATAATTGAGGGCAGAAATCACCGGATTGGGTGTCATACCGCCGAGTGCGCACAGCGAGCCGTATTGCATGGTGTGGCACAAATCGCGTAAGAGTTTTTCTTGCGCGGGTTTGAGTGCAGAATCGGCATCAGCTTGCACCAATCGTTCGATCACTTCGACTCCACGCGTGGAGCCAATGCGGCACGGCGTACATTTGCCACAAGATTCAATCGCACAAAATTCCATCGCATAACGCGCCAGTTTGGATAAATCGGCGGTGTCGTCATGTACCACAATGCCACCATGTCCAAGCGTTGCGCCGACCGCAGCATAGGCTTCGTAATCGAAGGGCAGGTCCCAATATTGTTCTGGTACATAAGTCCCAAGTGGGCCACCGACTTGCACCGCTTTGATAGGGCGTCCACTGGCGCTACCACCACCAAAATCAAACAGCAATTCACGTAGAGTCACGCCAAAGGCTTTTTCGATTAAACCACCGTAGCGAATATTGCCCGTGAGTTGAATCGGTAAGGTGCCAGTCGAACGACCCAAGCCCAAGTTCTTGTAGTAAGCGGCACCACGTTCAAGTATGCGCGGCACCGAGGCAAAGCTGATCACATTATTGATCACCGTCGGTGCGCCAAATAAACCTTGTATTGCTGGGATAGGTGGCTTGGCACGCACCACACCGCGTTTACCTTCGATACTCTCTAACATGGCGGTCTCTTCACCGCACACATACGATCCCGCAGCCTTGCGTACTTGCAAGTGAAACGCATACGACGAGCCAGCAATGCGATCGCCCAAATAACCCGCAGCGCTTGCATTGGCGATGGCGGCTAGCATGACTTCAATCGCGCGCGGATATTCAGAGCGAATGTAGATATACCCTTGCGTTGCGCCTGCGGCGATTGCGGCAATGGTCATGCCTTCAATCAGCATGTAGGGATCGCCTTCCATCGTCATGCGGTCGGAATAAGTACCAGAGTCACCTTCATCAGCATTACAGACAATGTATTTCTGTGGAGCTGACGCCGTTGCTACGGTTTTCCATTTAATCCCGGTTGGGAAAGCTGCACCACCACGACCACGCAAACCAGAATCCAGCACTTCTTGCACGACCTCGCTAGGTGACATGCTTAAGCAGCGGCGTAAGCCTGCAAAACCTTGATGTGCTTCGTAATCGCTAAGTGACAACGGGTCAATCACACCCATACGCGCAAAACACACGCGTTCTTGTTTCTGTAAATACGGAATCGCTTCGGTTAAACCGAGACTTAAAGCATGCGCGCCGCCATGTAAAAAATCGTTGTCGAATAAGGCGTTCACATCCTCCACTTGAACCGGACCATAGGCGGTTCGTCCGCCATCTGTTCTAATCTCCACCAATGGTTCCAACCAAAACATACCGCGTGAACCACTGCGAATTAAGTCGATCTCGATACCGCGCTGTTGCGCTTGGGTGAGAATTGCTTCAGCAACTTCATCTGCACCTAAGGCGATGGCTGCACTGTCGGCAGGCACATAAATACGAATACTCATTTCGTATTCTCCTTTGCTGGTTCTGCTGATGTCGCGCTGCTAGTTTGCGTATCCTGATGACGTTTAAGCAGTTGATCAAAACGCGCCGCATTCACGCGTGCATACGGACGTTCATTCACACTCATTGCCGGTGCTGTTGAACAAAGTCCTAAGCAATACACAGGCTCTAAAGTAATCGCGCTATTGCCACCATCGTTACTAGCACGTTGGCAAGCATGCTTCCACAAAGCTTCTGCACCCATGGATTGACAAGCCTCGGCACGACAAACTTGAACGATAGTTTGGGCTGGTTGCTCTTGTCGAAAGTGGTGATAAAACGTGATCACGCCATGTACTTCTGCGCGCGACAAATTTAGCGCTTTAGCGACAATGGGCGTTGCGTCGGCGGGAATAAAGCCGAGGCGATCTTGAATCGCATGAAGTATCGGCAGCAAGCCGCTTTGATGAAACTGTTCAGTCTTGTGTTCGAGAATCGCGTTTTGAACCGTCTCTTGTTGATGGTCGCTTAACATGGGCTATCCGCATCTTGGTTGGGGAATTGAGGGAATGTCTTTGCATCCTCTTTCGTATTCCATCATTGTGATAGAAAAAGCCACAATTTTCCAATTGAATTTGGATATAGGTGTTTCGTCCTTGATCTGCGGCGAAATGTGGGGGGAAGTATGTTCCCTCTCTCGCGAGCGGGAGAGGGCTAGGGTGAGGGCAGTTCAGATTGACGAAATGCATTTAAATGCTGAGTTCGGTATTGAAAGCACATACAGGTAACATGTTTTCGTGCATATCAACCTCCCTCACCCCAACCCTCTCTCGCTTACGGGAGAGGGAGTAATATCAGAATGCCGACTTGTGAAGCCCTCTCAACCACCAAGCTTTTCATCAGGGCGCAAAGTCAAAACACGCACACCCTCTTTGGTCACCGCTACCGTATGTTCAAACTGTGCAGACCATTTGCCATCTAAAGTCACCACCGACCAACCATCATCCTCGGTATCGACCGCGGCCTTACCTTGGTTAATCATCGGTTCTATCGTAAACACCATGCCTTCGCGTAGTGTTAATCCAGTGCGTGGTTTACCCCAATGCAAAACCTCGGGTGCTTCATGCATTTCGCGTCCAATGCCATGTCCACAATATTCGCGCACCACCGTGTAACCATGTTTGCGCGCATGGCTTTCAATCGCAAAACCAATATCGCCCAAACGCGCACCAGGTCGTACCGCCTTAATGCCTTTCCATAAGGCTTCATAAGTCACTTGCACCAATCGCTTGGCTGCGGGCGCGACCTCACCGACCAAGTAGGTCTTGCTAGAATCGGCGATAAAACCATGCTTCTCCAAGGTGATGTCAAGATTCACGATATCGCCATTTTGCAAAATCTCGGTAGGCGAGGGCACACCGTGGCAAACCACATGATTCCGCGAAGAATTCAAAGCATAGGCATAACCATACTGCCCCTTACTCGCTGGCCGCGCTTGCAAATCCTGCGTGATGTAATGATCGACGATATCGTTGACCTGCATGGTCGACATGCCGATCAAATTAAGCTGATCCAAATGCGTAAACACCTGCGCCAATAATTTACCCGCCTCCGCCATCAAAGCGATTTCTTCAGGCTGCTTAATAATGGTGCTACTCATGCGCTCACCACCCGTAAAGCCTGCGTCTCCACTCCCGCCGCACGCATCTCCTCCGCCATGATTTGATGAAAACTCAAAGTCGGATGCATCTCACACAGCATCCCCATCTTAATCCAATACGCAGCCTGCGCATTAATCGAACGACAAGACACTGCACTCGCCTTACGCATTTGATCGTGTAACTCTTCATCGATATTGACGATGCCCATGAAATTTCCTTGATATGGTGTGAATATGAATCGTATGTGAAGTATATAATCTAGGCTTGCTGTTGTGCAAGCAACTTATTGTCGATTCAGTTGCGATGGATTCGATCAATTGCACAAAATGCGCACGCCTCTTTTGTCGATTCTGTTATACCGCGAAGTGAGTAGATATTCTCAAGCGATGCCAAGCTGGGTAAGAGCTTCCATCGTCTTGGAGCTTTGTTGATCAAATTTTTAGGATGTGTTAACTTCGGTTTTTTACTTTCAAACAAGTTAGTCAACAAACATGACCAATCGTGTCGATGAGCTTCTAAAAATATCTAATGAAATTAGTTCTGGTCGAGTCCCGGATTTTCAGCACAATGAAACGTTCACGGCTGGTGCGTTTGATCTATTGCTAATAAAAGTAAAAGGCGTGGAGGCATTCGAGCTTTTAAATCAGCTTTGCCTTCGTTACGAAACATTAAAATCTGACGACAACAATCTCAAAGGTTATTACTATTTGGTTTCAGAAGTTGCTCGCCAAACAGGTACCACTGAAATGCCAGAAAACATGCTGAAAATAATCAAAAATAATGTCGAACTTTCAACTGATTTAAGGAAGTGGTACAGATATGTCGGCTAACACGGCGGTCAAAGCGCTCCCTTTGGTCGCTGGGACGTTGCTACGCTACGCTCCGCAAAGCCCTTTAGCTCGGCGTTATGCCTCACGTTGACACCGACCTTGCGCAGATTGTTGAGGCTCAGGAGCCTAACCTCACATGGAGGCATCTGCTTACAATAGCCCATGACGCACGTGCTACGAGATTTGACCTCCACGTCTGTCGGGAATCGCAGGGGCAGCTTCGCGTCTTTGTATTCAAGGACCGAGAGTTCTCGAGCTACCTCATCGATCCGAAGCAGGAGGTGCGCTTCGAAGCAGGAAGCGAGGGCGAGCGTGCGAACATGGCCGAGTTACTGGACGCCGCAATTAAGGACATAGACTTCAATGAATTCGAGATGTACTAGATTGGCAAACCTGATGTGGCATAACTTTTCGCTCGGTGGGGACAGTCAACAAGAGAATGCCGCTTTGCGGCTGGTGTTGCCAGCCGGGCAGCTTGAAGGTTGAATTTCATGACTTACTTCACTAGATCATTCACAACCATCGTCGCACTCTTGATTCTCCCAACTGTTTCGCAAAGTCAAACAGAAAGAGTGCTCCCTACATTGGATGAGCAACTTGTGAGGCCGCTCTTGGTTGTCGCCGATCTTGTTCCAGGTACGTATTTTGCGAGACCTGCCAAATCTGCTACATGTAGTCAACCTAGCGTTGTTTGTATCGATTTCGACCCGCCACCTTTTTCTCTTACAGCGACCGTTAACTTGACTGTGTATGGCGGCGAAGTTCCGCAGAAGCTTGAAGTCATCACTAGCGATCACTTCGGAATGCGAGGATACGAAAAAGGGCTGAATTCTGTTCTTGTCATGCTTAAAACTGACGGTCAGATTTTTACTATGCCAAGGTATGCCAAAAGTAAACTTATCAGAAGTAAGAAAAATGATTTGTATATGTTGGTCTTTGGTAGTGATCCGACTTTGTGGCTACCTTGTTCGGTATCTGACTTGAAGGGAGAAATTTCTAGTGATGACTTTGAAACATCAATAGAAATTCCAGAGGATCAATTTGGAGCTTATCGAGTTGAAAAATTTCCAGAATATTTTCATCGCACTGCAACCGGTGCAATCCCTCGCTATGCAATTGCTATTTCAAAACTAAACGTTCATCTGAATAGTTTAAAACCAGTGAATGAACAAATGTCTTGTTCTAAAGAACAGAGAGCAAGGCATTGAGATTTAACTTGGCGTTTGACGCAGGCACAAAAAAATAATTTCTCCGAGTCCCGCTTGAGTTGCTGATTTGTAGTCCCTATGCTAGTTTGTGCGCTTTGATTTTGCGAATAGGGTGGATTGTTTATGCGTTTCGAAGGCACGCTGTCTAAGTGGAATGATGATCGTGGTTTTGGCTTTATTAAGCCTAAGCATGGTGATCAGGATATTTTTGTTCATATTTCTGCCTTTCCTAAGGTTGGAACGCGCCCCCGTATCGGTGAAAACCTTAGTTTTGAGTTTCAGGTGGGGCAAGATCGCAAAAGAGAAGCTAAGAATCTGAAATGTCTAGACCGATCCACAACCAAATTTGACCGCCAACGTCTAACGAATCGCACGAAATCGCCAGTATCAAGTAAGCCCTTGTTGAATCGAATAGTAAGCTTGGCTTTTTTTACCATGATAGGACTTTTTGCTTATGATCAGTTCTCTCGACGTGCATCGTTTGAACATGATGTCGGTGTGGCTGAATCTGAAAACGAGGACGTGTCCCAATCTGCTGTCGCGACAGCAAACTCAAGGCGTTTTCAGTGTGATGGTCGCCAGCATTGTTCCCAAATGACTTCGTGTGAAGAGGCAAAATATTTTCTCAAGAATTGCCCTAATCCAAAAATGGATGGCGATTATGATGGAATCCCATGTGAACAAAATTTGTGTACGTCAGTATTCTCGAATTGAGACTTCTTTAAATTCCCTTGTCACGCAATATGCTCACTGATTCCTACTCTGATTCCGCCACCGCCTACGAAAATCACGCACTAGAATTTCTAGGTGCACGTGATCGCTCAACAATTGGTACGGCGGTTTTGCAAGCTTGGTGTGCTGGCTTAAGTCCTAATGCGGAAGTGTTGGAGCTGGCTTGTGGTGCGGGTTTTCCGGTGACGCGCATTTTGCAGGCGGCGGGTTTGCGGGTTTGGGCGGTGGATAGTTCGCCGACTTTGCTCGCGCATTTTCAGCAGCGATTTCCATCCATTCCTATCGCTTGCGCGCGCGTGCAAGAGTGTACGTTCTTTTCTAAGCAGTTTGATGCGGTGTTGGCGATAGGTTTGCTATTTTTGCTGGATGAAGCGGATCAGTTGGCTTTGATTCAGCGCCTTGCAACGCATGTGAAGCTCGGTGGACGTTTGCTATTCACTGCGCCAATACAGGCTTGTCAGTGGCGTGATGCGAGCACTGGCCTTGTGTCGCATTCGTTAGGGCAAGACGCTTATGTCGCTTGTTTGAAAGCGCATGGATTCGCAATCATTGGTCACTACGTCGATGAAGGTGAGAACCATTATTACGAAGCGCAGCGAGTTATTTAGTCTTCGGTTTTTCTACAGTTCAGGCCGCTGTTTCTTCCGCATACTTTTCTTTAATCTCGACCACCGCTGGTAATTGTGCGATAAACAAATCGACGAGTTCAGGATCAAAGTGTTTGCCTTTTTCGCTGAGTAAGAGATCGACTGCTTGTTGTACTTCCCATTCTTTTTTGTAGGGACGAACCGAGGTCAAGGCGTCGAATACATCGGCGATGGCGACGATGCGGGCTTCGATAGGAATGGCGTCTCCAGCGATGCGATGAGGGTAGCCGCTACCATCAAATTTTTCGTGGTGATACAGCGCAATTATGCGTGCCATTTGGAGCAGGGGGGAGTCGTGTTCGCCCAAGATTTCTGCTCCCATCAAGACATGTTTTTGCATGAGTGCCCATTCGTCTTGATCCAGTTTGCCGGGTTTGAGCAAGACGTGATCTGGTGTGCCGATTTTGCCGATGTCGTGCATTGGTGCGGCATGGAATAATAAATCGGCTTGGCTTTCGCTAAAGCCCGCTGCCAGTGCGAGCAGACGGGAATAGTGACTCATGCGTATCACGTGTAAGCCAGTTTCATTGTCGCGATATTCGGCAGCGCGACCTAGGCATTGGATGATTTGTAAACGGGTCTTTTGCAATTCATCTGCACCGACCAAAGACAGATGGGTTTTCACTCGAGCACGTACGACGGGCGGGCTAATCGGTTTGGTGATGTAGTCGACTGCACCGACTTCAAAACCTGCTGACTCATCGCTGACTTCACTCAATGCCGTGACAAAGATCACGGGAATCGCCTTGGTGGTGGGATTGGCTTTGAGGCGTTGGCAAGTTTCTAAACCCGTTAAACCCGGCATCATCACATCTAGTAAGATCAAATTTGGCGCTTCTTCTTGTGCGAGTTTGAGTGCCTTTTCTCCATCGAGTGCAAACAGTAAACGATAGTCTTCATGCAGCACTTGGCGCAAGATTTGCAAATTGGTTGCAGCGTCATCGACGATTAAAACCTTGGGGCGCTCGTCTTGTTGTCTCATGCGTGTCATCCTTGTTGCCGATAGTGATTTTGTAAGTTGAGAACAAGTTGTCTTGCTGCTTCAAAATCAAAAGAATTGATGGTTTGATCAAGTGCTGCAAGATCCGTGGCGGGTAATTGGGACGCCAATTCTGTTAATACATCTTCTGCTAGTTCTCCATGCTTCAATGCATCATCGAGTTCTTGAAGTAGGTGCAGTAAGCGGGCATGGTCAATTGGATTTGTCGGTTCCTTCGTGTGCTCGCTCGTCGGCGCTATCGGCTTTGACGTTCCTATTGCTTCATTCACATTGTGCAATTCATCGGCTAATCGATCAATCAATCCATTTAAGCTATCGAAGTGCTGTTGACTCAGTTCTGTTTCTATCGTTTCGCTCAAATGACTCACCCGCGTGAGCGCGAGATTGCCAGCAGCGCCTTTGAGTTTATGAATTTGCGCCGCTAGTTCGGATGGATTGTCGAGCAATTGGCGCAAACGCGGCGCCGTGTCGCGGAAGTTGCCGAGAAATTGATGAATCGCTTGTTGGTGTCGTTGCTCACTACCCCACAATTGTTGCCCCTGACTCCAGTCAATGACTGAGCCGTGTACGGGATGTTTAAGCGTTTGCGGCGTTGAGTTGATGGTCTGTACTTTGCAATCGAGATTCAGAAGACGCGCGATTTCTTGACTTAATCGAAGAAGGTCGACGGGTTTGTGTGCAAAGCCATCCATGCCCGCTGCCAATGCAGCCTTCACATCGGCTTCTAGTACGCTGGCGGAAAATGCGATGATGGGAATGGGGTGGCGGTTTTGCTGATTCTCGATGACACGAATTTGTTCTGCTGCCTCAAGCCCATTCATCACTGGCATCTGTACGTCCATCAGAATGATATCGAATCGTCCTTGACGGTAGCGTTCGACCACTTCTTCACCATTGCTCGCGGTCGTGATCTTGTGGCCTAAACGGCTGAGCATCACTTCGAGCAATTCGAGATTTTGTGGAACGTCGTCGGCTGCAAGAATATGCAATGGAGGGAGGTCGATCACCGTTTGTTCCTCAGATGAGGGAACAGCACTTCCAATGGGTAGCGGTACTTGCACATGGAATTGGCTGCCAACCCCAAGCTCGCTTTCTACCCAAATTTTTCCGTGCATGAGCTCGATCAATTGGCGCGCTATCGTCGTGCCTAATCCTGTTCCACCGAAGCGTCGGCTCATCGATGCGTCAGCTTGGGCAAATGGATCAAAGATATGGCTGATTCGATCGGACGCAATACCGATACCTGTGTCTTGCACGGTCAAATGTAATTGTTCCTGATGGAGATGCACGTGTAAAACGACTTGACCTTTTTCGGTAAATTTAATTGCATTGCCGACCAAATTCAAAAGGATTTGCTGTATGCGTAGTGCGTCGCCGCGAAAATATTCAGGTGTCGAATCAGGGTAGTCTAAGATGAGTGGTAAGGCTTTGGCTTGAGCGTTAATCCGTAAGGTTGCCAGAACTTGCATGCAAATATCACGCAGAGAAAAATCTTTGATTTCTAGTTCAACCGCGCCATGTTCGAGTTTCGCCGTGTCCAATATGTCGTTCAATAAGGTCAGTAAAGAGCGGGCGGAATTGCGTACTGTGGTGAGGTGGCGACGTTGAGTATCGGTCGCAGGATCGCTTAACAAAACCTCTGTGAATCCAATAACGGCATTCATCGGTGTTCGAATTTCATGGCTCATGTTGGCAAGGAAGGTGTTCTTCGCGGCGGCAGCAAGTTCGGCGCGCACTTTTGCCTCACGCAGGTCTTGTTCCATCTTGTGCCGAGCTGAGAGATCACTGGCGAATTTGATGATTTTGTAGGGACGGCCTTCAGGATCGAAAATTGGGTTATAGCTTCCATGTATCCAAATTTCCTGGCCATCCTTGCCAAATCGATGAAATTCTCCTGACGTATGCAAGCCTTGTCGTAAGGTCTCCCATAGTTCTTGGTAGGCGACGGAATTGGCTTCGCTAGGCGCGCACAAAATAGCATGGTGTTTGCCGACCAAATCGTCTAGCTGATAGCCGGTTAACTGCAGAAAAATCTGATTGGCATGTAAGATCGTGCCGAATAAATCAAATTCAACAACCGCTAGCGAGCGACCAATCGCATCAACAATCCCCTCAAATTCTGCATTCCGTCGCTTGCTATCGGTGATGTCGATGATAACGCCATCGATCCATTCTATATTGCCGGCATCATCACGGACGCCACTAGCGCTCTCAGAAACCCAATGCTCCCTCCCAGATCGATCAATAATTCGATATTCGATCATATACGCCTTGTCGGCGGTTAACATTTCTTTGACCTTTTGCGCAGTCCATTCTTGATCATCAGGGTGCAGTAATTGCGCAAAAGTTTTGCCGCCACCGACGAAGTCGGCAGGTTTCCACCCGGTTAGTCTTTCCACTGCATCACTGACAAATAACATACTCCAGTCGTTGTCGTGTCGGCAGCGGAAAGCAATCCCAGGCAAATTGCCGATCAATGAACGATATTGTTTTTCACTGTTATGCAGCGCCTCTTCCATTTGCTTACGCTTACTGATATCTGTAATAAAGCCGACAAAGAGGGTTTCATTTTGAAGCGTCGCTTCTCCTATCGCTAAGCGTAGTGGGAAGCGATTGCCATCCTTACGTAGACCAGTGACTTCACGTCCTGATCCGATAATTTTTGCTTGGTTATTTCTTAAATAATTAAGAATATAGTCATCGTGTTGACCACGTTGCGGCTCTGGCATCAACATGCGAATATTTTTCCCAATCACCTCCTTTGCGGTCCAGCCGAAAATATGTTCTGCCGCGCTGTTGAAGTCTCGCACACAACCTTGACTGTCAATCGTGATGATGCCGTCGACAGCGGTCTCCACGATTGTGCGGGTGCGTGCTTCGGTTTGTACCATGCGTTGATAGATGCTGCGATAACGCAATAAAACGTTGCCGCCGACAGTAATTAAAATCGCGAGGGTCGTAATGGCAGCGATGGATAGTGCGAGGTCCAAGTTCGATACACGGACTAAATTCGCGGTCGTATTCGTGAGAAAGTGGGTTGCCTGCATGCCGGTGTAATGCATGCCCGAAATCGCAATCCCAATGACAACACCACCAATCAGGTTGATTTCTCCTTTGCTTAATCGACCATGTGCGATCAATCGAAAGCGTAACCATAATGCGAGGATGGACAATGCCACTGCGACGACAATAGAAACACCAAAAATCAGTGGATCAAATCGTAAGATCAAATATTGATGGACGGCGGCCATTCCGCTGTAATGCATCACTCCAATTCCGGCACCGACAGATACCCCACTCACTACAAGTTGCCAGCGTGTGACGCGGTCTTTTGCGATTAATAATAGAGCGACCCAAGAGGCAAGAAAACTGGGAAGCATCGATAGAATCGTAATGACTCGGTCGTAGCGTGCAGTACTACAAACACTAAAGGCGAGCATACCAATGAAGTGCATGGACCAGACGCCAGAACCCAAAACAAAGGCACCAGACAGTAGATAAATTTGGCGATTCAATTGCCGTTTTTCGGTCCTAGCCATTTCGGCTAATTGAAACGCCATCACGCCTGCTAACACAGCAACAAAGACCGAGAGTGCAACCAAGGGTAAATCGTATTCGCCAGTTAAAAGCGGGAGTGACGCACTGTTGCTTAAAAAGAGTTGATCGATGCGCATAGTAAGCTTTTGTATTGTGTGACGAACCAAACTGCGGTGCGCGTAGAAAAAACGATCGGAGAAAAGCTTGCTTTTTGGAAATTGATTCTAGACGTTTCAATTAAAAGCCGCAAGTGAAGTGATGGATCGCTGAGGCAATTTTGGGGTTCACCGGAGCGATGTACCGTAATGGGTGGGATGCGCGCTTTAAATGTTGTTGGTAGGTCTATTTTGATTATCGAAAAAATATTTCAAAATGCTACTTATGTGTGTTTGGAGAGGCGAAACGAAAAACTTCTTCTGTGCTTTCATCGTATTTTCAAGCGGATTTGTTTTAACGCAAGTTTTTACTCAAAAGAAACAATACAATTGAGACTGATTCTTATTTAGTTGTTGTGGTGTCGCTTTATTGTGAACGGAAAGTCCTGACATTGATGTAAAAGGTGATTGGGAGTATAAGTTGAATCACTTATTGGCTTTTTCGAATACATGTCCGCTGTGGTCGGTGTCTTAGCTATTTTGTTTACTAGATATGGATTCAATTTTTCATGGCCACGCAAACTAGGAGTACGGCGATATGACTTCATCTGGGCAGGGAATCCAGCAGACCGTATTGGTGGTCGATGACACCAAAGAAAACTTGAATGTGATTGGTCATTTGCTACGTCCCTACTATCACGTCCGAGTCGCCAATTCGGGACTGCGTGCTCTGGAAATCGCTGAGAGTGCGCCACAACCAGATTTAATTCTGCTGGATGTAATGATGCCTGAGATGGATGGTTATCAGGTCCTCAGTCAGTTGAGGCAAAAAGCAGAAACAAGCCGAATTCCGGTGATTTTTGTGACAGCGATGGATGCGGATGAAAACGAAGAGCACGGACTCTCACTCGGTGCAGTCGACTATATCGCCAAACCCGTTAAACCAGCGCTCCTGTTAGCTCGGGTGAAAGCGCATTTGGAGTTAAAAGCTTCTCGTGATCGCTTGGCGGATCAGAATGCCTATCTTGATGCCGAAGTCCATAGGCGCATGCTAGAGAATGAGTTGATCAAGGATTTTAGCCTGCATGCGTTGGCGACTTTGGCAGAGAAGCGTGACAATGAGACCGGCAATCATTTGCATAGAACAAAGGCCTATGTGGAAGTTTTGATGGAGAAACTCAAATCGCATCCGCGCTTTGCTGCACAGTTAGCCGATCCGCTGACGCGTCAGCGGATTGCGAAAGCGGCACCCCTCCATGATATTGGAAAAGTCGGCATTCCCGACGCGATCTTGCTGAAGCCTGGCAAACTCACGCCAGAGGAATTTGAAGTAATGAAAACCCATGCGAGTATCGGCGCGCAGGCGATTGATGAGGCAATTGATAGCGTGAATGCTGGGCGCAAAGTGGGAAATGAACAGACGCCTGACATTACGTCGAATGCACTAACGGCCTCGGCATTAGATTTCTTGGAAGTTTGTAAGCAAATCGCGGGCGGGCATCATGAAAAGTGGGATGGATCAGGTTATCCACTCGGTTTAGTCGGCGAAAAAATTCCATTGCCAGCCCGATTAATGGCAATCGCCGATGTGTTTGATGCACTCATGTCGCGCCGCCATTACAAAGCGGCGTATCCATTGGACGAAACTATTCGATTGATTCAGGCGGGACGTGCGAAGCATTTCGATCCCGATATTGTTGATGCCTTCCTTGAATTACAACAAGAATTCGTCAATATTGCGAATCGTTATTCCGACGTGCCGAAAGAAACAGAATCTCATTAGGACTAAAATATGCTGAACATCAAGCGCAGTCACCTATTGGATTTTCCCACTCGTTGTGCTCGCATAGCGTGTCAGGCTCCACTGTTGCTGTTGACTTATTTGTGTTTGTTTTGTTTTGCCGCGCCTGTGCAAGCACAGGAAAAAAAAACAGATTTCGTTGAGAAATGGATAGACCAGAATCAGTTTAACGAACTCAAGCAAGGCGGTTTCGTTTTGTACTTACGCCATGGAACGACGGACAATAGTCGAGATGACGCCGCGCCGATTACGGACTATGCAAATTGTGAAACGCAGCGGATCTTGAACGAGGATGGGCGTAAATTGGCGGTACGGATCGGAGTTCTCCTCAAGCGAGCCAAAATCCCGATTGCACAAGTCTTTCATAGTCCGCTATGTCGTGCACGGGAAACTGCTGAACTTGCGTTTCCACACATGGCGAAGCAATTGCAATCGACCTTGTCTCTCGCGTCTTCATCTAATTTTACGAGCGCAGAAAAAGTACCTCTTCAGCGCGATTCGCGAAAACTTATCTTAAGCGCTCTACCCGACGATACGAATCGCGTCTTAGTTTCTCATGCGCCAAATTTATTTGACCTGATTGGCTATTTTGTGAAGCCTGAAGGTACGATTGTCGTGTTGCGCGTCATTGAAAAAGATCACATTGAGTATGTTGGCAGTATTCCTCCCAAATTGCTGGAACAGCTCGCAAAATAGAATGGATCTGAGAGCGAAATAAAGATCCCTTAGGAACTCAATTTCCCATGAATTGCCAATAAATTGCCAATGAGTTGACCTCGTCATGCTAGCAAACTTCACCGCCCGACAATCAAAGCGTATGCGCTTTCTATTGTATTTCTTTATCCCAGTTGCTCTCGCTATTGTGGCAGGGACGATCTTTGATAATGTCACGCGGAGCGTCCTAACGACTGTTCAACAAGATTTGGCAGTAGATTTGGAACAAGATGTCGGTTCCGCTCGAGAAGCGACAGCGATCAGTAGGCAGGCGGTTGAGGTTCAAAAAATGGTCACGCAATCCTTGGCACAAGCCAAGCAAGGTAGGGTCAACGAATCCCAGGCCTACCAGATGCATACAGTCGTGGTTGATAAAGTTGCGGAGATCGAGCAACGATTGAAAACGATAGGGGGAACCCATGACTATCCGCTGGTGAAAGAGAGAATTCCGGGCGCGCTGAATGCATTTTCCGGCTTTCGTCAATTTGTCTTGGCGAGCACGAATAGCATATCCATTGATACCAATGCCGCGAGTCGGCATCTGGATCAGGCAATTGAGCATTACGCCGATCTCAATTTGATTTTGTCAGATATAGCCGATATTTATATGCAGAATGCCGTCAAAAGCAGCAGTGAGGCACGCATAAAGATTGATCAAATGTCCTTGCGACTCAGTATAATTAGTCGATTGGGTGCAATCGGGATGGTCGTTTTGTGGTTCTTTGTCGCGGTAAGTTTGGCACGACGCTTGGATCGTATCAACATTGGCTTGCAAAATTTAACCGCTGGAAATGAGTCAGGATTAGATAGCAGCATATTTCAAGCTGTGGCTGAAATGGCGCAACGACCTAGTTCGATCGTGAGTGATTTAGCGCGCGCGGTCATCGCGTTTAAACAAGCCCAAGTCGAGAGGGCTAGTGCACTTGCCGAATTGAAAGAGCGCGAGGAGTTGTACTCGAGTATCGTATCGCAAGCACCCATCGGCATTGTTGTTGTGGATCTTGAGACCCTGCATTTCACAAGCTTCAATAAAGCGACGCACGAACCCTTGGGGTACACCGAAGAGGAATTTAGATCTTTAAGTATTTACGACATCCAAGCGAATTTGAGTCGAGAGGAAGTGGACGAGCGGGTCGCACTGATTATTGCGAATGGCGGCTTAGAGTTTGAAAATCAACGTGAGACAAAAAATGGCGAGTTGCGTGATTTCTGGATTTCAATGCGGCCACTCATACTGCGCTCGGGAACTTTCTTAACGGGCATTTGGGTTGATATTACCAAACGTAAGCAAGCAGAGCGCGAGTTAGCACAATATCGTACTGAACTGGAAGCCTTAGTGGAAGTGAGGACGGCGAATCTGGCGGCAACTAGTTCCGCACTCGAACGTCAATCGGTCGAATTGCAAAGAACCAACGAAGAACTCATGGTCGCCAAGAATCTGGCCGAAGAAGCCAATCGCGCCAAGAGTTCATTCTTAGCGAATATGAGTCATGAGATCCGAACGCCGATGAATGCGATCATAGGCTTGACGCATCTGATTCGACGAGACACCACCAACGAGCAACAAAAACATCAGTTGGATAAGGTATCAGGTGCGGCAATGCATTTGCTGTCGATCATCAATGATATTCTTGATTTTTCAAAGATCGAAGCGGGTAAGATGACGCTTGATCCAACAGATTTTGAGTTGGAGCATATCATCAGCAACGTCTTTGCATTGACTGGAGAACGTGCTGAATTGAAAGGGCTAGAAGTCATCGCTCGCATCAATGATGTGCCGCCGATGTTGCATGGTGATGGTGCCCGCCTCGGGCAAATTCTTTTGAATTTTGTGACCAACGCCATCAAGTTCACTCAGCATGGTAGCGTGATGTTGAGCGGTAGTGTTGTAGAAAAATCGGAAGATCAAGTGCGCGTACGGTTTGAAGTGCGGGATACCGGGATTGGTCTGAATGCACAGCAGCAAGCTAAATTATTTGCTGCATTTCAGCAGGCTGATGTTTCGACGACACGCACTTATGGCGGCACGGGTTTGGGTCTTGCGATCTGTCGTCGTTTGGCTGATTTGATGAATGGTCAGGTTGGTGTCGATAGTGTGCTAGGAAAAGGCAGTACGTTTTGGCTTGAGGTGCCATTTGGCACTAAGGTTGTTGCTAAGCCTCGTCCAGCTAGCGCGCTGCCACCGCGCACACGGGTTCTGGTCGTCGATGACGTCGAAGAGGCGCGTGGTTTATTGGTCGATATGTTGACGAGCCTCGGTGCGCGTGCTGATTCTGTGGCAAACGGTCGATTGGCAATTGAACGCGTCGCAAGTGCGGACGCGGATGGCGATCCATATCAAATCATTTTTACTGATTGGCAAATGCCTGAATTGAATGGTACGCAGAGTTGGCAAAGGATACGTTTGTTGCCACTCAAATTAATGCCGGTTTGTATTTTGGTCAGTGGCAGTAGTGGTTGTCCTGCGGATGAAGTCGCTGCAGGTGGTTTCGCAGCGTTTATTCCAAAGCCCGTGATGCCAGCGATACTATTTGAGACCATACAGCGTCATTGGGGGGAGGCGGTTGCCTTCAATGAAGCGAAATCGCAACATCATGTTTTGCACAAGTTTAAACCAGGAACGCGCGCCCTCTTGGTAGAAGACAATGAGCTGAACCAAGAAGTCGCCGGAGAGCTGCTGCGCGAGATTCAATTGACAGTTGATATTGCAAAAAATGGACAAGTTGCAATCGATTTTGCGGAAGAAAAAAGTTATGACGTGATTTTGATGGATATTCAAATGCCCGTCATGGATGGATTGACGGCGACTCGACATATTCGTCAATTGGAATCGTATCGAGTGACTCCGATTATTGCGATGACCGCCAATGCATTTGCCGAAGACCGTAGTGCTGCGATCGAAGCAGGTATGAACGATCATTTGCCGAAGCCAGTCGACCCCTATCTTTTAGCGCAAATTCTTGCTACTTGGATTCCCGACGCAGTGGATCACGACCCCGTCAGCGAACATCGAGCGCTTCCCCTTAATTTGAATGATGATGAGGAACGAGGCCTACGTCAGCAGTTGAATCAAATACCCGGATTCGATTTGGCCGCTGGCCTGCGGTCCGTCAACGGCAATTTTGAACGCTTGCTTGGTTTGTTGCGTCGTTTTGGATCGGAGCACGGGCAAGATGCGAGTGTCATGCGTGAATTAATTGAGGTCGGAAAAATGCGAGATGCGGAGCGCGGATTGCATACACTAAAGGGACTCGCAGGGACATTGGGATTTTTAAAACTGCAAGAATATGCCGGCAAGGCCGAGCACAGTCTGCGCTATCAAAATGAGCTTTCACAACTCAAGGCGCAACTCGACACGATGGGCTTTGAATTGAGCAGTTTGACGCAGGGACTGCAACGGATTTTACCGGCAGCGCAACAGATCGCGACGGTCGCCTTGAATGATCTGCAACAACAACTCGCACAGCTTTGCGAATTGCTCGAGCAAGACGATTTAGATGCGAGTGAATTTTATAGCCAAATTCAAACCAGCGTCGCACTGCATTATCCGCAGCAAGTCAAACGCTTGAGCGCTGCGATAGAGAATTTTTCATTTAAGGAAGCATTGCATATTATTCGGCAAGAGTTGCCATCGGATTCGGCATAGTTTGTTTTGCAAGGTCAGTGAATCTGGCCTTGGTCACCGCGTGTACCGTCGACCCGTGTTTTTTTATTTGGCTAGGTCGGGATTTGTTGGCTTCTTGTTTTTGTAGAAATATTGCTAAAGTGTCGCGATTGTCGAAATCAGTTGAATACGGCTATACTTGCGCCCCTTCATTCATCTGTGCATCACGGTATTGGTGACAGGTGTGCGTGTATTACAGCAGACGAATTGGTCTGAGTTTTAAAATATTTTGTAAGATTTAAACGAAGTTTGTTCCACGCAAACGGCTGAAGTACAAGCCATTTGCCCTGTAGTGCTTTCCAATTGCTCGCAATCATGTCGTCCGCTCGATGGACAGTTGCATGCTTGAGCCATATGCTGGATTTGCGTCAACGCATAAGATCATTCGGTGACGTGGTGTAGCTGAGTAAATAGGCTGGGCGATTGCGTGGAGTTCTTCGATGTCATCAATCCGATCTCGTTAATGTAAGATCAGCTTGGTGATTTTTTTATAGGTAAATAGATCATGACACCATATCTCGTTGGAATTACTGGCGGTAGCGGTAGTGGTAAAACGACATTCATCCATTCCTTGCTCGCTTCGATGCCAGAGGGAAGCGTGGCTTTGCTTTCGCAAGACAATTATTACAAATCGATCGATCAACAGTCGCAAGACGATAATAATATTGAAAATTTTGATATTCCGTCTTCGCTCGATTTGGATAAGTTTTATCAGGACGTGTTGAAATTGCGAGCCGGACAGGATTTGCAAATTAAAGAATACACTTTTAACAATGCTGACGTTGAGCCGCGCATTTTTACGATTCCTTCTGCACCCGTTGTGTTGTTAGAAGGGATTTATGCCTTACATAATCCAGCTCTTAACGAGATCATCGACTTGAAAGTATTTATTGATGCGGAAGATCATCATCGTCGCAATCGTCGAATACAACGTGATGCTGTCGAGCGTGGATATGATCAAGATGATGTCTTATATCGCTTGAGCAATCATCATCAACCCGCGTTCGAACAGTACATTTTGCCGCATCGTAGTAATGCTGATTTGGTTATTCCGAATAACCACGGATTTGATCGCGGTTTGGAACTTCTCAGTGTTTTCTTACAGTCGAAAGTTTCTGCTGTACTCGCAAAGTAAAGAGTTAATTGGTCATGTTGCGAGAATTGGCTTAGCATCATTTTGGCGTCTTAGTTGGCCTTTTTATTTAGCTTTTTAATTGGCTTTTTTATTTAGCGAGTCCGGGATAATTTCTATGTCAGCAAAGATCGCGGTTGTGGGTAGTATCAACATGGATTTGGTCTTCAGCACACCGCGTATGCCTTTGCCCGGTGAGACCTTAATGGGGCACCAATTCCATCAAATCCATGGTGGCAAAGGTGCGAATCAGGCAGTGGCCGCCGCGCGAGCTGGTGGTAGCGTTGCCTTGCTTGCTTGCGTCGGGAATGATGTCAATGGCCATAGTAGTTTGCAAGCACTTCAATCGGAAGGAATTGATTGCCAATACGTTCGCAATGTGGATGGAATGGCAACAGGTGTTGCTGCGATTTTGCTGGATGATTTGGGTCAAAATTCGATTGTTTTAGCGATTGGAGCAAACGCTCTAGTTTCTCCTGTTGATGTTGACTCGGCGCAGCAGATGCTATCTAAGTCGCAAATTATGTTGTGTCAATTAGAGACTCCACTAGAGTCTGTTCGCCACGCAGTTGAACTCGCAGTTCGATCAGGTGTCCAAGTGGTATTGAATCCAGCGCCTGCCCAAGCCTTGGACGATGTATTGTTGGCGCAAGTGAATTACCTTGTGTTGAATGAAACAGAAGCAAGTATGTTAACGGACATTCGCGTCATTGATGTACTCAGTGCTGCCGAGGCAGCAAGCGCGTTGCAGCGACGAGGTGTTCCGGTGGTGATTGTGACCTTGGGAGGCGAGGGGATTTGGGTTGCTGATATTGGATCTGCATACAGTTTGCCTGCATTTAAAGTGAACGTGGTTGATACCACTGCAGCCGGCGATACCTTTGTCGGGGCCTTATCAGTGGCATTGGCGGAAGGACAAGTTTTACGTCAAGCTTGCCTATTTGCGCAGGCAGCGGCGGCCTGTGCTGTGACAAAACTCGGTGCGCAAACCTCGATTCCAAATCGATCGGCCATCGAACGACAGTTACAGAACCAGTGAATGGCTTTATAATCGCGGGCTGCTCAAGAAGTAAACAATATTGCCGACCAAGCAAAAAATCAGGATGCTAGGTTTGACGTGACGAAGTGGCATCATTCGTAACGTCTAGCCCCTAAAGATGCGAACTTAGTGAAATAGGCCAACCAGGCTAATCAGGAGTTTATAAACATGAAATTGCGTTCATCACTTTTATTCAGTGCCCTTGTGCTCATGCCAGCGTTCTCTTCGACTGCATTTGCGGACCAGCCTAAATATGCTTTGGTGTATGACGCAGGTGGTAAATTTGATCGTTCATTTAACCAGTCTGCTTATGAAGGTGCTGAGCGGTTTAAAAAAGACACCAAAATTTCCTATGTCGATGTGCAAGTGATGAGCAACGCGCAAGGTGAGCAAGTCTTGCGAAACTTGGCGCGTAAAGGCATCAATTTGATTGCTGCGATTGGATTTACCCATGCGCAGCAAGTGCAGACTGTGGCCAAAGAATTTCCCAATACGAAGTTTGTGATTGTCGATGGTACTGCCGCAGGTGCAAACGTGAGTTCTGTTTTATTTAAGGAACAAGAAGGGTCGTATCTTGTTGGCGTCGCGGCAGCTTTAGCATCCAAGACAAAAAAATTAGGTTTCATCGGCGGGATTGATATTCCTTTGATTCGTGCGTTTGCATGTGGTTACACCCAAGGCGCGAAGGCTGTGGATGCAAAGGCAGAAGTGACACAGAATATTGTCGGTACCACGGCGACAGCGTGGAATGACCCTGCAAAAGGTAGTGAGTTGGCGCGTGCACAAATGGAGCGCGGAATCGACGTGATTTTTGCGGCGGCAGGCGGTAGTGGTATGGGCGCACTCCAAGCAGTGAAAGAAAAAGGCAAGATGGCAATTGGGGTGGATTCCAACCAAAATTATTTATTCCCAGGCGTGATGCTGACCTCCATGGTCAAGCGTGTTGATAACGCGATTTATGATAGTTTCATGCAAATGAAAAACGGCACATGGAAAGCGGGTGTCAGTAATTTGGGCTTAAAAGAAGGTGGTGTGGATTGGGCTTTGGATAAAGACAATCGTAGCCTGATCACCCCAGAAATTGAAAAACGCGTGAACAGCGCGAAGCAAGATATTCTCAACGGAAAAGTAAAAGTCGTTGACTACCGCGAAGCAAGTCGTTGTCCCCTGTAAATGATGTTGAAAACCGCAGCACCATGTTTTTAATACAGGTGCTGCGGTTTTCTTTTGTGTGATCCAGATCCTGTTTATCCACTCCCGGTCAATTCATTCGGCGGGAATTTCCAGAAACTTTTGAAAACATGCCTATTGCAGTTGAATTTCGCCAAATTTCAAAGCGCTTCGGTAAAGTCCTCGCGAATGATGCGGTGAGTTTTGCGATCGCACGTGGATCTATTCACGGCATTATTGGAGAAAATGGCGCAGGTAAGTCGACCTTAATGAGCATTTTATATGGGTATTATCATGCTGATGCGGGTGAGATCTTCATTGATGGCGAAGTTCGTGCGATTCGGAATAGTCATGACGCGATTGGACTAGGCATAGGCATGGTTCATCAGCATTTTATGTTAGTCGAGGACATGACGGTGCTCGACAACATCATGCTTGGGATGGAAGGTGGTTTCCGTTTGCGCGGTCAGCGGGCCAAAGCGAAGCAAACATTGCAAACACTTTGTGTTGACTATCAACTTGATATTCGTCTTGATGCGCGGATTGATAGTCTTTCAGTTGGCGAGCAGCAGCGAGTTGAAATCTTAAAGCAGTTGTACCGGAATGCGAACATCTTGATTCTAGATGAACCGACCGCAGTTTTAACTCCGCAAGAAGCCGATGCCTTGTTTGCGATTTTACGTTTGTTTAAGCAACAGGGCAAAACCGTGATTTTGATCACGCATAAATTGCCAGAAATTTTGGCAATTACCGACGAAGTCACCGTGATGCGTGCAGGCACCGTCGTCGCCGCTTTGCAAACCGCACACACCGATAAGGAAGAGCTCGCCCACAAAATGGTGGGGCGCAGTGTTGCAACCGAGTTGGCACGTCAACCGCTTGAAGTTGGTGCGACGGTGTTAGAAGTGACTAATCTTCAGCTAAGAAATGTACAAGGCGTCAGTTTGCTGGCGGACATCAATTTCTCTGTGCGAGCCGGTGAAATTGTTGCGATTGCAGGAGTGTCTGGGAATGGACAGTCAGAACTTTTAGAGATCCTGTCAGGGATGCGTTTTGCGCAAGCGGATCTGATGACTGGTCAGGTTGTGATTCAGCAGGAGGCGATTGATTTCAGTAAACGCGATCCTAAGTTGCCGGCGCGATTGCGCAAATTGGGCGTATCTCATGTTCCGGAAGATCGTTTGCGTGACGGCGTAATTAAGTCATTCTCTGTTTGGGAAAATTGCCTGTTGGGCCAACAGAGTGAACAAATTTACCTGGATAAAAAACAGGCGGTTGCCGCGAGTGATGCCTTGCTGGAGCAATTTGAAGTTCGTCCCCTCGATTCACACTTACGCATATCGCAGTTGTCAGGTGGAAATCAGCAAAAAATTGTGTTGGCTCGCGAGATCGCAGCGAAACCGAAACTCATGTTAGTCGGGCAGCCTACCCGAGGAGTGGACATTGGCACGATTCAACGCATTCATACCGAATTGCTCGCATTACGCGATGCTGGGGTCGCGATCTTGTTGGTATCCGCAGAATTAGAAGAAATCCGCGCCTTGGCGGATCGTATCTTGGTGATGTCAGGTGGACGCATCACGGGAGAATTGAATATCGCTGACTACGACACCACACGTATCGGCTTGTTGATGGGTGGTTTACATAAATGAATTCCGATCTACCTCGCTGGGCGACCAATGTCGTTCTTCCCTTTTTGAATTTGCTGACCGCATTGGTTGTTGCTGCTGGTGTGATTTATTTGTTGGGCGAAAGTCCGTTAGAGGCATTGGCAATATTGGTAAATAGTTCGCTTGGTAATGTGGAAGGCTTCGCCTACACACTGTTCTATGCCACCACCTTTATCTTGACTGGGTTGTCGGTATCCGTTGCTATGCAGGCTGGTTTATTTAATATCGGTAGTGACGGCCAAATGTACTTGGGTGGATTGGGTCTCACACTTGTGATGTTGCAGTTTGATGCAAGCATGCCGTCTTGGTTTTTGATTTCTTTGGCCTTTATGGGCGCGGCCTTGTTTGGCGCTGCTTGGGCATTTATCCCTGGTTATTTACAAGCGCGGCGCGGTAGTCACGTCGTGGTAACGACGATTATGTTTAACTTCATCGCTGCTTCTCTGATGAATTTTCTGATCATTACTTACATGATCCCAACTGGCGAACAAAATCCTGCGAGCCGCGTATTTGCGGAAACGGGGTGGCTGCCTCGCTTGGGTAGTGTGTTTCCAGTGCTCGGTGACACACCTTTGAATTTGAGTTTTGTTTTGGCTGTGCTGTTTTTGCTAATTTACGGTGTTGTCGTTTGGCGCACCCGTTGGGGCTATGCTCTGCGGGCTGCCGGAAAGAGTGCACATGCCGCTCAATACGCTGGCATTTCGATGGCGATGGTGGTGATCGTGACGATGTTAGTCTCGGGGGCCTTGGCCGGTGTGGCGGCAATGAACACGCTGGCTGGTTCGATGCATTATTTGAGTTTGAATTTTACCAATGGTGCTGGATTCATCGGAATCGCGGTGGCTTTGATGGGACGGCAACATCCGATTGGTATCTTTCTATCTGCTGTCTTGTTCGGAATCTTGATACAAGGTGGTTTCGACTTGTCTTTAGAAAAACCGAATATTCCTGCTGAGACCTTCGTATTTATCCAGGGATTGATTATTCTGTTTTGTGGTGCAATGGAAAATATGTACGCACCAGCATTGTCACGTATCCTAAACTCGATCGATCAGAAGTGGGGGAAGCATGTTTGAAGATTTTCAATTCTCCACGATTTTGGTGGCGACGATACGGAGTGCACCGATACTCTTATTCGCTGCCTTTGCGGGCGTGTTCGCGGAACGCAGCGGGATCATTGATCTCGCCCTTGAAGGCAAAATGTTGGCCTCTGCGTTTGTCGCTGCAGCATGTACCTATGCTTTCCAAAATCCCTATCTCGGCGTCGCTGCAGGCATCTTGGTTTCTTGTTGCATCGTCTTGTTGCAGGGTTATGTTGCAATTAATCAAAAAGGCAACCAGCTGGTGTTTGGAATTGCGATCAATATCGCTATGTCCGGCCTGACATTTGTTTTGGCGCAGTATTTCTTTCAATTGGGCGGACGGAGTCCAGATCTTGGCGCGGCTCGTTTTGCTGTGTTCAATTTTCCTTTTGCCGATTGGTGGTCGACCATTCCCGCTTTGAATTGGCTGCTCGGCAAATTTTTGGGTGGACACACGATCCTCGTTTATCTCGCATTTGCTTTGATTCCTTTTTTGCATTGGCTGATGAACCACAGTCGTTTTGGTTTGCGTCTACGCGCAGTTGGTGAAAATCCGCATGCAGCCGATGCGGCCGGGATTAATGTTGCGCAGACCCGCTATTTGGCTCTGCTATGCGGTGGTGTGTTGTGTTCCTTATCGGGTGCGTATTTGGCGATCGTCCAAAGCGGTTTTTTCTTGCGTGATATGTCCGCAGGCAATGGATTCTTAGCGTTGACTGCGATGGTGTTCGGTAATTGGCGCCCAATCCAAACCGCCTTGGGTTGTTTGATGTTCGGCTTCTTTGCTGCATTACAAATTCAAATGGAAGGCGTGGCATTTCCAATTGTCGGACAGATACCAGGTTCGCTGATTCAAATGTTACCGTTTGTTGTGACAGTAATTGTATTGGCTGGTGTGATGGCAAAATCCGTGGCGCCAAAAGCGCTGGGTGTGCCATTTGTAAAATCGCGTTAAGGAACAACGCGCGGAATGAATTGAAGAAATAGCGAGGATTCGCTCTTGCCTGAACCGGGCAAAGCCTGCCTTGAAATGAAAGTGAGCTTGTCCAACGTTACGGTTTGGATAAGGATATTTGTCGAGACAAAAACGAGATTAATATGTCACATAAAGTTATTTTTGATACAGACCCAGGTGTCGATGATGCCATGGCTTTGTATTTTGCCTTAGCGCATCCGGCGATCGACGTCGTTGGTATCACGACCACTTTTGGCAATGTGAAAGTGCCACAGGCGACCGCAAACGCGCTGTATTTGACCCGTCTCGCCGGATTTGATATTCCGGTTGCGGAAGGGGGCGCATTGCCTCTAATGAAGACGCCGGGTACGCCGCCAGGCTTTATTCATGGTGATGATGGCTTAGGCAACTTACCCTCACGTTTGGCAATCAACGCAACTCCTTTAGCGATCTCTGCCGCAGAGTACATCGTTCAAATGGCGCGTGGCTATCCCGGCGAAATCAGCATCGTTGCAGTTGGTCCATTGATCAATTTAGCACTTGCACTGAAGCTCGAACCTACACTGCCGCAATTGATTAAAGAAGTCGTCTTAATGGCGGGCACGATCATTGAACCAGGTAACGTATCGCCTGTTGCAGAAGCAAATGTTTGGAATGATCCGCATGCGGCAGATTGGGTATTCACAGCAGGCTGGAAACTGGCGATGGTCGGACTCGATGTGACCCATCGTGTTGTTATGCCTTCGATCTATTTTGAAAAACTCGCACAACATCACCAGCACCATCCTGCGTTAGCAACACTCTTGCACGCAGTGAATTTCTACAGCGACTTTCATGAGAAAGCGCGTCCAGAGTTGGGACATGCTTGTTACGGGCACGATATTTTGGCGTTCGTCTATTTGGTCGCTCCAGAATTGTTTGAGACCCAAGTTGGCACGGTTCGCGTGCAGCTCGAAGGAATGGGTAATGGTCAGACTATGCTCGATCGTCTTGGTCATCTCGTTTATGCAGAACCGGGTTGGGAACCGAATCGTCCTGTGACAACAGTTTGTATGCAAGTTGACGCGGGTCAGTGTGTGCAGTTGATTGAGCAAGTCTTGGAAACAAGTTGGTTGCGTACACCGCTGTTGGCTTAGCTCAATAATGTCCCGCGAGATTTGCGCTTTAATTCCAGTTGATGTGACTGTATCTAGTGTCACAGAGTATCTGTACTAAAGCCTTATTCTCACTGGCTTTGGTGAAAATTTTATGAATAGTTCGAGGAGTGCAACATGCTGATAACACCCGTTGATTTTACTAGCCCCACTGCGGCAAAAGACTTTGCAGAAAGTTTGCACAATACCGGTTTTGGCGTATTGACGAATCACCCTTTATCACAAGCTTTGTTGAACTCTGTGTATGCAGAGTGGTATGGTTTTTTTCAATCTGAGGCGAAACATCAATATGCGTATGATCCGCAGAAATATGATGGTTATTTTTCACCTACAGTTTCGGAAACTGCGAAGGGTTACACCAAGCGAGATCTGAAAGAGTTTTATCATATCTACCCTTGGGGGCGCTATCCAGCTGAGGTGTCTGACGCAGCGCGCCGCTATTACGCAGATGGCGCGAACCTCGCTGCGACACTGTTGCAATGGGTGGAGGAATACACGCCAGCAGAAGTCAAAGCAAAATACTCAATGCCCTTATCGCAAATGATCACGGGGAGCGAACAAACTTTACTACGTGTCTTACATTACCCACCATTGAGTGGTGATGAAGAACCAGGGGCAGTACGTGCTGCCGCGCATGGCGATATTAATTTGCTGACGATTTTGCCGGCAGCAACGGCGGCAGGTTTGCAAGTAGTTGGGAAGGATGGCGAGTGGCATGATGTACCGTGTGACTTTGGTATGTTGATTGTCAACATCGGCGATATGTTGTGCGAAGCGTCTGAGGGATACTACCCGTCGACGATTCATCGAGTCCTCAATCCGACTGGTGAGGAAGCAAAAAAATCTCGCGTTTCATTGCCATTGTTTTTGCACCCACGTCCAGAAGTGGTCTTATCCGCACGGCATACAGCCGGTTCGTATTTAACCGAGCGTTTGCATGAATTGCATTCTAAAAATTAAATTAAATAGTAAGTGATAAAGAAGAAAGTGCAATCGCTGTTGTATTCGAGCATTTACTCTAAAAGAAAAACGAGGCTGTCATCTTCTGGAAGTAAAAATGCGATGAAATCAGCTTATGTTACTTATTTATTTTCATGATTTTTTGTACGTACACATTTGCATAATCAATAGTGTAATGAAGTGAAATAGAGATTTTTATACGTTGGCCTCAGTTTTGAAATCGATTCGAAATCGATTGAAGCGAGCAATAAGTAAGATGCAAAGAAATTCAGATTCAATTTAAATCACATCAACGAGTAAGGAGTGTTACATGAAGCAAACAAGAAAACCATTGAGCCGTACCCCGATGCGCCTAACCATGTTAGCAGTTGCTTGCCAACTGACCTGTTTGGGTATGTCGAGCGCGTACGCGCAAAATAAAGAGTCAACCGAATCCAATGAAGTGATCAGCTCATCTCAAGTGACGATCACGGGTAAGAAAGTCGGTATGGGCTTGATGGTTCAAGAAAATACACCAAAAGCACGCAGTACCATTACAGCGGAAGAGTTGGCGAAACAACGTCCAACAGGTAACGCATACGAAGCTTTGGAATTGATGCCAGCGGTGAATAGTTATAACTACGACGCGACAGGTTTGTTCGGTGGTGGTTTGACATTGCGTGGTTTTAATAGTGACCAAATCGGTGCGACCATCAATGGTGTACCAGTGAATGATTCCGGTAGTTTCTCGGTCTACCCACAAGAATATGTGGATCAAGAAAACACATGTACCCAATTTGTGACGCAAGGTTCAACCGACGTTGATTCTCCACAAATCGGTGCAACTGGTGGTAACTTCGGTATCACGACTTGCGATCCTTCAAAAACTTCTCGTTTGCGTATCGCGCAAACATTGGGTCAATTGAATCTGTCAAAAACGTATGTACGTTATGACACAGGCACGATCGAGGGTTTGAAAACGCGCTTCTTTATTTCTGGATCGCACGCACAGTCCGATAAATGGAAAGGTAAAGGCGGTGCAAATCGCGACCATATCGACGCTGGCTTCCGTACTGATTTTGATAAATTCAACTACATTAGCGGTACTGTGTTGTACAACCGCGCAATCAATCAAAACATCAGTTCCTTTAGCTTAGCTGACTTGGCAAAGTTTGGTTATAACTATGATTACGCCACAACTTGGGTTGGTCACGCTGCAGCCTCACCAGGCAAAGCAGGTAGCGATACGAATTCGGCATTTGGCGATGCATACTATCAATTGACAAAAAATCCGTTCGAAAACGCCATCGCTTCCGTGACGGCGAAAATGCGTATTGGTGAGAATACCGACATCAAAGTCATTCCTTACTTTTGGTATGGCTATGGTACAGGTGGTAACCAACAAAAATTGCAATCCGAAGCAGGGTTCTTAAACAAAACGACAGGCAAAAATACAGCGGGAGTCGATTTGAATGGTGACGGCGACACCTTGGACCGCGTAATCGTTGCAAACAGTAGCGTGACACGCACAAATCGCCCTGGTGTGACAGCATCTGTTACCCATACTATGGGTGATCATCAGTTGTTGGCTGGTTTCTGGTACGAACGCGCGACACACGACCAATTCGGCCCTATGGTTGCAGTGGATGCCAACGGCAATGCAAATGACATCTGGTTGAAGGAAGGACGTATCTTGCGTCCTGACGGTACACCGTTCCAATCCCGTGATTGGAGAACGATCAGTACTTCTAGCCAAATTTTCGCGCAAGACACAGTCAGTTTGATGAACGATAAATTGACGATCAATGTCGGCGTGCGCGCGCCAAACATGAAGCGTGACTTCACGAATAAGGCGAACGAAGGCACGAACTCTGGCGTCGATTACCATATCGAAAAAACCTACACCGAAGTATTGCCACAATTGGGCGCTCGCTACCAGATTGATAATAACAATCAGGTCTTCTTCAGCTTGGCGAAAAACATGAAGGCACCTCCAAACTTCGTGTATTCCACAACGAACAACGTTGTGTTGGTGAATAATCAACCGACAATGCCAGTGGATGTCAAAGCAGAAACGTCCATGAATATGGATTTGGGCTACCGTTTGCAAAGCGATAAATTGACTGCACAAGCGACTTTGTATTCTGTCGATTTCCGTGATCGTCAAGCGACCGCTTACGACCCAGTTGCGAATATCAGCAGTTTGACTAGCGTTGGTAAAGTGAAGACGTATGGTTGGGAATTGGAATTGGGTAACACGCCAGTGAACGGCTTCTCTTTCTATGGTTCTATCGGTTACGCGAACAGTGAAATCAAAAACGATTTGATCGTAAGCAAAACGGCGACACTGCCAACTGCTGGCAAGCAAATGACTTTAACGCCAGAATGGAAAGCAGGCTTGAGCGCAATGTATGAAACTGGTTCATTCTATGCACGTGCCAAAGTCAAATACACAGGCGAACAATGGGCAACGATGACCAATGATGAATTGGTTCCAAGCTATACCTTGGTTGGTTTGGATTTCGGTTATCAATTCCCGAATACGAGCTGGGTGAAAAAACCTACATTGCGTTTGAACATCAGCAATTTGACAAACCGTGAGTACCGCAATCCATCAAGCTTTAACATTACTAATGCGAAAGCGTATGGTACTGCTGCTGCGAAAACCGTGTTCTACTACATGGGTTCACCACGCTTTGCATCTGTGACATTGTCAGGCGATTTCTAATCCCTGTACTGTGCTCCGAGCTTGGATGCGATCGCACCTGTCTCTATTGCGTTGGCCTTAGGGACAAAACGATAGGATGTGTGATCGTTCCAAGTAGTTAAGTCGTTTCGGTCTGCAACTTCGGTTGCAGACCTTTTAATTTTGTCGAATGAAACTGGGAATTGTGAACTGTTCATTCGTCTTCGATTGTCTGAACACATGACACCCAATTTCTTCAAGTATCTCTCTTCCCCCACTCTAGCGCGTACGGGCTTGCTGACACTGTTGAGCCTGAGTCTGCTCTCTTGTGCGAATTACAGCACGCCAGTATCTTCACAGCCTTCGCCTGCTTCTCCGCTATCGAGCGAACAAAAGCCTATCGTGATTAACATGGTGGCGATCAATGATTTTCACGGGCATATAGAAAAAGAACAATTCAATTTGACGCGGGCCGGAATCGCGACACCACAAACAGTGACGGGTGGCGGGATCGAAGTCCTCGGCGCGTATTTACAGGCGTGGCGCCAACAAGATAAGGATTTATTGTTTGTAGGCGGCGGGGATTTAATCGGTGCTAGTCCAGGGATCTCTTCGCTTTTTGCGGATGAACCAACTTTAGAAGCACTGGGTCGTATGGGCTTGCGCGTCAGCGCTTTAGGTAACCATGAATTTGACCAAGGTGTGCAAGAGCTGAGGCGTCAAATGCAAGGTGGCTGCGATTCGCCGCGACCTGATAAAGCCTGTAAGTTTAATGGTGAATTTTCCGGCGCAAAATTTAAGTACATCGCTGCGAACGTGTTGGACAAAGCCAGCGGCAATCCTTACTTCGCCGCTTATCACATCGAGCACGTGAAAGGTGTGAAAATTGGCTTCATTGGCGCAGTGTTACGCGATACGCCGATGATGGTTGCTCGCGAAAATGTGAAGGAGTTGCGTTTCATCGATGAAGCAGAGGCAATTAATCAAGCCATACCCGCGCTGAAAGCACAAGGTGTGAGTGTTTTTATTGTCTTGATTCACGAAGGCGGTACGACCACAGAAGCATTTGATCAACCTGCGTGTACCCAACTCAAAGGCCCAATTGTTAACATCGTCAAGAGACTTGATCCGGCGATCAAATTAATCGTGAGTGGTCACAGCCATACCGGTTTTACTTGCCAAGTGGAGGGACGCTTAGTAACACAAGCCCAAATGTATGGGCATCTCCTTACTCGTTTCCGTTTGACCATTGATCCAATCCACCATCAAGTGCAAGAGATCTCAGCGGTCAATCTTCCCATGACGCCATCCACCGAGCCGATCCCGCAAGAAATGACGGGTTTGATTGAGAGAGCACGCGAACTGAGTCATGCGATTATTACACAGCCGATTGCGCGTTTGGCAGTTGCAACGCTTAGCAGAAAGATGAACGATGCTGGCGAATCACCGCTCGGTAATGTTGTCGCGGATGCTCAACTCGAAGCAGTCAAAAGCCTAGGAGCCGAGATAGCACTGATGAACAATAAAGGCATACGTGGTAATTTGGAAACCGTAGGTGGCAATATGAGCACCTATGGACAAACTTCTTCGGTACTACCTTTTGGAAACACCTTGGTTTTGATGAGCTTCACCGGCGCACAATTGCGAACACTGCTAGAAGAACAAATGTGGGTTGATGAGGAATCGCCAGATGGACGTAATGTTTTGCAGGTATCGGAAGGTCTTACCTACACTTGGGATAAACAACGACCGATCGGTCAGCGGGTGCTCCCAGAAACGTTGAAACTAAACGGTGTTGCGATTGATAATGCACGCACATATCGGATTGTCGCGAATAATTTTATTGCTGGTGGTGGTGATCGCATTCCTACCTTTTTGAAAGCGACCGATGTGATCGATACGGGAATTAAAGATCTTGACGTATTTATTCATTACGTCAAAGTGCGTGAAGCCGCAGGTACTCCAGTCGGTAGTTTGCAGGCGGCGGGCCGAGTCAAACGTATCAATTAAATGGAATAATGATTGCCGCTGAATGAACACGATTTGCCTGTTTATCGTTGGCGCGGATTGGTCGCTTGTTTGATTGCTTATTTGATCGATGATTTGATCGATGATTTGATCGATTAATTGATCAAATAAGTAGATCAAGGAAAGCCGACGAATTACGCGAACTTGTAGGGATGCGCAGTCAAGTAAGATTAAAAAATTGTTGAAAATTTTGAGAAAGCAAGTTTATGAATAAAATCAAATCATTCGTACTTTTGTGTGGCGCTGCCTTGAGTTTGAGTGTGGTTTCATTGCATGCTGTCGCATCGGGAGATGAAGGACATAAGACAGTTGGTGCAATCGCTGATCGACTGCTGAAAGGGACAAATGCCGGTGCTAAGGTTCAAGCCCTGTTGCAATCCGGTGAAAGCCTGCAATCGCTCTCGATTTGGGCAGATTGTGCGAAGGGCACATTCTGTGGCCCACAAACTTCCGAGATGGTCGCTTTCACAATTCAAAATCCAGCGCATGCTGCCTATCATTATACGAATACACCTGTGCAAAATACGGCATACATTGCTGGTGGAGTCGGCACGACCGATCATGATATCGTCCAAACCTTGAAGCAGGCGATTGCAGTATTGCAAGGCAAGGATACGGAAAGCAGTAATCCCCACCGATTTACTCCGCGTCAGGCGCTGTTGATGATTGCGCATTTGGTTGGCGATATTCACCAACCATTGCATGTCGGCGCTGCCTACATTAATAGTGAGAATCAATTTGTGACGCCGACCAGCAAGCAACAAGTTGACGGTGTGACGATCTTTGATTTGCAAGGTGGGAATAATTTGCTGATCGAGGATAAAGCGACATGGACCGCAAGGGATGTCGAATTGTTTAAACGTGATGAGGCGGCCGCGAAGGCAGCAGGCAGCGTCACAGAAACGGATAAGCCAAAGCGTATCGGAAAGCCACTGCATTTATATTGGGATGTCACCGTGGTAGAAAATGTGATGCGTAAGTTGGGTGTCCGCACCGTTGCAGATTTGACCGACAAGATGCTTGCGGCTCCGGTGCCAAATAGCCAGAACAGTGGCGATCCGATTACTTGGCCAGAGCAATGGGCGAATGAGGGACTGGTATCGGCAAAAGTCGCTTATTCTAATATTGTTGCAACCGAGAGAATTAAGGTCACAAGTCGCCGCGGTATCGAGTTTTCTTCGTGGTATACGACTTTGCCTAGCAACTATATCGAAACGAGTACAGAGATCACTCAGAAACAGTTGCAACTAGCAGGATATCGTCTTGCGGCACTTCTACAGAAAATTTGGCCCTAACTTGTGTTGTTAGATGGGCATGCTGTTAGATTGGAGCAGGGGATGAATAGAATGAGATCTCTTCGCTTTCCATAAAATACATTGAAAAGACGCAGAAAAAATAGAGGAAGAAAAAATGTTAAAAAAGAATCTGTTGCCCATTTCTTTTAGTGCTATTTCTTTTGCGTTGCTGTCGATGACCTGTACGCCCGTCGTTGCGCAAGATAGTCGTCAAACGATACAAAGCAATTTGCAAGCGACGCGGGATTACTATGCCCAATTAATTCAGGGCAGTCATTCGACGACCTCAGCCGCGCGCCCTCGATTGGCAGAGCTGACAATGCTAATGAATATGTTACCCAAAGGTGGTGACATTCATCACCATTACTCTGGCTCTGTGTATGCTGAACATTATTTGGATTGGGTAGCGCAACGAGGATTCTGCATTTATCGTGACAATGACGCAGTCAAAAAGCAAGAACGTTTGAAGATAGAGACTCGACCTGAACAGCTCGTTGAGACGAATAAGAATTGCTTGAAAGTTGATGCGATACGCAAAGATAATTTTCTTTATCGCGAATTGTTGATGGCGTGGTCGACTTTGGATTATGGCAACCATGTGCAACATCAAGTTCCGCCCGATCAGCATTTTTTTAATACTTTCGGATATTTTTCTGGTATTGCAAAGTACTCGACCAATCAAGGCCTGCAAATTTTAAAGCAGCAAGCCAAGGCAGAAAATCAACAGTATTTGGAAACGATGCTGAAGAGCGCGCCAGTCACGGACCATCCTGAATTATCTGCAAAAATCGATGCGTTGGGGAATGAGACAAATATAGAAACCTTGCATCAGGCGTGGGCACAATTTGCAGATTTTTTGCAAAATGATCCGCAGGCGCAGAAGCGAATTACAGACTATGTCAATGAAGCAAAGCAAGACGTGGCGGGAATTGATGACGATGAGTTTAGTTTGCGCATACAAAGCTATGTGTCGCGGAATAGTTCGCTTTCGCGAACTTTTTCTGGTTTGTTTGCTGCCTTTTCGGCGAGTCAAAATAATCCTCTGATTGTTGGTGTGAATATCGTTGGACCAGAGCATGGTCTTGTCGCCTTACGCGACTATCGCATGCACATGCAGATGTTTGCATTCTTGAAGCAACGCTTCCCCAAAGTGCGATTATCCTTACATGCGGGGGAGCTCAGTTTGGGCATGGTACAGCCAGAACATTTGCAACATCATATCCGCACCGCTGTACAAATCGCAGGAGCGGAACGGATTGGTCATGCTGTGGATCTCATCCACGAAGCAGCGCCAGATCAACTCCTTGCTGAAATCAAACAACGCGATGTTGCGCTAGAAATTAATTTGACTAGCAATGAATTTATATTGGGAATGAAGCCGGATGCCCATCCCGTTGCATTGTATTTACGGCATCAGGTTCCGTTCGTGATATCAAGTGATGACGCTGGCGTTTCGCGCAATAACTTAAGTCATGAGTATGTTTTGTTCGCGAGTCGTTATCAACCGAGCTATGACACACTGAAGGCAACGGTATTTAATAGTATTCGCTATTCTTTCCTCAGCGATGCCGATAAAACGAGACATATCCAAATGCTAACTCAGCGATTCCATCGCTTTGAGGCTGCGGCTGCAAAATTAGCGCTTAGCTTGAAACATACGAAGCAACCTTAATTGGGTTTTGCGGTCCTTATTGTGATTGTCCTTACCAATGATACTGGGCGATGGTCTGTTCTAGGTTGGCGATAAGGCGCTGCAGTTGTTCAAGTAAAAGGGGCGCTTGTGTCAGGTCGGAAGTGCGTTCCAACGCAATCGCCGACTGCTTTATTGATTCAGCATAAAAAACCCCAGCCATGCCTTTAATGGAATGGGCACCTTGTCGAATTGCCTGGAAGTCACCAGCAGCGATACCCGTCTGAATTGCCGTTAAATGTTTGTGTGCGTCGAGCGCGAAGAGACGACTTAATTCGTTGAACAACTCGCGATCATTGCCAATCATTTCTCGCATTTTATTCAAATCAGCAGAACCTTGGTACATGTTGTCGGGCGAGGCCGAAAGCGTGATCGTGGGTTGGACGTGATGGATTTTTTCAAGTTCGCGCCATAGTGCATCAACATCAATCGGTTTACTCAGATAGGCGTCCATACCATGTTGAAGGCAGGCTTCCTTACTTCCCTCAATTGCATGCGCCGTTAATGCGATGATCGGTGTATGCTGATGGCTGTGTTGCTCCAGTTGCCTTATTCTTTGACTGGCTTTATACCCATTCATGAGTGGCATATCGACATCCATTAAGATTGCGTCGTAATAGCCTTCTTGAAAATGTCTCACGGCTTCAGATCCGTTTTCCGCCAACTGTATCGTATGACCAAGTTTTTCTAAGAGTCGGATTGTCAAAGTTTGGTTCACTAAATTGTCTTCTGCCAGCAAGATGTGCAGAGGCTTCCGATTTTTCTTGAATCGCGATGTAGTTTGTAAGGATTGATGCGAGGCTGACGCCTGATTCGTCGTAAGAATCGCAGCATACAATTCACTGCGTGAGATTGGCTTCAGCAAATGGTTTTTGATACCCAATTTATCGAGGTCGCCAATATGGGTTTGTTGCTTTTCCGAGGTGATCAGCATGATGCTCTGTTTGATCCTTGCGGAAAATGCTTGCATGCTTTCAGCAAGTTGAAAGCCATCCATGATGGGCATTTGTGCGTCGATAAGGACGCAGTCAAAACAACTTGCTTGTGAGGCGGAGCGCTGCAGTAGCTGTAACGCCTCATTTGCACTGGAGACGACGGTGGTGCGTACATCCCATTCTTGAAGTTGACGCGTTAATAAATCGCGACTTCGGAGATGATCATCGATGATCAATATGTGCTGTCCGCGTAGTTGCGTTAATTCGAGTGGGGCGGTGTTGTCTTGGCTTGGATCGAAATGAAAGGGAATCGTAAAGTAGAATCGACTGCCTCGTTTCAGCTCGCTATCGAGCCCGATTTCTCCACCCATTAGTTTAACTAGCTGCGCGGAAATACTTAGGCCTAGGCCAGTCCCGCCATACTGTCTTGTCGTCGAAGTATCCGCTTGCGAAAACGCTTTAAAAATCAAATCAAATTTTTCGCGGGCGATGCCTATCCCGGTGTCTTGCACTTCAAAATAAATTTGTACCTTCTCACCATCAGTAGGCGGAGCGAGGCGGACGCTTAAAACAACTTCACCCGTCTCCGTAAATTTGATCGCGTTGCCAACCAAGTTGGTAATAACCTGTTTGAGACGACCAGGATCGCCGATCACATACTGCGGGACATCGGCGGCAATATCGAGCAACAACTCAAGTTTTGCTTGCTCGATTCGCGTACTGAGTGTTTTTAATGTGGTGCTCAATAAACTTTCTAGGGAAAAGCTTACCTTGTCGATTTCCATTTTTCCTGCTTCGATCTTGGAGAAATCTAAAATGTCGTTCACGATTTGCAAAAGTGAAACCGCTGAAACTTTGACGAGGTTGATATATTCCCGCTGTTCCGTGTTTAAATCGGTATCGAGCGCCAACTCGGTCATCCCAATAATGCCATTCATCGGCGTACGAATTTCATGGCTCATATTCGCTAAAAAATCGCTCTTGACTCGATTCGCCGTTTCCGCAGCTTCTTTGGCTTGCAGAATCAATTGTTGTGCGTTTTTACTTTCGGTGATATCCGTGCGAATCGCGATGAATTGATGCGGCTTGCCTTGCGCATCGAGCAGAGGGACAATCGTTGCGGATACCCAGTACAAAGCACCGCCGCGTTTCCGATTGCAGATTTCGCCGCGCCAGACTTTACCCGCACAGATGGTGTCCCACATCTGGACGAAAAAATCGCTTGAATGGAAGCCAGACTGAATGATGCGGTGATTTTTTCCGATCAATTCCTCTTGGCTATATTCAGTAATCTCACAAAATTTGTCGTTGGCATAGATAATCTTACCGTCGAGGTCGGTGATACTGACGATTGCATGTTGATCGAGCGCGAATTTCTGGTCATCCAATGCGCGTCGCGTCGCTTCGCGTTCGCGCACCAAGTAGGCGGTTTTGTTAAACATATCGACCAACTTTTGGATCTCGCTTGGCTCGTGGCGCGTATCGAGTTCCACCACACTGCTGCCAGGGGTGCCAAGTGTTTCGAGCATGCCTCGCAGGCGTTCTAGGCCTCCGAGCCAGCGTTGCAAAGGAAAACGGACGATGACCAAGCCACCCAAAAGGCTGAATATCGCAACGCTAATCACTAGTAAAGAGAGCGACCATAGATCTTGCGCTACCGTAAAAGTATCAAAGCGTAAGCGTAAGACGCCATAGTCTTTGCCACCGACGGTGATCGTACGATTGACATCATGTAGCCGCGCATTCACCCAATTCACAATGAAAAGCGGTGGAGGAGGATTCGACGTATTCGTCCGTTTAACATCGACGACCCCACCTGCGAGATCGATAAATGCAGCGGACGCAAAGACCGAGCCTTGGACGCCTTTGTCCAAAGTCTTACGTACCGTGTCGTAGTCACCAATAATGACACTATCTTGTACTGCTTGGGCGACGACTTCGACCACCATGACCGAGGCTTCTTCGGACTGTTCAATTTGCAATTGGAAATGAAAGCGCAAAAACAGAAAGAGCCCGGCGCTGACAAAGAAGAGGAGGCTGATGCTATAAAGTGCAAAGACGCGATTCGTCAATGAAGAAGGTAGTAGACGACGAAGGAATGCGAGTGCAGTGCGCATAAGCGAATTCGGTGAACCTAACGTAAATTGGGAGGGGCAGTTTGGTAAAATTTTCTATAGCTTGCGTATTCGGTGCCGGTACTAGCGACGAACTGGCTGCCAGGTGGTAATTTCACCAATTCGGATGCATGCGCTAAAATTGTTTTCCCCACGGGATCTTTGAGCATCTCGGTGAATGCTTTGCTGATAGCGAGTAAGTCTTTCTTGGGTACATTTTTCGATGCCATGAGCGCAAGATCGTGCAGCGGGTCGGATTGCCATACTATCCGAATTGCTTTGCCTTCTCGTTGTACCCACCCCTCGGTGAGTTGAGAATTGGCGCCCACCGCTTTCACTTTTCCACTGAGTAATTGGGCAAATGCACCATCCATATTCCCGCCAAAAACGACTTGCACCGGAATTTGCCGTTGCAATAACTGGGCATAAGCAAATTTGTAGGCGACCAATGCCTCTGGCCCAGGAAAGGCAACCGGAAGATCTTTGAGTTGTTCGAGTTTTTGAATCGGCGAATCGGCCAATACAACAATTTGGCTGTGAATAGGTGGTGTTGCTCGACGTCCAAATACCTTCCAACCCAGTGCTTCGCGTTCAGGGCTAAACAAATGATTAGAAAATACGAAGTCAACTTCATTTGCCAAGACATAGGCAGTCGTGTCTGCCGAAGTGCGGCCAACTTTAAGTTCTAATTTGACGCCGGCTTTTTGCGAAACATAGTCAATGATAGGATTCCAGTAACGTGCCGTCAGTTCTAAACCGTACTGATTGACAGGTGAAAAACGATAGACGGACGATGCTTGTGTCGGATTGGTGTTCTGCGCGTGGCAGAATGCCGTGCCAATGAAGGCGACGACACCGATGATCCATTGACTCCAAAACGGACGGCGCTTGAATGAACTGGGTGCGTTGGATGTGCCGTTTGCAATAGTCGGACTTGCCATAGGTGATCTTCAGAGTGAAAGATTGACGGAAATAGACAGCGACGTGCGAGCGTATTGGATTCACTCCGTCGATACATATTGTCCGCAGCTTCTATCACTATAGCAACTTCGGCCGCGACAAATTGAAAATTGACGAAATTTAGCAAATTGTCGAAACGACAAACGCCGCGTGGCGCACGGATATCAATCCCTGCAAGATGAAAGTCACGGCCGTTTTCAGACTAAATAATGTTGGGGGAGACAAGCAAAATGTGAGTGAACTTGCGGGGTCTGGGCAAGTTCGAGTGCGAAGCGTAGGTGATCGAATGGGATGCTTAAAGCAAATCCTGTTTAACTTGCGCAGCAATACTCTGCCACTCGGTGTCGGTGAACAGCCGTGCCCGTGTATGAAATGCTTTTCCGCTTGCACCTTCCAAGGAGAACGTGCCGCCATGGCCTTCGATCACGTCAAGGATAAGCTGGGTGTGCTTCCAATACTCGTATTGTTGTTTGCCAATGTAAAAAGGCACGCCATCGATCACGCCGAGTTGAATATCGTATGCGCCAATGGTGAGATCTGTCGGTAAATAACAGTTTGCGGCACTGTTGTCGCAGCACCCGCCAGATTGATGAAATAGTATTTCGCCATACATGGCTTTCAGTTCCGCGATTAACTCGCGTGCTGCAGGGGTGGCGATGACACGTTCCGTCATAATGGTTTCCACTCAATATGGGGTCGAATTGGGGCTGGGTCTATGCGGAGAATGGTTCAGATTTATTGGCATAGACGGTAATACTCAAGCGGGCATCAAATGTGCATCAAATGGGTATTAAATGGGCGAGATGCTTCTTTGCACCTCGCCCGTTCTATCGCGCGAAAACAGACGTGCTTAGAAGAAGCCTAGCTTATTTTCACTGTAGCTGACTAAAAGATTCTTGGTTTGTTGGTAGTGATTCAGCATCATTTTGTGATTTTCACGGCCCAAACCTGATTCTTTGTAACCGCCAAACGCAGCGTGAGCTGGATACGCGTGGTAACAATTCGTCCATACACGACCGGCTTTAATTGCTCGACCCATGCGATAGGCGACATTGCCATTGCGACTCCAAACACCCGCGCCCAAGCCATATAAGGTGTCATTAGCGATCGCGAGCGCTTCTGCTTCATCTTTGAACGTGGTAATTGCTAGGACGGGTCCAAAAATCTCTTCTTGAAAAATCCGCATTTTATTGTGCCCTTTAAATAACGTCGGTTGCACATAGTAGCCACCTTCCAAATCACCACCGAGATGCGCTTGGCCGCCGCCGGCTAAGACTTCCGCTCCCTCTTGTTTGCCGAGATCGAGATAAGACAAGATTTTGGTTAATTGCTCTTTTGATGCTTGCGCACCCATCATGGTGTTGGTATCCAAAGGATTCGCATGCGTGATTGCAGCCACGCGTTGCAATACTCGTTCCATGAATTTGTCATAGATACTTTCTTGGATAAGAGCGCGAGATGGGCAAGTACAAACTTCACCTTGATTGAACGCAAAAAGCACGAGGCCTTCAATTGCTTTGTCGAGGAAAGCATCAGCCGCATCCATCACATCGGCGAAGAAAATATTCGGGGATTTTCCACCCAGTTCTAAGGTTGCAGGAATCAGATTATTCGCTGCAGCTTGGGCAATCACGCGACCTGTCGAAGTTGAACCTGTGAAGGCGATTTTCGCAATCCGTTTGCTGTTCGCCAAAGGCATGCCTGCTTCGCGACCATAGCCGTTGACGATATTCACAACGCCAGGTGGCAATAAATCGGCAATCAGTTCGATCAAAATTAATAGCGAAATCGGTGTCGATTCTGCAGGTTTCAAGACGACGCAATTGCCCGCACCCAATGCTGGTGCGAGTTTCCATGCAGCCATGAGAATAGGGAAATTCCAAGGAATAATTTGGCCGACCACACCGAGTGGTTCGTGGAAGTGATACGCGACGGTTGTTTCATCCAGCTCCGACAAACCACCTTCTTGTGCGCGTATGCAACCCGCGAAATAACGGAAATGATCGACAGTAAGAGGGATGTCTGCATTCAAGGTTTCGCGAATTGCTTTGCCATTGTCAACGGTTTCTGCATAGGCGAGCACTTCGAGATTCGCTTCGATGCGGTCGGCAATTTTGTTAAGTAGATTCGCTCTTTCAGTTGGAGACGTTTTTCCCCAAGCATCGGCTGCCGCATGCGCTGCATCGAGTGCGAGTTCAATGTCTTCGGCGCCAGAGCGCGCTGCTTGGGTATAAATTTTGCCGCTAATTGGCGTAATCACATCAAAGTACTGCCCTTTGACTGGTGGAACCCATTTGCCGCCGATGAAATTATTGTATTGTGCTTTGTATTGAATTTTGGCGCCTTCTGCGCCTGGTGCTTGATAGATCAAGTTAGTCTCCTTTTTTGAGTGGCTGTCCACGAACTATGGACTCTGCAACGTTTTTCTTTGAACGTGACGTTGTCGTTTATCTCTATTGCAAATGGCGTGCCAATTTCTTGTGGGAGACCCGATGCGCGGTGATCATTTTATTTGTTGCATTGCAACCTTCTATGAAGACGCAACAAAAGGTTCAAGGATTCGAAAAGTCTTCGATTATTTTTATTGTGTTTGTCGAGGCTAATCTTTATTTCTCCTGTCGCTAATTCGGACACTTTCTCAACTTGCACTGTCACAGGTGTCACATTTTGTGACAGTTGCTATTCACTATTCTAATTTGCGTCTGAAATTCTCTTGTGCCTCAGGTGGTTGGAATGTCCAACTAGGGCAATCTGCGCTACACTCAACACCTATAACGATCCGCGCAATGAACAATATGCAAATACCGCGCGGCAGGAGACCTGTATGCGTCAACACGCCATTCTTCCCGCACCCCATTTGAAGCAAGCGCGTCTACAATTGCTCGAACAGGGAATTTGTCCGCAAGCTGATATTGATTTGCGCGTAGCACAATCGTGGCAACGCAGTTATTCAGCCGGATTGTCACCCTTAGGCGTGAATCCTTGTGATGACAATTTGAATGCGGCGCATTTGCGCCAAGCACGCGAACTGAATCATGATTTGATCAGTCACTCTGAGCCTGTCATCGAGTATTTATTTGAACAGGTAAAACATAGCCATAGCATGGTGATCCTTGCGGATGCACAAGGTGTCTTGATGCATACTTTAGGCGATTTAGATTTTCTCAGTAAAGCAGATCGTGTCGCATTGAAATGCGGCGCGTCATGGGCGGAGCACCACCGCGGTACTAATGCAATTGGAACAGCACTCGCTGCTTCGAGTGAAATTGAAATCAATGGTGCTGAACACTATTTGGAGCCGAATGAATTTTTGACTTGTGCTGCTTCACCGATTTTGTCCGCTCAAGGGCAGTTGATGGGTATTCTCGATATTTCAGGGGACCATCGTAGTCGCCATCCGCATACCCTAGGACTAGTCTCGACCGCGGCACAAATGATAGAAAATAGTATGGTGATGAGTGCGTGTCGGCAGCATGTACTTGTACAAATTCATCCGCGAGCGGAGGGAATTGGTTCTGTCGCGCAAGGCCTATTGGCGTTTTCGGAAGAGGGTTGCTTAGTCGGTGCCAATCGGAAAGCCTTGCTGCTATTGAATTTGCAGTATGGTGATCTAGGTGTGTGTTCTTGGTCGCACATATTTGAGCAACATTGGCAAAAATTGTTGTCGAATCAGCGCGGAGTGAAATTGCAGGCGGATCGAGTCTATACCCGATCTGGCGCTGCGCTATTTGCGATGATCCATCCGCAGAGTCGCCAAGTGCGGCAAATGATTTACTCTGGCGTTCCGAATTCGGCTGCGCATTATTCCCCGCCGCCTGTCGTCGAAGAAGGTTCCCAGACGCCCGCCGATCAAATGTGGCAGGGTATGGCGGAAAAGGCGCGGAAGGTCATTGATAAACAGATCCCATTATTAATCACAGGCGAATCCGGTGTCGGGAAAGAAGTCTTCGCGCAAACCATTCATCGTCGATCCGCGCGCAAAGCGGCCGCTTTTGTGGCGGTCAATTGTGCGGCAATCCCAGAGCATCTGATTGAAGCAGAATTGTTTGGATATGTGGCGGGCGCTTTCACTGGTGCTTCAAAGAACGGCGCGATGGGTAAGTTGCGTGAAGCCCATGGAGGCACTTTATTTCTCGATGAAATTGGTGATATGCCCTTGCCGCTGCAAACCAGATTATTACGTGTGCTGCAAGAGCGGCAGGTGACGCCATTAGGGAGTAGTCAGTCACTCACGGTCGATTTCAATTTAGTCTGTGCAACACATCAACATTTGAAATCGCGCGTCGCGCAAGGCTTGTTTCGAGAGGATTTGTTTTATCGCATCAACGGACTGAATGTGTGTTTGCCGCCTTTGCGCGAGCGTGCTGATTTTGACATATTGCTTGCGAATATTTTACGGGAAGTGTCACCGACAGCCGATATCTTGATCGCTGACGATGTATTACGTGCGATGAAGCGTTATCGCTGGCCAGGCAATTTGCGTCAGTTGAGTCATGTTTTGCGCGCTGCGGTCGCATTGTTGGATGAGGCTGAGACGCTGATTTCTTGGCAGCATTTAGGTGGCGATCTTGTGCAAGAACTAGGCGGTAATGTGGATGCATCAATGCGCGCTGAATTCGTTGTCCCGCGTAAGCCTGGCGTGTCAGGTGTGCCCGATTCAGATAATTTACACTTGCACTCTATGCACTTGATTCAACAAGCCTTACACAATGCGAATGGTAATGTCTCCGCTGCCGCACGGAATCTAGGTATCAGTCGGCAGACGCTGTATCGTAAATTGCAAATGAATGAGAGTTAGGGTGTGGAGATGCAAAGGGCGGCTCAAAACCCGTGATCGACTGAGCCCTTGATAGTCTTGAATGACAGTTGAATCATTGCGACAAAAATAGATAAAAAATTCAGTCACTGTGAGGCCGTGGTCGTCGAAGTTTGAGCCGTTTTTTGAAATTTGAATCGGCTTAGTTTAAATGGGTAATAAAGTCGGCGAGCGGCCTTGTATGATGTCTTCGGCTCGAATGTGGACTGCTGCTTTCGATTCAGGATGAGTCAGGATATAAAATTGATTATTTTTCACGCCATCCATCACATCTTGGGCGACTTTTTCTGGCGCGATACCCGAAGCAACAGCCTGCATCACAGCTGCGCCTGTTTTTTGTGTGACTTTTCCTAAGCTCTCAATTTGACTACGGTCTGCCGGATCACGTTGTCGCTCTGAATCTGCGATTCGTGTTTTCACCCAACTTGGGCATAGAACGGAAACCCCAATGGAAGATTTACGTAAGCTCAAGTCGTGATACAAGCCTTCGCTCAAGGCAACCACCCCAAATTTGCTGACGTTATAAGCCGCCAACGCCGGTTCAGCAATCAGGCCCGCGAGTGAGGCCGTATTGACGATATGGCCGGGCTGATTTGCTGCCAACATGCGCGGTACAAAGATACGTAATGCATGACTTACGCCGTACAGATTGATGCCCATAATCCATTCCCAATCTTTGGCGGTGGTTTCCCATGAAGACTTGGCGAAAGCCACCCCAGCATTGTTGATTAAGAGATGGACAGCACCGAATTGGGAATACGCTGTATCGGCAAGCTGTTGAATTTGGTCTTCTTTTGAGACGTCAATTGTGAGTCCTATCACTTCGGTTCCAGCAGCGCGTATTTGTTGGACGGTTTGATCTAAGATGGTGGCATTGATGTCTGCTAAAACTAAGTGCATGCCTTCGACCGCAGCGGCGAAAGCGATTGCTTTACCGATTCCCTCTGCCGCGCCGGTGATGACGGCTACCTTTCCTTTTAATTCTTGCATTCAGTACACTCCCTAAGTGATTCAAGTGGATATTTTGTTTACTTCAAATTGCGATGACTTTCCGCTGTGTGGTTTTGCTCTATCGGTAGCTTAGTAACTCTGGTCTCCCATCCAATTCCAAGTGAGCAGTGCTGTTCAAATCGCGTAGTCGTATTTGTTGCGTGCTGACCTTCAGACGTGTGACGCCTGTATTCAATAGGCTGGCGTTGAGTTCAAAAATATGTTGATCGTTAATTCCAAGAATTGGCTGTAGTAAGACTGAGATCGTGCCGCCAGAGGTGAATATGCCGATATTCTTGTTGTGCTCCGTGCCTTCAAGGAGGTCGATCACTTTGCGTAATGCCATTCGGCAGCGTTGCTGAAATGCGATCCAACTTTCGCTGTAGTCATCGAATTCGCCGCTAGTCCAACGTGTCATTGCTGCGCTGAACAGCGAATGGAATGCGCGTCGTGGATCCGACTGTTGTGCGATTGATTTTTTTAGGTCAGAAAAATGATCAAACTCGGGGCTATGCTTGAGTAAAACTTCTTCGTGCATAAATTCATTGAAACCTTGATCCACTAGCCAATTTTGTTCAAGGATCGATGCTTGGGTAGTGCCAAAACTTTGTAGACAATGTTGGGCCGTTTGTCGATGGCGTCGATTCCCACCGATGACAACATGGTCAAGAGTTTGTTTGGTGCGAGACAGCCATTCGCCTAACTTGCGTGACTGTTCTTCTCCAAGTGACGAGAGCTGATCGTAGTCGTCAGCATCGAAACTGGCTTGTCCATGTCGAATAAGATAAATGTAGCTCATACTTCCAATCAAAAAAATACTTAAGGATCGTTTCTGTCCGTCACTGGTTCGAAGGCTCTTTTGCTCCCGCTGCTTTAGCGCGAAGTCTCTTTTATCAATCGTGAGCAACGTTGTTCTAGGTACAAACTTAATTTTCCGAATTCAGCAAATGCCGGATTGCTGGTTTGTTGATGGAAAAAACGATAGTAGATTTGTTGCACAATGACAGCGAGTCGAAATAAACCAAAGATCGCGTAGAAATCGAAATGATCGACGGCATAACCCGTCTTTTGTGCATAGTAAGCTATGACTTCTTGGCGCGTTAGCATGCCCGGCAAGTGTGTAGGCTGGCGTCGTACTGATTGAAAAACTGCATCATCGTCGGCCTGTACCCAGTAGGCTAGGGTATTGCCCAGATCCATCAGAGGATCACCGAGTGTCGCCATTTCCCAATCGAGCACGCCAATTACTTCACAGGGCTTGCTGGGATTTAATACGACATTATCGAAACGGAAATCATTATGGATCAGGCAGGTGGCGGTGTCGCTTGCTGGCATGTGTGCTTGTAACCATTGAATGACATCTTCGAAATCGCCTACATCTTCGGTCTTCGCCTGTCGATAGCGATCAGACCAACCTTGCATTTGACGAGCGACATAACCCGCGCCTTTGGCAAGTGATGCTAGTCCGGCAGCTTGGTAGTCGATTTGATGGAGTTCGATTAACTTATCGATGACATTCAGGCAAAGTTGGCGGGTTTCGTTTGGACTTAGGACAAGTTCTTTCGGTAAATTTTTACGTGGAATGATCCCATGCAGTCGCTCCATTACGTAGAAGTCACAGCCCATGATGTGCTCATCTTGGCAGGTGGTGATCACGTGCGGGACATAAGGATAGACTGGCTTCAGCGCGCGCATAATGGCTGCTTCACGCAGCATGTCATGTGCTGATTTTGCGCGGTGGCCAAACGGTGGGCGCCGCAGAATAACGTCGATTTTTGGATAGTGGAGTAAGTAGGTTAGATTAGATGCTCCGCCTGCAAATTGTGCGATGTCGGGCGTTCCATTGAATGCGGGATTTTGGTCATGCAAAAACGTGGCGAGTTTGTCGAGATCTAATTCTTCACCCATGCGTACAGTCGTCGCTTGATCTAACATGCAATTTCCTTTCTTCCTTTTGGTCGCGCCAGCGCGATTTGAGATCTGGTCGCTGGTAAGCTGGTTGCGCTGCACTTTTACACGTCTGACACATCGCCTATAGCGGCGAGACGATTGGTGGTACGTTTCAATTCTAGTTTTGCGATCACTCCCCGATGCACTTCATCTGGTCCATCCGCAATGCGCAATACACGCGCATAGGCATATAAAGCAGTTAATGGGAAATCGTTTGATAATCCAGCGCCGCCATGAATTTGCATTGCAGCGTCGATAACATCGGTTGCGACATTCGGTGCAATCACTTTGATTTGCGAAATTTCGCTCATTGCTGACTTGACGCCAACCGTATCCATCATCCAAGCCGCTTTGAGCGTAAGGAGACGGGCTTGTTCAATGCGCATCCTTGCATTCGCAATGATGTCGGCATTGGCGCCTAACTTAGCCAAGGGTTTGCCAAATGCGACTCGCTGTAGTGCACGTTCGCAGAGTAATTCTAAAGCGTATTCTGCCGCGCCAATTGCGCGCATACAGTGGTGTATTCGACCCGGACCAAGGCGACCCTGTGCAATTTCAAAGCCTCGCCCCACACCGCCAATCACAGCACTAAGAGGAAGCCGAACATTGCGAAAGCTGACTTCGCCGTGTCCGTAGGGCTCATCAAAAGTATGGAAGACCGGCAGCATGCGCTCGATTTGCACTCCTGCGGTGTCGAGTGGCACCAAAATCATGGAATGTTGATGGTGCTTGTCGGTGTGTGTGTCATCGGCACTGACACTGCGTCCCATGAAAATAATGACTTTGCAATTTGGGTGACCGATCCCAGAGCTCCACCACTTGCGACCATTGAGAACGATTTCATCGCCTTCAACTACTGCAGTGGCTTGCATGTTGGTGGCATCGCTGGATGCAACCTCAGGTTCTGTCATACAAAACGCTGAACGAATCTGTCCAGCCATCAGCGGTTGTAACCAATCGCGTTTTTGCTGCTCTGAGCCATACTTCACCAACACTTCCATGTTGCCGGTATCAGGTGCATTGCAGTTGAAGACTTCAGGCGCAATCATCGATCGACCAGTGATCTCTGCGAGAGGTGCGTAGTCGACATTCGTGAGACGCGCGCCATCTTCTGGTAAAAACAAATTCCACAAGCTCGCATCTTTGGCTTTGCGTTTCAGTTCTTCCATGATTTCGGGTTGGCGCCACTGCGTCCAATCTGTACCACCTTGTAACTGTGATGCATAAATCTTTTCAGCCGGTATGACATGCTCGCGCATAAAGTTTTGTAGTCGTGCGATCAGGGCTTGTGCATTCTCAGAGTGTGCGAAGTTCATGGTGTACTTTCAAAAGGCAGCCTTAGCTTGGTGAAAATCCGTTTAATGGAGCATACGAGGAACGCTTAAATAATTCAAATGAATGATATGAATATGGCATAATGAATTTCATGCATATATCTCGTACCGATTTAAATTTATTTGTCGTGCTTGACGCTATTTATAGCCAGGGCAACATCACACGTGCTAGTCAGGTATTGAATCTGAGTCAGCCCGCGCTCAGTCATGCGTTGGCGCGCCTTCGGACGATGTTTGATGATCCTTTGTTTGTGCGTCAGGGGGCAACGATGGCGCCGACCCAATTTACCCGCAGCATCATTGTTCAAGTGAGACAGGGATTGCAGTGTTTCGAAGCCAGTTTGCACAGCGGACAGCGATTTGATCCAAGGCAAACGCAGCGCCATTTTCATTTGGGATTGCGCGATGTATTTGAAGCGACAATTTTGCCTCCTTTGTTGCGCCTTCTAGCGCAGGACGCCCCTGGAATACGATTGTCCAGCGTGCGGGTTGACCGACGCGATATCGAATCAGAATTGACCAGTGGTAGTTTGGATTTAGTGCTAGAAGTGCCTAGTCCTATGTCTGCGGCCATCCATCAACAAAGGGCATCGCGTGACCGCTTGGTCGTATTGTCACGTCAAGCACATACTAGCTTAGGGCCTGCGGGAAATACGTCGATGAGTTTGCAGCAATATCTTGGACAACAACATGTGCTTGTCTCTTCACGGCGCCAGGGAATGGGTTTGGAAGATATTGAACTTCATCGAGAAGGATGGCGGCGCGATATTGTCTTGCGTTGTCAGCACTACTTTGCGGCCTGTCGGGTTGTCAGCGAAACCGATTTGTTGTTAACCATGCCCGAACAATATGCAACCATTGCAAATGCACAATTTTCCAATTGTATTAGCGCCTTTCCATTGGAAACGCAAACGATTGATGCTCATCTGTATTGGCACGCTAGTGCCGAACGCGATCCAGCGAACGCTTGGTTGCGCCAGCAATTATTAGCATTGATGCATACACCGCAGTTGTAGCGCAGGCGCATTTTCGTGCAGTAGAAAAACTCTGCGGGATACCGTTACCGATCGACTCACGATCCTACCGTCATGACATAGCACGGGGGAATTCGATCGATGTGCTGTGGCAATTAGGTAAAATCAATCAAATCTATAAAATTAATTAAATTGATTAATGATTGGCTGCTCTCTAGAATGACTTGGGTAATAGATCGCTACTTCAACAGCCTAACAAATAACCAAGGAGTTACTATGTCCGATATTTCAAAATGCCCATTTCATGCGACTACTGCTGCTGTTAAGCACGCCGTTGCTCAAGGCGCGCCGAGTAATGCAAGTTGGTGGCCAAACCAACTGAAGTTGAATATCTTGCACCAACACGCACCAGCGTCCAATCCTATGGGCGAGGAGTTCAATTATGCAGAGGAATTCAAATCCTTGGATTTGCAGGCCATGGTTGCTGATCTCGAACACCTCATGACAGATTCTCAAGATTGGTGGCCTGCCGATTGGGGGCACTATGGTGGTCTGATGATTCGTATGGCATGGCATGCAGCCGGCACCTATCGAGTTACCGACGGACGTGGCGGTGCGGGTACGGGCAATCAACGTTTTGCTCCTTTAAATAGTTGGCCAGACAATGGCAATTTAGATAAGGCACGCCGTTTGTTATGGCCAATCAAACAGAAATATGGTCGTAAAATTTCTTGGGCCGATCTTTTCATCCTAGCAGGCAATGTCGCTTTAGAGTCCATGGGGTTTAAGACGTTTGGATTTGCTGGCGGCCGCGAAGACATTTGGCAACCGGAAGAGGACATCTATTGGGGTTCTGAGACAGAATGGCTGGCGACGAGCGATAAAGCGAATAGCCGTTATTCAGGTGAACGTGATCTGGAAAATCCTTTAGCTGCGGTGCAAATGGGTCTGATCTATGTGAACCCAGAAGGACCAGATGGCAATCCTGATCCCGTTGCTTCGGGCCGAGACGTACGCGAGACGTTTGCTCGGATGGCAATGAATGACGAAGAGACAGTGGCCTTGATTGCCGGTGGACATACTTTTGGTAAAGCACATGGTGCGGGTGATCCTTCTCTAGTTGGTCCCGAACCGGAAGCGGCTGGCATCGAAGATCAGGGATTGGGTTGGATCAATCAATTCGGTTCTGGAAAAGGTGTTCATACAACGACAAGCGGTATTGAAGGTGCATGGAAGCCCAACCCTACGCAATGGGATAACGGTTATTTTGATATGTTGTTTGGTTACGAATGGGAGTTGACCAAGAGTCCGGCTGGAGCAAAACAATGGGTTGCCAAGAATTGTAAGCCTGAGCACTTGATTCCCGATGCGCACGATCCTGCGAAAAAGCATGCTCCAATGATGACGACTGCAGATTTATCTTTACGTTTTGATCCAGCTTATGAAAAGATCGCGCGTCGTTTTCATCAAAATCCTGAGCAATTTGCCGATGCTTTCGCCCGTGCTTGGTTTAAGTTGACGCATCGTGATATGGGCCCTGTTTCACGTTATTTGGGAAATTTAGTCCCAAATGAAACTTTAATTTGGCAAGACCCGATACCAGCGGTCGATCATACTCTCGTGAACGCCAGCGATATTGCGGCTTTAAAGAAAACGATTTTGGATTCCAGTCTGCGTGCCGGATTAAGTATTGCGAATTTGGTTCATGCAGCTTGGTCGTCCGCTGCGAGCTTCCGTGGCAGCGATAAACGTGGTGGTGCAAATGGCGCGCGGATTCGTCTGTCACCGCAACGCGACTGGGCTGCGAATCAACCTATTGTATTGGCAAAGGTGATATCGCAACTCGAGGAAATTCAGACAACGTTTAATGCTGCCCAGTCGGACAATAAACGGATTTCCCTTGCGGACTTAATCGTATTGGCTGGTGCAGCTGCGATTGAAGCGGCTGCAGCGAAAGCAGGTCAAACTATTGAAGTGCCATTCATCCCTGGTCGTATGGATGCAGATCAAGCGCAGACCGATGTGGATTCGTTTGCCGTACTTGAACCAGCCGCAGACGGATTCCGCAATTACGTTAAAGCGGGCCTAGAGCATCATGCAGCGGAAATGTTGATCGACAAAGCCCAACTACTCAATCTAAGTGCGCCGGAAATGACAGTCTTAGTCGGTGGTTTACGTGTATTAAATGCAAACACAGGTGAGTCGCAGCATGGTGTTTTCACGCAACGTCCTGAAACCCTAAGTAATGACTTCTTTATCAATTTGTTAGATATGCGAACAAAATGGCAAACATCAAGCAAAGCTGCGGGTGTGCTAGAGGGGCGTGACCGTCAGACTGGCGAAGTGAAATGGACTGGCACGACTGTCGATCTCGTTTTCGGTTCGAATTCGCAATTACGCGCATTGGCAGAGGTCTATGCAAGTCAAGATGCGAATGCAAAGTTTGTCCAAGATTTCGTGTCAGCTTGGAATAAAGTAATGAATGCGGATCGGTTTGATCTGAAATAAGCAGTTTAGCCATCAACTCACAAAACATCGTGTTGTGAACACGGGTGCAATTTGACACGATGTTTTGTGCGCTTCCTATCTGACGCTAGGCGATTGCGGTAGCATCCTTTTTTTGCTCGACCGTATGTCATCTGTCAATTTACTGTATTTCAAAAAAATCATCATAGCTGTTGCAGAATGACGTTTAGTGCCAACGTCAATCGATTCCAACACGCTGTGCCAACTGTGGTAAGCAAGTTACTTTCCTCCTCGTTTTTTTACTGACGAAACTGGCAATTTCTTTCCCTTTCAATGTACCATCTGTCAGCGATGTTCAATTTGCGCGGAAACCAAAACCTCGCTCTATGCAGAGGTAAGTCAATGTTCACCTACGACTAGGTTGCCTATGGTAAGCGGTGAGTGCGATTGCAAGAATTCAACTGACGACGTAGTTTGTTTTGATCCTGCACATACGCAAAGCCAAATGAATACTGCATGCATTGACATCATCGCGTTCCGTGCAATATCCGTGCAATAAGTCATTGGAACCCGTTGATAGAAATTCTCGCGAAGGCCGAGTTAATGTCGTTGAATTGATCTAAGCTGGCAATTGCAGAACTTAACGAAATGTTCTTGTCGATTGATTTGATGCGTTCCCTGTTTTTTGCACAAACGAATTTCAGGAAGTCATTTTGGAAAGCTTCGATGATGAGACAATGGTTGAGCAGACTTTCACCGACTAGGAGCATGAGGGCACGCATCTCACTCGTGATGGGTATGCTTTGGTTATTGTTCGGTATCGCGTTGACCTTGTTTCTCGAAATGCGTTTCGAAGCAAGTTTGCAAACAGCAGCCAATGAATCTCTCGATGCGACAGCGGACGAAATTGCCCACACCTTGGTAAAAGATCTCCAAGACCGACAGCGAGAGCTAGCCCTCTTGGCCGATTTACTTCGCGAGGTTCAACTTACTCAAACCTCTGCCGTCGATGAAGTCATTAGCAACTTAAAGAAACGCCAGCCCATCTACGCATGGATAGGCTTGGCTGGAGCCGATGGACGAATCATGTCTGGCTCAGATGGATTGTTGTTGGGGGCGGATGTCTCGTCACGACCTTGGTTCAAAGAAGGTTTCAATGCTGATTATGTGAGCGATCCTCACGACGCCAAATTACTTGACCACTATTTCCGACGAGATCAAAGTGATGAGCCTGTTCGCTTTGTGGATGTGGCTGTCCCTGTGAAGGTGAATCAACGCGTTAGTGCAGTCCTATCCGCGCATTTATTTTGGAAATGGGTGCATGAAGTCGTCTCGAATACTTTGGAAAAACGCCGTAAAAAAACGCCGATTGAAGTGCTGATTGCTAATCGAGAAGGAAATTGGCTCTTGAAGTTTCAGGTTGCGCAAACTGAGGCTATTGGAGATATTCGCGCCGTGACATCGAATGACCAGTATTTGGTTGCGACCCAAAGAGTGTTAACCGATATTCCTAAAGAGGGGCTTGGTTGGACTGTTGTTGTGCGCGAACACAAACGATTTGCTCTTTCGGTCGTGGAAGAAAGTAGGCAAATGCTCTATGGGATTAGTATATTGATGGCAGTCCTATTTGCTGGAATCGCATGGATCGTTTCAGGTCGAATTGCCAAGCCGTTGATCCGCTTGGCTGATGCTGCCAAACATTTTGCTTTGATCCGTTCCGATACGGCTCATCCCATCGCGACGAAACGCTTGGATGAAACCAGTGTGCTAGACGCTGCGATGGATCATTTGGTTCATTACGATCTTCTAACAGGATTGTGCAATCGCACGGAATTATTAGCAAGTTTGCAGGACGCGATTTCTGAAGTTAGCGATGGCGACGTTTTGTGTGCTTTAGTCTTAATTAATTTGGATAATTTTGGCGTCATAAACAGCACGCGTGGGCATGATGTTGGCGATAAATTATTGATTGAAATTGCCAAACGATTGCAGTCGTTCGAAGATGATGACATGGTGATTTCGCGTTTAGGAGGTGACGAATTTATCGTTCTATTGAAACATCTTGATGTTGATCGCCACAACGCAGAGTTGAATGTCGAGAAAGTGGCGCAACAACTGATGGCAATCCTGGATGCACCGATACAGTTCCCGACTATGGCAATCGAATGTCCTGCCTCAATTGGACTGACAATAATAGGTGATGCCAGCATTAGCACTGATGACGCATTGAAATTTTCTGAGCTAGCAGTCGCCGAAGCGAAGCGGCGTGGTCGCCATCAGATTGTAAAGTTTGATCGCAGTTTGCTGGATCGTCTCTATGCGCGCGAGCAATTTAAGCAGGATTTTGTTGCTGGTATTACTTCACAGTTGCGCGTGTATTACCAAATGCAAGTCAATCAACAAGGACAAGTCGTCGGTGCTGAGGCCTTGGTGCGGTGGTTTCATCCAGAACGTGGCATGATCTCGCCTGCCATATTCATTCCATTGGCAGAAGAAACAGGTCTGATTGTACCCGTCGGGCGTTTTGTGATGAGAACCGCATGTGAACAGTTGAAGCTATGGGAAAGTGATCCACGCAGACAGCATTTAAGCATTGCGGTCAATGTATGTTCGCATGAGTTTAATGAGGCAAGTTACGTTCAGCAGGTGGAAGCTATTTTACGAGAAACTGGAGTGCGTCCTGAGAAACTCAAGTTGGAGTTAACCGAAAGTGCGTTGGCTTCCGATGTTGAATTGGTGGTCGCGAAAATGCGTGAACTACAAAAGTTTGGTTTGCGTTTTTCGCTTGACGATTTTGGTACGGGTTTTTCGTCATTAAGCTATTTGCGACTGATGCCGCTGAGTCAACTCAAAATCGACCAGTCATTTGTTCGTGATGTCACCACCAACTTGAATGATGCGTCCATCGTTCGAACAGTGATCGCTTTAGGAAAAAGTTTAGGCCTGAATGTGATCGCGGAAGGGGTAGAGACCTCCGAACAAAAGCAACTGTTGATGGAGTACGGTTGCGACTTGTATCAAGGCTATTTCTTTGGACGTCCGCAAGCTGCCGAAGAGTTCGAACGGGCAATGGATGAGCGCACGTCAAATTCAATCTAAATCCCGCCCCAACTTTCTAGACGTAGGTTTCACTTCGTTTAATCTTCAGAGATGTTGAGGTTCTTAAAGACTTTTAATGAGCCAATACATTGGTCGTTAGTGTTCAAAATATTTGAATGATGCTTTCAAATTCATTCATTCTATATGATGAATACTTACCTCATAATCTTACCTATCGCATCGCAAGCAAGTGGCTTGCGATGGGGAAAAATGAAAGGTAGGGAAAATCATGTTGAGCTTAAGAAAATCGCAGGAACGCGGCTATGCTGATCACGGTTGGTTGAAAAGTTATCATTCGTTTTCATTCGCCAATTACTATGATGCTGAACACCTTGGATGGGGCAATCTTTTGGTCATCAATGAAGATCGCATCGCCGCAGGCACCGGCTTTGGTACCCACGGGCACCGCGATATGGAAATTATCAGCTATGTTTTGAGTGGCGAATTGGCACACAAAGACAGTATGGGAAATGTCAAAGGAATACCTCCTGGTGACGTGCAGCGTATGAGTGCTGGCACTGGTGTTAGACATAGTGAATTCAACCACGCCGATGGTCAAACCACCCATTTTCTGCAAATTTGGATACAACCATCGCAATTAGGAATTCAACCCGGGTACGAGCAAAAAACGATACCAGCAGCGAGTAAACGCGGCGCTTTGGCATTAGTTGCGTCGCCAGATGGTGCCTTCGATTCTGTTTCAATGAACGCCGATGCTCGCCTTTACGCAGGATTGTTCGATGGTGCGGAGGAGGCAAGTTTAACTTTGAATGCTGAGCGCAAAGCATATGTGCATTTGATTCGTGGCGAACTGGAAGTGAATGGACAACAACTTGTCGGCGGCGACGCCTTAAAAATGGCGGGAGAAACGCGGATTTCGTTACAAAAGGGCCGCGACGCAGAAGTCTTAGTGTTTGATCTCGCGGCCTAGTATTGCGTTAGCGGGCGTTTTGTTTGGCACCTTTGTGCCACCTCGTATTTAATTATTTAGCAGACATTATCGTTGCATCGAGCTTCGCGTTAACCCGGGCTGCTCGGTGTTTCATATCTCAATTTATCAAAAGGAAACATCATGACAACAACTTTACAAAATGCAGGTGCCTTAGTAGGACGCTTATTGTTAGCGGGACTCTTTTTGCCAGCTGGCTTCGCAAAATTAAATGGATTTGAAGGAACTGTGGGATATATTGCTTCGGTTGGTTTGCCAGCCGCTACCTTAGCTGCTGCAGCTGCATTGGCGCTGGAAATTGTCGGTGGCCTGGCATTGATATTCGGCTTGGGAACACGGTGGGCAGCTATCGCGTTGGCATTCTTTACCTTGCTTGCCTCATTTATTTTTCATGCCTATTGGGCCGTCCCAGCAGACCAAGCGTATGTCACCCAATTATTATTTTTCAAAAATATAGCCGTCGCTGGTGGTTTAATGGTCTTGGCTGCATTTGGCGGAGGTCAGTGGAGCATCGATGCTCGTCGTGTGAGTTAGTTTCTTTGTTTTGAGCGAGACGCACTGTGTTAACAACCAGTGCGTCTCGATATTAAATTGGTGGTGGGAGTGTACTGCCGACCCGTGGATGCGATACGGATTGGAGATTTCTACCTCAATAACTCTTATGTGTCACAAGCACGAATCATGTGACTAATTCAAGCCACTTGTTCGAATTAAGTCTTGATGATGTTGATTGATCGTTATAACAATATTTTGCCCATTCGCCATATGGCTGAGCACGATCTCACTGGATTTCGTAAAACGATGTCCAATACGGATAGAGTATGATTTAAACAGCCAACTACCAAGTGATTGGGTGTATGTTGCCTCATCTAAATCGCGCCACTTGACACCTGCCACGCCCTTTTTCCAAGGTAAGATGCCGGAATAGATCCATACACCGACATCGTCAAAATAAAGGTGATAGCTCTTCAATTCAAGAAATTGATAGAGCAGCACGGCAAGTGAGCAAATGCCCACGACCACCCCAACACCTATTGAAAGAAGCGAAGCGAGTGGGGTCAGCACGCCTAGCAAAAGCAAGCCTAGCAAAACAACAGGGACATAAGCGGTCCATGACTTGCCACCGAGACTGGTGATGTTGGACGCGATACTGTTTTGATTTTCTTGATCCATGTGTACTCCAGAATAAATCGATAGCTAAAAAAATAAAACCGAAAATTAACACAATTGCAAATGAATAACAATTCTCGACACCATAGCAATTCAAAATTGCACACCTACGTTTAAGCATGGCGTGGCGTCGTTTATAAAACTTCAGCGAGGATAAAGATTCAATGGCATCATTTAAATTATTTGTATAATTTTGGACCTCTGACATTGGGATGTAATGAACTCTCCGCGCGATGTGTTAACGCCAGCAGCTTTGGCCATGCTGCAAGTGATTGCTGATTCAGGTAGTTTTGCGGCCGCCTCACGGCAACTCAATATGGTTCCCAGTGCTTTGACGTATCGCGTACGCCAAATTGAGGATGCGTTGGATGTTCTACTTTTTGATCGCAGTTCACGCCAAGCAAGGTTGACTGCCGCTGGCTCGGAATTATTGGAAGAGGGACGCCACTTTCTACTTGAAATCGATGCGATCGCGAATCGTGTAAAGCGTGTCGCAACAGGATGGGAACCGCAGTTGACCATTGCAATCGATAGTATTATCGACCGAGGTACGGTGATGGATTTGTGTGAGGATTTTTTTCAAATGAAGCCACCCACCAAGTTAAAATTGCGCACGGAAACCTTGTCTGGGACCTTAGAAGCGCTGATGACGGGGCAAGCAGATTTAGCGTTAGGCGCTGTCATGGATGCGCATCCTAAGGGGGGCTTGCAACGCGAGTTGTTGGGGTGTGTTTATTTTGCTTTTGCGGTTGCACCGCATCATCCCTTAGTGCACGCACCTGAGCCTCTGTCTGATCAAGTGATTCGTCAACATCGGGCAGTCGCAATTGCAGATAGTGTGCAACATGGTCGTAGCATGTCGATTGGCCTATTGAGTGGTCAAGATGTGTTCACAGTAGCGGATTTACCCGCAAAATTGGATGCGCAGGTACGCGGTTTAGGCGTTGGTTTCTTGCCGACCTGCGTGGCTCAGTCATATTTGGATACGGGACGACTGGTCGAGAAAAAAGTTGAGCGAGCACAACAACGCGTACAAAGTTATTATGTGTGGCGTCGGGCTGCGAAACAGCAGCAAGGAAAAGCCTTGCAATGGTGGCTTGAACAGTTGGCGCAACCTGTGACACGTGAGGCGCTTTTAGGTATTCGTCAGAAGTATGCCTAGTAGCGCGAATTTAATCACAATCGATACACTGAAAAATGAAAACTCTGTTTCTCCATTTTGGGACCACTAAGACCGGATCCTCGTCGATTCAAGAATTTTTAGCAGGGCATCAAGCGCAACTTGCCAAAGATGGCTACTTTTATCCAATACACGGTGCCTATTATCGACCAGCAGAAGCGTCACAAAGTTTACTTGCACATGGCGTGTTGGGACGACAACCCGCGTACTTGAATGGGGCCGTGATTGATAGAGATCGCGTAATTGCCGAAATTCGCCGAGATTTGTTTGCGACCACGGCAAGAAAATTAATTGTCTCTTCCGAACATTTTGCGTTTGGCAAATCTGTTGAAGATTATGAAGCAATCAAAGAAGTTTTTACACCAATCACATCGGATATTCGAGTGATTATTTATTTGCGTCGTCAAGATCTCCGAATGGAATCAAGTTGGGCACAAGTGATTAAAGGTGGCGCACGCGGTTCCGTGTCGTTTAATGACTATTTACGTGAAAATCCAGCTTGGGATTATCGAGAACTGTTAGGAAAAATCGCGCATGTATTTGGACGTTCCCAGTTGATTGTCCGTCCTTTCGAGCGTACGCAGTTGTATCGAAAGAATGTTGTGAATGACTTTCTTCGTTTGATCGGAATTGAATTGGACGCGGAACTAAAAAGTGAGGCGAATGTGACACCTCCCTTTGAGATTGTTGAATTAATTCGGTTGTTCAATCAACATTTGTCGAGTCTTGCAGATCGCAATGCCTTCATCGGTTTTTTGCAGAGTAAAAAGATACCTATCGATCAAACAAAATACACAATGTTTACTCATGAGTCTCGTATGACGTTTTTAGCTGGAGTACGGGACTCTAATGCAGAAGTAGCGCGTGAATACTTGCAACGTGATGATGGTAAGTTGTTCCTCGATCCGGACGAGTCGGTGTATCCAGTCTATCCAGGCTTGTCAGTTGATCGTCTCGCTGATTTTTCTGCATATATGTTTGCGGCCTTGAATGCTGACAATCAAAAGATGCAACAGGTTCTGCAAAAGATTGCGCAAAAGACTGGGTTGCCGATTTCCGTTTGATGTTTGGATGTGCACAGTTTATGCGACAATTTCTTGACAGGCATACGGTAGGGGGTGGATGGGTGGCGATACGCTCATCTCAAAATTAAAGTCGCGCTGTTGTTTGTTGATGTTTGTTCGTTGGTGATGATTAATTGTTGCACAAGGATGTTGGCAAACGATACGGTATGAAAAAATCAATAACATATTCTCGACTCAGAATAGTTGATGTTCCGATCAAACGGAATGGGGCGCGGTTTCGCGCAAGTATTCGACATTTCCTTGTGTTGATCTGGCTGGTTTGTAGCGGATCGGCTGTCCAATCACAAGAAATAAAGGCATACACGGAAGAGTGGCCACCCTACAATTTTAAGCAAGGTAATACGCTTAAAGGTATTGCGACGGATATTTTGCAATTCGCCTGTTCGCAGGCACAATTAAAATGCGATCTGCAATTGGTTCCATGGAACCGTGCCTATAAGACCACCCAAGATAATGCCAATGCGCTGATTTATACGATTGCACGTATTCCCGCGCGTGAACATCAATTCTTGTGGATAGGACCGATTTTACCCCGCACTACTTGGGTGTTTGCACGTACTGATATAGCGCACAAAATTCATAGCATACGAGATTTAGATCAATTTAAAGTGGGCGCAATCAGAGCAGAGGCTAGTATCACGGAACTACGAGAAGCTGGGGTGGCAGCGAGTGCGATTCAACTATTCAATTCCAATTCGGATGAAATGCGTGTATTCAAATCCGGTAAGCTCGACGTCGTCGTGAATACAGAGATTGGCATGGCGATGAATCAAAAGCAATTCGGCATCGCGTCCGAGGAATATATCAAACTGATGAAATTACATGAAGGCGGTGATTTGTACTTCGCAATGAATTTACAGTCGAACCCCGAATTGGTTGAAAAACTGCAAGCCAGTGTTGAGAAACTACGTCGCGATGGAAAGATTCAGCTCGTTGTGCAGCAATACACAAAATAGATGTGTCGGCTGATTCTTGGAGTAGTTTTTTACGCGGCTTGCATCCGCAAAGGGAAGTGAGAAAACCTATGTTAGTGACACTTGCGATATTGATCGTCTTTCAATGTATGGGGGAAGGTATTGCGCATGCTTTTCTTTTGAGCATTCCGGGACCAGTCATTGGGATGGTTTTGTTGTTTATCGCTTTACTATTATCGCCACGCTTGATGGAACTAGTCGAACAATCGAGTCACCGCATTTTGAAGCATATGTCGCTATTTTTTGTTCCCGCTGGGGTAGGAATTATGGTTTCGGTAAGCGGTGTTATACAACATTGGTTTGCATTGGTTGTCGCGATTATGGTCAGTACCTTATTATGTTTAGTGGTCACCGCTCTCACCATGCGTTTCTTCTTTCATACCCAGCCTGAGCAAGCTAGTCATCCCATTGAACCGAGCGTAAATTCGACGCATAAAGATAGGTCAAGTCTATGAGCGTGAGTTGGCAACGGGCTTGGACAGAGTTAGGGCACACGCCAATGTTTGCTTTGGGGCTTACCTTGCTCGCGTACTTGTGCGCGCTGTGGATTGCGAAACGTTGTCAATATTCGCCGCTAGCTAATCCTGTCGTCATTGCGGTAACGATGATTGTGGTCGTCTTGCTCGGAAGCGGTATCTCCTACGAACGGTATTTTGCTTCCGCTCAAGCGATCCACTTGATGTTAGGCCCAGTCACTGTTGCACTGGCAATTCCATTAGCTAGACAATTGCCAAAACTACGTCGACAGCTGTTGCCATTGATGATGGGATTATTGGCTGGCTGCTTGACTGCGATGTGTTCGGCGGTCTTGATGATTATTTGGATGCAGGGCTCAACCCAACTTGCCCTTTCTATTGGCCCCAAGTCCGCGACCACACCGATCGCCATGGGTATCGCGGATAAAATTGGTGGTAGTCCATCGATCGCTGCGGCGATTGTTATATTAACGGGGGCCTTTGGAGCATTGGTCGCGCGTTATTTGTTCAATTGGATGCGCATTACATCACCGGAAATACGTGGTTTCGCGCTTGGTCTCGCTGCGCATGGCATTGGTACAGCAAGAGCGTTTCAAGTGAGTAAAGAGCTTGGCACGTTTGCAGGGCTCGGAATGGGGTTGAACGGCATGTTGACGGCCTTCATTGCGCCCACCCTAGTCCCGTTGCTGGTGCGCTATTTTTATTAGCATCCCTTTGGATTCTTGAAAGGCAAACTAGGGCGCTATTCCGAACCTTGCAATTGCGGTGTAAATCCCGCGTCGCGAATGGCTTCTTCGATCGCAGTATTGCTTTGACTTGAATCGACTCTGACGATGTGTCGCGGTAGATCAACTTGTACGATCGCTGCGCTATCAAGCTGTTGGATCGCTTTGGTGATACTCGCTTCGCAATGCTTGCAAGTCATATCTTCTACATGAAATTCGCTCATAGTCTACATCCTGATGTTGCTGAAAATGCGATTGTAATCTTCTTTTAGGGCTAAGTTGCTTGATTTTAATCAGAGGGATTTGCGCTTCATCATCAATGGTCGAGATGTTAACGAGCAGGCGGGTGTAGAATTCTTAGGATTGCGATTACGTCTACATTAATTATGCAAAAGCTGTTTAATCTTCCCATACTCGGTATGACGTGTTCGTCGTGTGTCGGCCGAGTCGAAAAAGTGTTACGTTCCGTTCCTGGTGTTTCCGCCGTTTCTGTGAACTTAGCCACCGAGAAAGCAAGGATAGAATTAGCGGAAGATATTGGTCTGAATCAGCTGGTTGAGGCAGTCGAGCGTGCAAGTTATGCCGTTGCAAGCCAAGAAATTGTTTTGAGTATCGGTGACATGAGTTGCGCATCGTGCGTTGGACGAGTTGAAAAAGCACTCAAGAAAGTCGATGGTGTTATTCAAGTCAGTGTGAATCTAGCGACAGAGAAAGCCCAGATCAAAGCCTTAATGGAAACCACGTCGTCAGAATTGATTGCTGCCGCAACGCGCGCTGGTTATGCAGCGAATTTGCACGACGATACGGCTGCAAAATTCCCCTCTGCAGCGAGCCCAAACGTCATCGCGCGGCATCAACTTCAACAATTGTACCTAGCTATTGCGTTGAGCTTGCCGTTGGTTCTTCCAATGTTCCTCAGTCCATTTGGTATCGATTGGATGTTGCCGGGATGGGTACAACTATTACTTGCGACACCAGTACAATTTTATATTGGTGCACGTTTTTATCGAGCTGGATGGCGAGCCTTGTTAGCACGCAGTGGCAACATGGATTTGTTGGTGGCACTTGGAACCAGTTCGGCTTATGGTTTGTCTTTGTATCTCATGATGGCGCATTCTGCTCATAGGATGCCACATTTGTATTTTGAGTCATCCGCGGTCGTGATTACGCTCGTGCTGCTAGGCAAATGGCTGGAAACCCGAGCGAAACACCAGACTTTGGAGGCAATACGTGCTTTGGATTCTTTACGCGTGAACAGCGCGATAGTGCGTCGAGATGGTATTGACATTGAATTGCCCGTGAACGATGTTCGGCAGGGTGATATCGTGGTTGTACGAGCGGGATCTCGACTACCAGTCGATGGTCTGATCGTCGAGGGACGGAGTCACCTTGATGAATCGATGTTGACGGGTGAAAATCTACCAGTCAGTAAATCGATTGACGCAAAAGTGTTTGGTGGTTCACTTAATTCAGATGGTTTGTTGCTGGTCAAGGCGACGAGCCTTGGTGCCGATTCCATGCTCTCGCAAATCATTCGGATGGTGGAAAATGCACAGGCAGTCAAGGCTCCTATACAGTCCTTGGTTGATCGTGTTAGCGCCGTGTTTGTTCCCGTGGTCTTGGGTTTATCATTGTTGACCTTGTTGGTTTGGGGAATTGCAAATGGCGATTGGCAGCAGGCTTTATTGAATGCGGTTGCCGTGCAAGTAATCGCTTGCCCTTGTGCACTTGGCTTAGCAACGCCGACTGCGATCATGGTTGGGACAGGCGTTGCTGCTCAACACGGTATCCTGATTAAAGACGCGCAAGCAATGGAATTGGCGCATGAGCTGACCGCTGTGGCATTTGACAAAACGGGTACGCTCACTGAAGGGAAGCCCGAGCTAATAAAAATTGTGAGCGAGCGATTATCCCAGACTGAAGTGCTGCGGTTGGCAGCGGCTGTTCAACAGACGAGCAATCATCCTTTGGCCTATGCTGTGATGCAAAGTGCACGTCAAGCGGGTGTCGAGATCGCTTCAGTTGTCGATGCAGTGACAACTCCAGGCCGTGGTGTGCAAGCATCTGTAAAGAGTGCGACTGAGTCAGTAATTTATTTAGGAAATTTGACTTGGATGGTTGAGCTTGGTCTCAATACAAGTACTGCACTCGAAGAGATTAAGCGGGAGGAACAAGCTGGACGGACCGTTGCGTGCTTAGCGATACAGGATGAAACTGGTTTTTATCTAGCTGCGAGTTTGGTATTTGGCGATCAAATTAAACCAGAAGCCGCGCAAGTCATTGCGCGTTTGCGAAGCTTAGGTTTACGAACCGTGATGCTGAGTGGCGACAATTGGGGCAGCGCAAATGCAGTTGGCACACAGCTTGGAATCGATGAAATTTACGCACAAATTTTACCAGCTGAAAAATCTGATGTGATTCGCCAGTTGCAGCGGACTGGCGCGCGCATTGCTATGGTTGGTGATGGGATTAACGATGCACCCGCACTTGCTGCCGCTGACGTCGGAATGGCGATGGCAACTGGTACCGATGTTGCTATGCATACGGCAGGAATAACACTGATGCGTGGCAATCCCTTACTGGTCGCGGACGCTATCGCGATCTCGAAAAAAACCTACAATAAGATACGCCAAAATCTAGGCTGGGCCTTTATCTATAACCTGATCGGCATTCCTTTAGCCGCTTGCGGATATTTAAATCCGATGTTGGCTGGAGCAGCAATGGCACTCTCCAGTGTGAGCGTCGTGTCGAATGCATTGCTCTTGAAGCGCTGGCAGCCGTAAAGATGGTAGAGTTTCGACCGTTGTTTCTAAATCAAACTTTATGGCGATCAATTCACCTGTGACCAACCTGCAATGACCGGATTTCTGTTGGTCTATGCAGGTTCCCGATCAAAATTGGTTTATTTCTTGAGGCATGTGGACATGAATTGCTTGCGTTCATCTCCTTTCATCCCTTTTGCATCCGCATTACAGGACTTCATTTTGTCTTGTTGCGTGGTCAGTTTTTTTTCTTCGACGGCTGGTTTTGCCGACAGACATTCTTTCATAAACGCTTTGCGTTCATCGCCTTTCTTGCCCGTTGCTTCTTTGTTGCAAGTGGTCATTTTGGATTGTTGTGCGGTGACAGCGTGTGCCATCATCATCGGGCAGAGTAGAGCTAGCGAGATTACGATTTTTTTCATGAGTGACTCCTTTAAAGTGAGTGAGGGTTTGAATCTGACTATAGAAGACTTCTTCGTAAGGTGCAATCAATACTGTGTTAAAAAATGCAAATGGGGATGATTTAGCGCTGACTCGCTGCTTCAAGCAAAAGCTGGTAGCTACTGGATTGACGTATTGTTTTGATGGCAGCCCAGATCGCTTGAATCCGGTTTGCATCACGAGTATAGGCGGTTCGACTAAAAGCGAGAAACATGGGTAAATTGACAAACGGGGAAGCATAGATTTCGATCCTATCCTTGTAGCGTTGATCGTGGCGCGTTAGGAAATAGGCATCAATTCCTTGCAAAATAGCGACTTCGGCGCGTTGTTTAATCAGTAGATCAAAAGCTTCATCAATTTGCCGAATCTCTCTAATCTTTTCACCTTGTTCTCGCAAGATATCGCCAACTAAATAACCGCGTTGAACAAGGATCGCTTGACTGACTCCTCGAAAACGCTTGCCATCCCAGCGCGCTGCGCTATTTTTGTCGATAAAGACCCTCGCGACATCTTCGTTCAAGGCACTTGCTGTATCTAACTGTCCGTCTGCCAAGCTGGGAAATACACTGAAAATTTGTCGTTCCTCTGAATAAGCAGCACCAAAATAGCCGTCGATCACACCATGCTTGACTTCTTCCAGGCACCGCTTCCAAGGCTTGGCTGACAATTCAAATCGTTCCCCGATTTGCAATTCAACTTTGCGGAGGAGTTCGATATTCAATCCGGACCCATCAGGCATCGTCCAGGGACGTTGTGCAGCGTCTTCGAAGCACAACTTTAGCGGTGTTCTGACTTCTGCGAAGACAGACATGTGTAGACTGATGAGAAAGATAATCGCGACGAGTCGGAATGTTTTCATCTAATTGCCTTCGATTCATGCTTCAAGGAAAGATTTAAAAGATGGTCGCATAAGAATTCCAGAAATTCAATCAACAATTCGCATCGCGCGCGATGAAAGGCAGAAGCAGTGTGCTACCGCTATTAATTAGACATTTCTTTCTGATATCACCTCTTTACAACAGAAAGGTCTCAATTCGAAATTGGCTGATTGAAATCAGATAAGATAGAGCGACGAGGAAATAAACCGTCCCTAAACTCTAGTTGGTCAATGTGTGATTTGTTGGAAATGACGAAGGTGTAGAACGTGTTGCTCTTATTTCTTTTCATGACCGCTATTCTTGTTGGCCGACGCTCGTTGGTGGGCTCCAAGTTTGCCAACAGCATGGTACTGGTGCTTTGTCTATTGCCTCAGTTGAGTTGGTCGAAACAGATCGTGACTTATGCATGGGCAGCGTCGATGTCGAATGATGAGCGCGGACACTATCCGATCGCTTTGTTAAAGTTGGCATTATTAAAGTCTGGTGAAAATTTTGAAGCCAGACCCAGCAAAATTAGTATGCCGCAATGGCGTACGCTACGTCAGGTTCAGATGGGCAAGGAACTCGACGTTGTTTGGACCATGACGAATCCAGAACGAGAAGAAGAATTATTGCCGATCCGCATTCCCATCGATAGGGGGTTATTGGGATGGCGTCTCTTGTTGATCAATGCGAATCAAACACAACAGTTTGCAAATTTAACTGCACCAAACGAATTACGGCATTTACGAGCAGGGCAGGGACACGATTGGCCAGATTATCCAATTCTCCTCGCGAATCAATTTAAAGTTAGCCCGAGTTCGAGTTATGAGGGACTGTTCGAGATGTTAAAGCGTGGCAGGATTGATTATTTTCCTCGCTCTGTGATGGAAATTGATGTGGAATTGCAGGCACACTCATCATTGGATTTTCGCGTTGCACCGAATTGGGTTCTCTATTACCCAGCACCGCTTTATTTTTTTGTGAAAAAAGATCAAATCAAACTTGCTGCAGCGATAGAGCGCGGTTTGCTGATCGCAATGAAAGACGGCAGCATGCGAACTCTCTTCTTAAAACAATTTGGGGCCGTGATAGCGCAAGCAGACCTAAAGAATCGGCGCATTCTTAAACTCGACAATCCTTACCTCAGTTCCGCGACGCCTTTGCAGCATAGGGAATTGTGGTTTTCACCCGCGTTAGGATTTTAAGTATGGTTGTCGAGAATTTCCACCCTTCTACTAATGTCCAGCGCACGCACCTTGGAAGTAAGATCGTTTGGGCAGTTTTGATTTTTACAATGGTGGTTGCCAGTGCCGTCACTGCTATCCAAATTTATCGCGCGTACTTTTCAGCAATTGCGCATTTGGAAACGCGATTTACTGAAATTGAAGCGAGCTACTTGCCAAGCCTAGCGGCAGGAATGTGGTCGGTTGATCGTCCGAGAATTGATGCGCTGCTGGATGGCATTGCCAAGATTCCAGACGTCGGTTTATTGCATTTGCAAGGCGAGCTGCAAGATCAGTGGAGACGAAAAAATGCTGCTCATGCAAAGACCTTACTTGAGCGTGATTTCAAAATTATCTATCGAGAGGGGAAGGAAGAGTTTGCGTTGGGGGTTCTTCACGTGGAGTTGATGGCCACGAATATCGAGGAACAGATGTGGAATACTGCAAAAAGTATTGCAGTCACGACGACGGTCAGTTTACTGATGTTGGCATTTTTTGTTCTTTTGATTATTCGTCATTGGATCGGGAGACATTTGGAAAAAACGGCTGAATATTTGCAGCAACTCGATCTCACAAATCTGAAAAAAGAACTTAAATTGCAGCGTCGAAACAAAGCAGCGCAAGACGAGTTAGATTTAGTGGTGTTCGCGATCAATGCGATGCGTTTGAGTATTCAGGATGAGTTGGAAAAACGTGATGCGTTAGACAAGGAATTAGAACTGTACCGCGAGGAACTCGAGTTTCTTGTTGCGGAGAGAACGGCCGATTTACGGTCGAAATCATCATTGCTCGAGAAGAAGTCGGATGAACTTCTTCTACAAAATCGTGAGTTAGATGCCTATGCGCATACCGTAGCGCATGACTTAAAACAGCCTGTGAGTAATTTGATGGGAGCGTCGACTTTGTTGAATACAGATACTCTCGAGTTATCCGTAGAGCGTAATCGAGTGTTACTCAATAGCATTCAACAATCGGCGAAGAAAATGCATGCCATTATTGATTCTTTGTTGTTGCTGTCGAGTGTCAGAAAGCAGGACGAAATACCCATGGAGAGAGTATCTCTAGAGGACACGGTCTTCGAAGCCAAACAGCGATTAGATTCATTCGCTCGAGAGCGCCACGCACGTATAAGTATCAAAGGAACTTGGCCCATCGTTCGCGGCAATGCGCAATGGATTGAAGAAGTGTGGGTGAATTATTTGTCGAATGCGATTAAATATGGCGGTAATAGTCCCCAAATCGAATTAGGTGTAACCAATTTAGCGAATGGCTATGTTAAATGCTGGGTACAAGACGCGGGGCCTGGATTGAGTGCGGAACAACAAAGTCGCCTGTTTGAACAATTCACTCGTTTTGATACGAACAATACCGAAGGACATGGTCTCGGACTGTCGATAGTTCAGCGAATAGTCAATAAATTAGGTGGTGAAGTGGGCTATGAGCATGGACAGGTCGGAGGCAGTCTGTTTTGGTTCACATTGCGTTTGAAGTAGTGTTTTTGAAATGTTCCAAGTTGCATGCGATGGGCAAGATTGCGTTTAAAAGTGGAATAAGGCGCATGCCAATTAAATTGCGGAATTGAATGGGCCAATTGTGCTCAGATATTTTGAGGAGATGGTTATGCTGCAAGATTTAACTATTCGGGCAAAATTGATTGCGAGTTTAGTGACTTTGGGTTTGATCGCAATGTTGATCGGCGCTGCAGGTTTTTGGGCGCTCTCCAATGGAAACGACGCAACGAAGACGATTTATAATGATCGCTTGATAGCGCTCAGCCAACTCGATGAGGTTATCAGGCTAATCCAAACAAATCAAATTGCTGTCTCACGTGCTGCCAATGAAGCACCAGAGCAAATAGCAAAAAGTGTCGCCGAAGTGGAGGCAAATCGAGCCAAGGCGACCCAAGTTTGGGGGGAATACATGGCAACCTTCTTGACTGAAGAGGAAAAAGTTCTCGCAAAAAGTTTCGAACAGAAGCGAGCAATATTCTTAGAAAAAGCTTTAAACCCAACGATTGCTGCTTTGAAAGCTGGCGATCTCAATTCAGTAAAAGTCTTGGTGACGCACGAATTGGCAGACTTGTTTCATCCTGTACGCTTAGCGATGGATCAGTTGGTTAAATTGCAAACCACGGTCGCTAAGCAAGAATTCGACGCGTCGCAAAATGCTTTTGTTCGATTTACATGGTTGACCGCAGCCGCATTGCTTCTGGCATTTTTAATTGTCGTAGGAATGGGGTGGTGGCTAATGGCAAGCATTGTGCGTCCGATCAACGAAGCAGTCTCGATTGCTGAAACAGTTGCTGCTGGGGATTTAACGCGTGCGATTATTTGTGATTCAAATGATGAGTTGGGTAATCTTCTACAAGCATTAAAGAAAATGAACGATAGTTTGTTGCAAATTGTTGGGCAAGTTCGATCTGGGACTGAGACAATTGCAACCGCGTCGAGTCAGATCGCCGCGGGTAACCTTGAGTTATCTTCGCGCACTGAGGAACAAGCGAGTTCGTTAGAACAAACCGCGGCATCGATGGAGGAAATTACATCAACCGTGAAGCAAAATGCAGACAATTCTAAGCAAGCTCATGTGTTATCTGGCACTGCTTCTGAAGTCGCTGAACGTGGAGGGGAAGTCGTTTCGCAAGTTGTTGTGACGATGCAATCGATTAATGAATCATCAAAACGGATTGTCGATATTATTAGTGTGATCGATGGAATTGCGTTCCAAACGAATATTCTCGCTTTGAATGCTGCGGTTGAAGCGGCGCGAGCTGGCGAACAAGGAAGAGGGTTTGCAGTCGTCGCCTCCGAAGTAAGGAGTCTCGCGCAACGTAGTGCAGCAGCAGCAAAAGAAATTAAAGAATTGATTAACGATTCAGTGCACAAGGTTGATGCGGGTTCGCGCCTAGTGCATCAAGCAGGTGCGACAATGGACGAAGTTGTCGAGAGCGTGCGTCGTGTTAGCGATATTGTTGCTGAGATTACCGCCGCCAGCACGGAACAATCGACAGGCATCGATCAGATTAATCAAGCCATAATCCAAATGGATGGTGTGACACAACAAAACGCATCCTTGGTCGAACAGGCCGCTGCCGCTGCTGAAGCAATGCAAAATCAAGCGGCGACCTTGTCTGAATTGGTGAGTGTGTTTAAAGTTGGCGGTAACACCGCGTTCTCCGCACGACCAGTCTTACGTTAGCGATGGTGAGCTTATTCAGCAGGAGGTATCATATCGAGATCCGAGCGCGTGAGTAACATGCCGGAATTGAGTAGTGCTGCGAAGTCGAGCGGGATGTGATCCTGTAAGTGTTGTATGACCTGTTTGTTTGGATAGAGTTCGATACAGCGATTCCGTCCTTGTTGTTTGGCGAGATAGAGTGCCATATCGGCTAAGCCGATAATATCTTCCTTGTTCAAGGCATCGGGTGCGTCGAGTTGAAATGGGAAGCATGCAATCCCAATGGAGCAAGTACAGCTGAGCTGCATCCCATCTCTGAGATTGAATGGTGCAGCACTGATTGCTTTTCTTAATCGACTTGCCCAAAGCAGTGCCTCCATTTCATCACTGATTTTTGCGCATAATAAGAATTCTTCACCCCCCCAACGAATCGCCAAATCATCTTTTCGGCAATGCTGCCGAAGTATCTCGGCAAATCCAGTTAAGATTGTGTCGCCTGCCGCATGTCCGAAACGGTCGTTAACTTGTTTGAAGTAATCGATGTCCAACATCACGAAGGCAAGGCGGCTTGCGTTCGCTTGGCGGCGTTCATCCTGCAAGGGATGGACTTCCAATTGCTCAATTTGCTGGGTAAAGAAGCGTCGATTTCCTAAACCAGTGAGAGGATCGGTCAGGCTGATTTTTTCGATTTCTGCATAAGCGTGTTGGAGTTCTGCCGTTCGTTCTGTAATTAATTGCTCAAGCTGTAATTTTTGGCGACGCAGGCGCGCTAAACGCCAGTGAACTGCGATGAAAAGAATGAAGCCACCACAGGCAGCGTAAAACAAATATGCCCAAATAGTTCGATACCAAGGTGGCTGAATTGAAAATGCAAAAACGGCTTCTTGACTGATCGTGCCATAGTGGTTTTTAGCCCTGACGCGGAACTGATAGTTGCCTTCGTAGAGATTGCTGTAGTCTCGGTAGCTCTCGCTTGTCCAGTCCGACCAACCCTCATCGTTTCCTTCAAGGAAAACTTGAAATTGACTCATTTTTTGTGAATTGAAATTCGGTGCGGCGTAGTCAAAACGGAGTCGATTGTCTTGATAAGCAAGAGCTGGTTTTTGAATCTGACCTTCACCACCAAAAATTGTTGTATCGCCTTTACTGACATTGCGTATCATCGCAGCAAACGGATATTGGTAGTCTTGTTGAATTTGGGGGTCGTAGTGAAACAATCCCTTGCTACCTCCAAGCCAGATGACGCCATTTTGATCACTGAGAATGCGCATCATTCCCTCTGCGCGTTCACCAAAGAGGGCGCTCAGTGCTTTCGAGTCCCACTCTAGTCTTCCATTAGCTTGCAATTTCGCGATACCGACTTCTTCAGATCCCGTCGTTTGATGCTGTGAAAACATCCAAATGCCGCGTTGTTTATCTTCATACAGACTGAATACGGGCCGAGGTTCACTAAAGAGTTTTTCAAATAATGGATCAACCATAAAGCGGCCCGTTTTTTCATCGAAGAGCATGACGCCTTTTGCCGTCGCAAAACGGATTTTGTCTTGAATCCAATAGACCCAATTCTTGTTGGGATTAGGGAGCCCATGGCTGACACCAAAACGCTCAACCTGTGGCTGCTTGTTAATTGAGAACAGCTTGTCTTGAGAGATTCTTAAAATGCCACTGGCATTCGTTCCCACCCAGATTCGACCATCCGTATCTTCTTGAATTGTTCGAATCTCATCTTTTATTCCGGGCACGCTGCCGGCATTTTGCCAATGCCCATCTTTGTAATGAAGAATTGCTAAGCCGCTGCGCAATCCAACCAAGATGAAGTCGGGGTACTTTTTCGATTGTGCTAAAGAAAAGGCTGCATCTGCGCTCAGGACACGATTGACCCGATGAGTTTGAATTTCGTAGACGCCTTGATAGTTGGCTATCAGTAGTGTGTCTCCGATCGATAAGAAACTCCAAGTGGGACCATCGACGCCTGGGACTCGTTCAAATCGCGCGTCTGGTCCCGGCTTTAACTGATATAAGCCTTGTGTGGTCGAAGCATAGATTCTGCCTTGATGTCGGTGCACGGACAGTGTGGAACCGACTAAGCCATTGGTCTCATTGAATTTGGTGAGTGGGCTACTTACTTCAATTCGCAATAAGCCTCGATCAAGTGCGACCCATAAGCCTTTTGCTTGATCGACTTTCAAGCCATAAACCGCTTGGTCTGGTAAGCCATTTGTTTTATCTAAATGGGTGAGTAGATGTCCCTGTCTGTCGATAATATACAATCCACCTTGGATGGTACCAAACGCGAGATGACCATCAGATAATTGTGCTGCGCTATAGAGTAAATTTGCTTGCAGCTCTTTGTCGATTTCGGTGGGCCACTTGCTATATTGGTCTCCGTCAAATAATTGAAAGCCGAGTTGGCGGGTTCCTATTAATATTTGGTTTTTGCCACTGATTTCATCTCGACTCCATGGCAAAATTGTATAGATCCGTTCAAAGGCGAAGCGTTCACCACCTGTTATTAGTTTCAGCTCTTTACCCTCTAAGCGCATGAGTCCAACTTCTGCATCGCGAATGAATAGTTGTTGATCGACCCAAAAACTTAATTGAAAACTGACTTTGGGTTTCCAGACCTCGACTTGCTCACCATGGATTCGGATCAAACGCTGATAGGATGAAAAGAAAATGCCCTGCTCGGTCGCAAAGCAACGCCATACATCGGAAAATTGTCGGTCGTCTGGGGCAAGTTTTTCTAGCAATGAAACATATTGCATGCGCCCCGATGCATCGGGCTTTAAATAGCCAATTTCACCCACAGCGCCGACAAATATATTCCCACTCTGATCGACTGTTAGCGAACGAACAGTAGTTTGATTGGCAACGCGAATTAAGCGCCAACGTTCGCCGTCGTACTCGAGAACACCATCGTTATTGCCGACATAAATCATGCCGCGTTGATCTTGAACAATTGCCCAGTTTTGTCCCTGCGCTTTGTATTCTTGTGGACTGAAATGGCGCAGTAGTGGCGTACCATTTTCGAAGTTATGAAGGCGCTCGGCGAGATATGGGTTCTGATGCTTTGTGTCGATTTTTTCCGCATTGGTATTTCCGCTCATTAGACACAGGAAGAGAAATACAAAAGTGGTAAAAACAGATTGGAAAATTCTCATCAGGTGCGCGATTTCGATAGACGAACGAATTATTGGCTGAGCTTAATCGCGCTACTCTAGCACCGGAGCTTGGCGTCATTCCTTTCTTTAACCATTTTTAACAAGTACTGCACAAACTAAGAAGAGACTTATTTCATTCGTCGTTTCTCGGGCTATGATTACTGTCATTGGTGTTTTCTAGGAGTGAGAATACCAGTAAGCGATTATTCGCAGGCATGGCGATATCGTTCAGTAAATCGAAACCGAATGTATTGGTAATCTGCACAATGTCCTGTATGTCCCTGATACCGCGATGGGGCGCTTGTAGGCGTAATGCAGCATCAAAATCTTTGTTGCTTGGGCTGGTAAATTGACCGTCGTAATTAAACGGCCCGTAAATCAACATGTGGCCCTTGGTTTTAAGCACTGATGCTGCCTTTTTCAACATTATGCAGACTTCTTCCCAACGCATGATGTGGCAGGTATTGGCAGTAAAAATGGCATCGAATTTGAACGTAGGCCATGGATCATGGGCGACATCCAATGCGATAGGTTGCGCGATATTGTTATTAGTTGAACTAGCAATCCATGCACGAATACTAGGATGGTTTTCACATCTGTCACTTGGATGCCACATTAAATGTGGCAGATGTTGGCTGAAGTAGACAGCATGTTGTCCCGTTCCGCTGCCGATTTCCAAAACATGCATGGCGCTGTTTAAATAGTGTTTTAGTTGCGCCAAGATGGGATCTTGGTTGCGCTCGCAGGCGGGAGAATATTGTTTGACGTCGATGTTCATGGTGCGTTGTGTTTGACGGTTTGGTCTATTCAGAAAACGATTGGTTAAATGACAGTTCTTCGTTTTCTAAGTCGTTTTGATAATTTGTTTGAAACCCTGAGTTGACGATGGGTTTTTCATTGGAGCGATACGGCTATTCAAGGAAAGTTTTGTGTTTAGGACTATCTGTTGTATCTCAGTGGGCTTAAATTGACTTGAAAATTTCTTGCTGTCATGATGTTCTCACATTGTGTCGTCTGCATCCCCCATTTCTTTTTTTGCACTTGGTGTCATTTTATGTCTGGAGGTTTTCAATGCAGCATTCTAAATTAAAGCGGTCAACTCTCGTGTTGGCAATTGCGTCGACATTCTGTTCAAGTTGGAGTTTTGCGCAAACTAATGCGGTCACCAGTTCAATACAATCACAAGACGATAAGCCGGCGTCCGTGATTGTAACGGGAACTAGGATGCAAAATCGCTCTGCGACAAATACAACGGCACCTGTCGATGTGATTTCTGCGGAATCTTTACAAAACTTAGGTGTGAGTGAAATCAATCAGGCCTTGTCTGTGGCTTTGCCTTCTCTAAATTTCCCGCGTCCCGGACTCACCGATGGAACAGATACGATACGGCCGGCGACTTTGCGTGGTTTAGGACCGGATCAAACTTTGGTATTGGTGAATTCGAAACGCCGCCATGCATCTTCTTTAGTTAACGTGAATGGTACCGTGGGGCGTGGTGCCGCGGCGGTGGATTTAAATACGATTCCTAGCGCGATCGTGAAGAACATTGAAGTCCTGCGTGATGGAGCATCGGCACAATATGGCTCAGATGCTCTCTCTGGAGTAATTAATCTACGCTTGCGTGAAGATCGTGATGGCGGCGAAGTGACAGCAAGCTACGGTCAGCGTATAACCGAATATGATTACTTGACTTCAGCGACGCCTGCAGGTGCGACATGGTCCGCTCCCGGTACATCCCGCGAGCGCCATGACGGCGGAACTGGAACACTGAGTATTTGGAAGGGATTATCGTTTGGTGAAACTGGCTATGTCACGATTGCTGCCGAGTTAAAAGATCAAGAGCATACCGAACGGGGTGGATGGGATTTTCGCCAGCAATACCCATTGGTTTCCGGTGCATTTGACCCACGTGAGAAGACTTTCAATCGTTTCGATGCATGGTATGGCGAACCAGAACTGAAACAGTCGACGGTGTTCGTGAATGCCGGTCAGACATTAGAAGGCGGGACAAAAATTTATGGTTGGTCTAGTTACCAACGACGTGATGCCTTGTCGGCTGGTTTTTTCCGGCGACCATTACAGGATCAAAATATACTTGCTGTTTACCCTGATGGTTTTTTACCCAAAATAGCACCACAGGTCGATGATTTTAGTGCGACCGCTGGCGTGAGTTGGTTGGCCGGTAATTGGGATATGGATGCGTCTTTGGGTTACGGCAAAAATAAGATGCAGTTCACGATTAAAGACACCCTGAATCGTTCCATCGGTCCAAATAGCAAGAAGCAATTTTACGCAGGTGGTTTTTCGTACGATCAATTAGTATTTAATTTGTCGGCGGTGCGTTCATTTAGTTTGCCAGAATTTTCATCCCCGATCAGCTTCGCAACTGGATTTGAGGCTCGTCGTGAAGGGTACAGTTTGTTTGCGGGCGAAGCCGATTCGTATCGCTTTGGCGGCGAAAAACTGGCGAATGGTTCACCCACTGCGCCTGGTGCGCAAGTATTTCCTGGCTTTACGCCAGCGAACGCATCCGACAATAGCCGTAGCGCAATCGGCGCCTATCTTGATGTCGAAACGAATCTAAGCAAAGAATGGCAAGCATCGGCCGCGTTGCGTGCTGAACGTTACTCGGATTTTGGCAGTAACGTGACGGGCAAGTTTGCAACTCGCTATGATTTTAGTAAGCAATTTGGGATTCGAGGGTCTTTGCAGAATGGCTTCCGAGCGCCATCCCCACAGCAACAGTACTTTACTTCAACAGCAACGAATTTCATCAACGGTGTACCGTTTGAAATAACGACATTTAAGCCAACTGACCCTGCGGCAGTAGCGTTGGGCGCGAAGCCACTGGATGCAGAAAAATCATTTAATCAATCCTTGGGAGCTGTATTCAGCTTCGGAAAATTGGGTATCACAGTTGATGCCTATCAGATCAAATTAAGTAATCGTATCGTGTTGTCTGAAAATTTGACTGCGGCAAACGTGCGGAATTATTTGACTGCGCAAGGCTTTATCGGAATAGGTGGCGGACGCTTCTTTATTAACGGGGTTGATACGACAACGAAGGGACTGGATATCGTATCGAATTGGCCATTATTGACGGAGTCATCAGGGCGATTTGATTTTACTGTTGCAGGGAATTTTACCAAGACTGAAGTGACCAAAGTGCCGCAGACAGCACAATTGGCTGCGTTGAGTCCAGCACCGATTTTGTTTGATCGTATTAATGTGTTGGTTTTTGAAAAAGGGCAACCGCGTAATAAGCTTAACGCCAGCGTGGACTGGAAATTAAGCGATTTTGGTGCAACACTTCGTGCGACCCGCTATGGTGAAGTTTTAGACCCTGGTACAACGGCTGCATTGGACCAAGTGCTATCACCCAAAACTTTGGTTGACTTTGAGTTCCGTTACCATTTTTCTCCGAAATTGAAGTTGGCTGTCGGAGCGGACAATCTATTTGATGTCTATAGTGACCCTCGTTTACCTGCGTTGAACACAACAGGTGCGACGACATTTTCTAATTACTCACCATTTGGACGTTCCGGTCGGTTTGTATATGCACGTATGAGCTATAGTCTCTAGTTTCCAAGGTCTAGTCGATGTTTCTCATGAAAACGGCGCCGAAGAGGCGCCGTTTTTTTTGATTGAGTGGGTGCTCATACCATTGAATTGCGTGAAAGTTCTTTTTGTAGAATGCGTTTTGTTGACTCATCAAGATAGCTCGCATTCAAGGCCGCATTGATCGATTGAAGTAATTCATTCCAATGCATGCCACAGTATTCCAAAGCATATTGGTATTCTTGATTGAGGCTGGTCTGAAACAACACTGGGTCGTCAGTATGTAAACTCAATTCGCAGCCTGCATCGAGCAAAGTCCTGAGTGGATGCTGTTCGAAATCAGCGTAGATACCTAATTGAATATTGCTACTCAAGCAAACTTCCAAATGAGTTCTTTGTGTGCGAAGTAATGCCATCAACTCGGGATCTTCGCTTGCGCGGACGCCGTGTCCAATTCGACGTGGTTGAAGGCAATGCAAAGTGTTACGAACACTGATTGGGCCATCATTTTCACCCGCATGTGGATTTGCTGGTAGTCCACATTCTCGTGCGGCTTGGAATATTAATTCAAAATTGCTCGCTGGGTGTGCATACTCAGGACCGCCTAAGCCAAGCGCGACGATACCGCTGTCGCCACGACGCATCTGCTGTATCAACCACTGCGTTACTTTGGGGGCGGGTTTCGGAAAATTACGAATCAAATCGGGAATCCAACGAACTCGTATGCCCAATTCCGTTTCGATTTCTCTGCGGGCTTGATTTAATACACGCAAGATCGAGTCAAGGCCACACGGTCTGAGTAAATAGAATTGTGGCGTCCAAGTGACCTCAGCATAAAGAACATTCTGGCTGGCGAGACGGGCCCCCAGTTGTTTCATCACCAAATAAAAATCCTCTGGTGTTTTGAGGCAGTTCACACCTAAGATGAAGATGTTCACAAAGTCACGGAAATCTTTGTAGCGGCTATAGTGCGAACGAACGAGGTCTGGTGTCGCGAACTTTGCAGGTATCGTAAATTGATGCTTCTTCGCTAAATCTAATAAGGTTTCTGGTGAAATACTACCCTCAAGATGTAAGTGCAATTCAACTTTTGCCAATTGACGAATGCGCTCATGCAGTTGGGTATCAAGGGGGGGATGGGCGTGCATCGTATTCGTCCCACTTACGTCGGCTTAGTCGCAGAGAAAAATAAATAAAGTGCTGCATGTTGCTGCCAAAACTGAAGGCGAGGTTCTTGATTAACCATCGGTGCTGTTGGCCTTGGCTCGACAACTTGGCTCAATTGGAAGCCGACTTTCAGTAAATTTTGTAGATAGTCGCTGATCGTATAAGGATAGCGCGTCACTTGAAAAGCGTTTCCATCCTGTTCGGAGAACGACCATTTTTCGACATATGCTTGCCGTAAAAAATAATTGCTAACGGTAAGTGCAACTCTTTGCGCATTTTGATTGTTGAGAATTTTCATTCCAGGTGTGAAAAAACAAGGGTGTCTAACCATCACCGCTAGTTTTCCTCCAGGCTTAAGTACCCGAAAAAACTCTGCTAAAACCTGCGGTAAATCAGGGGTATCCATCAGTGCCATATAGGAAGTAACAAGATCATACTGCTTGTCTTCCGCACTTTTTATTTGTTGGCAGGAATCGACAAAATAATTGATTGGTGCGGTGTCTTTAATCGCGGAATCGACGGCCTTTTTCTTTGCATTGGCGATCATGGATTCTGCAATATCAATGCCGGTCATCAGGCCGCCTCGACGAGCGAGATGTCGAGTGCTTCGTCCCTCTCCGCAACCCGCATCGAGTACCTGTAATCCGTGAATATCACCGAGCAAGCCAAGAAAATACGGGATTCCGAAACTTTCGTTAATTTGGTCTTTTGCAGATGCAATGCCTTCGCTCCATGCGTCGGCATTTTGGTTCCATAATTGGGTATTGTGTGTCGCTGTCGTCATAAGAAATTAAGCGTGCCCAGCAGTTAGTGTATTGGACATTGCTTGCATAACGCTTTGTTTGATAGGGTTCGCATGCTCATTTGTCAGTTCCAGCTTTTGTCGTACTTCAATTCCATTTGTAAATGATAAATATTTCTTACGGTTGAGACTTGGCTCAGAATGGTCGATAAAAAGGTAGTCGCACATATCGATTGGCCAGCCTGATTTTAAAATACCAGAATCACGTTCATCGACGACAATAAGAAGAGCACGCAAATGTGGGTCGATTAGTAGTCCTCGAGCGTGTTCAAATACCGAGTTATGGCCTTTCAGTAGACAGAGCTCATCGAGTGTCCCAGTATCTTGGGTTGCGACGCCAATACCTGTCCCAAAGGGTCGCATTGCGTCGACAATCTCTTGGATAGTTTTTTTGTTAGGCGCACTGGATAAATAAATAAAGCATGGAATTCGCCCATTTCTTTCACCAAGCAAAGCCTGCAATGTCGGTTTGTGCATTGTTGTATGCATTTGTGGTTGTGCATTCACTTCACAGATTGCAGCACCAGAGGTCAGCCAAGAAACGCTGATATCAGGAATAAGTAAATCGACACCGGCAATATCAAGACGAAGAATATCGGTGGCTCGTTCGACCAAAGCGCAATTGTCTGGATGCATTTTGATTTTATCGACAATGACGGGTATTCCCCCACTAGCAACATTTGACGCTGCGCGCAGGCGAATAAATTGGTCTTTGCTCGGAATACTTTGCTGATTTAAGCCAATTTCTGCAAGCATCGTGTCAACTTCATGGTCAATATGAATCGGATGCAAATAACGTCTGTCGTCGGTCGCGTGCTTTCTTTCATCATTCTGTTTTTCGATCAATTGACGGACAGTGGATAGGCCATCACCACGAACACCACCTGGCTCGCGCTCGAGGACTGTTTGCACTTTTCCGTGTACAACATGGACTCGATAGTCTTTACCGAAGATATGTTTTTCGACCAAAATATTATTCGAAAACTCTAATGCCTTTCCATAGGCGTCTTTTACAGCGAGTTCGTCGCGTAAATGCGCTGAAACACCGCGACCGCCATCTGAGTCTGCTGGTTTTACAACCACAGGAAAACCGAGTTGCGCGGCCGCTAAAAGTGCAGAGTCAAGTGTGCGCACCATAACGTGCTCCGCGACTGGCAAACCGGCCATACGCAGCAAATGTGAACAAGCGAGTTTGTCGCGGGCCAGCTGCACACCGACAACGGGTGTCTTCTCGCTAAACGAGCTATTCATCACTCTCGCATTGATTCCCTGACCAAATTGCATAACATTTCGGTAGAGGAAAATCACCGGAGTATTCAATTCGAATGCTGCGGTCAAAAAATGAATCGGATTGAAACCCTTGAGGTGATATCGCTTGATTTGCTCAATTAGCTCCAGTGCCTTCGTCAGAAAATGGTGCTCATAAAAATCAGGCGAGATCTCTAATGTAGAGAACGCGAGATTAAATGTGTTGATGACTAGTTTCAGTGTTGCCGTGCACGATTCATGGTGGAAGCAAGGAAAACTAAAAAGGAAAACGGGTTCAATATTTTTATTGGAACGTTCGGTGTAGGGTCTTCCCCATACAGGATGTTCTGCGGCGATCTGTATGGTTTGAACCCAATGCCAGATGCTGTGCATGATGTTGTCATCGTCTGACGAATTTAATTCAGGCACCGGCGCCTTTAGATTTTCTGCGATTTGTTGATTGAGTTGTTCAAGTCTCGATGGTATTGCAATGTTGATTGATTTATTGATTTTCAACACGCTCGAGATAGAAGCTTGCTTATGTCCGTACGCAAAACCGGGGTATGAATGCAGTCCTGCGGCAAATTGAAGGAGGGGCAAGGCTTGATTTGTTACATGTGTCATAGGAACCAATGATCGATATTGTGATGTTGTCTGAAACCGAGGAGGCGCGTTCTGGATGAAATCCTATACAACTATTTGAGCAGTCTTTGGGCTTGGTTACAATTTCATTTTGTTGCATTCGCTATGATAACTTTAATCTACTTCGAGAGCATCATAATTACACTTTGCTTGGATGGAGTTTTTTGATTGATGCATACATCAAATAAACTGAGCATCACGATTACGGATAGACGATTGGAGTTTTTTTATTCAGTTTGCACTTACTTCGATGCTTAAATTGTCGGACGCCGATCGAACCCCAATTGCATCGTACAAATTGAATTGCAATTGACTATCAACGTCAGGGCACGCAATCGTATAATGTGCTCGCGCGCAAATAGCGCGAGTTCATTCCATCGTTGTAGTTAATTATAAAGAATTGAATAATGCATATCACGATTTATCATAACCCCCGTTGCGGAACCTCCCGCAATACATTGGCTTTGATACGGCACACCGGTGTGGAACCACAAGTCATAGAATATCTACAACGGCCATTAACTAAGAGTGAACTACAGAACTTGGTATCAACACTGAATGTGCCCGTTCGCGAGATGATGCGGCAGAAGGAAGCGGTGTACATGGAACTGCAACTAGATGACCCGAAGTGGGATGACGATGCTTTGCTAGATCACTTAGCTGTCCATCCCATTTTATTGAATCGGCCTATCGTTGTCACTTCTATGGGCGCGAAGGTTTGTCGCCCTTGTGAACTAGTACTCGATATTCTACCGACGCGTCAATTAACCGCCTTTCAAAAAGAAGACGGTGAGATCGTGATTAATGAGCATGGTGAACGCGTTCGATAATAAGCAATAAAATCGCTCAGGTCAGCTGCTTTGTGATAGTTCAAGGATTGATGGCCGTGAGTGTTTCATGAATTCGCCCCACTTCCATTACAGCAGCTGAGCCATACCAAGGATGGTATTCGGCAACCATCTCTCCTTTCGTGATGACTGGGTCGGTGGCGGTAAGCAGCCGCGCTTCCTCAATGTCCTTAACTGCGAAAATAAATAGTCCACGCCAACCTTCAGCGCCATCAAAAGGGCCCGCTAACGCCAACTTTCCAGCTGCTGCCAAGCGCTTCATGTTTGCAAAATGTCCGGCAAACATGTCGTCTCGCTCTTTGCCTGCTGGGTTCTTGTTCGGTCCAGTCTTCAAAATAACCAAAACATAATGGCGCATACCACGCTGATCAGCACCTAAGCTCTTAGCGGTTTCAGCATCATATTTGGGATTGACTGTCGCTGTGGGATTTTGCGCGAAGCTAAATGTACTGTAAATCCAGATTGAAAAAAATACGGTCGCTAATCGGATTCCAAAGAAAGTGCGAGTGGTCGACATGAAATTCTCCTTTTATAGGAATGGGTGAATGCAAAATTGGCTGCGCCCAAAAATTGGCGTAATGAGATTCATTGACGCTTTCAAGCTCAGGAAAGTCATTCGAAAGCATACCAGCTTGTATCTTGCGATATGCCTGAGAGTCTGACACGCCTGTTCCTTTTGTATGTATTTGCATAGCTTATTTTGTAATTTGTCGTTTTCACATAACATTTTTCGCTCCGTGTATAAATTTTATTGCATGTTTAAATGGATGATTGAGCAGTCTAGAAAGTTTGGGCGCACAATGTGTGCGCTGGTTTGCGCTTCGATGAGAAGCGACGAAGTAGGGGTGTTCAATCGCGAAACACGCCTATTGATTGTGCGTTTTCACCAATTGACCACTGTGTTTGAGACTGGAATGATCAAAGTGAAGTGTTCAGCATGCAAGCTCATCTCGTTTGTACCATACAAGCATGCGTTGATATTGCTTTTGCTGTGGACCAGCGCGATATCCGATGTGTTCGCGAATTGCTCCCGACCTATACAAGTACCAGTTGCAATTTCAGGTTACATCGTGATGTATCGCGACCATCAATTCTCTGGGATGATTCCCGATTTCCTGAGCTTGATAGAGCAAAAATCAAATTGTCGATTTACGTACATTCATGTACCTAAGAATCGCCAGGAAATTATGTTCGAACGTGGCGAAGCAGACTTGCTGATCGCCACGGTAAAAACCGATCGCCGGCAAAAAATCGGGGACTTTATTCCATTCATTAAATTGAGACCCACGCTCATTTCGGTTGAGTCTGGGCAAGCGCCGATCCACCGATTTCGTGATCTTCTTCAACGCAAAGAACTTAAACTTGTTGTCGTTCGTGCCTATGACTATGGTCCTGAGTATAGATCGATTGTTGAGGCGATGCATCTGCAGAAACGATTGATTGTTGAAACGGATTCGGTCTCGGTTGCAAGACTCATGCGAGGGAATCCCCACTACGTCACAATTATGACGCCCACTCTTTTTTACGGGATGGTACAAACCGAGCAACGTCTTGAAGGAATGGCTGGAAAAGTTCGGTATGAGACTGTCACTGAGTTGGACTGGATAGAAAGTGGCATCTACGTTTCGAAGACCTCTCTCAAGAGCTCTGAGCAAAATTTTTTGAAATCTCAAATTGAGCGCTTGGCAACCACCGATGCAATTTGGAAAGCCTATCTCCAACATTACCCGGCAGACGTGGTCAAAGTTGGTATGCGGCGTCGTGATTGAGGTGAATTAGTCATCGCCGGTTAGACTAAGGAACTTATCGGTGCTTTAGCCTTCTAACGGTTCAAGCGATTGCTTATTCAATTCCCCTTTTTTTTCTAAATTGTCCATGGAGTGTGCAATGCATTGTGTTCCCCCAATTTTAAGTATCGGGCTGTTATTGGCTAGTGCAAATGTCGTGGCACAAACCAGCGTGAAGGAAGTCGAGAAGTCAAATACAAACTTGGCCGTCGCCAGCAGTGCTGTGCAAATGAAAGCTCGCCCCATAGAAATCGCTGATATGGCCAGTTGGAAAAGTATTGGTACCGCTGTTGTCTCACCAAATGGACAATGGGCGGCATGGCGTTTGGCCGAATCGGAGGGCGACGGAAATGTTGTCGTTAAATCGTTAAATGGAACGCAGGAATATTCTTTTTCGACAGGTCAAGGTGCAGGGCCAATTGAGTTTTCAGCTGATGGTACATGGGTGGGTTTCACTAGTCATTTGAGTAAGAAAGAACAAGATGCGGCTAAGAAGGCAAAGAAGCCTGTTCAAACGAAAATGACCTTGGTTGACTTGCGCAATGGGAAGTCCACGACAATAGAAAAAGTTCGAAAGTTTGCCTTCGCAAATGATCGTGGTGGTTGGTTAGCAATACACAAGTTCGCGCAAGATGCATCGGTTGCGGGAGCGCCATCGAGTGCAGTGCCAGCAAATTCAACGACGAATCCTTCGTCGTCCACGAGCAGTAAAGTAAAGGGCGCAGATCTCATTTTGAAAAATCTTCAATCAGGTAGCTCGCTGAATGTCGGTAATGTTTCGGAATTTGAATTTAGTGATCAAGGAAAATATCTCGCATATTTGATAGACGCGAATGATAGAAGCGGAAATGGCTTAGTGGTTCACGCTCTTGATAGTGGCATCAGTCAAGTTCTTGACGATGGCGACGTAGTCTATGAAAAATTGCTGTGGAATGAAAAAGGAACTGCTTTGACAGTTCTAAAAGGGGTCGAAGATAAACTTTATGCCGACAAATTGTGGAGTGTTCTTGGGTTTCGTTTAAATGGAAAGGATCAATTCACTAAAACCTTGATAGACCCAGCAAATCTCAAGGGTTTTCCTCTCGATATGACGGTATCAGTGGACGCGCAACCGCGTTGGAGTCAAGATTTTTCTTGGATTTCTTTTGGCATTAAAGATGTCAAGAAGAAGCAGAAAGATGAAAAGAAAGAGAATGAAGTTGAGGAAAAAGTGAACTTGGTGTTGTGGCATCATCAAGACAAGCGATTGCCCACTCAACAAAAAGTTCAACAGGAAAGTGATAAGAAACGATCGTCTGCAGCGGTCTATCGTTTGGCTGAAAATCAGTTTGTTCGCATTGGGGACGAAAAATTGAATTCAGTTTCGTTTCCGTTGATGGGAAATTGGGCCTTAGCACAAGACGATAGCGAATATCAACGCCAAGCTAGTATGGATGGGCGTCGTTTCAGCGACGTTTATGCGGTAAGTTTAAAGACTGGAGAGCGTCGCCTTTTGAAGAAGCGTGCCAACTGGACATTTGCGTTGGCGAATGATGGTCGCCACTATCTGCATTACGAAGACGGTCATTTCTTCAGCATTGAAATGGAAACCGGAAAGCAACGCAATTTAACTGAAGGTTTGAATACGAGTTTCGTGAATCTTGAAGATGATCACAATTTGGTGAAACCTCCTGTTTCGCCATTCGGTTGGAGCACCGATAGCCGTTATGTTTTATTGAGCGATGGTTGGGATATCTGGAAGATGCCAGTTGACGGAGGAAAAGCAATTGCAATCACCGAAGACGGGAAGCGTGAACAAGTGAGATATCAACGTCGATTTGTTCTTGACCCCAACGAAAAAGGGATTGATTTGTCAAAACCCCAATATTTTAGTGCGTATGGCGAATGGACCAAGAAAGCCGGACTCTTGCAAATGGATGTGAATGGAAAAGTGAAGCGTCTTGGGTGGGATGCGGTGGCTTATCGGCGCTTGATGAAAGCTGAAAAAGCAGAAGTACTTGTATGGTCGAGAGAGACATCAAATCTCGCGCCCGACCTGTATGTGAGTAATGCTCAGATGTCCAATCCCCGTCGGCTTACCGATCTTCAAAGTCAGGAAAAAAACTACACAATGGGAGGTGCATCCGTCTTAGTGGACTATATCGGGACAGATGGAAAGAAATTACAGGGGGCATTATTTCTTCCTGCGAACTATGAACAAGGAAAGTCTTATCCGACTCTGGTTTATATTTATGAAAAATTGAGCCAAGGTTTAAATAGTTACACCGCGCCGATAGTTGGCGGAGGAGGTTTCAATCGTGCCTATTACACGAGTCATGGATACGCAGTATTTAACCCTGATATCACTTATCGTTTGAATGATCCAGGGGTGAGTGCAAAAGAAAGCGTTTTACCCGCGTTGCAGGCGGCAATTGCGACAGGGATTGTTGATGCAAAGCGTGTCGGTCTGCAAGGACACAGCTGGGGCGGCTACCAAACTGCTTACTTGGTAACACAAACGGATGCTTTTAAGGCCGCGTCTGCCGGTGCAGCATTAACGAATATGATCAGCATGTACAGTTTGGTGTATAAGAATTCGGGCAGTACCAACCAAGCCATTTTTGAAAGTAGCCAGGGGCGTTTTCTCGGAACTTACAATGATCATTGGGAGGCATATGTGAGAAATAGCCCAGTGTTTTTTGCCAAAAATGTGACGACACCGTTGCTGATGTTGCAGAATGATGCCGATGGCGCAGTTGATTACACGCAAGGTGTTGAGTACTTTAATACACTGCGGCGTGCAGGCAAAGACGTCATCATGCTGGAATATCCTGGTGAAAATCACGGATTGGTGAAAAAACCAAATCAAAAAGATTACATGCAACGCATGAAAGAATTTTTCGATCATCACCTAATGGGTAAAGCCGCGCCCGAATGGATGAAGCAGGGCGTAGCTTGGTTGAAAATGGAAGAGCACTTAAAAGAAAGGGCTAGTCTCGTCATCGCTCCAGAGGTAAAGTCCGATAGCAAAGCTGAGACAAAGGTTGAAGGTGCAAATTTAAAGGAAGAAATTAAGCAAAAATAATTGTTCTTTAGAAAGTGTTTTCATAGCAAAAACATCCGAAAAAAGCCATGTTTCTTATCGATAGAGAGGACATGGCTTTTTTATTTATTAAATCTAAATTAATAAGATAGATCGCGTCATTCGCACGTAGTTGGATGCGTCATTGTTGGACATCGCCTACTATTTTTGTGATGATTTCAGTGTGTTCGCCCACAATAGCATTTCCGTTTCAAGAATGGATAAAGGTACAGACCCTAAGCTTAATAATTTATCGTGAAACGCTTTGATTTCAAATTTTTCGCCCAAAATAGCGGCTGTCTTTTCACGCATTTCTCGAATTTTTAGTTCCCCTAGTTTATAGGCCAAAGCTTGTCCAGGCCAAGAGATGTAACGATCAATTTCGGTCGTGATCTCATGTTCGGAAAGTGCTGTGTTGTCGCGCATGAACTGTAATGCTTGATCACGTGACCAAGCTTTTGCATGCATGCCGGTGTCAACGACTAAACGCGACGCTCGCCACATTTCATATACTAATCGTCCGAAGTGGTGGTAAGGTGTCTCGTAATATCCCATTTCTACCCCCAGATGTTCTGCATACAAAGCCCAACCTTCACCAAAGGCAGAAATATAGGCATTTCGTCGAAACTCGGGTTGCTCTGCTTGTTCCCCTGCGAGTGCAATTTGCAAATGATGGCCGGGAACCGCTTCGTGTAAAGTCAAAGCTGGCAATGCCCAAATCGGCCGCTGGTCAAGTAATGACGTATTGACCCAATAGTTTGACGGACGATTCGCGTCACCGCTGCCAGCATAGCGACCTGCGGTGTAAGTGGGTGCAATGTCTGCTGGGACCGCTTGTATTCCATAGGGTTTGCGCGGCAATTTTCCAAAATAGCGGATCAATAGCCCATCAGATTTTTTTGCCCAGTACGAAGCCTCTGCCAGCAATTCATGGGGGGTCTTTGCATAAAATTGTGGGTCTGTTCGGAGAAAATGGAGAAAAGCTTTAAAGTCTCCAGAAAATTTTAAATCACGAATGATCTGCTCCATCTCGTGGCGAATTCGCGTGACTTCAGAAAGCCCAATTGCATGGATATCTTCAGGGCTAGTTTCTAGAGTTGTGTATTCAAAAATCTGTGCCGCATAGAAAGCCTTGCCGTTAGGTAGGTCATATGCTGCGATGGTCTTGCGTGCCTTGGGCATGTATTCGTTACGGATAAACTGTAGCAAATTTTGGTAAGCTGGAATGATTTTATCGACAATGAGCTTGCGCGCGCGCCCCTGTATTTCGGACTGTTGTTGCGAGGGAATGTTATTGGGCAAATGTTTGAATGCTCGATAAAATACGCTTTCATTGATGTCACTCACAATGTGTCGTTCAATACTGGCGTCGCGACCTGTTAATACGACTTGTGGCATCGTCATGCCACGTGCAATACCTAACTTCATTAGGTCGATCTTTTGTTGAAAAGTGTGGGGAATGCTGCTCAGCTGCTTCAAATACCGCTCGCATGCTTTCAAATTAACGCAACGCGTCGCATCTGCTGCGCCTGCTGCGCTTGCCCAGAATTGGCTGTCTGAATTAAATGTTAATAGATGTGCATCCAATTTCGTGGCATCTATACGATTGCGAATTTGGTCCGAAAAAATCTTAAAATTAATCTGCGATTCAGTGGAGAGTTGTTTGATATCGATCTGTTTGAGTTCATCTGAAAAACTCTGCCAAACTTTCAGTCGTCGACGTTCAGCTGTATCGCTGTAATCGGCCTGCGTAATTTCATCTTCATCATCCGCCGCGCGGCGACCCGGAAATTCTTTATTACGGAATGCAGCTTCACGTTGATAGATTGCCTTGAAATTTTTTTCTGCGATATTCGATTGTGTAGAAGATGGGGCAAGCATCGTTTGATCAGTGCCTGAGCCCGGCGTAAGGGCGTTGACAGAGGGTACTCCGAGCATGCTTATCGCAAGCGCAATACCTGTGGACCATTTTGACTTGAAGAACGTTTGTTTGGACTTTTGATGAATTGGTTTGCTGTTATAAGGCATAGGAATCTCCAGATTAAATTTACCAATTGAATATATTGTGAATATACCTGCACTTTGTGACGCTGTTCGGATTATCAAACTGGATTAAAAGTTCCTTGTTGTTGAAATGTGGCAAACAATATGAATCAAGCATATAGTTTAGACAGTCACGATATGAATTGCTAAACTGAAAACTCCACATGAATACGAGAGAGTGTGTCTATGACAACTTTAGCTTCATATACCGCAGATTTTTGGTCGCATGCTGAATTAGGCGCAAATACCATTATCTTCTTAAACCTGACTGGTGCAATGCTATTAGGTTTTGTTGTCGGGTATGAGCGTTCCTATCATGGACGTGCCGCAGGAATGCGTACTTATGGACTTGTATGTATGGCTTCTGCCGCTTTGGTGGTGATCGCTGGTTATCCAGACTTCTGGTTTGGTGCGCGTGCCCTTACCCCTGTCGCACTTGATCCTTCGCGCACCATACAAGGCATAGTCACAGGGATTGGTTTCTTGGGCGCTGGGGTGATTATGAAAGAGGGCTTTAGTATTAGTGGGCTCACCACAGCCGCTTCTCTTTGGGCATCATCCGCGATCGGAATCTTAGTTGGAGTTGGCTTTTATGCGGCAGCCATACTCCTCGCTTTTCTTTCGGCTGCCTGTATGATTTGGGTATTTAAACTCGAAGCTTGGCTACCTGCACGCCAAGCAATTTCAATTGTCATGCAATTTCGAGAGGGCTTTGTGGCAAGCGAGGCTGCCATTCGTCAATTGGCGATGGCGCGTGGATATGAGGTCGCAGGGGGAACTATCATCATCTCCTCAAAAGAAGGTATGTGTGAATGGCGATTTGTCGCGGTAGCCCTTAATAGAAAACTTGCGACGTCAATAAGTCTACTTTCGGAGGAAATGAATAAATTTGAAGGATTGGTGTCATATCAATTGGCGCATGCTAGAAATTAGCTAAATCATTGAATTTATGAAATAAACATCCTAACTTCGACCTAGACATGGATTCGATAAATTAAAAAATTTGATTGTCCTCACAAAAAGCTATTGACAGTTAAATCGAACATCTCCATAATTCGGGGTTCCCTGGGAGGGGTGGCCGAGTGGTTAAAGGCGACAGACTGTAAATCTGTTCTCTCTGAGTACGCTGGTTCGAATCCAGCCCCCTCCACCAGGCAAAATATTTGCAGCTGAAGTAGTCGGATCAGTTTCGTATGCGGGTGTAGCTCAATGGTAGAGCCGAAGCCTTCCAAGCTTAAGACGAGGGTTCGATTCCCTTCACCCGCTCCAAGTTTAAAGTTTTAAAGATGCATGTGGTTTGTGCAGGTGCTGCCCTTGTAGCTCAGTGGTAGAGCACTCCCTTGGTAAGGGAGAGGCCACGTGTTCAATCCACGTCAAGGGCACCAGAGTAGTTTTAATTCATTATCTTCGCATTGTTATTGTCAGGCGTGTGTCTGATAGCTTAAGAAGATCTCTCACAATCGTTAGGAGTCTAAAATGGCAAAAGGTAAGTTCGAACGCACCAAGCCGCACGTTAACGTCGGTACAATTGGTCACGTGGATCACGGTAAAACGACATTGACAGCAGCGATTGCGACAGTATTGTCAGCAAAATTCGGCGGCGAAGCAAAGAAATACGACGAAATCGATGCAGCTCCAGAAGAAAAAGCACGTGGTATTACAATTAATACAGCACACGTAGAATACGAAACAGCAGCGCGTCACTATGCACACGTTGACTGCCCAGGCCATGCTGATTATGTTAAAAACATGATTACTGGTGCTGCTCAGATGGACGGCGCGATCTTGGTTTGCTCCGCAGCAGACGGTCCAATGCCACAAACGCGTGAGCACATCTTGTTGGCTCGTCAAGTTGGTGTTCCATACATCATCGTATTCTTGAACAAATGCGACATGGTTGATGACGCTGAGTTGTTGGAATTGGTTGAAATGGAAGTTCGTGAATTATTGTCTAAATACGAATTCCCAGGCGACGATTTGCCAATCATCCAAGGTTCTGCAAAATTGGCGCTCGAAGGCGACAAAGGTCCATTGGGCGAAGAAGCGATCATGAAATTGGCTGATGCGTTGGATTCTTACATCCCTACACCAGAACGTGCTGTTGACGGCGCATTCTTGTTGCCAGTAGAAGACGTATTCTCTATTTCTGGTCGCGGTACAGTTGTTACTGGTCGTGTTGAGCGCGGCATCATCAAAGTCGGCGAAGAGATCGAAATCGTTGGTATCAAAGACACAGTTAAAACAACGTGTACTGGTGTTGAAATGTTCCGTAAATTGCTCGACCAAGGTCAAGCAGGCGACAACGTAGGTGTATTGTTGCGCGGTACTAAACGTGAAGATATCCAACGTGGTCAAGTTTTGGCGAAACCAGGTTCAATCAAGCCACATAGCCACTTCACAGGCGAGATCTATGTTTTGTCTAAAGATGAAGGTGGTCGTCATACACCATTCTTCAACAACTACCGTCCACAGTTCTACTTCCGTACAACGGACGTAACTGGTTCGATCGAGTTGCCGAAGGATAAAGAAATGGTGATGCCAGGTGATAACGTTTCTATCACAGTTAAGTTGATCAACCCGATTGCGATGGAAGAAGGTCTCCGTTTCGCGATCCGTGAAGGTGGTCGTACTGTTGGTGCTGGTGTTGTTGCTAAAATCATCGAGTAATATCGCAGTTCTCAAGTGAAAAATAGCGATCCGAATGGATCGCTGTTTTTGCTTACCAAGTTCTTAGTTGTAGGGGTGTAGCTCAATTGGCAGAGCGACGGTCTCCAAAACCGTAGGCTGGGGGTTCGATTCCCTCCGCCCCTGCCACCATCAAGGCCAAAAGGCATCGAAAGTAAACATCAGCATGTCTAACCAAACCGTTCAAACTGTTAGTACTTCTAGTGATAAATATAAAATTGTTTTGGCAATTGCTGCTGCAGTTGCTGGGGTGGTGGCATTTTATGTCTTAGCTGGTCAGGCGAAGTATGTGCGTTTAGGTGCTTTGTTCGGTGGCCTTGCATTGGCTCTTGTGTTGGTCTTTATTTCTGAGACTGGCCGCGAGTTGGTGTCGTTTGCTAAAGAATCGATTCGTGAGGCTAAGAAAGTCGTTTGGCCGACGCGCAAAGAGGCGGGTCAGATGACAGCGGTGGTTTTCGGGTTTGTATTGATTATGTCAATCTTCTTGTTCACTACCGACAAAGTTCTTGAATATTTGATTATGAACGTAATTCTTGGGCTTAAATAATGAGCGATCAAACGTCAGAGAAAAATATTGATAGCGCACCAGAGCAAGACTCTGGTGTTTCTGTCCCTAAAAGTGCAAAAAAATGGTACGCAGTTCATGCCTATTCCGGCATGGAGAAGAGCGTTCAGCGCGCTTTGCTGGAACGTATCGAGCGAGCAGAAATGCAAGATATGTTTGGTCAAATTCTTGTGCCAACCGAAGAAGTTATCGAAGTAAAGAATGGCAAAAAGAGTGTTAGTGAACGCCGTTTGTTTCCAAGTTATGTTTTTGTAGAAATGGAAATGACCGATGACACATGGCATTTGGTGAAAAATACAAGCAAAGTGACAGGTTTTATTGGTGGTAAATCAAATAAGCCTGCGCCAATCCCACGCCATGAAATCGAAAAAGTTCTGCAGCAAGTGCAGGATGGTGTTGAAAAACCAAGGCCAAAAGTATTGTATGAAGTGGGTGAAGTAGTGCGTATTAAAGAAGGTCCATTCACTGATTTCAACGGTAATGTCGAAGAAGTTAATTACGCGAAGTCAAAAGTCCGCGTCAATGTAACTATCTTTGGTCGCGCTACTCCAGTTGATCTGGAATTTGCACAAGTCGAAAAAGTATAAGTAGTTATGCAGTAAGCGGGGCTGGCGCCGTATAGAAATATAAATGCTAGTGAAAAAAGCGAGGAGCCTTCTGATTGAAATTTGATTAAAAGGCGCTACCACTCAACCATAGAAGGAGCCATCATGGCAAAGAAAATTATTGGTTTTATCAAGCTGCAAGTGCCAGCTGGTAAAGCAAATCCATCCCCACCAATCGGTCCAGCATTGGGTCAACGTGGTTTGAATATCATGGAATTCTGCAAAGCGTTTAACGCGCAGACTCAGGGTATGGAACCAGGTATGCCAATTCCAGTTGTGATCACAGCATTTGCTGATAAGTCTTTCACATTCGTGATGAAGACCCCGCCAGCAACTTACTTGATCAAAAAAGCAGCTGGCATCACTAAAGGTTCTGCTAAGCCACATACTGACAAAGTCGGTAAGTTGACTCGTAAGCAAGCTGAAGAAATCGCTACAATCAAAAATAAAGATTTGACTGCTGCTGATTTGGATGCTGCTGTTCGTACAATCGCAGGTTCCGCTCGTTCCATGGGCATCACGGTGGAGGGTCTGTAATGGCTAAGTTATCTAAAAAAGCAAAATTGCTGAAAACTAAAGTAGACCGTTTGAAAGTGTACCCATTTGATAATGCTATCGCGTTGATCAAAGAATGTGCTACTGCAAAATTCAACGAATCTATCGACGTTTCTGTTCAGCTCGGTGTTGATCCTAAGAAATCTGACCAAGTTGTTCGTGGCGCAGTTGTGTTGCCAGCCGGTACAGGTAAAACAGTTCGCGTAGCGGTATTCGCACAAGGTGCAAAAGCTGAAGAAGCTAAAGCTGCTGGTGCAGATATCGTTGGTATGGAAGATTTGGCGGAACGCGTTAAAGCAGGCGACATGCCATTTGATGTTGTGATCGCCTCTCCAGATACAATGCGTATCGTTGGTACATTGGGTCAAGTTTTGGGTCCACGCGGTTTGATGCCGAATCCAAAAGTTGGTACTGTAACGCCTGACGTTGCTACAGCAGTTAAAAACGCTAAAGCTGGTCAAGTTCAATACCGTACGGACAAGGCAGGTATCATCCACACAACAATCGGTCGTAAATCTTTCGCTGATGGCGATTTGAAAGCGAACTTGTTGGCCTTGATCGACGCGTTGAACAAAGCTAAACCAGCAACAAGTAAGGGTGTTTATCTACGTAAAGTATCTATCTCATCCACGATGGGTGCAGGCGTACGCGTAGACCACGCTAACTTGTCTGCTTAATTAAGTAGATTTCAAAATTAAGTCCATCTGCTGCAAAGTGGGTGGCGCATCTTTGGGCTGATTGCTTCCGATTTAAGATTGTAAGCAGTCAGAGTGTCAAAGACCGTTGGGCTTTTTAAATTCGTTTAAAAAGTTAATTGTTGAGAAGGAATTCTTGATGCCCAACGCAGATGGTGTACCCGAGCAAGTTTTGTAGTGACCACTGCTAACCCAGTGAAGCTCCTAACTTCGGACGCCGTGTTCGAAACGATATGAGGGAAATGCATCATTGTGGTGTATCGACTGAATATCATTAATGGAGGTTGACCGTGAGTCTCAATCTGAATGACAAAAAGGCTGTCGTCGCTGAAGTCTCTGCAAAAGTAGCAACTGCGCAGACCATCGTCGTAGCTGAATACCGTGGCATCCAGGTCGGTCATTTGACGCAATTGCGTGCGCAAGCACGTGCTCAAGGCGTATACATGCGCGTGTTGAAAAATACACTTGCACGTCGCGCTGTAGAGGGAACTGCGTTTGCAAGCCTGGCTAACGAAATGACAGGTCCGTTGATCTATGCGATCTCGGATGATGCTGTTGCTGCTGCTAAAGTTGTTAATGACTTTGCAAAAGGCAATGATAAGTTGGTCGTTAAAGCTGGTAACTACGCTGGTAAGTCTTTGGACAAAGCTGGTGTTGTTGCGTTGGCAAGCATCCCAAGCCGCGAAGTACTGTTGGCACAATTGTTGGGCATGATGCAGGCACCTGTATCTGGCTTCGCACGTGGCCTCGCAGCTTTGGCAGCGAAAAAAGAAGCAGAAGCTGCTTAATCGCTTATTAGCGTGTAGCTGATGTTTCCGTCAAATACTGAATCGATGTTTTTTAAAAAATTAGGAGTTTCAAATGGCAATTAGTAAAGAAGATATCTTGGAAGCCGTAGGCGCGATGTCCGTAATGGACTTGAACGACTTGGTTAAAGCTTTCGAAGAAAAATTCGGCGTTTCTGCAGCTGCGATGGCAGTTGCTGGTCCAGCTGCTGGCGCAGGTGCTGCTGCTGCTGAAGAGCAAACAGAATTCAACGTAATTCTGGCTGAAGCTGGCGCAAACAAAGTTAGCGTTATTAAAGCAGTTCGCGAAATCACAGGTTTGGGCTTGAAAGAAGCTAAAGACCTCGTTGATGGCGCACCAAAAGCTGTTAAAGAAGCTGTTTCCAAAGCAGATGCTGAAGCTGCTAAGAAGAAATTGGAAGAAGCTGGCGCGAAAGTTGAAGTTAAGTAATTCCGTGCTATACTGGCAGACTTTCGAGTTTGCCTAAGTCAAAGAAAGGAATCTTCTTGCAAGAGAAGGTTCCTCTTTGGCTTCTCTGTCGTTCTTGCGGCAGAATTGTTGGTTCAATGTAAGTTTGTTGAAATTTCCTAAGCCGAATCTCATAAGGTGAGGGCTGAGACTTGAGGTTTCTTGATGGTTTTTCTTGTAGTGTCATTTACGTGGAAAAAAGTTTTGAAATCTGAATTCTCCATCCTTCCTTGCCACTCACGGAGTGTCCATGCACTACTCATTTACTGAGAAGAAGCGCATTCGTAAATCTTTTGCGAAACGCGCTAACGTCCACAACGTTCCGTTCCTGCTGGCGACCCAGCTCGAGTCATATTTGGGCTTTTTGCAAGCCGACAAAGCACCGTCTGCGCGTAAAAATGAGGGCTTGCAGTCAGCCTTCACGTCCATTTTCCCGATCGTGTCGCACAATGGGTTCGCTCGTTTAGAATTTCTTTCCTACGTTTTAGGCGATCCAGCCTTCGACGTCAAGGAATGTCAACTGCGCGGTTTGACTTTTGCTTCGCCATTGCGGGCCAAAGTGCGTTTGGTGATTCTCGATAAAGAATCTCCAACGAAACCTGTTGTCAAAGAGATGAAAGAACAAGAAGTCTACATGGGTGAATTGCCACTCATGACGACGACAGGTTCGTTCGTGATCAACGGTACTGAGCGCGTTATTGTGTCTCAGTTGCACCGTTCGCCTGGCGTGTTCTTCGAACACGATCGCGGCAAGACACATTCTTCAGGGAAGCTGTTGTTCTCGGCTCGCATCATTCCTTACCGTGGTTCATGGTTGGATTTTGAATTCGATCCAAAAGACATTCTGTTCTTCCGTATTGACCGTCGTCGTAAGATGCCGGTCACGATCTTGTTGCGTGCGATCGGCATGACGAACGAACAGATCTTGGCGAACTTCTTCGTATTCGATAACTTCTCATTGCATAGCGATGGCGCAGAAATGGAATTCGTTTCTGAGCGTCTGCGCGGTGAAGTTGCGCGTTTCGATATCTCAGATAAATCTGGTAAGTTGATCGTTGCGAAAGACAAGCGTATCAATTCTAAGCATGTGCGTGAAATTGAATCTGCTGGTATCAAGATGATTTCTGTACCAGAAGACTATTTGCTTGGTCGCGTATTGGCGAAAAATATCGTTGATGCGGATACTGGCGAAGTCGTTGCGAATGCAAATGATGAGTTGACAGAAGAATTGTTGGCGAAATTGCGTGATGCAAAAGTCACTGACATTCAAACTTTGTACACCAATGATCTTGATCAAGGTGCGTACATCTCTCAAACGTTGCGGGCAGATGACACGGCTGACCAAATGGCAGCACGTGTTGCGATCTATCGCATGATGCGTCCTGGCGAACCGCCAACTGAAGATTCTGTAGAAGCCTTGTTTAACGGTTTGTTCTACAACGAAGATCGTTACGATTTGTCCGCAGTCGGTCGTATGAAATTCAATCGCCGTATTGGTCGCGATGAATTGACCGGTGCGATGACTTTGTCTGATGACGATATTTTGTCCGTGATTAAGATCTTGGTTGAGTTGCGCAATGGTCGCGGCGAAGTCGACGATATCGATCACTTGGGTAATCGCCGTGTACGTTGCGTTGGTGAATTGGCTGAGAACCAATTCCGTGCTGGTTTAGTCCGTGTTGAACGTGCTGTTAAAGAGCGTTTGGGTCAAGCCGAGGCTGACAACTTGATGCCGCACGATTTGATCAACTCTAAGCCTATTTCTGCAGCAATCCGTGAGTTCTTCGGTTCTTCACAATTGTCTCAGTTTATGGATCAAACTAACCCATTGTCAGAAATCACGCATAAGCGTCGTATTTCCGCATTAGGACCTGGTGGTTTGACTCGTGAACGTGCTGGCTTCGAGGTACGTGACGTTCATCCAACTCACTACGGTCGTGTATGTCCAATTGAAACACCAGAGGGACCAAACATTGGTTTGATCAACTCTTTGGCTTTGTATGCGCGTTTGAACGAATACGGTTTCTTGGAAACTCCATACCGTAAAGTTATCGACGGCAAGATCACGAATCAGATCGATTACTTGTCCGCGATTGAAGAAGGTCGTTACATCATCGCTCAGGCGAACGCGACGATTGATGCGAATGGTAGTTTGTGCGATGAATTGGTTTCATCTCGTCAAGCTGGCGAAACTATTTTGGTTTCTCCAGAGCGTGTTCAATACATGGACGTTGCTACCGGTCAGGTTGTTTCAGTTGCGGCATCCTTGATTCCATTCCTGGAACACGATGATGCGAACCGTGCGTTGATGGGTGCCAACATGCAACGTCAAGCAGTTCCTTGCTTGCGTCCAGAAAAAGCATTCGTCGGTACAGGTATTGAACGCACTGTAGCGGTCGACTCCGGCACCACAGTACAAGCATTGCGCGGTGGTAAAGTGGATTACATCGATGCGGGCCGTATTGTTATTCGTGTGAATGACGCGGAAGCGCAAGCGGGTGAAGTCGGTGTTGATATCTACAACTTGATCAAGTACACACGTTCGAACCAAAACACGAACATCAACCAACGTCCTATCGTCAAAGTTGGCGATATCGTAGCGAAGGGTGACGTGTTGGCGGATGGTGCATCAACTGACTTGGGCGAATTAGCTCTGGGTCAAAACATGTTGATCGCATTTATGCCATGGAATGGTTATAACTTTGAAGATTCGATTTTGATCTCCGAAAAAGTGGTAGCTGATGATCGCTATACATCGATTCATATCGAAGAGTTGTCTGCAGTTGCACGTGATACGAAGTTGGGTGCAGAAGAGATCACACGTGATATCTCTAACCTCGCTGAAAACCAATTAGCACGTCTGGATGAATCCGGTATCGTCTACATCGGTGCGGAAGTGACAGCGGGCGATACTCTGGTCGGTAAAGTAACACCAAAAGGCGAAACGCAACTGACACCAGAAGAAAAACTCTTGCGTGCGATTTTCGGTGAGAAAGCTTCTGACGTTAAAGATACATCCCTACGCGTGCCTTCTGGCATGGTTGGTACAGTCATCGACGTTCAAGTGTTCACACGTGAAGGTATCCAACGCGACAAACGTGCACAGCAAATTATCGATGATGAATTGAAGCGCTATCGCCTCGATTTGAACGATCAGTTGCGTATTGTGGAAGGCGATGCCTTCGAACGTTTGCAACGTATGTTGGTTGGTAAAGTCGCTAACGGTGGTCCAAATAAATTGGCTAAAGGTGCGACGATTACTAAGGAATACTTAGCAGAGGTTGATAAGTACCACTGGTTCGATATTCGCCCAGCGGACGAAGACGCAGCACGTGCTATCGAAGCGATCAAAGATTCTATCGCTGAAAAACGTCATCAGTTCGATTTAGCGTTTGAAGAAAAGCGTACGAAATTGACGCAAGGTGATGAGTTGCCACCAGGCGTACAAAAAATGGTTAAGGTTTACTTAGCTGTTAAACGTCGTTTGCAACCAGGTGACAAGATGGCGGGTCGACACGGTAACAAGGGTGTCGTTTCACGCATTGTTCCTGTCGAAGATATGCCATACATGGCCGATGGTACACCAGCGGACATCGTGTTGAACCCATTGGGTGTTCCATCACGGATGAACGTGGGTCAGGTTTTGGAAGTTCACTTAGGTTGGGCAGCGAAAGGTCTTGGCTTGCGTATCGGCGAAATGTTGAACGCGAAAGTGAAAGTTGAAGAATTACGTGGTTTCTTGAAGCAAATCTATAACGAGTCTGGTAAGTCTGAAGATATCGATGGTTTGTCCGATGACGAAATCATGGAATTGACGTCCAACCTGAAAAAAGGTGTACCGTTCGCAACCCCAGTGTTTGACGGTGCGCACGAATCTGAAATTCGTCGCATGTTGGATTTGGCTTACCCAGATCCAATCGCGAAACAATTAGGTATGACGCCATCGAAGAATCAAGTGACTTTGTATGACGGTCGCACTGGTGAAGCGTTTGAACGTAATGTAACCGTTGGTTACATGCACGTCTTGAAATTGCATCACTTGGTTGATGACAAGATGCATGCACGTTCGACTGGTCCGTACTCTCTCGTGACACAACAACCATTGGGCGGTAAAGCACAATTCGGTGGTCAGCGTTTCGGTGAGATGGAGGTGTGGGCACTCGAAGCGTACGGCGCGTCTTACGTCTTGCAAGAGATGTTGACTGTGAAGTCCGATGACGTGAATGGTCGTACGAAAGTGTACGAAAATCTCGTTAAAGGTGATCACGTGATCGACGCTGGTATGCCTGAGTCCTTCAACGTTCTCGTTAAAGAGATTCGTTCTTTAGGTATCGATATCGATCTAGAGCGTAGTTGATTGGCACTTGATCTGTCATTAATCAGATTTAAATTAGTAAATTGGTAGTAAACCTTCGCCCGAATTCATTTCGGGCGTTGGTCATTCAGATGGACTAACATTTTTTGTGTTTTTTGTTCCCGGTATTTTGCGGAACTTGGTTCGATCAAGAAGTCGAACAGGCTCTCCCGCTAATGCGAACAGGGTTAAACTTAAAGCAGATCAAATGCGTTCCATAAGCACAAGCGATTCAACACTTCACTGGAGTGCAATACATGAAAGCCCTGCTCGATCTATTCAAGCAAGTTCAGCCCAATGAACAATTCGACGCGATCAAAATTGGTCTCGCGTCTCCAGAAAAAATCCGTTCATGGTCCTATGGCGAAGTTAAAAAGCCAGAAACAATCAACTACCGTACGTTCAAGCCAGAACGTGATGGTTTGTTCTGCGCGAAGATTTTTGGCCCAATTAAAGATTACGAATGCTTGTGCGGTAAGTACAAACGTTTGAAACATCGCGGTGTGATCTGCGAAAAGTGCGGCGTTGAAGTCACTTTGGCGAAAGTGCGTCGTGAACGCATGGGCCACATCGAGTTGGCTTCCCCAACAGCACATATCTGGTTCTTGAAATCCTTGCCATCCCGTTTGGGCATGGTGCTCGACATGACTTTGCGCGATATCGAACGCGTTTTGTATTTTGAAGCATATGTTGTGACTGATCCGGGCATGACTCCGCTGAAAAAATGCCAAATCATGTCTGAAGATGATTACGCTGCGAAGTACGAAGAATACGGTGACGAATTCACCGCGTTCATGGGTGCCGAAGGTATCCGTGAATTGTTGCGTTCTATCGACATCGATCGTGATGCAGAAACTTTGCGCACTGAACTCAAAGAATCCAAATCTGAAGCGAAGATCAAGAAGTATTCTAAGCGTTTGAAAGTATTGGAAGCCTTCCAACGTTCTGGTATCAAGCCAGACTGGATGATCATGGAAGTGTTGCCAGTATTGCCGCCAGAATTGCGTCCATTGGTACCTTTGGATGGTGGCCGTTTCGCGACTTCTGATTTGAACGATTTGTATCGTCGCGTCATTAACCGTAATAACCGTTTGAAGCGCTTGATGGAATTGCGCGCTCCGGAAATCATCACGCGCAATGAAAAGCGTATGTTGCAAGAAGCGGTTGACTCCTTGTTAGACAATGGTCGTCGCGGTAAAGCAATGACAGGTGCAAACAAACGTCCTTTGAAATCTTTGGCAGAAATGATCAAAGGTAAGGGCGGTCGTTTCCGTCAAAACTTGTTGGGTAAACGCGTTGACTACTCTGGTCGTTCCGTTATCGTGGTTGGTCCACAACTGAAATTGCACCAATGCGGTTTGCCAAAGTTGATGGCCTTGGAATTGTTCAAACCATTTATTTTCAATAAATTGGAATTGATGGGCTTGGCAACAACGATCAAAGCAGCGAAGAAACTTGTTGAAATTCAAGAGCCAGTCGTTTGGGATATCTTGGAAGAAGTGATTCGCGAACATCCGATCATGTTGAACCGTGCGCCAACTTTGCACCGTTTAGGTATTCAAGCGTTCGAACCAGTCTTGATCGAAGGTAAAGCGATCCAATTGCACCCACTCGTCTGCGCGGCATTCAATGCTGACTTCGACGGTGACCAAATGGCGGTTCACGTTCCTTTGTCTATCGAAGCGCAAATGGAAGCACGCACATTGATGCTCGCTTCTAACAATATTTTGTTCCCATCCAATGGTGAACCATCGATTGTGCCTTCTCAGGATATCGTGTTGGGTCTCTACTATGCATCACGCGAAGCCATCAATGGTAAGGGTGAGGGCATGATGTTCCCAGACGTATCGGAAGCGATTCGTGCTTGGGATAACAAAGAAGTGGAATTGGCGACACGTATCACAGTACGTATTACTGAATATCCAAAAGATAAAGCGACTGGTGAATTCGTTAAAACAGTTAAGCGTTACGAAACGACAGTGGGTCGTGCGATCCTGTCTGAGATCTTGCCAAAAGGCTTGCCATTCTCAGTTTTAAATCGTCCTTTGAAGAAAAAAGAAATTTCCAAATTGATCGATACATCCTTCCGTAAGTGCGGTTTGCGCGCGACGGTGGTGTTTGCGGATCAATTGATGCAGTCTGGCTTCCGCTTGGCGACACGTGCTGGTATTTCTATCTGTATCGACGACATGTTGGTACCACCACAAAAAGTCACTTTGTTGGCGGCTGCTGAGCACGAAGTGAAACAAATCGAACAGCAATATGCATCCGGTTTGGTGACAGCAGGCGAACGTTACAATAAAGTGGTCGACATCTGGGGTAAAACAGGTGACGAAGTCGGCAAGGCGATGATGGAACAGCTCAAAGTTGAACCAGTAACACGTCGTGACGGCACACAAGGTACACAAGAATCATTCAACGCGATTTACATGATGGCTGACTCCGGTGCGCGTGGTTCTGCAGCACAGATTCGTCAGTTGGCAGGTATGCGTGGTCTGATGGCGAAACCAGACGGCTCGATTATTGAAACACCGATTACTGCGAACTTCCGCGAAGGTTTGAACGTTCTCCAGTACTTTATTTCTACGCACGGTGCACGTAAAGGTCTGGCAGATACGGCGTTGAAGACAGCGAACTCCGGTTACTTGACACGTCGTTTGGTTGACGTTACGCAAGATCTGGTTGTGATCGAAGACGATTGCGGCACATCCAACGGTTCTTCAATGAAGGCGATCGTTGAAGGTGGTGAAGTGAACGTACCTTTGCGCGATTTGATCTTGGGTCGTGTTGCTGCAAATGATATCGTGAATCCAGAAACGCAAGAAACACTGTACGCTGCTGGCACCTTGCTCGACGAATTCATGGTCGAGGAAATCGAAGCCTTGGGCATCGACGAAGTGAAAGTACGTACGCCATTGACATGTGACACACGCTACGGTTTGTGCGCAATGTGCTACGGTCGTGATTTGGGTCGTGGTAACTTGGTGAATGCAGGTGAGTCTGTCGGTGTTATCGCTGCGCAGTCCATCGGTGAACCAGGTACACAGTTGACGATGCGTACGTTCCACATTGGTGGTGCGGCTTCTCGTGCAGCGATTGCTTCTTCTGTTGAAGCAAAATCTAACGGTACAATTCGTTTCACAGCGACGATGCGTTATGTTACCAATGGTAAAGGCGATCAAATCGTGATTTCCCGTTCTGGTGAAGTCTTGATCACGGATGATCACGGTCGTGAACGTGAACGTCATAAAGTACCTTACGGTGCAACCTTGATCGTAAAAGACGGCATGACGATCAAAGCAGGTACAGATTTGGCGACTTGGGATCCATTGACTCGTCCGATCATTACTGAATACACCGGTCAAGTGAAGTTTGAAAACGTCGAAGAAGGCGTGACGGTTGCTAAGCAGGTTGATGATGTGACTGGTTTGTCCACATTGGTTGTTATCGATGCGAAACGTCGTGGTTCTGCTGGTGGTAAGAGCTTGCGTCCACAAGTTAAATTGTTGAACGAAGCTGGTGAAGAAGTGAAAATTTCTGGCACTGAGCACGCGGTAACGATTGGTTTCCAAGTTGGTGCTTTGATTACAGTGAAAGACGGTCAACAAGTTCACGTTGGTGAAGTATTGGCGCGTATCCCAACTGAATCACAAAAAACCCGTGATATTACCGGTGGTCTCCCACGTGTTGCGGAATTGTTCGAAGCGCGTTCACCAAAAGACGCTGGTATGTTGGCAGAAGTGACTGGTACGGTTGCGTTTGGTAAAGAAACCAAAGGTAAGCAACGTCTGGAAATCACCGACATGGATGGTCAGAAACACGAGTTCTTGATCACCAAAGATAAACAAGTCTTGGTCCATGACGGTCAAGTTGTGAACAAAGGTGAGATGATTGTTGACGGCCCAGCTGATCCACAAGACATCTTGCGCTTGTTGGGTATCGAAGCCTTGGCACGTTACATCGTTGACGAAGTTCAAGACGTTTATCGCTTACAAGGCGTTAAGATCAATGATAAGCACATTGAAGTGATCGTACGTCAAATGTTGCGTCGTGTTGTGGTTGTGAATCCAGGTGATACTAACTACATCGTTGGTGAACAAGTTGAACGTTCTGACTTGTTGGGCGAAAACGATCGCGTAACAGCGGCGAATGGTATTCCAGCAACTTACGAAAATATCTTGTTAGGTATTACCAAAGCGTCCTTGTCGACAGATTCTTTCATCTCTGCCGCTTCCTTCCAAGAGACCACACGTGTTCTCACAGAAGCAGCGATCATGGGCAAGAAAGATACACTGCGCGGCTTGAAAGAAAACGTCATTGTTGGTCGTTTGATTCCAGCTGGTACAGGTCTCGCATACCACCGCGCTCGCAAGATGAAAGAATCTTGGGAAGCCGATGAACGTGCAGCCTTGTTAGCAGCAGAGAAAGAAATTTTTGCTCCGGCTCCAGAAGTAGCAGCGTCAGATGCTACTCCAGGTGAGATCTGAATCGCTCATTAAAGCGATCAAGTAGCTTGATAGAATGAGAACGGCACCGTAGTTAAGCTACGGTGCCGTTTTTATTTGTGATAGACAGTATTAAATTGTTGAATGTAGTACATATAACTTGAGAAAAAATGTCGTTAGATATTTCCTTAATTGAAAACGCCTTACATCAATTGACGGCAGCCGCTTATCCAAGCCCAATAGCGATTGAAGTTGTGGATGAGACAGGATCAACCAATGCTGATTTAATGGCTCGTGTGAAGCAGCTCAATTTACCCACGGTGTTGATTGCACGTCATCAAACTGCAGGGAAGGGGCGTGCTGGGAGAAATTGGCATTCGCAAGCGGATGCTACATTGACATTCTCAATCGCTTGGCCATTCGACTGCTCTATGCAAAGATTGTCTGGTTTATCGCTCGCAGTTGGTGTGGTGATAGCTGAGCGACTGCGCCAATTGGGCGCGCCAGTTAGTTTAAAGTGGCCGAATGATCTTTTAAAAGAAGGAAAGAAACTTGGTGGTGTCCTGATTGAAACCCAGGTTGGATTAAATCTAACCAATTGGGCTGTAATTGGAATCGGACTGAATTTACGTGCATCAAGTGCACTTGAAAATGAAATTGGACAGGCCGTCGCAGATCTTCCATGGTTGGCCCAAATGAATCCCAACGATCTTTTAGCGGAACTTCTGCAAGCGCTGCAAAGTATGTTGACGGAATTTAATGTGCTAGGATTTCGACCCTTCCATGATCGCTGGAATCAATTGCATGCCTATGCTCAACAAACGGTATCTATTCTTGATCGCGGTATAGTAAAGCAGCAAGGCATCGCAATGGGCGTCGATGAAGATGGCTGTATGTTGCTACGAACCAGCGCAGGGATCCAGAGAATACATACAGGTGATGTGTCTTTGCGTGCATTGGAATAGAATGTCTACTTTGCAATGAAATAGCGACTATCTATGTCGATGTCCGAAAATTCATCTGTTCTGCTGTTGATCGACGTAGGAAATACACGTCTTAAATGGGCGACTGTGCTTGAACAGACTGTGGCCGTTTCACCGGTTTGGCTCGCTAGCGGCACCCTGCCGCATAGTGATCTTGCGCAATTGAATCCCATCATTCAAGAGTTGCCGATACGTCGCTGTGTGGTGTCAAACGTGGCCGGAGAAAAACTACAGCAGCAGTTAGAACAAATATTGCTGAAATCCCATCCAACAATGGCCATACGTCGTTTTGTGTCATCGGAACATTGTGCTGGATTGACTAATCTTTACACTCAGCCGAGTCGACTAGGGTCTGACCGATTTGCTGCTGCGATTGGTGCCCACGCGACTGTTCCAAAGGAAGCACTCATTGTTGCAACTTGTGGTACCGCGACGACGATTGATGCAGTGACTCCCAATGGGACATTTCTTGGCGGCTTGATCCTGCCAGGGCTGCAATTAATGGCCTCATCACTGGCACTCAGCACCGCGCAACTCCCCCATATTCCAGCTGACTCAGGTTTGCAATCCTTATTTGGAAAAAATACCGAACAGGCAATAATAAGTGGATGCATCCATGCGCAAATCGGTGCCATCCTTTGTGCAGTGAACGAATTAGAAAAAAGTAATGGTCCGACTGTACAATTGATTATTTCAGGTGGGGCGGCAGCGTACATTTTGCCGGAGTTGCGGAAACATGCGGGAATTACTTGGCAGCATATCGAAAATTTGGTCATGCGAGGCCTTTATTTTTTCGCTCATTCTGAAAACTGTTGATGGACATTTCCCACATTTCTAAATCGATGCCTGATAGAACGTAAAAGAGAGCGTATGTTGAGATTTTTCTTTTGGATTTTCCTGATTATCAATGGCCTTTTGCTTGCCTTAAATTTGGGCTATCTCGGTAAATGGTCTGACGATGAGCGCGAGCCATCACGTATGAAGCTCGAAAAAAATGCCGACAAAATCAAGTTGCTCAGCGCGAACGCGGCACAAGATTTGATTGAAGCGCATGGCAAACAGGCGGAAGTCAAACTCAGCTGCGTAGAGTTGTCTGGTTTTAGTGCTGCCGATGCAAAAGCATTTGACGAAAAATTGAAAACGCTTGAGTTGGCGACCCGCTTAACTCGAACCGAGCTATCTGAAGTTGCGAATAATATGGTTTATTTGCCGTCTTTAGGCAGTAAAGATGCCGCAGAAAAAAAAGCTGCACAACTACGTAAATTGGGTATCGCTGAGTTCTATATCGTTCAGGATCAAAGCCCAATGCGGTGGGGCATCTCATTAGGGGTATTTAAAACGCCAGAGGCAGCAAAAGCCCATTTAGCCAACTTGGCAAAAAAAGGTTTGAAGGAGGCAAAATTGGCACCTCGTACGGTAAGCTCGGCTAAAGTACATTATCGCGTACAGGAATTGAGCAGCGATGAGCGTCAAATTTTGGAACAGTTGAAATCCAATTTTGCGAGTACCACGCTGCAAGAATGTAAAGCGAAGTCCGACTAGAGCTACAATCAATGGCGCCACAAAGCTGAGGGATCTCGACCGCAATCGCAAATGAAAATCGGCAATCAATGAGCGCGTCTTGCTCGTTGATTTCGCAATGAAATAAAAACTCTTATGTCCACATCTTATCACTTCCACCAAGGTCAAGTACCTTTACTCATTTCTATGCCCCATGTCGGCACGGAAATTCCTGAACAAATTGCGGCCCAAATGGATCCGATTGCACAATTGAAAGCGGATACCGATTGGCATTTGCCACTGCTTTACAATATGCGAGACGAATTCGGTGCTTCCAGTATTCAAGCACGTTACTCCCGCTATGTGATCGACTTGAATCGGCCATCTGATGATATGAATTTGTATCCTGGTCAGGACACGACAGGTTTGTGTCCAGTTGATACGTTTGCAAAGCAAGCTTTATATTTAGAAGGGAAAATGCCCAATTCGGATGAGGTCGCACATCGAATTCGAGAGTATTGGTCACCCTATCATTCACAAATTCAAGCGGAGCTAGCGCGTATGAAAGCGGCGCATGGTATCGCGATTCTTTGGGATGCTCATTCGATTGCATCCCATGTCCCTCGATTTTTCGAAGGAAAATTGCCAGACCTAAATTTTGGAACGGCTGATCAACGTTCTTGCGCACCAAGTTTGCAGCGATTGCTTGCGGAGCATATGGAGACGAGTGCTACGCCTTATTCACACGTTTTTAATGGGCGTTTTAAAGGCGGATATATTACGCGGCAGTATGGGCAACCAGCCGAGAATATTCATGCAGTTCAACTTGAAATGAGTCAATGTGTCTATATGGACGAGGATTTCCCTTTCAGCTATCGGGAAGATCTAGCAGCACAAATTCAGCCATTGTTAGGCCAGTTGCTGCGGGCGTGTTTGAGTTGGGCTGGACAGAACGGCGATAGGCAAATCAGATGAGTACCAACACACTTTTCGCAAAAAACGCCTTACTGTCGACAGGATGGGCAAGCAATGTTCGACTTCATTGGAATCAAGTAGGTGATTTCACGGAAATTGAATTCAATGCTCAGGCTAGCCCGTTTGAAAAGCAGGTTGGCTTTGTATCACCTGGGATGAGCAATCTCCATTCACATGCATTTCAACGCGCGATGGCAGGGATGACAGAAATCGCGGGTGAGGGGCCTGATAGTTTCTGGACTTGGCGGGACTTAATGTATCGTTTTGCATTAGCGATTACGCCTGAGCAAATGCGAGTAATTGCAGCGCAACTATATATGGAATGTCTGCGCCATGGCTACACGTCGATTTGCGAATTTCATTATGTACACCGCGATCCCAAAGGAGAGTGGTTTGAAGACAGAGCCGAAACATCGCAACGTGTGATTGATGCCGCGCGCCATACCGGCATTGGTATGACTATGTTGCCTGTCTTGTACAGTTACGCAGATTTTCAGTTGCAGCCTCTACGCGAAGATCAGCGGCGTTTTAACACTAGCGTGGATGAGATTTTACGCATCGTTGAACGACTTGAGTCGCAAAGGGATGCGCAGGTTGAAGTCGGCGTTGCTCCGCATTCTCTGCGTGCTGCTAGTACACAACAGATTGCAGAATTGGTTGCGGCGTTACCGAAAGATCGTCCGATTCATATTCATATTGCAGAGCAAATGCGTGAAGTGAATGCCTGTATTGCTGCGACGGGGAGAAGGCCGGTCGAGTTGCTTTTCGATACGCAGTCTGTTGATCAACGATGGTGCTTGGTGCATGCGACCCACTTGAACGAGAGCGAGATCGCTGCAATGGCCGCGAGTCAATCTGTAGCAGGTATTTGTACTTCAACTGAAGGTAATCTGGGGGATGGTTTTTTTGAGCTTCCTGCCTATATCGCTGCGCAAGGCCGATTTGGAATTGGGACTGATAGCCATGTGTCTCAAAGTGTTATCGAGGAAATTCGCTGGCTTGAATATGGTCAGCGCTTACGCTCGCAAGGACGCAATATTGCGAGCATCCAAGGGCAGCGTAGAGTCGCAGATTATTTGTGGCAGCAATGTCTTGCTGGCGGAGCGCAAGCAACTGGCCGAGCGGTTGGCTCGCTGGAAAAGGGGAAACGTGCGGATTTCATGGTCTTTGACGATACACATCCGAATTTGCAAGATTTGTCGGCGCCCGAAGTGTTAAGTACAGTGGTATTTGCTGGAAATGATCCTATGATTCGTGATGTGTATGTTGGTGGTAACTTGCTGGTCGAGAATGGACGACATCACGATCAAGAGAGGATTCAGCAGGAGTATCGTACTTGTATGCGGCAACTGCGAAGTCTAAGCTGATGGTATATGGTTTGATTGGTTTCGAATGGAATCAGATATTAAAAAACAATGGAGATAAAAATAGGATGAAATTTTCTGCGCAAAATAAGTTAGCTAGCTTAATGATCGCACTCGGTTTGTTGAGTGCTCCACAGTTTGTCTCTGCGCAAGTAGATGCGCCACTCAAGGGTAAAACGCCAGCGAAGCACCATACTTTGGTTAATTCATCATCGCTGGAAGTACGTCTTAAACAATTAGACGCTCTTTTGAATGAACAATGGGAATATAGTCTACGAACTAATCCTGAATATGCATCTATGCTGGGGGACAAGCGCTATAACGATCAATTGAGAGATTTTTCCCAAGCTGCCATCGATGCAAATTTAAAAAAGACTCGCGAATTCCTTCAGCGCTTTCATGCAATCGATACGAGCGGTTTCAATGTACAGCAGAAGTTGAACAAAGACTTGATGGTCAGACAGCTGCAAGAAGAAATTGAGGGAGCACGATTTAAGGGCTGGCAAATGCCCGTACTGCAAAATTCAGGCATTCATCTGGATGCACCTGAGTTAGTCACGATGTTGAGCTTTAAGTCCGTCAAGGACTACGAGGATTACATTAGCCGATTGAACAAATTGCCCGTGTTATTCGAGCAAACGATGGTACAGATGCGTTTGGGGGTAAAGAATAAAATCATGCCACCACAATTCTTGCTGCCAAAGATCGCGCGTCAATGTGAAGATATTGTTGCGATGAGCATGGATGCGTCGCCATTTGCAAAACCAGTAAGCGAATTCCCAGCGGATATTTCTGCTGCAGATCAGCATCGCTTAAAGGCAAGTGTGCTTGCTGCAATAAAAGACAAAGTCATCCCAGCCTATCAAAATTTTGCTAATTTTGTTCGCTCAGAATATGCGCCACATGGTCGCCCGCATGTCGGGATGTGGTCACTACCTGACGGTGCAGCTCGCTATAAATTGCAAGTGAAAACACAAACCACAACTAATAAGTCGGCCGAAGAAATCCATCAAATTGGTTTGCGCGAAGTTGCTAGGATAGAGGCGCAAATGCTTGAAGTCGCGAAGAAACTTGGCTTTGCTGATTTGAAGACATTCAATGCTTCGATGGAAAAAAATCCGGCACTTCATCCAAAGTCTCGTCAAGAAATTTTGGATTTGTATAGCAAGTACACAGATCAGATGTATGCCAAAATTCCCGAACTATTTGGTCGTTTACCAAAAGCCAAGGTCAAGATCATGGCGGTAGAAGAGTTCCGCGAAAAAGAGGCAGCAGGCGCTTCGTACAATCCTGGTGCCGCGGACGGTTCGCGTCCGGGTCATGTGATGGTGAATACGGGGGATTTTGCAAATCGGATGACTTTGTCGATTGAAACGACGGCGTTACATGAAGGCGTGCCTGGCCACCATATGCAAATCGCCATTGCCCAAGAATTGGAAGGATTGCCTGCATATCGACAGCAAGGCGGAAATAATGCCTATGTAGAAGGTTGGGCATTGTATTCCGAGCGCTTGGGCCAGGAATTAGGTTTTTTTCAAGATCCTTACAGCTTTTATGGTCACCTACAAGATGAAATGCTCCGAGCAATTCGCCTAGTCGTTGACACCGGATTGCACTACAAAAAATGGGATAGGCAACAAGTTGTTGATTTTTTCCGTAACCATTCCGGTATCGAGGAAGTGGAAATACAAAGCGAGACTGATCGGTACATAGTTTGGCCTGGGCAAGCATTAGGATACAAAATTGGCCAACTAAAGATTCTCGAGTTGCGTGACTACGCGAATAAGGCATTAGGAGCGAAATTTAGTCTCAAAGAGTTTCATGATGAGATTTTAGGCGCAGGTGCTTTGCCTCTTGATATTTTGGAAACGCGGATTAAGGACTGGGTCGCCACGAAAAAATAGGCTTTGGCATCCGGCGTCTGAGGCTGGTTTGCCTTCCGCACAATTGAGTGGAAGGTGAGCGCAACTTGAGTGGCTAGATTCTGTGAGTGGGGAATAGAGTACGGGTGGCGAAGCACTGTGGTTTTGCCACCCGTTTTGTTTTTCTAATTTGGAAATACATTGCCACAGCGGAATTGGGGCGAGTAGAATCGGAGTATCTCAAGTTTAACAAGGAGTTGCGATGGGTGCCTTTGCCATGCCTGTGTATATGTTGGAATACACGCCGAAAACCATCGCCTCACTATTGTCACCTGCGGCGATTGATGGTTCGCTGGTTGAGCTCGATGTCTATGATAAAAACAATCTGGAACTGAAGTTAGAAGCGACAGGTCAACGCTTGAAGTCAGAGCCGGAATTGTTTCGTATTATTACTGTCCATAATGGCGTGACCAATGAGCATGATTGGAACTTTACAATTTTACGTGAGTCCGCGGATCGCTCACGTAAAAAACGTTAAGTCACCGATGCGGTAAGCGAATTAACCTTTCCAACTACGTTGTAATCCGGTGTCCGTATGTATCCAACCGCCTTTGCTGCTTGCGCGGTAGTAGAAACCTACACCACCTTGCTTGAAACTTTGAATTAATTCCCCAAGGACTTCTTCATGTAAATCGCCGATACGAATATCGGCAGCCCTGCCTTCTAAATGTAGGGATTTTCGTGCAGCGGGAATGCCTTCCTCACGCAGTCGTTGGTTTGATTCTGGTGTGCGATATCCAGACAAAATTTCTAAAGGCTTGGTCATGCCAAATCGCGCGATGAATGCTTGCGTTGCCCATAAGGTCTCTAATAATTTGGGGTCGATCGGCGCAGTCTTTCTACCGTTCACGTCACGTAGAATATGACAGAATTGCTGATACGCAGAATCAATCATATCACCATCTTTCCAGTACAAGAGTTTTACACGCTCTCCACTTGCTGGACGAATCACATCTAAAGTACGTGGTTTTAGCCAAAAATCGACATCCAAGACTTGTGCATCAAATAGATCGGGTGGTGGGCTGAGTTTGCTCGTTTTGGATTCACCATCTTGTGCCAATAGCAAACCGGAACGAGTACCGAGCATTAGCCCAGATGCAGTCAATAGAAGGGATCGACGAAGAAAATGGCGACGGGTGGTCATAGCGACTCGATACAAAATTAAAGACAGGAAATTTTAACGTCTAAGTACATCATTGAGTGTACAAAGTTTTTACTTTTTTTAATCCCTTCGTTCGGATTTTCGGGCATGGAAGAATCTGCTTCGCACTATAATGCGGAATCACGAAAATGGACATCTACCCTATGCTGAATTTCGCTCAACTTGAAGAATTTAAACGCCAAGGCTATTTGGTTTTGCCACAATTTACGACTCCTGAATTATGTGATCGGCTATTGTCGTTTGCCCAGTCTGAATTGGATGGCATTGTCCAACCAATTGAATATGAGGCAGATACTCGCTATCCAGGTGCACCAGCTTCGCGCGATGCAGAAGGGGGGCAAACGGCTCGTCGTTTGTTGCAGGCCTATTCACGTGCTGAATTGATTGCAGAATGGGCGACGCAGAAAGATCTGGCGGACAATTTAAAGCAATTATTGGGACAAAACGTTCGAATGTCGCAGGTACACCATAATTGCATCATGACGAAACAAGCGCGATTTTCGAGCCTGACAGGCTGGCATAGGGACAGTCGTTACTGGCATTTTCAACGCCCCGAGTTGATCAGCGTTTGGCTGGCTTTACGTGATGAAAAAGTCGAAAATGGATGTCTGTTAGTGCTACCTGGCTCACATCGATGGCAGATTGAATCGGCACAACTAGACTCAGCGCAATTCTTACGTGCTGACCATGTTACGAATCAATCCTTGCTCGAAACGGCGGTTACCGTGCCTCTAAAACAAGGCGATGTATTGCTCTTTTCAAGTAACTTATTTCATGCTGCTGGATGCAATCAAACGACTCAAACCAAATTCTCTATGGTTTTCACTTATCGTGCTTTGGATAACGAACCCATTCCTCATTCGCGTTCTGCGAGTAAGCCTGAAATTGTGATTTGATCCTCGCCATACGATACCGAATAATTTATTTCTTAGCGAAATATCCCCAGTTAAAAAAATATGCAAAACCATCTTCAATTTGGCCAAATTCAATTAATTCACAATGCTGTTCCGGTCGAGATATTGAGTGAGCTGTATACAACCTTGCCGAAAATTGGTTGGTCGTTTGGATGGAATACTCCATCCAATCCGCATTCGCGCTATTGGCACTATGAGATAGGTCATGGTGGTAAAAAAAATGTCCTAGACGTTTCCGATAAAGTGCGTGCGCATCCTTTGCCCATCTTTGCGAAATATCTCGATTTTTTTCTGCAACATTTGGCACCGGCTGGCACAAAAATCTTGCGCTTTTATATGAATGCCCATACCTATGGGACTGATGGGTGGCCGCATACCGATACAGATAGACCAGGAGAACAAACTTGCGTTCTCTATTTAAATCATGAATGGAAACCCGAATGGGGGGGCGAGACTGTTATATTTAACAAAGACAAAGAAATTGTCGCGTCTGTTTTACCCAAGGGAAACCGTATATTGAGCTTTCCTGCAGATAGCTTGCATGCACCGCGACCGCTTTCTAAAGAATTTGAGGGGCTGCGGATCGTGTTGGTTGTTAAGCTGGCCCCTGCTGATTTGTCGGTCGCTAATTAAGCAGGTTCACAAGCTTTGTCTGAGAATCTTTGCAGGGCGGGTGAACCCGACCCTGTTGGTGCAATTTTGTTGAATAGGTAAAGTGATTGCCAAGTACTTAAAAGTGATAAGTCCACGCACCGACGATCGTGTTGGTGCGCGCGATTTGTGTGAGTGGACTCGATTTTGCATCGCCCGCTAAGAGTTCACTGCTAACGATGAGGCTGAGTGCAGAGCGTTCGTCTAAGGTGTAATTCACAAACGCCGATACATAGGTTTGTTGTAGACCAGCTCTCGCTCGAAACTGCGGCAGGTGGCTACGTGCCGCCTGCAAGGCATCAACTCCAAAAAAATTACGCATGCTGTCTTCATTTGCGTAGACCGCGCCGAGACTCGCTCCTGCCCGCAAATGATTGCCCACTGTTTTATTAAAGTGCGCCGCGATATTCATGCTTGCACCACGATGTGTGTTGCCCGCGCCAAATTGAATAGTTTGGCTGATCCCGATTTCTGAATTGAAATGCCAATTGAAGAAACTGCCAATTTCAGCGCTCTCTTTAATGTCGCCCATCCCGCGCAGTCGCAATGAGCGCTTTTCGCGACGTCCCAAGTTGGCGGTTAGACGAAGTCCATAGTCGAGTTGTGGGCTGGTTCCGAAATTATAACCAACGCCGTTGGAGACGCCTGCAAACCAACCATTTGCCCATTGATAATCGATCAATGGAACAAGGAGTGTGCGTGAAGTTTTTGCACCTTGGTAGTCGGGTATCGACAAGACAGCTACACCTGTTTGACCACCATCGCTGCCAGGAGCAGCGGCATGCAGTTGTACCGGCCCAGACATTTGCGCCATGGCTGGTAAGCAAAGTGATCCGAATAAAAGGCTGGTTGCGATCAAACGTATTTGCATTAGAGTTTGCATCTTTATTTTCCTGTATCTCGTGTGTTTAAAATGAAATACCTGATCTAAAAACCAGCATCAACGTGCCGAGTTTTAGTAGGTGCTCGAAAGTATAAAAAACACTAGATATAAAAACAGTGAAAATGCGATGAATGAAATTCAGTATGTCGCCAGATGCTCAAATTCCCACATGAATTGATGCACTAATGACTCTCGTTTTAGGGTTACACGCCTAATTTGTTTGACGGACTCGGCGCTACATTGCAATCTTGCGGTAGTCGAAAAAATGGGGGTGAGTTGGGAGCTAAACTCACCCACCATGTTGGTCTTCAGCGCAGTCCAGTTTTGGCTAGCGGTTTCCTTTTGGCGCTGCGACAAAAGCAGATCACCATCACTTATTGCTCAAGTGCAATTAACTCTTGTATGGTTTGTCGCCGTCTTATCAATTGCATCGTATCGCCGTCGACCAACACCTCGGGTATCAATGGACGGGAATTGTAATTTGACGACATGCTGGCACCATATGCCCCCGCATCATGAAAGACGATAAGATCACCCACTTCACATACGGGTAAATTTTGGTGGGTTACGACTCCGCCTTCTTCCTGCGTAAATACGTCTCCGGATTCACATAGAGGACCTGCAACAACGCTCGGTCTTGTCGCACCACCACGTAATTGTCCGTCTGCTGTGTGCGCACTGATACGATGAAAGCTGCCATACATCGAAGGGCGAACCAAATCATTAAATCCAGCATCGACGAAGAGGAAAAAATTCGAACCGACCTGTTTTTGTGCTCGCAACTCTGAAATCAATATCCCTGACTGTGCCACTAAAAAGCGGCCGGGTTCGATTTCCATGCTGACCTTGTGTCCGAGATGCCGTTCGATTTGTTGACGGGCTAGGTTCCACATTTCGAAGTAGTGGGTGGTATCGACCTCGGGCTCATCGGCTTGATAAGGGATAGATAATCCCCCACCGATTGAGATGGACGTGAGATCAAAAGGACATGCCTTGACTTGTGCAATCATGGCATCGCACACGCTTTGTAAATGATCGTAGTCAACCCCTGATCCAATATGCATGTGAAGGCCAACGAGCTTGAGGCCGTACTGTTGAATCAGCGCGTAGGCTTGCGGTAATTCCTCATGCCAGATCCCGTGCTTACTTTGTTCTCCACCTGTGTTGGTTTTGCGGCTATGACCATGCCCAAAACCTGGATTGATACGTAACCAAACAGGATGACCTGGGTGGATCTGCCCTAATTGTTCGAGCATCTGAGGAGAGCCGCAATTGACGGGAATAGTCAATTCGACGACACGATTCAGCGTTTGACGATCTAGCAAATCGGCAGTAAAGACGATCGGTGCGTGGTGCGCATCGACGGAAGGATCAAACCCAGCAATGAGGGCGCGTTCCACTTCCCCTAACGAGACGGAGTCGACCAATACGCCTTCCTCACGCATTAAGCGCAGGATATGAATGTTACTGCAAGATTTTTGAGCAAATCGAATCACATCAAATTGACGTAGCAGATTGATCTGTTGACGAATCCGCGTCGCATCATACGCCCAGCAAGGTGTTTGGTAATTTTGCACAATAGTATGTATTTGTTGTGCTTGGATAGCATTCTGCATCTTGGTCGTTCCTAGGTTGTTCGGTGTTGACATGGTTTGGAGATGCATGACTGTAGCGCGTACAATGCGGAAATAGAATGGTGATTGAAAGGCTAAAGCGTGCTTTTGCCATGAAATTGTATGAAATTTGAGGGTTTTGCTTATGAATCAAAGAATCGATCAATTTGACCGAAAAATCCTGCAATTATTGCAAGAAGATGCTCGCATGTCGCATGCAGAGATCGGACGGCAAGTGCATCTTAGTCAGCCCGCCGTGTCGGAGCGGATAAAACGCTTAGAGAGTCAGCAAATTATTCGCGGCTATCGTGCGGAAGTGAATCCTAAAGCCTTGGGTTACGACATCACAGCGATGATCAGAGTTTCAACCCAGCAGGGACGACCCTATGCGCAATATGTTGCTGCATGCCCAGAGATTATTGATTGCTACACGGTGACGGGCGAAGATGGTGCAGTCATGAAGGTATTGGCCACTGATGTCGAGCATCTGCAACGTATCATCAATGAATTGAATGCATTTGGTTCCACCTCGACGGCAATTGTTTTGACCACTCATGTGGCCGGTAAAGTGATTGCGGTACCGCAAGCTGATGATAAGGTCTGACGAGAGCGCGACAATATGAATACGATTCAACAAATGGCAAAGTGGACTACGAGTCATCAACATAGTCCGCAAGCGACAAAGCTAGTTGGGCTATTTGTAGCCCTCATGATTTTGCTTGTCCTATTTCCTTTCCAATTTTGGACTGGTCAAGGAGGTTTTTTTGAAAAAATCGACGCGTCCCAACACATCGCTGGCTGGCAATTTTTTGCCCAAGATGAGTGGCGTTTCCCGCTCCTAAAGACAACTCGCATAAATAGTCCAGACGGCGTCAATATTGCTTTTATGGACAGCATCCCCCTCGCTGCGCTCTTGTTGAAACCATTTGCCTCATGGTTACCAGTACAATTTCATTACATCGCCCTGTGGCATATCTTGGCTTTTATTGGGCAAGGTTTGGGTGCCAGTGTCTTGATTCGTAGTTTAGGCGCACGCTCGGTTTTTGCGTCAGCGGTTGCCGCCTTCTTTGCCTGTCTATGGCCTGCCTTGATGTGGCGTTTTGGGCATACAGCTTTGATGACGCAGTGCCTGATCTTGTTCGGGCTCGCTGTTTATTTTCAGAAACGCCAAGCAGAATTATCTGTGCATCGTGCCCATATCTATCTGCTCAGTTTGAGCGTATTGGGATTGCTAATCCATCCGTATTTTTTTGCAATGCTATTTAGCTTATTAATGTTCAACATCCTTGAAGAGATGATTCTTCATCGTGAATGGCGGAATGGGCTATGGTTTTTCCTATTATCCTTAGTCGTATTTGCTGTCATTTTCTACGTTTTAGGTTATGGCGGACAACACACGACGAGTTTTGGTTTTGGCGAATACTCGATGAATTTGAGTGCGCCATTTTGCGGTAGTCATTTTTATTCCTGTGCTGCGAACGAGCAAGCACATCAATTTGCCGCCTATCATTTTTCCGATCCGACACGTGGGCAATATGAAGGATTGAATTATTTGGGTTTGGGCGTATTCTTCCTGTTACCGTTTAGCTTGTTTTTTGCGAGAGCCAATCTCAAAGCCTTGTGTTGGGATTACAGATGGTTCCTTTTTTTCTTGCTTTGTTTAAGTATTTACGCCTGCGCAAATCGTGTATTTTGGAACGACACACTGCTGTTTGAATACACGGTGCCAAACGTATTGCGAAAAATCACCGACACTTTCCGTAGCAGTGGACGTTTTTTTTGGGTGGTCGCGTACACTGTCCTATTTCTCGTTTTAGCAGGCATGATGCAGCGACTCAATCGCTACCGAGTCGGACTCCTTATCTTGGCATGTGGGCTGCAATTCATTGATACGCGTGATTTTAGTCAGCGCCTGACGAATATCGCTTCCGAATCAAGTAAGTCAGATCTGGAGGCTTGGGAAGCGCCACTAAGAGGAATTGAGATACTCCATGTCTATCCTGCATTCTCTTGTGGCACAAACAATGAAGATATGGTGTGGTTCTTCCAACGTCTAGCAGCGCGGAATCAGAAGAAAATCGATACTGGATATATTGCACGCGATCAAGTCGATTGCAAGAAAAATCGCGATTTCTTTGAACGCGCCTTTATGGCCGATGCGATCTATGTCATGCCACTCAAAGATATCCTAAAAGCGCCGAATGGTTTTGTTCAAAGCATAGAGCAGGGACAGTGTTTGAAGTGGGAACGATATCTTGTCTGCAGTACCTTGGATCGTGTAAAGAAATTGCGTGAGCATGGCTTGGGCGAGACTTTTATCGGACCGATCGATACAATACAGTGGTCTCCAACGCAATTGGGAACACAAGTCGGAGTGCAAACACAAGTGAATGGAGTGGAAATTTTAACCAGTAATCGACAAGCAGGTATTTTGAGTTTTGGACCCTATGCACAAGTGTTGCAGGGTACATATGAATTCGTATTGGACTATGTTGGTGATCTTTCAGATGAAACGGTGCAAGCGGATTGGGAGGTTTGGGTGAATCTTGCCGATGTACCAGAAGGCGGACGTCGCTTAGCCACGGGGAAATTGTCAGGATCGAATGGACAACGAACTCGTGTTTCTGCCCCATTCTCGATCGACGCCGGTACTGCGAATCAAACCTTGGAATTACGGACCTTTTATCATGCCCAAGGGAAGTTGGATTTGCATGCTTTACATCTGAAAAAATTGCGTCTTGTAGAACAATGACATTGACCCGTTTTGAGATCACGAAAAATTGACTATGAAAACAATTAGTATTGTTATTCCTGTGTACAACGAAGCGCAGATGATACAGACGAGTATTCCACAGATTCTGTCGGTGCTTGATTCTGCGCTCTTAAATCGAGGTGTTGAATCGCGTTATGCGATTGAACTGATTGCTGTTGATGATGGGTCCGTTGATCAAACAGCCGCTGTTCTTCTTAATATGCAACAACAGGAGCCTCGCTTACGTTTTGTTAGGTTCACGCGGAATTTTGGTAAAGAGGCCGCGATACTTGCTGGATTGGAGTCCGCAGTGGGCGACGCGATTGTGGTTATTGATGGCGATCTTCAGCATCCCCCCGAGTTAATCGCGCCGATGGTGCGATTGTGGGAAAGCGGGATTTTCGTCGTACATGCTGTAAAGGCGCAACGGGCACGTGAAAGTTTGGCGCAAAAATTATTTGCGAAAGCGTTTTATGCGGTCTTTAAAACGATGTCCGGTCTCGATCTTCGGGGACATTCTGACTTCAAATTGATGGATCGAAAAGTTGTACAAACTTTGTTGGCTTTGCCAGAGCGGCAACGTTTTTTCAGAGGATTGATTTCCTGGGCAAATTTTCCGTGCGCACAATTGCCCTTCGAAGTCGCCGATCGACCTGATGGCAGTGACAGCAAATGGAACCGATGGAAATTAATTCGATATGCCGTCGACAACATCACGAGTTTTTCTAGTTTGCCACTTAAATGGGTTACCTACCTTGGCGTATTTACGCTGCTCTTTGGGATAGTAATTGGCAGCATAAGCTTAGTACAAAAGATAGAAGGAAAGGCGATGGACGGTTTTACGACCGTCAATCTTTTGATCATTATTATGGGGGGCGCTATTTTGCTTAGTTTAGGTGTGATTGGGCACTATTTAGCGCGACTGTATGATGAAGTAAAAGGGCGGCCGACTTATTTGATTCAGGAAGATATGACGATTAAAAACACGACAATTGGTCTTGAAGCCAAAATATCAGACGCGAAAGGGGAATAAATTGAAACTTTGGTTGATTGCACTTTGCGCTGTGTTATGTAATGTTTCCGCGCAGGTATTGATGAAGTTGGCTAGTCAGGGAGGTGTGCAATTTCGTGAAATGGCCAGTTTTTTGAGTTGGCATTTGATCACAAGCGTCATTTTGTATGGATTGAGCTTTCTTTTGACGCTACAAGTATTATCGCAATCTGCATTAAGTATTGCCTCACCATTGATGGCAGGCATGACTTTTATCGGCATCACTTTGGCGAGTGTTTGGATTTTGCACGAAACACTAGATATGCAAAAAATGCTAGGGATATTGGTGATCGTAATTGGAATTTTCATTTTAGCTCGATCTACACCATAGAGCATGTTCGCGTTCTGTCCGTCACCGTCCGTCTACGCCTTTTCGGACGAGTAAAAAAATCCCTATCGTTTGTAAATTTCTTTAAAATCAAATACTTGCGAGAAGTTATTTTGATGGCACGGTTCCTGCTAAAGACTAGGTATTCATACCCATTCTTCAGTAGGAAATAGCATGATTCGAGATACTTCAGGACAAGATGCCGTGATCGCACAAGTCCCAGTGTGGCGGCGTAAAAAACTCATCCTTGGCTGCCTTGTGGCGGGTGCTTTTTTGATTGCCTGCGTTGCTTTGGTGCGGGCATATGCCGGAAATAGTAAATCTATTCATAGTGCGCGTATAAAAATTGCGCAGGTCACACGGGGTACTTTGGTACGCGACGTCGCTGTCAATGGTCGTATGGTGGCGGCAATTAGTCCTACTTTATTTTCCACCGCATCGAGCACGGTAACACTCAAGGTCAAAGCGGGCGATATGGTCAAGAAAGGTGATGTCGTGGCCGAACTTGAGTCTCCTGATCTCAGCAATTTACTAAAGCGTGAACAAGCGATTTATGATCAACTCGAAGCGGAAGTCTCGCGTCAACGTATTTTGGCTCGTAAACAAAAATTGATTGCGCAGCGAGATGCCGATCAAGCGGAAATTGAACGCATCACTGCTGCACGAACTTTTGAGCGTTATGAGATTGCGGGCCCAACTGGGGTCATCTCAAAAATTGATTATGCCAAAGCGCAAGATGCGTTGAAGACGGCGGAAATTCGGGCAAAGCATGCGGCCGCAGCGACACAGCTCGAAGGCGAAGATGTTGATCTGAGTTTGAAAACTAAAGTTGCCCAACTTGAACAACAACGACTCGTCCGTGATGATGCCAAACGTAAAGTCGAAGAGTTGCGACTGAAAGCTCCAGTCGATGGCATGGTCGGAACGCTCTCTGTTGCGAACCGCAGCGTGGTGGCGGCGAATACAGCGCTGATGACTTTGGTCGACTTGTCTCAACTTGAGGTTGAACTCGAAATTCCTGAAACTTACGTCGCCGATTTAGGATTGGGAATGGCAGCCGAGATCACGATCAATGGCATCACAGCACGCGGAAAATTGTCGGCGCTTTCGCCCGAAGTGGTGAAAAATCAAGTGCTGGCACGTGTTCGATTTGATGGTGCCCAGCCTGTAGGTTTGCGTCAGAGTCAGCGCGTTTCTGCACGCTTGCTAATCGAGGAAAAAACCAATGTTCTGATGTTAAGTCGAGGGCCTTTTGTGGAGAGCGAAGGCGGTCGATTTGTCTATGTTGTCGAAAACAATGTTGCGATCCGCCGGTCATTTAAATTGGGGGCAACCAGCATTTCAGCTGTAGAGATTGTGGATGGCTTGAAGCTGGGTGAGAAGGTTGTTGTCGCAGGAACAGATCAGTTCGAAAACGCAGAGAGAATCACATTAAATAACTAATTTCCAATCTCGGAAAAAACGAAAAGGACAAAGGACATCGTATGTTGCACATGAAAAATCTCAGTAAGGTATATCGAACTCACATGATAGAAACGCACGCTTTGCGCGGATTTGAAATTCATGTCAAGCAGGGGGAGTTTGTTACTGTCACCGGACCATCTGGCTCCGGTAAAACGACCTTTCTAAATATCGCGGGCTTACTCGAAGACTACACCGGTGGCGAGTATATTTTGGATGGCGTGGATGTGACTGGCATGGATGACAATGCAAGGACGCGATTACGCAACGAAAAATTAGGATTTATCTTTCAAGGATTTAACTTAATTCCTGATCTTAATTTATTTGATAACGTCGATGTACCTTTACGTTATCGCGGATTAGCTTCGAAAGAGCGGAAAGAAAGGATTGAGGACGCATTGGCGCAAGTCGGATTGTCTTCCAGAATGAAACATTATCCTGCCGAATTGTCGGGAGGTCAGCAACAAAGGGTTGCGATTGCGCGCGCTTTAGCTGGTTCACCTCGCCTGTTGTTGGCAGACGAACCAACAGGTAATCTCGATACTCAGATGGCACGCAGTGTGATGGAATTGTTAGAAGAAATTAACGCGCGGGGCACAACGATTTTGATGGTCACACATGATCCAGAATTGGCATTACGTTCACAACGAAATGTTCATATTATCGATGGTCAGGTTTCAGACTTGGTGCGTAAATCGCCCAGTTTGGTCGTTGATCATAATGCAAGCCCAAGCAATTTACACATTGCCTAATCAGTGCGGTAGACGAGGAGATTTCCAATGTTTCAGTATTACTTTATGCTTGGCGTGAAAAGTCTACGGCGTAACCCAGCGTTGACTGCGCTGATGGTACTTATTTTGGCAATTGGCGTTGCCGCCAGTGTCTCGACATTGACCATCTTGCATGTCATGTCTGGCGACCCTATTCCCCAAAAGAGCGACCGCTTACTCAGCCTTACCGTCGATGTGAATCCAAAAGAAGGCTATGTACCCGGACAAGGTTATGTCGACCATCAATTAACTTATAAAGATGTGCAAGCGCTGCTTAAGAGTAAGCAAGGAGAGCGCCGAGCAGGGATGTACGGGATCAATGCCATTGTTGAGCCAGCACGTAAAGAGCTTGGTGCCATGGCAATGGATGGAATTGCCGCGAGTGCGGACTTTTTTGCTATGTTAGATGTCCCATTTTTATATGGACAAGCTTGGCAAGCGAGTGAAGATAACGCGGCTGCAGATGTGGTGGTTCTCAATCGAAAGATGGCAGAAAAAATATTTGGCAATGTCAATCCGGTCGGACAGCGCGTACGCATGATGAATGGTGATTACACCGTCGTTGGCGTGATGAATGACTGGAAGTCACAACCTCGATTCTTTATCTACAATGGGCGTTCTGGAGCATTTTCAAATGAGGATGAATTTATTATTCCTTTGAGTAATGCAATTCGCCGTGAGACTCCCCATTCTGGAAGTATGAGTTGTTCGAGTTCGCGCGAACCTGGTTGGCAAGCTTTATTGGATTCTGAGTGTACTTGGTTCCACTTTTGGTTTGAATTGAAGTCGGCGTCGCAACGTCAGGAATTGCAAAGTTACTTGGATAACTATGTCAGTGAACAGCAAAAACTCGGTCGGTTTCCACGTCACGCCCCGAATCGCATCTTTAATGTTCGAGAATGGTTGATCGAACGTAAGTTGATTGGTGATGACAGTAAAATTTCAGCATGGTTGGCGTTTGGATTTTTGCTGCTCTGCTTGGTGAATACAATAGGTTTGTTGCTGGCGAAATTTTCAGTGCGTGCTTCTGAAGTCGGTGTGCGTCGCGCTTTGGGCGCATCGCGTCGTGAGATTTTTTCACAATTTCTGATTGAAGCTGCCGTCGTGGGTCTAGTCGGCGCGATTGTTGGAGTCGTTCTTGCGTTAGGCGCTTTGCAGTTAATTGCGATGCAATCGAGAGCGTTAGCAGCAGTCGCCCACATGGATTGGCAAATGTTGGGCCTGACATTCTTAATGTCGGTTGGGGCCGCAATCTTAGCTGGCCTATTACCAACTTGGCGCGCTTGCCAAGTGACTCCAGCGATTCAATTGAAACTTCAATAAGCAAAAATCAATAAGGAAATTTCATGAAAACACTATTCGAAGTTCGTCCTATCCTTTCGGCGATGTTACGCAATAAAACAGGACCTTTACTGGTTGCGATTCAAGTTGCACTCAGTTTAGCGATGCTGGTGAATGCCTTGTATGTTGTCAACTTGCGTTTGGATGCGGCAAATCGCCCGAGTGGAATTGCAGAAGAGCTCAATAGCTTTCGCGTCAATATCAGCAATCAAAAGATGGGAGGGCATGAAGATCAAATTGCGATGCAAAAACGTGAGGCTGCAACGATTCGCGCGGTTCCTGGCGTGGTGTCGGTTGCGCGGGTCAATTCTTTTCCTGTTTCGCGGTCCGGTAGTAATAGCGGAATGGCAGCAGATCGACGTCAGACAAATAGCACAGCGACTGCGGGAATGTTTTTCTCGCCGGATTCTTTGATTCAAACATGGGGTTTGCGATTGGTAGAAGGAAGTGATTTCAAACCTGAAGACTTTATGGAAATTGATGTTAATGCCTCACGTGATTTTCCCAAGACTGCGATTATTTCAAAAGCATTGGCGGAGAAATTATTTCCAGGTGAAAGTCAATTTGTTGGTAAGGAATTTTTTCAAGGAACTGGAGAGGGGGCACAGTCTCTGAGGATAGTTGGGGTGGTTGAACGCTTGCAAACTTCCGGTGCGCAAAGTGATGAAAGCGGCGAGTATTCGCTACTTTCGCCGGTTCGTTTGACGAATGATCCCTATTTTGGTTACGCGGTTAGAACGGAACCAGGTCAACGTGATCGCGTGATCAAGGAAGTCGAGGAAGCACTTCGTAAGGCTTCTACCACACCCGTGAATGTTAAAAGTTTGACGATGGAAGACATGCGGATTGACCGCTATCGTAGTGAAAAAGGATTGGCTTGGATGTTGTTAACGGTCAGTCTTTTGCTGATTGTCGTGACCGCATCAGGCATAGTCGGAATGAGTTCATTGTGGGTTGCGCAGCGCCAAAAGCAAATTGGTATTCGCCGCGCTCTGGGTGCAAGCCGTATACATATACTGGTATATTTTTTTACAGAGAATTGTTTGATCACGAGCAGCGGTATTGTGGTGGGAACAGCGCTGGCACTTGGCCTGAATCAAGTATTGGTAAGTCAATTTGAGTTGAGTAAATTGCCACTGAGTTATTTGTTCATTGCGCCTTTTATTTTCTGGATTTTGGGGATATTTGCCGTGTATGCTCCCGCGTGGCGTGCCGCTAGTATCTCACCTGCCACTGCGACCCGTGGTGTAGTGTAATATCCTTGTTTGGTGTTTGTTCCAGCGTGGTGAAGTCAACTGACATGCTCGCTAATGTCCCTCTTCGCGGAACAAACCGAATTATCAGAACGAAACGATCGATACAAACGAAAACAGTGATTCTCCATGCCTACAGTTTTAATTATTGATGACAATCCTAGCATAGCGATCGCGCTCGACGTTCTCTTGTCTTTGCACGATATCCGAAGTGTGACCGCACAATCACCACAGCAGGGATTGCAGATTCTGCAGAAACAAGTCATCGATTTGGTGATTCAAGACATGAACTTTAGTGAAGACACTACATCCGGTGCTGAAGGTGTGGAGTTGTTTCAGAAAATTCGCAGCGCGCATCCAGATTTGCCGGTCATTCTCTTGACTGCGTGGACGCATTTGGATGCCGCCGTGGATTTGATTAAGGCGGGTGCCGCCGATTATTTAGCTAAGCCTTGGAATGATCAAAAGCTGATTGCAACAGTGAAAAATCTGATTGAATTGGGACAGGCAAATCGTAGTCTACAAAACAAAGTACGGCGTGAAAAGCAGCAAAAACGTGAGCTCGAAGCGCGCTATGATTTACTTGGTTATGTTTGGGAAGATATGGCAACCGAACGGGTACTGGGAATGGCGTGTCAGGTCGCTAAATCGGATGTATCAGTTTTGATCACGGGACCAAATGGCGCGGGCAAAGAGCGTATTGCAGCGATTATTCAAGCGAATTCGAAGGTCAAAGACGGCCCGTTTGTTGTATTGAATTGTGGAGCGATTCCTGCTGAATTGATCGAAGCAGAATTATTTGGTGCGGAAGCTGGAGCATACACAGGCGCGAGTAAAGCGCGCGAAGGAAAATTTGAAGCGGCCGATGGCGGCACTTTATTTCTTGACGAGATCGGTAATCTGCCGTTGGCTGGACAGGTGAAACTCTTGCGCGTCTTGGAAACAGGACGATTTGAACGACTTGGATCGAACAAAGAGCGGCAGGTGAAAGTAAGGGTGTTGAGTGCCACGAATGCCGATTTAGCGAGTATGATCAAACAGGGAAAATTTCGAGAAGATTTGTTTTATCGGCTCAATGTGATTCAATTGAATTTGCCACCTTTATCCGAGAGACCTGATGATATTTTGCCACTTGCGCATGCCTTTAAAGATGAAAGTAAGTCCTTTAGCCAAGCGGCAATTGCGAGTTTACTGAACCACTCTTGGCCAGGAAATGTCCGTGAATTAAAAAATGCGATGCAGCGCGCTTGCTTGCTCGCTCCAGCCGATGAAATCCAAGCGAGTGATTTGGGTTTGCCACAGCAATCCTTGGTCTTGGGCAGTGCAGACGGCGAGCCCGACAAAGAAGCAATTGAGCAGGCATTAATACATGCCAAGGGCGTTGTCGCACAGGCCGCATCGGACTTGGGTTTGAGTCGTCAGGCACTTTACCGTCGCATGGAAAGATTGAATATTTCTCGTTCGTCCCCTTCGTAAACGGAGTTAAATTTTCGTTTCTGTATTGAAGATGACAGCCCTCGCTGGTAAGAAATATCCGTGTTTTATTCGCATAATCCAAGCAAGCAACGGCTAGTTTATGAACAATCCCACTATTCCTACAATTTCCACATCTCCATCCGATATCAAAAATCAGAGAGGCGTCCGTATTCCTTTGTTGGCACGCTTTGGTTTGTTGCTGGCAGGCTTATTGTTGTCAGGTTTAGCCAGCGTTGTGGCGTTGAGCCATTTCTTTCCTGATCTTATTTGGTTCATTGCCTTGGCAATCTTGTTGGTGCTGACACCGATTGGTGTGATTCTTTTACACGCGCAACTCGCCCCTATTCTTGAATTATTTCGTGCAATGAGCGGGACGGTACTCAGTTATCAAGACCGAGATTTTTCTTTTGGTTTGAATTGGTCGCGGAATGACGAGTTAGCGGAATTGGTTGATGCGCATAATGCATTGGGTGAAGTATTGCGGTCACAGCGACTCGATTTGGTGCAACGGGAATTGCTATTAGACAGCATGTTACAAAATTCACCGGTGGCGATGTTTCTGGTTGGTGTGCGTGGGCACATCGTTTTTGCCAATATCAATGCCAGACAATTGCTTAATCATGGCAAAAAATTAGAAGGAAATACGCTTGAGCAGATACTTCGACAAGTGTCAGATTCATTGCGGGAGGCGATTGCGCAGGGCGGTGACGGCTTATTTACTGCGCAGATCAAGCAAAATCAAGATGACAATGTCGAGGAGCATGATGGTGAAGATGACATCTATCATTTGTCTCGACGTGTGTTCATATTGAATGGCACCGAACACGAACTTTTTTTGATTCGGCATTTGACAGTTGAATTGCGCCGACAAGAGGTGCAGACCTGGAAAAAAGTCATTCGTGTGATTAGCCATGAATTGAATAACTCCTTAGCACCTGTTGCGTCTCTTGCGAATTCTGCTACCGCTCTGATACAGCGAGGCCAGTACGAACGATTGCCTGAAATCATGAAGACAATAGAAGAGCGAGCACAACATTTGGAGAGCTTTATTCACGGCTATGCCCGATTTGCCAAATTGCCGACACCGCGCTACGAGACGACGAGTTGGCAAGATTTTCTTGGCCGTTTGCAGTCTCAGATGCAATTTCAAGTTGTCGGTAAGTTGCCAGAGGCGGAGGTTGCGTTTGATCTAGCGCAAATGGAGCAGGCCTTACTTAATTTGCTGAAAAATGCCTTGGAGTCGGGATCCGATCCTGCCGCCATTAGTTTGGAGGTGAAGCCCATCTTTGATGGACTGAAGATTGAAGTCAGCGACGCGGGGAGTGGAATGAGTGATACCGTAATGTCGAATGCCCTAGTGCCTTTTTATTCAACCAAACGTCATGGAACTGGCCTTGGACTTGCTTTGGCTCGTGAGATTATCGAAGCACACGGAGGTCGGATAAGTCTCAATAATCGTGACAGTGGTGGTCTGACTGTAAGTCTGATTCTTCCAGTTTAGATACTGTATTCAATACTGCATCGAGAGGAAATTAGTACGAATTTGATTGTCTGTGGGAATTGCAGTGAGAATGGGTTCGCTATGCCAATCCCCTAATTGGGGCATGGACATGCCCGCGCTGTTAGAAATTTCGCGTATCCTTTGCTTTTTACCGAATTTAAAGTGAATGCTATGGGTAACAGACTTTCGAAAATTGCCACACGAACAGGGGATGCGGGCACAACTGGCCTAGGTGATGGCAGTCGCATTGATAAGGATGCATTACGAGTGCATGCGATGGGCGATGTGGATGAATTGAACTCACATATCGGCGCGTTAATTTGCGAAGAAATCCCCGCCGAAATGCAACAGGAATTGCTTTCGATTCAACATGACCTGTTTGATATGGGCGGCGAACTGTGTATTCCTGGATACACGATGATTACTGAAGCTCAAGTACTACGTCTTGATGCATTGCTGGCGAAGTACAACGCTGATTTACCGCCTCTAAAAGATTTTATTTTACCCGGCGGTTCGCGCGCAGCATCGATGGCACATGTCTGCAGAACTGTTTGCCGACGGGCTGAGCGAGCGATCGTTAGTGTCGGCAAAGCAGAGCAGATCAACGAAGCGCCTCGCCAATATATGAATCGGTTGTCGGATTTGTTGTTCGTATTGTCGCGAGTGTTGAACCGTTTTGCGGGCGGGTCTGATGTGTTGTGGGAAAAAGAGCGACAACGCTAGTTTAATTTCGTCGCGTGTTTTATGATGGACGTGCAGTTTTAGCGTGTGTCAGCGCATTGGAGGTGGACTATGCAAAAGTGGTTAGAGCAGGCGGCGAAAAATGAGCTGGAGGTTCTCGAGGATGGTCTTTGCCAGCTGTGCGGTGCAGAGACCTTGCACGGCTTGACTGAATGTGTTGAAACTGCCGGACACTTAACCCACAAAGTCTCACATGCGGTGGGTATAGAAAAAATGACTATTTTCTTATGTGTTGATGCGCATGCTTTGACACACATGGAAATTCACGGACGCTGGAATAATCATTTTCATTTGGCTCGTTTGCATCTGATTTTGGTGCAACACGTGCAATGGTGCTATGACTATTCAAGCATGTTAAGTGAAGTTGTCGATACCTACAAAATTGGACGAGAACAGGAATATATACGGCCAATTTCTTCACAAAATCGTCCTAAAATCACGGTCACCGATATCGATGCGAGTCAAGACGATGAGGACTACATTGATTTAGTTTGGCGCTGGGCCTATGAAGTCTACACCGCCCTTCCTGAAGGACATGCTATTGCTGCCGACATAGCGCATCAGTTTATTCAAAAATTTCATCCTGAATTGCAAAAACTTTAGTTAAAACGATGAGTTTATCGGTCTTGTTATTTTGTACGGATCTAGAGCAAACACGTCGTTTTTATTCTGAGATTTTGGGCTTCGACGTTGTTGATTTAAATACCTCAAGTTTTCGTGCAATTAAAGGACGTGCCACAGACAGCTTTGGTGGTGGTTCGCAAATTACCTCTAAATCAGCCAGCCATATTTTGTTCACATCGCAGGACTTGTGGCGAACAGCGCCGCAACTATCTGGCACAATTTACTTGACAATTGACGACATCGACGATTATTTCCGAGCGGTAAAGGAGCATGTCAACATCGCTTGGACTTTGCAGGATATGCCCTACGGAACCCGAGAGTTTGCGATTCGAGATTGCAATGGTTATTACCTGGCCTTCGTGCAAGGTGACGCATAGATTTTACTGATCGATTGAACTCCCAATTATTTTGTTGTGATTCGCAATATTCGTGAATTTTATGCTGCTTTGTTGCCTCTAACCATGTTTGATAATGCTAAGAATTCACATTGAAAAAGGAGCTCTTTCTTCATGTATTTGCCACAGAAATTAGGAGTGCAATCAGCGGCCCTTAGCTTATTGCTGATTGCCTTTGTGGGTTTGCTCGTTGCGCGTATGATCAATGCACCAGAACGGGTGGCAAACGAACAAATTGAATTGCAGTCTTGGACTTTGAGTCAAGCTCCAGAGGTGATAGAACCTAAGCATGCTCGATATCCAGCGCGTTATTTGCAACTTGAATTGTTGTCGGAGCAGGCTTCTCAAGCAAATTGGTTAGCAACAGTGCGAGGATGGGATCATTTGTTGCCAGAAGAAAGTAAGGTGGCCTTGCTTAGTTTGAAGCGTTTTGAACGCGTGCAATTAGGCCTTTTAAAAGGCTCGCCAAAGACCGGACTGACAAGAATTTGGAGTTTACGTGTCGGTGACAAAATTATATTGAACCTAGATCAGACGGTTGCAGCCGACATGAGCATGTCGGAAGAAAAAATGGGATCCGTTTGGGTGGTATCCATTTTAATGATTTGTTTAGCTTGCGCGTTATTGATAATTGCGTTCACGCGGCGCTCACTTCAAAGTTTTAAATCGACTTAGCCCCTTGCTCTTGAATAGTCGGCTTTGAGAACAATATATTTTATTGTGCAGAGAAATCTGTCGGCAATAGTGACGGTCGGCACTAGCTGCTTTCGGGCTAGGTCGAAGTAGTGAGGTTTTGTTTCTCTATTGATCTAGTTCACTCGTTTATTTCACTCACGTAGCCCCTCATTTTATCGATTAACGCATGCCTCTGTTTAAGCCCAAACCCACTTTTAATGACTTCGCTGCGATTCCTCTTGGTTCACAGGCAATACAAATCCTCCACAGTGCGGCCGCATTCAGAGTGGCTTTGCTCGATCAAATTGCGAACGCACGTAAGCGAATTTATCTATGTAGCCTGTATTTGCAGAACGATGCGGCCGGACAACTGATACTTGATGCGCTATACACGGCAAAGCGAAACAATCCGAATGTAGATATTCAAATTTTTGTAGACTGGCATCGTGCACAACGCGGTTTGATCGGGGAAAAAACAATTCCGGGAAAGCAGATGGGAAATGCGGCTTGGTATCAAACGCAAAGCACACTGCATCAATACAGCATTCCGATTTTTGGCGTGCCGGTTCAGACACGTGAATTATTCGGGGTCTTGCATTTGAAAGGGTCGGTGATCGATGACACCGTCCTCTACACAGGTGCGAGTGTCAACGATGTCTATTTACATTACGCAGAAAAATATCGTTACGATCGTTATTGGTTGATTCAACAAGCGGATTTAGCCGATTGTATGGTTGATTGGATGCGCCATCATTTTATCGGATCACCATCTGTACATCGTCTTGACCAAGCTTCGTTACCGACTACCAAAACGATACGAAAGGAAATTCGCGCATCGCGTGACCAACTGAAAAAAACGCAGTATGTCGTTCAGAGGAATCAGGATCGCGCTGATTTGACTAGTTTGAGAGTGACGCCGATAGTCGGAATGGGTAAAGGAAACCGATTGAATCGGTCGATATGCCAGCTTTTGGCGTCGGCGAAATATCAAATTGTGATTTGCACGCCGTATTTCAATTTTCCGCGAGAGATGACACGCGAAGTCAATCGCGCCTTGGCACGTGGTGTCAAAGTTCGAATTATTGTCGGTGATAAGACGGCGAATGACTTTTATATTCCACCGGATCAAGTGTTTAAACCGATCGCTTGTTTGCCTTATCTATACGAGATGAACTTACGTCGTTTTGCGAAGAATCATCAATACGATATTACAAGTGGAGGACTTGAAATATGTCTGTGGAAGGATGCAGAGCATACTTATCACCTTAAAGGTGTCTGGATAGATCAACTGTATACTTTAGTAACAGGAAATAATCTGAATCCACGTGCGTTTCGTCTAGATCTCGAAAACGCGCTTTTATTCACTGATCCACGCGGTGAATTAATTGAGAGGCGAGATGCGGAATTAGCGGAGATCATGGTACACACGCAAACAATAGCCAGTTACAAAAAGATCGAGCGATTACAAGACTACCCACCGCAAGTAAAACGTGTGTTGCAACGCCTAAGTCGAACGCGACTCGACATGCTGGCGTATCGTGTATTGTAGGACGACACAGAGCAGACGATGAAGTGGCTTCGCTTTGTAAGGAATGCAGAAACTTGAATAACACACTAGCATTTTTACTTCGATTTTCATGAGGTTTGCGCTGTTTGTTGTATCCCATCCATATCCACAGACCGTTCCCATTGAAAATACTTGGCTCGATACGGAGATCAGGCACAATAGGCTTTTAATGTTGACACCTTCGATCGCGAAGTGAACGTCATTCGTTTGATCATCGATGTACAGGAGAGCTGATTTGAAACCAAATTTCTTTATGTCGCAAACTCGTTTGCGACCAATTTATTTCGCTGTTGCGTTGGTTTGTGGATTGAGTCAGCCAAGTCTTGCTGCCGACAATGAGTTGAAATTGGCGATTGCGAAAAACTATAACGCGCAACTAAAGCCATTATTTGAATACTTCCATCAAAATCCAGAGTTATCGTTTATGGAAGTGAATACTTCAGCCCGTTTGGCTAAGGAATTGCGTGCGGCGGGATTTGAAGTGACCGAGGGTGTGGGGAAGACCGGTGTGGTCGCGATGCTCAAAAACGGCCCCGGACCATTGGTGATGTTGCGCGCAGATATGGATGGGTTGCCGCTTGAGGAAAAATCTGGTTTGCCCTACGCATCGAAGGTTCAGCAAAAAGATCCAGATGGCAAATTACAACATGTAATGCATGCCTGTGGGCATGATGTTCATATTACGAGTTTGGTCGGTACCGCGGTCCAAATGGCGGCTCGTAAGAGTCAATGGACTGGCACGCTGATGTTGGTCGGTCAGCCTGCTGAGGAGCGAGTAGGAGGTGCTGCGCTGATGATGAAGGACCAAATTTGGAAACGGTTTGGACAACCCAAGTATGCTTTGGCATTCCATGTTGATTCTGGCTCAGAGGCCGGAAAAATTACGGCTGAAGAAGGCTCGCCGTATTCCGGTGTTGATACCGTCGAGATTACAGTACATGGGATAGGGACACATGGGGCTTATCCGCATTTAGGAAAAGATCCAGTCGTTATTGGTGCACAAATTGTCATGGCGCTGCAAACGATTGTGACTCGTGAAGTTGCACCTCGAGAGCCTGCTGTCATTACGGTAGGTTCATTCCATTCAGGGACAAAGTCCAACATCATTTCTGATCAGGCGAAACTGCAATTGAGTGTTCGTAGCGAAAGCAAGGAAACACGTGCTTTGCTGTTGTCTGCAATTAAGCGTGTCGCGATCAATACAGGTAGAGCAGCCGGTCTACCTGAAAATCTTTTGCCTGAGGTTGTGGAGGTCGATACGCCAACGCCACCGACTTTGAATGATATTCCCTTAACTCAACGCTTGAAAAAAGTGTGGACTGATAAGTTAGGTAAAGAAGCATTTGCTGCGCCAAAAATGCGAGATGGAATGGGGGCGGAAGATTTTCCCTTTTTTGTCAGTGAACCTTATATTCCAAGTGTGTATTTCTCGATTGGAGGTACACCTAAGGAAGATTTTGACAATGAGAAAAAAGGCGGACCTGCGGTGCCAGGGCACCATAGCCCAATATTTAAAATTACCCCAGAGCCAGCCGTTCGCGCGGGAATTGAGGCTAGCGTGCTTGCCTTGTTGGACTTGATGAAAAAATGATTGTGATCATTTTTTGAAATGAGAAAGTATATAGTTGAGTAATCTTGTAAAGAGTTGACTGCAAGCAGTGTAGCGTAGACGCCTGATGAATCTCATCGGGCGTTTTGTTTTCGAGGTTTGAATGTTGCCTTTGTTGTCTTATGAGGCAATCGATAGTGTAATCAGTTTTATTCCTTTAATAGATAGAAGAGAGGTAGTCATTTTAAATTTTCTTTTTAAAGTGATAGTGACTCTTTCAATTCGCCACGGCAGCCATTTGGATAAAAGTTGTGGCTCGTCTATTTTTTTATATCAACGATACTACGGTCATGCAGGAGAGACGAGATGAGCTATGTTGATTCGGTCGGAGTATACGAATTGTGCACTCAGTTAGTGCCGACGTTATCAATCTTGTGTGCAGTAGTCGAATTGCTGATACGTATAAAATAGCTTGAATTTAAATCCATCAAATTTGAGACGACACCATAAGTCGATCGACCCACCCAATCAATTTATAACAAACTTGCTTGTCGCATAATCGATTGTAATTCGTTTGCAATTAATTCCTTCTTAATGTCAAAACAGGCCGATATTTCGAGCTTATCAAAAGCCAAATCTAAAAATTGCGGAATTGAAAAAAATACACACAAACCCAGCGTGTTTTTTTGAAAAAATCACATCACAAGATATAACGCAACGCCTTTGTATAAAAAAGCGTAAACCGAGCTAATTCATTCGCGATGCGATGTAGGGTTACTCTAAGCGGGTGATTGCATTGCTTCCTTTGATTACATATTGTTCTTTAGTCGAACAATGCGAAATTGAAGTTGTGAGACAACCTGAGTGAATAACTAATTTTAATTTGGAGATTTTAAGATGAAGAAGAATAAAGTCATAGGTACTAGTTTGGTCGTTATCGTAAGTTTAGCCGCCGCTTTTGCATACGCAAGACCTTCCCAAAGTGTTCGAACGACTTATTATGATTCAAAAGGAAAAGTAGTGGGTGGCAGCTATACAAGTTGCGGTGGTGGTATTAGTAAATGGGGAAAACAAACAGCACAGTATTCCTCAGAAAGCGATCCATGTTTTTGAATAGATAGTCTTATTTTGGAAATTTGAGAATGAAGTTAAATAGAACGATTGTAACTAGTTTAGTCGCAGTTTTAAGCCTAAGCGCCACTTTTGCGTATGCAATAATGATTCAACCATTTCAAATAACTTACTATGATTCAAAAGGTAAAGCAGTCGGCGGGAAAACTTTGAGCTGCGATGGGAAATTTAGTAGTTGGGGAAAAGTGACGGCAAAAATGTACACAGAGACTCTCCACTGTAAGTCTTAAAATGACTATCACAATTACATTCTCATAAGACACAAAGTTTGTTAGCTAAATTGTTGTTTAGACGCCCGATGTGCCTCATCGGGCGTCTTATTTTTTTTTGAGGTTTGAATGTGGTTGTTCGTTGTCTTGGATGTCAACAGATTGTGCAATCAGTTTTCGAACATTATCCAGCTCAGTACGAGACCAGAATGAAAATTCAGCTTTGTGAATACCGTTGTTTGACTAAAAAAATATTGCTTGTACAAAGCATTGCTCGATACGCTTTCGATCGCCTCCTTCAATAACAGATTGAAGCGGCAGCACCAAAATAACTATATTGGGTCCACTCAACCATCCGATGCAGCTTTTTTCAGGATAAATACCAATTCAAAATTTATGTTCGAGATTGAGAGAAATAGTACGTATGGCTGGATTGTAAAAATTTGAACGGAAGATCGCGCCTTCGTTTTGTTGTTCGGTCAGATAAGTGTAAGGATGCTTAAATAGATTATCAATACTGGTTCTGATCTGTGTTTGCTTGTTGAATTTCCACAAACCGTAGATGTCCATTTCAACTGGCGTTCCAGAAAACTCTCTGCTGATTTTGGAACTTTGCTGCCAATGCCTTCCCATATAGCGAATGTTTGTGCCTAGACTAAGGGGAAGTGCTTGCGCACGGTAATCTAAATTGAGTTTCGCATTGAATGGATTGGGCGAAAGGATATTGTTCGGTGCAGGCAAATAGTCTACGCGTGACCACGTGCGATTCATATCAAAACCAACGTCGATATTGGGAGCATCGTCGAAAAAACGTTTCAAGGGAAATTGTGTATCGAATTCTATCGTGAAGCTATTTGCGTGACTTGCATTGATAAATTGGCGCCACCATGCATTGTCATAAAAACTAACATCTTCGCGATGTAAGTCATTGATGCTGCGTAGTTTGCTACGAATATTGTAGTTCCATTCATCTTTTCCATTGTGTTCGTATGCTGCATCGATCGACCATGCAAGTTCGGGACGTAAACTCGGATTTCCACGAAAGTTGGGTGAAGAAATAGAATTATTGATGGTCTTAAATATGGGAGAGATAAGATAGAAATCGAACGGCGCTTGATATGTGCGGGATAGGCCTAGCCGGACACGGTCTGTATTCTCTGCATTGAGTTGCCACAGCGTTTGGATAATTGGACTTAAAACGCTAGAACGGTGACGCATCTTTTCTTGAATGTTCCCTTCACTTTGAATTTGTATCGACTCCCAACGTAAGCCGAAATAAGCGGAAGATTCTTTTCTAAATTTCCATTCGTCTTGTACAAATAATGCGGACTTAAAGATACTACTATCTGTTAATTGCACGGTGTGGGTGCTTGATACAACTTGTTTGTTCACCTGAGTTTCATGCCGGTTATTTACATTCGCTGAATTGGAAACCGTCCAGCCCGTCACAATATCATGTTCGGTATGACTGGGGGCTGTCAGTTTGCCAGAATTGTTCCAACCATTCGAGACCGTGTCGGTCTGAAAGAAGCGTTGATAGTCTTCTTTGGTATCCGGTGTATAAGATAAATAGTCTCCGTAGGAATTCGCATTGCGTCGACTGACACCAGTATTGATGTCGAAGCGAATGGCATCATTTTTTCCTATGCTTCCCACAGCACGCAAGGAGCTACTCATTGCTTGATTCTTTGAAAAATTTTTGCGTACGATGTGTGCAGAGGGAAGCACTGGGCCGATATCGAATTGATATGATTCGTCATTATTAAAACGACTGGTGTTGTGGTTTAGTGACGAGGTCGAAGTTAAAGCTATACCATTTTCAGTCTTCCATTGGATTCGCGGATTAACTCGTAGTGTATCCCCTGTGAGTTGGCGATTTTGTCGAACTTGATAGCTTTGGACGAGTTGTCCCTTTGCATCGAATAGTTGGTCCGTAAAGCTAAACGGCGCAGCCATTAGACCGCCTAATTTGGCTGCTGTGGCCGATATAGAATACGACCAGCGCTCGAATTTATCCGAGTTCAACCAATCGACGGTGTAGTTGCTGCCGAAACCATGTGCGACATTTAGTTTGACTTGGGCTTGGCGATTGTTGGGAACTCGTTTGAGGATGATGTTAATTGTTCCCGCCATCGCTTGACTGCTGAACTGTGCGCTACCTGCACGATAAATTTCAACACGTTCAATCGTGTTCAGGGGAATATCGGCAATAGTGATGCCGCGCGGCGGTTCGCCATCGATTAAGATTTGTGTGTAATTACTATTCATTCCCGGTAGTTGTAATTGATCTTTTACAACTAGAACGCCAGGAACACGTTTCATTGCATCGTTAATATTTGTGTCACCAAAGCGCTGAAGTTCTTCACTTGTAATCACCGTTTTTGCAGCCGCATCACGCCGAGCAAGCTGAGTTTCACTTTTACTTTTTACCTCAACTTGTTGGGTCTTTATTTGAGTATTCGATCCATCATTCTTTTTTGCTGGGATTTGAATTTCTTGTGCCTTTGTGTCGACACAAAGGCAAATACTCGTTAGAAGTGTGATGATGAGAAGGTGGCGTGAATAGACGGGCATGAAAATTCAGGAATAAAAAGAAAAATAAATAACCATTGATTTTCACTCACGCATAGTAATTAGTCAATTAAGTAGAATTTATGGAATTGCTTTGTTCTTGATCTGATCTATGCCTTCATGGGGGGATACCTCGATTCATCAGATTGACGAACTGCGTTGCTTCGTCCTGGGAAATCGTAAAATCCAGACCCCACGCATCAAATGTTATTGGATTTCGTCGATGGCAAGGGAGTTGAGGTGAGTCGTGTCACCCCAATCAAGTAGGGTGAGTTGATGATCTTGAAATTGAAAACGATTAATGCTCGCGTTAAAAATGGTCATAGTGCGCTCTGCATTGAGCGGTAAATGCATCGCCTCACGATAAGCACATTCGAGCACACCTCCGTGAGCGACCAATGCAATCTTTTTTCCCGAAAATTGTGCAGCATAGTGCGCGATACAAGCGATCACACGTTGATGGAACTCTCTTATGCTTTCGCCGACATTGCTGGGATCCTCAGGCTTGCTAGGAAAATGGAAATCCGGATCTCGCGAGCGCCAACTTGCATAGGCGACAGGGTAAATATCAGGCAATTCGCTGTAAAGCTTGCCCTCGAAATCGCCAAAGCAACGCTCGCGTAAATCTGCATCAATGCGAGTAGGTAAACATTGCTGACGTGCAATTTCACCAGCTGTCTGCATAGCACGCTGGAGGTCACTAGAAATCACTGCAGTAAGTTTTTCGTGTTGTAGTCGATTGGCAAGTGCTTTGGCCTGGCGTCTGCCTTCAGCATTCAAGGGAATATCGAGATGCCCTTGAAGCTTGCGCACGGCATTCCAAGCGGTCTCTCCGTGGCGTATGAGCAAAATTTCGGTCACTTTGATTTTTCTGTTGTGGGTTTGCTCTGCAACCAAAAAGTCACAGGACCATCATTTGTTAGCGACACTTTCATGTCTGCACCAAATTCCCCGGTCTCGACGATGGGGAGCCGTTCTTTTGCTTTGGTGACGAAATGATTAAATAATTGTTTTCCCAATTCAGGCGGTGCAGCTGGCGTGAATGATGGACGCGTACCCGATTGCGTGTCGGCCGCCAGTGTAAATTGCGGGACAAGCAAAAGCCCACCTTGCACATCAGTCACGCTACGATTCATTTTACCCGCATCATCTGAAAACACGCGATAACTGAGTAACTTGGAGACTAAGTACTCGACATCCTTAGGCGTATCATTTCGTTCCGCGCAGACCAAAACCATAAGTCCAGTTTTGATTGCGCCGATCGTAGTGCCATCGACGACAACGCTGGCTTCGGTGACTCGTTGTAATAACGCAATCATATTGACAGCGTGACTTTCGCAAATTTACGTTTTCCTACCTGAAGGACTACCGTTCCCGCTTTCACTTGCAATTGTTTATCACTAATGACGCTGCCATCGATGCGGACACCGCCTTGATCAACCATACGCATCGCTTCCGAGGTTGATGCACAAAGATTGGTTTGCTTTAATAATTGTGCAATTCCGATCGGAGCCCCATTCAGGCTGATTTCGGCGATATCATCGGGAATGCCACCCTTTGAACGATTCACGAAATCGGCCAATGCATCCTCCGCAGCTTGTTTGTTGTGGAAGCGCGTCACGATCTCTTGCGCGATAGCGACTTTAACATCTCGTGGGTTTTGTCCGTCAGCAACAGATTTTTTGTACAGCGCGATTTGTTCTAAAGTGCAGAACGACAGTAAATCATAATAACGCCACATCATCTCGTCTGAAATGCTCATCACTTTGGCAAACATCGTATTGGCTGGTTCGGTAATGGCGATGTAGTTGTTTTTTGACTTGGACATCTTCTCGACACCATCCAAACCTTCAAGCAGCGGCATTGTTAAGATACATTGCGGTTCTTGCCCATAATCTTTTTGCAATTCACGTCCAACCAGCAAGTTGAACTTTTGGTCGGTTCCGCCAAGTTCTAAATCTGAGTGCAACGCGACAGAGTCATAACCTTGCATGAGTGGATAGAGGAATTCATGAACAGAAATCGGCGTGCCAGCCTTAAAACGTTTCGTAAAGTCATCTCGCTCCATCATACGTGCGACGGTGTATTTGGATGAAAGCTGAATTAACCCTCTCGAACCGAGTGGATCACACCATTCGGAGTTATATCGAATTTCAGTCTTACTTGGGTCCAAAACTAAAGACGCTTGTTTGAAATAAGTCTGGGCGTTCTCTTCGATTTGTTCACGGGTCAGAGGAGGGCGTGTCGCATTGCGACCAGACGGATCGCCGATCATTGACGTAAAGTCGCCAATCAAGAAAATCACGGTATGACCTAAATCTTGCAATTGCCGCATTTTATTGAGCACCACGGTATGACCTAAATGTAGATCGGGCGCAGTTGGGTCCAACCCTAACTTAATGCGTAAAGGAGTACCAGTTTTTTCGCTGCGAGCCAATTTTTGAGCAAATTCGGCTTCAATCAGTAGTTCATCGACACCACGTTTTGTTACAGCTAATGCATGTTGCACAGCATCAGAGAGGGGCAGGAGAGTCGTTGCGCCTGGCGCTTTGTCGTTGTGTTGTGGCGATGTCATGATGTTTCCAACTAATTAATTAAAAAAATTATCTAAAAAGATCGAATCAGATCAACAGATCTCTCATAAATTTGTAACAGAGCTAGCGAAAAAAACGGCTTCCTCACATAATCCTTAGCTTGCATTATTCGCCATATGCTTTACAATCAGGCGACATTTTTTAAGCCCCACCTTAAGTTAATAAAAATAAAAGGAGTGGGTTTGCCAACACTCTGTTCGCTGCGGATAGCCAAGATCGACAGCGAAACATCAATTTTAACTTATTGCATGCGTTTATCCGATAAATTCCGTCATTTAGCTGCAACTACACAAGTTAAAGCCGAGTCCTTGATTGCTGTGGGCATCGCCAATATGCGTGGGATGCGCGCATCACGTGTTATTTCTTTTGCAGGCTTATTTTTTGCTGTATGCGCTGTGGGTGCTGTGGGTGTTGCGCCTTTAGCACCAGATGCCGCAAATTTACCCGTGAAGACTGTTACTCATGAGTTGGTTTTGCCTTCATTGGATGAACAAATTGCCAAGATCGTTTTGCAGCAACAGCATTATGTGAAAGAAGAAAAGATTCAGCGTGGTGATACGCTAGCCTCGCTATTGCAGCGATTGGGTGTCGATGATGTGAACGCAGCAAACTTCTTAAGAACGGATCCTGTAGCACGAAGTGTTTTGCAGGCCCGAGCAGGTAAATCAATCCGAGTCAAAACGACGGATGAAGGTACTTTAGAATGGTTGCGCGTAGGGATAGACGGCACGGATAATGGTAATAAAACTCTGCTGGTTTCGCGTAATGAGCAGAGCGGCTTTAAAGCGACAGAAGTGGTTGAACAATTGGAACGTCGGATAGAAATGCGTTCTGGTGATATCCAATCTTCTTTGTTCGTGGCGACTGACAAGGCTCTAATTCCTGCCCCGATCGCGGATCAAATTGTGAAAATGTTTGAAACTAGTATTGATTTTCGTCGTTTGCAGCGTGGCGATTACTTTAACGTTGTTTACGAAACTTTCTGGTTGAATGGTGAGTTGGTAAAGACAGGAAAATTGCTCTCAGGTGAATTCCGTAATTCTGGTAAGTTATCACAGGCTGTATGGTTCGACGAAGGTGCAGGTGAAGGAGGCTACTATAGCTTTGACGGTAAGTCGCTGAAGAAAGCGTTCTTGAAGTCACCACTTGAGTTTTCTCGTGTGTCTTCTGGTTTTTCTATGCGTGTCCACCCAATTTCGGGAAAATGGAAACGTCATACGGGGATTGATTTTGCGGCAGTCACTGGGACACCGATTCGAGCCTCTGCGGATGGCACGATTGAACATGCTGGTCCACAGGGTGGATATGGAAATATGGTGATCGTAAAACATTGGAATGGCTACAGTACGGCTTATGCACACATGAGCCGATTCGCACCAGGCGCCCGGAAGGGTGTGCGTGTAAGTCAAGGTCAAGTAATCGGTTATGTTGGTTCAACTGGGTGGTCGACGGGACCGCATTTGCATTATGAGTTCCGTGTCAATAACGAGCCTCGTGATCCGAATACGATCAGTGTGCAAAGTGCGGCGGCATTGGCTGCACACGAGTTGCCAAAATTTAGAACGGTCGCGGCAGAGATGTCTCATCGTTTCGATTTGCTAAGGCCAGAACGCAATTCTGCTGCGCGTGTTGCTGCACGTTAGACTATCGATTTGTGCGAACAATTTAAAAAGCCGAACTTGGTTCGGCTTTTTTGTTGCCAACAAATCTCGTCCGATCTTTCGTTTGAGTCCAATTCTTGAGCCAAGTTGCTCATTCAATTATTTGAATAATTATGAGTCAAAATTCTAATGTGTTTATCGGGCTAATGTCAGGCACAAGTTTAGATGGTGTCGACGGCGTCATGGTTCGATTTCTTGATCACGAAAATTCGGCGGTGACACGCTTAGAATTGCTAGCCAATACCCACATCCCCTTTGATGCAGGAACCAAATCGATCGCGATGTCTTTGCAGGTGGCTGGTGACAACGAAATTGAACGAGAGGCACTGTTGGCAAATAGCTTAGCGCGCATTTATGCGAAGTGTGTCCATCAACTTCGATTAGAACATCCTGATTTACCAATTTGTGCAATTGGCGCCCATGGCCAGACTATCCGTCATCGTCCTGAACTTGGCATGACGCGACAATCAAATAATCCTGCGCTGCTGGCCGAGTTGACAGATATTGATGTCATTGCAGATTTCCGTAGTCGTGATGTTGCGGCAGGTGGACAAGGTGCTCCTTTGGTGCCCGCATTTCACCGAGCTCTGTTTGCGAAAGAAGGTGAGTGTCGGGTTGTGCTGAATATTGGTGGGATCAGTAATATTAGTATTTTGTTTTCTGATGGGCGGACGATAGGTTTTGATACTGGACCGGGAAATGTATTGATGGATGCTTGGATCCATCTGCACCAAGGAAAATCGTATGATGAGAATGGTCAGTGGGCCGCCGAGGGGAGGGTGCATGCAGGCTTGCTGAATCGCTTGCTTAAGGAAAGCTTTTTTACTTTGTCGCCACCAAAAAGCACAGGGCGTGACCTTTTTCATTTGGATTGGCTGCAACAGTCTTTAAACGATTTCCAAGAATTGACACCAAGGGATGTTCAAGCAAGCTTATGTGCATTGACCGCCGAGACAATCTGTTCCTCAATCGCGCGATTTGCTCCTGAATGCACGGCCGTTTATGTCTGTGGTGGCGGAGCGTACAACGCTCAATTGATGCGAAACCTGCAGGACTATTCCCCTGCCATCCAATGGCAAAATACTGACATTCTTGGTGTTGCACCCAATCATGTTGAAGCACTTGCATTTGCATGGTTGGCTCGGCAATTCGTTATAAGGAAGCACGGTAACTTAAGTGAGGTGACCGGCGCAAAAGGGCAGCGCATTCTCGGTGCGCTTTATCCCGCTTAGATGTACCGCGTAGGCGAGTGCTAATATGCAGATGGACAAGGTGGGATGGTACACACCAGCACCTTGAGTTAGGGATGTTCCCTACGGGTCAAAGAACAAGCATCAACCTTTAGTGAGAGATCAACAATGCTCAAGTTTTTATATGTTGCGGACCCTATGTGTTCTTGGTGTTATGGCTTTAGTAAGGAGTTGGTAAGATTTCTTGAAAACAAACCGAATGCGGAATTGGACATCGTATTAGGTGGTTTGCGCGCATACAATACCGAGGTGCTGGATGCAGATCAGCGAGAAATGATCCTGTCGCATTGGGATCGTGTTCAGCAAGTGAGTGGCCTACCTTTTAATATGACTGGTTTAGATAAGTCAGGATTTATCTATGATACGGAACCGGCTTGTCGAGCAGTCGTTGCAGCCAAAATCCTAACGGAAGATATGCCGACTTCAGTTAATTTTCTGGCGTTTCAAGCAATACAGCATGCATTTTACGCTGAGGCACAAGATATCACTGACGAGCATGTGCTTGCTGAGATTGTTGTTGAAGCATTGAATCGTGCTGATAGGTCATTTACGTTTGATGTCGCGAGTTTTTTGGAAACGATGACGGATGTTTCTACAAAAGAGGAAACTCGCATGCACTTCCAACAAATCCAACGTTGGGGTATTCGCGGTTTTCCCGTTTTGTTGTTGGTGCAGGAGGACGGCTTGCACATGTTAAGCTCTGGATATGCGAAATGCGAGGAAGTGGCTAAAAATTTCGAGGCTTTGTTTCCTAGTTAGGATGAACCCAGTCATTTTTTCTAACGAGAATGCGCCCATTTTAGGCAAAACATATCTGTATTAGAGTGGAGATTATTTGTAATTCCATTCGTTTTTTGAAGGTTGAATTTATGCAAAGCTCACGCATTCAAATAGCCCCAGACGGACCTGAATTTTCTCGAATTGTGCTCGGTTTGTGGCGCCTATCTTCGTGGCAGATGAGTCCATCTGAACGTGTACTATTTTTACGTGAAGCTTTAGACCTAGGTATTACAACAATTGATCAAGCGGATATTTACGGTGACTACACAAGTGAAACATTGCTGGGGGAGGCATTTGCGTTAGCGCCAGATTTGCGTCAACAATTTCAAATTGTGACGAAGTGCGGGATCCAGTTTCCATCTGCTCAAAGACCGACTCAGACAGCGCATATTTATAATACGAGTGGTGATCATATCAAGAATTCAGTCAATCAGTCTCTGCAAAATATGCAAGTTGATCAAATTGATCTATTGTTGATTCATAGACCGGATCCTTTGATGCAGGCTGATGAAGTCGCCGAGGCGTTTGAGCAATTGGAGCGGGCTGGAAAAGTAAAGTATTTCGGCGTATCGAATTTTACTCCCACACAATTTGAACTATTGAATGCACGTTATCCATTAGTGACGAATCAGGTGGAGTGCTCTTTGTTGAACATGTCGCCAATCTATGACGGGAGCTTCGATCTTTGCCAGCGCTTGCGCCTGACTCCTATGATTTGGTCAGCTTTGGGTGGAGGTCGTTTGTTCACAGACCAAAGTCAAGTTGGGTTGCGGCTGCAGCGAGTTTTAGCAAAAATTGCCGATGAAGTAAATGGGAGTGCTGCCGTTGTAGCGATGGCATGGGTGTTGAATTTACCAACGAGGCCGATGTTGTTGACAGGCTCTGGGCGTGTGAAGGTTTTGACCGAGGCAGTTCAGGCCTTGGACTGCCAATTGAGTAAAGGGCAATGGTTCGATTTATGGCGAGCGGCAACAGGGGAGGATATTCCTTAAGCCGGATCGGTTCTTAAATGACTGTAAAAAAATACTTTTCAGCAAGAAAGAAACAGCGTATAAACATAGCTACGTAATCTGAATGCGCACCCTCCTTACCAAGGCAATGCCGGATGTTGATCTTGGTACATTGAATGGGATAAGGCAAAAGCCTCAAATGAACGGGAATGTGCGTCGCAATTTTAGATCAAGTATCAGATCAATTATTAGACCAATCATAAGTCCAATCTCCCTACTTAGTCAGTTGTTGAAAAGGTGCACAATTGAAGATAGTACGACCGTTTTTGCGACGTTTTTTGCGTGCCCAGCGTCTTCCTACTAGAGATCTGCAGGTTTGGCGAGATCAAATGTTGGGCGCCATTCTGTCTGTAGCACTGGGCCTTGGTGGTATTACCGCAGTCCCGAGCATTTTGATGGCTCTACGTGATCGCTTGTATTCGGTCGTAGTGATCGATGTTCTGGCGATTGCTTGGCTGTTTGTTATGTGGCGCTGGCGTACATTGAGTTTTACGATACGTAGTTGGAATTTTCTTCTCATCGTATTCGCTGTTGGCGTTTTTTTTCTGTTTAAGGTCGGTCCAGTTAGCCAAATTTATATGATGGCAGTGCCAGTGTTGGCGGCATTGCTGTTAGGTTTACGGCCGGCGATTTTGATGCTGGTGGTCAATGCGGTCACTTTAGTCACAGTGGGTTATTGGTTTGATATTGATCTCCAATTTGATCGTTACCACGACCAACCTTTCCTCCGCTGGATTATTATTACACTGAATTTTACGTTTATTAGTTCTGTCATCACTGTGACTTGCGGAGTCTTGCTAAGGCGTTTGGAAGAATCGCTTCGTAAACAGATGAAAATTAGTCTGCATTTGCAGCAAGAACAAAAGTCACTTCGGCATGCAAATGAGGAACTTAGACTGATTTCAGCAGCAGTCGAAAACTTAAACGACATGGTGATGATCACTGACAATAATTTGTCTGATCAAGGGCCGCATCTCGTGTTTGTGAACAAAGCATTTGAACGTAGCAGCGGTTATAGTCGCCATGAGGCTATTGGAAATAGCCTTGAAATGCTTTTTGGTGCGAATTCCGATATTCATGAAATTCACCGAATTCGTTCCGCCATGGCAGATCGTCATGCGATCCGCTCAGAGATCATTAGTTATACAAAGAATGCAGACGAATTCTGGCTCGAAGTCGATATTCGACCGATCAATAATCAGGATGGACACTGTACACATTATGTTGCGATCGAACGTGACATTACCGACAGAAAAAAGGCAGAGTTAGATATTTATCGTCTAGCGTTCTTTGATGTCTTGACGGGTTTGCCAAATCGTCGCCTACTGCGTGATCGTATGGGGGTTCAACTTGCCAATGCACAGCGAACAGGTAACTACAGTGCGGTACTGTTTATAGATCTAGATCATTTCAAAACCATCAATGATGCAAGAGGGCATGCAGTGGGTGATGTTCTGTTGGTCGAAGTGGCAAAACGTCTTAGCCAGCTTTTGCGTGAAGTCGATACAGTTGCTCGTATCGGCGGCGACGAATTTGTTGTGCTTGTTGATAGTTTGGATTCACATATTGAACTTGCCGGAAAACTAGCACTGACCATCGCTGAAAAAGTGCGGCATGCATTGTCTCAAGATTTTTTAATTAATGATCAAATTTATAGTTCCAGCTGCAGTATTGGGGTGAGTCTCATGCCGAAGCCTGGTCAAAGTGCAGACGATTTATTGCGTGAATCGGATACGGCAATGTACCGCGCCAAAACTGCTGGGAGAAATCAAATTGCTTTCTTTGAAGGTGCAATGCAAACCGAGGTCGAGGAACGCCTGACTTTAGAACGTGATCTTGCGAAAGCACTCGACCAAAATGAATTGCATATGGTGATGCAGGCGCAGGTTGATCAAAATGGCGTACCACTTGGCGCAGAACTATTGATGCGATGGAACAATAAACGACGTGGAATGGTCTCACCAGCGACATTTATACCATTAGCGGAAGAATCAGGATTGATCGTGAGAATGGGGGACTGGGTTTTATTACAGGCATGTCAAATTCTAAAACACTTACAGCGTGAGGGGTTCACATTTCCATTGTCGATCAATGTTAGCCCTAAACAATTTCGTCAAAAAGATTTCGTTGATAAAGTATCGGCAACTCTGGCGGGTGAAGGTGTGGATGGAAATCATTTGATTTTTGAGGTTACGGAAGGTCTTTTTATCGATAACCTGCAGGAGACGATTTCTAGAATGGACAAATTGGCTGACTTGGGTATTCGTTTTTCCATCGATGATTTCGGAACAGGATACTCCAGTTTGAATTACTTAAAACGTTTACCCTTATATGAACTCAAAATTGATAAGAGTTTCGTGCAGGATATCCCTGACGATGCAAATGGCACCGCGATCGTTCGTTCCATTTTATCGATGGCGAAGCAATTTTCTCTGAAGGTGGTGGCTGAAGGTGTCGAAACCCAAGAACAGGCAAACTATTTGATGGCCAATGAATGTGATTCGATGCAGGGTTTCTTGTACTCTAAACCGACCGCGCCTGATGTTTGGGTCGAACAACAAAGAGCGAAGCACTGAACTGGTTTTTTAGACGCAGTATAATATCGTATGGATGGTAGGCTGAAGAGTGCGGTAGATGATTCGGTCAGTTGATAAAGGCATTGGATAGATATGACTAGCGAACAACAGAAGCCAATTGGCAAAACGAAGAGGTGGGTAGCATTTCTAATATTGCTGTCTCTGCTAGTCGCTGGTTTTGCTTTTTTCTCACTCAGTTCCAAGCAAGCAGCGCCGAAAATTAACTTTACGAATATTCAAGGAAAAAACATTAGCCAACAAAGCTTGCATGGCAAAGTGTACTTGGTGAATTTTTGGGCGACGTCGTGTACCACGTGTATTAAAGAAATGCCACAAATGATTGCTAGCTATGAAAAGTTCCGCGCACAAGGTTTAGAGTTCCTAGCAATTGCAATGAGTTATGATCCACCGAACTATGTGCTAAATTTCGCCGAAACACGTCAACTGCCCTTTCATGTCGTGCTTGATTTAGAGGGGAAAATTGCACAAGCGTTTGGCGATGTGAGATTGACTCCAACGACCTTTGTCGTTGATAAGCAGGGAAATATTTTGAAGCGCTATGTTGGTGAACCCTCATTTGATGAATTAAATCAATTACTTGCTCGCGAGTTGGCTAAGTCCTGATTAATGGTGGCGTTCATTGTGGTCTAACGCATAGTAGTCTTAGACTGTAATTAGGCAAGATTCTTCAAAAAAGTCTATTGAAAGACTGCTCTAAATTAAAAAAAATTGTTCGTACTTACCTAAAGTTTTGCTAATTATTTAGGCAGCTTTTCAGGTAGAATAGCGCTTCCTCGAAATTCCTCCGATTCTCCCAAGGTTCTACATCGTGCACATTGGCTCCTATCAGCTGAAGAATAATATTTTTGTCGCGCCCATGGCGGGTGTGACCGATAGGCCATTTCGCCAATTGTGTAAAGACTTAGGTGCGGGATATGCGGTATCTGAGATGGCTGCATCAAATCCTAAATTATGGGAAACCGAGAAGTCCACGCGGCGAACCAATCACGAAGGTGAGATGGAACCCAAGGCGGTGCAGATCGCAGGAGCGGATCCCAAGATGTTGGCGGAATGCGCCAAATACAATGTCGATAAAGGTGCGCAAATTATCGATATCAATATGGGCTGCCCAGTCAAAAAAGTCTGCAATGCATGGTGCGGCTCAGCTTTGCTTCAAGATGAAAAACTCGTCGGTGAGATTTTGGATGCCGTAGTTGCTGCGGTCGATGTGCCAGTGACTTTGAAGTTTCGCACTGGTTGGGATAGAGCGAACAAGAATGCTTTGCAAATTGCGCGAATTGCCGAATCGGCTGGAATTGCGATGTTGACTTTGCACGGGCGCACACGTGCCGATGGCTACAAGGGCGATGCAGAATACGAGACCATTGCCGCAGTGAAGGCGCAAGCACGTATCCCAGTCGTGGCGAATGGCGATATTACGACACCTGAGAAAGCCAAATACGTGTTGGTAGTCACGGGTGCCGATGCCATCATGATCGGTCGCGCGGCGCAAGGACGGCCGTGGATTTTTAGAGAAATCGATCATTACTTAAAGACGGGCACCTATTTGCCAGCGCCTTTGGTATCGGAAGTTAAAGCATTGTTAGACCGTCATTTGCGCGAGCATTATGCGTTTTATGGCGAGTTTATGGGCGTGCGCACCGCGCGCAAACACATAGGTTGGTATGTGGAAGATTTGGTGGATGGCGAAGGCTTTCGCCAGCAAATGAATAAGTTGGAAACTTGTGAGGAACAATTGGCGGCGGTCAACATGTTTTTTGATAGTCGACCGACAGAACGGTTACAATACCGCCCCTCCGAGATGAATACGAACGGAGAATTAGCGCAAGCCTTAGCTGCTTGAGTTATTTTCCTAATGGTATTTGGTGCGAGTTATGTGCACTATTTTGGTGGTAGTTTTATTTAGTTTAACCCTTGAATTCATAGCAGTTTTATCGTTAGTCGAATTCATTAATAAGAAGAAAATTCAGTATGAGTAAAGAAAGCATTCAAGAAGCCGTTCACAAAAATCTGGAAAAATATTTCCGTGATTTGGGAGAACAACCTGCTTCGAATATTTACGATATGGTGGTGTTGGCGGTTGAAAAGCCGATGTTAGAAATGGTCATGACACGCACGGATAGCAATCAATCTCAGGCTGCAGACATGCTCGGTATTAATCGCAATACTTTGCGCAAAAAATTGCAGCAACACGGTCTTCTTTAATTTTATTTCAATCTCTTTATCATGATCAAACAAGCTCTCCTGTCCGTATCGGACAAAACTGGTGTTCTCGAATTTGCCCGTGAACTCAATGCCATGGGCGTCAAACTATTGTCCACAGGCGGTACTGCGAAACTCTTGGCTGACAACGGTTTGCCAGTGACTGAAGTCGCTGATTACACAGGTTTTCCAGAGATGCTCGATGGTCGTGTCAAGACTTTGCATCCGAAAGTACACGGCGGTATTTTGGCACGTCGTGATTTTCCTGAACATCAAGCAGCCTTAGAAAAACACGGCATTCCAACGATAGATATGGTGGTTGTCAATCTCTATCCATTTCAAGCTACTGTGGCGAAAGCAGAATGCTCTTTGGAAGACGCGATTGAAAACATTGATATCGGCGGACCAACCATGTTGCGCTCCTCTGCGAAAAATCATAAAGACGTAGTCGTAATTTGCGATCCTAGCGACTACACAACGGTTTTGGCTGAAATGAAGGCGGGTAATAATGTGGTGTCGTATGACACCAAGTTTATGCTGGCGAAAAAAGTATTTGCGCACACTGCACAATACGATGGCGCGATCACCAATTATTTGACTAGTTTGGGTGAAGATAAAGCGCACACAACACGCAGTGTTTACCCACAAACTTTGAATATGCATTTCGAAAAAGTGCAAGAAATGCGCTACGGCGAAAACCCACATCAATCCGCTTCTTTCTACCGCGATCTGGCGCCAGTCGCAGGTGCATTGGCGAACTATGTGCAATTGCAAGGCAAGGAACTCTCTTACAACAACATCGCCGATGCGGATGCAGCATGGGAATGCGTGAAGTCTTTCGACACAGGCGCGTGCGTGATCGTCAAGCATGCGAATCCATGTGGCGTAGCAATCGGCGCGACCTCGTTGGAAGCCTATAGCAAAGCATTACAAACAGATCCAACTTCCGCGTTTGGCGGCATTATTGCGTTTAACACCGTATGTGATGGTGCCGCAGCAGAGGCGGTTGCCAAACAATTCGTCGAAGTCTTGATTGCTCCTTCATTCACAGCCGAAGCAAAACAAATTTTTGCTGCGAAACAAAACGTACGTTTGCTCGAAATTCCATTGGGCGTAGGCGTGAATCAATACGACGTCAAACGTGTTGGCGGTGGTTTGTTAGTCCAAGCGCCAGATGCGAAAAACGTCTTGCCAGCCGATGTACGCGTCGTCAGTAAACTGCAACCGTCACCGCAACAAATGGCCGACATGATGTTCGCATGGCGCGTTGCTAAATATGTCAAATCGAATGCGATTGTGTTCTGCGGCAACGGTATGACTTTGGGTGTGGGCGCTGGTCAAATGAGTCGTATTGATTCTGCACGTATTGCGTCGATCAAAGCACAAAATGCGGGTTTAACTTTGCAAGGCTCCGCAGTCGCGTCTGACGCATTCTTCCCATTCCGTGATGGTCTCGATGTCGTCGTCGATGCTGGCGCAACCTGTGTGATTCATCCGGGTGGTTCTATGCGCGATCAGGAAGTGATTGATGCTGCGGATGAGCGTGGTGTGGTGATGTTGTATACGGGCGTGCGTCACTTCCGTCATTAAATAATACGCCTTGAATCCGAGTCTCGAGCGCATTTCATCGTTGCAAATGCTCGCAATACCGACGTATTGCTGTGCTTTGCGCCTTGAACTGCATCTCGATACTCGAATTCCAAGCGCATTATTGTGAGCTTATTTTTTTGCGCTAGCCTAAGGCGATTATTCTGTGGGAAGAACTCATACGTGAAAACCCAAGTTCTGCGTATAATTTGCTAACGATCATTCATCAGAAGCAAGCACAAATGAAAATCCTCGGCATCGATCCCGGTTTGCGCACCACAGGTTTCGGTGTCATCTATAAGCAGGGCAGTAAGCTCACTTACATCGCCTCAGGTACCATCAAAACAGTCGAAGGCACTTTGCCAGAGCGTTTGAAAACCATCCTCTCCGGCGTTACCGAAATCATCCAAACCTACCAACCCGATTGCGCCGCAATTGAAAAGGTATTTGTTAACGTCAATCCACAATCTACACTTTTGCTTGGACAAGCTCGTGGTGCCGCGATCTGTGCTTTGGTGCAAGCTGAACTTCTAGTCGCTGAGTACACCGCGCTACAAGTGAAGCAAGGTGTGGTCGGTCACGGTAAGGCGAAAAAAGAACAAGTGCAAGACATGGTGCAGCGCTTGTTGTCTCTTTCTGGGACGCCCAGTAGTGATGCTGCCGATGCGTTGGGTGTGGCGATTTGTCATGCACACAGTGGCGATACGTTAAAAACCCTTGGTGCGTTTGCGCCTGAGTTGGCGAAAAGAGGTTTGCGTGTGAAAGCAGGTAGGTTGATCGGTTGAGAGTGCTGGTTGGAATTCTTATTTCATTAAAAATGTAATGAGAATAATATTCTTATGATTTTACCTAGTGTTCTATCCTCACATATCTCTTCCACAAGCTCTTAAGAATCGTTTACCATTACTGTTTATTTATACAGTACGAAAGCCCAGCATGATAGGTCGCATCGCCGGAATCCTGATCGAAAAGAATCCACCGCAAATCCTTGTTGATTGCCAAGGCGTTGGCTATGAAATCGATGTGCCCATGAGCACTTTCTATAATTTGCCTGCACTGGGCGAGAAGGTAGCTTTACTGACGCATTTGGCGATTCGCGAAGATGCGCATGTGTTGTTTGGTTTTGGTACTGCTGAAGAGCGAACGACTTTCAAACAATTAATCAAAATCAGTGGCGTCGGTGCGCGCACCGCTTTATCCATTTTGTCGGGTATGTCGGTGGCTGATTTGTCGCAGGCAATAACGTTGCAAGAAGCTGGGCGCTTAACGCGAGTGCCGGGGATAGGTAAGAAAACCGCAGAGCGTTTGTTGTTAGAGCTTAAAGGTAAACTGGGCGCTGATTTGGGTGCGGCTGGTGTGGCTGCCGCTGCGGGTGATCATAGCTCGGATATCTTGAATGCCTTATTGGCGCTAGGTTATTCTGATAAAGAAGCCTTGGCTGCATTGAAATTGGTGCCAGCAGGATCAGGTGTTTCGGATGGCATCAAGGCCGCTTTGAAAGCCCTGTCGAAGAGCTAAATACAAGTAGAACCATATGAGCATACAAACCGACAATTTGACTTCGCAAGTCATCGACACGCGCATCATCGCGGCGACGCCAACTTCACCCAATGAAGAAGCGATCGAACGTGCGCTACGTCCTAAGCAACTTGATGAATATGTAGGTCAAGAAAAAATCCGTGATCAGTTAGAGATTTTTATCGGTGCCGCGCGTCAGCGCAAAGAGGCACTTGATCATACTTTGTTATTCGGTCCACCTGGTTTGGGTAAGACCACCTTGGCGCATATTATCGCGCGCGAGATGGGCGTGAATTTGCGTCAAACATCTGGTCCCGTGTTGGAGCGCGCGGGTGATTTGGCCGCTTTGTTGACGAACTTAGAAGCGAATGATGTGTTGTTCATCGACGAAATCCATCGTTTGTCACCCGTAGTGGAAGAGATTTTATATCCAGCTTTGGAAGACTATCAAATTGACATTATGATCGGTGAAGGGCCTGCAGCACGCTCAGTCAAACTGGATTTGCAACCTTTTACTTTGGTGGGCGCAACCACGCGCGCGGGGATGTTAACCAATCCTTTGCGGGATCGCTTTGGGATTGTTGCACGCTTGGAGTTTTATACTTCGGAAGAATTAAGTCGTATCGTGACCCGTTCGGCGTCTTTGCTTGAAGTACCGATCAAAGATGATGGTGCATTTGAAATTGCCAAGCGTGCGCGCGGTACGCCGCGGATTGCGAATCGCTTGTTACGCCGCGTACGCGACTATGCGCAAGTCAAAGGCAACGGTGAAATCACCAAACCTATGGCGGATGCGGCTTTGAAGATGCTTGATGTCGATGCAGTCGGTTTTGATTTGATGGACAGAAAACTGCTGGAAGCGATCTTGTTCAAGTTTGGTGGTGGTCCAGTTGGCTTAGATAATGTCGCCGCAGCGATCGGCGAAGAGCGCGATACGATCGAGGATGTGTTAGAGCCGTATCTGATTCAACAAGGTTACTTGCAACGCACACCACGCGGGCGTATTGCAACCGCCAGTGCCTATGAGCATTTCGGGCTTACTGCTCCGCGCACGAATCCGAATGGCGATTTGTGGGGCGCATAGTTCGACAACCTTGTTTTGTCTGATTTGAGCTATATAGCGATTTCTTTGCACATAAAATTCTCTTTGTCTGCCGTTGACTGCATTTGGCTGACGGCTTTCTACGTTTAGATTTTTCAATTGTGAAGACTTTAAAATGTATTGTAATCCGTACTCTGTATTGAAAATGTTACATATTGCCGATTTTCTCTAGTTCTCCTCTATACGTCGAACTTTCTCGACACCGAAAATTTCTTCTTGTATTTATTTCGATACAGTCTATTCTGTTAGAATTCTCGCTTGTATTGCTAAGTCATTGATTTTGCTAGGCGTGTATTACTTCAAAAACTTGGCATGGCAATTGCTATTTCACTGCAGTTGATGATTTTTTGAGGTTGCTATGCTGCAAAGTATGCTGCAAGAAGCAGGACGCGCTGGGGCGCTACTGACGATCGATTTACGTGCACTTCGTGCCAATTACCGTTATTTGCAAGGGCGCTTGGGGAAGGCTGCTTGTGGTGCCGCAGTGAAAGCCGACGCTTATGGCTTGGGCGCGATTCCAGTGTCTAAAGCTTTGGTGGATGAAGGTTGTCGTCATTTGTTTGTTGCGCAACTGGAAGAAGCGATTAGTTTGCGTGCACACATTCCGCACGACGTGGCGATTTATGTGATGCATGGCTCTCCAGTGGGTTATGAAGCAGAGTTCATCGAATATGGCTGTACGCCCGTTTTAAATAGCCTCGATCAAATTACCGCATGGCGCAAGCTTGCGCAGGAACGCCAAGAAAATTTGCCAGCGGTGATTCAGATTGATACCGGCATGGCGCGCATGGGTTTGTCGCAAGCGGAACTCATCACTTGGCTGAATGATTTTAGTATTACTGATGGGATTGATGTCCGTTACGCCATGAGTCATTTGGCCTGCGCAGAAGATCAACTTGATCCTATGAATCAAATGCAGTTGAAGGGCTTTCAAAATTTATTGGCGCAATTGCGGCAGCATTATCCAGGCTTGAAAGCGAGTTTTTCGAATTCCTCTGGCATCTTCTTGGGAACGGATTTTCATTTTGATTTGGCGCGTCCGGGCGCCGCTTTGTACGGTGTAGCACCCGTTGCAGGACAGGCTAGCCCTATGCATTCGGTAGTGCAGTTGCAAGGTCGAATTATTCAAACGCGCGAAATTCCTATGGGCGCGAGTGTCGGTTACAGTAAAACATGGCGTGCTACTCAACCCTCTAAGATCGCGACGGTATCAGTCGGTTACGCCGATGGTTGGTTGCGTAGTTTAAGCAACTGTGGTGTTGCGCATATCGCTGGTGTCGAAGTGCCTATGGTGGGGAATGTGTCGATGGATACGATCACCTTAAACGTGAGCCATGTCGATCCGCAACTTCTATATCCGGGCGCTTTAGTGGATTTGATTTGCCCAAATAACACGGTCGATCAGGTTGCGAAACGTGCCGGCACCATCGGTTATGAAATCTTAACCAGTTTAGGTCCGCGTTATCAACGTCACTATATCGACGCTTAATCCTATTACCGAATTCACACAATTAATTGAGACTGGAATACACATGAAAATAGTCATCTTGGGAGCAGGCGTTATCGGCACCTCTACCGCTTATTACCTCGCCAAAGCGGGTCACGAAGTCACCGTGATTGAACGGCAAAGTGGCGCTGCCTTGGAAACGAGTTTTGCGAATGCAGGTGAGGTTTCTCCTGGTTACTCAGCGCCGTGGGCTGGCCCAGGTGTGCCGATGAAGGCGATCAAATGGCTGATGATGGAACATAGTCCATTAGCAATTCGTCCAAGTATGGACCCAGCGATGTGGCGCTGGGTGTTCCAGATGCTGATGAATTGCACAACCAAGCGTTACGAGATCAATAAAGGCCGTATGTTGCGCATGGCGCAGTACAGCCGCGATGTCTTGCAGCAACTGCGTGAAGATACAGGCATTTCTTACGATGAACGTACGCAAGGAACTTTGCAGTTATTCCGCAATCAACAGCAACTCGATGGCTCACAAGCCGATATCGATATCCTGAAACGCTATGGCGTCCCGTATGAATCCTTGAGTGGCGATGAGTGTTTGCGGGTTGAACCCGCATTAAAGAATGTGCGTGAAAAATTCGTCGGAGCTTTGCGTTTGCCGGGTGATGAAACCGGAGATTGCTTCAAATTCACGCAGAATTTGGCGAAGCTGGCAGAGGGCTTGGGCGTGAAATTTGAGTATGGCGTCAGCATAGAACGCATCATTGCTGAGGGTGATCAAGTCAAGAGCGTGCAAACTTCCAAAGGCCAATTCACTGCGGATAAATTTGTCTTAGCATTGGGTAGCTACTCGCCAATTTTGTTGCGTGAATTAGGTATTAAGATTCCGGTGTACCCGATCAAAGGCTATTCGATCACTGTACCGATTACGGATGCAGCAGGTGCGCCAGAATCGACGGTGATGGATGAAACCTACAAAGTCGCAATTACGCGGTTGGGCGACCGAATTCGCGTTGGTGGCACGGCTGAAATCACAGGCTACGACTTGCGTTTGCGAGAGTCACGTCGCAAGACTTTGGTGCACTCAGTTACTGATTTATTTCCGCATGGTGGTGATGTCAGTAAAGCCGAATTCTGGACTGGTTTGCGTCCTATGACACCAGACGGCACACCGATAGTTGGTCCTACCCCGTATCGCAATTTATTCCTGAATACCGGCCACGGTACTTTGGGATGGACCATGTCTTGCGGGTCCGGCCAATTCCTTGCGGATTTAATTTCCGGCAAGAAGCCTGCAATCTCGACCGAGGGCTTGTACATGGATCGCTATGGCAGCATGAATCGCCCGATTGCAATTTAAGATGAAATTCAAAATCCCTTATTGTCTTGGCATTGGGGGATTTAGTTTTTTAATGAAACCTGTAACAAGAAAGTCTGAGCATGCGCGTCAACATTCCCTTTGAAGATCGAGTCGGTATCGCTCACGAGATTCTCGCGGTATTGGCGCGTCAGGGTTTGAATGTGCAAGCGGTGGAGGTCGATCCGCCGAATATTTATATCGACATTCCCGAGTTAAAGCAAAGCATGCTCGCAAGCTTACAAGCCGATTGCGATCAGGTTGCGGGTGTAGGAACGATAGAAGTCGTTGATATTTTGCCGGGCATGCGTCGCAGTCTTAATCTCGACACCATCATGGCGGTGATGGAAGACCCAGTGTTGGCGATTGATGCGTTAGGTCGCATCGTGATCGCCAATGCCGCTGCAGCCGAAGTGGCGCGCTGTACGGAAAAAGAGCTCTGCCAAAAATCCTTATATCAAGTGCTGCAAGATAGCACGATCCAACATGAATTAATCGCCAACGAATTTTGTGCGCCGACACGCGAAGTGCTGTTGAATGGCGAGCCTTTTATGATGGACGTCACGCCCGTGTTTGAGCCTTTATCAGCAGGCACAGCAAGCGATGGTAAGGCCGTTGGTGCGCTCCTGACACTGACCGCACCGAAACGCATAGGTGAGCGTTTGCATGCGATTTCACGCGCTGAGATTGGTGGCTTTGAAGCCATCATCGGTGATTCTGAACAAATTAGGGTATTGAAAAAACGTGCAGCGCGGGTTGCTGTAGTGGATGCACCTTTGTTGATCACGGGCGAAACGGGAACGGGTAAAGAGTTGCTGGCTCAAGCGTGTCATGGGGTGAGCGCGCGCAGCAACGCACCGTTTCTCGAATTGAACTGTGCAGCATTGCCTGAGAGTCTCGCCGAGAGCGAATTGTTTGGTTATATGGCGGGCGCTTTTACCGGTGCGAATCGCGGCGGTAAGCCTGGCTTGTTTGAAATGGCGGATGGCGGTACGGTATTTTTAGACGAAGTCGGCGAGATGTCGCTGTACCTGCAAGCGAAGTTGTTGCGCTTTTTAAACGATGGGAAATTCCGTCGTATAGGCGGCGACAAAGAAATTCAAGTCGATGTGCGCATCATCAGCGCCACCCATCGTAATTTACGCAAGATGGTGCAAGAAGGCAGTTTCCGCGAAGATTTGTTTTATCGTTTGAACGTCCTGCATTTAGAAATGCCGCCACTGCGTGAACGCGCTGACGATATTTTGCTACTGGCGCGCCATTTTATAGAGCGTGCTTGTACGCAAGCGCAAAAACCTGTATCGCGCTTGAATCAAGCTGCTACCACGGCGATGCTGAATAACCGTTGGCCGGGTAATGTGCGGCAATTGCAGAATGTCGTTTTTCGCGCGATTACGATGGCTGATCAACGTGTATTGGATGCTGCCGATTTGGATTGGGCGGAAGATTCTATGCAGGCGGATAATGTGGTATTTGAGGAAGCAGAAACCTGGGAAGCATCCGTCAATCAATTTGAATCAGCCTTGCTCAGCAAGCTATATCAGGAATACCCATCCAGCCGTAAATTGGCAGCTAGGCTCGATACTTCGCATTCCATGATTGCGGCCAAATTGCGCAAGCATGGCATTCCTAAGAAGTAATTATCATCCGATGTTGGGATGTGTTAATTGAGATCACTGAGATCGGGACCATCAGGAGTGTTGGGATCTTCGGGTAAATTCACAGCGGGGATCGTATATTTTTCCTCTGCCCACGCACCAAGATCAATTTTTTTGCAACGATCGGAACAGAAAGGGCGATAAGTACTCGCCGGTTCCCAAGTGACTTTAGCCCCACAAGTGGGGCAGGATACAACAGTTGCCATAGCTAGAATTTAATTGTTAGAAATTGCAGAGGGTAAGATCAAATGGAACGTCGCCTTCAAATGGCTTCGGCTTCATATCGCCGTCTTGCGACATGATACGTATCCACAGCATATATTTATTTGCTGAAATTTCAGGAATGGCGCCCATTCCTTGGTCGATAGAGACACGTAAAAGTTGATACACTTTACCTTGTAACATTTGTTGATAGCTGCCTGCTTGCGCTATCACTTTCGTGGTGCTACCGGATTCTCTTAACAGACGTAGTACAACAGCAATCGCGTCAAACAAAGGGGCAATAGGTGTGAACCAATTCGAAATATCGTTAAACCGCTTTTCGGCCGGTAATTTTTTCCATGCATGGTAGCTTGGTAAGTCAAATTCGCAAGCACCTCCGGGAATGATGGTGCGACCGCGGATACTCATCAGCCATTCGTTATCACGAATGTGCTGCCCAGTTTTGCCAGTGGATGCCATTAAATTGGTGCTCGCCCGTTCGACGTCGTTAATCACTTGATCGAGCATATCTGCTTGCACATTGGGGTTTGACTTAAATCCTATCAAGGTATTTTTTTGTCTATCCAATTCTTGCAATAGATCTGATTTTAAGTCGGCACGACCTGCCACTTCGAGCATTTCAAAAATAGTAGCGATAGCAACGTGGTGTTGCAGTGGATCGGACTGGTGTAAGAAAAACGAAAACTTTTCGTACAGGTCTTCTAACCGCAATAACGTGCGAATACGCTCGTTGAAAGGGTATTCGTAAACAATCAAAATAAATTCCCTGTAAATATGGTGCTAATGCAGTGCGCAATAAGTTTCACGTGATTCTGAACCAAGCTGGGGAAAATTACAAACATTGCGTGAGATTGTTTGAGCTTACACACACATTTTGAGATATTTTTGGTGTAATGCTTCAACTTGACGGGCCACCTCAAGCAAATTGAGATTGGCATTAACAACGTCATCTGCATGTCGCAATCTGAATGCTCGACTAGCTTGTGCTCGCATGATGCCCTCGACTTGTTCGCGTGAGAAATGGTTTCTCGCAATCACACGTTGAATTTGGATTTCCTCGTCACAGTCCACCACAAGGATACGCTTAACTCTATCTATCCAATTGCCCGATTCAACTAGCAGAGGAACAACAAACATCACATAGCTACCTTCAGCATGACGAGCAGCCGTCTCACAGGCTGTGCGTATTCGTGGGTGTAGTATTTGTTCCAGGGTCTGTTTAGCTTCAGGGTTGGTGAAGATCAATTCACGCATTTTCTTGCGATCCATTGAGCCGTCGGCACTGATGAAATCTGCTCCAAACTGCATGCGAATGGGTTCGATCGCCTCACCTCCGGGAGCAGTTAGAGCGTGCGCAATGACGTCGGTGTCTACGATACTGACACCGAGCTCAGCGAAATATTGTGCAACTGTGCTTTTGCCACTTCCGATTCCACCAGTTAAACCGATGTAAAACTGTTGTGTGCCGTCAAAAGACATGTCAGGCCATCAGTCCTAAATATTGACGATTGATCGTCGGCCCCCACACAAACGCGATAAGACCTGCGATGGCAAGATAGGGTCCGAATGGTATTGGCTTCCCTTTACCCAACTTACCGAGCACGATCATGCTGACACCGATGATTGCGCCAACCGCGGAGGATAGCAATATGATTAAAGGGAGCATGCTCCAGCCCATCCATGCACCCAGTGCGGCGAGTAATTTAAAGTCGCCATAGCCCATTCCCTCTTTACCTGTGATGAGTTTAAATGCCCAATATACGGACCAAAGCGATAAGTAACCTGCTGCGGCACCAATCACTGCATTGTCTAGAGAGGTGAAGGTGCTATACAAATTGACTAAAAGGCCTCCCCAGAGTAAGGGTAGCGTTAAGTCATCCGGAAGTAGTTGGGTATCGGCATCGATGAATGTCATTGCGATCAAAAACCAAACAAAAACAACGGCAGCCATTCCTGCTGTGCCACTACCAAAATGCCAGATCATGTATCCAGACAATAATCCAGTTAAAGCCTCAATTGTCGGATAGCGAATTGAGATATGTGCTTTGCATCCCCGGCACTTTCCACCAATGACTAGGTAGCTAACAATAGGTATATTTTCCCATGCACTTATTGGGTGTTTGCAATGTGGGCAAGCTGAACGAGGAACGATTAAATTGTACGGACTGGTGTGGACTAGTTCTTTGCCCGATTCGCTGGCGACATAATTATCCGACTCTCGCTGCATCATGATTGGCATGCGATGAATAACGACGTTTAAGAAACTACCAATCAGTAAGCCTAGAATGCCAAAAAAGCCAGCACTGAGTGCATTTTGAGGTGCTGTGAAAAGAAATAAGTCGACCATTAAACCACCGCACCCAATTTAAAGATAGGCAAGTACATCGCAACAACTAAACCACCAATGATGACGCCGAGAATTGCCATAATCATTGGTTCCATCAATGACGCTAGATTGGCAACGGCATCGTCAACTTCTTCTTCATAAAAATCAGCAACTTTGCCGAGCATGCCATCGAGTGCACCTGATTCTTCACCGATGGCGACCATTTGCGTCACCATGCTTGGAAATACGCCAGCATTTTGCATTGCTACTGTCAGGCTTGTGCCAGTGGTGACTTCGGTCTGAATTTTAATCGTTGCGTCTAAATACACGGCATTACCCGATGCGCCACCAACGGAGTCAAGTGCTTCGACGAGTGGCACCCCGGCGGCAAACATGGTTGCCAATGTCCGTGTCCAACGGGCAATGGTTGCTTTTCGAATGACTTCACCAAAAATCGGTGCTTGTAGTAGGGCTCTATCCATGAAACGTTGCATTTCCAATGAGCGACGCCATGATTGGAAGAAGAAATACAATGATCCGAACAGCCCACCAAAGATAAAATACCAATTGGCAACGACAAAATCGGAGATCGCCATCACCATTAATGTCGGTGCTGGTAAATCCGCGCCGAAGCTCTTAAAAACTTCCTTAAAGGCAGGAACTACCCAAATCATAATCACTGCAGTGACGATGAAGGCAATCGAAAGAATCGCGATCGGATAGGTGAGTGCTGATTTAATTTTTGCTTTGATAGCAAGGGTTTTTTCTTTGTAAATCGCTAACCGGGTTAACAAATCTTCTAAAATACCCGCCTGTTCACCAGCGCCCACTAAATTGCAAAATAGCGGGTCGAAATACAAAGGATATTTACGGAAAGCCTGATTTAGGCTGGTACCAGTTTCGATATCTGAACGGATATCCAACAATAATTTAGACACGGATGGATTGGCATGTCCCTTTCCGACAATGTCAAAAGACTGCAAGAGGGGAACGCCAGCCTTCATCATTGTGGCCAATTGACGTGTGAAAAGTGTGATGTCTTTGTCGGTAATTTTCTTTCCCGAGCTGTAACTTTTCTTCTTAATCTTGGTGACCATTACGCCTTGTCGACGTAATGTGGCGCTGACGATCGCTTCGCCCCCAGCGCGCAATTCACCTTTGACAGACTTGCCTTGTTTGTCTTTTCCTTCCCAAGAATAAAGATTCTCTTTGACTTGAGACGGTTTATTACTTCTGTTTGATGATGTAGCCATCTCCGGTTCCTCTTATTTTTATTCGTTTGTACAGCCAAGTACTTCTTCAAGGCTCGTCAAGCCCTGACGGACTTTCATTAATCCAGAGCGACGCAATCCTTTAACCCCATCTGCTTCAGACTGCTTGCGGATTTCTAAGGAAGTACCATTGGCCAAAATAATTTTTTCGATTTCTTCAGTAATCGGCATGATTTGATAAATACCTACTCGACCTTTATAGCCGGATCCACTGCAACGCTCGCAGCCAACTGGGCCGTAGGGTTTCCAAGTCCCATCCAATTCATCTTCTAAGAAACCGGCAGCCAACAGGACTTCATCTAAAACGTCAACAGGTTTCTTGCACGTGCAAAGGCGACGTGCCAGTCGTTGTGCTGTAATTAAGATTACAGAAGACGCAATATTGAAAGGAGCGACGCCCATATTCATTAAGCGAGTGAGAGTGGAGGGCGCATCATTGGTATGTAGGGTCGAGAAAACCATGTGACCTGTTTGCGCCGCTTTGATCGCAATGTCAGCGGTTTCAAGGTCACGAATCTCACCGACCATGATAATGTCAGGATCTTGACGTAAGAATGATTTCAGTGCCACTGGGAAAGTTAAGCCCGCCTTATCATTGATGTTGACTTGATTGACCCCCGGTAAGTTGATCTCTGCGGGATCCTCAGCGGTAGAAATATTGATCCCTGGCTTATTAATTACGTTGAGGCATGTATAGAGCGAAACGGTTTTACCGGAGCCTGTTGGTCCTGTCACAAGCACCATGCCGTACGGGCGCTGAATAGCGTCCAAAAGAATTTCTTTTTGATCAGGATCATAGCCGAGAGCATCAATCCCCATTTGCGCTTGGGAGCCATCCAAAATACGCATTACGATTTTTTCGCCAAACAATGTGGGGAGAGTACTGACCCGGAAATCGATTGCTTTGTTCGCGGACAAAACAAGTTTCATCCGCCCATCTTGGGGTACACGCTTCTCAGAAATATCTAATTTCGAAATGACTTTAATCCGTGATACGAGCTTGTCTTTAATCGCGAGGGGAGGTTGTGCAATTTCTCTTAGCTCACCATCGACACGAAAGCGAATTCGGTAGAACTTCTCAAATGGTTCGAAATGGAGATCGGATGCGCCCATATTGATTGCATCGACCAGCATTTTTTGCAAAAATTTAACGACAGGTGCGTCGTCAATTTCCGCCGCTTGTGTGTCCGCTACACCTGAATTCAGATCTTCTTCTTTGAATTCAATTTCAAAATCATCGCCCGCCAAATCGGTAATGGACTGCTCAGATGATTTACTTATTTTATCGATCAGCTTTTGCAATATGTCATGCTGCACAATCACGATATCGACGCTGAGACCAGTCTGAAATTTGATCTGGTCAATGGCTATCGTATTAGTCGGATCAGAGATGCCTATCGAAACTTTATTGCCTTTTTTGGCCAGAGCAACCACACGCTGGGTTTGCATCATCTTCATATCGATGATTTTCTCTGGCAACATTGCTTCGTCAAAGACACTTAAATCAAGCTGAGGGTAGCCGAAGGTTTCGGAGCAGAACGTCGCTAGATCGCGCGCATTGATCGCACCGTTTTGAAGCAATGCATCGAGGAACTGACTTTTCTCAAGTTGAACCTTTTTCTGTATCGCATCTAGTTGCGTTGGGGTAAGTAAATTCGCTTGCGCTAAAGCACGAGCAAGCCCCGAAGCAGGCGGTGTCGATGCAGAATTGGGTGGGACAGCTGACATAGTTCTCGCACAGAAATTAAGAGTGAAAATGGTTGCTTTGTGATAATGCAACTAAGTAAGACTTTTGTAAACAGGGAGTTTACTTTGTTTGTGTATGATAAAAACGCTGATCTGTCAGCTTTGACAGGTATTTGACAGGTATTTATAAGGCAAGCTATAAGGCAAGCGACAGAAAAATAGCTCTAAAGCTGCAATCGAGACTCTTTGAGTCCGGCGTCCTAAGTTCAATCTGCTTCTGTTGTCTTAAAGGTACGATTGCGATAGATCGGAACGTCTTGACGAACCTGGTGAAAGCACCATTCGACCAGGTTTGCTTTGAATTAATGATTCCGATTGACCGAGAGAAATGCGAGATCAAGTAGGGCTTGCTTGTATGGGCTCGCCGGTAAGTCATTAATGGCAAGTGCAGCGCGCTCTGCAGCTTGAAATGCTGCATTTTTCGTGTATGCAAGTGCGCCAGACTGCGTAATGGCATTCAAAATGGCATCGAACTTTGATTCGTCTCCCTGCTCGATACAGGCTTTGACGAGAGCTTGTTCATCTAGTGATCCATTCTTCATCAAATAAATCAGCGGTAAGGTTGGCTTGCCCTCACGTAGATCATCACCGACATTTTTACCGATTTCTTCCGCTTTGCCAGAATAGTCCAAGACATCGTCGATCAATTGAAATGCGGTGCCGAGTGAGCGTCCATATTCGCCCGCCGCAGCAATTTGGTTCGCCGTTGCACCGCTAATTAACGCCCCTATCTCAGCAGCGGCCTCAAATAATTTTGCTGTCTTGCAGCGAATCACTTCTAAATAACGTTCTTCAGTGACGTCAGGATCGTGCATGTTTAATAATTGCAACACTTCACCTTCAGCGATGACGTTCGTTGCATCAGCGAGGATTTGCATAATTTGCATGCTGTTGATTGACACCATCATTTGAAAAGCGCGTGAGTACAAAAAGTCACCCACCAAGACCGATGCTGCATTGCCAAACAGTGCATTTGCTGTCTGCCGACCTCTGCGCATCGATGATTCATCAACAACATCGTCGTGCAATAAAGTGGCGGTATGAATGAACTCAACAATCGCGGCCAAATCGTAATGATGTTTGCCTTGATACGAGTACGCTTTTGCCATCAGCAAGACAAGAACCGGACGAATTCGTTTCCCCCCAGCATTGATAATATATTCGGAGATTTGACTAACTAGTGCAACATCAGAGTGAAGTTGTTGGCGAATAACCAAGTTCACCGCATCCATTTCTGGTGCGATTAATTGATTAATAGTGTTTTGATTGGGCGTGGCAGACAAGGGAATATCCTGCAAAAGCAAATGAAATGTGCCGTGATTATACGATGCCTATGCAAAGCTGCAAAAGAAGTCCTCATCGTAGCGTATCGCAATTGAAAGGTGGGTGGTCAAATGTTTGATTGAGTTGATTTGAATTAAATTGTTATCTAGCGTCGATTTTAGATCATTTCGCGCCCATGCAAATTGCCCGACAGTAAGCTAAAACCCCAATTGTTTCCTTGAGGAATTTCGGCAGAATGGTCCCTGAGATAGCAAGCCTATCGGATTTTTCTTCTTTTTCCCTTGAGAATCCCCCGCTTATGAAATTTTGTCGAACACTGTTGGTCACTTTCCTTTTTTTCTGTTCTCTATCGTGTGCTGCTGCAACGAATGGAAAGCCGCTCCAGGTAATGTCATGGATTCCTGCCTATGGCATCGATAAGTCGATGCAAATTTTGACAACTCATCCATTTATAGGGGCGACCTTAAGTCGAGTTGGATTGCAATTTTGGAATCCGACGATAGACGGTAAGAGCATTCAGTTGGCGCCTAAGAACGAAACTGGCCAAAGTGTTGAAAAACGGCAAGTGAAGCAGGTGGTGGCGTGGCTTAAGGCACGTAAAATCAAAGTATTACTCACTGTCTATAATAATTCACAGTTAACAAAAAAATGGGATTGGGAGTTGGCACGTCGCGCCTTTCGGGATAATCCTAGTGAATTTATTGATGCGTTGGTGAAGAACGTCCATGAGTACGGCCTCGATGGGGTTGATTTAGATTTGGAGGGAGAGGGTGAATTCGACAGCGATCGTATTGCATACGCTGATTTCGTGCGTAGACTCGGCTTGAAATTGCGCAATAATGGTAAATTATTAACGGTTGATAGTTTTCATAGTCCCTGTGCTAACGCGCCTAACATGAGTTGGTGGAGCGATTGGAAAGATTACGTTGATACAATTCATAGCATGGGCTATCAAGATTTATTTGAAGCGAGTACTGTGAGTTTCAGACCTGAAGGGAAGCTAGCATGTGAAGGAGGGGCTGCGATCTTCAAGTATAGTTGGCAACTTTCTTACGCAGAACGAGCTGGCTTTCGCAAGGATCAGATATTGATGGGGATGCCAACTTGGATGGCTAAGTGGGGTGAGGGTGGGACCGGTACTGATATCTCTTCCCATTTGAGTGATGCTAGTAAATTGGGTGTCGGTGTTGCGTTATGGGATTTGCAGCTGGCTGCACCAGGTTGGCGCAACGCGAGAATTTGGCGTGAAATGAAGGCGTTGACGCAGTTGCACCAAAGGAAGGCAAATCAACGCGTGAAATGAGCTTGATATTTTTATTTACTTTGCATACAAGTTTGCATTCGATTGCTGAATTTTTATGCAAATTTCTTTTGACCCTACTTCTGAAGTTATGTATAATCCGCAGTTCCCTTGATTTTTTGTTGGCGATGTCAAGAAGAGCTTCGGGGAATTCCTATTATTTATTTGATGAGGTTTCACATGTACGCGGTCATAAAAACCGGTGGCAAACAATATAAAGTTGTCGCTGGTGAAAAACTTAAAGTAGAACAGATACCTGCAGACATTGGCTCCGAAATCACCATTGATCAAGTACTCGCTATGGGTGCTGGAGAAACAATTAAATTTGGTACTCCATTGGTCGCAGGTGCTACGGTGCTGGCTAAGGTAATCGACCACGGTCGTCACGACAAAGTTCGCATTTTCAAAATGCGTCGTCGTAAGCATTACCAAAAGCGCCAAGGTCATCGCCAAAATTACACTGAACTGCAAATCGTTTCTATCAACGGTTAATCTTAACTGTTCATTAACGTAAGCAATTTCACTAGATTTCAAGGAGCTATTAAATGGCACATAAAAAAGGCGGCGGCACCACGCGCAACGGCCGTGACTCAGAGTCAAAACGCTTAGGCGTTAAAGTTTACGGCGGCCAAGCTATCAATGCTGGCGGTATCATCGTTCGTCAACGCGGTACTAAAGTACACGCAGGCGAAGGCGTTGGTATGGGTAAAGATCACACTTTGTACGCTTTGGTAACAGGCAAAGTACAATTTGCAATCAAAGGCGCGTTGAAGCGTCAAACAGTAACTGTTGTTACCGCTTAATTTAAGCTGACAACTTGCTGTAAGCGCAAGCTTAAAAAAAGGCTCTGCCATAGGTAGAGCCTTTTTAGTTTTCAGAAAAGGTATGGGAGATAAGTTGATCCCTACTTAGTTAAATGATTGTATTAATCATTCATGCTAGCGGTAGTTGCCACTAGCTTATTTTGTCTTAGAACATTGTCTATTGTTGCGCGTAAAATAAAACAGCACAATAATCTGTTCCGACTCCCAATTCGTAGTTCCCCAGTATTCGGTGTGAAGCGCGTCTGTCTCTAGTAGATGCCACCAAAAGAAAGACTGGGATTTAAGGCTGAAAAGCCCTTTCGTTTAGGCGGCAAAACATGAAATTTATTGACGAAGCAAGAATCGAAGTCATTGCAGGTGATGGCGGCAACGGTGTTGCCTCATTCTGTCGTGAAAAATTCCGTCCATTTGGCGGCCCTGATGGTGGCGATGGCGGTAAAGGTGGCAGTATTTATGCCGTAGGTGACCGTAACATCAACACACTCGTTGACTTCCGTTACTCCAAATTACACAAAGCCAAAGATGGCGAAAACGGTCGTGGCGCTGATTGCTATGGTAAAGGCGCAGATGATATTCGTTTGCGTATGCCTGTTGGTACCTTGATTATTGATCGTAATACAGATGAGGTGATTGCTGATATTACTGAGCACGGTCAAGAGGTTTTATTGGCGCGTGGCGGTGAGGGTGGCTGGGGTAATATCCATTTTAAATCGTCGACGAACCGTGCACCACGCCAACGCAGCGATGGTAAAGATGGCGAACGCCGCGAACTCAAACTTGAATTAAAAGTCTTGGCCGACGTGGGATTATTGGGTTTACCGAATGCGGGTAAATCGACATTCATTACCGCAGTATCGAATGCGCGTCCCAAGATTGCTGATTATCCATTTACCACTCTGCACCCGAATTTGGGCATGGTACGCGTCAGCCACGAAAAGAGTTTCGTCATTGCAGATATCCCAGGATTGATCGAAGGGGCGGCGGATGGTGTGGGCCTAGGTGTCCAGTTTTTGAAGCATTTGCAGCGCACTGGTTTGCTCTTGCACATCGTTGATTTAGCACCATTTGACGAGGGCGCAGACCCAGTTAAAGATGCAAAAGCTTTGATTAAAGAATTGCAAAAATACGATGAAACGCTGGCAGATAAACCGCGTTGGTTAGTCTTAAATAAACTTGATGTGTTGAGTGAAGACGAGCGTAAAAAGCGCGTCAAGGACTTCGTTAAGCGCTTCGGTTGGAAAGGCCCCGTGTTCGAAATTTCCGCGTTAAATCATGAGGGTTGCCAAGCCTTGGTGAACGATATTTACGTGCATCTCGAAGAGAAGCGCACAGCAGAGCAACGTTCGCAAGAGACGCAAATGAAAGAAGAGGCGCAAGGCATTCTGTCTATTGATCCCGATGATCCACGATTCAAAGTGATTGACTGAAGCTAAGTTGATATAGCGATCTAAGTAAAAAAAGAGCCGACTCGTTCGGCTCTTTTTTTGTCGAGACTGTTTTTGCTTTGCGATGATTCGCACCCTGTATTCTTCACGGTACCCATTGTGGAATTCAGCTGCGGCCAAATTTTGCCTATTCCTATAGGAAGAATGAGTTTGAAAATAGACACAAAACCGTGTGAGGCTGCGAGCAACAAGACGGCGAATGCGATTTGGCTGAGCGAGTCGGTTTTCGGAACATAAGGGCGCAGAATTAACCAGCAAACAAGCGAGAGACATAAGCTGAGGATGCCTATCGCAATTTGAAACGATTGACGCTTTTCGATAAACATGTTTTCGTGTGGTTTTCTGTTGAAATAGAGTAATGAGCTTAGCACTATTGCATGTTTGGAACAAGTAAGCTGTGCTTGAATATACGAGATGAAGTCGACTCGAAATAAAATTCTGAAAATATTAATTAAGTCAGAATAATGTATAATTTGATGAAAATTATCCAAGTAAATATACGGTAACTAGTCTTTTATGCAATCTCTCATCCTGAATGCGAAACGTTTAATTATTAAAGTTGGTTCGTCATTGGTGACAAACGACGGTCGAGGCCTTGATTGCTTTGCCATCGCTAACTGGGCGCAACAAATTGCCACACTTAGATCGATGGGGAAAGAGGTCGTGTTGGTGAGTTCGGGGGCGATTGCGGAGGGGCGGCAGCGTTTGGGTTTTGAAACACGGCCAACTGGAGTGCATGAGTTGCAAGCGTGTGCGGCGGTAGGGCAGATGGGATTAGCACAGATTTATGAAACTAGCTTTCGTGCTCACCAACTAGGTACTGCGCAAATTCTGTTGACGCACGCTGACTTGGCTGATCGTGAGCGTTATTTGAATGCACGCTCAACTTTAACGACTTTGTTGGGATTGGGTGTTGTGCCAGTGATCAATGAGAATGACACGGTTGTTACTGATGAAATCAAGTTTGGTGATAATGATACCTTAGCGGCCTTGGTTGCAAATTTAGTTGAGGCTGATGCGCTGATCATATTAACTGATCAACAAGGTCTTTATACAGCGGATCCACGTAAGAATTCGCAAGCGCAATTTGTGCACCGAGCGCGCGCTGGAGATCCTAATCTCGAGATGATGGCAGGTGGGGCCGGAAGCAATGTTGGTACGGGCGGGATGATTACCAAAATTATCGCTGCAAAGCGAGCAGCGAGTTCTGGTGCGCATACGGTGATCGCTTCGGGGCGTGAAGACAATGTCTTGATTCGATTGGCAAAAGGCGAGGCTATCGGCACCGAATTGAGCTCCGATATGGCGCCATTAGCAGCACGTAAACAATGGATGATGGATCATTTGCAGACGTCGGGACAGTTAGTCCTTGATGCGGGTGCAGTGACTAAAATACGTGATGAAGGTAAATCGTTGCTTGCGATCGGTGTGTGCGAGGTTAGGGGAGAATTTGGGCGAGGCGCTGTACTCAGCTGCGTTGATCAGCTTGGTCAAATTGTTGCAAAAGGCTTGACAAACTATAGTAGCGGAGACGCGCGTCGCATTATGCGTCGCAGCTCGTCCGACATTGAAAGTATTCTTGGTTTTGTCGAAGAGCCCGAATTGATTCATCGAGACAATCTGGTTTTGGTCAGCTAATCCTTGATGATGTTTGTACATAAAAAAGCCCGCGATCTCGATCAGCGGGCTTCCTTATCAATTTCCTGACGGTCTATTTGTTCGCCATACGGACTAGTGTAGATTTACCGAACAAACTTTCAATTAAATCGACCGCTAGAATAGCCGTTTGATTGCGCAGGTCCAAGGCGGGATTGAGTTCTACAATATCGAGTGACCCTAGTAAACCTGTGTCGGCAATCATTTCCATGCACAATTGTGCTTCGCGGTAAGTCGGTCCACCCAACACAGCTGTTCCGACTCCGGGTGCGATATCTGGATCCAAACAGTCAAGATCAAAGCTCACGTGAATATGGGTATTCTCGTCGATTCCCTCTAGCGCCTTCAACATGACAGCACGCATTCCATGTTCATCGATGTAGCGCATATCGAATACAGGAATTCCCATGTCGTGAATGAATTGACGTTCACCGTCGTCAACACTACGAATGCCGATTTGACGAATTTCGTTTGCTTGCATTGCAGGCGTGTAGCCTCCATACGCAATTAACTGCTCTGGGCCATGACCCATCAGGCACGCAACAGGCATGCCATGAATATTGCCAGTTGGACTGATGGTCGATAAGTTGCTGTCGGCGTGTGCATCAAACCAAAGGACTCGCAATTTTTTTCCATGATCTTTGCAATGTTTAGCAACGGCGCTAATAGAACCAATCGCTAAACAGTGATCACCACCGAGCATCATTGGCATGTGACCGAGTTGTAATGCGCTACTCACTTCGTCATACACCGCTTGATTCCAATCAATCGCTTCATTTAAATGACGCAATCCATTTACAGGTGCTTGCCACGGATTGGCGGGGCCATGTAGATTTCCGTGATCTATTACGGAGAGTTCTCGCGCTTCAAGCGCCTGTACTAAACCCGCAACGCGTAACGCATCGGGACCCATGCCGGCACCTTTGACGCTTGCGCCAACATCTGTAGGTGCACCGATAAGTGAAATGGTTTTCATATCCGAATATGTACTTTCCAAAAAATAGCGAGACTGATTTGCGTTCGCTTAGCGCAAAAAATCAAATCTTGATTGATCTGACAGCCGAATAGTAAAGCTTGCAGCGTCACTCGACCAAGATATTTCTGATCGACCGAAAAACTGAATCGGCCTAAAATCATCGTTGTTCAAGCAGGCAAATTATAGCTGTCGAGCAAAAAAAATGATTGCGTTATTTTAGTGAAAACCCAATCTTTTGGAAATTAAATTTCTTAAATTGTTATTTTGGTGAAATTTAAGTATAAAATAGCAGTTATTAAGTAATAATTTGAATGGTGAGGATATGGATAGCTACGATTTAAACATTTTGCGGCATTTGCAGGAAGATGGCCGAATCAGCAATTTGCAGCTGGCAGAAAAAATCCATTTATCTCCACCACAAACCTTGCGAAGAGTGCGTGCATTGGAAGAGGCGAAGGTGATTCGTGCTTATACTGCCCAAGTTGCGCCCGAGTCGATTGGATTGGGTGTCATGGCATTCGTCAGTTTATCACTGGACCGCGAACAATATCGCAATGCACGCGAACTGGAACGCAGCTTAATGGCGTTTCCTGACATTATCGAATGCCACACGATTTCCGGTGATTTTGACTATTTGTTGAAAGTCGTTGCCAATGACTTGAAAAGCTTATCGCAGTTCTTGACGGATAAACTCATGCAAGTACCCGGCGTCGGTAACTTGCGCTCTATGATCTGTATGGAAGAAATTAAGCCAGTGAGTAGTTTGCCGATTCGCTAGTCGAGTGATTGCAATCTATTGTTGCTGCGAACCTGTATGCAACGATTTCTGGGATTTCGTAAAGAATTGCTGCGCAAGCAGATCGCATGCAGGTAGAATGCCAAATTAATACGAAATCATAAACCTGCTTTATGACATCGTTGGAGAGACTGCTTGCAAATTAGGTAGCGAGCTTTTTAAAACATCCTTGAAAGGTGATCCTTCATGTTAAAGAAAAATGTATTGGCAGCTGCCTTTGTGCTGGGTAGCGCTGTATTGAGTGCTCACGCTGCAGCGCAAACGAGTTATTTTGGCGGTGCAGTTGGTCGCGCAAAATGGAATTTTGATTGCTCTGGTGCGACCAGTTGCCATACAGCGGCAGGTAGTTGGAAGCTCTTTGGTGGTTATGACTTCTCTCCTAATTTTGGTGTGGAAGGTAGCTATGTTTTCTTGAATGAAGTTGGTGCGACAGTGGCACCTTTAAATGCGACATTTAATGGACGTGGCATTGATTTGGCAGGCGTAGCGCGCACAGCACCAATCAACAATTTCGTTGGTTTCGCGAAGTTAGGTGTAGCCTTTATGAAAGGTGAAGTGGTCGCTAGTGTGAATGGATTTAACGGAGGAGAAACGCATTATTCCGGACAACCTTTGATTGGATTTGGCGTGATGTACCAAGTGGATAAAAAAGTCGCAATTCGTGCCGAGGTTGATCACCGCAATGTGAAAGTAACTGGATATCCACAGACAACATCTGGCGTGACCAACTTTACGATTGGTATTCAATCTGAGTTTTAAAGACTTGCCGTCCCGAGCGTGCGAATTAGCGCTTCTCAGACAATCGGTGTAGTGATAGTAAAAAGCTGATCGACTGATCAGCTTTTTTGCTTTTGAGGAGTGCGTTGTGTTGTGAAACTTGATCAAGACGTCGATCGACTACCCTTTTGATGAAAGCAATTTCTGTTGAAAATTTTTTGGACTTGCCATACTCGAAATAGTGAGGTTGGCATGAATTTCTTTTTCATTTAAAGTTTCCGCATCGTTTGCTTGAATTGCTGTTGTTTCTGAAAGGATGATGTCATGACAATCACGCCAGATTTGTTGCAGGTCCTAATGAAAGAAGTCGAAAAAGATGATCCTATCGACTTTGCCGATTTGCCATTTAAAGAAGATGAATTGCGTGAGATTGTCGCGCTTCATTTATGCGAGATTGCGGAAAAAATGATTAATTTCAGTGAAGAAGATAAGCACCTTACTTTGTTAGCTGTTGCTGCAAAGCTTGTATTGGAAAATCTTGTTTTACATGTGCAATTGATGCGCGAACATCGGATTCCGTTGAGTCGAGAGGTTGATCAACTCTTGCAAAAGTTACGCGCCTCACGTTGAACGTTCAGCACCGCAAGCTGAATGAATAAGCGGATAAGAATTCGTTTAGAAAAGTCTTGAATCTGCATGGCATCATCATGTCAACTCTTTATTGTGATCATGAGACCTTGTTAGTAGCCCGGTCCCTGACCTGAGGTCTTACGCGGGATGCGTATGATAGGTTTCAAGTTCACTTGCCAGTTAAGTTGTGCAACATTGGATTCGCTAATGGTGACCCGTTTGCCGTTTTCTCCTGCCGTCATCCCCATTCCAGGATGCCATATTTTGAGCGTATATTCTCCATCTGGCAGTGCAGCAACAGTAATGTTGCCATCAGACTTGGATTTGCCAAAGTAAGGCGTGTCGGCAACATAAATATATCCAAGCATCCAGTCATGAATGTTACAACCTAAGACAACGATGCCGGCCTTATCGAGTACAACAGGTGCCGCAGATTTGCCAGAATAAAGTTGAATCTCAAATGACTTTGCTTGAGAGAACGAGTAGACGTGGTGCCTGACATTATCTTTGTTGGGAAAAAAAACACGTGACCCGGTGACAATCGGTTTGACATAAGGAACAAATTCCTTGTCAATCTGGTCGACGACTTCATCTTTGGGTTTTAGTTTGGGTATCTTGGACGGATCGACTGGTGTCAACAAAAGCACCGCATCTTCGACTGCTTTGCCGTGTTGGTCTTTCACGTTCACGCGAATTTCTCCTGCGTGAATCGGGAGCGATAGACTGAAAAGGATTACGCTCATTGCATTTAGACATGTCATTTTCATCATCACACTCTTTTAAAATTGGTAACTCGCCGACATCGAAAAACCATGCCGTTGATAGTTCACACCGCCCGGTATGATGGTCCAGTTTTTTTGCAGATGCATATGCAAAGTCCAGTTTGTGTTGATGCTGTGAGTGATGCCAGTTGCAATAGTTTGTGTGCTGCCATTGAGGCGATAAATATCGCGTTCTGGCCCAAAACTCGGATCAGGGCGAATTGCGCGCGCGATATCATAGTTGTAGTCGAGATCAGCCATCGTGGTGACCAAAACGTCGCCACGCCGCATGGAATAGCTTAGGTTCCAGATGATGTTTTCTCGCTGTGCGAAATCAAGATTCAATTTGTAATTGCGATTGCTGGTTTCATAGGTTGCGCCGGAAATGTAATATTCGACCTTTTCTTGATGATCTGAGTGATTTTTCTCGCTCGACATTGCAGCCCAAACTGATAGACGCTCTGAAAGACGTTTGCCCATTTTGAGTTCAATCTGGTGTTGGGTCGCATTGCGGATTTGATCGCGAAAAGCTTGACGTTCTAGTGCAGCGGTGAGAGTGAAGTTGGGTGCGTACGGACCTATGCCAAGTTTATGCTTACCACTTATTTGTATTCCTGCGCCAGTGTGGCTCAATCCGGGTAGCCGATTGAAGCTTTCATTCGAGAGTTTTGCCGCATACGATAAATTGACATTGCTTTCGCCGAGAAAATGCTGCTTGCCCAAAATCAAACTAGTCAACCAGCTAGAGTCACTGACGATGTAAGGTGCTTTAGCATTGCCCAAATTACTGTCGTATCTGAGACGTGTGTCCAGTTGCGCGAAGTCTTCCGCATGGCTTTGCGCTGGATAAATCGCAGCGATGCTACATGCGCTAGCAATGGCGAGATCTAGCCAACGTCGCTTTAAGATTTGTAGCTTTTGTGCTTTGAGCTTGACCTTAAACTTAAGTGGATGCTGAAGTGATGACATTCTCTTTGCCTGTAAGTCGATATGATTGTGGTTTTTCTTTAAATTTCCATTGCGAGTGCTGTAACCAAGTCATCAGTTTTTCAGCTGCGAGAGGGCGACTCACAAAATAACCTTGGATAGAATCGCAACCCATCGCCACAAGAGCATCCCAAGTTGCTTGGTTTTCTACGCCTTCTGCTATCACACGCAATCCCATGTTGTGTCCGAGATCGATTGTTGAACGAACGATGATCGCATCATCAGGATTATTTTCCATCTCTGTGATGAAAGATTTATCAATTTTCAATTCGGTCACAGGTAATTTTTTTAAGTAAGCTAAGGACGAATATCCCGTCCCAAAATCATCAATAGACATGGCTAAACCATTTTCTCTTAATTGATTGAGAACCTGCATCGCTGCTTCTGGATCTGTCATGATCGCACTCTCGGTAATCTCCAAACTCAGCCAGTCGGTGCTGGCGTTGTGTGTTTCCATCAACTGTGCAAAATTTCCTGGTAGTTTGGCGTTCAGTAAGTCACGTGCAGAAATATTCACCGAAATCGATAAGGGAAATCCTTGCGTTTGCCAAACAGCTCGCTGTTCAAGTGCTCGAGCGATTACCCATTCAGTAATTGCCGCGATAAATCCTGTACTCTCAGCAAAAGGAATAAATTGATCAGGTGGAATCACACCGCGTTTAGGATGAATCCAGCGTATTAATGCTTCGACTTCACTAATCGTGTTGCTGTGAAGATCGACTTTGGGCTGATAGTAGAGTTGCAGTTCATTGTGCTCTATCGCTTGTTTAAGTTCTGCCATCAGCGACAGATTCTGCTGGCTCGCACTCTCAAGACTGGTGTCATATCTAGCGCTGCCGCTGTTGTTACGTTTCGCAGTGTACATTGCCAACTCAGCGTGACGAAGTAAGGCATTGATGTCATTGCCATCAGTTGGAAAATGAACGATCCCGATACTCCCACTTGCAATTAGTTGATGGCCTTCCAATAAGATAGGTTTATCCAAGGCAGCTAAGATCGCTTGGGAGAGTGCCATTGAAACAGTTTGATCGACAGCCTTTGTTAATATGCCAAATTCATCGCCCCCGAGTCTCGCCACCATCGCATCACTTTGCGCCACTACTACCTGAAGTCTTTGGGCGATTTCCTGTAAGAGTAGGTCGCCAATATGATGACCTAAAATATCGTTCACTTCTTTGAATCGATCGATATCGATCAGCAAGATCGCGAATGGAAAGTCAGAGCTATTAGCGCTCGCTTTATCGTTTCCCAGTGATGTTATTTTGTTGATTCTGTCATTGATGGAAATGCTAAACAAAGTGCGGTTAGCCAAGCCAGTGAGACGATCCCGGTAAGCAAGTTCACTAATTTTATCTTCGCGGCTTGCAATTCCTTTTGACATATTTTGAAAGGCAGTAGCAAGTTGACCGACTTCGTCATCACGCGCAATCACGGTAGTTTGCGTATAGTAGTGACCCGCTTCAATGTCTTGCGCGGCTTGGCTAAGGTCCACCAAAGGTTTGGAAATGTTACGCGCAATTTGATAGCCTGCGACGAGCGTCGCTATTAAAGCGAAAAAACCTAAACCTGTCAGTATCCAGCGCAAGTGGAATAATGGTGCCAATGCGATATCGAGGGACTGCTGCAATACTGTGATCGCTTCTGTACCATCATCGATTTTTAAGTGATCGATGCGGGCTAGGTATTCTTCGCTACTGAGCTTTAAAACCTTGGTCGTCGCTCCAACGGTTTCTGACACTTTGTTGACATCGCTGGATAAATCCGCAGCGCGGTCGGCGTTTAATGTTGTCGCTAAAACGTTAAGGCGATCTGAACCAGTGATCGGCGTCAGAAACGATACATCAAGGCCAGTAACGCCTTTCAAGTTTCTCGCGAATTTGTCATCGATCACAAATCCCAGCGCCAGCCAAGCGACGGGTAGCGGTGCCATAACGGGTACCACGATCAGTTGATATAGCTTGCCATCTAAGGTCACGATGGAAGTGGTTTGTCCTTTCAGTTCGGCGCGTTTGATTAACTCTGGAAACGGAAATGCTTGATCGTTGACACTTTTTCTTAGGGTGTCAGCGATAACGCGATTATCGGGCGCGACGAGCATTGCCATATCGGCGTTGATGCGACCACCATGATTGAGTAATACAGAGACTATGGTGTTGTGATCGCCGGTTGCAGTCGCTTTAATAAAAGCAAAATCGGATGTCAAGATCCCTGCAGACTGTGAAAGTCGTTTGATATTGTCTTCTCGGATCGAATTGAACAAGCGTTCGCCAGCCAGCAAGTTGCGCTCAATAGCCTCATTTGCACTTTGTGAGACGACGCTATTCACCACCGCTAGCTCGACGATCAGCACCATCGAAAGCAAGACAGAAAATGCGAAGATGATCCGTGTGTGCAGTTTGCGAATGCGCACCATATTTTTATCCGTGAATCACAAAAAACCAACCGAGATGGTCATCACTTGTGACCAGCGATCCGATGTCTAGAGACTGAATACTAAGAAACATCATAGCGCACTATTTGAGTGTCTCCAAGGAAGCGCGAACCTGTCGTGGTTAATGGGCACGATTTTATCTTTTCCTTTCCTAAATGCGTGAATTGGCGTGCGCTGAGACGCAAAGTAGGATGAAGTTTTGCGAGGATGTCTCTTCTATTTCTATAAAAAGGGAAAGGTTCCGTTGCGGCAGATATCAATGCTGATTTGATTGGATGGTAGCGTCGTAGTCGGTCGACCGTGGAGTGTATCTGATAGACGCCGTCAACAATCAATTAAGCACTTTCAAGTGCTGAGTGTGTCAACATTAACTAATGTAAATATAAAATTAAAAATGCAAAAGGCAAGTGGGTGGCAGGGACCATGACTACGCTGAGGTTACTTGTTCTACAAATGAATCGATTTCCAATGCGTAGATCGTCGAGTGTCACCGCTCAAAATAAGAGAATGCCAAGAGATAGTGCGGGCCAAGAATTGGTGTTTGCATTGTTCGAACGAGAGATTTTTCGACGCAGGCTGAAACGACATTTACACTGTATATTTAATCAGTGTAATATGTCAGGCAATAATCAATCAATACTTTCAAATGTCGTGAATCTCGCAGTCGCCGCAGCAATTTTTTCTCATGAAACCCATTCTCGACAACCCGTTGTACTATCTCGAAAATTTTCAGTTGGTTCTCGATTGGCTGACTACGCGTTATAACGATTTATTGACTGCGGACGAGCGTGAATTTATCGCGTCTTTTCAAAGTTTGCCAAGTAACGCGCAAGCTTTGTTCGTTCGAATGGTGATGCGCAAGGGAGAATTTTTTCGCCTCACGAAATTGAACTATGCAGAAATTGGTGACCCGCAAATGGCGATTGCTCCACTGATCGCAGCTGGTTGGGTCGAGTCTGATCCCATGCTTTCGATTGATCAGTTGTTTGAGGTCTTGTCGAAGCCGGAAATCACTTCGATATTCGATCTGACCGCACCAATCAAGCAATCGAAAAAAGCCGAACAATTATGCTACCTACGCGATCGTGTGGGCCCAGCAAAGCGCTATTCTTGTTGGCACTCCAGTTCGCAAGAAACCCTTGTTCAGATTACGAATCAAGCGCTATGTGATCGCTTGCGTTTGATTTTCTTTGGAAATTGTCATCAAGACTGGTCGGAATTTGTTTTGTCAGACTTAGGTATTTATCGCTATGAATCGGTCGAGATTTCTTTGGAGTCACGCGGCTTTCAGACGAGGGGTGACATCGATGACTATTTGCGCTTGCAACAATATCGGGATTTGTTTGAACAGGATGCGCAAATTTCGATTGCCTGTTCTCATGCGCTCAGTCTTCATATTCAGAATAAGTGGATAGATCGGCGCCGACATAAATTCATGTTTCAGCTTGGACAGGCAGCGGAAAAGTGCAAGGATTGGGATTTGGCAATCCACATTTATCAACGCACGTTTTACCCAGGCGTGCGTGCACGCCTGATCCGCACATTCGAGAAAAATGGACAGAGTTTGCAAGCTTTAGATTTACTCAATGAAGCTTTGACTGCACCGGAAAATGAAGCAGAGCTGCAGCAATTACAGCGTAGTGCGCCACGCTTGCAACGTAGGCTCGGACATAAGCAAGTTGGAGTAGCGAACCCATCTAGTGTGGAAAGAATGGATCTGCAATTGCCCTATCCAGGTGAAGCCTATTCCGTGGAAAATGTGGTCAGAGATTTTCTCCATCGAGATGATGCCCCGGTGTTTTATGTTGAGAATTCTCTCATTAATTCATTGTTCGGATTATTGTGTTGGAAAGCGATTTTCAAACCTGTTTCTGGTGCTTTTTTTCATCCCTTTCATCGAGGCCCAGTTGATCTAACAAGTGTGGATTTTTATGCTAGGCGCCAAGATATTTTCGAACAATGTTTCAATCAGCTAGAGACTGGCGAATACGCGACGACGATTTTACAAACCTATGTTGAGAAACAAGGCATGCAGTCTCCATTTGTATTTTGGAGCCTGCTAGACCATACGTTAATTGATCTTGCTTTAACCTGTATTCCTGCATCACATCTCAAACTGTGGTTTACGCGAATTTTGTCTGACGTGAAATTGAATCGAAATGGTTTCCCTGATTTGATTCAGTTTTGGCCTCAAGAAAAGCGCTACAACATGATTGAAGTAAAGGGGCCAGGTGATCGCTTGCAAGATAATCAGAAAAGGATGATGGAATACTGCCTTACACATCAAATGCCGATCGCGGTTTGCTATCTCGAATGGTGCGAGGTGAGTTTGTGAATTCGAGTTCCTATGTGGTCGCGGTGCGTAGCTTGGTCGAGTTCACAGCAAAGCAAGGAGATTTGGATTTCCGCTTTACACCTTCACCATCGGGACTAGAGGGAATAGAAGGACATCAACAAGTTGCTGCGCGCAGAAAGCCTAACTACCAACGAGAAATTCGACTAGAAGGACGCTATGAGGAATTAGTAATTAAAGGCCGTGCGGATGGGTTTGACCCTGATCGAGTTCAACTGGAGGAAATCAAAACTTATCGTGGTGACTTTCATGCGATTCCCGAGAATCATCATCAGCTTCATTGGGCGCAAGCAAAAATATACGGATATTTATTGTGTCAACAGCACGCACTACCAGAATTGAGTCTGGCGTTGATCTATTACGATATCGATAGGCTGACCGAAATCCCACTCACTGAGACTTTCGATATCGCCACATTGGCTCATTTTTTCGAGCAAACTTGCAGGCGTTTTTTGGCATGGGCTAGACACGAATCGACGCATCGTCGACAGCGCGACCAAGCTTTACGTGTGATGCCGTTTCCTCATCCTAGTTTTAGAGCTGGTCAGCGCGAACTAGCCGAAGCCATGTTCAAAGCAAGCAATCGTGCATGCTGTTTATTAGCACAGGCACCAACAGGAATTGGCAAAACTATCGCCAGCCTTTTTCCTATGCTCAAAGCGATCGCGGAACACCAACTTGATAAGCTCTTTTTTTTGACCGCCAAAACTTCTGGGCGGAAAGTAGCGTTGAATGCGATCGCCACCATGCAGGAGAAACTACCGCCGTCATCATTAAGAGCACTGGAGTTAGTCGCGAAAGCGAATGCATGTGAATTTCCAGAAAACGCCTGCCATGGCGAAGCATGCCCTTTAGCAAAAAGGTTTTATGATCGCCTACCCGAGGCGCGCGCGGCTGCCGCTGGGATTGCGATCCTTGATCAGGCACAGTTGCGAGAGGTTGCCTTATCTCATCAAATTTGTCCGTATTATTTGAGTATCGAAATGGCCAAATGGAGTGACATCGTTGTCGGTGACTATAATTATTATTTTGATTTAAATGCGATGTTGTACGGTTTGGCACTGAATAATAACTGGAAGATCAGCGTCCTAATTGATGAGGCGCACAATATGGTGGCGCGTGCGCGTGAGATGTACACAATAGAATTGCATTCTGCACGTTTTAAGGAGATGCAAAGACAAGCGCCACCCGAACTAAAAAAGGCGTGCGATAAAGTACGGCGACAGTGGCGAATGCTTGAGAAGTCAGATCTAATACAAAGCAAGGGTATCGATTCGTATCAAGTTCACGCACAACTTCCCGATAAATTGACTAAAACATTGATAAGTCTTTGTGCCGAAATTGGTAGCTATTTTGTCGACCATCCCTCGGCGAATAATTCCGGTTTGCAAGAGTTCTATTTCAATGCTTTGATCTTTATTCGACTAAGTGAATGTTTTGGAGAGCATTCGATATTCGACGTGTCGATGAAGCAAAATGGATCTATTCTCTGTATCCGAAATATTGTGCCTGCACCGTTTTTACAAGCACGATTTAAAGCAAGTCACACAAGTGCTTTGTTTTCTGCGACATTGACGCCGTGGAATTATTATAGTGATCTCCTCGGCATGCCAGAGAAAACCGCATGGGTTGATGTCGAATCCCCATTTGATCCTGAACAGTTAGCGGTCCATGTCGTTGAAACAGTATCCACCCGTTATGCAGATCGGCATCAATCTCTGACGCCGATCACGGATCTGATGGCAAACCAATTCGATCAAACGCCAGGTGCTTATCTTGCTTTCTTCAGTAGTTTTGAATACATGGATCAAGTCGCGAGCTTGTTCACGCAGCGTTTTCCACACATCAGCACTTGGGTGCAGACTAGAAAGATGGACGAAGCTTCGAAGAATCGGTTTATTGCCAATTTCACTGAGGACAGTCAAGGCGTAGGATTTGCGGTGTTGGGTGGCGCTTTTGGCGAAGGAATTGATTTGCCTGGTACGCGTTTGATAGGCGCCTTTATAGCAACGCTAGGACTGCCGCAAATCAATCCTATCAACGAACAAATCAAGCAAAGAATGTATCAACTATTTGGGTTTGGATATGATTACACCTACTTGTATCCTGGATTGCAAAAAGTGGTACAAGCTGCGGGGCGCGTGATTCGGACCAACACAGATCGCGGTGTGATTTACTTAATTGACGATCGATTTCAACAAGACCAAATTCAAGCATTATTGCCGCGTTGGTGGAAGCGATAATGGATAAGAACAGACCGTGCGAGTAATCACGTTTGCTTCTTGCAATGGTACCGGCAGGACACATTCGTATCGGGAATGCCTCGACTTATGCACGCTAAAAAATCGAGGGAGTTAGCTGCATATCGTCGCTACCGTATTTCATGTCGTTAGCGTTGGCAGTGTTTGAATGACTGATGTGCTTGTGCAAGCTACGTATTAATTTTTAAGACTTTTTAAATCTTGCGCCGAGATTGCGACAGCCTATGTCATGCTGTTTGTGTATAGTGCGAGTAATACTATTTTCAGGTACTTTTTATGAACAAAATCATTTGCCCCCATTGCAGTAAAGCTTTCAAGATCGATGAAACTGGTTATGCCGATATCGTGCGGCAGGTGCATGATGCTGAGTTTGAGCAGGCTTTGCATGAGCGTTTGAGCTTGGCTGCGCAAGAGAAGCAGACGGCGGTGCAGTTGGCGGAGGCGAAAAGTGCGAGTGAGGTGCAGCGGGTGGCGGCGAGTAAGGATGCTGAGATCGTGGCGCTGAAATCTAAGCTTGATGCTGTGGGGGTTGAGAAGCAGTTGGCGGTGGCTGAGGCTTTGAGTCAGGTGCAAAAAGAACGTGATACCTTGGTGAATGAATTGGCGCAAGCCAAGCGTGATCGCGAAGCAGCAGCGGCTTTGTTGGAAGCGAAATTGCAAACCGAGATGCAGAAAGTCGCGGCAGAGAAAGAGGCGCAGATTCAGAGTTTGAAAGCGCAGTTGGATGCCAAGGCCATCAGCGAGCAATTGGCGATTAAAGAGGCGATTACGACAGTTGAGAAACAGCGTGATGAATTGAGGAGCGGTTTAGAACGTTCGCAGCTGGAACGTAGTTTGGCTGAAAGTGCGTTGAAAGAGAAATACGAAACGCAGTTGAAAGACCGCGATGAAGCGATTGAGCGTTTGAAGGATATGAAGGCCAAGCTGTCGACCAAGATGGTGGGCGAGACTTTGGAGCAGCATTGCGAGATCGAGTTTAACAAGATCCGTTCGATGGCATTTCCGCGTGCAGACTTTGAAAAAGACAATGACGCGCGCAACGGCAGCAAGGGCGATTTTATTTTCCGTGATTTTGATGAATCGGGTACCGAGATTGTCTCGATCATGTTTGAGATGAAAAACGAAAACGAAGAGACCGCGACCAAGAAAAAGAATGAAGATTTCTTGAAAGAGCTCGACAAAGATCGCCATGAAAAGCAGTGCGAATATGCGATCTTGGTATCGATGCTTGAGCCAGAAAACGAACTCTACAATTCGGGCATCGTTGATGTCTTCCACCGCTATCCCAAAATGTATGTAGTGCGCCCGCAGTTCTTTATCCCCATGATCACATTGTTGCGCAATGCGGCGATGAATTCTATGCAGTACAAGAACGAGCTAGCGCTGGTGAAGTCGCAGAATATTGATATCACCAATTTTGAGAGTGAGCTCGATAACTTTAAGGCTGCGTTCGGTAGAAATTATGAGTTGGCTTCCGCGAAGTTCCAAAAAGCCATCGAGGAAATCGACAAGTCCATCGATCATCTGCAAAAGACCAAAGACGCCTTGTTGGGCACTGATCGCAATTTGCGCTTAGCGAATGATAAGGCGCAGGATGTGACAATTAAGCGTCTGACCAAAGGGAATCCGACCATGGCGAAGAAGTTCGCAGATTTGCGTGAAGGGAGTGGGGATTTATTGGAGTAAGGTTTTGGTATTTATTTTGCAATATGAAAGTATCGTCGATTGGAAGACATCGAGTTTTGCGATACTTTTTGTTGTCCAAGTAAATCAGCGGCTGGTAAATTAGGGTAGTCCGGGTGGCAATACTCGCTCCAAAATCGGTTGTACTGTGTGCCCAATTGCGCATTGGGTTCGGCCAAGCTACCACTCCTTTCCAGCGTAGCCTTATGCCAAACACGGCGGCGACAATCTAGTACTCTCTTTTCAGCAATCCATTTCTTCCAGCCAGAGGCACCATTACTGAAGTCAGGATCAAACTGGTAATACGCTGTTATCGCAAAAAAGCGCGTATTGACGATACGTCCTTTACTCCTCAAAACTTTTCCTATCGCTGTTTTTATATAGTCTTAAATGCCGCGTCGGTCAACTCAGCCTATGGCATTGGTGGTACGGGGAGCAGTAAAGAAAAAAGATCAATACTTGCATTCTTAGATGGCAATAAAGGAAAAGGTAACAACAAAAAAGACTCTGGTAATCTTATCCAAGTCAATTTTTGGCGAAGAAAATTAGTGTTCGTACGGGGATTCCATTTCTTTCTTATTTGACACAAACCACATTAATCCCAGCAGTGGTTCGACGTTTACCCACAAATTTAATGGAAAATAAAATAACGTTCTTCTCCATGGTACATCTTCAAAAAGGGCAGTTACGTGATTTGTATATTACAAATGAAATTAATAAAATATATAATCATTTGGAAAATTAATTGGTAAATAGCTATGAGCAATGGAAGTGTTGGCGGTATATTAATCACGTGCTTGTTGATGAAGAAACTGAAGTAAATACCATCGACAAATATAACAATGCACTTAGAACATTTTAGTTGAATGAAAAAAGATACATCATGTTTGAAGTTAATAAAAACACTATTTCAAATTATGTTCTTTTTGATCGAAAACATTATTTAACTAACTCAATTAGCGTGAATTTCTATTTATTGCTTAATTCTATTAGAGCAAACTCGATGACTTATTCAGAAATCGTAAATAGGCCGGGCGTAAGCGCATCGCTAATCGAAAATCTAATACAAAAGCAAATTCTAATTTGAGAAATTTAGGATGGAAACATGAAATATCAGTCAAATTATTTATTATTGCTACTAACAGCTTTCATAACATCTGGAATTCAAAAAGATGCCTATGCATCTGTAACCACCTCATTCCAAGAACATGACATCACGCGAAAAGTTAAGATTTTGGCAATAAAAAATCCTGACCGTCGTCCCCTACAATCTTTTCTTTATGGCCTTGAAGCCGCTGAAAAATTTCAGTCGTTTGCGCCAAAAGCGGATGTCGGTTTTCAATTACTTCCTCAACAAAATGTAAGAGTTAATATTCAAGGCTTGAACTTGCGCTTGGTTTCTTCCGATGCCGAAGCTGTAATTCCTATGGAAGAAGACGGATTCTTTCGCTTAGATAAAAACATGAGTAAAGGGCAACAAGAGGACATTGAAGTAATAGTATCCACGAAATCAGGGACCACCAGATTTCAATCCGCGGTTCGATCCCCAAATTTACTAGTAAACGAGAAGAGATTAGGAGATCTCCGTCTTCAATGTGAAATGGATTGGGCGATGAACAAGCGAGACTTAACTTTTTTAATGAAAGTGTCACTGTCAATGGGAGCTAGCGTATGTCAATCAAAAAAGGTAGCGATCGCATTTGCTGAGCCTCGTCGATTTACTTCGGTTAGCCTAGAGGAGGGGGAACGAAAAATCTTTGTATATAAAGGAAAGGCCGTAAATAGATATGTCCCCCCAATCTACGACCAAAGTTGGGGAAATGATGCGAAACTAACTTTCGAATACGAAACAGAAATCGCAGAATAAAAAGATAAGTTCACTCAATAGTCAATTTTTCGACACTCATACAATATCGTAAACTTCCCTAAGCCAAAGGAATTGTAGAGTTAGACCCATATTGTAGAACTGACGGCGCAAAAAATAAGGGCTTACATCGCTGTAAGCCCTTATTTTTAATACGAATTTCTTGGTGGCCCGGGGCGGAATCGAACCACCGACACAAGGATTTTCAATCCTCTGCTCTACCGACTGAGCTACCAGGCCAAGACCAAGAATTATAGACACATATTCGGAAAAAAGCAAATTATTTGTGAATTGATCTCCGAGTTTGAGGGAAATCAGTTGAGGATTTTGCTTCCACGGATAAATTTGGGCGCTCACGTATAATGCGGAGATTCTGTGTTTCTCTCAACAAAGGTTGAATATGAACCAACAATTCAGTCGTACGAATGTCTGTATCGTCGGTGATGGGGCGGTTGGAAAAGCAGCGGCATTGGCATTGGCACAAGCTGGCTTATCTGTGAGTCTCTTAAGTGCGAGCAGTACAAAAGATGCGGCACTTTTTTCCACTAGTGCGCTTCCCGCGGAATGGGACGTGCGGGTGTTTGCGTTAAACCATGTAGCCCATCGCTTACTTGATGGCGTGAAAGTTTGGGGTGCATTGGATAAGAGTCGCATTGCTGAAGTGAGCGCCATGCATGTCGCTGATGCATCGGAACATGCAAAGGGTCTACTACATTTTGATGCTTATGGTGCTTACATTAATGAATTGGCGTGGATAGTCGAAGATAGCAATTTAAATCGTGCTCTCGATACGGCACTGCGATTTGCTCCGAATATTCAGCAATATGTTGGCACCGCTACAGGTATGAGTATTCAGGAGAGCTACGCAAGTTTGCAATTACATGATGGGCGAACTATACAGGCAGAATTAATTGTTGGTGCCGATGGTGCACAGTCGTGGGTACGAGGACAAGCGGATATAGGTCTCGATTATCGTTCATATGGTCAACAAGGCGTGGTGACGAATTTTGCATGTACTAAGCCGCATCAAGGAATTGCACGGCAATGGTTTGTGGAAGAGCAGGGAATTATTGCTTTGTTACCCTTGCCGGGAAATTTGGTGTCATTGGTTTGGTCAGCACCTGATGCACTTGCGTCTGAATTGTTGCAAATGAGTTTGACGGATTTAGCACAGCGAATATCGATCTATGTTCACGACTCACTGGGCGAGTTGACGCCTTTGGAGCCAGCGACGATTAAGGCTTTTCCTCTGCGTTTGATCCGTCCTCATAGCATGGTGGCAGAGCGCGTTGCTTTGATCGGTGATGCGGCGCATGCCGTGCATCCATTGGCGGGACATGGAATGAATTTAGGTTTTGGTGATGTTCAGGCATTGGTACAAATTTTGACGCAGCGTGAGGCTTATCGTGATTGTGGCGATCGTCGATTGTTGCGCCGTTATCAAAGGGCTCGCAGCGAAGAGGTCGCGTTGATGCAAATAACGACGGACGGCTTGGCACGTCTCTTCGGTAGCGCATTTCCAGCCGTTCGTCTGGTGCGGGGTGCGGGAATGAACTTACTGAATCACTTACCAGTCCTAAAAAGAAAATTAATCTCCCATGCAATGGGAAAAGCAACTTAGCGTATTACCAGGCTTGGCCTCTTAAATTTGTATCGAATCAAAAGAAGGAAAATAAATGAAAAAAATATTAATTGCGCTTGTACTTGCCGGAGTGGGTACGTTTGCTCAGGCAGAAACACCGACAGAGGCCTATATAAAGAAAACAATATCGGCAAATATCGGTGGCGGTGCGAAGGTTGATTCTGTGACGAAAACTCCCTATGGCGGTTTGTATGAAGTGCGCATGGGCAGCGAGATTGTGTACACGGATGAAAAAGCCAAGTATGTATTCGTCGGCAGCATCATTGATGTGAAGGGGACAGTCAATTTCACCAAGCAGCGTACGGACGAACTGAATCGGGTGAATTTCTCTGAGCTTCCTTTGGAATCCGCGTTGAAGTATGTGAAAGGGGATGGCAAACGCGTCATTGCTATTTTCGAAGACCCGAATTGCGGTTACTGTAAGAAATTTCGCAAAACTTTGCAGTCTGTCGACAACGTGACGATCTACACTTTTATGTATAACATTTTGGCGGAAGATTCTGCGGTGAAATCACGCGATATTTGGTGTTCAGCCGATCGTAGCAAAGCTTGGGACGAGTGGATGATGAATGGCAAAGTGGCTGCGACTGCACCTGCAAATTGCAATGCCCCCAATGATAAAATTTTGGCGCTCGGTAAGAAATTACGAGTAACGGGGACGCCGACCGTGATCTTTACCGACGGTTCCCGCTTGCCGGGGATGGTCGATGTCAAAGGCTTGGAAGATAAATTTGCCAGTTTGAAGAACCCTTCGATCGTAGCAAAATAAGTTTGCACGAAGTGAATATGCAAACCTTTCGTTGCTGCGGTATGTTGCTCGCCGCTGGGCGTGGCGAGCGGTTTGATTCTTCAGGCAGTAAGCATAAGTTATTAAGTAGTTTAGCTGATGGACGCTCCATTCTTGCGACGAGTAGTGCAAACCTGAATGCGGTTTTACCCGAAAGCATGGTGGTGATTTCCGCAAAAAGTCAACACAGCCAGCAACTGAGGGAAACGTTGTCACTGACCAAGTTGACAATCTGTGATTGTGACGATGCAAGTCTAGGCCTAGCGCATTCGTTACGCGCTGGCTTAGCCTGTTTGTCAGTTGACTGCGATGCTGTGGTGATTGCTCTCGGCGATATGCCGTTCGTGCAACCGACCACTATTCATGCGATGGTCGCGTCCATGCGTGCAGGTGCAAGCGTTGTCGTACCGACTTACGCAGGACAGCGCGGCAATCCGGTAGGATTTCGACGACATTACTTTTCTTTGTTATCGCAATTAAGTGGCGATCAAGGCGCACGTCAATTATTGCGTGATTTGCCAGTGACGGAATTGCCCGTGAATGATCCTGGAATTTTGCGTGATATTGATTATCCGGCAGATCTTTCTCGATGAATGGATGAATGTAAGCGACGATTTGATTGATGGATGATCGATCGTCTGTTCAATTTAGTCTTGCGACACGAGAAATTCAGTGCGATTTAGGGCTTTCCTCGAGATTTTCGCCTAAAATACTGTTTTCTTTGACGAATTTACCAATCGCCCAACGGCGATTTTCTTTTTTTGGCTGGTATGGATAATCTTGATAAACAATTTGCCACGCGTCTAGGCATGATCGCTTTGGCACCGTTCGTCTTACTAATGATCTTGTGTTGGCTAGTGCCATTGGAAGTGGCTGCATTTTTTGTTGAAGCACAATTAGTCTATGGCGTCGCGATCCTTGGATTTGTTGGTGGTTTGCATTGGGGGCTTTCATTTATTGAGAGTAAGCGTAGTACGCATGATTTGAAACGGGATTTGATCTGGGGCGTCGTACCAACCATTGTTGCTTGGTTTTCCTTGGCCTATATTTCCGGAACTGCCTTTTTAGTGCAGATGATTGCCTTCGTTTTCTCCTACCAGTATGACAAGCGCATGTATCAGCGATTTGATTTGCCATCATGGTTTGTGGAGTTGCGTTATCGTCTGACTTGCGTGGTAGTGACAACCCAAGTTTTGATGTTCGTGACTTTTACAGTTCGTAATTACGCATGAGGTGATTATGGTCGCGCAAACAAAGCATGCACTTTTTTATCAAATCAAGGCACTGAACTTGAGTGCTCATTTATTTGAGATTGAGTTAACAGTTGCGAATCCTGATCTCAATGGCCAAATAGTATCGTTGCCCGTTTGGATACCTGGTAGTTACATGGTGCGTGAATTCGCGCGCAATATTGTGCAAATTTCTGCTTTTGCTAAAGGTAAAAAGCTGGGTTTAAAGAAGTTGAATAAATCAAGCTGGCAAGCAAGCCCATGTGACAGCCCCTTGCAAATAGTTTATCAAGTCTATGCATGGGATTTATCTGTACGTGCAGCTCATCTTGATCAAACACATGGATTCTTCAATGGAACTAGTGTGTTTTTACAAGTACATGGACAAGAACAAATCTCACACGTTGTCGATATTCAGCAGCCGCTTGATCCTGCTGCTAAAAATTGGCGTGTTGCCACTTCATTGCCAGAATTGAAGGCAAAGCGGTATGGGTTTGGCACCTACGTTGCGAGTGACTATGATGAATTAGTCGATCACCCAGTTGAGATGGGGGATTTCGCCCTCGTGACGTTTAAGGCGCATGGCGTACCGCATGATGTAGTCGTGACAGGTCGAGTACCTAATCTGGATTTGTCTCGATTGGCGAAAGACCTTCAAAAAATTTGTGAAGCTGAAATCGCATTCTTTGAGCCGAGAACCAAGCAGGCGCCGATGGAGCGCTATGTTTTCTTGACGATGGCGGTTGGCGAGGGATATGGCGGACTTGAACATCGAGCTTCGACAGCGTTAATTTGTAGTCGCAACGATTTACCAACCAAAAATGATGCGAATATGAGTGAGGCATATCGCAGCTTTTTGGGCTTGTGTAGCCATGAGTATTTTCATACATGGAATGTCAAACGGATCAAACCTGCGAGTTTTGCAAGCTATGATTTAGCGCAAGAAAATTACACTAGTTTGTTATGGCTGTTTGAGGGATTTACAAGTTACTACGATGATTTGTTTTTACGTCGTTGTGAGATCATCGACGAGGCTGCATATTTGAAATTGGTCGCGAAGACGATCAATTCAGTACAGCGCGGCTCGGGAAGAAAGAAACAAAGCCTAGCGGATTCCAGTTTTGATGCGTGGACGAAGTATTATCGCCAAGACGAAAACGCACCCAACGCGATTGTGAGCTATTACGCAAAGGGTTCTTTAGTTGCGCTCGGTCTCGATTTGATGATCCGCGCGGAAACAGCTGGGAAGAAATCACTCGATGATGTGATGCGTGCGCTATGGAAAAAATACGGAAAAGATTTTTATCTAAAGCAGAAGTCCGGTATGCAGCAAGGCTTGAGTGAAGATGGCTTTGCCGAATTAGTGGAACAGGTGACAGGGGTGTCGGTCGCCCGTTTCATTGATCGTATTGTCAAAGGAACTGAAGATCTTCCTTTGGCAAAACTCTATGCGGATTTTGGCGTCTCAATGGTGGAGGATTCAACAGCGAAAAAGCCGTCAATGAATGCGCGTTTGGGTAAGAGCGGTGCCGATTGTAAATTGCTCCAAGTCTTTGATTCAGGCGCTGCACAGAAGGCCGGAATGTCGGCGGGGGACATACTCGTTGCCATTAATGGATTGCGGGTGAGCGCGAGTGACGTGGCAAATAATTTGTCGACTTTATTCAATCCCTACCGTGTTGGTGAAACGGTTGAGGTTCATGCGTTCCGACGTGATGAGCTGCATCGTTTTCAGTTAAAACTGCAGCCTGAGGATGCACCATCTCTGAGTTTGCAAATCGATTTAACAAAAGACCAAGCTGGCAGCAAAAAGAGGCAGGCGCCATTGGATAAAGCTAGCACGTTGAAGCGCCCATCACAGCGTTGAACGCATTGACGGATTCTAATCGAGCATGCCCGAGAGAACACTCTTCGGGCACCGATGGATTTTGATAGTGGCGAATCAAGGGCTTAGTGGCGAGCGCCATACATCATCTGTTCGGCTAAACTTTGTTTGAGTGGCGGAACCAAATCAATTGCGCACAATCCCAATCCAAGCAGACTTTGCAAGAGTGATCCATCCGCACTGCTGGCGAAAATCCTCGCCATTGTGTCAGTCAATTTGATCGTCCATTGCCGATCGATACGCCGAGTATTCAAGAAGTCGTGTAAATCGATTGTGTCATTGTTGACTGCAAGATTACTCATTTGTGTACTGAAAAATTGCGCAAGTCCAATTGCATCGCGTAAACCAAGATTCAATCCTTGACCCGCTACGGGATGCAAAGTTTGTGCGGCATTGCCGATTCTAACTGTCCGCCTGGTGGCAGAGGCTTGAGTGTTGAGTCCGAGTGCAAAGCTGACGCGCTTGGTACTGTGTATGAATTGTCCTAAGCGGTCGCCAAATTGAATTTGTAATGCAGTTAGGAACTCTTGATCACCCATCGCAAGGTGTTGATCAACTTGGCTTGGTCGCATGCACCATACCAAAGCATAGCCTGTGTCTTGCGGCAGCAAGGCGAGTGGACCCTGTTCGGTGAAGCGTTCGAATGCACGGCCTGCTAATGGATGCGAAGTCGTGACATGGGCGATTAATGCGGTTTGTTGATAATCGTGGTGTCGGATTCCTTGTTCCTGCTCCGCGAATGTGCCGCCCTCAGCTTGAATGACATACTCCGCAGCAAATTGTCGGCCGTCTTGTAAATGAAGTAAAACGTGCTGGTTTTGTTCCTCGATATGTTCGACTAGGGCAGGTCTAATGGATTGTATTCCGACCGAATTGAGCGCGGCTTCCAAGGGCGCGACAATGTCCCCGTATCGCGCAACGTAACCGAGTGCTGGTAGCGCATAGTCAGATGCGCGTAGTAAGCTGCGACCAAAGTGTTTGCGACGTGAAACGTGGATTTCCTCGATCGCAGTCACTCGTTCTGTCGGCGCTCCCAGCTGTTTCAAGAGTTGTTCGCTACCAAATGAAAGTGCAATACTTCGAGCGTCGTGGCTAGCTTGTTCTGTCGTCTTTGCATCAAATAACACCATGTCGTGCGCAGCGACGCCACATCGATACAACATGAGAGCAAGCGCCTGCCCAACAGGACCTGCACCACAAATAGCAATACGTGAGGAGGAAGCAGTGAATGACTGGAGTTTCATCTTAGCGAGAGTGCAGTTGCATAGGGCGAATAGAGATTATTTGCTTGGATAACTTTCGAATTCCGAATGTCTTTTCAAGTTCGATTTATTGATGGGTACTTGGCTGAAAAGGCGCGTTTAAATCAGCAAGTTGGTCGGGTGTGCCAACATTGTGCCATTCTCCACGATATAGCTCCCCTCCGAGTTGACCTCGATCAGCATAATCGCGCAATATGGGAGCAAGTTTCGCATGGCTACCTGGCTTAATGCCAGCAAACATCTCGGGTCGATACACGCCGATATTCCCGAACGTCAAACGTACTGAGCCGACGTTGTCTTGATTGCTCAGCCCCATTAGATTGAGTGCAAAGTCTCCCTCCGGATGAAAGCTAGGATTCTTCACCATATACAGCCAGGCCACGTCACGTTTGTCGAGCGGATGTGGGTTGCCCCACATATCCTTGTCTTCAAGTGTATTAAAACATTCTTTGAAGTCGAAATGGGGAATGTAGATATCACCTGAAACCACCAAGAAAGGGTCTATTCCATCACTTAACATGGGCAAAGCCAGCGCGATGCCTCCTGCGGTTTCCAAAGCTTGCTCTTCTGCAGAATACTGGATGTTCGCGCCAAATCGACTGCCATCGCCTAAAGCGTCAACGATGAGATGGCCTAGATGGGCGTGGTTAATGACAATCTCATTGATTCCTGCTTTCACCAAATTGAGGATGTGCCAAACGATCAGAGGGCGTCCACGCACTTTGAGCAAGGGCTTGGGGCAAGTATCGGTAAGAGGGCGCATACGTTCACCGCGACCTGCGGCAAGGATCATTGCTTTCATGCAGTAATTAACCTGTGGTTGAATGGATCAGAAGTCGATAGGTAGCGCAATTAAAAGGTGTACCCAAATTGCGGTGCTGCGTCTTCAAGACTATCGAGTAAGCGCAATAAGGGCACCAGTTCTTTGTAACGATTGGCAGTCTTACGCACATAGTCAAGCACTGTCGGCATGTCATCTAGATAGTGCTGTTTGCCATCGCGATGTGCTAAGCGTGCAAAGATACCCAAGATTTTGAGGTGGCGTTGTAATCCCATGAATTCAAAGTCTCGATAAAAACTGTCGATATCTGGTGCCACAGGAAGCCCAGCTTTACGGGCCTTTTCCCAATATCGGATAGCCCAATCCAAGACCATTTCTTCGTCCCATTGCACATAGGCATCTCTTAGCAATGAAACTAGGTCATAGGTGATTGGTCCGTATAAGGCGCCTTGGAAATCTAGAATTCCTGGATTGCCTTTGTCCATTAACATCAAATTTCGGGAGTGGAAGTCACGATGAACATAAACTTGGGGCTGAGCAACAATATTTGCTAGAAGAGCATCAAATACTTTTTGAAGGCTCGCAGTTTGGGATTCGGTCAAATTGACCCCCAAATGCTTTTGTATGTACCACTCAGGGAAAATCATCAGTTCGCGCAGTAAGAAATCGCGATCATACTCGGGCAAGACATCGGCTTGGCTCTGCGATTGGAGTAAAACAAGTGAGTCGATTGCATCCAAATACAATTTATGCGCGGTGTCCGTATTCAGTACATGGGAATACATGGTTGACCCGAGATCACTCAACAGCAAAAATCCGCGTTCTGTATCCTCAGCCAATACTTGGGGTACTGTGAGGTGTAACTGGGCAAATAAATTCGCTATTTGGATAAATGGTTTGACATCCTCTTGCGGTTGCGGTGCATCCATGACAATGAAGCTCATGGATTCTTGATTCAACTGACCGTCAATTCTGAAGTAGCGTCGAAAACTAGCGTCGGCAGAAGCAACGCGCATTGTGTCGACTGCTAATTGCGGTGTCTTCAAGCTGGAAAGCCATTGCTTGAGGTCTTGTAGACGTTGGGGATCTTGGGGGGAATTGATTGTGGTCATAGTCTTACAATGAAATAGGATGCGAGTTTAAAAGATTCAAAATCTGATTGACGTCGTTTATGGTAGTTTTTGCCGCTTAGAAAACTCGAATGCGGTTGAAAAATCGCTTGGGCTTTCTGCAATTGTCCTTGGGTGAAAGTCAACTTTTGCGGCGTTTGCGCCTATAATAGCTTGCTTTTACTGGGTGCTTTCTTGAGTTACTTACTGAGTTTCTTTCAAGATTTGTTCACAAAGTTCGATGCAAATGTATCGCTTAAGGTGCCGACCGTGTGGTCAATCAACCCAAAATGCTTGCGAAGCAGTTAACTTAATGTCATTAAATAACCATTCCATGTGCCAGTACAGTCATCGGATCAAAGACGTATTATCGCACTCATCGTCACATACAGCTACGTTTGCGGCAAAGTCTGGTCTGCAGCAAACTATTCTCGCTAGTGTATTGTTCACGGCTTTTGCGCCCGTACATGCACAAGAATCTCTTGCACATCAAAATACGCCACCAACGACGGCACAAAATAATAAGACGTCATCATTGACTGCGGCAGTCGGGCAAACTGAAAGTACGCCCAAGCCCCTCATCGTGGAAACAAAAGTTTCGACTAAATCGAATAATAAAGATGATCAAAAAAATGATGTGGGACCGACTTTGATTCAGGCTGAGTTGGTTACAGGGCAACCGGATCGGGTTATTCACCTCGATCACGGCGTGGAAGTCCAGCGGGGAAATCTGCTATTTAACGCGGACAAGGCAAGGTATTTACCGATCGAAGACCAAATTGATGCGACAGGTAAAGTCAGTTTAAAACGCAATGGCGACTGTTACAGCGGTGACTTAATGCGTTTTGTCTTAGAAACCGGTGCCGGATTTGTTCAAAATCCAAGCTATTTTTTTGCCAAGAATAAGGGGCAAGGTCGCGCTGACCAAATAGCGTTTGAGAATGAAGAAAAAGCAACGATCAGCAATGGCACTTACAGTACATGCGAAGGATTAGATCCTGATTGGTATTTGCAAGCCGACACGATGCGATTAGACACCGGGCTCGATACCGGGATTGCTGGTAAGTCAGTTTTGTACTTTAAAGGTGTTCCGATTATGGGAACGCCGTCATGGTTGAATTTTAGTTTCCCTTTGTCTGGCGCACGTCACTCTGGTATTTTGCCGCCAACGGTCGGCCACTCGAACAAGGGTGGGGTGGAGTTCGGTGTTCCCTATTATTTTAATATTGCACCTAATCGCGATTTTACATTGCATCCTAAAATGATCGCTCGACGCGGATTACAGTTAGGGATGGAAGGTCGCTATCTCGGTGAAACCTATGCGGGCGAGACCGCGATTGAAGTGATTCGCGACAAATTGACGGACTCGACACGCTATGCTGGAACCTCGGTGCATCGCCAAAATCTGACACCTGAATTGGTCTTTTCGTGGAACATGAATAAGGCCTCAGACAACGATTACCCTGCGGATTTTTCTAATTCGACGACCAAAACCGCACAACGACTTTTGCTACGTGAAGTGGGTTTCGACTACTACGGCTCATTCTGGAATGCCGCATTGCGATCGACAAGCTACCAAGTTCTGCAAGATATTACGGCGCCGATTACTTTACCTTACGAACGTTTGCCTCAGTTCAGTGTGCACGCTGGACAGAGTGATATTCTTGGATTCGATTGGTCGGTTGATGCATTGATGACGCGCTTCTGGCATCCGACGCTCATTCGTGGCCAACGTGCGGTGATTAATCCACAGTTATCCTTACCTTGGATACAGCCAGCATTTTTTGTTGTCCCCAAAATTTCTTTTCATGCGACAAGCTATCAAATCGATAATCCAGCAGTTGGACAACCAGAGCGCTTGCAAAGGACAGTCCCCAGTGTTTCCTTGGACAGCGGTTTGATCTTTGAGCGGCGCGCCAGTTTACTCGGTGAAAAAATGACGCAAACGCTAGAGCCGCGTTTGTTCTACGTGAATACGCCTTATCGTGACCAAACGAATTTCCCACTTTTTGATACGGCTCAGGCAGATTTTAATTTTGCGCAGATTTTTAGTGAGAATCGGTTCACCGGACATGATCGAATCGGCGACTCGAATCAGGTCACCGCGGGCGTCGTTTCACGCTTTATTGAAGACAATGGGGTGGAGCGGTTTAAGTTTGCTCTTGGACAGCGATTCTATTTCAATACGCAAAAAGTGAGTTTGGACGGAAAAACCAATCCAAGTCGCTCTGATCTCTTATTGGCAGGCAGCGGGCAAATTTCCGATACGCTCAATGTTGAAGCGGCGCTCCAAGTAAGTCAGAGTGATCGTCAATCAGTCCGTTCTAACTATGCGGTCCGCTGGCAGCCAGCACCGAAAAAGATTTTGAATTTGCAGTACCAATTTCAACGCGAAGTCTTGAAACAGCTCGAATTATCCGGTCAATGGCCACTGGCCCATCGTTGGTACGTTGTTGGCAAAAGCAACTATTCTTTGCAAAATAATAAGTTGGTTGAAGGATTGGCGGGATTTGAATATCGTGCCGATTGTTGGGCGTTAAGGTTTGTCAGCCATCGTTTTGCCACGACAAATTTGTCAAATAATTCAGGGTTTTCAATACAGTTAGAGTTAAATGGCTTGGCGAGAATTGGATTTGGCTCAAATCCTGTAGAAACCTTGAAAAAGAGTATTTCAGGTTATCAGGCTACCAATTAGCGTGTATATTGCAGCTTTCGTCAAAATATGGCGAAAACAGACGCTTTCCGAATTAATTGTTAAGCGCCTCATTTTTATTATGAATTTTGGATCACTATGCGACACAATTTGCACATGAATCAATTGAAACGTCCGACCGCAATCTGCTTGTCAGTTTGTTTGACTGCATTATTTGGCTTGTCTTTGTCTGGCATCGCAGCCGCCCAAACAGCCGCGCAAACGACTTCTCCGGTTGCGCCTTTAGAAGAACCCGCAACAGGGAATAAAGCTGTACCGAAAAAAGTAGCCAAGGCGCAAACAATCAATGGCATCGCGGTGGTTGTGAACGATGAAGTGATCACGAATTTGGAAGTGGCAGAGCGCATCAATAATATTGAACGGAGTTTGAAAGCCCAAGGAACGCCGTTACCAGCAAGGGCGGATCTGGAAAAACAAATTATTGAACGTATGATCATTGACCGCTTGCAAATCCAATTAGCCAAAGAGCAAGGGATGCGGGTGGATGACCTTATGCTTGACCGCGCATTGCAACGAATGGCTGAGCAAAACAAAACTTCATTGCAAGAGATGCGTAACCAAATTGAACGTGAAGGTACTTCGTTTGGGGCGTTCCGTGAAGAAATTCGCGATGACATTATGACGCAGCGAATTCGTGAGCGCGAAGTCGATAGCAAACTACAAGTTTCTGAGCTCGAAGTCGATAATTTTATCGCTGCACAAGAAGCCGCACCGAATAAGAATCAAGAGATCAATCTCGGACATATCATGGTTCGGATCCCAGAAAATGCGACACCGGAAGTCATCGCGCAACGTAATGCTCGGGTGCAAGAAGTCTATAAAAAATTGCGGATTGGTGATGATTTCGCAAAATTGGCGGCAACCTACTCTGACTCAAACGAAGCATTAAAAGGTGGCGAAGTCGGATGGCGTGAACAAGATAAAATTCCGACTATTTTTAGTGACGCAGTGAATAAAATTACGTTTGTCGGTGGCTTTTCTGAAATTGTTCGTAGTCCAAACGGTTTCCATATTTTTAAACTATTAGGCAAGCGAGACTTGGCTCCTGTTGCTGCGGCAAGTACTGTGCAAGAGACCAATGTGCGGCATATTTTAATGCGCCCGACACAAATCATGACTGCGGCGCAAGTGAAAAGCACATTGGTAGATTTAAAGCAAAAGATCGTGAGTAAATCAGCAAGCTTTGAAGAACTTGCAAAAACCAATTCTATCGACACCTCGGCAAGCAAAGGCGGTGATCTTGGGTGGGTCCTACCTGGCGTTACCTTCCCTGAATTTGAAGCGGTAATGAATAAGCTAGCGGTGAATGAAGTGAGCGACCCAGTGGAAACACAAATGGGTTTTCATATTTTGCAAGTGCTTGACCGTAAAGTCAGTGATGATTCGAAGGAGCGTAAGCGCGTAGCAGCGCGAAATGCAGTGCGCGCACGTAAATCAGAAGAAGCCTTGCAGGACTGGTTGCGCCAATTGCGTGATCGCGCCTATGTCGAATTTCGTAACGAAAAAAAATAAATTGATCATCCAGCTGATCGAAGATCCTAAGCCATCTGAATTTGCCAAAGCATCGCTAAATTCAGGAGGCCGAGAGATCTTATGTGTGAATACGATACATAGTCGGCTGAGGAGTGTCACATAATGCTATCCCGTTTACCTGTCATTGCCATCACGGTTGGAGAACCTGCCGGAATCGGTCCAGAAATTTCTCTGTTGGCAGCTTGGGATTTACGTTCCCAGATTCGTCCAGTACTTATTGGTGACGCGGCCTATTTGGCGATGCTGGCTCAGGATTTGGATAAAAATATCCGTTTAATGGCCATCTCGCAACAAGCCCTGCGCAACAATGGTTTGCCTGGCTGTGGCAGAGATCAAATCACCGTGATCGATTGCCCGCTTGCTGCGCATGTGGTGGCGGGACAGCTCGATCCACGGAATGGCCGTGCGGTCTTAGCCACGTTGGATTCAGCGATTGAGTGTATACAACAAGGCTGGTGCGATGCGATGGTCACGGCGCCGCTGCAAAAAAGTACCATCAACGATGCAGGTGTCGCCTTTACCGGACACACGGAATATTTAGCGCAACAAACGAAGACGCCACAAGTGGTGATGATGCTGGCATGCGAAGCATCGGCACATTTGCCGCAACCATTGCGGGTAGCCTTAGCAACGACACATTTGCCATTGCGTGCAGTTCCAGACGCAATTCAATTTGATCATTTGCTGACTAGCTTGCAGATTATCCATGATGATTTGCAGGTCAAGTTTGGTATCGCCAAACCAAAGATTTATGTGGCAGGTTTAAATCCGCATGCGGGGGAAAATGGCTACCTTGGGCAGGAAGAAATTGATGTCATTAATCCTGTAATTTTGCATGCCCGTGGTTTGGGTATGGATGTGCATGGTGCTTTTCCAGCTGACACTTTGTTCCAACAAAAATATTTGAAAGACGCAGATTGTGTGCTGGCGATGTATCACGATCAAGGTTTGTCGGTATTGAAGCATGCGAGTTTTGGTTTGGGTGTGAACATTACTCTTGGCTTGCCGCTGATACGAACTTCAGTCGATCACGGTACCGCCTTGGATCTGGCAAAATTAGGTACAGGCTTAGCAGACGCAGGAAGTATGAAAGTGGCGATTCGGATTGCCGCAGAAATGGTCGCACGCCAACATGCTGCCACGAACTCGGCAACTCGCCATCATTAAGTTATTACCGCGTGCGAAATGATTCGCTACGCCATAACGCAACAACACAAATAATATGAAACACATAGCGCGAAAACGTTTTGGTCAAAATTTCCTCACAGACCAACAGGTCTTGAGTGACATCATTCAGGTGATTAATCCTAAACCGGGCGAGAGCATGGTGGAGATCGGACCGGGATTAGCAGCGATGACACGTTTGCTATTAGAAGGCTTGGATCAATTACATGTGGTTGAACTTGATCGTGATTTAGTTGCGCGTTTGAAGAAAAATTTTGATCAAAGTAAGTTGATTATCCACGAAGGTGATGCGCTGCAATTTGATTTTGCAACGATTCCAGTCAATCAAGGGAAGAAACTGCGTATCGTTGGCAATCTTCCTTACAATATTTCTAGTCCCTTGTTATTTCATCTTGCCGAATATGCGGAGCAAGTTGAAGACCAACATTTCATGCTGCAAAAAGAAGTGGTTGAACGCATGGTGGCTGAGCCAGGTGGTAAGGAATATGGGCGTTTGTCAGTGATGCTGCAATGGCGTTATCACATGGAATTACTATTTATTGTTCCGCCTACTGCGTTCGATCCACCACCGCGCGTCGATTCGGCGATTGTGCGCATGATTCCCAAAAAAGAAAAATTGCCCTGTAAATTGCCCCTGTTGGAACAAGTGGTCACCAAGGCTTTTTCACAACGTCGTAAAACCATCCGCAATTGTGTTGCGGGGCTGTTCACTGATCAACAATTAATCGATGTCGGCATTGACCCGCAATTGCGCGCCGAGGCAATTCCCTTGGAACACTATGTGGCGCTGGCGAATTTGTTAGATCTGAATCCATCGAATTAAAATCGAATTAAACGAATACACGTAAAGCTATGAATCTGACCAATACTCCAGAATGGCAAGCTTTGTTGGGACATAAAGCGCGTTTGCAAACTCAGCATTTGCGTGATTTGTTTGCGGATGATGTGCAGCGGTTTCAACATTTCTCTTTGGAGTTAGATGGCCTGTTGGTCGATTATTCCAAGCAAAGAATTGATACAGCAGCGCTGAATGATTTGATTCAATTAGCACGACATTCTGAAGTTGAAAGCTGGCGTGATCGCATGTTTGCTGGCGAGAAAATCAATTTCAGCGAGAATCGCGCGGTCTTGCATACGGCCTTACGTCACACCGACTTCACTCCTTTCCCGAGTGTAGAACATGATGTCATGCCGGAAGTCCACGCAGTACGCAAACAAATGCGCGATATCGTCGAGCGCGTACGTAGCGGTTTATGGCGTGGCTTTAAAGGCGATGCAATCCAGAATATCGTGAACATTGGGATCGGTGGTTCAGATCTTGGTCCTAAGTTAGCGACGCGCGCTTTGTCTGCCTTGCAGCATCCAGGATTGAATTTCTATTACGTATCTAATTTAGATAGCGCGCATTTAGCACCATTGCTAGAAAAGCTCGATCCGCATACGACCTTGTTTATTGTTGCATCCAAAACTTTTACGACCCAAGAAACTAGCATTAACGCACATACCGCACGCACATGGTTGATGGCTGCTGCGATGGAAGAATGGGCGATTGCTAAGCACTTTATCGCGGTCACTTCGAACCCAAGCAAGGCGCAAGAATTCGGTATTCCCGAGGCGAATATTTTGCAGATTTGGGATTGGGTCGGCGGGCGCTATTCCCTGTGGTCAGCGGTAGGATTGTCTGTGGCTTTGGCGATTGGCATGCGCGGCTTTGAGCGTTTGCTCGAAGGCGCAGAAACAATGGATACCCATTTTCGTAATGCGCCATTAGATAAAAATCTGCCGGTGCTTTTAGCATTGATGTCGATTTGGAATACTAATTTCTTGGGTGCAGAAACCACCGCCGTATTGCCTTATAACGAATCGATGCGCCACTTACCTGGCTTCTTGCAACAATTGGAAATGGAATCCAATGGCAAAACCGTTGGACGTGACGGCGCACCCTTAAGTTGTCGCGCCAATCCTATTGTATGGGGTGAGATTGGCGTCAATGGTCAACACGCTTTCTTCCAATTATTGCATCAAGGCGGTTGGTTGATCCCTTGCGACTTTGTGGTGGCTGCAAGTAGCGATTATCCTTTGCCTGGCCATCAAGCGCCACTGTTGGCGAATTGTTTAGCACAAAGTTCGGCACTGGCATTCGGCAAAACGGAACAACAAGCACGTATAGAGTTGGCGGCGGCTGGCTTGCAGGAAGCTGAGATTGCCAAATTATTGCCGCATAAAGTGTTCGCTGGGAATCAACCATCGACCACGATATTGATGACGAGTTTAGATCCATTCCAACTCGGCATGCTACTCGCGCTGTATGAACACAAAGTGTTCGTGCAAGGTGTAGTGTGGGGTTTGAATTCTTTCGATCAATGGGGGGTGGAATTGGGCAAACAATTAGCGAACAGCTTATTACCGGCCTTAAATGGTGACCAAGCTTACGATGCGCAGCTTGATGATTCTACCCGCGGTTTGATTTCTTATTTCCGGCGGTACGGGAATAATTGAAACGTGACTTTTTGTCTTGATAGGGCGGGCACAATCCGCGCCGCACATTGAATATTTGCATGGCGCGGCTTGCACGAATTTTATAAAGTCACGGGCGTATCAAATTCACGTTCAATCAATTCCACTTTATAGCCATCTGGGTCTTGCACAAACGCGATCACGGTTTTACCTCCTTTGACTGGACCAGCCTCCCGTGTGACGTTGCCACCACGCGCTTTGACCGCAGCACAAGCAGCCGCTGCGTCTGGAACTGAGATAGCGATATGACCATAGGCGGTTCCCATCTCATAGGATTCGACGCCATAGTTGTACGTCAATTCTAATTCGGCGTGGTCGGGATTGCTGCCAAAGCCTAAGAAAGCAAGTGTGTATTGATATTCTGGATTATCAGAAGTGCGGAGCAATTTCATACCCAATACTTCGGTGTAGAAATCAATAGAGCGCTGTAAATTGCCAACGCGCAGCATCGTGTGAAGTAAGCGCATAATATCCTCGAAAATAGAAAAGCGTCGATTGTACCTGTTCAGTTAAAAATTCGCTGATACGCTAACTCGCGTACGACGTGATTAAAAAACAGGCAAGTCAGCGCTGGCGTGACGGCGCAATTGCTGTTTAGCGTTTTCGTAATTAGGATAAATCGATTCGACCGTGGCCCAAAAATCAGCACTGTGATTCATCTCACGCAGATGAGAGAGTTCATGCGCAACGACGTAGTCAATGATATCTAGCGAAAAATGAATTAAGCGCCAATTGAGGCGGATTTTTCCTTGTGCTGTGCAAGACCCCCAACGCGTCCCGGCAGACGACAAGCTCATTGAGTGGTAGCTTACTCCCAACTTGCTTGCGTATAAGGGCATACGTTGATTGAAAACACGTTTAGCCTCTTGCTGCAACCAACTCTGTACTCGGTCTTTGAGTTGTTGTTCAGTAAATTCTGGTGGCAGGCTGATGTTGAGGGTGGCTTGCTCGATGTCGTGCGTTACCGCAGTTCGACCGTGATGCACAATGCGCAGATGTAAGTGCTGCCCTAAGTACGGCAAGCGTGCACCATCTTCCCAGCGCATAGTCGCCTGTAGACGACGTTCCGATTGTGTTCGTTTCTCACGTAGTTTCGCGATGATCCATTGTTGCTTTTCGCATATCGCTTGTTCGATGTCGGCAATCGTTACCCAGCGAGGTGCCGTGATACGTAGGCCGTCATCGCCAATCAAAAAGCCGATGCTACGTCGTTTTGAGCGACGCAATTCATAGTCAAGGACTTGGTCTTGAATCAGGATTTGGCGCTTGCGTGTGCCATTGGCGGGATCGACTGTGCCTGGCGGACGGTGAGGCGTGACTACTTGCTCGTTTCCGCCAAATAAATCGTTGAAAAAATCTAATTGCAATGCACGCTGCAATCCTTGGATTAAGCTTGCTTGCGCTGCAGGCGCAGCTTTTTTAGAGTTTCCAAAGGACATCACAAATCTCTCAATCTAATCTATAGCACTTGCTTGCTTAGTCACTCTGGAACCAAGCAATCAGGTCTAGCTCAAGAGTTTAGCATGGCTTTGATTGAGCGGCTTACTTGTAGACTTACTTGTAGGCTTATTTGTAGGCTTGAGGCGAGATGACCCGCATTTCTGCTTCTATCCATTCTTCGACTTTGGCCATTAAATCTGTCGCATTCATATCGCCAGGCGCAATAGGTTTTCCGACTGAGACCGTGATCAGGCCAGGACGTTTGATGAATGAATTCTTTGGCCAGCATTCGCCCGAATTTAAGGCAATCGGAATCACAGGTGTATTGGTTTCGATCGCCAGTCGCGTGCCACCACCTTTGTAGTTACCTTTTTGTCCAACGGGAATGCGAGTGCCTTCGGGGAACATGATGACCCATTGACCATCTGCCAAACGCTTGCGTCCAATCGTTACAACTTGTGCGAAGGCGTCTTTACCTTTGCTACGATCAATCGGGATCATTTTCATTAAAGAAATTGCCCAACCAAAAAAGGGAATGTAGGTAATCGATTTTTTAAATACAAACACCAAGGGACGCGGAGTCGACATCAATAAAAAAATGGTTTCCCACGCAGATTGATGCTTGGATAAAACGATCACAGGACCGTCAGGGAAATTGTCATATCCGCGAGTTTGATAACGAATCCCACAAATTACTTTCGCCGCCCAGATGATGAAAACATTCCAGCGTGCGGTTGCCCAATAGCGTTGATTGTAAGGGAGAGGCGCGAACAAAAAACAAATAGGTGCCCAAATCACGGTGGCGATGACCATCACAATCGTGAAAAGCAAAGAGCGGATAAAACACAATGCTGAATACATGAATAATCCTGAAGCGAAAGAAATCAAATGAAAAAATTAGTCGGCGGCTGCTTCTGCATTGAGTAGAGCATCCACCATCGCCGCGAGGTCGGAATGGATTTGTGTTCCCGGCGGTAAGCCGCCTTTGTTCATCGTTCCTTGACCTTTGCCAGTCAACACTAAATTCGGAATGCAGCCCATTACAAAACCCGATTGCAAATCACGTAAAGAGTCGCCGACACAATGCACACCTTTGAGCGAGACATTGTAGCGGCTTGCGATCTCTTGCAGCATGCCGGGTTTGGGTTTGCGGCAGTCACAATTATCATCCGCGCTGTGCGGGCAAAAAAACACTGCGTCAATTAAGCCGCCTACTTGCTCGACAGTCGCGTGCATTTTTTGGTGAATCGCATTGAGCGTGGTCATCGGAAACAGCTTACGTGCTACACCTGATTGGTTAGTCGCCACTACCACGGTATAGCCCGCTTGATTCAAACGCGCAATCGCTTGTGCCGAACCAGCAATGACTTGCCATTCATCAGCTGATTTGATGAAGGCGTCGGAGTCATGATTGATGACGCCATCGCGGTCGAGGATGATGAGTTTTGGTGGTGTCATTTTTCAATCCGACAAAATATCCATAAAATCTTGAAGCTGTTTCGGTGTGGTGACAGCAAGAAACAGAGCTAGAAACGTGAATGCGACAAGTAGCAAGCTCGTCACCGATATTCCCCCTGATAGGAGACTGACCACGGCGGCAATGGCGAATAGGGTAGAAAGCACATACATTACTTTTCTTGCTTTACTGTCTGTTTGCATTGAATCGACTTCCAAGACTAAGCGCTTTCTTCGTAGGGCGGGTGCAACCCGCGCCGCCATTACATTGCTCGACATTGCTTTGAGAGCGAAGCCGCGTGGGTTGCACCCGCCCTACATTTTATTTTCTCTTACGCCGCCAACTTAGAAATATCCGCCACTTGGTTCAACATGCCATGCAAAGAAGCCAATAAAGCTAAACGGTTATTACGCAATGCCAAGTCTTCGGCGTTGACCATCACATCATTAAAGAACGCATCGACACCTTCGCGCAAGGCTGCCAAGGTTTTTAAAGCGCCTGTGAAGTCACCCGCTGCATACGCGGCATCAACGTTAGGTTTAACATCGACCATCGCTTTGTACAATGCTTGTTCTGCTGCTTCTTGCAACAGGCTAGCGTTAATCTCGCCTGGTGTGCCTTCCACTTTTTTCAAGATGTTGGTGATACGTTTGTTCGCTGCCGCTAAAGAAGCAGATTCTGGCAAGGCTGCGAAGCTTTGCACTGCTTGTAGGCGTTCCACAATGTTGTCCAAGCTATCTGGGTTTTGTGCAACCACCGCTTCCACTTCACTTTGTGAGAAACCGCGTTCACGTAATTGACCGCGTAAACGGTCATACAAGAACGTCAGTACATCAGCGCTCGGATCTTTGAAGTTGGCGTTGCCAGCAAATAGTGTGGCGGCCTCAGCAATCAAGGATTGCAGTGAAATCGCCAAACGTTTTTCAACCAACATACGCAAAATACCCAAAGCATGACGACGCAAGGCGAATGGATCTTTATCGCCTGTTGGCTGCAAACCGATGCCCCAGATACCGACCAGAGTTTCGAGCTTGTCGGCAAGTGCGACGGCAGTACCCGTTGCCGTGGCCGGCAAAGCGTCACCCGCGAAACGTGGTTGATAGTGTTCGGAAGCAGCCGCGGCGACGTCATCGTGTTCGCCGTCATGCTTGGCATAGTAGGTGCCCATAATGCCTTGCAGCTCAGGAAATTCGCCGACCATGTCGGTCAACAAGTCAGCCTTTGCCAATAAAGCACCGCGTTCTGCGAGGGCAACATCGGCACCGATTAATTTAGCAATCGCGCCAGCCAGCGATTGAACGCGTTGTGTACGTTCGGCTTGGCTACCCAATTTATTGTGATACACGACGTTAGCCAACAAAGGCAAACGGTCGGCTAAAGATTTTTTCTTATCTTGTTCGAAGAAGAATTTCGCATCGGACAAACGTGGGCGGACTACACGTTCATTCCCTTGAATGATGTGTTCTGGCGTGTCGGTCGCTAAGTTTGAGACGATCAAAAAGCGTGAACGCAATTTGCCAGCCGCATCCGTTACAGCGAAATATTTCTGATTGGTTTGCATGGTCAAAATCAAGCATTCTTGCGGCACGGCCAAGAACTCCTCTTCGAAATGGCATTCGTAAACCACAGGCCATTCGACCAAGGCCGCCACTTCGTCGAGTAAAGATTCTGGCATCAACACTTGATCGCCATTCGCTTTTGACAGCAAAGCTTGACGAATTTGTTCTTTGCGTTCGGCCACGTTAGCCGTAACTTTGCCTTCTTCTTTCAAGGCGCGGTTGTAGTCTTCGGCATCAGCGATATTCACTTGGCCTGCGGACAAGAAACGGTGACCTTGTGTGATACGTCCAGCGGTTAAGCCGAGCGCGCTGAGAGGGACAATGTCTTTGCCATGCAAGGCGATGATGCTGTGCACCGGGCGTACAAAATGCACGGTTGAGCCGTCAGGACGTTGATAGCTCATGACCTTAGGAATTGGCAATTTGCTGATCGAGTCTTCGAGTGCCGATTGCAAGCTGCTAGCCAATGCGCTGCCAGGTGCGGTGTAGCTATAGAAGAAGCTTTCGGCTTTACCGTCGACGGCGAGTTCTAAGTCGGATACTCGCAAATTCGGGAAACCCAGTGCCGCGAGTTTTTTGGCCAAAGGCGCGGTTGCATTGCCATTCGCGTCGATTGCCACGGATACCGGCAATACTTTTTCACGCATTTGTTTGTCAGGAGAAGTATCGCGTACTTTGCTGATACTCACGGCCAAACGGCGTGGTGACGCAAAGCTAGTAACAACGGAATCCGCTTCTAAGAAATCACGTGATTTCAAACCATTGACGATGCCTGCAGCAAACGCTTCGCCTAATTTGGCGAGGGCTTTGGGTGGCAATTCTTCGGTAAACAATTCAACTAAAAGTGTTTGGTTCATGTTCAATCTCAATTCTGTACTTGTCTATGGCTGCGCAAAGTGCTTAAGCTGCCGTTGCTTGTGCTGTAGCTTTCGCGAGCTGTGCTTCGATCGCAGCGACAACTTCACGTTTATGTTGGTCGTCTTCTGCGCACATAGGGAAGCCCAATTGATAGCGCGCCGACAAATACGCTGCCGCGACAGCGCGTGATAAGTTACGAATACGACCGATGTAAGCCGCACGCTCGGTGACTGAGATTGCACCGCGTGCATCCAGCAAGTTGAAGGTATGGGCTGCTTTCAAAATCATTTCGTAGGCAGGCAAAGCCAAGGATTTCTCTGTAATTTCCAACAAACGTTTTGCTTCTGCTTCGTAATTGGTGAACAGAGAGAATAAGAAATCGGTATTGGAATATTCAAAATTGAAAGTCGATTGCTCGACCTCGTTTTGATGGAACACGTCACCGTAAGAGAGGCGTACAGTCTTGCCGTTTTCTTCGCGTTCAGTCCACACCAAGTCATAGACGTTTTCTACACCTTGCAAATACATCGCCAAACGTTCGATACCGTAAGTAATTTCGCCTAGAATCGGTTTACAATCTAAGCCGCCGACTTGTTGGAAGTAAGTGAATTGTGTCACTTCCATACCGTTCAACCAAACTTCCCAGCCCAAGCCCCATGCGCCCAAGGTCGGGTTTTCCCAGTCATCCTCGACGAAACGAATATCATTTTGTTGTAGATCGAGACCTAAGGCTTTCAATGAGCCCAAGTACAAATCGAGAATATTTTCAGGCGCCGGTTTCAACACCACTTGGTATTGATAGTAATGTTGCAAACGATTAGGATTTTCTCCATAGCGGCCATCTTTCGGGCGGCGTGATGGTTGTACATAGGCAGCGCGCCAAGGCTCAGGTCCAATCGCACGTAAGAAAGTACCCGTGTGCGAAGTACCTGCACCAACTTCCATATCGATAGGCTGCAACAAGGCACAACCTTGTTTGTCCCAGTAATCTTGCAATGTCAAAATGATTTGTTGAAAAGTGAGCATAGCTCTTCTGCCTTTGTGCTAATGGATGGTTTCAATTCAATGCTAAAAATTTATCTGTTGCTGCAAGGAATTGAGAATTTTATAAACCTTCGATTTTAACCTTTTTTTGCTCGAAATCGCTGGCTTTCACTGAGGTTTTCGTTCTAATTGTCCGCTTTTTTCGGAGTGGTAGGGGCGCTCAGCTTGGAGACGTGTTATTTTTATTGCTGCTGAAGTTTGACCCAAGGATCAACTTGTGGAATTTCGAAAGTTTGTCACATGTCAGTGCGAAGAAAAAAGTAAGCTCGTCATTCAAAGTTGGGAGTTGTCTATGCAAATAAATCGTGTGTGTAACCGGGTAGGCAGGGGAATTTTCCGTTTATTCGTTTGGGTTTTGATTTTGCCTTTTTGGGGCCAGTTACCAGCGACTGCACAGGTGCAGGAGCCAAGTTTAGAAGTACAGGCCAATGGCCAGATCGCAGTATGGACGAGGTCCGCACTCTTGCAAAAAGCAGTTTCCATAAAACTTGAAAAGGATACTGCTTACCAAAGGCCGATGGTTTTTCGCGCAGTGCCGCTTACTTTACTGCTGCCTGAACTTAAAGGTGTTGAAACCGTGCAGTTCGTAGCGTTAGATGGCTTTGTGGCAAATATTTCTGGCGCGGTTCTGGCAGGGAAGGGCAAGCCCTATTTGGCGATTGAAGATCCGGCAGAGGTTTGGCCTTCATTGAAGCCTGAGCAGACTACGGCGAATGCGAAGCCAATTACCGCAGGGCCGTTTTACTTGGTGTGGCTCGATCCCAAAGCTGGCGAAATTGTAAGCGAACAATGGCCGTATCAAGTGGCACAAATTAAAGTCGTGTTGCCATTAACGGCACGTTTTCCACAAATTCTCCCCAAATCAATGCTAGCTTCACAGCAAAATCAAGCAATCCGAGGTCTAGACGTTTTTCTGAAAAATTGCGCGGTTTGCCATACGGTCAATGGTGGTGGGGACGCGGCACTAGGTCCTGATCTGAATTTACCTGTTAATCCCACGGAGTACTTTCAATTGAAGTACCTTCGGCAATTAATTCGGCAGCCTTCCTCTGTTCGAACTTGGAAACAATCTGCGATGCCTGGATTTGATCAAGAGAGTATCTCTGAACGGGATATGGATAACTTAATCCTTTATTTGAAGCAAATGGCCAAACAGCGTCAATAAGCGATCACTGAATCGATGTGCGGTGAATCCATTGATTTGAAGCTCGGTATGACACCATTCCGTGCTATTGACGCCCTGATCCTCGGTTTTTGCAGTTTGTCGCAATCCGCTGGTTGTTCAGCAATTGAGTCACTACACTGCAATCATTCGAGAAGCACTTTGGGTAGTCCAATAAGCATAATCAATCAAAGGAGAAATAAAATGAAAACCAATCAACGTAATGTACTGATCGCAGTTGCTGTAGTTTTGGCTTTGTTATTTGGTACTTATCTTTCATTTGATACTTCACACGTGGTGATTCACGGTGAAGAGATCGGCGATATCGGTGGATTTGCAGGCTTTTTACTGGCATGTGTTATCGGATTTTTCGCTCTTTTCTTTGCACTCAGTGTGACCGGGTTAGTCTTGGCAGGAGTTGGTTTAATTTTGGTGGTTGTTTTAGGTGCTGTGCTCGGTTCATTCGTCCTTGCATTGTTACCACTCGCGATTCCGTTCTTGATTTTGTATGGTTTGTATGCGCTGATCACACGTAATTCACGCAGAAACCATGCTTGATCGACGGGACGGTATGCAAGAAATTAAAGATATTGAAATGCACGATAAGCTAACTTTTGTGAGGAAAACATGTCTAAATTGAACACCCGCCATTACGTCATAGCATTGGGTTTGCTTGTCACTTCAGCGATGGTCGTATTACCCGCATCCGCCGATTGGGGAGATTGGTGGGGGAAAAGTGTTCAAGGTTCAGGCAAAATTGTGAAACAAGAGAGAGGAGCGAGAAATTTTCGTGCGATTCAGATTTCTGTCCCCGGCAAGATTGAGCTGAAACAAGGTGGAACAGAAGGCGTTTGGATCGAAACCGACGACAACATACAAGCGATCTTAGACGTTGTCGTTGAGGGAGAAACATTGAAAATTCGTACGAAAGAAAAGAACCTTCAAACCAAGACCCGCACAATGCATATCGTTGTCAATTTCAAAGACCTCGACGACTTTGCATTGGAAGGTTCGGGCAATGTGAAAGCAGATAAGATTAATAGTACCGACCTTAAATTGCGAATTGGCGGTTCGGGAGAAATGGATGTTGCGGATTTACGTGCCGAGACTTTGAAAGTATCGATTGGTGGGAGTGGAAATTTTTCTGCTCGCGGAACTGTCCCACAGATATCTGGCTCGATAGGTGGTTCGGGTAGTTTAGATTTGGCGAAATTAGCAGCGAAAGATGTACGTGTCAGTATCGGTGGATCGGGATCGGTTCAGACTTGGGTAAGTGACAATTTAAATGTCAGCATCGGTGGCTCTGGAAATGTGAATTATTACGGAGACCCCCGCGTCTCTAAGTCGATCGGTGGCTCGGGTAGCGTGACGCGTAAAGGCGCACAACCCTAAAAAAGGTGAGTCATTCGTACTTTAGTTGATTGGCTGTAATTCAATTTGAGGGAAGTGACGGCACATCATGTCTTGCACATGATGTGCCGTTTGTTTTTGATGGAATAGGATCGAACATTGGCCTGATTTGGCAGCCGTTTCTCTAAATAGTCACTTGGATCGACTGTGGATACTCTACACTTCTCACTTTATGCGCTTTTTCCCAATCAAAAATTGATCAATTAGGGGATCGAATATTATGGCATTGTTGTCTTCCGATTCAGATAATGCAGTTCCAAGTGGTCCAATCGACTTGCCTGCTTATCCCGGTATCGCTCTGAAACAAATTAAGCTCATCCAAACGCTTGAAGATGCAATTGAGGCTCGTCAAGAGTTGAGTAGGGAAACTGTATTGGGATATGACACCGAGTCAAAACCAATTTTCTCCCGGGGGCAAATCAACGATGGTCCCCATTTAGTCCAACTCGCGACCAGCACACATGCTTATCTATTTCCCATCGTGTCGCTCCTTCAACAGCAAAATGCGAAGGATTGCCTCAAACAAGTCCTCGAATCACAAGATATTTTGAAAGTCGGATTTGGTTTGTCGGATGATAATCAAATGCTAATGCGTAAACTCGGTATTCGGATCGCAAAGGTGATTGATCTTTCACGTAGTTTGAGTGAGAGTAAAAAAAGACAAATGGGTGCAAAGCGAGCAGTCGAAAAATATTTCGGACAAATTTTACAAAAATCAAAGCGTGTCTCGACGTCGAATTGGGCAGCCGAGCATCTGAATGAACGACAACTGAAATATGCTGCAGATGATGCACAATCCGCATTGCTCGTTTATCTCGCATCGCAAAGGTAACTCGAAATAGGTCCAAATTAAGAGCCCAAAAGTCCAAGTTTATGGCGTAAATCGAGTCCGTGATGATCAACGTTGATCAATGCCCTCAAGTTCTCGTTTATTCTCGGCTTAGACATTTTGATTTGAAAATCGTAGGAACTCTTGAATCAGCCAAAGGTCGAATAATCGATTCATTTTTATAAAAAGGAAGCCAATGAAATTTCTCCAAGCGCTAATCCCAAGTTTTGCTCTTTGCCTCTGTGTTAGCACTCTGCCGGTACGTGCTGATGGCCTGAATGAATTGAAATCGGCGCTCACACGTTTGCAGGGGCAAACTCCTTTAAAAGCCCAGATCGAAGCAAAAACGTGGAATCGCCAAGGGGAAGGCAAAGAGTTGGAAGAAACGCATGGTAGCGCGAGTGTCAGCGTCGAGGAGAATCCGCGTGGCTTACATGTCTCTTACAGTAAAGAGATGTTAGCCAAGCTGGACAGTGAGGAAAAACTCAAAGAAAAAGACAGCAAGGCGAAGACCCCCACGCTTGCCGCATTGAGTGAAGTCAATTCATCCGCTCTACGCCCCATGCTTTCAGCAGCAGGAGGCTTGAGCAGGATCTTGGAGAAAGCGAATTTTAAGAGCGAACGTGAAGATTTATTTGCTGGTAAACCTGCTCGCGTGCTTAATTTTGAAATGTCGATCGATAAATTGACTGAAAAAGAACGTAAATACATGAAAAAATTTGACGGTCAAATTGACGTTTGGATTGCGGCCGATGGCACACCTTTGGCGAGTAGGACTAAACAAATTGTTTCTGGGCGTGCGTTTGTGGTGATTAGTTTTGAAATGAAAAACGAAGAAGAGTGGATTTATACAACGATCGGGGACCGCTTGGTCGCTGTAAAAAAGGAAAGTAAAAACAGCGGGTCGGGAATGGGAGAAAAGGGCGAAAGCAAAGTGATTAAGACTTTGCAAGTACAAGCCTTGTAGTCATTTGGTGACATCGTATGCCAGCTAATGTGTATGCATTACGCAGTTTAGAAATCAAAGACGTGATCGTCGATAATCATTGTGATGGAGTACAAAAATGTATAAAAAAAGAAGCATAAGTGGGTTAGTTCATTTGAGTCGTTTGTTTAGACCGACTACCGCCCTCGTTTTGGTACTCGGTCTGCAGGCTTTGAGTGTGCCACAAGCTGTGATCGCACAGACCAAGCTTAGCCAAGAAACGCAAGGTAGCGAACAAAAGCTCAATGCAAAAAAAATGATTACACATGATGTCTACGCGAATTGGCGTAGCATTCAAAATACGCAATTGAGTCGCGATGGACAATGGGCAGCCTATGCTCTGGTTGGACAAGAGTCTGACGGCGAAATCGTTGTGCGCAATTTGATCGACGGTCGGGAATGGCGCGCACCACGTGGACATTCTCCCGTGTTTAGCGCCGATGGAAGATATGTTGCTTTTGCGCGTGCTCCAAGCCGTATTGAACTCGATAAAGCAAAAAAGGACAAAGTCAAAACTGAAGACGCACCCAAAGCAGGTGTTGGTGTAATGCAATTGCAAACAGGTCACACAGAGATGATCGAACGTGTAAAGCGTTTTAGTTTCCCAGAAGATGGTCAGAGTTTGCTCGCAGTGCTATTGGAAGCGCCAAAGGAAGTGAAGAAATCTGTTTCTAAAGAAAATGATGGAAGCAAAGATCATGAGCTATTGGATGAGGCATTTTCAGATTGGGGATCGTTGGATGACGATACGGATCAATCGGCACCGAACCCCGCAGCGAACATTCCTGCGAAGAAGAAGGATGTGGGTACAGAACTCATCATTTGGAATTTAGCTGAGAATAAAAAACAGTCGATCAAAGACGTTTGGGAAGCGGTGTGGAATAAGTCAGGAAGTGCTCTTGCCTATTCCATTTCCTTGAAAGATCAGCCGACCAAAGAGCCGACAAAAGAGGTCACAAAGACAGTCGCTAGCACTACATCTGGTGAATCAGCGTCGATCAAAACAGAACCAGTAGAAAAAGCCGATCCTTTGGCGAGCGAAGGAATTTATCTATGGACTTCGTCAACACAGCAAACTCGAAGCTTACTGATTGGTGCTGGTAGTTATAAGCATCTTCGGTTTGATGAACAAGGTGAACAATTTGCTGTTTTGTCGAATCGTGATCAAGTCGCCAAAAAGAAGAAAGCGACCGATGCAAAGACAACTGATGCGAATCTCGACACCAATGTTTTTCAATTGTATTACTGGAACCTAAGTAGCGGCAAAGAATGGAACGTGAATGCGGACTCGCTGGGTATGCAGAAAGCTTGGGCACCCAGCGAACACGGGGATTTGGTCTTTAGCAAAGATGGACAAAGGTTATTTTTTAGTACGGCAGAAATTCCAAAAACGCCTATCAAAAACGCGCCCGAACCAATGAAAGTTGATTTATGGCACTGGAAAGATCCTGAACTGCAATCCATGCAAAAGGCCAATGCAGAGCGCGATAGGCAAAAAAATTACCGAGCAGTATTGCACTTGGCAGACGGTAAATTCGTTCAATTGGCGAACAAATTAATCCCGCAAATCATCGTGAATGATAATGCGCAATTTGCGATGGGTATTAGCAGCCTTCCATATCGCCAACTTCTATCATGGGACAGCTTGCACTACGACGCCTATGCAATCGATTTACAGAGCGGGCAAGCAAAGATGCTGTTGGAAAAAGCGCGCTTCATGCCGCAAATTTCCCCCAGTGGAAAATACTTGCTGAATTTTGAGCCAGAAAAGAGCGCTTGGTGGGCCTATTCGACCATCGATGGGAAGAAGAGTAATTTGACTTCTCATATCAAAACGCATTTTGAAGATGAACAGCGCGATACGCCAGAGCCAAAGAACGCATTTGGTGTTGCGGGGTGGACTGCCGATGATGAGAGTGTCGTGCTTTACGATCAGTTTGATTTGTGGGAAGTGAAATTAGCGAGTAAATCGGCGCGTAACTTGAGCGCCGGTTTTGGTCGTAAAAATCAATTGGAATTACGCTACTTACATTTAGGTGATAGTAAACAATCTCCAATCACCAAGCCCTTAAATACAGACCAAGCGTGGATATTAAGTGCGACCCATGACGTCAATCAGTCGACCGGCTACTATCGTATTGATCCACGCGCTGCGGCTTGCGTGGAACCGCAAAAATTGATGCACGCTGATAAGCATCTGAGTAATCTGATGAAGGCGAAAGAGGGAGACGCAGTCTTATTGACTCAACAGACTTTTACCGAATTTCCTGATCTCTGGCAAACCGATTTAAGTTTTAAAAACGTGCAACGGATTTCTAACGCCAATCCGCAGCAAGCCGATTACCAATGGGGTACTCAAGAAATGATTGAGTACATAAGTGCTGATGGTAAAAAACTGCGGGCATTGATAGCGAAGCCGGAGAATTTCGATCCCAAGAAAAAATATCCTATGATGGTCTACATCTACGAGAAGATGACCGACAATATGTATCGATATGTGACGCCTGCACCGGGTCAGAATATCAATGTCGCTCGTTATGTCAGTAATGGTTATATCGTGCTGCGTCCCGACATCGTTTACAAAACAGGCTATCCAGGGAAAAGTGCGTTGGATACTGTCGTGCCGGCGGTTAAACAAGTGATTGCAAAAGGCTATGTCGATCCTAAACGAGTAGGAATACAAGGGCACAGTTGGGGTGCCTATCAAATTAACTATTTATTGACTCGCACGAATATTTTCCGAGCCGCGGAGGCAGGCGCTTCCATGGCAAACATGATCAGTGGTTATGGTGGTATCCGTTGGGGCGCGGGGATTAGTCGCGCATTTCAATATGAACGTGGACAGAGTCGGATTGGAGGCACGCCTTGGGATAGCACTAGCAAGTATGTTGAGAACTCACCGATTTTTGCAGTCGATAAAGTCCAGACACCATTCTTGACGGTGCATAACGACGATGATGATGCGGTACCTTGGTACCAAGCGATTGAATTCTTTTCGGCTTTGCGTCGACTCAACAAAGAAGCTTATTGGTTCAACTATAACGGCGAAAAACATGGCTTACGTGACCGCGATAACATCAAACATTTCACGGTGCACATGGGCGAATTCTTTGATCATTACTTGTTGAACAAGCCTAGACCAGATTGGATGGATATTCCTATTCCTTATTTGGAGCGCGGTAAGCGCGATGTGATGGGACAATTTATTCCCGCAAAAATCGGTGAGAAGTCTGGAGCAAAATCGGTCGAGATGCCAGAGACAAAATAAACTGATCGAAAGTTGGAATTGCAATAAAAAAACCACTGCTTGTGATAGTCAGTGGTTTTTTTATTGCTGCAATCATATTTTCACTATTGATTATCCGCGCAAAATACCCATCGGTGCCGCGAGCAAGGGATCGCCGCTGTGCGAGAAGTACCACATGATGCCAACGAGGCTGGCGATTGTAAGGATATACCAAACGGTGGAGAATATTTGTCCATAGCGATCGAGTGGTAAGAGATGGCTGAAATGGCGTAATTTCCATTCCCCGACGATTTCAAACGTACCGATTAACATAAATAGCGCAAGAAAACTTAGACCTAGACTATAGCTACCGACTATCCCTAGAACAGAGCCGACAATCATGGCAATCAAGCCAAATTTCCCGTTGACTGAGAATCCGATACTCTTGACGACATGACCGCCATCGAGCGGCAGTATAGGCAATAGATTAATGAGATTGATTAGCGCGTTAAAATTTGCCAGTGCGGCGAAAAATAGACTCCCAGTAATCCAATAGACGATAAGCAAGCCTATCGATAAAAGTAAGCCGAAAGTTGGTCCCATGATCGAAATCGTGACGTCCTGCCAGCGGGTATTAATTTTGTCTTCAGACAGTGCCAAACCACCCATAAATGGAATCAGATAAATGCCCTTGGTTTTCATTCCAAAATATTGCATTGCACGAATGTGACCATATTCATGAATCACTAAACAGGCGACGAAGGCGATCGCAAATTGAAATGAAAATAGCCAAGAATAAGCAGCCAAGGTCGCAGCTGCAAACAATGCTTTAATGAACTTCGCACTCTTGATCAATTTAAACGCGAGCGAACCTAAACCTAATAGGCTGGGCTTTTCCTTCACTCCAGATTGAACAGTGGGCGTTTGACGCTCGATGTCTTTGCTATTTCGTTCGCCTGCACACACTTGCTCGCCATTGATGACTAGTGTGTAGCGAAATTGAAATGGCTGCCAATGCAAATCAGTTTCGAGTTGGATCTGGATAATTGCCTCATTGGCTTGCATTTGCGCATTGCTCAACTCGGTCTTATCGGTGGAAAGCGCCTGCGTTTCTTCTTTGGCTACCGCATTTTGGAGGTGCAAGGTAAATGCATGGGTAAATTTGCCTTCGTGTTCAGCAGCAGCATCGCGCTGCGAAACTAATTCGCCGTTCCAAAATAACTGCTGCCATCCAGCCAAAGAAGCTTCGAGACGTAGCGGATGTCCTAGACAATCTATATGTAATAATTCCAAAATATGCACCAAAAAAAGCAATCAAGAGGGCGCTATTTTATCGAAAAGTCATAGGGTGCGCTCAAGTCAACTCACTGCAGATGAGGCGCTTTCCCTGTTCGCCCCATCTGTCGCAGAATTTTATCGCAGGATTCACAATCTAAAAATCGTGGTCAAATACCCAACGCGGGACCTTATGTTAACGTAAGCGGGAAGTCATCTAGCAATACAACGACTTAGGGAGAATCTTGCGTGATTGCTCGACGTAGGTCTTCGAGCTTAATCGGCTTGATAAACGCTCCCAGTAATTGAATGCCATCTGCGCGTACGACATCTTCTGCAATTTTTAAGACATCTTCTGCTATGCCGCTGACTAGCATCACTTTTCCTTTGTAATGCAGTTTCCCGAGTTCCATCAGAAAATCCATTCCATCCATATCTGGCATCAAGATATCGCAAATCAGTAAATCCGGAGGCGTACTCATATTCGCGAGCTGTTGAAGGGCGTTTTTGCCATTCAGCGCGGTAGTCACTTCGGTGATACCAAGTTCGCTCAGCATGCCCGCCATGACATCCTGACTAAAATCGTCGTCGTCAAGGACAAAGACCGATTTGGTCGTGTTGCTTGTAGTCGTCATTTTTCTTTTTCCTTAATTGATCAAGTAAGTGTTATCAAATTTCGCTAGTCCCGTATTGGCTATCAGTAGAAGGATTTATTGAAATCCATTTTGTTTGTCATGATAGCTTTATAGCTTGCTGAGGTGAGCCTGTATGCGATGGACAGCGTGTTCATAAATTTCGGTTAATTGTTCACACAGCTGAATGGCCTCTTCAGCTTGTTGTTGACGACTACAGTGCTCAATACGTTGGCACAAATCTCCTAGCTGAAGCGCGCCGACCGAACGTGATGCAGACTTTAAAGTATGCGCCAGATTGGCTATCGCGGCAATATCTTGCGCTTTGCAAGCTTGCATGATGGCTGCGATCTCGTTATGACCTTTTTCCAAGTATTTTCTGAGTAATCGTTGATGCAAGCTTGGGTTGTCCCCAACTAAATCAATAAGTGTGGTTGAATTAAACGATTCTAGAATTGTGACGTGAGCAGCAACTGTGTTCTCTTTCATGTTCGTCGTCACCCCAGAAGCTTGTGATTCCGCATCCTTATCGGTTGGTATTGCAGGCAGCCATTTTTCCATCATATCTTTAAGTTCATGCAACCTTAAAGGTTTAGAGAGATAGTCATCCATGCCACGCTCACGGCATTGCTCAGCTTCCCCTTGCATCGCATTGGCTGTGACGGCGATGATGGGTAGGTGAGAAACACCATTCCCCCTTGTTTGTTCTTTCGCTCGGATGGCAGCTGTCAATTCAAAGCCATCCATATTCGGCATATGGCAGTCGGTTAGGAGCAGAGAGAAGCTACCTTTTTGCCACATGTCGAAAGCCCTGATTCCATCTTCCGCAGCTTCTGCAGAATAGCCAAGTAGGCGCAATTGCTCGAGAATCACTTCTCGATTTGTCTCGTTGTCTTCAGCTAAGAGAATGGGATGTTGCGACCGCTTTTGCTCGACGACGGCTGACTTTTCAACAGACTTGGCAATTTGGTTTTGTCCCTGTTTTACGTCGCGTACTTTGCCGCTAGCAATCGCAATACCTTCGATAAGATCGCGATAAAATAAGGGTTCAGCTTCAATCGCTGTACTTTGCCATGGGTTTGATACTTCTTGTGCCGAACGTCGACAGAGATAGGCAGTTTTCAATGTCGGCAGGATAGGACATTGCTGAATTTCTTGCACAATTTCAGGATCAAAATGATCGAGTAGAACCACAACTTCTCGTTTTTCTGCGGCTAGTTCGCTACATACTTTCGCGACGGTATCAAAAAATTTGAACGGTACTTTAGCATGCTGCAGATAGGCTTGAAGCTGGTGAATTGCGAGGGTGCGTTGGGTTACCACAAGTACTTCAATTTGACTAATATCTGGTATGCGGCGATGTGCCATCTCCGGTGGTGCCTCAGCGATTTGTAGAGGAAGTTGAATATGAAAACTCGATCCTTCGCCCGGCTGACTTTCCACTCGGATTTGGCCTTGCATCAATCCAACAAGACGGTGTGTAATTGATAGCCCAAGTCCTGTTCCTCCAAATTTTCTCGCCGTGCTCGCGTCCGCTTGGGTAAATGGGGTAAAAAGATGCGCAAGCATTTCTTCACTCATGCCGATACCGCGATCCGTAATTGTGATACTTAATTTCTGCAATCCATCATTGCCTGTCGCCGCGCTCAGATGTAGGCTGACTGCAGTACCATTTTCTGGTGTGAACTTTAAAGCATTACCGATCAAATTGAAGAGAATTTGGCGTAAGCGGGTTGGGTCTGACCATATCCAATTGGGAAGAATTGGGTCGATAAAAACGGAAACTCCCAAATTCTTTTTGAGCGCTACATTGAGCATCAATTTGCTGACATCTTCGACTACATCCCATAGTTGCGTTGGAATATGTTCGATCTGCAATTTATCTGCTTCAATTTTCGAAAAATCCAAAATGTCATTTAAAATATTCAGCAATGAAACGGCTGAGTTTTGCACCGTCTCCAACATTTTTCTTTGTGAATTTTGCAGATCAGTTTGTTGCAAAATATCGATCATGCCAATCACACCGTTCATAGGTGTACGAATTTCATGGCTCATGTTGGCTAAAAATTCAGATTTCGCACGATTGGCTGCAAAGGCCGCATCTTCCGCTTGCTTGATAGCGGTGATATCGCTATTGGTTCCCGTCAGACGTACTGGTCTACCGTTTGCATCACGGGTGCTGCGCGCTTGCACTAAGATCCATCGCCAGCTACCGTCCTTGTGCCGCATACGACCACTGATACGAATTTCTTTGCTCGGATCGGTGAAATGTTCTTTGACTTGGCGCTTGTATTCTGCGGCATCGTCGGGATGATAAATTGTTTCCCATTTTTCCTGAACAGCGGGCATTTCTGCTTCAGTGTAGCCCAACATACTAGCCATACGCGGCGAGTGGTATAACTCGCCGGTGACAAGATTTTGATCCCAGACGCCTTCATCAGCAGCTTGAATGGCCAACTCGAAACGTTCCTCGCTATGCCTTAGCGCTTCTTCACTGACTTTCCGTGCGGTGATGTCCGTACTGATGCTAATGTACTCCGCTTCATCTGTATCGGCATCTGTGTACACGACTATCGTTGAATCGATCCAAAATAGTTCACCATTTTTTTTGCGATTGCAAATTTGACCGTGCCATACTTTGCCTTGAGCGATCGTTTCATACATCTCTCGGAAGAATTCGGCAGGGTGAAATCCTGAATTTAAGATGTGATGATCTTTTCCGATGAATTCTTCATGTGAAAAACCACTCAATTCGATGAATTTTTGATTCCCATAATGGATGAGTCCATCCAAACCTGAGGTGGTGACGATGGTATGCTGATCCAAAACAAATTTCTGCTGTTTGAGAGCATTCAGCGCGCGTTTGTTCGCAATGAAACTGTTTTGTAAATCCTTGGTTTTGGTAGCGACCAAGTCTTCTAGGTGATCGCGATACCGTGTGAGTTCTAGTTCACGATTTTTGACATCGGTAATGTCTTGGATTGAACCAACTAGTGTGATGGGCGTTTGGTTTTCATCATACTCAAAATGACCGCGGATCGTTACCCAAATATGTTGACCATCGGAGGGTCTACGCATTTCATAATCGTACAAAAACTTGCCATCGCTGTTGATCGATCGATAGTACATATCAAGCGCTATCTGGCGATATCTTGGTGTAATTAGTTGACTCCAATCTTCAACGCAGCGAATCGCATCGGTTTCGACACCTAGAATCTCATTTAGCATTGCGTTACATTGCCAACTTCCCGTGTGAATCCCCGATGAATAGGAGCCGATGCGTGCAATTTTTTGCGCATCTTCCATCGATGCCGTATTTTCACGCAAGCGTGCCTCATCTAATTTTCTTTGTGTAATATCGGTGCGAATCGCAATATATTTGACGATGTGACCTTGCTGGTCAAAGAAAGGGGCGATGATAGTATCGACCCAGTATAGCTGCTGCTGCTTATTTCGATTACAGACTTCTTGGTGCCACGATTTACCTGATAGCACGGTCTTCCACATCTGATGCCAGAATTGTAGGCTATGCGTACCTGAGTTAATGATGTTGTGGTTGCGGCCGATCAACTCTTCACGCGTATAGCCGCTAAGCTCACAAAAGTTGTCATTGACCTCAAGGATACTTCCACGCCTGTCTGTGAACGAGACGATTGCATGTTTATTAAGCGTGGATAGGAGCGCTGTACTGTCTCGTAATGCGCTTTCTAATTGCACCCGAGTTCGTTCTTGCGCCGTAATATTGCTAGCGATAAAAAGATAACCGATTTGCACTCCATGTGCATCATAGAGATTTTGAATTTCGGTTTCATAGTGTATTGGTTCACGGTCTTTATTTTGATTGCAAGTCACAGGGCGCAATTCAAGATTGGCACTGAGCAAGTCGACGAGAGGTTGAAAAGTCTTTTCTTTGTTTGACGCATTCCCTATAAATTCATCGATTGGGCGTCCAATGACCTCATGTAGTTTATACCCGGTTGTGTGAGTAAAACCTTGGTTGACCCAAGTGATACCCAATTGCATGTCGGTGAAAATGATCGCGTCTAAACTGTGCTTCACAACCTGAGCTAAGCGGTCTGTTTCATCAGTCATCTTGTTCGCTAATATTTCTGCGCGCCTCCGCATCGTCGATTGACGCCAAACAAAAATGGCGAGAAAAATGCTAAGGAGAGATCCTCCAAGAAAAAATAGAATGGGGGTGTGATAGTCAATCGGGCGTACGCCACCCGGAAAACTATTCACATTCAATAATAGGCTACGACCGTGAATGTTGAGTACGCGCGAATGTCGAAAGACGCGAAACTGTGTGTCGAACTCGGCGTTTTGTGCATGCTTGTCAGAGTCGTAAATGATCGACCTTGACGAATTATCAGTGGGGCTGTCATACAAGTCGAATTCGATACGATGCGTCAGCACATCCGGTATTTGATTGATCAGTTCTTCAATGACGACCGGTGTGTAAACCAAACCTAGCAGGGCTTGGCGTCGTTCCGATGGCGTCGAGGTTGGTAAATCTGCTTGGTAAACTGGCATAAAAATGAGTACGCCAGGAGATTTTTTAGCATCCTGCACCAAGTTGATTGCTGGTGTCATTGCGGTGCGCCCAGTGTCGATGGCAAGCTGCGCAGTCTGTCTGCGGATTTTTTCTGAACCAATGTCTAATCCTATCGTACCCATATTCTTCGTGTCTGGTTCGATGTATTTGACGATTAAAAAGTCGGAGTGGCTGTGGTCATCCAATTGCTTGAGAGCGAATTGGGGGGCACCATCTTGACGTTCTTTTTGTATAAATTTTTCGAGCGCAGACTTTTCCACTAATTGAATGAATCCAAATCCCCGTATTCCCGGAAATTCCATTTCAATATTGTGGGCGTGAATTGCTTTGCGAAATTCCTCACGGACTACGTGTTCGCGTGAGACAAACAGTGTTTTTGCGCTAGTGAGGCCATAGAGAGGTAAATTGAACCTTTGTTGGATCTCATTCGAAATTCGCTCTGCACTACGTCCAAAGTCTTCTTCCGCTTCTTTAAAGAGCGCCGCCCTTTGATGGCGCGCATACATGGCGCTGCTTGTGATGCCCGCTAAAGCAATGGCGAATGCCAAGAAGAGGGTGCGTTTAAATGGATATTTTTTCGTGCTGAGCATTCTTGTCCTTTAGTACAAGAAATTAAGTTTCATTTCGATTCAGTTGGTTGGTACAGCCATCTATGATCGCGTTTTCTCATTCTTCCAAAAAATCCAGTGTAACGTTGATGTGAGATCAATGAAAGCTTTGATAAGCATACTTTAGATATTGACTTGCGGAAACTTTTTTGCGCATTTCGCAGGCTTTGTAATTTTTGCTAATCGTCTCAAGAGTCAAGCGGCGAAACGTTTTCCATCGTTTCGATGGAAACGTAAATTTTTGCAAAATACCAAAAAGGGAAGAACTTGATGCATCGAAAGTGTGGTGTCGTCCCCCAATTTGTTCCGCCCAGCTTGGTGCGGTAAGCTGATGCGAACATGCATTACTTTTCGAACTATTTTCTAGCATAGCAGGGGATTATCTCGTTTCGATCAAGATACCTCTCTCATGATTTGATCCACCACAAACTTGGGGAGCTTGGCTTAGTCGAGAAATAAACGATGTTAATCACCCACAAACGCTTTCTTTGCTGGCGATATCGGCAGTCAGACAGTAGCATGCCAGATACAGAATAGTGATACGCGAACCGAAGTGCGACATACGCATTCTTATATTCTTTGATGAAATTGAAGTCGAAATAGGATCAGAAATAATGAAGACGAACAAACCGATGGGTTTTTGGATGTGTACCGCTTTAATTATTGGCAACGTAATCGGCATGGGAATTTTTATGCTGCCGGCATCGCTCGCCCCATACGGCTTCAATGCGTTTATTGGTTGGGCAATCACCTTATTCGGTTGTTTGTTGATCGCGCAGATTTTTGCCTATTTTGCGCGCGCATTTCCCCATGCTGATGGCCCCTATGCATATACCCGCACAGCATTTGGACATGTCGTCGCGTTTGCGATCCTTTGGTGCTATTGGGTTTCAGTCTGCATCACGAATTCTACGCTGGCAATTGGTATCGTTGGCTATCTGAGTAGTGTATTCCCAATATTGGCAGAAAATTTGATGTTAGCGCCAGCATGTGCGATTGGTTTGATTTGGTTTTTTGTCGGTGTGAATTTGCGTGGCGTCCACACATCGGGTCGGGTGCAGATGACGACTACGCTGCTCAAGATTTTGCCGATGGTGGCAGTGTTGATTTTGGGCGGATATTTACTAGTTACTGACGCGAGGGTTTTTGTCGCACAGTTACCGACTACAGCGATCTCCTTGGAGGCAAGTGCAGCCGCTGGAACCATTGCTTTGTTCGCGATGCTTGGTGTCGAGAGTGCGACCATCCCAGCAGGCAAAGTTGAGGACTCGGAGAGAACGATTCCGCGCGCGACGATGGCAGGGACGATGATTACCGCCGTCATTTACATTGGCGTCTCCGCGATACCTTTGCTCTTGATTCCTCAGACGGAATTGGCGAATTCAAATGCGCCTATCGTCGATCTTTTTCAGCGCTATATGAATGCAGATTCAGGGGCATGGATTGCCTTGTTTGTTATCGTTAGTGGCTTGGGAGCACTCAATGGGTGGACGATGATTGCTGGTGAAATGACTGTTTCGATGTCAAATCATGGCATTTTTCCTCGCTTCTTGAAAGTACATAACTCACGTGGTGCACCTACTTCGGCTCTTGTTGTGACTGGCTTCATTGCGAGTCTGATGATTGGAATGAACTACAGTCATAGTCTTGCACAAGGATTCACTTTGTTGAGCTTGATGGTGACGGTTGCCAATATGCCCTTGTATTTAATTGCGGCCTTAGGCTTGTTTAAACTATGGAAGCAGGGGCGCTTGAATGGGGTGGGAAGTCGGTCGCTCATCTTACCAAGTGGGGCAGTTTTGGCGAGCTTGTATTGTGTTTGGGTGTTTTATGGTGTTGGCGCGGAGTCGCTCATTTGGGTGACTGTCTTGGGTCTATTGAGTTTGCCCATTTACGTTTTGCGCCAACGATGGTTGCGCCAATCGAGCCAGCAAGCCGCGACTGAGAAAGATTAATCGAAGGATGACGACCTGATTTTCAATCTTATTTGCAACCTAGTGTTTGTTGTGAAATTGCACAGGGGATATGACGTTCTCGAATCCGTTCAAAATCACGATTTCGAATCAGTGTTTGGAGTTGCTGATTAAATTGTTGAACGAAATCCTTGCTGATCGATTGTTTGCTGAAAGCGACTAAACTAGGACCAGAAGATAGACTGATGGTTGTTTTGACGATTATTTGCTCAAGACCTAAAGCCTTTAATTCCATGAGTCCAGTCGCTTCATCTGCAATGAGTCCGTCAATTCTATCGATATTTGCCATCTTCCAACCGCTGTTGCGTTGATAAAGTGGCGTTAGTTTTTTGAGGAAGGCGGGCTTTTTCATGAGTTTATCGAACTCGGCTCCATATGCAACATTGACTTGAATCCCGAGCCGAAAATTCATCGATAAAATGTCATTGAGATGTTTGACATTAAATTTGCTTATCGCCGTTTTTTTCATAAATAGCACGTTCGGTGAGTGATTAATCGGCTCCGAAAATTCGGCGAAACGATGCCGCTCTGCTGTTTGCAATGTCCCCGGTAAAATATCGAGCCGACCCGCTTCCAATTCCGCCAATGCTCTCGCCCAAGGTAGCTCAACGAATTTTGCTTTGCAGTTCATTTTGGTCAGCACTTCTTGGACTAGGTCGATGTAGAAACCAGTTATTTTCCCATGCTCATCGCGCAGAGAATAGGGCGGGTCATAGTTCCAACGCACCGTCTTTTCACAAGTGTTTGGTGATGTTGCTGATACCTCCTCAAAGGAAGAAAAAGCAATAGACGCTAAATCGCTTGTCGTCGCTGCAAAGATAGGATTGCCGGCAAGAGCGAACCAGAGGAAGATAAACCCATAAGTTAGAAAAGAAAGCGTAGTCGCGATTGCTGCCGGTCTGGATGGAGTCAATTGTTTGGATGTTGGGGACGAAATCGTTGGTTGCGGAAACGTCGTAGTCATTCGGCTAGGGGGAACGTTATGAGTGGAAGTGGTGATAAAAATTGAAGGACATTTTTTGTTCTGCAATCACAAACGCTTGACCAATACTTAGTCGATTTAATTACTTAGATCAATTAAGGCTACCAGTATGCCCTAACAAATGAAGTTATCAAGTTTTTCCTGTGAAAATTACTGCAGAGAGCTTGGTGTAAACGTGCATGTCGATAATTGGCAATACCAGCTATTCGCTTGGATCAATGCGCTAATCAATGCGCTAATCAATGCGCTAATCAATGTGCTAATCAATGTGCTCAGAAGCCGTATGTGTCGAAAGATTGGTGATCCAAGGATAAAAAAAAAGGGTTTTAATATAGGCGTCAATACTGAAAATAAATAGTGGAATTTGTCGCTCCTAGTTGTTCAATATGTACGCAACACGTTCATAACACTGTCACATTGGATGCTAATCGGGCATTCTACTTCGGTCTCCTCGCGCCGACCGAAACGGTATTCCAACTTGGCGGGATGGGTTAAGATACGGTTTTTTATTTTTCAGATTGAGATATTAGACATGAAAATCGATAAAGATAGCGCCGTCACTATTCGCCTGAGTGTGATTGATGGGAAAGGTAAAGTGCTAGAGAGCGGCAAGACGCCTGTTGCCTACTTACATGGCTATGACAATCTTTTACCAAAAATTGAGGAAGCATTGCAGGGGCAAGAGATCGGCTTTAAGGCAAGCATGGACTTGACTCCTGAAGATGCCTTTGGACTACGTGACGAGAGCTTATTGCGGACGATATCAAAGAAGGATTTCCCCCCGGGGATTAAAGTAGGCGGGATGATGCAAGGCTACAATGATGCCGGAGAAGAAACGGTCTATACGGTCTTGAAAGTGAAAGGCGACCAAGTGATGTTGGACGGAAATCACCCACTCGCTGGTAGTTCTTTGAAAGTCAGTGTACAAGTATTGGAAATTCGTCCAGCGACAGCCGAAGAAATAGCGCATGGGCATGTCCATGGCGAACACTGGCATCATCATTGAACCACCTGATTGAGGATGATTTCGACAAAGTAAAACCGTGCATTCGATCAATGCGCGGTTTTTTTTATTTAAAATCTTTGGACGGCTTTGTCAGTGCCATTTGTTCTAAGTTGAGGCGCAAAGAATCTTGACTCCGGCACAATCGAAGGCCACAAGTCACCATGAATGAATTTGATTCTGTATCGCGTTGTGAGCCATAAGTGAGCCGTTCCCTTCAACACTAAGTGTCAATGAATGTCGATTCGTCTGGGTGTGCTGGCATCTTTTTACACAAATAAAAACGCCCTGCGAGACTATGTTCGCAGGGCGTTGTGTTTGAAAATTCAGCTTCAGTGAAAATTCAGGCTATTTCTCTTCTTTCTTCTCTTCTTTCTTCTCTTCCTTTTTCTCTTCTTTATTTAATGGCGTATTGAAGTCAATCATCATATTGCCGCTTGGTTGATTCATCTTGAATAGTTCGAGGCGTGATTGTGTGATCTTGCGTGGCCAAGAATTATTATTCAAGTCAATATCAGCAGTTTCCAAAAACGGATCTTGTGTCAGGCTCACCATGGGCTCATCAGTGACAATGAGTTTGGTGAATTTTTTCGAGTTGTAACGCCAGACTTCGACTGGAATTCTTTGGATAATTTTCTTTCCGCTTTGTAGTTGAATTTCTAAAATTAAGGGCATAACCAAACCACCAACATTCGAAAAATCGACTAGGTAGTAGTGTTTACCAGATTTCAGCATAGCTTTTTCATCGTCGTCGAGAGACTTCATGAGATCGCTATAGGTGTTGCGATCTTTATTCGTCACGGTGAAATCATCATGTTCATTGTAGAAATCTTTTAAGCCAGCTTGCCGGTCAATGCGACGTGGAAGAGTTCCTTTATCGCGTTGCACCGATAGGGAGACTGGCTCTTGCTCTTTTTGCGCGCGTTTCCACGCTTTCTCTATTTCTGGATCTTTCGTCGACATGGTGTATTCGGTGATGCCATCGATACTAATGTCGACTGGATCGGTCGTATAGAACCAGCCACGCCAGAACCAATCGAGATCGGTGCCAGACGCATCTTCCATCGTGCGGAAAAAATCAGCAGGAGTTGGACGTTTAAATTTCCAACGTCGCGCATATTCTCTAAACGCAAAGTCGAAAAGTTCTCGACCTAAAATTGTTTCACGTAAAATATGCAGACCCGCAGTTGGTTTTGCATAGGCATTATTCCCAAATTGTAAGACCGATTCTGAATTGGTCATGATGGGAACTTGGTTTTTACTACGCATATAGTCGACGATACCGCGCGGTTCGCTAGGGAATAAATCGGCGTAGTTTTCTTCCCATGCTCGCTCTGCCAGGGTTTGTAGAAACGAGTTTAATCCTTCATCCATCCAGGTCCACTGGCGCTCATCGGAATTGACGATCATTGGGAAGTAATTGTGTCCCACTTCATGGATGATCACGCTAATCATGGAGTACTTAGTCTGTTTAGAGTAAGTCAGTGCACCAGTTTTTTTATCCTTTGTTGGACGCCCACCATTGAAGGCGATCATGGGATACTCCATTCCGCCTTGTGGACCATTGACAGATTGGGCGACGGGATAGGGATATTCTAAACTGTACTTATTGTATTGTTCGATTGTGTGGATGACTGCTTGGGTAGAATACTGTCCCCACAATGGATTGGCTTCTTTGGGGTAAAACGACATTGCAAGGCCATTGCTGCTGCCGGTTTTAAAGCCTTGCGCATCCCAAATAAATTTTCGTGATGATGCCCAAGCGAAGTCACGGACGTTTTTGGCTTTGAAATGCCAAGTTTTCGTCGTTGTCGCGCGTGATTTCTCGGCTTTCTCTGCCTCTTCTTGCGTCACAATGACAACGGGTTTGCTTGCAGTACGGGCTTGCTTTAATCGTTCACGTTGGGTTGCTGTCAGCACGCTATCTGGATTGTTCAGTTCGCCTGTCGCTGAAATGACGTGATCGCTTGGCAAGGTAATTTGTACATCGTAGTCGCCAAATTCCAATGTGAATTCACCAGAGCCAAGAAATTGCTTGTGCTGCCAGCCATAAACATCATAGTAAGCTGCCATCCTTGGATACCATTGTGCGATCTCGAAGATATCGTTTTTATCTTCTTTGAAATGCTCATAGCCTGTACGAGCCCACAGCACCATGCCGTCGTTGATGTTGTACTGCCAATCCATATTCAAGACGAATTTTTCACCCGGTTTTAAACTCTGGGGTAAATCGATCCGCATCATAGTGCGGTTGATGACGTATTTTAGCGGCTGGCCATCCGCTGTTTTGACGCTACCGATTTTGAATCCGCCATCGAATTTTGCATGCTCATTTAGACTATTCAATGCTGTGAAACTCATCGCATTGGGATTTTTCCAAGCGTCACGAGAAGGGTAAGTTGCGGTGAGATTGGCGTCTGAGTCAGGTTTGAAAATGTTTTGATCTAGTTGCACCCACAGATAGTTCAAAGTGTCTGGTGAATTATTATGGTAAGTGATCGTTTCCGCGCCTTTGATGGCTCTTTTTTCTTCGTCTAGCGTTGCGCGAATGACGTAATCAGCGCGTTGCTGCCAATAGGCATGACCTGGGGCGCCAGACGCAGCTCGGACTGATGTGGGTGTCGGAAGCAGATCATCAAGTTGTTTGAATTTGTCTTCGGATGGTGTTTGCGCCATCGCTGGGACGCTCATGCAAAGCAGCATAAGCAATCGTTTAAAACGCATGTTGTACTCCAATAAAAGTCTGAGGAAGGTGGAATGATCTTGTTGATTTTATACCGTAACAAGTTGATTTTTGTCAGTTTCTTCAAGTGCAAGGATTTGTATAAGCCAATTCCCAACACTTAGAGACGACATTCGAGAATTAGTTCTGGCATTTAGACATAGTTCTGCGATTTGTTCTAGTGAATTGCAGTATCTCTGCAGAGGAAGTGTTGTAAAGAACACTCCTTAAACTTGATGTATATCGTAGGTCACAAGCGAATTGGAAAGTTGCGCTCATGTCAGAATAAAGCCTTTTGCCGCTTTTCTTAATGCAATGATCACAAGCTTCTTTTAGCTTCTCTCGACTAAGGCCGACTGCATGGTCATCCAAACTGAACGCTTTTGCGCGTATCCGAGCGTGTATGCCGGACTACTTGATGGGAGATGATACAACTCGTAATTTTCACACTTATTTTGGAGTGTTTTTAAGCCAATTTTGGAAGCAGTGGCACCATTGAAGCCGATGGCTCTTAAATGCGGCAAGCTAGTGAGTAAATGCAATAAATCATTTTGATCGGGCTGGCGAATTTGACTGTCTAGACTGCCACGTCGATGGGCTTGCGCGACAACGTCCCATAAGCCAATCTGATGTCTTAATAGCGTTTGTAAGCGGACTTCGTAATTGAGTTTGGTCAGATCGTGTTGAATTAAATCAGAGGCGAGCTTCCAAAATTGATTTTGGGGATGGGCATAGTACTGTTGTTGTGCCAGAGACGCTTCACCAGGCAGACTGCCAAGAATTAATAGGCGTGTACGCTGGTCGACGACAGGTGCGAAACAGCGTTTCAATGTGTTGTCGTGTGATGGAGTGACTTGCAAGATGTTTCCTTGAGCGTTCGGATAAAGTCGTCTTTTCAGCGTATTATCAACGAGCGGCTGTATTTTTGCATCTCGTGAGTAGCGACGATCGACGATGGTATCGGTGATGGTCTTAACCCATCGAGATGGGGTTGCCACGAGCTTAAGCCGCTACCTCCCATCTCGATCTTCAGTCTCGAAATGAATCTCGCTTGGTAGCCGCATTCGCTCTGATGTTCGGTCCTGTAAGAAGGAGCGATTCAGGGATCGAATTGAGGAACGAGTGTGCCTCGGTATTGAAAGTAATTTTATTAAAATCCAGTGCGGTTTGAGGTGCAAATATCAAATAGAAATACTTAAAAGTTTCCGCAAAAACGAAACTTTCCATGGAATCGGACTGTGTCTTTGTCCGCACATCTTTGAGTGCCGCATAGCCAGCGTCGGTGCGGCAATATTTGACGCAGTCTTCAAACAGTTGCTTTCCCATTCGACGATAATGTAAATCGCCTGTTGCCCTATACCATGATGACTCCTCGAATACGATGGGCAATGAAAAGTTGCGCGGCTCTATGCAGTGACTAAACGTAGCACTTCATAGCAAGCGCCCATTGTGTGATAGTCGGTCTTCCCAGCAGGGCTTTTTTCATCGCTTAATTGTCGATTGTCACGACTGAGAATACGGTACCAGGCGCCAAAATTGTGGTCTATCAGGTGCTGCCAACTATATGCCCAAATTTTTTGATACCACTCCCAATAGATTTGTTTTCCGGTGTGCTTGGCTAAGTAGGCTGCTGCAGCTAAGGATTCAGCTTGAACCCAAAAATATTTATCTCCATCGCAAATAGTGCGATCTGGCGCAAAGCCGTAACAAATTCCACCATATACGGGATCCCAAGCGGTCTGCATCGCTACATTGAATAGATTTTCAGCGGTAGGTACAAGCCAGGTGCTGTCACTTTGTAGTAGCACTGAGTGCTCCTCTAGCAGCATGAGTAGTTTGGCCCACTCAGTGAAATGTCCTGGTTGAAATCCCCAGGGGCGAAATAAATTCGCCTTATCGTGTAAATTGTAGTTCCAGTCTATCGTCCAATCGCTGTGATAATGCTCCCAAATAAGGCCTTCAGCTAGGCTCGCTTGTTTGCATGTGATCGATTGGGCGATGCGTTCAGCGCGATGCAAAAACTTCAAATCATCGGTGGCTTGAAAGGCAGCGATCATGGCCTCACAGCTATGCATATTGGCATTTTGGCCGCGATAAGGATCAAGTGTTTGCCAGTCATCGCTAGCTTGATCCGCGTACAGCCCATGCTGTGCTTGCCAGAACTTTTCCTCCATCAAATAGACCGTTTCGTACAAGTAATCGCGTGCTTCGCTGACGCCAGCCATCAGGGCGTGGGCGTAGGCTAATAAGACAAAGGCGAGTCCATAACAGTGATTATTTGCATCAATGAGGTGTTTTTCTCCATTGATCCAGTCGAGTTGCCACGCATATGCGCCAGTTGTTGAATTTCGATGTACCTCACGCAAGAACGCGAGTCCGTGACGAACCTGCTCCAGATATTCTGGATTTTTGAAGTGTCGATATGCCATGGCATAGTTAAAAATAAAGCGGCTGCTACTTACCAAATGGCGGCGATGGGGATCATAGATCAGGCCATCATTCTTGAAGTAATGATAGAAACCACCACTAGGATCGATACACCTAGGATGGTAAAAATGCATCGTCTGTGCAATGTGCGCGGTCAGTGTACGGGCGTCACGAAAATCTGGCAGCTTGCTCATGCAGGTTATCCTTCTCAAACTTGTTGAGATGAATGTAACGAAGCCTAGCCAAAGCCGCAATCAAAGCTTGTTTGGCATTCATAGTTTATTGCGATTACTAAACAAGCAGCGATTTTTTGAGTCGTTTGCGATTTTGATCGCAATAAAAAAAGAGCCGCCGCTTTGATGCGGTTCGGCCCTTTCCTACTTAGATGGGTAGATCAATGCGAGAGCTTCGATGCTTTATCTAAATTGATCCCTTGCTGTGCCAAGATTCCTGTCACTTTCCACGCATAAAAAGCCATGTATGCGAAGCAGGCAACCCCAACGCTGTAGCTCAATTGGATACCAATTTTTTCGGAGACAACTCCTTGCAACCAGCTGACTATGCCGCCTCCCATAATCATCATGATTAGGTAATTGCTACCTTGCCCAGTGTGTCGACCTAAACCGCTTATCGCCAAAGTAAAAATACAAGGCCAAAGCGTACTACAAAACAAACCGATACTTGTGAATGCGTAAATGCTGACCATTCCGCTCGTGCTCATGCCAAGCACGAGTCCCGCAATACCGAGTACAGAAAAAATGAGCAGCATACGCGCGGGGTTACCCTTGCTGGCAATATCTGCAGCGATCAAAACTAAGACGACCAGACCGTAAATATAAAAGTGACTGAGATCATGCTGGGCAATCGCATTTACCAGCAGGAACACGCTAAACGCAGCGTAAGGTACGAGGAACTTAGCAAGCTTCGCTGCCCCTGCGTTGAGGGTGAAAGCTTCGACGCCACCAGTCCAACGTCCAATCATCAAACTTGCCCAGTAGAGTGAAATGAACGGTGCAATATCCTTGGTTTGATAGCCCTGTGTCATTTCCATGTAGCCTGGCAAGTTACTGGCTGTTGATACTTCGACTCCTACATAAACAAAAATAGCAATCATGCCCATCACAAGCTGTGGAAAATGTAGAGCAGAGCGGCGGCTCTCTTGCTTGTCGGTTTGTCCTGATGTCGCGGTGGCAGGGCGGTCGGGTATGCTCGAAAATTTGAGGAAAACTGCCGCCAATAGAAATGCTGCGCCAAGAACCAAATAGGGAATCTTCACGCTATCGATACTCATCGTCGTGGTGCCTGCGGAGGGCGCGCCAAAGATTGCAAAACTGACGATCAAGGGGCCGATTGTGGTACCAAAATTGTTAACGCCGCCTGCGAGGGTTAAGCGTTGCGACGCCGTGTCAGGAGTTCCTAATGAGATTGCCAAGGGATTAGCAGCAGTTTGCAGTAGTGAGAAGCCAAGTCCAACAATGAATAGACCCGACAGCATCAGGGGAAATGAATTGGAATTTGCTGCTGGGTAAAAAAGCAAAGTGCCAAATGCAGAAATACAAAGTCCAATCGCTAAGCTATTTTTGTATCCGATTTTGTTGGTGACATCATCACCAATCCATTTGGAAATGATGAGATACAAAATCGAACCAACTGTATAGGCGACGTAAAATGAGAGGGATACGAACTGGCTCTGAGTTTGTGAGAGATGGAATGCTTCTTTAAAGACAGGAATCAGTATGTCATTACTGGCTGCGACAAATCCCCAAAAGAAAAATACCGTGACGAGGGGAATAAATTGCGCCCATTGCGTATGCGAATGCTTAGATGTGCTCATCATATTTTGAGTCCTGTTTTGTTTAAATGAAAAGAGCTGATGAATGGCTTACATCGGTGGCAAATTCACCGATCGGCCCGTGTACTCTTTCGCATCTGTTCATATGACGAGAAGCGTAGAATTGTTCGAGTCAGATTTTGGATGTAAGGGCTTTCGTCAGCCTTTACCGGATTCCCGTTCCTACCATTGTCTCCTAGGGAATGTGCGGCTCACGATGTTAGCCCGAGCTTTGGCTATTTGTATATTGTCGATGTAGAACTTTGAATTTGTTTATGTGTGTTACTAAACAGATCGATGGTGATTTTGAATTTAACCTCGTCAAAATGCATCAAATTGATTGGTAAATTAAGAAGTAATTTGACGGCTTGGTGTCCGTGCCGAAAGCCATTCTTGCAAGAAAAATTCTGGCAAAAATCCAGTACGAGGGATGTATTTTTCCTAGCTCGCGTATTGAGGCATTCGATTTCGTTGCCTTTATCGCAAATTATTTGTTTTGTGGATAAATGTTACAAAAGTTCACCTTTATTTGTCGTAAAACAACCGAAACGTGGTGAAAAAAAGTCAAAATAGTTTTTGTACGGAAATATCTTCAAGCTATTTGTTAATGTTGCTAATATGAATTACCGCATGTTTGCAAACACAGGGCGGTTTCAAACATGAAAATAGAAGTTGTGTTCGCTGCATTTGATTAGAAATACGAGACTGATGTCTCGACTTCGTCGCCCCACCACCTTGAATACGGATCTCGTTTGGTCACAACAATAAAGGAAAGCACTATGAAAGCGCGTTACGTTTATCCCTTAGTCTTGGCGAGTATTGCATTGGCTCCATTCGCGCAGGCGGATGATTTGTCGGATTGGTTAAAAATTGATGGCTTTGGAACCTTAGGCACATACAAAGGTAGTAGCGATGTGGCGGGTGTTCGCACAGAACAACGCCAACGTGTGGTGTCCTACACTGACTGGCGGTTTGACGGTGACAGTCAGGCTTCAATTCAAGCGACTTTAAATCCGCATGGTAAATTGAAAGCAGTGGTTCAATTGATTTCAAAAAAAGATGTGGCAGGTAGCAATAAGCCGACTGTCGAATGGGCATATGTTGCGTATCCAGTCACAAACGAGATCGATCTAAAAGTGGGCCGTACCGTCGCGCCCATATTTATGTTGTCAGATTATCGGAATTTGAATTACGCGCAAACGGCCGTGCGTCCGCAATCGGAAATTTATCAAGTCAATCCTATCACTTATCAAGACGGCGCAACAGCACGTTGGGATAAGAAGTTAGGCGCGGGCAATGTGCAATTGGAAGGGTTTTTTGGTAAGACAAAAGTGAGCGTTGCCGGTGGCGATGTGGATTTGAGTCGTGTCAAAGGCCTTTCGTTAAAGTATGCGCAAGACTCCTGGAGTGTGCGTGGCGGTTATTCATGGTATGACGCGTCATTAAAATCTGTCGGTGTTGAAGCCAACTTGAAAACCTTGATGTCTTTGCCCGCCGCAGCTTGCGCTAATTGCGCAACCGAGATTGCTGCTGTTGCGCCGATCAAAGGGATTACCGCAACGATCAAAACCTTAGGAGCTGGCTATGATGATGGTGAATGGATAGCGCAAGCTGAGTGGGCAAAACGTGAAACCAATTCGGTTGTCATTGTTGGCGTATCTGGTTGGAATGTGTTGGGTGCTCGCCGAATTGGTGATTTCACTCCCTATGTCGGATTTGGCAGTATTGAACTCGATGGGACAAAATCGAATTTAACCCCAGGTCCATTTGCACCTGCTGCGTTGAAGGCGCAGTTAAATTACTTAAATCAGTCGTTTATTGGAACAGGTGATTCCAGTCGCGATGTATTGGCGCTTGGCGTACGCTGGGATTTTGCAAAAAATCTAGCATTGAAAGCGCAAATCGAGAGAACAAAATTGAAGAGCCCAGCGGTCGGTGCTTCGAATGGATACTACAGCTACGAGACATCCATGTTAGGCAAGCCAAATGGATTTGATGGACGTGTTTCCATGTTCACGCTGAATCTTGATTTCGTATTCTAAATGAGGCCCAACATGAAAACATTTTCAAACACTTTCTCCCGCACCTTGACCAACACGATAGCTGGACTTTGCCTATTGGGAATGTCCGTCTTCGCTCATGCTCAAAACGTTGTCGTAGTTTCGGCAAAGAGTTCGGTTGGTAGTATGACAAAAGATCAAGTCGCGGATATTTATCTAGGCAATAGCAAAGAATTTCCAGGAGGCGGACAAGCCCTGCCTCTATTGCCATCTTCGGGTGGTGCTCGGGTGGAATTTTTCGAAAAAGTCTTAGGGAAAAATGAAGCGCAAGCAAAAGCAATTTGGTCACGTTTGGTATTTAGCGGAAAAGGAAGTGCCCCACGCGAAGTTGCAGACTCCTCGGAGACCGTCAAGTTGATTTCCGCAAATCCCAACTGTATTGGTGTGATTGAAAAGAGCGCAGTAAACTCGAGTGTGAAAGTGGTATTTACGCCATAATATTTTTGAGTTTTCCACTTAAAAAAATCCCGGGATCTGATTCAGGACGGATCAGACACCGGGATTTTTTTTACCCAATTATTTTGAACATCGCAAATGGGCTAACTGATTACGCCAACTTCCGCGCAATCTATGGGGGCCCACTTGCTCTCTACGTTGCGTTCTAAATTATTTTTTGAAACGTTCTTCAGCCAAGCGATCAGCGATCACACTAGTTGGTACGCCTTCGGCGTCGGCACCTGCAAACACTTCAGCCAAGGTATCACCAATACGGCGCACATGGGCGTCCATACCATCTTCCGGTGTGTTCATGTATTCATAGCAAACTTTGATGATACCGCCCGCATTGATAACGAAGTCGGGCGCGTACAAGATGCCTTTTTGGCGGCATACTTCACCGATTTCTGGTGTCGCCAATTGGTTGTTAGCACCACCAGCGACGATCTTCACTTTCAAACGATTCATCGTATCTGGATTTAATGTCGCACCGAGTGCGCATGGTGCGTAGATGTCGGCTTCCACATCGTAAATTGCATTGACGTCGACGACAGTCGCACCGAACTCTTCTTGCGCGCGTTTTAAAGAATTTTGATCGATATCAGCCACCACCAATTTCGCGCCCGCTTCATGCAAGCGACGTGCATAGTCGTAACCAACGTGACCCAAGCCTTGCAATGCCACGGTTAAACCGTCGAAGCTATCGCGTTTGAAATGGTGCTTAACAGCTGCTTGTGCGCCAACGAAGCAACCCAATGCTGTGAATGGGGATGGATCACCACGATCGCCTAAGCCAGCAACGTATTTCGTTTTACCTGCGACGTTGGCCATATCGGCTGGACTGGTGCCGACGTCTTCGGCTGTAATGTAGCGGCCGCCGAGACGTTCCAAGGCTTCACCAAGTGCTTCAAACAAAGCAGGTGTTTTGTCTGTTTTTGGGTTACCGATGATGACGCTCTTGCCGCCGCCGATAGGCAGGCCAGCAACAGCGTTTTTGTAGGTCATGCCACGTGAGAGGCGCAAAACGTCGCGCACTGCTTCAGCTTCGGTGGCGTAATTCCACATGCGGCAACCACCCATTGCTGGACCGAGGTTTGTGTTGTGAACGGCGATGATGGCTTTTAAGCCGGATTTGGCTTCTGATGCGAAAACGACTTGTTCGTGATTGTCGAAATTGACTTCGTTGAATACAAAGGCGGTCATGCTTATGGCTCCGCGCGGATCAAGTTCAAGATGACTTATATGTCACTTGCGCCCATACCGCAAAAATAGTTGGATGAAAGGGGAATTCGTTCTTTTGATGCTTGGTCTTACTGATTTTGTTACGCGGGTAGCGAACAAAAAATCGGTGATTGTGTCACGCGCGCCGAAGTATACGGCTAAGTACTGTGGAATTCAACTTGAATTGCTAATTTAGCTAATCTAGATGATCAGATAATCCTCCTTATCTGAAGTGCTTTTTAAAAAAGGTGAGAGGATTGACTCAAATCGCGTCAAAAACTAGGAAGTTAAGGGAAAGAAAACCTCATTTCGTCACCTTCTCGTGACAAATCTTGGAACTTTACGTATGGTAGCGGGTTCAAAGAACGATTCATTTTTCGGAGGTTTTATTATGTTGCGACCAAGTCTGCTGATCCTTGCCATGTGCCTAAGTTTGGCGGCATGCAGTAAGGGTGGCAAGGATGGCAAGCCATCTGATAAAAGTGCAAGCGCCAACACGGAGCGGCCACTTCAAGTGACGGCAGAGGATTATGTCACCATACAAAATAATGCTCTCGCGTCGGGCCCTGTCATCACTGGCTCGGTACAGCCAGAACGAAAAGCGGATTTACGCGCTGAAGTGTCAGCCATCGTTTTACAAGTATTGAAAGAAAATGGTGAGGCTGTACGCAAAGGAGATTTGTTGGCTCGTCTCGATGATACAAGTTTTCGTGATCAGTTAGCGTCGAGTGAGCAAGCTGCTCGCGCTGCGCAGCAGACTTTGGATCAGGCAGAACGTCAGCTTGAGCGACTCAAGACACTGCGCGCGTCGGGCATGACCTCTATGCAGGCATTAGAAGATGCGGAAATCCGCCGAAATAACGCGCAAAGCGAATTAGTGGCGGCGAAAGCTCGTCAAGTTGCAGCGCGTCAGCAATTGCAACGAACGGAAATTCGCGCCCCATTTGATGGCATAGTCAGTGAACGCAAAGTGTCAAATGGCGATACAGCACAAATCGGTAAAGAAATTATGAAAGTTATCGATCCAGCGAGCTTGCGTTTTCAAGGGTTGGTGTCGGCTGAAGCAGTGACCGCTGTCAAGGCTGGGCAATCCGTTAGTTTTCGTATCAATGGCTATGAACAACAATTCATAGGCAAGGTGCGTCGCGTCGATCCCGCAGCAAATGCAACCACGCGTCAAGTCGAAGTATTGGTGGATTTTACAGGGAAGGATCAGCCGCGTGTTTCAGGTTTGTATGCCGAAGGAAGAATTGAAGCAGGCAGTACTGAGGCATTGACCATTATTAGTTCGGCATTGATACGTGACGGTGATAAATCCTTTGTTTGGGCGATTCAAGGTGGGCTACTCAAACGCGTACCTGTCGTTTTGGGAGAGCGTGACGTTCGACGCGGAGACTATGCGGTGACAGCTGGTCTAAAAAGTGGAGATAAAGTGATTCGCCAACCCATTTCGACCTTTAAGGATGGCACCAAAGTGGATTTAGTGGCTTCAGCTGGTACAGCGGCTGCGCCAAGCGTAACTGAACCTAGTGTTGCGAGTGCTAGCGCATCTTCAACAGGAAAATAATATGTTTCTATCCGACTTTAGTATTAAAAGACCGGTTGCGACGATTGTTATCATCATTGCCCTGATGTGCGTGGGCTTGCTTGCATTGTCGAAATTGCGTGTCAATGAGATTCCGAACGTGCAGGAGCCAGTGCTGGGAGTTTCAGTTCCGTATCCCGGTGCGTCTCCTGAAACCGTCGAACGGGAAATTGTCAATCGTATTGAAAAATCGTTGCAGAGTATTTCTGGCGTACGCCAGTTAAATGCATCGGCGAATGAAGGCAGTGCTTACTTCACACTCATCTTCAATTTTGATCGCAATATGATCGAAGCCTCTGACGACGTCCGTAACGCGATCGCGTCAGTACGCTACAAATTGCCGACAGAGATGCGTGAGCCAATTATCGAGCGGCGAGACCCGAATGATCAGCCAATTATGCAGTTGGCACTGTCATCCAAGACCAAGACACATGCCGAAATTTCTCGTCTTGCAGAAGATGATTTGTCGGATCGCTTTCGGGCCGTCGATGGGGTGGCAGTTGTCAATGTCAATGGCGCATTGAAACGTGAGTTAAGTGTCCTGCTGCGCGCACAACGTTTGCGGGAGTTTAATGTTTCAGTATCCGAAGTTGTTTCGGCTTTACGGACTCAAAATTCGACTGCGCCTGTCGGTAAAGTGCGTGGCACGATGGACGAAAAGAGTATTCGTTTAGTGGGACGCCTTGAGTCGCCAGCAGAATTTGAACAAATTGTCGTCAAACGTCGTGGAAATGAAGTGATTCGTTTGGCTCAAGTGGCGACAATTAAAGACGGTTTTGCCGAAATTAGTGGTTTTAGCGTGAGAAATGGAAATCCAAACGTCGGTATTATGGTGATGAAGTCACGTGATGCCAGTACCGTTTCTGTCGCAAATAAAATCCGTAAGCAAGTGGATGAGATTAATAAGACGCTACCTGAGGGAACAAAGTTAGAAATTACGCAAGATGGTGGTAAGAACGCACAGAAAAATTTGAATAACGTGATTGAGTCGTTGATTTTCGGCGCGGTACTCACCATTTTTGTCGTGTATGTCTTTTTGAATTCATGGCGTTCGACTTTGATCACGGCATTGAGTTTGCCAACCTCGGTGATAGCCGCATTTATTGCAGTTTGGTTGTGCGGGTTCACCCTCAATTTTATGACTCTGTTGGGCCTGTCCTTGGCGATTGGGGTGTTGATTGATGATGCGATTGTCGTGCGTGAAAACATTGTCCGCCACATGGAAAACGGTTCGGATCGACGAACCGCAGCATTAAATGGTACAGCTGAAATTGGCTTGGCAGTCGCTGCGACAACCTTTTCGATCATGGCCGTGTTCATTCCCGTTGCCTTTATGCCGGGGGTCTCCGGTGAGTGGTTCCGTCCATTTGCATTAACCGTCACATCCTCAGTGATGGTGAGTTTGTTTATCTCGTTCACCTTGGATCCTATGTTGTCGGCATTTTGGGGTGATCCGATTGGACATCACTTACAACCAAAGAAAGGCATTAGCCTTGTGTTGGAGAAATTCAATCATTGGTTTGATCGTAAGGCCGAGAGCTACGGTAATGTGATCGCTTGGGCTTTACATCATCGGCGTTGGATGGCTGTCATTGCGATGTCGAGTTTTGTGGTAGCGATTATTTTGCATGGGAAGTTTGGTGGCACAAGTTTCTTACCAGCCTCCGATAGCGGCACGATTATGATCAACATCCGTACACCTTCGAGTTCGAGTTTGGAATACTCACGCTTGAAAGTCGAAAAAGCAGCCGAGTTAGCGCGCAGTCTTCCTGAAACTGTTGCGACCAATAGTAGTGTGAATATTACGGGTGGCCGTGTCTATGTTGACATAGGTAAGAGTACGGAAAGACAACGCTCAGCAGCGCAAATCGCTGTAAATTTACGCGAAAAAGTGGGTAGCTTGGTCGGTGCGGAATATGTTGTTCAGGACGATTTAAATAATGGTGGCGGTAAGCCAGTGCAGATTCGATTCTCTGGTGAGGACTCGCGTAAGCTGATGGAAATTACCAGTGATTTTATGGAGAAATTGCGTAAGGTCCCCGGTGCAGTTGACGTGGGGCTGTCCGAGCAAGATCCGAAGGACGAATTGCAAATTGAATTGAATCGCGGTTTGGCGAATTCTCTGGGTATTTCATCGAATGATGCTGCACAGGCATTGCGTGTTGCCTTCGCGGGTGTGGAAGTGGGCGACTGGGTTGATCCTACTGGTGAGACACGGGATGTTTCTGTACGCTTACATCCCGATGACAGGGTCAGTGCCGATAATATCGAGACATTACCAATTGCAGTAACGGGCACCGATAAGATGGTTCCATTGGAACAAATTGCGACGATTACGATGGGTAAGGGGCCGTCACGGATTGAGCATGCAGATGGTAAACGTATGATTGCGGTGTCTGCCAACGTGCAAGGGCGGTCACCCGGTGAAGTGACTTCTGAGGCTTTGAAAATCGCGAAGTCGATTAATTTCCCCGCTGGATACGGGATCGAGTTAGCGGGCTCGGCGAAGAATCAGAATGAATTATTCACCGAAATGACGATCGCTCTGGTCATGGGTATCGGTCTTATGTATTTGATTCTGGTGATGCAATTTGGATCCTTTACGGCTCCTGGTGCCGTGATGTTATCGCTACCGTTGAGTTTGATCGGTGTGGTTTTAGCTTTGTTGATTACAAAGGGAACCCTCAATTTGATGAGTTTTATTGGCATTATTATGCTGATGGGCTTGGTGGCTAAAAATGCGATTTTGCTGCTCGATTGCGCGCGCAAACGTGAGTCTGAGGGCGTTGAGCGGGAGGAGGCCTTGATGTATGCAGGGCGAATGCGTTTGCGGCCAATTTTGATGACCACCTTTGCCTTAATTGCAGGGATGTTACCAGTTGCCATTGGGGTTGGTGAGGGGGGGGAGTTCTATCGACCATTGGCGATCGCAATTATCGGCGGTACGATTACGTCCACGTTGCTGACTTTATTGGTCGTCCCGACCTTCTATGACAGCATTGAAATAGCCCGTGATCGTATGATCGCTAAATACCAACGTCGCGCTGAGAAATGGAATCCATTTTTTGCGTTCTTGGCAACGTTGATTGAAGCAATCTTGACCTTGATTTTCGTGCGATTGATTTTCCGTTTAGTCCTCGCAATTGTTATGAGAATTCTCGGTAAAAAATCTTGAATTCGTTCATATAGTTTTTAAATGCCAAATTCAAAACCACGGTTTCGTAAGAATCCGTGGTTTTGTGTTTTATGCTGATTTGCGCAAGTTAACCTGCAATAGCGTGTCGATGATAGATCAACATGATTCGATCGCACGAGCCGTTAGCAAAGCAAAATTGCTCAACACCGAAGCAATTTGATAGTGAGAAAAAAGATGCGAACTACAACCCATATTGAACCGTCTTCCCCAAGTATGCCGAAGCAAATCCCGTTCATTATTGCAAATGAAGGATGCGAACGATTTAGTTTTTATGGTATGCGCAATATTTTGACCGTCTTTTTAATGACGAGCCTGCTGTTATCGATTCCAGAGGAATTGCGTAAAGGCGAAGCAAAAAATGTGTTTCACACTTTTGTGATTGGTGTGTATTTTTTCCCCCTGCTGGGTGGCTGGTTGGCTGACCGAGTTTTTGGTAAATACAATACCATCTTGTGGTTGAGCTTGGTGTATTGCGCAGGCCATGCTTGTTTGGCGATGTTCGAACATAACATGACGGGTTTTTATACAGGCTTGTTTTTAATCGCTTTGGGTTCGGGCGGGATTAAGCCTTTGGTCGCTTCATTTATCGGCGATCAATTCGATCAAACTAATCGCTCATTGGCGCAAAAGGTGTTCGACGCATTTTACTGGATCATTAATTTTGGTTCCTTCTTCGCATCCTTGCTGATGCCGGTATTTTTGAAACATTTTGGTGCCAGCGTGGCTTTTGGTATTCCTGGTATTTTGATGTTTATTGCTACGTTTGTTTTTTGGTTGGGAAGAAAAAAATACGTACGCGTAGAGCCGGTTAGTAATGATCCACACGCGTTTTTGGTGGTGATACGCAGCGCAATCTTATCGCAAGGCGCTACCCGCACCCAAAGCCGTCCGGGTTTGTGGTTGACGTTTTTAGGGTTTGCATTATCGATCGCTGGTTTATTTTTTATCCCACAAATTGGCGTAGTCGCCGCTTTGTGTTCTGCCCTTGTTTTGGTCATGGGTTTTGGCGGTGTTGGGGCATGGATGCAGTTAGAGCGTGTACGTGGCATACATCCTGACGAAGCGATTGATGGCGTGCGTAATGTATTACGTCTTTTAGTGTTGTTCGCCTTGATTACACCATTTTGGTCTTTATTCGATCAAAAGGCCTCGACATGGGTATTGCAAGCCGATCATATGACGAAACCAGAATGGTTTCAATCCTCTATGATGCAGGCCTTGAATCCTGCATTAGTGATGATACTTATTCCTTTCAATAATTTCGTGCTTTATCCATTGTTAGCCCGTGGTGGTGTTAAGGTGACGGCTCTACGTCGCATGGGTACTGGTATTGCGGCGACGGGCTTAGCGTGGATCGTGGTGGGCGGCCTGCAATTGGAAATTGACGGCGGCGATCCTATCACCATTGTCTGGCAAATTATTCCTTACGCTTTGATGACTTTTGGTGAAGTCCTTGTCTCTGCGACGGGTCTGGAGTTCGCGTATAGTCAAGCACCGATTTCTATGAAAGGCGTGATCACAAGCTTTTGGTATTTGTCGGTGACGGTCGGAAACCTGTGGGTTCTATTGGCGAATTCAAGCGTGAAAGGAGAGGCGGTCACCGCATATATCCAATCGCTGGGGCTGAGTGTGACGGCCTTCCAGATGTTCTTCTTCGCCGGATTCTGTTTGTGCGCTGCCGGTTTATTCGCGATGTATGCGCGGAATTATCGTATGTTGGATAATTATCGCCAGGCATAGTTTTTATAGATTGCATGAATTAAAAAGCCGCAAAACCCGTTTAGGTTTTGCGGCTTTTTTAACCGATATGATCTGAAATTACTTGAGTGTTTCGGTTAACACGCGACCTTCAGCACCCGATGGCATTCTTATTCGTAGTAAATGCGACAAGGTGGATGCGATGTCGACTACTTCAGCATATTGACTATAGGCGCCGGCTTTAATCCACGGTTTGCCCATGAAAATTAAAGGCACATTGGTGTCATATGCGTACGGAGAACCATGTGAAGTGCCCGCTGGCGTACTACCAAAATACCAAAACGGTTTAATCACCACGCTGACATCGCCGGACAATTGTTTATTCCAGCCACGCTGCATTAGGCGACTGATTCTGTCGTTGGGCACCATGCCGTTTTCAAATTGGCTGCGAGTATAAGTATTCGCAACGCCTTTATAGCTCAACAAGTAACGAGCGGCTGCATTTTCTAAATCTGTACGGGTAATACCTTTTGCTTCTGCCGCCGTGTAGTTTAAGAAGAAATGCGGTGCCGACCATTTACGCACTAATTTTTCTACGCCCAATTTTTCTTGTAAATGCTGATTCAATGCTAGCAGCATTTTGCTGCTGTCAAGACGATACGCATCACGTTTCATACTTTGTGAAAACTCAGGTACGTTGGCGAAACCGTGATCGGCTGTCAGCACTACCAAGGTATTATCGAGTCCGACTTTCTTATCGACGTCACTCAAAAATTTCGCGAGTAAGCGATCCAAACGTTGCAGATGATCATGCGACATTTTGCTCTCTGGTCCCCAAGTATGATTGACATAATCGTGACTGGATAAACTCACGCCTAAAATGTCTGTGACACCGGCAGGATTATGGCCAAGTTTTTCGCCATCGATCGCAGCTCTGGCAAAGTCTAAGGTCAGTTCATCGACGTAAGGCCCAGTAAATAATTTTTCGTAATATTCAGCATCAGGTTTGCCTGACTTGCTGTCGTAGGTATACGGAAACCGTTTGCTGCTGGAGGTGTCAGCGGGTGCAACGATGTCGTCCGATGCATCGCCTTGATAGGCTGCATCGGCTAGCAAGGTCGTCCATTGTTTGCCGTAGAATCGGTCTTGCGGTTTATCGGCGACAAATTTTTGACGCCACTCGGGATAGTTTTGCATGTAGTAAGTGCTGCTGGCGAAGTTACCCGATTTTTTCATCAGCATATAAGCGGTACCAGTTTTACCTGCTAACAAAATCGCACCGCGATCTTTGCCCGATACTGTAATGACTTTCGATTGATTGCCTGTTGCGTAGCGTAATTCGTCACCGATCGTACTGACTTTCAAATTGGCTGGCGACGTGCCATCACTGGCTTTGGTGTCTTCGTTAAGATAGGTGTGTTGCGTATCTTCCGTGCAGTAAATGGACGTCAATGTTTGCGGGTCTAACCAATTATTGCCGATGATCCCATGTTGATAGGGATAGGCACCGCTCAAAACCGCGGCGTGACCTACCGCAGTGACCGTCACTCCATGTGCTTGATGCGCATTACCGAACCATGCGCCTTGTTCTAACAAACGCTTGAAACCACCTTCGCCAAATTGATGGCGATAACGTTGTACTTGTTCGTTGGGTAAGCCATCCACCACTAAGACTAAGATGAGTTTAGGGGCTTTATACTCTGTTGAAATTGGCTGCTTGGCTGCAATCACTGGGAGTGAATGGCTAGCAAAAATAAAAGTTGCTAAACTTGCTAGCAAACGGCGTCGCATGCCTGAATGCGACGTCTCAAACTGTGAACTCAACATAATTGAACATTTAAAATATAAAGTCGAAAGAAGTATTTAGGATACCGCAAGTGGGTACTTAAATTAAGCGCTGAGACAGACTTTTATTTTGAAGGCTTTCTAATTCAATTATCTTGGCTTACTCAATTTGTGGTTTAGGACAGCGACAACCATAGATTATCCCAGTCGTCAGACCGAAACGGACCTTCCCGTTTTAGCACCAGTTGGTGTTGGGCGTTCAGTAAAAAGTGCGTCGGTGTGGTAGTGATTTTGCCAAAGCTATCTTGGTGACCTGCTGCCATGCGCCACACGGTTGGAAAGCGATGACTTTTTGGATAGGCGAGTGTGCTTGCTTCGTTATACTCATCTAAGTCTTTTTTGTTTTGATCGATATTGACGCCAATTAGAACGAATTTTTTACTCACATTGCGCACGTAAAACTCGCGCATTAATTTCAAGTCATTGGTACATACTGTGCAATCAAAAGTAAAAAAACTGACCAATGTTGTTTTGCCTGCGTAGTCCCGAAGATCTAGTTTTTTTCCAAAAACATCGACACCTTGCAAAGTGAAATCAGGTTTGCCCGGTTTAGGTTTGTCTGCTGCTAGGACTGTGTTCGTGAATAAACTGCCGAGTGCAGTGGCCTGAATAAAATCTCTTCTGTTCATTTTGGAAACTCCTTAGGCTAGGCGATGTACGCATACAAAAAGCGAGAATTTGGTTCTTTAGTTGCTACCTAAACATACTAAACCTAAGTACGGTGTTCTAGAGATAAATTTCGCCTTAGTACTTTATTTTTATGCAATTTAAACCTTGCTCGAATGTTTTTTAGTAAACGCTTATCCAGTTTTGCAGCTAACCCGACACTATGCCCAGCCAGATTGACTACACGTTATTCCATAGCTTTACCCAGAACATGCGCGCTCTCGGACAAACTAAACCGTTGTCTTCTGCCAACCATTGTGTCATGCCGATGCTAGTAAGTTTGGGTCCCTCACAACATAATGATAGGTGTAGGGATTTTCGTTGATACGCGACGGAATTTATTTACACTAAATGTATGCTGAATTCGCATTTGTGGACGATTACTATCTGGGAAGTCGGCGATGCCGTTCAAACCTTCTAAAGTTATTTTGGCGCGATAAATATATACCGTCTTATCCGCCGGAGTTGTTGTAAATGTATGTTTGGATAATAGATGGAATTTGTGGAGAGAATTTGGAGTGAATTTGGAACAATAAAAAAGCCCGGAAAATCTCCGGGCTTTAAGCGATATGTTTAGCTATCTGGTACAGCAAAGCGCTTAGACTTTCTTGCTTACCATTTCATCTCGCCTTTATTCACTTTAGCACCGATATCGAGCGACATGCCACCTTCAGTTAATTGCGGATAAGACTGTTTCATCGCGTTGATGAGTGCCGCGCCGTCTTTACTTGTCGCGAGATTTTTTTCAAAAGTCAGTAAGTAATTTTTGGTAAAGCTGATCGCACTAGTGTCAACGCTTGTGCCTGCACTCATGTGACCTGGCACGACTAATTCTGGTTTTAAGGCAGCCATTTCATCTAATTGTGTGATCCACGCAGCGCGTTCAGCCTGGCTTTGTGTATCGGCAGTCCACACATGCATATTGCCGAAGACCGCGATATTACCAACGATGGTTTTGATCGATGGAATCCATGCATAAGGACGGTGTGCCAACAGACCTGTGGTGCCGCGAATCTCAATAGTTTGACCTTCGAGTGTGATGCTGTTCGTCGTTAAGGCTTGTGGTGTCACTGGAGTGCTTGGTGCATTCGAGCCCATTTTGGGACCCCAAAACGCCACTTTGCCCGCCATCTTCGCGCTCAGTTTTTCGAGCACTGCAGGTGTGCTTACAACCTGTGCTTGTGGGAAAAATTCTTTCAAAGTTTCTACCCCAAAATAGTAGTCTGGATCGGCTTGGCTAACATAGATGGTGGTCAACTGCTTCCCGCTATCAAGCACATTGGCGGCGATACGCAATGCGTCTGCGCGGGTAAAACCAGCATCAATTACCATCGCTTCTTTTTCACCGTAGATCAGTGTCGAGTTGACGTTAAAACTGGTGTTACTGGCGTTGTAGATTTTGACTGTCAATGGCGCTTTGTTGCTGGCTGGTGCCGCTTGCGCTGTACCAAAGCTGATAGCGAGGGTGGCGGCAATTGTGCTGGTGATAAAGTTAGTGCGAATCATGATGAGTTCCTTTAATTTGAAATTAGTACGCAGCGATGCGTTGGATTACACTATAGTTGCTAATATCGCGCAGATAAACCGCATAAATTGACCATAACTATTTCTTAATTCGAGCAAATCATGGATAGATTGACTGCAATGCAAGTCTTTGTCGAAGTCGCCACCAGCGGCAGCTTTAGTGCTACGGCAGAAAAGTTAGAGATGTCGCGCGCGATGGTGACGCGCTATGTGGGCGAAATGGAACGATGGTTGGCTGCGCGATTATTGCAGCGAACCACGCGCAGCGTGACTTTGACCGATGCGGGCGAGAATTGCTTGCGTCGCTGCCAGCAAATGTTAGCGTTGATGGAAAATGTCGAGGAAGAAACCAGCGATCATGATGGCGAACTACGTGGACAACTTCGTGTCACCTGTAGTATCTCGCTTTGTTATGCGCAACTAGCGAAAGCGATTGTCGAGTTTTTGCGCATGCATCCGCAATTAAAAATTGATTTAAACGCGAGTGAGGGCGCTTTAAATCTGGTCGAAGCACGTGTTGATCTGGCAATCCGCATCAGCGGAGCGCCCGATCCCACACTTATTGGGCGTGTTTTGGCACCGTGTAGTTCAGTCTTAGTTGCCTCACCGGCATATCTGGCGAAGCATGCTGAACCGCAAATTCCCGCTGATTTAAGCGTACACCGATGCGTAAGTTATGCCAATTTTGGCAAGAGTATTTGGACATTACGTCGCGGAGAATTGCAAGAACAAGTGAGCGTCGGTAGTTACTTTAGTGCGAATGAGGCAACCGCCTTGTTACAGGCCTGTTTGGCGGGCGGTGGCATCGCTCTGCAACCGACCTATTTAGCCAATCCTTATTTGCGTGACGGACGTTTGCAACAAATTTTGCCTGAATGGGATTTACCTGAAATGTCGATCTATGCGCTCTATCCTTCGCGCAAACATTTATCGCCTGCGGTGAGAGCTTTGTTGGATTTTTTGGTGGAATGGTTTGCGGCCGTACCTTGGCAAGATATGGATAGCACGACATTGGACAAAATACAAAAAAGAGGAGTCTAAAAATAGACTTCTCTTTTTACTTTACTGTAGCCGCTAGCTACGAAGATCGATTTACAACGATGGGTAGCAAATTAATTGAACTGCTTGAAATCCGGCTTACGTTTTTGGAAAAAAGCCATCATCGCTTCGCGCGCTTCTGGTTGCGATAACATTGCTCCGAAATGCGCGTTCTCTTCATTCATTTTGTCGCGAATCGCTTGGGGTTGATTTGCCTTCATCAAGCTCTTGGTCAAGCGTATGGATTTGGCTGGCAAGGCGGCGATTTTCGCAGCTTGCTTTTCTGCATACGGCAATAATTCTTCGAGCGGTAATACTTTATTCACCAAGCCCATTTCATACGCTTGTTGTGCGTTGAACGCTTCACCCAATAACAGCATTTCCGCTGCACGCTGGTAACCAGCGATTTGCGGTAAAACCATGCTAGATGCGAATTCTGGGCATAAGCCCAATTGTGTGAACGGCATAGAGAATTTCGCATTGTCGGCCGCGTACACCAACTCACAATGCATTAGTAAGGTGGTACCAATACCGACCGCGCCACCTGAGACCGCGGCGATCACCGGTTTCTGCGCATCGTTTAAGGCGTGCATGAATTGATACACGGGCGGCATCTCTGCTGACGCTAAGCTACTAGCGTGTTTCATGAAGTCTTCCAGGTCATTGCCCGCTGTGAAAATTTCTGGCTTGCCCGTAATCAAAATCACGCTGACGTTTTTGTCGTCATTCGCTGCATTGATCGCATTCGCCATCGCTTCATACATACCAAACGTGATCGCGTTTTTCTTTTCTGGGCGATTGAAGTTGATCGTCAAAATGCCGTCATTGATGCTGGTCAGAATTTCCATGATGTCTCTTGATTTAGTTAGGTTGTGCGGAGGGATGCTGTTTGTTTTGTTGGATCAACCATTGTAAAGCTTGTTGCCACAAGCTGTGTCGAAACTCCGCTCTAAAAAAGCCGAAATGTCCAACGCGTTTTGCCTGTACGTCTTGTGGTTGTATGTAGCGCCGTTCGACCGGCGCGCGACTGAAATAATCGTGCAAGCCATCGATGTTTTTACGCCCCATCATTTCATCATCAGTAAAACTTAGGCTCAGGATCGGCGCAGTGAATTGTTGGTGATAGGTGCGCATGGCCTTGCCATCTTCATCGACGAAATAGCGCGGATCTTTGCACCAGCGCGACCATTGATAAATTACACCTTTGGGGAGATTGCCCACTTTGCGCAATTTCTTGCCCGGAAAATAGCCACAGATGCTGGTGTAGAGCGGCACCAGGACATACCACAGCAACCACACCATCCGTTTGGTCGGCGGCGCATTGTGGCGCCAGTAGCCAGTGCCAGAACCAATCGTCAACAGACCATCGATTAAATGATTATCGGGCAGCAGACCCGCGAGTTGACCGCCGAGCGAATGGCCGATCACTAATAAAGGAAGTTCAGGATGCCAAGCCTTCGCCGCATGCAAAGCCGAGTTATAGTCGAGTTCCGCCCAATCGCTAATATCCGCTTCAAAGCCACGTAAAGACTTGCCAAAGCGCGCATTCAAAGACTCACCCATGCCACGATAGTCGAAGCTCAACACAGCAAATCCATTCTCGCACAAGAATTCTGCAAAAGGCGCATAAAACTGCTGCTTCACCCCCATCGCCGCAGGAATCAACACCACCGCACGCGCAGCACCGGCAGGGGAATACCTGCGTCCCACCAGCTCAGTACCATCTTTCGCAATCAGCGTCGTCGTTTCAATCGTGCTCATACAGACTCCGTAAAAAAACCGCACAGTTTTGGATGTGCGGTTTTTGTGTTTCTGATTTTTTTTCCGAACAGTCGGCTAAATTCAATTATGGGGATGCAGGGCTAGGCGCAAAGCACAGCAATACACAAGTATTGCGAGCATCGGATTTACAGCCCCGACAACGCCATACGCCCCAGAATTGGATTTACATGCGTTCAAAAATGCCTGCTGCGCCCATACCTGTACCCACACACATCGTCACCATACCGTACTTCAAATTATTACGATGCAAAGCATGGATAGTCGTTGCAGAACGAATCGCACCTGTCGCGCCCAGTGGGTGACCCAAAGCAATCGCGCCGCCCATAGGATTCACTTTCGCTGGATCGAGACCGAGGTCTTGTACCACTGCCAAAGATTGCGCCGCAAACGCTTCGTTTAATTCGAACCAGTCGATTTGGTCTTGTGTGATACCCGCAGCTTTACATGCTGCAGGGATCGCTTCTTTCGGACCAATACCCATGATTTCTGGAGGAACGCCGCGTACTGCGAAGGACGCAAAGCGTGCCAATGGTGTCAGGTTGAATTGCTTCAAGATTTTTTCGCTAACCAGAATCAAAGCACCTGCACCGTCAGAAGTTTGTGAGCTGTTACCTGCAGTCACAGAACCTTTAGCTGCGAACACTGCTTTCAGTTTTGCCAAACCTTCGAGTGATGTATCTGGACGTGCACCTTCGTCACGATTGACGGTGCGAGTTTTGAGTTCGATTTCGCCTGTTGCCAAGTTTGGCACGCGGTCGATAATTTCGAATGGTGTAGTTTCAGCATCGAAGTAACCAGCCGCTTGCGCAGCCAATGCACGTTGATGGGATTGCAAAGCGAAGGCATCTTGCGCTTCACGGCTAATTTTCCATTGCGCTGCGACTTTCTCTGCAGTCAAACCCATACCGTAAGCGATACCGGCATTTTCGTCTTTGAGAATTGCCATGTTCATCGATGGATTGTTACCCATCATTGGCACCATGGACATGGATTCCACACCCGCTGCGATCATGACGTCAGCTTGGCCAACGCGAATGCGATCAGCCGCCATAGCCACTGCCGTGATACCAGAAGCGCAGTAACGGTTGATGGTCACGCCGCCGATGGTGTTTGGCAAGCCAGCCAACAGCACGCTCATACGTGCCAAGTTCAAGCCTTGTGCGCCTTCTGGGAAGGAGCAGCCAACAATCGCGTCTTCAATCAGTTTAGGATCAAGATTTGGCACTTGGGCCAAAGCGGATTTCAATACACCGACCAGCAAGTCATCTGGGCGTGTGTTGCGGAACATACCACGGCCCGATTTACCAATAGGGGAACGAGTTGCCGCGACGATGTAAGCGTCTTGTAATTGAGTAGTCATTGTCGAGTCCTCGATGAATTAGTTACGTACTGGTTTGCCGGTTTGCATCATGCCCATGATGCGCTCTTGCGTTTTTGGATGATTCAATAATTCCATAAACGCTTTTCGCTCCATGTCGAGCAACCATTGTTCGCTGACCATGCTGCCGTTGTCGATGTCGCCACCGCACACCACTTCAGCAATCATCTTGCCGAGTTTGAAGTCATGTGCAGAGATGAAACCACCATCACGCATATTGATCAATTGCGCGCCGATTGTTGCAATGCCGTGACGGCCTGTCACAGGCACCAGCTTACGCATTGGCGGACGATAGCCGGCATCGAACATGGCACGGGCTTCGACTTTTGCGACGTGCAGCAATTCGAAAGCATTGAAGACGATAACGTCGTCTTGACCGAGGTAGCCCATTTTTTGCGCTTCCAAAGCAGACTTCGACACGTTCGCTGTCGCTGCGTTGGTGAAGTAGTTCTTCAAGAATTGTAAGAGATCGGTGCCTTTTGCATCTTTCGCTGCGCGCACAGCAGCTTCTTTCAAGCCGCCGCCCCCTGGAACCAAGCCCACGCCAACTTCAACCAAACCGATGTACGATTCGAGTGCAGCGACACGTTTTGCAGCGTGCATCATCAACTCGCAACCACCACCGAGTGCCAAGCCAGCCACCGCAGCCACCACTGGGATATTTGCGTATTTCAATGCTTGGTGTGCGTTTTGTAATTGTGATACTGCTGGCTCAATCGCTTTCACGCCGCCAGACATAAACAATGGCAGCATCGCTTGCAAATCTGCACCAGCAGAGAAAGCACCGCCTTCAGCTGCGTCGGCATGCCAAATCACCAAGCCTTTGAAGTTCTTCTCAGCTTCAGCAATCGCTTTTTCCATACCAGCGACTACACCTGGGCCAATCACATGCATCTTGGTTTTGAAGGACAAGATCAAGACATCATCGTTCTGATGCCAGATACGGACGGAATCATCTTCGAAGAAAGTCACGCCAGCGGTTGCGCCTGTTTCGGCACCAGCGCCCAAGACAGGAGCGCGGAACGCTTGACGGTCATAGACTGCCAAGTTCGAACGTGGAACGAAGGTGCTGCGGCTGATAGACCATGAGCCTTCTGATGTATGCACGCCGCCTTTGTCTGCGACTGGGCCTTCAAATACCCACGCTGGCAATGGTGTTGCGCACAGTGCTTTACCTGCATCAATATCTTCTTTGACCCAAGTTGCTACTTGCTGCCAACCGGAAGCCTGCCATGTTTCGAATGGACCGACATTCCAGCCAAAGCCCCAACGCATGGCGAAGTCGATATCGCGTGCATTGTCCGCAATCGTTGCACCGTGAATCGCGATGTAGTGGAATGCGTCACGGAAGATGGACCACAAGAACTGCGCTTGTTTATTGGTCGACTCACGTAAAGATTTCATCTTCTTGACTGGATCTTTTTCCTTCAAGATGCGGCCCACCAAGTCATCTGCCTTGGCGCCACCTGGAACGTATTCACCGCTCGCGAAATCTAAACGCAGGATGTCTTTGCCGACTTTCTTGTAGAAACCTGCACCGGATTTGGAACCGAGCGTGCCAGCTGCGACCAATTTCGCCAAGACTTCTGGCGTTTTGTAGACCGCGAAGAATGGATCATCTTGCAAGTTGTCTTGCATGGTTTTGATCACGTGCGCCATGGTGTCGAGACCAACCACGTCGGCTGTACGGAAAGTGCCAGAGGATGCACGACCCAATTTTTTACCAGTCAAATCATCGACGACGTCAACGCTCAAGCCAAATTGTTCCGCTTGATAAATCGTTGCCAGCATACCGAAGATACCAACGCGATTCGCGATGAAGTTCGGCGTGTCTTTCGCGTGAACCACGCCTTTACCCAAAGTCGTCGTCAAGAAACCTTCGAGTTGGTCGAGGATGTCAGAACGCGTCGCTGCAGTCGGGATTAATTCAACCAAGTGCATGTAGCGTGGTGGATTGAAGAAATGCACGCCGCAGAAACGTTCTTTCAAGCCCGCATCAAAACCTTCAGACAAGGCCGTGATCGACAAGCCAGAGGTATTGGATGCGAAGATCGCATTTGGTGCAATGTGTGGTGCGACTTTTTTGTACAGATCGTGTTTCCAATCCATACGTTCTGCAATCGCTTCGATGATCAAATCGCAGCCTGCCAACACGTCGAGGTTGTCTTCATAGTTTGCGACTTCGATCAACGCTGCATCGTCTTTGTCGCCCAGCGGTGCTGGGTTGAGCTTTTTCAGGTTCTCAATCGCTTTAAGAACGATACCGTTTTTCGGGCCTTCTTTGGCTGGCAAGTCGAACAAAACCACAGGGACTTTGGCATTGACACAGTGCGCAGCAATTTGCGCTCCCATCACACCAGCGCCAAGGACGGCGACTTTTTTGACGATGAAATTAGGCATTGGATAACCTTTACATGAAATTCAAACTTGGTTGGGGGTAGTTCAAAACAATTGATCTACATTTCTTATTCCCCCTCTCCCGCTTGCGTGAGAGGGGGCTTAACAATAATTAGAATAATTCTGCTTCTAGGGACAACAAATTCGCAGAACCAGAACGTGCTTGACGGATCAACATCGCTGTCTCTGGATACAAACGCGCGAAGTAGAAACGAATCGTCGCTAATTTGGCTTTGTAGAAGGTATCGCCAGAATCTTGTTTCGCTAAAGCGATCTTCGCCATTTGTGCGAAGAAGTAGCTGTAGACCAAATGACCTGCAACGCGCAGGTAAGGAACCGCAGCTGCGCCAACTTCGTCAGGATTTTGGAAAGCCTTCATGCCGATTTCCATCGTCAACTTGGTCAATTTGTCGCCCAAGTCAGCCAGTGGTGTGACGAATTCAGACATCGCTTCATCCGTGCCATTTTCTTCCACGAATGCTTGTACTTTTGCACCAAACTTACGCAGTTTTGCGCCATTGTCTTGCAAAATTTTACGACCTAACAAATCCAAAGATTGAACAGTGTTGGTACCTTCATAGATCAAATTAATACGTGCATCTCGTACATATTGTTCCATGCCCCATTCAGCGATGTAACCGTGACCGCCGTAGACTTGTAAGCATTCAGATGTCGCTGTCCATGCATTGTCCGTGATGAAGGCTTTGATGATCGGTGTCAACAAAGCGACTTCATCGGCACATTCTTTACGCACGTCTTCATCTGGATGATTCAATTCTTTATCCAGCAAAATTGCTGCGTGTGAGCACAATGCACGACCACCTTCGGCCCATGCTTTCGCCGTCAACAACATACGACGCACGTCAGCGTGAACGATAATTGGATCGGCTGGTTTGTCTGGTGCTTTAGGGCCCGACAAACTACGCATTTGAATACGATCTTTGGCGTAAATTAAAGCATTTTGGTAAGCAACTTCGGTCAAGCCCAAACCTTGCATCCCTACGCCCAAACGCGCTGCGTTCATGAACACGAACATCGCGTTCAAACCTTTGTGTGGTTGACCGATCAAAGTACCGACCGCACCATCCAAATTCATTTGGCAAGTGGAGTTGCCGTGAATACCCATTTTTTCTTCGATTGCGCCGCAGAAGATAGGATTCCGTGCACCTAAGCTGCCGTCTGCATTCACCAAGAATTTTGGTACTAGGAACAAAGAAATACCTTTGGAGCCTTCTGGTGCGTCTGGCAAACGCGCTAATACCAAGTGAATAATATTTTCTGCGCAATCATGTTCACCGGCAGAGATAAAGATTTTCGCGCCGGTGATTTTGTAAGTGCCGTCGCCTTGTGGTTCTGCTTTAGAACGCAACATGCCGAGATCGGTACCGCAGTGTGGCTCGGTCAAGCACATCGTGCCTGTCCATTCGCCTGAGGTCAATTTTGGCAAGAACTGTGCTTTTTGTTCTGGTGTGCCGTGCTCGTGCAAACATTCGTAAGCACCGTGAGACAAACCTGGGTACATAGTCCACGCCTGATTCGCAGAATTCATCATTTCATACAATGAATTGTTCATGACTAATGGCAAACCTTGACCGCCATATTCTGGATCGCATGAGAGGGCAGGCCAGCCAGCTTCAACGTATTGTTTGTAAGCTTCTTTAAAGCCTTTTGGTGTCGTTACAGAGTGCGTCGCTTTATCATGATGGCAGCCTTCTCGGTCGCCAGAATGATTCAAGGGAAAAATCACTTCTGAGCAAAATTTGCCCGCTTCTTCCATCACTTGATTGATGATGTCGGCATCAATTTCTTCGTATTTTGGCAGTGCTTTTAACTCTGCTTCTACTCCCAACAATTCATGTAAAACGAATTGCATATCACGTAATGGAGCGATGTATTGACCCATGATTTTCTCCTCTGGACTAAATAAGTTCTAAAATTAAAAAATTAAACTTGCCGTTATTGATTGCTACTTGCGCGGTATTCACGCTGCTGTTTTATATGGTGCATATGATTGGATCATTCTTTCGAAACCTGTTTCTGCGCGATTCACGCTTCCTGACTTTTTGAGGAAACGGGCATCATGATGTAGCGCTAAAATCAATCCATACATTTCATAGACAATTTGCGCAGGATCGACATTCGCCTCGAGATGTTGGAATTCTTGTGCCTGGATCGTCGCTCGCAATAATGCACCTTGCCACGCATTGACCATCCCAACGAGTTCATCTCGAATTGGTCCGTGGCGATCATCGTATTCGGTCGCGCCGCTAATATAAATACAACCTGATGCAATTTCTTGGGTCACGCGTTTGACCCACAGAGAAAACATGGAGCGTAAGCGCGGCAAGCCGCGATCTTCCTTCATGCTCGGGTAAAACACTTCTTGCTCAAATAGATGATGATAGAGCTTCAAAACGGCAATTTGCAGATCTTCGCGCGAGCCGAAATGAGCAAATACGCCGGATTTACTCATATTCATTTGTTCAGCCAGCAAACCGATAGTCAATCCTTCAAGCCCGTGCCGACTCGCGGACTGCAATGCCGTCTCCAATATCGCGGCGCGAGTTAATTCCCCCTTGCGCATAAACTTCGATGTGATATTCATAGAGTCAAATGAGGTTCCGAATGTTGCTGAAATCGTTTTGATAAAAACCCCTTTGGTCGCAGTTGGACTTAGCTTTAATCCTGCACCAAAGAAAATAATCGAACGACCGTACTATTCAACATGCGACTTTAAAAGTCAATCAGAAAAAAGTCATTAGAATGGAATACCTACAATACTGTGTGAGTTCGCAACAGCCCAATTTTGAGCTTTGTAATCCTGTTAGAAAATGGCCATGCCGACTCGAGGTGGACATGGCCATATAGTTATTTGATTGAATACTTAGGCAATGAAGGAAAAAGGATAGTGTAAGTTTATTAAAACTCTTCCCATGAATCTTCTCGAGTCGATTGGGATGCAACTGATGCGGGTTTGGTCGGTGCTGCTTTTATACGTGCAGCGGGAGCCCGAGAGACTTGTGCAGGAGCTGGGCTGGCTTTTCTGTTCACTGTGCTTGATTTGATTCCTTGATGCCTGTGGGTCTGATCTAGTTTAAAGACACTCACAACTTGTACTAAATTAGCGGATTGCTCTTGCAAGGTAGCCGCAGCGGCAGCGGCCTCTTCAACCAATGCCGCGTTTTGTTGGGTCACGCTATCCATTTGCATGATTGCTTGATTGATTTGTTCAATACCGCTGGTTTGTTCTTGGCCAGCGGCGGTGATTTCGCTAATGATGTCACTTACCCGCTTTACGCTATCAACGACCTCTTGCATGGTACTACCTGCAGCATCGACCAGTCGTGTTCCTTGACCAACTTTTTCGACTGAATCGTTAATGAGTTCTTTGATCTCTTTCGCTGCGCTCGCTGAGCGTTGCGCGAGACTGCGAACTTCTGATGCCACCACGGCAAAGCCACGACCTTGTTCACCTGCACGCGCTGCTTCCACCGCAGCGTTCAGTGCCAAGATATTAGTTTGAAAGGCGATGCCATCAATCACGCTAATAATATCGACAATTTTCTTAGATGATTCATTGATGGAAGTCATCGTCGTCACCACCTCTGACACCACACTGCCGCCTTTTTCAGCAATGGAAGTTGCAGTTTGAGACAAAATATTTGCCTGTCGTGCATTATCACTATTGTGCTTGACCGTTGAGGTGATTTCCTCCATTGAAGATGCAGTTTCCTCCAGCGAGCTCGCTTGTTCTTCCGTACGCGAAGAGAGATCTAGGTTGCCGTTGGCGATCTCAATTGCGGCATTATTTATTTGGTCGGTGCCCGCTCTCACTTCGCTAACGACGGTTAATAAACTAGCATTCATTTCCCCGAGTGCGCGAATCAATTGACCGGTTTCACAGGTGCTCTCTGCATCAACTTTTTGGGTGAGGTCTCCCGATGCGATTGATTGCGCGAGGTCGACGGCTTGTTTGAGTGGGGATGAAACGATTTTTGCAAGCCATATCGCCATCATTAAGCCTATCGCGATACTAACAATCATGGCGCCGATGATCATCGTGCGAGCGTGTGAAAACTGCACACTGCTCTCCGCGAATGCTTCTTGACCTCCTTGAATGTGTGCGTCGACGATTTTATCTAATAACTCACGCATTTTTTTGTTGCTGTCTGAAGACTCTTTGCGTAACACTGCGAGTGCTCCGGCTACATTGCCCTCGTTGGCGAAACTGGCAATTTTTTCCGAGATTGCACTGTATTCGTTGAAGGCGACCAACAAATCGTCAAGTGACTTTTTTTCTGATTGAGAATCGGCAAATTTTAATGAAGTGGTGTGATATTTTCTGAACGCGTCTGCTGCTTCTTTGGTACGGTCATGGTACTTTTTGACATCGGCAGGAGAATCCGCTGTCGCCAATTGCGCCTCCTGTGATCGCATGCGCGACACACTTTCTTTCATTCCCATACCATTAATTGAGCTCGGCATCCAATCATTTCCGATTTCATCTGCAGCGTGATTCACTTTGCCGAGTTGAATGATGGAAAAAATACCCAGAAAGCAGGTTAGTAGTAGGACTGCGAGAAAACCGACGATCAATTTTGTGGCGATTCTTAAATCATAAAACGCTTGCATTTGAATCTCCTTCGAGGATTATTTCAATACTTCAAGTGTTGGTATGTAAGAAAAAAGTTGCAGAAGAATAATATACGCCTAAATTCTTTGACGTGAGGCCTTAAGTTAGACGAAAGTTGTTAAATTGCATTAGTTATTTATATTTAATAAGAAATGATTTGCAAATATTCAATGATTGATGCTGCCATGGTATTGAAATTCAATCGCACACATAAAAAGCGCGGGCTTAATGGTCAAATTCGAGTTGGTTTAATTGCCGACGTTGTCGTTTGGTTGGGCGATGGGGTAACTGTGCCGCGGGTTCGGATTGGTAACGACGATTTTCTGTGTAGAGTCTGCGCTTTTCAGCGCTCTCGGCTGTTTCCACGTAGAGGGTTTGTGCAATACTCGCCGAACCGCGTACCTCTAAAATACGGACGACATGAACCTGCCATACGAGTTCCGCTTGGTGAATTTCAACAAGATCACCAACGCTAAGCTTTTGCGCCGGTTTGGTTCTTTGATTGTTTAACAAAACTCGGCCGAGCTCAATGGCATGACTTGCCAGACTGCGCGTCTTGAAGAAACGCGCTGCCCAAAGCCACTTATCAATACGGGTTGATTCCATTTCGTAGTTCCTATCCTTATTAGCGATATTGTCCCAGTGTCGCCAAGCGCATCAGCAAGCGATAAAACCAAAATGCAATGCGATGCTTGGAGCGCCTCAGCCATGATTGACGAACAACGCATTGCGGATCAATTTGGATTGCATCTCGTAGACCCATCTGCAGATGCTGATTTAAAGTCCGTGAAAAATCTTGGTCGAGCACAATCAAATTTGCTTCATGATTTAAAAATAGGCTAAGGCCATCGAAATTACTGGAGCCCACTGTTGCCCACTCATCGTCAATTACTGCCACCTTCGCATGTAATTTCGTTTTGTGATATTCATAAATTTTAACGCCACTCGCCAATAGTCGCGGGTAGTAAGATTGTGCGACTGCATCTTGCCAATCGAATTCACCAACGCCGAGGAGGAGTTGGACATCAACGCCACGTTGCGCTGCATTGATCAATGCATTCCGAAATTTACGTCCGGGCGCAAAATAAGGATTTGCTAAAGTTGCAGTTCTCCTCGCTGAGCCTAGCGCTTTGAGATACGCTTTTTGGATGGTATTGCGATTTCTCAGATTATCGCGTATCACTAAGGCTGCCAATGCATCTTGTGGATTGTCTAAGACCGGCTTCGCTCTGAGATTGACCGCTAATTGTAGGCGTTTGAGAAATTCTAGTTTTCCCAGTTTGATCCATTGTGCGTAGATTTCTTTTCGGGCGAAAGGAACCAGAGTTCCAGTAAAACGTACTGCAAAATCCCAACGCGGGAAAGGAAGCGGCTTGTTGGATCCATCGTCTGCTAAACAATCATCGACGATATTGATTCCCCCAATAAAACCGATCTGATGATCGATGACCGCTAGTTTGCGATGGGTACGCGCCAAACCACGTTTAAACCAAGGGTTAAAGATTCGACAGAAAACACCATTCTCTTGAAAGTGCTCTTGCAATAGAGGCGCATGTTGACGGCCTGTTCCAATCCAATCGACGATAAGCTGCACTTTGACACCGCGTCGTGCGGCATTAATCAAAGCGCGTGAGATCCTATTGGCAGTCTCATCGTTCGAATAGATATAAGTTTCGATATAAATTTCGGTTTGTGCTTGATCGATGGCGGTCAATAAATGCGTAAAGTATTCCTCGCCGCTAAACAGCAATTGGAGTTGATTACCATCGCAAAATCCAAGTTTAGCCATGATGAATCTGTAAATGGTTTAATCGAAGATCGACGCAAATCGGGACATGATCAGATAGTTGGGACCACGGTTTTCCGTTTAGAACTTGTGCTTGCTCAACATGGAAGCCGCGCAAATATACTCGGTCTAAACTAAGCCATGGAAGGCCTGCTGGAAATGTTCGAGCATGGGTCGGTCTTGCTTGAAATAAGTGACGTACCATGTGGATCGCACTGCGTTGGGTGGGTATTTCGGTTTGATTGTGATGGGAGATGTCGAAGGCTTCAATCACGCCTAATTCTTTATACAGAGTATGGCTTAGACGTTGACTCCAATCATTAAAATCACCCGCAATAATTAATGGATGTTTGGGATCGACCTGTTCCTGGATTTGTTGAATCAAGGCTTGAATTTGGCGGCGTCTGCTAGCGGCAAAAAGACCAAGATGGATGACGAAACAATGTGCTTCGACTTCGCCCAGTTGCACTTGCACATGGAGGATGCCACGCTGCTCATAGGCGTGGTCGGAAACATCATGATTGCTTGCCTGGAGAATGGGCAAACGACTTAATAGTGCATTCCCGTGATGACCATGCTCATAAATCGCATTCATTCCATAGGCAAACGCATGCGATTCGCCAGCTAAAAATTCATGTTGAGATTGTTCGGGCCAATCTAAATGCTTCTTGGCGTGATAATCATGTTGCCCTTGCACTTCCTGTAGAAAAATCAAATCGGCATTCAGTAGTTTGATTGCTGCTTTTAATTCATGTATGCGTGCTTTCCTGCCAAATGCGCTTACGCCTTTGTGGATATTGTAAGTTGCGATACGTAGCTTCATGCATTTGCCTTCGATATTGCGCAGCTCTTGAATGTCGAACTAAATTAAGCGGGCCGACCGTTGTGCCGTTCTCGAAGTTGTAAAATCGCTTCTGCGTTTGAAGCGGAAAAACATAAATCTGCTGCGGCAGCGAATGACAACCATTGAAAACGCAAGTGTTCCCGTGGAGCTAGTTTAACCGAGATGTCGCGTGGAACACAAAGACCAAAAACATATTCTTTGTTTTGTGTCACTCCTGGCGCATAACGATGGCGCCAGGTGGGATAGATTTCATATACATTCGAAATTTGCCAGTCGCTCAAACGATGTTGGCTGGTATCGATGCCCGTCTCCTCCATGACTTCGCGTTGCGCCGTGATTTCTGGTGCCTCATCTAGACTATCTTTCGAGCCGGTGACGGATTGCCAGAACCCCGGTTTATCGGCTCTCTCCAACAATAAAACTTCAAGTTCTGGGGTGTAGATGACGACTAAAACGGATTCGGGAATTTTGTAGTTGATGCTCATGGCTTGCGATGAATTTTGTCCAATTGGATTTGACAGCAGTATGCCACAATTCAAGAATGCTGCTCGGATCCGGGGAAATGCGTCATGTCTAATGCAATCAAAGGCACGTGTTTTTTATGCGATAACGATCGATCGACAGGGCTTCCATTCTCATCGAAAAATACTGCAAAAAAAAACGGCAGAACTCTGTCTGCCGTTTTCAATTTTTGTACTCAATTCGTTGAAATTGCTTAAACCACTTTTGGTTCGGCAGCACGCAAACGAATATGCAATTCTTTCAATTGCTTTTCATCGACTTCTGACGGTGCTTGTGTCAACAAACATTGTGCACGTTGAGTTTTCGGGAAGGCAATTACGTCACGGATTGATTCGGCACCAGTCATCATGGTGACGATACGATCCAAGCCGAATGCTAAACCACCGTGTGGAGGCGCACCGTATTGCAAGGCGTCGAGCAAGAAGCCAAATTTCAATTGTGCTTCGTCGTCATTGATTTTCAAAGCGCGGAATACTTTGCTTTGTACATCAGCGCGGTGGATACGCACTGATCCACCACCGAGTTCCCAACCATTCAAGACCATGTCGTAAGCTTTGGCGATACATTTGCCTGGATCCGTTTCCATCAAGTCTTCGTGACCATCTTTTGGTGCGGTGAATGGATGATGCGTCGCTGTCCAACGATCATTTTCTTCATCATGTTCGAACATTGGGAAGTCGATGACCCATAATGGCTTCCATACGTCTTCGAATAAACCGTTTGCTTTACCGAATTCGCTATGACCGATTTTGACGCGTAATGCACCAATTGCGTCATTCACGATTTTCGCTTTGTCGGCACCGAAGAAAATCAAATCGCCATCATTCGCACCAGTACGAGCGATGATTTCTGCTAATGCTGCATCATGCAAATTCTTGACGATAGGCGCTTGCAAGCCATCACGGCCAGCGGCTTTGTCGTTGACTTTGATGTACGCCAAACCTTTGGCGCCGTAGATGCGCACAAATTGATCGTAAGCGTCGATTTCAGAACGTGGCATACTGCCGCCGCCTGGCACCAACATGCCGACTACGCGGCCGTTAGTCATGTTGGCAGCATTCGAGAAGACTTTGAAGTCTACGTCTTTCATGACGTCGGTCAAATCGGTGAAGCGCAATTTCACCCGCATGTCCGGTTTGTCGGAACCATATAAGCCCATCGCTTCAGCGAAGTCCATAACAGGGAAGGGATTTGGCAAATCGATATCCAAAGTATTTTTGAATACGCCACGAATCATGCCTTCAAACATATCGCGAATTTCTTGTTCAGACATGAACGATGTTTCGCAATCGATCTGGGTGAATTCTGGTTGACGATCAGCACGCAAATCTTCATCACGGAAGCATTTAGTGATTTGATAGTAACGGTCGAAGTTCGCGACCATCAACAATTGCTTAAACAATTGTGGCGACTGTGGCAAGGCAAAGAAGTTGCCCGCATTCACGCGAGAAGGAACCAAGTAATCACGCGCACCTTCTGGTGTTGATTTGGTTAACATCGGTGTTTCGATATCGATGAAGCCATTGGCATCTAAGAATTTACGGACTTCCATCGCTACCTTATAACGCAGGCGCAAATTGTTTTGCATTTGCGGACGACGCAAATCTAATACGCGATGTGTCAGGCGTGTGGTTTCAGACAGGTTCTCGTCGTCCAATTGGAATGGTGGCGTGACCGACGCATTCAAGATCTCTAATTCATGGCACAAGACTTCTACTTTGCCTGATTTCAGATTTGCATTGATCGTGCCGTCTGGACGATTGCGTACGATGCCTGTTACACGTAAGCAGAATTCATTACGTACTGTTTCTGCATTTTTAAAGACGTCAGCGCGATCAGGATCGCACACAACTTGCACCAAACCTTCACGGTCGCGCAAATCAATAAAAATCACCCCACCGTGATCACGACGGCGATGCACCCAGCCGCACAGGCTGACGGTTTGGCCGAGTAATGCTTCAGTAGTAAGGCCGCAGTAGTTGGTACGCATGGACATAATTTCTTACCTGTCTTTTTAAAAAGTTAATTGCTTTGATGTGAATTCGTTGATGTTTGTTGCTTGTGCTCGAGCTCAGTCGCATTCTCGGCATAGTCGATGGCACTTAAGGAGTTGATGCGCTTTTCTCCGAATTTTCTGCCATTTCAGGTGCGACAACACCCATGGACACTACGTATTTGAGCGCCGTGTCGACACTCATTTCTAATTCAATTGCATCCTTTTTGGGGATAATCAAAAAATATCCAGAAGTTGGATTGGGTGTAGTGGGAACGTAGACACTGATGAAATCGCCGTTCAAATGTTTGGCAACCGCACCGCCTGGCTTTCCAGTCAAGAACGCAATAGTCCACGAACCCTCGCGTGGATATTGAATCAAGAGTGCTTTGCTAAATGCGTTACCAGTTGACGAGAACAAGGTATCTGAAACTTGTTTTACACTGGAATAAATGGAACTCACGATTGGAATGTGCGTGAGGAATTTTTCCCATAAACTGACAATATACTTGCCGACAAAATTCTTAGTCAACAGGCCAGTCACAAAAATAATCAGCACTGTTAAGACCGCGCCAAAACCTGGAATCTTGAATCCGATTAAAGCTTCAGGGCGCCATTGTTGGGGCAATAGCAGTAATGACTGGTCCATGGTGGTGATGATCGCATGTAAGACCCAAAACGTAATCGCTAAGGGCACCAGAATCAGCAAACCAGTAATAAAATATTTACGCATAGACCTTGTATAAACTCTCAATTCACGGGTACAAACAATATGCCTGATTGGAGCTCGTTGCGATGCAGTTCATCGATCCGAGCTCAGTCACAACTTAAGCTGCTTTTGTGTCACTGTTGTTACTTGACGCGGGCGCCGTCATGGATTTCTCCACATTCGGACTCGAACTTGTCTCAGTTGATGCTTGTGCATTTGATGTAGAAGAACCGGCATCGCTCGTGCTAGTGCCAGCACCGCTGTTGCTCGCCGCTGCTCCTCCCCCGCGGAAATCGGTCACATACCAACCTGATCCCTTTAACTGAAAACCCGCTGCCGTGACCTGCTTCTTGAAGCTCGCTTGCTGACATTCGGGGCAAATCGTCAATGGATCTTCCGACATTTTTTGCAGTACATCTTTTGCAAAGCCACATGCTTCGCAACGATAAGCATAGATAGGCATTTATTTCCCCATACAAAAACTTGTAAAACCCTGAATTATAACGGTTTATCAGGTCAATTGACAAAAAATGCAAATTGCCATGTTGGGGCGTCCCTTTGTCGATATTTGACAATTTAAAAATTTGTTTGGCGCTTAAATTGCGGCAGCAATGATCCCGCAAGCATACCGAACAAACTCATGAGAACACCGACAAGTTGTGGTGGCCAGTATCCTTCTGGAGCGTAGGCTTCCAGTAAGATCCAAGAACTGATACCTAAAATAATAGAGAATAGGGCGCCTTGTTGGGTCGCATGTTTCCAATAGAGGCCAAATGCAAGTGGAATGAAAGCTGCAACGAGGGTGACCTTATAAGCATTCTCAACCATCTTATAAATGCTGGCTTCCGTGTTCATCGCAAACAAAGTCACAATTGCTGTAAATATCAGAACGACAACGCGCATCATGAATAAGAATTGCTTGTCCGATTGGTTGGGGAACAAGGGTTTCAGTATGTTTTCAGAAAATGTGACTGAAGGGGCAAGCAAGGTTGCGCTGGCGCAACTTTTAATTGCGGAAAGCAAGGCCCCGAAGAACATCACTTGAGCAAATAAAGGCATTTTCGTCATGATGAGCGTCGGCAGGATCATTTGCGAATCGCTATCAATTAATCTTGCAACCATTGCAGGATCAATCAAAGTCGCCGAATAGGCCAAAAACATAGGAATGAAGGCAAACAGAAAATAGAGACTGCCACCTAAGACGGCAGAATTGGCGGCGGCATTTTCTGATTTAGCGGATGCAACGCGTTGAAAGACGTCCTGTTGTGGAATCGAACCAAGCATCATCGTGATCCAAGCTGCGAAAAACCAGAGAACTTCGCGACTCGTCGGTGCTGGCCAAAATTCCATTTTACCCGCATTGATAGCGTGATCGACGACAGCACCAGTGCCTCCCACCATGTTGGAGACTTCCCAACCCATGTAGAGCATGCCAATCATGATAATAATCATTTGCAAGAAGTCGGTAATTGCGACTGACCACATGCCACCCATGAGGGTGTAAATTAATACGCTTCCGGCACCAATGATCATGCCCGTATTCATATCAATTGCTCCGCCCGAGACAACACTGAAAACCAATCCCAAGGCTTTAATTTGTGCGGCCACCCAGCCAAGATAGGAAATCACGATGCAAAGTGAAACCAGAATTTCGACGGTTCGCCCATATTTCGCCTTGTAGTAATCGCCAATCGTCAACAAATTCATCTTGTAGAGCGGACGGGCGAAAAACAAGCCGACAAAAATAAGGCAAAGGGAGGAACCGAAAGGATCAGCAACGACGCCTTTTAAGCCTTCTTTGACAAAAGTCGAGGAAATTCCTAAGACGGTCTCTGATCCGAACCAAGTTGCAAACACGGTGGCAGTCACGATGTACATGGGGAGTGATCGACCGGCAACCGCGAAGTCTTTGGAATTGTTGACAAAGCGTGCGGCATATAAGCCTAGCCCAACCGAAATAATCCAATAAAGGACGACTAGCCAAAGCAAAGTATTCATGGAAACGATAACAAAGGTAAGGTTGAAATAAAGAATGCCCGCAAAGAAATTGCGGGCATTATAAGGCAATGCGCGACGATAACGACAGTCAGCGCGCGCCTTGATTGGAGGAAAAGTCCTATTTCGTCGCGCGCTAGGGACGTTTATTCACAATATCAATAAAGGGCAAGACAGAATTGGATCAAGTAGAATGATTCCATGATTGCTTATGGATGATGTCAACGCCTCGCTTATTCGGCATCCAGAATTTGTGTCATTTTGGCCTCCAAATCCGACTTGCTGACCGGTTTCTCGATGTTTCCCAAGAAATTTTGACGAGATAATTGTGCAACTAAGGATGCAGAATGCAAAACCCGAGAGCCTTGGCCAGACATAAGGATCACGCCGCCATGAAAGCGCCGTTCTCCCATTGCGCTCATAAATTCAAAACCATCGATGTCCGGCATTTGAATATCACATAGGAGCAAGTCCGGTTTGGCAATGGCACGATCAAATTCAGCTAAGCCTTTTTTTCCACCGTTTGCTGTGGTGATATTTTTTACCCCTAACTCCTGCAATAAGTCAGATACAAAATCGACTTGAAATTCGTCATCATCGACAATTAATACGTTGAGATCTTCATAACGTTTACGCATTGTTTCTATCCTTTCCTTGATTTCGCGAAAAAGCTTTTGTCATTGTTTTTCAAACAAAAGTCACTTCTGGAGTACGGCTAAGACAGCGAATTCATTGTGCCAGAAACATAGGTTAATTGAATATCGAATTTTTTACTATTTTTAATCCGTGAATTATCGATAGATCGCAGTTTAGGCTGATTGAAAGTATGGATGGAATGGCAATTCACTAGTTTGGATCGATCAACTTTGGCTATGAATTCTCTACACCCGCATCGCGTCGACTCCGTTTCTCCCAATTGATCTTCCAGTCGATGAATTGTTCGGCTGGCATAGGTTGCGCAATAAAGTATCCTTGGATTTCATCGCAGCCAGAATCCGCGATTAAATCCCAATCTTGCCGTGTTTCCACGCCTTCGGCGACTAAATTGAGATGGAAAATCTTCCCGAGTTGAATACTTGAATTCAGAATAGCCTTGGACGCCTCATCATGAATTGCACTATTGACAAAAGCGCGATCAATTTTGAGTTCCGTAAAAGGAAGTTGCTTTAAGTTCTCCATTGTTGAAAACCCAGTACCAAAATCGTCAATGGATAAGCCAAAACCTTTAAGGCGCAGCCGAGTCAGAATCTCCAAGCTCATCGTGAGATTTTCCATCAATCGTGTTTCCGTCAATTCCAAGATAAATTGCGAAGGGCGGATGCCAACTGCTTGCAAAATAGTCTCGAATTGCTCTGGTAGGTCGATTTGACTGAGATTGTCCATCGAAACATTGACTGCTAAACGCAATTGATGTCCTTGGTTATACCATTTACGCAATTGCATCGCGCTCTTTTCTAAAATGATCTTACTTAACGCATCGATCATGCCATGGGTTTCCATCACGGAGACGAATGCATTCGGACCGAGCAAACCACGTGTAGGGTGGCGCCAGCGGGCCAAGCATTCGGCACCAACGACGCGCCCGTTCTTGATATTGACTTTGGGCTGAAAAAAAACTTCGAGTCTATTCTCGCTTAAGCCTGTTTGTAATTCTGCAAAACTGAGGACGGCAACTTTTGTCTTATCATCTCGTTGTGTTGCTTGCGTATTTTGCAATGCTAAAGCGCCCAACATATCTTTTGAAGATACAGGTTTATTAAGACTTGTTAGCAAATGCAATCCATATGCTTTTACGAGGCTTTCCGCTGCCTTCATCACGCTGCGGTCTGCACCACTTAGAAGAATCACGCCACCTTTATAAGAATTTTCGGCCGCCAGGCGCAAGAAACTGATGCCATCCATTCCAGGCAGATTCAGGTCGCAGACGAGGATATCTGGCTCATGGTTACGTAGCATACTTAATGCGTGTGCGCCTTCAGAACATTGCGTGATTTTCGCGACACCAAGTTGCTGTAATGTTGTTGCTGCCAACTCCAAATCAACAGGATTGTCTTCTAACAGAAGTACATGGAGATTTGGTTTTAACTTGTGACCAGAAATTGCGTGCGAGTTTTGCGTTGTGCTAGTGTTTGTTGACGCGGAGTCTGAAGGGTTGGCAAGGTAGGCCTCGACCTCTTTTTCTATTTGTACGAAACTCGCTTCTAACTCGGCAATAATCACCCGCGCCGCGTCGATGGTGCTGGTGTCACGAATACATTCCAATTGATGGCATAGCTCACCAAAGTGCAGTGCTCCGACGGTTCTTGCACTTGATTTCAATCGATGTCCTAAGGCAGCCAGAGCTTGTAAATCTTGTTGAGCCTGCGTCGCTTGAATTTCAATCAAGCCTGCTCGTGCTGAGTCCACAAATTTCTTCGCGAACTTGCCAATTTTCTCGGGTGAATTGCCAACGAGTTTTGCCAAGACACTTAGTTGTATGGCCGAAGTCGCAACGTACGGTGTCGATGGGACATGATTTGTCGTGGTAACTGGCTCTATCTTGATTTCTTCAGATGGAAGATCGCCTATCCAACGAAGAATCGTCGCATACAGAAGGTCTGGTGCAAATGGCTTGGCGATAAAATCATTCATGCCAGCTGATAAACAATGGATCCGATCTTCATTCATCGCGTTGGCAGTAATGGCAATGATCGGTAAATCAGCAAACTCGGGCAAAGAACGAATGCGACGGCTTGCCTCTAAACCGTCCATCACCGGCATTTGTATGTCCATCAAGACACAATGAATTGTTGTTTCGGTCTGGGTTAATATTGCCAAGGCTTGTTGGCCATCGTTGGCGACTAACACTCGGCACGCCGCAGCCTCCAGTAGTTCGCTACCGACTTGCTGATTGAATTCATTGTCATCGACTAACAACACGCACACATTGGAGCGTCTTGCGATTGCTGTTAATCGATCGAGTACACTTATCGTTTGCTGTGACTCACGAACTTCAAGTTGTGTACCTTTCGTTTGTTCCAGCATTGCGGTGAACCAGAAAGTGCTGCCGCTACCTACTTGGCTTTCAACGCCAACATGTCCACCCATCAACGATGCTAATTGCTTACTAATAGCCAAACCTAATCCAGTACCTCCATATTTACGCGTGGTGGAGGTATCAGCTTGCTCAAAAGAGCGGAATAGCTTGCTGAGTTGTTCCTCATTCATGCCGATGCCAGGATCTTCCACTTCAAAGCGGATTAACCATCCGCTGGGCGTGTCATTCGCTTTACGTACTCTGATCTTAATTTCACCAACTTCCGTGAATTTGATTGCGTTATTTGTGTAATTGATCAGAATTTGATTCAAGCGATGTGGGTCGCCATGCATTTGCTTTGGCACATCTGCGTCGATGTGTATGCTTAGGCTTAGTTGTTTCGCCGCGACTTTGGTGTTCATCATTGCAGAAAGCTTAGTCATCAAGTCATCGAGGCTAAAGTCAATGCCTTCAATGGACATTTTACCCGCTTCGATTTTTGAAAAATCGAGAATGTCATCGACGATATGGAGCAAGTGTTGACCAGACAAATGAATTTTTTGTAGATAGTCCCGTAATTTGGGATCTGTTGCGCTATTTAACGCAAGGTAAGTCATTCCTAATACGCCGTTCATCGGCGTCCGAATTTCATGACTCATGTTGGCAATGAAATTACTCTTTGCGCGGTTTGCAGCTTCGGCAAGTTGCCGAGCAATAGCCAGTTCTTTTGTGCGGCTATCGACTAATTCTTCTAAATGGTGGCGATGCTTTTCCAATTCCTCAGCGAGCTTCTTTTTTTCATTAATGTCTTCTTGCGTCGAAACAAAATGCGTGATGGTGCCATCGGCTTGACGTAATGGGGAAATGGTCGCGTATTCGTTTGAGATACTACCGTCCTTGCGTCGATTAATGAGTTCGCCTTTCCATGTATTCCCAGCGCGAATTGCTTTCCATAGTGCAGCAAAGGTTTCCCTGGGTGTTTGGCCGGAATTCAATAGGTTAGGGTAGCGACCGATTGCCTCTTCACGGCTGTACCCCGATTTAGTGACAAAGGTATGATTCACATACTCGATTTTGCCTATGACGTCTGTGATAATAATTGCTTCCGTACTTTGCTCCACAGCTTGAGACAGTTGATTCAGTTGTGCCTCGGCGACTAGCCGTTGTGTAATGTCTTGAATTTGTGTGACGAAATTGACTGGCATATGATTCGCATCGCGCACTAATGATACATTCACTTGTAACCAAACCAATGTGCCGTCTTTGTGGTAGTACCGTTTGTGAATTTCGAAACGTTCGATTTCTCCCTGAACCAGTTGATGTATCAACTGCTTATCTAAATTGACGTCATCTGGGTGGGTGAATTTTTTCGAGGGTTGATTTAACAATTCTTGTTCGGTGTAACCAAACATATCGCAAAGCACGCGATTGACGCGTAGAAACTTCCCGTCAATATCGATTAAAGCCATACCGATTGGCGAGCTACCAAAGGCTTGTTCCATCAGTGCATGGTTGAGACGTCGCTCGTCTTCTGCTTGCCGACGTTCAGTGACGTCTTGCACAGTGCCAGTCAAACGCGTAATGCGGCCGCTTGCATCTTTTTGCTTGCGCCCCGTTTTTGCCCAAATCGTCCGTATGCTGCGATCTGGCAAGAAAATTCGGTACTCGAATGGTTCGTATTCTTCTTTGTCTTCAAAGGCTTCTTTACAGGTGCCAATCACGACTGCTTGATCTTCTGGATACACAGTATGCTTGATCATTTCGAACAAATCACCGTCAAATTCGGTGGGATCGCGTTGCCAGATACGCTTCATTTCGTCTGACCAAACGATCTTGTTATTGCTCGATTCCCAAATCCAATGTCCAACGTGAGTTGACCTTTCTGCTTCAAGTAAGTCAAATTCACTTTGGCGCAATGCCTCTAACGTGTTTTTTCTTTCTGTAATATCGCGTGTGACGCCGATAAAGTGGGTAAGTTGACCAAGCTCATCAAACGCGGGTGTGATTGTTAATTCGTTCCAAAATAGGCTCTGGTCTTTCCTGTAGTTGATAACTTCACCGAAGAATGGGATGTGTCTTTCTAAACTATCGACGATTTGTTCGACGGTTTCCTGCTTGGTTAACGGTCCATAGAGTAGTGCAAAAGTTTGCCCGAAAATATCTTGGATGCTGTAGCCAGTTTGCTGGGTGAATGCATCATTGACGCTAACGATTTTCTGGTCGGGCGTCGCCACAATGACACCTTGCGAAATCGCTTTGAGCGCTAAGTCGCTAATTTGTAATTTGGTTTCAGCTTGATGTTTATAGAGCGCCATTTGGATAACAGCGCGCAATTCTTGATCTGAAAATGGCTTCGTAACGTAGGTGAAATGACGATAGCGATCTGATTGCTTTCCGATTTCCTCGTTTTGTTGACCAGTAAGAAAAATCACAGGCAAGGAGAACTGCGCACGAATTGCCTCTGCTGTCGCTATACCGTCTAGTTCTCCTATGAGTTGGGTATCAATCAGGATCAAATCCGGACGAAGTTCCGAAACCAATCTGATAGCTTGTTCACCATTATTGGTTTGACCGACTGTTTGACAACCAAAGAGTTCAAGTTTTAGTTGCACAAAAATTGCAACCAGCTCGTCGCTCTCGACAATTAAGATTCTAGGTTTATTCAGCGAAGACCACATAGAAAACTCCGTTTAGCTTGCGTCAGTTAGTCTGGTCATCGGGAATGGTTTCTATCCTATCGGTATTCAAATCAAAAGAAAGTAATTTCGGAATCCTTGCTCACACTAGCATCACCACGGCTGCCATGATTGCGATGCTCGTCATTCATGGTGTATGTGCTTTGGAGGTGTTCTAGCCATGCGTCGGTGGAAGGCATGCCAACTTGTTTCAAATCATTTGCCAGCTCACACATTTTGGTCATGTCATTGCGCACGACTTGTAAAATTTGGCTGATACGGTCCTGAAACTGTAATGCAACCAATAGATCTTCAATATCACTTCGAATGACGTTTCCATGATGGCGCATTTGTTCTGCGGCGTCCCCCATGGTTTCAACATGATTGAGAACGTCTGTCACTACCGCTCCAGATACCTCGAGTATTTTCTTATCTTGGATGGCGGAACGATCCGCAGCATTGAGCGCAACTTTCATTACTGCTGAAATATGCCCGACTCGTTCAGCCATGCGTTTACCAGTTTCAGCTGAGAGCTGAGATAGTTTGCGTACTTCATCCGCAACGACCGCAAAGCCTCGTCCTTGAATACCAACACGTGCAGCTTCAATTGCAGCGTTGATTGCGAGTAAGTTGGTTTGCGCAGCGATCTGTCCAACCTCATGCGCCATATTGTTCATGTCGCTAGTTGATTTAGACAAATCACGAATACACGTTAGCAACTCGTCCTTACTGTCGATCATTTGTGAGAGCGAATTGATAACCGGTGCCAGTTCTTTTTTGCATAGCTGTAGTAGGGTGATCGTCGCGTCCGTATTCCGCGACGTATCTCGGTCAACATTACTGACACCACCAAATCCCGCTTTATCAAATTCGTCGACCATGGACGAGAAACTGACAATAAGTTGATGCACCGAAGATTCAGATTGATTCTTAACTGAGTCTATATGGGCTTCCCAGAGCGGCAAAACGCGACTTAAAAGGTCGCGTAGCTGTTCGACGGTTTGTGCATCGTGACTCAAATAGTCAGCCTCTTCTTCGACACCCTGTTGCATGGCAAAGCAGCGCAGAAGACTGGTCACCAATAAGACGACGAAGAGGGTGATGACCGTCAATAAAATATAGTTCAATAGATTGGGATGGCGAATGACGAGTGTCAAAGCAGCAATTTCTAGGATTGCCCCAGATAAGTAAGCAAAAACGGGTTTCCGAAAAAAATCTCTTTCCATCATTACCTACCTTTAGATTGAACCGAAACTTGGCACCCATTGCCACGTTGAAGCGGGATCTCTATTTCAGCGTTTCTTAGTATCTGTGCAAATGATTTTAAACAATAATTTGCGACTCTTGCATTAAAAAACCTTCATTGTGGAAATATTCACGCATATCAAAAGATTAAATTTAATAAATTAACAAATAGTGCCGGTACTCAAACGAATATCCTTTTCCTGTTCCAAACAGGTTTGCAAGATCTGCCATAGCGCATTTTCAAGCGTATCTAGGGACATACTTGCAGTGCCTGGATGTAAACACGCCTGTTCTGGTAGATAGGGAATATGTATAAAACCAGCGCGTTTGAGTGTGGGGTGAGTGTTGGCATAATGCATCAATCCATAGAAAACGTGATTGCACACATAGGTTCCAGCACTTTGCGACACATTTGCTGGAATGCCTTGGTCGCGTAGATGCTTAACGATTGCTTTGATCGGAAGGGTGCTGAAATACGCAGCGGGACCATTCAAAGCGATGGTTTGATCGATCGGTTGTTGTCCCGCATTGTCGGGAATCCGCGCATCATCGACGTTGATTGCGACACGTTCAATACTAATCTCGGGACGTCCGCCCGCTTGCCCAATACAAATAACCAAAGATGGTTGATGTTGTTGAAGTAGCTGCACTAAATTGGCATTTGCTGTTCCAAATTCACAGGGAAGTTGCGCAATCTGAATGGGATATTCTTCATCGATGACGCGATGCTGAAAACGACGTACAACTTCCCAGGAAGGATTCATGGTTTCATGGTCGAATGGAGCAAAGCCGGTCAATAGAATAGGTGTCATGGTGTGTTCGTGCGAAGTAAGCTAAACAAGAAAGTACATTAATACAATATTGCACGCTAGCACCGCAAGCGCTGTGGGGATTTGATATTGAATAACCTTGTACTTATCCTTTAATTCAAGCAGTGCGGCGGGAATGATGTTGAAATTTGCCGCCATCGGCGTCATCAAAGTGCCGCAGTAACCCGACAACATGCCGATCGCAACTAACGGAGCTGGGCTTGCATGATGTTGTTGAATTAAGAAAGGTAGAGCGATACCTGCGGCCATCACAGGAAAAGCTGCGAACGCGTTTCCCATTATCATGGTGAAACAGGCCATCCCAAGACAATAGGTAATAATCAAAGCCAGTTTACTAGTCGGATCTATCCACATGGTCACTAGCGTTTGAATCGATTGTCCTGTCTTTGCCGCGACGAAGACGCCGCCTAACATCGCTAACATGAGGGGTAAAATTAAAGCCCAACCCATGGAATCGACTAATCGTCGGGATTCTTTGATCCCACTTACCAGGCTACCGCGAGTGATTGAGGCCGCCAGCACGATGCTCAAGAGGCAGGCGATGGTTAAACATGCGAGAGTCAGATTTTTGGGATCGAGTAGAAACATGTCACCGACCTTCAAGTCTTTTCCAATCAAACTTAATGTCACAGTGAAGACAGGAATCGCAACGGCGGGCAGAAATAATTTATTTTTTAATTTCACCGCATATCCGTTTTTATCCCAATTTGGGGTTTGGAGGTGAGTTCCACTGCCCAATAGGTTAGCACCGGCAAGGCCCGCGAGGGCAAGAACGATCATCCCCAAGCTACGATATGCAAAGGCTTTGCCCCATACTGCCACCATCCAGTCTCCGAAAAGAAAACCAATACCAAAAAGAAACCAGAATAAACCGGTTGTCCAGCGTTTTGGATTGCTTTGATCGCGCACACTCATCCATGCGATCGACATCAAAACAAGTCCGATGAGGTAAAAGACGATTTGAATACTGAAAATGCTGTTCACCGTATTCATGCTGCATCCTTTGTGTTCTTTTGTTGTAATACTTGGATCTCTCGTGCGATCTCTGCATCTAGCCAAGAGAGTCGAAGAAGATGAATCAGCAACGCACAAATAGCAGTAGGGATGGCCCATAAACCGATGGTCAAAGGTTCGACGTCAGTAATGCCGTTTTCTTTCAGGAATCCAGTCATCAATAGTACAGCTCCAAAAGCGATGAAGATATCTTCACCAAAGAACAACGCCACATTGTCACAAGCAGCGGAATGCGCTGCGATTTTCTCGCGCATCGCCTCAGGCAATTCGCCAAAGTTGGCAATCGCAGCCCCTTCTGCCATCGGGAACAAAAGAGGGCGAACAGTTTGCGCTTGCCCACCTAAACTGATTAAACCTAAGGAGCACGTGAACTGACGCAAGATAAAATAGAGCATCAAGATACGCCCGGTTGTCGCGCTGCGAATATTCGCGACCCATGTTTGCGCATGCTCTTTCAGTCCATATTTTTCCAGTAAGGCTATCACTGGCAAGATCAACATGATACTGGCGAGCTGTCGACTGTTCATAAATTTCTCACCGAAAGTTTCTAGCAAAATGAGGGGGGCCATGCCTACTGCGAGTCCAGTGGCCAGCCCAGCTGCGACCACGACCATGAGCGGATTAAAACGTAGAGCAAACCCCAATACGATGATGGGTATGCCAACGAGAGGTAACCAAAGACTATATTCCATCGACCTTATCTCCTAACCGCAATGTTGTTATCTTAATTTTTTTCGAATGACCTAGTAGTGAAATGGATTCCCAATAGTTTCTATTTAGCTGTAACTTGAATAGCATTGCGCGCTAGACCTAAACGTATCGCTCGCAAAAGTTGGAGTGCGTGCGGGCCGTCGCCATGCAGACAAAGCGTTCTTGCTTCAATTCGAATTGGCTTGTTGTCCCAAGTTTGCGCGGTGTGGTCGCGTAGAATCGAAAGGCATTGGGCTAATACGTCCGCCTCATTGTTGATGCAGGCATCATGGAAAGTGCGCGCGCGTAAGCTACCATCATGGTTATAACGACGATCCGCGAAAGCTTCCGGAATGACGAAAATGCCAGCGGCACGTGCTTGCTCGATTAACGGACTACCAGCGAGCGCGATAAGTTGCATTGCAGGACCGCATTCCTTTATGACTTGTATCAGGATTTCTCCCAAGCTAGGGTCTTGTGCCGCTTGATTGTAGAGTGCGCCGTGCGGTTTGATGTGATGTAGATTGGCCCCTTCTTGCTGGACGATTTGACCTAACGCTTCGACCTGACGACAAAGCTGATCAAAGAGATCCACGGGGGGAGGATGGATGCGCGTTCTACCAAAATTTGTACGGTCAAAAAAACTGGGGTGTGCGCCGATCTTGACCTCATTTTTGATTGCTAATTGCACAGCGGTGCGCATACTAAGCGCATCACCTGTATGACCACCACAAGCGATATTGGCGGAACTCACTAACTGCAATATTGCGGCATCGTCGACGCCTCCCTCGCCTAAATCGGCGTTAAGGTCAATGGATAGGATGGGTTGGCGTGGCGCTTGTACTTCAGGCATGGATGACTCCATCTAATCGATTTAACTCGCGTTGCCATTTTTTGCTGGCGATTTTGGCAGCATCATGATCCACTTCAATAAAACAAAAATGACCACCGATCGGAGTTTGGGCGACTTTCCATAGATCAGCTTCGATTACTGTGGCGATGCGAGGATAGCCACCAGTTGTCTGGCAGTCGGCGAGTAGTACAATAGGTTGACCATTCGGTGGAACTTGTATGACGCCGGGTAAAACAGCATGTGACAGTAATTGAGAGTGTCCGCCCCTCTCGAGTGTCTCGCCCTGAAGACGAAATCCCATGCGATTGCTTTGTGAAGTTACTTGCCATGCTTGTTGCCAGAAACGTTTTTGCGTTGGCAAGTCAAACTGCGTAAATTCTGGTCCTCGAATTGCTCGTACCTCAGGTGTCCACATACGTTGTTGAACGCCAACGCGAGATCTCAAATTGCGTGGTGAGCCGATGGGGAGTCGGTCGCCTTTTTTGAGGGCACGACCGTCGAACCCTCCGAATTGAGCCTGCAAATCGGTTGAGCGGGAACCTAAGACTAATCCAACGCAAATACCGCCGTCGACGGCTAAATAACATCGTGCTTCTTTTTGTGCCCCTTGCAGGATCAGTCGTTGACCTGCACGAGCGAAATGACGCCATGCCTTTGAAATGGAAATATGGTCGAGATGGGCTGCAAAATTTGCGCCGCAGAGAACAAACCAAGTATCTCTCTCGAACTCAATTTCGACCGGCCCAACGAGAATTTCTAGGCCAGCAGAATCGATAGAATTCCCTAGCAATTTATTGGCAAGCATCAGTGAATAGCGATCGAGTGCGCCTGCTTGTGCCACACCAAGGTGACGTGATCCGTGCCGACCGAGATCCTGAACTGTCGTCAGTATGCCAGCACGAATCATTCGTATTGAGGAAGTTTGTTCACGTGTTCCGGACTCTCTATGCATCGTCGTTCTCCACAACGAAGCGCACAGTATCGCCAGGAAGCAAAGCGCTGGGTGGCGTACGATGAATCTGGAAAAGAGGTAGCTTAGTCCGTCCAATGATTTGCCAACCTCCTGGGCTGGTTGCAGGATAAATTCCTGTTTGACTGCCACCAATCCCAACCGATCCTGCGGGAACCGCTACGCGAGGAACAGCGCGACGTGGTGTGTTGAGGCGTTCCGGCAAACCGCCCAGATAGGCGAAACCCGGCTGAAAACCCAAAAAGTACACGAGATAACTTGCGCTGGTATGTAGCTCAATCAGTTCTCTTGTGTTGAGCCCACAGTGCGCTGCGACTTCACAAAGATCTGGGCCTGCAATTCCGCCATAATGAACTGGAATAGTGACTTCTCTACCTAAGAGGTCTAACGAATTCGCCTGCTCAAAAAAAAGCTGCATTTTTTCAAGTATCGCAGCGCCGTTTGTCTCTAAGGGATCGAAAATGGCCGTGAGATTGTTCATGCCCGGAACTAGATCGATACAGCTCCCAGTTTTTGCCAGTGCACTTGAGATATGCCAAATCTGCTGCTGTAGCCGCAAGTCAATCCGCTCGCTGTTTGATTGCATCACTGCAGCGCGCTCCCCTAGCAAATAGAATGACATAGAGCAGATTTCTGGCTCGGACATATTGTATTGTCTCGGTGACGGGGCTTAGAAGTAAAACTTAGTCGTCGATCTTATTGGCTGGTAACTACCAGCGGAATCCGAGCTTGATGCTCACTGTCTGGTTATCTCCAGTTCGATCTAGTTCTGTTGCGAGGTTCATTAAGCCAAAATTTGCGTTGACCCCTGCGAACACTTTGCTTGAGGTGGGCGAAGCTTTTTGAAGCCCATTGACGTTGGGTGTGACACTGCCCCACACACGTCCTATCCCAGCATAAGGTGTGAACATCACGAAACCTTTTGAGACTAACAGTTCGATATTTGTGCTATCGAATGCCAATTGACTGACGCCAGAGAGCTTAGAGTATGCACCACGAACGGCGACGGCTGGCAGTGCGAGATTGCCCTCTAGTAGCGCATAGCGCGCCTCGAATCCCATTAATTTCATATCTGAGTTGGGAACGGAACTCAATGAAGCACCAATATCAAGATTAAAAGGGAGTCCTTTATGAACATGCAATTTAGGAAGGATTAAGGTCGAGACATCTGCACCGGCTTTTTGCCAAACGGAACTGTTTGCTAGTTGGGTGAACGAGACCTCGGCACCGATGTCGAAGCCAGTTAACCCAGTCGCCGCTGCGGGAGTGACAGCTTTATAGCTAGCTGCCGAATTGAGATCCTTCGCGAGACGATTGAATTCAGTTTGATTTAAAGTTTTTAATTGGGTGAAATTTGTGCCAGCGTACGCAATCGAGTTCGCTCCCATCATTAAACCAAGAGTACATAGAATTTTTTTTGATAACATGAGTGGCTCCAAAGGAATATCTGATTGAGTTCGATTATTTTACGCATCCCACGCTGAACTGAGTAGCTTTATTCGAAAAAAGGCAAGACCCACCTCAATTTAAAAAATCGAAAAGCGCTGAAATCTAGAATGCTGATCCCTATTTCAATAGATCGGTGAGTATGACGCTTTGATTTCTCGATGGAATGATGGGCAATGTTGTTTTCAGTCGGCGAATTTTTTTTGCGAAATCCTGCATGACTTCTTCTTCGCCGTGAACGAGAAAGGTATGGGTCGGTTTGAGTTGATCGAGCCAACTCAATAATTCGGCTTGATCTGCATGTGCGGAAAAACCGTTAATGGTATAGACCTTGGCATTCACGTCGATATCTTCTCCCAATAGGCGCACAGTTGGTTCTCCATCGATAATTTGCCGAGCTAATGTTCCTTTTGCTGCGAAACCGACAAAAACGATGCTCGCGTTCTTGCGCCATAAATGGTGCTTTAAGTGATGTCGTATGCGCCCACCATTGCACATCCCCGAGCCCGCAATGATCACCGCGCCACTCGTGATTCGGTTGATCGCCATGCTGTCAACGATATCGCGCGTGATGTGTAGATTGTTGAACGCGAAAGGGTCGCGGTGATGTTGTAAAAAATCGTAAGCCTCTTCGTCAAAGCATTCGGGATGTTGGCGGAAAATTTCGGTGGCTGAGATTGCCATCGGCGAGTCGAGAAATACCTGCATTGAAGCGGGTAACTTTCCTTTTTCGATACCTTCCCGCAAATACCAAAGAATTTCTTGAGTACGTTCGAGTGCGAAGCTAGGAATGACGACGTTACCGCCTTGCTGAAAAGTTTCTGTAATTGCTTGGTAGAATTCTTTGACTGAAGCTCGCAAAGAGCGATGGAGGCGATTGCCATAGGTCGTCTCGATGACTGCAATGTCCGCGGACGGTGGTATTTGTGGGTCACGTAAAATTTTTCGGCCTTGGCTACCCAAATCGCCAGAAAACACAATACGGCAAGATTGTCCTGCCTCTTTTAGTTCTAATAGGATGCTTGCTGAACCGAGAATGTGTCCCGCATCGAAAAATGTTGCGGTAATGCCAGCGCTGATTGAAAGTGGTTTTTTGTAGTGAGCGACCCTCCCAAAAAAATCGAAGCAGCGAGTCACCTCATACAAGGTATATAACGGTGGCTCATGGTGACTTTTGTGCGATTTGTGTCTCTGGTGCTGTTTTTCTCGTAATTTTGCTTCGGCCTCTTGCAAATGGGCGGAATCAAGGAGTACCAATCGTGCCAGATCTTTGGTAGCGGCAGTCGTAATGATCTCACCTTTAAACCCGTACTTCACCAATAAGGGAAGGCGTCCACAGTGATCAAGATGTGCATGCGTCAGTAGCATCATATCGATGCTGGCAGGATCAAAGCCAAATGGTTCGCGATTCTCGTCTGCCAGCTCCTTTCCGCCTTGAAATAGGCCACAATCAATTAGTATTTTCTTGCCCGCACATTCGATTAAATGACAAGAACCTGTGACATCTCGGTTGGCACCATGAAATGAAATTTGCACAGTCATTCTCCTAAAGGTTGTTGACAATCATGCCGCCACACTTATCGTCTTTCGGCATTCTGTCTGATTTGTTCAAGGGTTGCGCCGGGAGTAATCAAATTACCGTCATAGCGCAATTCGATTAACGCTGGTAACTTGTGTTGACGGGTAAATTCAAGTGAGCGTTGTAATGCGGCTGGAAATTGTTCGGTTTTTTCCACGACCTCACCGAATCCGCCGTAGGCACGCGCCAATGCGGAAAAATCAGGGTTACGGAGTTGCGTACCTGATATACGTCCAGGAAATTCACGCTCTTGATGCATCCTTATCGTGCCATACATACTATTATTGAAAACGATAATGAGGATGCCGATCCGATATTGCACGGCTGTGGCGAGCTCTTGGCCATTCATTAAGAATTCGCCGTCACCGGAAAAGCAAATCACCGTGCGCTCCGGTGCGACCATCTTTGCGGCAACTGCCGCTGGAACGCTATATCCCATTGCGCCAGCAGTGGGGGCAAGCTGTGTGCGAAAGCCTCCATACAGGAAATATCGATGCGCCCAAGTGGCGTAGTTGCCGGCACCATTCGTGATGATCGTGTTGGTCGGACAGAGGACTTGGATCGTTTGTACGATACGCCACAAATTAAGTGGAGCTTTTTCTTGTTTGAATAGGAGCGGTTCTTTTTGCCACTCTCTCAATTCATTTTTTGCTTGTTGCAATTGGGTTTGCCAAAGCGGTGAAACGGTCACATTCATATCATTTATTGCGTCACATAATTCGCTCATCCCGCTGTTGATCATGAGGTCGGCTTGGTAAACGCGCCCTAATTCCAATGCATCTGTGTGAACGTGAATCAGCGACTGCTTAGGACAGGGTGCTTCCAATAAAGTGTAACCACTCGTGGTTATTTCGCCCAGTCGTGGTCCGATTGCGAGAATCAAGTCAGCGTGTTTGATCCGTTCAGCTAGCTTGGGATTGATCCCTATGCCCACGTCACCGATGTAGTTTGGATGTGAATTTGAAACGAGATCTTGGAAGCGAAAAGCACAAGCCAAAGGGAGATCATGGCGCTCGGCAAAATCTGCTATTTGCCGGCATGCTTGGCTATTCCAATTTGCTCCACCCAGCAGGATGATAGGTCGTTGAGAATTTGAAAGACGATCCTCTAATTCTTTTTTTTGATTTTGACTCGGCGCCGCTTGTACTGGACGATAGGCTTTTGTATCGTTGACACTGACTTTGTTAGCGAGGCTGTCTTCTGGTAATGCGAGTACAACTGGGCCTGGACGCCCACTCGTTGCGATTTGAAAAGCACGTGCGACGTATTCTGGAATGCGCTCGGTTTGGTCGATCTGGGCAACCCATTTCGTCATTTGTCCAAACATCCTGCGATAGTCAATTTCTTGAAAGGCTTCGCGTTCGATAAATTCGCTACCGACTTGGCCGACAAAAAGGATCAGCGGTGTGGAATCTTGAAAAGCTGTATGCACACCAATTGAAGCATTGGTTGCGCCAGGCCCCCGAGTCGCAAAACAAATTCCCGGCTTTCCAGTTAATTTTCCATACGCCTCAGCCATGAATGCAGCGCCGCCTTCTTGTCGATTTACGATGAAACGCAATTCACTTTCATGCAATGCATCGAGTACTGGCAAATAGCTCTCGCCTGGAACACCGAAAATGAAGTCTGCGCCATGTATTTTTAAGGCATCTATTAGGATCTCACCACCAGTTCTTAGCGTCTCCATTATGGTCTCTCATCGACGTTTTATTGTTAGTTAATGTTTAGTTAAATTAATTTAGGTGAGTAAGGTAGCAGATGCGGATCGGTCATGGCAGAAAATCTAGACAGCATGTTGCTAAATACGCCGGCTTTTGTTTGCGACAAGATAGCGGACGCTAAACTCAATTACAATCGAGGTTAGTTGATTTTAGCAGTGAGAATAATGTGATTAAATTGGACTTGATGGCGACCTATTACGGTCCCAATCCCTACTCGTTGGAGCCAGTGATCGTCGCACAAATTCAATTTGTGGATGTTGATACTTCGATCTTGCAACAAATGTGCGATTCGGTCGTGAGATATTTTCCAGATTGGTGTGAATCTTCAGCCACTTTGGAGGCAGATGTCGAGCTCGCCTTTGCTCGCTTGGCAAGTCAATGGGCATTGTCTGCTTTGACCGAAGTTCGTGGTTTTTTGCATCAGGCGAATGCAGTTCGTACTTCGAATGGTCTGCGCATGTATCTCGGCTTCCATGAAGCCGAGTTGAGTTTTCGGGCAATGCAACTGGCACTCAGGATGATGTTGAAATGCCATGAGCCAGGGTTTTCCCTTGCAGCAGTTCGAACCGCGTTAGATGGCTTATGGAACTTGTGTCGCAAAAAGCATCCTGACTATCAAGCGACAATTTTGATGGATGCCGCGCGTCAGTTGAAGGTGCCCGTGCTGCCATATATTCGAGCGGTAGGTTATTGGCAATTTGGCTGGGGCTCAAGATCGCGCATATTTTATGAATCTCTGTCCGATCAAGATAGTGTCCTCGGCACTAAAATCGCCGCAAATAAGCAATTGTGTAAAAATTTTTTCGACAACATTGGTGCGCCAAGTCCGCCATTCACCATGGTAAAAACTGTCGAGGACTTACCCTTAGCCGTGCAGCATGTTGGATGGCCTTGTGTGGTTAAACCGATCCATTTAGGTAAAGGTGCGGGTGTGACCGCTGGTATCAACAATCTCGAACAACTCGAAGCGGCGTTTCTGAATGCAAGAACGTTTTCTGAGCATGATATTTTGATGGAATCGCATATTCAAGGGCAGGATTATCGATTGACGACAGTCAACGGGAAATTGTGTTCTGTGGTGCGCCGTGCAGCGGCTCAAGTCAGAGGCGATGGGGTAAAGTCGATCAGAGAATTAGTCGCCGAGTTAAATCAACAAAGGTCAGGTAATTTGCACAGAAGTGGCTACCTTCGTGTCATCGAAATTGATGAGGTCATGCAGACGCATTTGGCCGCCCAAGGTTTGTGTTTGGAGACGATTTTGGAGCTTGGGCAAGTCGCCGTGCTACGCAGCAATGCCAATGTATCGACGGGTGGTTTTTTGATTGAAGTTTTAGATGAAGTTCATCCCGATATTCGGATGATGGCCGAGATGATTTCACAAGCTTTAGGACTGAGTATTGCGGGTCTGGACTATATCTCTCCTGATATCAGTCAATCATGGACGGTCAATCGAGGCGCTTTTATTGAGGTGAATTCGACACCGGGTCTCGACGTTTTTCTCGCATCAGGTCTTTTCATTCAGCGTGTTGCGCGAGAATTACTTGGGCTTGAAACAGGACGCATCGCGACGCGACTCATGGTGATAGCGGCCAAAGATTTAGATCGATTGGAACGTGCGATAGTTAGTTTCCCGAAGCCTGACCATATCGCATGGGTTTGTGGTGCGCAGGCTGGGCTTGGCTCTTTGTCGATCCAATGTCGCAGTGATCAGGTTTGGGCTTCGATTTATATGTTGTTGAAAATAAAGCAGGCAAGGTCGATTGTCATCGCTGTTAGTGCTGAGCAATTCATGCAGTTTGGTGCTCCACTTGAATTTTTTGATTCAAGTATTGTTCAAAACCTGACGCTGAGCTCGAATTGGTTGACTGTGCTACAAAAAATTTCTGGTTCGATCAGTATAGTGGACAGTGTCCCAGAAGAGATTTTTTCCCTTATGTTGAATGAGAGCGCCCGAGCAAACTCTGATGTTTAAATAGAGGTTTATGATGAATATGCTCACGGTGTCTCAAGGTTAAAGATTTATTCGCGTATTCTCTACTGAATTGCTTGCATGAAACCCGAATTCTCTCTATCTTTAAGCGTGAAAGAATAGTACGAGCGTTCGATTATTCATTTGAAATGATAAATGTAGTAGCTTAGGAGACAATATGAAATTCTTATTAAACATTATTCGCTGCTGTGCAGCAGCGTTCGCGGTGCTGTCGGTGACTAGTTTCGGAGCGAATGCTGATAACGTCACGGTCTCAGGAGTGAAATTAGACGAGACTGTGCAAGTTGGGACGCAAAGTTTGAAGCTCAATGGAGCCGGTGTTCGCTACAAAGTTTTCTTCAAAGTGTATGTTGCAGCATTGTATTTACCTGAATTGAAAAGTACGCCGGCCGATGTATTGGCATTGCCAGGTGCAAAACGAGTGACTTTGGTGATGATGCGAGATTTAAGTAACGATGATCTCGGGCAGCGTTTTATGGACGGCTTACGCAATAACCTTGAGCTTGATGAGCGGGCGAAATTAATCAAGCCCATGATAACGTTTGGACAGATGTTTTCCTTGGTTCCCGTTTTGAAAAAAGGCGATGTTCTGACTTTTGATTGGATTCCAGGCACTGGGATTGTTTGTCAATTTAATGGAACGAAAATTGGCGAAACAATTAATGATGCCACTTTTTACAATGCGGTTCTGAGAATTTGGATCGGTAAGCAACCTGCTGACGAAGCTCTGAAGCAAAAAATGTTGAACTCAAAAGAAAAATAGAGGCCCCGATCCCAAAAATATTGAAATGTGGGATTGTTCGCGTTCCTATGTTTTTGGGAAAGACCATAGGTCTGTTACAATACGTCTTGAAGCAGGCCAGACAATCGCTGGTTGGCATGGCAACATGCTAACGGGAGGAAGGTCCGGACTCCATAGAGCAGGGTGACGGCTAACGGCCGGACGTTGAAAGCCAAAGCGCAAGCTGAGGTATAAGGCGAGGAATAGGGCCACAGAGACGAGTCTTTGGGGAGTAGCGAAGCGTAAGCGGATACTAAACCACAAAGGGTGAAACGCGGTAACCTCCACTCGGAGCAATTTCAAATAGGCACGCGTTGAGGTGGCTCGCTGAGCGTGCGGGTAGAAAGCTTGAGCGACGGAGTAATTCGTCGCCTAGAGGAATGATTGTCATAGTGTTTTGTAGCGATGCAAAACACCGTAACAGAATCCGGCCTACCGGCCTGCTTCATATTTTTAATTTCGTAAACATCCCCCAATTCATTTCATTCCCTATCACGCTCGCGCTCGCGTTCCTGATTTTCTTCACCGAATGCATGTGTTTCGTTATCTTTAGTACGCATTCCGAGTCCCGCAATGATTCTCAGTTTAAGCGCATTCTTAGTGGCAAAGTGTCGATTTAACTAGGGGCTATTGTGTTGTATCATAGGCACGGTGTTACACTCATATACACAGAGTAAGCAGGCAATACAGTAGGCTCGCGGTATTCGCACAAAATGCGGAGATCTGCATTAATTTTGCTGAATGAGAGGGATTGGATGGGGAGTCGAACAAAAAAAAACGAGGTGTGGGAAGTCCCTGTCTGGCTCCTGACCAGTTGCGTGTTACTGTTGATTATTGCGATTCTCGGTCAAACTTGGTGGTCAATTGCGCAAGATAAAGCATTGACGCTTGCCACAGCGAATAAAAATAGTCTGCTGAATTTAAGAATTCTTGAGGAGCATGCCAATCGAATTTTGCACGACGCGGCGAGGGCGACTGTTGCTGTGGCAGAAGAATTACAAACAAAAAATGACGCGAATCTGAAGGATGAAGCGAGTGTACGCACCATCCTGAGCAATCAGCGTCGTGATTCACAGTTTATTTCCGCCCTAGCGCTGGTAGACCGCCGTGGAATGCTATGGGCTTCGTCGCTGCGCTTTCCAATTGAGCAGGTCGATCTTTCTAAAAACGACCACATCAGCTATTTAAATCAATCTGTTAACGCTTATCAAAAAACGGTCAGGCTGGGCTCACCGTATTTGCCTAAAAAATCGCAGCAAGCGATTCTACCGCTTGCGCGGAATGTATTTGATTCGAGTGGTCAATCTATTGGACAAGTGCAGGCGGAAATTAATCTTAGTTATTTCCAAGAGTTTTATGAGCGTGTTGCAAAGGATGCTGGAGCAAAAATTTCCCTATATGACAAAGACGCTCAAGTCATTGTACAAGCGATGAGTCAGCATTCATCTTTTAAACCTGAAGTCGATGCGGACGTTGCGCTTAATCTTAAGAATAGTTTTGCGGAGAATGGTCGGTACGAAAGTACCTTGATCGGTGCCGATCGATTGACGAGTTACGCCTATTTAAAAATGAAGGATTTCCCGCTGGTTGTGGTGATAGGCCGTGATCTCGATATGATTTTGTTGGAATGGCATAAGCGCATGCAACAGAGCTTGTTGTTTGCTGGTTTAGCGATTTTGGTGAGTCTTTTACTTGCTGCCTTGTTGTTTAAGAAAGTGAAACATCTAAAGCAGTCGCGGGAGAAGTTGAGTGATAGCGAACGTCGTTATCGTTTGCTTTTTCAAGATGCACAGGACGGTATCTTACTGATTGATCGGTCTTACCATTTTGTCGATGGCAATCAAAATGCTTTGGAGATGTTAGCTGTCGACAGTAAAGCGGATCTATACAGTCTCGATATTGGAGAATTTTCAGCGGATTGGCGTTATACGCAACCGACTGTTGCAGCAAAAAAAGCAGAATCGATTAAGAAATTTGTCGATTTGGCCTTCAAAGGAAAAGTGCAGAAGTTTGAATGGATCGCGCACCGTCGTGGTAAAGACTGGTTTAGTGAAGTGACGTTGAGTCGCATTAAAATTTCATCAGAACCGATTATTTTTTGCGTTATGCGTGATATCTCGCAGCGCAAACACGCAGAAAAGTTACTGCAGGGCCAGAATCAATTGTTACAGTTGATTGGAAGTAGTGAAAGCCTCGAGTCGATTTTGATTGATACGTGTCATTTTGTTGAAAAGAATAATCCGCATTGGCATTGCGGCGTGCAGCTCCTCTCACTTGATCAGCGACTTTTTACGCAAACGATAGGACATCATTTTCCGGAAATTTTGCGTCGTCAACTGACTGACGCGCCAGTTTGTCACGGCAATGGAGTGTGGAGTGAAGCCGTTTTAGAAGTGGTACCAGTCTGGACACAAGAAATTCCGAAGTCGCCAGCGATGGAGTTCATCGCACAACGAAAATTGTTGGCGAATTACGCGGCAGTGGGATCTTGGCCGATTATGGGTAAAACGGGACTGATACTCGGCACTTTTACTTTGTTCACAGAATCCTCAGCCGCTTTGAGTAACGAAGATTTGAGCTTAATTAGTATTGCCACGGATGTTTCAAGTATTGCGATTGAAGGAAAGCGCGCTGAAGAAAAAGCGATCCGACTCGCACATTATGACGAAGTGACTAAGCTGCCAAACCGGTTTCTATTCAGTCAATATTTAGCAAAATCCTTGATGTACGCGCAAGCAAGCAAAGGTACCTTGGCGGTATTTATGCTGGATCTCGATCGATTTAAGGCAATCAACGATAGTTTCGACCACGAAGCTGGTGATCAAGTCTTGCGTGAAATATCTGCACGTTTAAGAGCATCCATCTCTGAGTCGGATACGCTTGCTCGAGTCGGTGGCGATGAGTTTATGTTGTTTTTGGATAGAGATAAATCACCGCGTGAATTGACCGATATTGCAGATCGCTTATTGCATTCGGCTTCGACCCCGTTCATGGTGCAAGGACAAGAATTGCAAATCAGTGCAAGTATAGGAATTGCGATGTATCCGGATGATGGACGTGATGCGCAGGTGTTGATGAAAAATTCAGAAATTGCCATGTATCGAGCGAAGCATAATGGCAAGAATAACTATCAGTTTTACGACCCGAACATGAACGTGCATACGGTCGAACGACTAGCCTATGAGGCGCAATTGCGAAAAGCCTTAGAAAACCGAGAATTCGTGGTCTATTACCAGCCCAAAGTGAGTGTTGTGACGGGGAAAGTAGTCGGTGCAGAGGCGCTTGTGCGTTGGAATCGACCTGATAGTGGCTTGGTTTTTCCTTCTGAGTTTATCGGGCTAGCAGAAGAGTCTGGTTTGATCGGCCGATTGGGAATGCAGATTTTGGACATGGTATGCCGTGATGTTGCGAATTTTCGTTCGGCAGGGAAGGAGTTTGGCCGCATTGCGATCAATTTATCAGGCGCCCAGTTTAGTGATGATGGATTGCTTCGCGAATTAAGTAATGTCATTAATTTTTGGGAGATACCTAGCAGTGCCATTGAATTTGAAATCACTGAAAGTATGGTGATGCAGAATCATGAACGGGCGATCGCGCATATGGATGATTTGAAAGCTGCTGGCTTTACGCTCTCGATCGATGATTTTGGGACCGGTTATTCTTCATTAGCCTATTTAAAACGTTTCCCCGTTGATAATTTGAAGATTGATCGATCATTTATTATGGATATTCCCGCTGATCCTAACGATACCGCCATTGTCAAAGCGATTGTAGCGATGGCAAAAACGCTTGGTTTGAAAGTGGTTGCCGAGGGCGTTGAGAATGCTGTACAACTGCAAACTCTCGTCACAGCTGGTTGTGATGAGTACCAAGGGTTTTATTACTCGAAGGCGATACCTCAGCAGGAATTTTTTCAACTTCTCTAATCGGTTTGGGCGGACAACTGCCCAGATTTTGATTCCTAGTCGACTGTCGATGCGCCCTGCAACGTCAGTTAAGTCATGTGGCTTTTTTTATTCCGCGCCATCTGGCATCTTAAATCATGAAAACACATGATTATTTGTAAGGTGCTACTTTCAGTATCTTTCGTAAGTCTCTAATTTATTGAGATATTCCCTTTTGTCTAGATTTAAGTGTCGGCGCTAAGTCATTGACTTTATTCATTTATTTCACATTTTCGTGTGTGAATTCGCTTGACCCCGTTCGAGTCATCCACTAAAGTGGGAAAATGTGTGAAAAAGTGTTCTTTTGTGGTTTGATTTGAGACTTTGTCACCGAATTCTTCTGATGATGAACAACAATAGGATATTCCCGTGTTCCAAGGCGCTTCAGCACTGAATCTCGATGCGAAAGGCAGGATGTCGATTCCTGCGAAGCATCGTGACGCCCTTAGCGTGCAGTGCGATGGGCGTGTGACGTTGACACGGCATCCTCATGGCTGTTTGCTGCTGTTCCCTCGTCCAACTTGGGAAGCACACCGAGAACAAATCGCCGCATGGCCAATGGCAGCGCGAGCTTGGCAAAGGATTTTTCTTGGCAACGCTTGTGATGTGGAAATGGATGGGAACGGTCGAATTTTAGTAGCCCCAGAGTTACGCAATATTGTTGGCTTAGAAAAAGACGTCATGTTGCTTGGTATGGGATCCCATTTTGAAATATGGGATGCGGCTCGTCTCGCTGAAAACGAAGCTGAGGCACTTGCAGGTGGTATGCCTGAAGCGCTGAGTAATTTTTCCTTTTGATCGCGCGTCATGACTGCTATTAATCCGGAAGAGCTGAGTCACCAAACGGTGTTGCTAGATGAGGCCATTGAAGCGCTCGCGATTCAAGGCGACCGTGTGAACGGTGTATTTGTCGATGGCACATTTGGACGAGGTGGCCATAGTCGAAAGATTCTTAGCTTACTTGGGCCAAGTGGTCGTCTGATCGCTTTTGATAAAGATCCTTATGCGATTGCAAATGCAGCCCAAATTCAGGATTCACGATTTACGATTGTGCATGAAAGTTTTGCAGAAATGGATCGGCAATTGTCGAATTTGGGCATCGCGAAAGTTGATGGCGTGCTGATGGACTTGGGGATCTCTTCCCCTCAAGTTGACGATGCTGAGCGCGGTTTTAGTTTTAGGAATGATGGCCCACTTGATATGCGTATGGATACCACACGAGGCCTTTCGGCGGCTGAGTGGTTAGCGCATGAAGACGAACAAAAAATTAGAGAGGTGATAGAAAATTATGGGGAAGAACGGTTTGCTTTTCAGATTGCAAAGGCGATTGTTGCTCGCCGGACGAGCGAGTCCATTTCAAGTACTAGGCAACTCGCCGAACTCGTTGCACACGCCGTCAAAACTCGCGAGAAGGGCAAAGACCCGGCAACTCGCACCTTTCAAGCTATACGGATTTTCATCAATAAGGAGCTTGAAGACCTCGAGATCGGTTTGAACGCGGCTTATGCAAGTTTGGCGCCTGCTGCACGCATGTCGATCATCAGTTTTCATTCGCTTGAAGATAGAATCGTTAAGCAGTTTTTTGCGTCTAAAGTGAAAGTTCCGCAGCCGGATCGTCGTCTGCCAATCCGCACAGTTGATCTGCCTAAGCCAGAGATGCAATTGATTTCACGACTTAAGCCGACTGAGCAAGAAGTTATGCGTAATCCACGTGCTCGCTCTGCAATCTTGCGCGTTGCAGAACGCCTGAGTGGAGCGGATTGATGGGAACCCGTGTCAATCTAGTATTGGGCTCACTTTTGGTTGTGTGTGCTCTTTCGCTCATCAATTCTCAATATCAAGCACGGCGCTTGTTCATTGAGATTGAGCGTGCACAGACACTAAGCCAACAGTATGAACTTGAATGGGCGCAATTGAAGCTAGATCAATCCACCTATGGAAAACATTCACGTATCGAAAGTGTTGCAAGCAAAGAGTTAGGGATGGCCCATGTTACTCCTGATCGTACCCAGTACTTATCTGCGGAGGAGAAAAAATGAGTCGTCCATCGAATGCTCGTACAGCTGCTGGTAAAGGCGTTGCTTTCTCTTCTAGTCCTGTATTGGAAGTGAAACTGCCCATTTGGCGTTCGCGTCTGGTATTGTTTTTGATGTTTGGTGCATTTTTTGGCTTAATGTTTCGGGCAATGTGGCTGCAAGGAATGACCACTGAATTTTTGCAAAAACAAGGGGCGAGTCGATATGCTCGTACCTTAGAGTTGTCAGCGACTCGCGGCAAAATTACAGATAGACACGGACAAGTATTGGCCTCCTCAGTGCCGGTGAAAGCAATTTGGGCGAGCTCTGAAAGTGTGCTTGAAGCGCCGCAAGAGAAGATTGCGCAACTCGCTGCATTGTTGGAAATCAGCGAGATAGATCTGCGAAAAAAATTGGTGAGTGATCGCCAGTTTGTTTATTTAAAGCGTCAGGCAGAGCAAGCACTGGTTGATAAAATTCTTGCACTAGATATTCCAGGGATTAAAACGGAGAAAGAATACAAACGCTTTTACCCAGAAGGCGAGGTGATGGCGCACGTTGTTGGATTCACCAATGTTGAGGATAAAGGGCAAGAAGGTATTGAGCTTGCATCTGAAAAAAACCTTGCTGGAAAAACTGGGAGTCGACGCGTTATTAAAGATCGCTTGGGGCGCGTGGTCGAAGATATTGAATCCATACGACCACCGCATGACGGAAAAGATCTGACCTTATCGGTGGACAGTAAAATTCAATATATAGCTTACACACACCTCAAAGATGCCGTTGAGAAATTCAAGGCGAAAGCGGGTGGTGCGGTGGTATTGAACGTGCAAACAGGCGAAATATTAGCCTTGGTAAACTTGCCAACCTACAACCCAAACGATCGCTCAGTGTTGACAGGTGCGCAATTGCGGAATCGCGTCATTACGGATACTTTTGAGCCTGGCTCAACGATGAAGCCGTTTGCCGTGGCATTGGCCTTGGATACAGGTAGAGTCAAGCCAGAAACCGTGATTGAAACAGCGCCCGGTCACATGACGATTGGATCTGCAACAATTCATGACGCACATCGTCAAGGTACTTTAACGGTGGCAGGCGTCATTCAGAAATCGTCAAATATTGGTACCGCTAAAATGGCTTTACAAATCCCAGCACAAGAAATGTGGGAAATGTTCGCGACTTTAGGCTTTGGGCAGCAGCCGAAGATTGGTTTCCCAGGTGCTGTCGCTGGCCGTATGCGCAACTACAAAACTTGGAAACCGATTGAGCAAGCAACGATGAGTTATGGCCACGGTCTATCGGTTTCTTTGTTGCAGATCGCACGTGCTTATATGATTTTTGCTCGGAATGGCGACATGATTCCCCTGACTTTCCAGCAATCCGCAGAGATGCCAGTCGGCACACGCGTCATCTCTGAAAAAACGGCGATGCAAATGCGCGAAATGTTGGAAAGCGTGACGCAGCCGGGCGGTACGGCGACAAAAGCACGTGTCCCCGGCTATCGTGTCGCTGGCAAAACTGGTACCGCGCACAAAATTGAACACGGCAAATATGTGAATAAATATGTCGGCGATTTCGTTGGGTTCGCGCCAGCGTCGAAGCCGCGCATTATTGTTGCCGTCATGATCGATGAGCCGAGTGGTGGAGTTTATTATGGGGGAGACGTTGCGGGTCCCGTGTTTGCTGCAATCGTTGCCAATGTCTTGCGCTCGATGAACGTCGTGCCGGATTCTTCAGTGATGAATATTATTCCTGAACCTAGCGTACAGGAGAGTTTGTGATGGAAAAAAGAGACGCAGTCATTAATGATCTTTTTGCGTGGTTGGATGCGAATCTCCCACCGTCGAAGGTGCGCCCAAATTTGAGTTCGGATTCACGAGAAATCCAATCGGGGGATGTATTTTTTGCGTTTCCAATTGCTGGCGCTAAAGGCGATGGTCGTGCATTCATACAGAATGCAATTGAACGTGGCGCGGCAGCAATCGTCTATGAACAAACTGACTTTGAGGAGACGATTGAAATCAGCGTTCCCCATTATGCAGTGTCCGGGCTTTTGGCACGGCTTGGTTTGATCGCTAAACTTTGGTATGGGGAACCTGACCAAGGTATGACCAGTATTGCTGTGACAGGCACAAATGGTAAAACCTCCTGTTCACAATGGTTGGCCCGTGCCCTTTCTATGCAAGGCGAAGCGTGCGCTGTTATCGGCACATTGGGTGTCGGCAGTTACCGCGAAGGAGTACTTGGAAGATTAGAGGAAACTGGGTTTACGACTCCGGATGCGATTCAACTCCAACGTCGTTTAGCGTCGCTAAAGCAAAATGGTGCGAAAGCTTTTGCAATTGAGGCATCCTCAATTGGGATACATCAAGGTCGTTTAAATGCCTTACATTTTGACGTCGCTTTATACACGAATTTAACTCGCGATCATCTTGATTATCACCAAACCATGCAAGCTTATGCCGCTGCAAAAGAGGCCTTGTTTCACTGGGAGGGCCTACAAGCTGCCGTCATCAATGCAGATGACGAATTCGGCCAACAGTTGATTCGAGACTTACCAAAGTCTGAGCCGAATTTGAAAGTACTGGCTTATTCGATTGATTATCCCGGTGAGATTCACCAAGCCTGCTTGCGCGCAAGTCAGTTGAGAACGACACATAGTGGAACGCAATTTTATGTTGAGTCACCGTTCGGAAGTGGCATGGTTCGTAGCCAAACAATAGGACGTTTTAACGTCAGTAATCTACTTGGTGTGCTTGGCGTCTTGTTGATGAGCGGCATTGCGTGGGAAAAATCGATTGCAAGCATTGAAAAGCTGACTTCAGTGACAGGTCGGATGCAATTGTTAGGTGGTCCTGGTCAGGCGATGGTTGTTGTTGACTACGCCCATACCCCCGATGCATTAGAAAAAACTTTACAAACCTTGAGTGAAGTTTGTGCAGAACGCCAAGGTGAACTCTGGTGTGTGTTTGGCTGCGGTGGTGACCGTGATCCTGGAAAGCGACCACAGATGGGAAAGATCGCACAATCAGCGCAACACGTTGTTGTTACTAGTGATAATCCGCGGACAGAAGATCCGACAAAAATTATTCAAGATATTGTCCAAGGTATGGATGGAGAAGTGCATACGATAGAAGATCGCGCTAGTGCGATATTGTATGCAGTTAAACATGCACAGATCAATGATGTGATTTTGATTGCAGGTAAAGGACACGAGGCCTACCAAGAGATTAATGGTAAGAAATGGCCATTTTCAGATGAAGAACATGCATTGTTGGCCTTGGCAACCGTGGCAACCAATAGCGCGATGCGGAGAGTAAATTGATACAAGCATCCTTACAAGAGCTAGAAGGTCAAGTGGTGAATTCTCGTGCCACAGGAAATGTACTATTCAAGGGCATTAGCACTGACAGTCGAAAAATCACTTCAGGCAATCTATTTGTTGCGCTGAAAGGAGAAAATTTTGATGCACATGATTTTTTGAATGACGTGATCGCCGCTGGCGCGGTTGGAGTGATTGTTGAGCGCATCCCGCAAGGGTTTGAGGCTCCTGCACTTTTGGTACCTGACACCAAGCGAGCATTGGGAGAAATCGCCCGCTACTGGCGCCAACAATTTTCACTGCCTTTGATTGCCGTCACTGGAAGTAATGGCAAAACGACAGTGAAAGAAATGATCGCTTCGATTTTGTCGACACATTATGGCACCGACCGTGTGCTCGCGACCAAGGGCAATTTGAACAATGAAATCGGTGTACCGTTAACTTTATTCGGTTTGCATGCTAGTCAGCAAGCCGCTGTCCTAGAATTGGGCATGAATCACCCTGGTGAAATTGCAGTATTGAGCGCGACAGCACAAGCCACTGTCGCACTAGTGAACAATGCCCAGCGTGAACATCAAGAATTCATGCAAACAGTTGAAGCAGTCGCAATTGAAAATGGATGTGTGTTACAAAGTCTGTCATCTGAAGGGCTTGCTGTCTATCCCTATGGTGATGCATTCACCCCAATTTGGCAAAAACAGGCGGCACATTGCCAGCACTTAAGTTTTGGTTTAGACCCGAATGCAGATGTTTCTGCGACGTTTCTTGTAAAAGACTTTGGAAGTGATGTTGAGTTAACTGTTCGTGGTGCAAAGACAAGGCTGCAACTCACGGCTGCGGGTCAACATAATGTATTAAACGCATTGGCCGCAACGGCCTGCTGTACAGCAATTGGTATTCCTATGAGCGCCATCGTTGCGGGCTTAGAGGCTTTTTCACCAGTCGCTGGTCGACTGCAACCTAAACAAGCAGCGCTCGGTGCTCGAATTATCGACGATACCTACAATGCAAATCCCGATTCAGTTAAAGCAGCGATTGAAGTTTTAGCGGGAGCATCGCATCGGAAAATTTTAGTCTTGGGCGATATGGGTGAAGTCGGTGCGGATGGCATTGAATTTCATCGAGAAGTTGGTGCTTATGCCAAGCAATGTGGGATTGATGTTTTGATGAGTCTTGGTCAATTGGCCAAGGCATCGAGCCAAGCTTTTGGTGAATCGGGACAACATTTTGACGAAATTCAAGGCTTGCATCTGGCGCTCGAAAAATTAGCCAGTAGTGACAATACGATTCTAGTTAAGGGTTCGCGCTTTATGAAGATGGAGCGCGTCGTTGCGCAGTTGATGTATCCAACGCAAATTGAAAATCAAATCTCCCTAAAACAATAACGAAAAAAAAGGAATAAAACTATGTTGCTTTGGTTAGCAGAACTTTTTAAACAGGATATTGGTTTCTTTCGCGTTTTCGGTTTTATTACCTTTCGCGCTGTATTTGCAACCATGACGGCGATTTCTATCGGTTTGATTGCCGGTCCAGCAGTCATAAGAATGTTGACACGTTTAAAAGTTGGACAAGCAGTGCGCACTGATGGTCCGCAAACACATCTGATTAAATCGGGTACTCCGACCATGGGCGGAGCATTGGTTCTGATATCGATCGGGATTTCCACTTTACTTTGGTCAGATTTGAGTAACCGCTTTGTTTGGGTTGTCTTGATTGTCACTCTCGGTTTTGGCGCTGTGGGTTGGGTCGATGATTATCGCAAAGTTGTTTACCGTGATCCGAATGGCATGGCATCGCGGGAAAAATTTTTCTGGCAATCTTTGATAGGCATCGTGGCAGCAATCTATCTCGCATTTTCTGTCTCAGCTCCGACGAATAGTAAAGTGATGGAACTATTCTTTGCATGGGTGCAATCGGGATTGAGTATGGATTTGCCACCGAAAGCGGATTTGATTATTCCCTTCTTTAAGACTTTTAATTATCCACTCGGAGTATGGGGTTTCATCGCACTGACTTTTTGCGTCATTGTGGGCACCAGCAACGCGGTTAATTTGACCGATGGACTCGACGGCTTAGCAATTATGCCGACGATCATGGTTGGTTCTGCTCTTGGCATTTTTGCCTACTTAACCGGTCACGCAGGATATTCAAAATATTTGTTGATTCCTTTTATCCCCGGTGCTGGAGAATTACTTATCTTCTGCGGCGCAATGGCAGGAGCCGGTTTGGCATTCTTATGGTTTAACGCACATCCTGCCCAAGTCTTCATGGGGGATGTTGGTGCCTTAGCACTCGGCGGTGCACTTGGTACCATAGCTGTCATCGTTCGCCAGGAAGTTGTTTTGTTTATCATGGGTGGAATTTTTGTTGTCGAAACCTTTTCAGTCATGTTGCAAGTGACTTATTTTAAGTTCACCAAAAAAAGATACGGAGTAGGGAAACGATTGTTTTTGATGGCACCCCTCCATCACCATTTTGAACAAAAGGGTTGGAAAGAAACGCAAGTCGTGGTGCGGTTTTGGATCGTTACGATGTTGTTGGTATTGTTGGGACTGTCTTCCTTAAAGTTACGTTGAAAGTTTCAATCTTAAGGCGTGTCCTTGTTTAATCGAGGATTCTCTAATTTCATATTTGAATGCTTGGTTTGTGATGATAAATTTTCTCGAAAAACGTGTGTTGATTGCTGGTCTCGGTGAATCCGGGTTAGCTATGGCACGTTGGTTAAAACGGTGCGGCGCAGTCTTGCGTGTGACCGACACCCGAGACAATCCAGAACGACTTGCAGCGTTAAGTGCTTTGGATCCAGAAGTTGAGTTTATTGGCGGTGGTTTTCGACTCAGTAGCCTTGACGGAATTGAGATTATTTTCGTTAGCCCTGGACTTGCGCCTAATGGTGAATTGTATCCACTTCTGCAATTGGCGAATGAACGTGGAATTCCGGTTTGGGGCGAAGTCGAATTGTTCGCGCAAGCATTGCGGCAATTACAGACAGACAAAAAGTATCATCCAAAAATCATCGCTATCACTGGAACAAACGGAAAGACGACCGTGACCAGTCTTACGGGGCAATTGTGTTTGCGTGCTGGGATGCAGGCAAAAATTGCTGGCAACATCAGCCCTGCGATGTTAGATGTTCTGTGTGAATGCGTTGATAGTGATAGTTTGCCTCAAGTATGGATCTTGGAGCTGTCTAGTTTTCAATTGCACACCAATGTTAGCTTGGAGCCGGATGTTGCGACGGTTTTGAATCTTACGCAGGATCACCTTGACTGGCATGGTGATATGAAAAATTACGCGGCTGACAAAGCAAGAATTTTCGGTACGAATACTTTGCAAGTCCTCAATCGTGATGACGAGCAAGTACTTGCAATGCAGCGGCCAAACGTTCGTTTCACCAGCTTCTCGGTTCACGCACCAAAAGCAGATGGAGAATTTGGTTTGTTAAATGAACAAGGAATGACCTGGCTTGCTGTCGCAAATGCTGATGAGGAAGAATCGACCAGCTCGCGCAAACGTAAGAAAGAAAACTTAGAACTTCCCGTGACGGTCAGTCGCCTGATGCCAGCAGATGCCTTGCAAATCCGCGGGCAACATAACGCAGCCAATGCCTTGGCTGCACTGGCACTTTGCAGAGGAATCGGACTACCGTTAGCACCACTTTTGCATGCTTTGCGCGAATATAAGGGCGAGCCACATCGTGTTGAACGCGTCGCGACGATCGCAGATGTTGACTATTTCGACGACAGTAAAGGTACCAATGTTGGCGCAACCGTTGCTGCATTGCAGGGACTTGGTGAAGAAAAAGGCGGGTCTGGCAAACATATTATTTTGATTGCTGGTGGAGATGGCAAAGGACAGGATTTTCAGCCGCTTGCGCTACCCATTTCTCGCTATGTTAAGCAAGTTCTGTTGATTGGAAAAGATGCTGTACAAATTCAAGCAGCTCTTCAAGTCTCAGGTGTGACTGTCACACTTTTGAAAACATTGGAAGATGCAGTATTACTTGCTGCCGAGATTGCTGTAGCCGGCGATATCGTTTTACTCTCGCCAGCTTGCGCGAGTCTCGATATGTTCAGAAATTATGCGCATCGTGCGCAGGTGTTTGTGGATTCAGTACGTGAAATTGCGCTGAGTCAGGGGGAAATTTGCTGATGAAGCAATTGCTGCTCAATTGGAATTTTTGGCGTTCTTCGTCTGCGTCGCAGACGGCGCCTCAATTTGTGCAGCGTTCAAAGATGATGGAGTACGATCAGAGTTTGGTATGGGTGACCTTAATTTTGATGACATTCGGTATGGTAATGGTGTATTCCGCATCGATTGCTTTGCCCGATTCACCTAAATATGCAAACTACAAAAATAATCATTTTTTAGTAAGACAAGCGATGTTTGTCACGTTCTCTATCGTTGTTAGCTTTTTGGTTTTTCGGGTGAAAGTAGAGACTTGGCAGAAAGCAGCGCCTTACTTGTTCATTGCGACCTTAGTTTTACTTGTGATGGTTTTGATTCCCGGTTTAGGTAAAGGCGTAAATGGTGCGAAACGATGGTTGTCATTCAAAGTATTTAATTTGCAGCCCTCTGAGTTAATGAAATTATTCATGGTGTTGTATGCCGCTGACTACACAGTGCGAAAACAAGAGTTCATGCATAAATTGACCAAGGGCTTTTTGCCGATGATGATCACGGTAGCTGTGCTGGGATTGCTGCTACTACTCGAACCAGATCTTGGCGCATTTGGCGTGATTGTTTGCATCGCGATGGGCATCTTGTTTTTGGGTGGAATTAATGGCATTTGGTTTGGCGGCATTGCTGCGACCTTGGTTGGGATCTTTACTTCAGTCATTCTGTTGTCGCCTTGGCGACGGGAGCGTATTTTTGCCTACTTGAATCCATTCGAGGAAGATAATGCACTCGGAAAAGCATATCAGCTGACGCACTCCTTGATTGCATTTGGACGTGGTGAACTATTTGGAGTGGGTTTAGGTGCGAGTGTTGAAAAGTTGCATTACCTTCCGGAAGCGCATACAGACTTTCTTTTAGCTGTCATCGGTGAGGAGCTTGGCTTTGTGGGTGTGATCACCGTGATTTTTATGTTTTACTGGATCGTGAAGCGTGCGTTCGATATTGGACGGCAAGCGATTGTTTTGGACGCGACATTTGCTGGTTTGGCTGCTAAAGGTATCGGGATTTGGATTGGTGTTCAGACCTTTATTAATATGGGCGTCAACCTTGGCGTTCTTCCGACCAAGGGTTTGACCTTGCCTTTGATGAGTTATGGTGGTTCAGGTGTTCTAATTAACTGTATCGGTTTGACCCTGTTACTTCGAATCGACTATGAAAATCGATTGATGATGCGCGGGGGGCGTGTATGAGCAAATTAACGACGAAGCATCTCATGATTATGGCCGCGGGAACCGGCGGACATATTTTTCCTGGACTTGCTATCGCGGCAGAAATGCAATCACGTGGTTGGACTGTATCTTGGTTGGGAACGAAAGCGGGGATGGAAACAGCGATCGTTGCGCAACACGGCATTCCGATGGATCAGCTTGATTTCACAGGTATGCGGGGAAAAGGTTTGCGACACAGTATCAATGGCGCAATAAAGTTGATAGGAAGTTTCTTTGCTTGCATTGATATCGTTAGAAGGCGTCGACCTGATTTAGTGTTAGGAATGGGCGGCTACGTTACGGTACCAGGGGGAATCAGTAGTGCATTGATGGGGAAGCCTGTTATCGTGATGAATGCGGATGCGCCACTTTTACTCTCGAACAAGCTCTTAAAACCTTTTGCAAGAAAATTGATGTTTGGGTTGCCTTCCGCTACGCCGGTTTATGATAAAAAAATGGTTTTGACAGGTAACCCTATTCGCCGCGAGATTTGCGCCGTTGCACCACCAGCTGAGAGGTATCCGGCACGTCAAGGCCCCCTTCGAATTTTGGTTGTTGGCGGTAGCTTGGGTGCGAAAGCGCTCAATGAAATTGTTCCAGAGGCGCTTGCACTGATCCCTGAGCAAAGTCGACCACTGATTACCCATCAGTCAGGCAAGCAGCATGTGGAGGAGCTTCGTCAACGTTATAGTCGACTTGGCGTGAATGCTGAGGTGCTCGACTTCATAGAAGATATGCCACGTCGTTATGCAGAAGTTGATCTGGTGATTTGTCGAGCAGGTGCGATTACAGTTTCGGAATTAACCGGAGCCGGTGTCGCAAGTATTTTGATTCCGTTGGTTGCATCGAGTACTTCGCATCAAAGAGCGAATGCAGAATGGTTAAGTGGAGCTGGTGGAGCAGTGCATTTGCCGCAAGTGGAATTAAATCCCAGTAGCTTGGCGCAACTCATTCAAGACATGAGAAGAGCGCATTGTTTGCAACTCGCCACAGCCGCTTATCAGCTTGGGAGGCGCGAAGCAACCGATACGATCGCCACAATTATCGAAGAACTGACCTAAAGAATTTTGTAGAGAAGAAAAAATGAAACATAAAGTAAAGCACTTGCATTTTGTTGGTATTGGCGGCTCAGGCATGAGCGGTATCGCTGAGGTGCTATTGAATTTAGGTTATGTCATCTCGGGTTCCGATTTAAGTAGCAATGTTGCTTCACAACGATTGGCAAGTCTTGGTGCAAGGGTCATCATAGGACATGCGGCGAGCAATATTGAAGGTGCAGATGCAGTCGTCATATCGACAGCTGTCAAGTCAGATAATCCAGAGGTCGTGGCCGCACGCGAGAGACATATCCCTGTTGTTCCGAGAGCTTTAATGTTGACGGAATTAATGAGATTGAAAAGTGGTATCGCAATTGCGGGTACACACGGTAAAACGACCACAACAAGTTTGGTCGCGAGTATTTTGGCAGAAGGCGGTTTAGATCCAACGTTCGTGATTGGAGGATTGCTAAATAGCGCTGGTGCGAATGCGAAGTTAGGCAGCGGTCAATACATCGTTGCAGAAGCAGATGAATCTGATGCATCGTTTCTTAATCTATTGCCAGTCATAGAAGTGATCACAAATATCGATGCAGATCACATGGAAACATATGACCATGATTTCGCCAAATTGAAGCAAGCATTTGTCGATTTTACTCAGCGTTTACCTTTCTATGGTGTCGCGATGCTGTGTATGGATGACGCAAATATTCGAGAAATCATGCCCAGAATTACAAAAACCATCGTTACTTATGGTTTTCATGAAGAAGCAGAAGTTCGTGCGATTAATGCCAGTGCCGCGGATGGAAAGATGCATTTTACGGTGGTTCAAAAGGGCTATGCAGACATGCAGGTCAGCCTAAATCAACCCGGTATGCACAATGTTCAGAATGCTTGCGCAGCGATAGCAATCGCTCGGGAGGTTGGGGTTGAAGATGCCGCGACGCAAAAAGCACTGAGCGAATTTAATGGAGTAGGACGGCGATTTACGCGATATGGAGAAATCCCGTTGGAAACAGGGGGGAGTTTCGCTTTGGTTGATGATTACGGACATCATCCTGTTGAGATGGCAGCTACTCTGTCGGCGGCTCGAGGCGCGTATCCGGGACGCCGTTTGGTGCTAGCTTTCCAACCACATCGGTTTACTCGGACGCGTGATTTATTTGAAGATTTTGTGAAAGTTATCTCGACTGCCGATGCTGTAGTTCTCGCTGAGGTTTATGCCGCGGGAGAAGCGCCTATCGTAGCGGCAGATGGCAGAGCCATGGCGCGAGCCCTTCGGGTACTCGGAAAAGTTGAACCAATTTTTGTCGAAGAGATGAACGAAATGCCTGCCGCTTTGCGGCAAATGTTGAACGCTGGTGATGTGTTAATTGTGATGGGGGCTGGTTCGATAAGTTCGGTACCAGCGAAGTTGGCCGCAGCACATTGAATCAAGTAATACCGCCACATATGTGAACGTTAGATTGAAAGAATAGATCATGAAAGAGTTAGGTAAAGTTGGTGTTTTGTTTGGCGGTCGCTCTGCGGAACGCGAAGTGTCTATCATGTCGGGAACGGGAGTGTTGAATGCGTTAAGAAGTCGTGGTGTTGACGCGCATGGATTTGACCCTGCCGAGCGCAGTTTGGCCGAACTCGCCGCGGAAAAATTCGATCGCGTCTTTATTGCATTGCATGGACGATTTGGTGAAGACGGCAGCTTGCAAGGTGCATTGGAACAATTAGGGATTCCCTATACGGGGAGTGGGGTAATGGCTTCGTCGCTAGCGATGGATAAGATTTTCACGAAGAAAATCTGGCTATACCATGGACTGACAACGCCAAAATATGCTGTGCTCAATAAGGATACAGATCTCGAACAAATACCAACACAATTGGGATTGCCTTTGATTGTTAAACCTCCGCACGAGGGATCCACTATTGGCATCACAAAAGTCGTCGCAGCGGAAGGGCTTTCCGCAGCGTATCGACTGGCTGCAGGCTTTGACGAGGAAGTCTTAGCAGAAGAGTTTATTCAAGGCCGCGAATTGACTGTGGCAGTTTTGGGTCGCGGAGCAAGTGCGTATGCGTTGCCCTTGATTGAGATCGTTGCTCCTGACGGGAATTATGATTATCAAAATAAATATTTTACCGATGATACGCAATATCTTTGCCCTGCCCCTATTAATGACACGCTGGCATTAGAAATCAAAACAATGTGCGAGGCAGCATATCGTGCAGTGAACTGCGAAGGTTGGGCTCGGATCGACGTCTTGTTACGCTCTTCCGATGACAAACCTTTTTTGATTGAAATTAATACTTCGCCAGGAATGACAGGGCACTCTTTGGTGCCGATGGCGGCAAAGGCGGCAGGTATGAGTTATGAAGATGTGTGTATTGAAATCTTGAAAACAGCAAGATTGAAAACAGCACCAGATTCAAACTAGTTTAGTTCGTAGAAAGTTAAATGAATTTATGTGGCAAGACGTAAGGTTGTTAAATGCGATCGCGAATGTCTTATTCAGCTTTGTGTTGCTTGCCATGGCGGTATCGGGCGTTTGGTGGGTGATCAATCGACCAGTTTTTAACTTGCATGTTGTGCGTGTGGTCGCGGATAGTCAGCAGAATTTGCGTCATGTGAATGCCTTGACGATACGAGATCAAGCATTGCCCAAAATAAGTGGAAATTTTTTCACGACTAATTTGGATGCAGTTCGGGCGGCATTTGAATTGGTCCCTTGGGTGAGGAAGGCAAGTGTCCAACGTGTTTGGCCAGATAAATTGATCGTTCGTATTGATGAGCATGAGGTATTGGGAACTTGGGGCGAGGATGGTCGTTTGGTTTCCATTGCTGGAGATGTGTTTACCGCGAATTTGGCTGAAGCCGAAGAGGACGTGGAGTTGGTCGGATTCTCAGGGCCAGATGGTAGTGAAAAGGAAGTTGTTGCACAGTATCGCCAGTTCAAAGAGTGGTTTGCGCAAATTGGATTGGAACCTGAATTAGTCGAATATTCAACTCGTTATGCATGGAGTGTGAAACTCAACAATGGTATGCAAGTTGAGTTGGGCAAAGCTCAGGATGCTAAAGGTTTGAAAAAGCGAGTTGATCAATTGGTGAAAGTGTATCCGCAATTGGTTACTCGCCTACAAGGAAACATTGTTAGTGTTGATATGCGCTACCCAAATGGACTGGCTTTGAGGGCTGGTAGCAAGGACGTAGTGTTGAACGGAAGATGACATCCTTCGCATAACATAACTGGATGTCGAGAATGCAGACTTCGATGTTGCTTAGCAATGTCGGAGCTATAAAAGGCAATAAGCACTTTAGATTGGTAAGTGAAAGATTATGACAAAAGACGCAAAAAATTTAATCGTTGGCCTAGATATCGGAACTTCGAAAATCGTAGCGGTCGTCGCAGAAGTGATGCCAGATGGTCGTCATGAAGTGATCGGGCTCGGACAGCATGAATCGCGAGGATTAAAAAAAGGCGTCGTGGTGAATATCGAAGCGACTGTCGAATCGATACAGCGCGCCTTGGAAGAAGCTGAGCTGATGGCAGATTGTAAAATCCGTACAGTATATACGGGCATTGCAGGCAGTCATATTCGCAGCTTTAATTCGAGCGGCATGGTCGCAATTAAAGACAAAGAAGTGACCGCAATGGATGTCTCGCGTGTGATTGAAACGGCGAAGGCGGTGAATATTCCGACTGATCAACAGTTGCTTCATACTTTGCCACAAGAGTTTATCGTCGATAGTCAAGATGATGTGCGGGAACCAATTGGGATGAGTGGCATTCGTCTAGAAGTCAAAGTGCATATTGTTACTGGGGCGGTTTCGGCCGTTCAGAACATCGTGAAATGCGTGCGTCGATGTGGCTTAGAAGTGTCGGATTTGATTTTGCAACCGATGGCTTCAGCGGATGCAGTCTTAACGAACGACGAAAAAGAATTGGGCGTTGTACTCATTGATATCGGCGGCGGCACCACCGATGTGGCAGTTTTCAGCGAAGGTTCGATTCGCCATACCGCGGTCATCCCAATTGCAGGAGATCAAATTACGAATGATATTGCGATGGCTTTGCGTACTCCAACCTCAGAAGCGGAAGAAATCAAAATTCGCTTTGGTGTAGCAAAACAAGTGTTAGCAGATCCTGCGGATAGTCTTGAAGTGCCAGGCTTGGGTGACCGTGGACCTAGATCCCTATCGCGCCAAGCTTTAGCGGCAGTAATCGAGCCTCGAGTTGAGGAATTATTCGCGTTGGTTCATCAAGTTGTACGCGAATCTGGATATGAAGATGTCCTGTCATCGGGAATTGTTTTGACCGGTGGATCTTCGACCATGCAAGGAATGGTCGAAATGGCGGAAGATATTTTTCTTAAACCTGCGCGATTGGGGATGCCGGCCTACAGCGGTCAGTTAGCTGATGTGGTTCGTAGCCCACGTTATGCAACGGTATTAGGTTTGTTGTTGGAAGCGAAGAAGCAGTATTTACGTGGTCATATTGTGACTCGTCAAGCAGGTTCTGCCAGTGCAGTTTGGCAGCGTATGAAAGAGTGGTTTCAAGGGAATTTTTAATTCCATCTTTTGTTTTAAAAAATAGTGTTTGTTTTATAGACGAAATGAGGCGATTTACAGCAGATTTTTCACAAATAATTGCTGTAATCATTTTATAATGGTGTGAATTACAGTTTTTATTCGCTAGGCGTCACATCGTGTGAGGATTAGCGACTGAAAACTGCCTACTTGGGGGATTCATGATGGAGTTCGATATGGTCGATAACGCTACGCAAGGCACAGTGATCAAAGTTGTTGGTGTCGGTGGCGCAGGTGGTAACGCAGTTCAGCACATGATTAATAAAGGTGTTTCGGGCGTGGAGTTCATCGCTGCAAATACCGATGCTCAAGCGCTGACACAATCTAGTGCACATAATGTGATTCAAATCGGTGAGACTGGTCTTGGTGCTGGTATGAAACCTGAAGTGGGTCGTCAATTGGCGGAAGATTCTCGCTCTCGTATCGAAGACGCATTGCGCGGTGCGCATATGGTTTTCATCGCTGCAGGTATGGGCGGTGGTACAGGTACAGGTGCTGCACCAGTGGTCGCCCAAATCGCGAAAGAACAAGGTGCGTTGACTGTCGCGGTGGTATCTAAACCATTTTCTTACGAAGGCAAGAAATGTATGGATATTGCTGATGAAGGTTTAGATGCACTATCTAAACACGTTGATTCATTGATCATCATCTTAAATGAAAAACTTGAAGAGATTTACGAAGATGACAGCATGATCGAATGGTTAGGTCATGCTGATAACGTGTTGAATAATGCAGTTGCTGGTATCGCTGAAATTATTAATGTACCAGGTCATATTAACGTCGATTTCAATGACGTGAAAACGATTATGGGCGAACAAGGTAAGGCGATGATGGGAACGGCGACAGCTTCTGGTGTCGATCGTGCGCGTATCGCTGCAGAACAAGCGGTTGCTTCACCGTTGTTAGATGGAATTGATTTGTCCGGTGCGCGAGGTGTGTTAGTGAATGTGACTGCAAGCCGCGGATTGAAGGGTAAAGAAATCAAAGAGGTAATGGCGGCTGTGCGCGCCTTTGCGGCTCCAGATGCATCGATTGCTCAGGGTATTGCTTACGATGATGCAATGGGTGATGAGATTCGCGTGACTGTGGTGGCAACAGGTTTGGGGCGTGGCAAGAAAAATATCCAGTTAGTTCAAACACCTGTTTTGCGTACAGGTACTAGTGATGAGCCAGTGATGATGGCAAGCCCTGCTGTTGCAAGTGGTGTGAGCAAAACGACGACGGTTAGTGCCGGTTTCGACAGTTTGACAAAGCCAGCTGTGTGGCGTCATTCTGCGACGGAGCAGGTTCGAGCATTAGAAAAAAATGGGATGGAAACCTACGATATCCCTGCTTTTCTTCGAAAACAGGCTGACTAAGTAGATTGAATCCTAGACTCAAGCGAGTAATTGAGTTTCGCAAACAAAAAACGCCAGTCGACTGACTGGCGTTTTTGCTTTCTGCAGGTTTCTTTTGTTTAAGGCATACTTGCAAACTTCGCTGGAATTCAACTTGGGATGATTTTCAGTCGACTTTTTTGTTATTGTTAGAATTTAAAAGGGAGCACATTATGAGCATCAAAATAGGTGATCAACTACCAGCGGGAAACTTGGCGGAGTTCATTGAAGTGGAATCAGAGGGCTGTTCTTTAGGCCCCAATAATTTTGATGTAGCTGCCCTCACAAAGGGTAAGACGATTGCAATTTTCGGTTTGCCTGGTGCGTACACACCGACTTGTTCCGCAAAGCATGTACCTGGCTATGTTGAGCATGCTGCGGCTTTAAAAGCAAAAGGCGTCGATGAAATCTGGTGTATTTCAGTGAATGATGCGTTTGTAATGGGTGCTTGGGGGCGCGACCAAAAGGCAACGGGTATTGTCCGTATGATGGCTGATGGCAATGCTGCGTTTAGTAAAGCTTTGGGACTCGACGCGGATTTCAGCAAATTTGGTATGGGAGTGCGCTCACAGCGATACTCTATGGTTGTGGTTGATGGTACTGTGAAGCATCTGAATGTGGAAGAGGGTGGTAATTTTGCTGTGTCCAATGCAGAAACCATGTTGGCCCAATTAGCTTAAATTTCGCTTTGAGTCAGTTATAAGTACAACAAGTGCGCTTTCATGGTGCGCTTGTTGTTGTCTGTTGAATACGTAGTTTGGAAACGCCCGTGCGATATTCCATCGCGCTTTATAATCTCGCTATGTTAAAGCAAAGAACAATACAACAAGAAGTAAAAACAATCGGGGTTGGTGTCCACTCTGGGACCAAGGTCACCTTGACTCTACGCCCTGCACCAATTGACACTGGAATCGTATTTACACGGGTTGATTTGCAGCCGCCTGTCGTGTTTCCAGCAACTGCGTTAAATATTGGTGACACAAAAATGGCGTCGACCTTAATCAAAGAAGGCGCCAAAGTGTCGACAGTCGAGCACTTGTTATCAGCCTGCGCGGGCCTAGGTATTGATAATTTATATATCGATGTTAGTGCGGAAGAGATCCCTATTATGGACGGTTCTGCTTCCTCTTTCGTCTATTTGCTACAGCAAGCAGGCATGGAAGAACAATTAGCCGCAAAAAAATTCATACGTGTTCTGAAGCCTGTTGAGATTCGAGAAGGTACAGGAAAGTCAGAGAAGTGGGCGAGGTTAGAGCCCTATGATGGATTTAAGTTACATTTCTTTATCGAGTTTAATCATCCTGCTGTTGATGGCACTAGTCAAACGGCTGAAGTCGATTTTGAGCAAGTATCCTATGTGAAAGATGTTGCTCGAGCCCGCACGTTTGGTTTTATGCAAGATGTCGAAATGTTGCGAGGGATTGGCTTGGCTCGCGGTGGCTCGTTGGAAAATGCGATTGTAATGGATGAGTATCGTATCCTGAATGCAGATGGATTGCGATTTGATGATGAATTCGTTCGTCATAAAATCTTGGACGCAATCGGTGATTTATATCTAATTGGACACCCATTCTTAGCAAGTTATGTTGCGCACAAATCAGGGCACGGATTGAATAATCAACTTTTACGAGTTTTATTGTCGCAGCCTGACTCTTTTGAAATTGTTAGTTTTGAAGATGATCAAATGGCGCCCCGTTCCTATGCTGATCAAGAGCGACGAGAATGGGCAATGAACTAAGTTATTGACTTGGTTTTATCAGATTAGAGTTTTGGCTCAGTTTCTATTTGATTTGGTTTCGACTAAGCAATCGACTCAGAGCTGCTTTTAGTTCGGCATTTTGTGGGGTTGCTTCTAAGCTATTTTCTAAATTTTGAAATGCATTCAAAGCTGGCCTTGTAAGAAGAGCCTGTTTGATAGCTGTGGGCTTTTCGATAACGCGTTTCACTTGTACTTTAATCTTGATTGCGTTAATCTGCCATCCTCGTTGTTGCAAATGTATCTGCAGTTTTGGTAACTGCTGTTTTAATTTCGTTGCAATAGAGGCGTTTGGTGCAGACATCACAAGATGTTCATCATTGAGGTTAAGAACCTCGCACGCATCAAAGATAGCGGGCAAAATGCTTCGACATTCTTTTTGAAGCGAAATGTTCCTCTTAACAGTCGGTAATAATGGCGATAATTTATCATTTTGACGTAAAAATGATGCTATTTCATTGCTTTGAGCCATTTTTTTGCTGCGTTTGACATTTAGTCGGTAAGTCGGATGAGGTAATTGCATAAACGGCACATTACCATAATTCAGTCTTGTTGATCACGGAGGTAATGCTTAATGCAAGTGATTATCATGCATTCTCGCTTGACTCGGGCAAAGTCAGTTACTTTGTCATCAAAACATTTATTTGCTTTTCTCTCAGCATTTGCATTATTAGTATTGCTAGTCGCATTTGTATTGATGGGTATTTTAGGTCGCATCGCGTCGACCGATTCGACCTTAATGAAGAGTATATTGCCACAGGCTTTTCAAGCTTCCGCGAATGTATCATTGACAGGCAACGACAAATACTTGAAAGAGAATTTGAATGCGATGGCGGTCAAAATTGGTGAGATGCAAGCGCAATTGATTCGACTTGATGCACTTGGAGAGAGAGTGCAGGGCTTAGCAGGTGTTAAGCCAGAGGAGTTTAATTTCAAAGAAGCACCAGCTCGCGGCGGTGCTGAGATTGTTGCTGATACAGCCAAACAAGATTTGAGCTTGCAAGACTTTCAGACTGCCCTCGACGCCTTATCAAAAGATCTGAATTATCGTTCTGATTATTTGAATGTTGTTGAATCAAAATTGATGAGCTACAAGCTTCAAGCAAAATTGTTGCCGACCATTGTTCCTGTCAATGTTGGTTACAATGCGTCAACGTTTGGGCGACGCCTCGACCCATTTTCAGGTCGGACCGCCTTTCATGAAGGCTTGGACTTTTCGGCTCCAACGGGTACCCCCATAGTCGCTGCGGCGGGTGGGGTTGTGGTTGCCGCCGAGTATCACCCTGAGTTTGGGAATATGTTGGAAATTGATCATGGTGCTGACATGATCACTCGCTATGCTCATGCTTCTAAATTGTTGGCGAAAGTTGGGGATATTGTGAAACGGGGTCAACATATTGCCAATATTGGATCGACGGGACGGTCGACTGGAGCACACTTACATTTTGAAGTCAGAATTAAAGGTGTCGCTCAAAATCCACATAAGTTTCTCAATCCTGGCAATGACCGGGTCGATCATTCAAAACTTGCAAATTACTATCGCCAATTGCCAAATTGAAGCGAGTTGTGCGGGAGCAGCATTCTCTTGATCTTGAATTTGTTCGATTTGTCTCCATCTCGATTCTAACTTCGCTTTCTAAATAGGATAAATTCTGGAAAGCTGTGTGAGGCATGTTAAAATAAAAAGTTAATCATATCTGCTGCAATCTTGCGTTTTTTGCAGTGTTTTAGAACCTTACCCTTCATAACCCACTACTAGCATGTCATTTCTGACCAAAATATTCGGTAGTCGCAATCAGCGTCTCTTGAAACAATATCAAAAAATTGTCCGTGAAATCAACGCCTTAGAGCCTAAGTATGAAGCTTTTTCGGATGAGCAATTGAAGGCTAAAACACCAGAGTTCAAACAGCGCTTGATGAAGGGCGAGACTTTAGATACGCTGTTGCCTGAAGCATTCGCAGTTTGCCGTGAAGCGAGCAAACGGGTGCTAAAAATGCGGCACTTCGACGTACAAATGATCGGTGGTATGGCATTGCATTTTGGCAAGATTGCGGAAATGGGTACTGGCGAGGGTAAGACTTTAATGGCAACCTTGCCAATTTATCTCAATGCGCTCTCTGGTAAAGGTGTGCATGTCGTGACTGTAAATGACTATTTGGCGCAGCGTGATGCGGATCAGATGGGACAGTTGTATGGCTGGTTAGGGTTAACCACGGGCGTGAATTTGTCTCAGCTTGAACACGATGCTAAACAAGCTGCTTATGCATCTGATGTCACTTACGGCACCAACAATGAATATGGATTTGATTATTTGCGCGACAATATGGTGTACGAAGCCAAAGATCGGGTTCAGCGCGCGTTAAATTTCGCCGTTGTTGATGAAGTAGATTCGATTTTAATTGACGAAGCGCGCACACCTTTGATTATTTCGGGACAGGCCGAGAATCATACGGAACTTTACTACAAAATCAATGAAGTTCCGAAGTTACTTACCTTGCAAATTGGTGAGGAAACTCCCGATGGGAAAGGTGTCGTTGAGGTGCCAGGCGACTTTACGAAAGATGAGAAGTCGCACCAAGTTTTGCTAACCGAAGCTGGGCATGACAAAGCTGAACGTATTCTGACTCAGATGGGTTTATTGCCCGAAGGCGCCTCACTGTATGACGCTGCGAACATTTCACTAGTACATCACCTGTACGCTGCATTACGTGCACATGCCCTTTATTTTAAAGATCAACACTACGTTGTTTTGAATGATGAGATCGTAATCGTTGATGAGTTTACAGGACGCATGATGACAGGGCGGCGCTGGTCAGATGGACTGCATCAAGCCGTTGAAGCAAAAGAAGGTGTGCGCATTCAAAACGAAAATCAGACACTCGCTTCGATTACATTCCAAAATTATTTCCGTATGTACGCCCGGTTATCTGGGATGACAGGTACAGCAGATACAGAAGCGTATGAATTCCAAGAGATTTATAATTTGGAGACAGTAGTTATTCCTCCGAATAGACCTTCTCAACGTAAAGATCGGCAAGACCAAGTTTATAAATCTGCGCAAGAAAAATATGGCGCAATGCTTAAGGATATTCAAGATTGCTATGAGCGTGGACAGCCAGTGCTGGTTGGCACAACATCGATCGAAAATTCTGAGCTACTTTCAGGTATCTTAGATAAAGCCAAGCTTCCACACAATGTTTTGAATGCGAAGCAACATGCTCGCGAAGCAGAAATTATTGCACAAGCGGGGCGTCCAAAAGCGATTACCATTGCAACCAATATGGCGGGTCGCGGCACAGATATTGTCCTTGGTGGCAATGTGGCTAAACAGGTTCAAATGATTGAAGCATCCGATAATTTGTCGGACGCAGAAAAACACAGTCAGTCGCAAAAATTACGTGATGAATGGCAGTCCTTGCATGATCAGGTGGTTGCTGCTGGTGGTCTGCACATTGTTGGGACAGAGCGTCATGAATCTCGTCGAGTTGATAATCAATTGCGCGGACGTTCTGGGCGTCAAGGAGACCCTGGGTCTTCACGTTTTTATCTCTCATTAGACGATGCATTGTTGCGAATTTTTGCGGGCGATCGAGTACGTGCAATTATGGATCGCCTGAAAATGCCGGAAGGCGAGCCAATTGAAGCGGGGATAGTTAGCCGCTCTATTGAGTCTGCACAACGCAAGGTTGAGGCACGGAATTTTGATATTCGTAAACAATTGTTAGAATACGATGACGTAGCGAACGATCAACGTAAAGTAATTTACCAGCAGCGGAATGAATTGCTTGAGGCTGTCGACATGTCTGACATGATCGCTTCTTTGCGGGACGGCATGTTTCATGATCTTGTGCGTCAGTATGTCCCAGAGGAGACAGTTGAAGAGCAGTGGGATTTAGCGGGTTTGCAGGCAAGCTTAGCCGCTGAATGGAGTTTAGAGCTCAATTTGGTCGATTTACTCGAAACTGAGAAAAACTTGTCCGATGAAGACATCATCGAACGCGTGATCGGGGCTGCTAAAGCTGTTTACGATGCAAAAGTCGAATTGGTAGGTAAAGAAGCATTTGCTGGCTTTGAACGTAGCGTGATGTTACAAAGCATTGACAATCATTGGCGCGAACATTTGGCTGCATTAGATCATCTTCGTCAGGGAATACATTTGCGAGGTTATGCGCAGAAAAATCCAAAACAAGAATATAAACGTGAAGCGTTTGAATTGTTTGGCCAGATGTTAGATATGATTAAGAATGAGGTTGTGCGTATTGTGGTGACGGTGCGCATTCAGTCTCGTGAAGAAATTGAAGCGGCAGAGCAACAAATGGCGCAGTCACAAGTTGAGAATGTACATTACCAACACGCCGAATTCGATGCAAATGCATCGCCTGAAGAAATGTTAGCGCCAACTCCAGCGATTGAGGGAGATCAGTTGCCATATGTTGAACATGGATTGAAAATCGGAAGAAACGATTTGTGCCCATGCGGAAGCGGTAAGAAATACAAACAATGTCACGGTAAGTTGGCTTGATTCATACGGTGTGAAAATGAAAAAAGACGGGCGCAACCCGTCTTTTTTTGTATGTGCTGTTAACTGATGACACTCGTTTGAGTTGATTGGAGACTGATTCCACTCAATCCAAATGCGAGCTGAGTGTATCTTTTAATTTCATTAATTGTTCTTCAAGTATCGTAAAATCGGTTTGCGTATAGGCGCTAAAAGCGCGCCGTCCATCATTAACAACCTCTGGGAAAGAGAGTTGAAATTGATGTTCACCAAATTCAGTGAGTTTGATGAATAGCTGACGCCTGTCTGCGCCGCGCTCACGTTGAATGATGCCCTTTGCCTCTAGTCGATCTAAGACGCCAGTCAGAGTTCCTTTTGTTATCAGTGTTTTTTCACCCAGTTCTTTGCAAGTCATGCCTGCGGTGTTTCCCAAGGTGGCAATAATATCGAATTGAGAATCGGTAAATCCCAGCGCTCGAACGCGTTTGCTAGAAGCTTTTTCAAACAATTGCATGCATTCAGATAGTAAGCGAATGCTGCGTAGGTATCTTTTGTCCATAACGCCGTCTGCCATTTGCGATAGAGTGGGGTTGATACCTCACTCTATTCGGCTTTTATATTAGTTTGACTTCACAGCTTCAACTTGGATCGATAATTTGACGTCTGGAGAGAAGCCCCAATTCAACGCAAAATTCATTCCGAAGTCACTACGTTTAAATTCAGCACTGGCATCCGCACCACAGATTTCTGCTTTGGTCATCGCATCTTGAATGCATTTGAATTTGTTGACAGTTAATGCAACTGGCTTAGTGACACCAAGTAAAGTTAACTCGCCATCGACTGATACCAAGCGGTCTCCATCAAATTTCATGGATTTGCCTACATAGGTAATGGTTGGAAATTGAGGTGCATTGAACATGTCCTTATTTTTGGCATGATCATTCATTTTTTGATGACCAAAATCGATGGAGTTTGCATCAATGGTGATTGACATTGTGCCGGTTTTGGCAGCACGATCTAGTGTAATCGTACCTTCTGTTTTGGTAAATTTGCCACGCCAGAAAGAGATCCCTTTGTGATCAGCTTCGAAGCTTGGATAAGTATGGCTAGGGTCGATTTTGTAGGTTTGCGCAAAACTTGGAGCTGCCACTGCGAACAAGCCGATTGCGATTAATTGATTTAGTTTCATTGCTAGATCTCCTGGAAAGTTAAGGATTGGTGACTACTTTAAATTTGATGAGGACGTCGTCGGCGACCATACTGGTATCCTTCCACTCTCCCTCACCAATGTTGAACTGCAAACGTTTGATTGGTAATGTACCTTCGAAATTAAACCCCTTCCCCTCTGGCTTGATAGTCAAAGGAAATTTAACGACGATACTTTTGCCCTTAATTGAAAGATTGCCTGTCGCCTCCAATTTTCCGGCACCCAAAGATTTCATTCCTGTTGAAGTAAAAATTGCTTTGGGAAATTGTGCAGCGTTAAACCATTCTTTTTTTAGTACCTCTTGGTTATATTCAGGTGCTGGGAGATCAACACTATTTAAATCAATTTCGACTTTAGCTGTCGAGGCTTCAGGTTTATTCTGGTTATAGTCGATGCTTGCTTGAAATTTTTTAAATTTTGCTTGTACAGGCACTTCCATTTGCTTGAATACGAAATTGATACTACTTTTAGTATTGTCTATGCCCGCTGGGGTAGCTGCCACGATGCAAAAACTCATGAGCATCAAGAATACAGCACTGATTTTGTTTGCTTTATTGAAGGAAATCATTTTTGGTCACTCTTTCTTTGGATGGGAAGCATTCGGTAAAGAATCTCGTCCTTGTCAATGAATTGATGTTTAATCACAGCAAGTAAATGCAAAATTAAAACAATGAGCATACTCATGGTTAGGGTTTCGTGTAAGTCTTTGAGCAGATTCTTTTGCTCTGTAAGAGGTGGGATGATTGCAGGTAGTTCAAACAAGCCTAAATATACGATAGGAAACCCAGCCGCATAGGTATATAAATAGCCAGAGATCGGAACCGCAAACATCAGGATATACAAAATAATGTGAGTGAGATTGGCGATGTATTTCTCCCATAGTTTCATCGATGCCGGGTAGGCTGGAGCTCCCAAAATCAGTCTACTAAGTAGCCTAATACCAACCAATCCCAAAATGCTGACACCTAGCCATTTGTGCCACGCAAAAAGTTTGAGTTTGTTCGGGCTAATCGTTAAGTCAACCATATAAAACCCCATTGCGAAAGCAATAAGGATCATGATGGCAAGTAGCCAATGTATAGCAATGTTGAGGCTTGGATATCGACTCATAGACGTTCCTAAATTGGAAATTAGTTCGAAGTAGAACTAATATAGCAAAAAAAAAGCAATCGTGCTTGAAAGTCTAAATAAGTCAGGTCTCAGCGTATTTTGAGTGTCATGATTCCTACCCTCAAGAAGCAGAATTTTTAAAAAAGCAACTTAAAAAATACCTTAAAGAAATAATATTGATGCAAGTAAAGTAAATTAAATTAAAAGCATTTTGTTATCGCAATGAATGTGTTTGATTTTGATTTAAAATATCAAAAAAACAAATTAAATGTCTTTTCTTACACAAAAAATGTGCTAGCATCGTACTGCTGAACATGAACCTTTAAAAAGCTTTTAGCAAAAAAAAGAAGGTCGAAGAAGAGCAGCCATAACTGATGACTCAAATAAACATAGGGACTAGAAATGCGCAATTTAAAACAAATGACAAAATTCACCTTGATATCTGCAGGTGTTATCGCAGCATGCAATGCAATGGCTGCTGAACGTGTTGATTTATCGACGACAAGCGTCGCAAATAAGTCCTTGTTTTCGTCAAAGACTTTCGTGCCAGCCGCGTCGTTCTTGGGGTTGAGTTCTGAGGAACTGAAATCCCTGCGCAGCGCGAAATTACCTAGCGGTTTGAACGTCACACGCCACCAACAACTCTATAAAGGTGTGCCAGTTTGGGGGCAAGCGGTCGTTGAACAACGAAAAGATGGAGTGAATGTGCCTACAATGGTCGGCTCGATGTTACGAGGAATCGAGAAAGACCTGCCATCCGTCACTCCAAAATTGAGTGCCGCACAGGTTTTGAATATCGCTAAATTAAAAGCAAACGCGTTAAAAGCTGGAAATGAGCAGGCAAAATTGGTTGTGCAGCAAGATGAGAACGGTAAAGCGCGTTTGGTCTATGCAGTGTCATTTTTGTCTCGCTCCTCATTGAAACCTAGCCGCCCGCATTTCATGATTGATGCAGATTCAGGTGCGATTTTGAAACAGTGGGAAGGGATTACAACCGCTGGTACAAAAGCGACGGGCCCAGGTGGCAACGCAAAAACGGGTCAGTATGAATATGGAACAAACTATGGTTTCCTTAATGTGAAATCTGACTGCACAATGGATAGTGATGATGTTGCTGCTGTTGATATGAGTGGCAAGGATCCTTTTACGGATGAATACTACTTCAACACTCCATTTAAATTTGATTGCTCACGAAATACATACAAGGCCGTGAATGGCGCCTATTCACCAATCAATGACGCATACTATTTTGGTCATGGTGTTTTCAACATGTATAAAGATTGGTTAGGCATTCGCCCTATCTATCAAAAATTGTCTATGCGTGTCCATTTTTGGATAAATTATGAAAACGCGTTTTGGGATGGCGAAACCATGACTTTTGGTGATGGCTATTCGTATTTCTATCCACTCGTCTCGATGGACGTTGCAGGTCACGAAGTGAGTCATGGTTTTACAGAACAAAACTCGGGCTTGATATATGAATTCCAATCAGGCGGTATGAACGAAGCGTTCTCTGATATGGCAGGTGAGGCAACCGAAGTGTATATGAAGGGATCGAATGACTTTTTGGTTGGTCGTGAGATCTTTAAATCAAATGGCGCCTTGCGTACGATGGTTCAACCGTCATTAGATGGTTATTCAATCGATCACGCAGAAGATTACACTGACGATTTGGACGTGCACTTCTCCAGCGGCGTATACAATCGTGCATTCTACTTTTTGGCAACTTCAAGAAACTGGAGTGTTCGGAAAGCGTTTGAAGTGATGGCTGATGCTAATCGTTTCTTCTGGACTGAGAACAGCACATTTAACTCTGGCGCTTGTGGCGTCGAACAAGCAGCACGCAATCGTGGTTATAGCGTGTCGGATGTGACAAATGCGTTTGCTGCAGTTGGCGTTGCTTGCCCTGGCTCATTGCCAGTTGCGATTCCATTGAAAAATGGCGTGAAAGTTAACTCAATCGTCATTCCGAAGAACGGTAGTTTCTTGTACAGTATTTCTCTGCCAGCGGGCAAATCGAGTTTGTCCGTAGCAATGTCTGCGGGTACAGGCGATGGGGATTTATATGTGAACTTCGGAGCGGTTCCATCGACCTCCGCATATTTGCGTAAGTCCACTGGTTCGAAAAATGCGGAGAGTGTCTTAATTTCGAAACCGAACAGCGGCACTTACTATGTTTGGGTAAAAGCAAATCAAGCGGTTAAAGGCGCGTCGTTGGTTGCGACGTATAAATAATATGTCATCGAAGTCGACATTAAATCGAAAGATTTGATGTCGTTTTTTTCGTGATATTTAGTTTTAAATTGCATTCAATGTAGAAAAAGGGGCATTAAGTATCGAATACTTAATGCCCCTTTTTCTTATAAGACTCCTGATCGCTTGATTAAATTGCCTTCGCAAGTTTTGCAGCGATGCCAGTGTAATTTGCTGGCGTCATAGCTAGTAAGAGATCTTTTGCTTCTTGTGGAATAGCTAAGCCGAAGATAAATTCACGTAAGGCTTCCTTTGAAATACCTTTGCCGCGCGTTAACTCCTTCAGTTGCTCGTAGGGATTCTCGACCCCATAGCGGCGCATGACGGTTTGTACTGGTTCCGCCAAAACCTCCCAAGTATTATCTAAGTCTTCAGCCAAACGAATTTGATTTGTCTCTAATTTATTTAAGCCACGTAGGCAACTATCATAAGCCAAAAGCGTATAGCCGAACGCAACACCAATATTTCTCAACACGGTAGAATCGGTCAAGTCGCGTTGCCAGCGTGAGACTGGGAGCTTTTCAGATAAATGCTTGAGTAACGCATTTGCTAGTCCCAAATTACCTTCCGAATTTTCAAAATCAATAGGGTTGACTTTGTGTGGCATGGTCGATGAACCGATTTCACCTGCTTTCGTCTTTTGTTTAAAATACCCAACTGAAATGTAGCCCCATATGTCGCGATTTAGGTCGAGTAAAATTGTATTGGCGCGGGCGAAAGCATCGAACATCTCGGCCATGTAATCATGTGGCTCAATTTGAATTGTGTATGGGTTGTAGACTAAACCTAAGCGCTGTTCTATCACGTTCTTAGAAAAGTTTTCCCAATCGTGATTTGGGTAAGCTGAGAGGTGGGCATTATAATTGCCAACAGCACCATTCATTTTTCCCAATATTTCTACTTGTTTGATACGTAGCACAGCGCGTTCCAGTCGAGCGACGACATTGGCCATTTCTTTGCCCAAAGTCGTTGGACTAGCGGTCTGTCCATGGGTACGTGATAGCATAGGAACCTCCGCATTGATGTGCGCGATTTCTTTCAGTCGTGCAATGACTTTTTCCAATGCTGGAATCATCACCGTATCGCGAGAAGTTTTTAACATCATCCCATGAGAGGTATTGTTGATATCTTCGGATGTACATGCAAAGTGTATAAATTCAGCAGCTGCTTTTAATTCCGCAGTAACTGCAGGGTCGATATTTAAGACACGTTGAGGTAGATGATCGTAGCTAACAGGCAATGCAAGACCAACGGATTCCTTTAGCCAATATTCGACTGCTTTCACATCGTGATTTGTTACCGCTTCAATTGACTTGATACGAGCCGCATCTTCGTCTGAAAAATTGTTTGCAATACGTTCCAGTAAGGCGTTTGCTGCGGCAGAGAACGGCTTGATTTCCGTAAATCCTGCGAGCGAAAGTGCTTGTAGCCAAGCAATCTCGACTTTCACACGGTGATGCATAAAACCTGCTTCAGATAAAGTTGCGCGTAACGAGTCAACTTTGGATGCATAGCGTCCGTCAAGAGGGGAAAGTGCTGATAGAGTAGATAAAGGCATGGCGAAGAGGAAATAGTAAGGTTAAGTAAATTTCTGTAGTGACAGAATCGCGCCGGGAGTATAGTAAGATTTGCAGTAAAAATTTATTACTTATGCAACTTTGGTGGGTGTTTCGTGCAATAATGGATTGAAACGTTGAAACTGATCCATAGATCGTTCAAGCATTGGTACATTCTTTAGGCTGCAATTGAGTCTATATTTTAACATGGGTCTCGCGATTTTTAGCGCCACTCTATTTGGCCAAGCTTTTACATCCCCTCCAAAATGCGTACTGCACTGCAATGTTATAATGTAGGTTGAGAAATGTAATTTTTTAATTCCTATTAAAAATAGCTTGTTCTGATCTAATTCTTTATCCGAAAATACTATGAAATTAATCGGCTCTTTGACTAGTCCTTACGTAAGAAAAGTCCGTGTTGTTTTAGCGGAAAAAAAATTGGATTACGCCTTGCTGCTCGAAAATGTTTGGTCAAACGACACTACGATTCAACAGTCAAATCCATTGGGTAAAATTCCCTGTCTTTTGATGGAGGACGGTGGAGCTATGTTCGATTCAAGAGTCATTGTTGAGTACTTAGATACTTTGACACCTGTTGGAAAGTTGATTCCGCCCCACGGACGTGAACGTGCAGAGGTCAAAAACTGGGAAGCTTTGTCCGATGGTATTCTTGATGCTGCCGTTTTGATACGACTTGAGCATACTTTGCGTGAGCCCTCGCTCCAAAGCGAATCGTGGATCAATCGGCAGTGGGACAAAGTCAATGCAGGGCTAAAGGCGATGTCGCAAGGCTTGGGTGAGTCGGCATATTGTGTGGGAAATCATCTAACTTTGGCCGATATAAGTGTTGGATGCTGCTTGGGTTGGTTAGCGTTTCGGTTCCCTCAGGTAGGGTGGCGAGAGGAATATCCAAATTTGGCAAAATTGTTTGATAAATTAAGTGAACGCACGTCGTTTAAAGATACTCTTCCAGAGTGAATAAAAAAAAGCATGCTTTAGCATGCTTTTTTTTAGGATATTTTTTGAGCGGCAGCTTAACCTCTTAATGAAAAATTGATACTCGCCGTTGCTAATACTGTTGTTGCTTTACCATCTTCAACATATGGTTTAAACAGTGCTCTAAATAAGGCTATCTTGGCCGATTCGTCGAGTCGACTGAAACCTGAGGATTTTAGGATCTCCACTTTTTCTGCGCGCCCTTTGTCGTTGACAAGGACTTGCATTACAACTCGACCCTCCTCGCCTAAGCGTCGAGCCATTGGAGGGTAGTCTGCTTGTGGTGCTTGAATATATTCGACAGCACTAATGATTTTTGGCCCGACTGGCTCCACCTTGGTAGCTATGGTGGGGGTTGGCGTGATATGGCTTGGTGTAGCGTGTAGGCTTTCTTCCACTTGAATAGGGCTCACCGCAATAGCGTCTTGAGTCATGTCTCGTATTGCGATTTGTCGCGGAAGAGCTGCTTGATTTGGAGTTGTTTTCTGTACCTGTTTAACTTTTTCCATCGGTGCCGCCAATTTAGGCATAGAGCTTGGCATCATCAGGACGATCGTTTCTTTAGGTGTTGCCTGAAAGTGTTTATTTGGATTCAAAATGATGAAACCAAATACAATTATATGCAAAGCGGCGATAAGACTACCAGTTGCAAATTGACGTGGAAATAGGGTGCCTTGCAGAGCGTTCATAGCAGCGACTTTAAACATTAATCTAAATAAGAATAATTCGTATTTAGATTATGTATCAAGTTTCAAGTTGATGCAAGAAGTTTGTGCAATGCAATGCATATTTACTTGTGGCGGGTCAAGCTTGTTCCAAATTCAAGGATCAAGATAGGTATTTTAGTCTGCGAATTGTGTAGAAATGATCTCTTAATCAGATCGTTTCGTCGAAAGATTTTTATCTCTGTGACAACCTTTTTGCCTCTCACCCTTATGGATCAGAGGTCGAAAGAATAATAGGTTGTTGGAAGTAACAAATAGGCTATGCACCCATCTCCTCTCCAAGCTTTACTGCCGCTGTGGCTTTCCATTTTGGATTGAATTGCATGCTATCTTCGCGGAATAGCATTACAACCGTCGATCCGAGTAGGAAGCGTCCCATCTCCTCGCCCTTTTTTAAAAATACACTGTGATCGGAATAAGACCACTCGCGGATTTCTTTGCTACGAGGAGGATTCACAATGCCATGCCAGCTGGTTTGCATACTGCCGACAATCGTGGCGCCTACGAGAACTAAAATAAATTCTCCATGCGGGGAGTCGAATACACAGACGACTCGTTCATTTCGAGCGAAGAGACCAGGAACACCGCGAGCAGTTGTCGGATTCACAGAAAATAATTCGCCCGGGACATAGATCATTTTTTTTAGTTGACCATCGCAAGGCATGTGGATCCGATGGTAGTCACGAGGACTTAAATAGATATTCGCGAATTGGCCATTCTGATATTGTGCGGCGAGGTCGACATCACCACCGACTAGCGCAACGGTTGAAAAGTAATGGCCTTTTGCTTGAAAAATTTGTCCATGCTTAATTTTACCGAATTCACTTATCGCCCCATCAACTGGGCATACATATTTTGCAGACGCAATAGGGCGAGCATCGGCGCGCAATGGACGTGTGAAAAATTCGTTAAAGCTCGCATAGCTAGCAGTGTCCGGATTTGCTGCTTCTAGCATATTGACCTTGTATTTTTTAACGAACCAATTGATGAGACGCGTGGTACGCTTGCCTCCACGATCATTGGCAACGAGACCTGCAAACGCTGTTAATAAATATTTGGGTAAGAAATATTGCGGAAGGACGGCTAAACGATCAAACACGGGGAACTCGTCATGTAAGTAAAGAATTCGGATTATAGCGGCTCAACATGTGTTCGCAGATTTTTGCGCACGATATGCGACATAATTTGGGATGCAAACCGCAAAAGTTGTTTTGTTAAGCGTTTTTTTGTCACGGCAATTGTCATTACCGACTATTCTGCTCTCTGGATTTTGTGATTTAAGGATATCTTAAAAGCGAATCGACTTAGGTAGAGGCTAATAGTGATTTAGAAAATATCTATTGGATTTGAATGTTTCATAGTGGTAAGCTTCGTCTCAGTTGTGAATTTAAACGGAATTTGTCGATGTTCTGCTTTTTATGTCTTTAAAAAAGAATTAGCGACAACAAATGTAATACTCATCTCAATTAACTAGGAGAAATCAATGAAAACAGTTGGACAAAAACTTGACGCATTCAGTGTGCCAGCAGCAAAACCTGGCTTTAATCATCATGAAGAGAACGGCGTGTCTGCTTTTGAAACGATTACTGAAGCTTCTTTCCCAGGTAAATGGAAAGTCATCTATTTCTATCCAAAAGATTTCACCTTTGTTTGCCCAACAGAAATCGTTGAATTTGCTAAATTAGCGTCAGATTTCTCAGACCGCGATGCAGTATTGATGGGCGGTTCTACTGACAACGAATTTTGCAAATTGGCATGGCGTCGTGAACACAAAGATTTGGATAAGTTGAATCACTACGCGTTCGGCGATGCAACGGGTTCGTTAGTGGATATGTTGGGCGTACGTGACGTCAACGCAGGTGTGGCATTGCGCGCAACTTTCATCGTTGATCCAGACAATGTCATTCAACACGTATCCGTGAATAATTTGAATGTCGGCCGTAATCCGACTGAAATCTTGCGTATTTTGGATGGTTTGCAAACCGATGAATTGTGTCCATGTAATCGTTCAGTAGGCGGTTCGACTTTATAAATTGAATGTTAATTGTCGATCTGTCCTAGCTTTGGTCCTCATTGCAAAGTAGTCTTCGATGATGTGGAGTGATCAAGCACATACTTCTGTGCTTCCTTCCGCTAAAATACAATCAACCCGCTTCGGCGGGTTTTAAAAACGCTAATTAATAGGTGAAAACTATGGAATTTCTAACTTCGATTAAAAATAGCATTCCTGACTATGCAAAAGATATTCGTTTGAATGTGGACAGTACAATCGCTCGTTCTAGTCTGGAAGGTAACGATGCTGTAGCGGTTGCCTTGGCAGCGGCATTTGCAGCGAAGAGTAAAGTGTTGATAGATCTGATTAAGAACTCAGGGCACATCGCCCCTGAGGAAGTGCAAGCGGCTCTGACAGCGGCCTCCTTAATGGGTATGAATAATGTCTGGTATCCATTCGTTGAAATGGCCGATGATGAGGATCTGAAAAGTCAGGGGGCACAACTTCGTATGAACGCCTATGCGACGAATGGTGGTGTTGATAAGCGCCGTTTTGAAATGTATGCTTTGGCTGCCTCGATTGTTGGCAAATGCCATTTCTGCGTCAAATCACATTTTGATCTTCTCCGTAAAGAAGGCATGTCCACCACACAGTTACGTGATGTAGGACGGATCGCAGCAGTCATCAATGCTGCTTCTCAGGTGATCGCTGCCGAATCTTTGTAGAAATTCTCATCAATCTCTGGGAGTTTTTCCAATGAATGCTGAGACGCTTTGTCTTTTGCTGCAGATCTTGACGGAGTTCGGTAGTGCAAGATAGGAAAGAGCCGCGTGTTGATGCGGCTTTTTTTTCACTGGACGATATCTAATTTTTTTACAATTAATTTGCAATGAATTGCTTAGGCGACAATTCATTGTCATCGCGTTGAATAGAGTTGATGATAATTTAAAGATTAAAAAAATAGCTTACCCTCAGCCATTGAAGTTTGATTGGTACTCACAATAGAGGCCAAACTCTAAGAGACATGACCATGCAAATTCTAAAGGCAGCCTCGTAATCAAGTAGATCATTTCGAGATCAATGGTTGGTCAGAAAAATTGCGTCTATTATTGTATAAAAGTAAATAGTTTTGTTGAGCTGGTAAGAATAGTGTCATCGCGAATTGAAAGGGAGAATAGAAGGCTATTTAGCTGTCTTATTTGCATATTAATTTAATATTCATGGTTGTTATCATGGCTCCATCTTTATTGAGGAGGCATCGATGATTCCAATCGTTGATTTGACAGAACTAAGACGAAATCCGAGAGAGCCGAAATTGGCAGAACTGCTAGATACGGCATTGCAGAATACTGGATTTTGCTACTTGTCGAACCATGGAATTTCATTAAAATTGATTGCTTCAGCCCAAGCTGCAGCATTGCACTTCTTTTCACAGTCAGATGCATTCAAACAGAAATATGACATAGCGCGTGCGATACGCCACTCTGGCTATGTTGGTTTCTCAGAATGCGGCATGTATGTTGATGAGGCGATGCGTATGTATGAGTCTTATGATATCGGCCTTGAGCTGCCTGCGTTCGATATCGATTTCCTCTCAGGAAATATATTCTATGGCCCGAATACTTGGCCAGACTTACTTGGATTTAAATCTGCTGTTTACTCCTACTATGAAGCGGTGAGTGATCTGGCTCGTATGCTAACGCATACAATTGAAGCAGCTTTGGGGCTGCGCTTCAATTCTTTAACAAATATGATGTCAAAGCCGACAGCTCAGCTACGTTTGATTCATTACCCAGAGAACAATACGGTGCAACGCAATGCTAGAACGCATAGCATGATGGGAGCGCACACCGATTATGAATTCTTTACTTTGCTTTATCAAACTTCACCCGGTTTACAAACTGTCGATGTCAGGGGCAACTGGTTGGATGCTCCACCCATACCCAACACCCTCGTGATGAACGTCGGTGATATGGCCGAGGTGATCTCAGGCGGGCGTTATCGTTCCAATCCACATCGTGTATTGAATACTGGGCAAGAGCGATTTTCCATGCCTTATTTTGCTGCTTTTGACTATCAGTCGGTGATACATCCGATGATTGAAGCCAAGAAAAATAGCCGGCAGCCGGTCATCGCTGGCGAGCATCTTCTAAAGCAAGTGACACAAGATTTTGCTTACTTGAGAATGCGCGACGGTCAGGAAAAGGATTTGTATTCAAGATTGACTATAAACAGCGGAAAACTGGGGCTAGTGAATAGGAATCAATTTTTAGAAGGAAAAGCTTCATGTTTGAATTAAACGCGGTACTCACCGTTGCGTTCGCTGGGTTGTTGCTTAGTGCTTCGCCAGGGCCTTCGATGGCTTATGTACTCTCTCGCAGTGTTCAGTATGGTGTCAGTGGTGGCATGGCATCCTCACTAGGTCTTGCGATGGGTGGTGTTTTACATGCATTTTTTGCAGCAATGGGATTGAGTTTGTTGGCGGTTAAGTTCCCTTGGCTATTGCAGCTTGTCAAGTATGCTGGTGCGATTTACCTTTTATATCTTGCATATGATTCGTTCATGTCAGCGACCAAAATAGAGGAAGATGAGATAGCGGAGTTGAATGACACTTCGGAGGCTGAAATCTCTGTTATCCGCGCTAAAAACATACAAGCCCAGCAGACCTCGATAGGAAAAAACGATATCGTTCGCTTGTTTATCAATGGCATCATTATTGAATTGAGCAACCCAAAGACGATTATTTTCTTTTTGTCTTTTATGCCGCAATTTGTTGAGAATAAATCGACGTCCGCTGTTTTCTTTTTATCCGCGTTAATCCCAATCACGGCAATACCAGCTGACCTATTGGCGATTTTCGCTGGGGGAATGATCGCAAACCGGTTGCGCCAACGAGCGTGGGTAACTCGCAGCATTAATTTTGCTGTTGCGCTTGTTTTACTGGTGATCGCGTTATTGGTACTTATTTAGATAACTGTGTGATTTGCAAAACTGTTTGGACGCTCGTCAAGCTTGCTCATTAATCTTGCGTCCCATCTTGTTCTTTAGCGTACCGCATTGCAATCAAAATGAGGATTGTGGACTAAGCCAAATCGATTGCCAAAAGGATCTTTGACTGCTGCTACGACTATGCCACCACCAACCTCAGTTGCGGGTTCTAATAAGCTTGCGCCGAACTTAAGTAGACGATCTAACTCGAATTGAACATCGGTTACTCCCCACAACGCTTGTGATCCTGCAATCCCAGATATTCCGTCTGGAATTAAACCTAATTCGAAACCACCGACCTGAAAGCCAACATAAAATACCTCGTCAAAATAGGCATCTTTTTCCAAGACTTTTGTATACCAGTCCTTCGCTTTCTGTAAATCAGAGACGGGATAAATAACGGTTCGCATTCCTAAAATCATGGCGTTTCTCTGTGAGGTGACCGGTGCAGGGGAATTCTAATTGTCGGATTGAAGGCGAGGGGAATTTTGTGCGATCACAACGTCGAGCATTTCAATAATTTTTTCACGAGTAATGGGTTTTTCAAAACTTGCGTGGACTTTGAGTCCTTGAATACGTGCGATTTTTTCCGCAAGATTAAGAATAGGGCCATTATAGTTAGAAAGTGACCAATGATTGTCGACTGGAGGAACAAGATTGTGACCAGAAATGATTAAGATGTCCGACTGGCAACCATCCAAAGCTAAATGACTCAATAATTCCATCCCACCTAACTGCGGCATACATAAATCACAAATGATGAGATTGGGACGTTGAGAGTTTTGTCGATAGGCGTTGAGGCCTTCAAAACCATTGTGTGCTAAAGCGACACTGCCAACTCCCAAATCGCGCAATGTCACTTTCATGAGTTCCAGAAGAAACTCATCATCATCTACCAATAGGACGTGAAGCTTTTGGTAAGCGGCATTCGTGTTTGAATTTTGAGAATTCATGGTAGGAGTTTTTTTATGAGAATAGAAACAAGTATAGCGAAAGATACCAGTAAATCATCAGCATTTCCACCCTATAAGAAACGTATCCTAACTATGATGTCCATTTTCAACATGCTTATTTGATTGACGTTCTGTAGTTGATTCTGCGAGTTTTGAACTTTGTCTGATGCAGTGTAAGCTTAGGATATGAAAAATACTCAAGATCAACTTAGTCTCCAGCCTTTTATTGCAGCTTCCTACATTAAAGAAATTGGACGAGGTAAAGATGGCGCAAGAGATTTGTCTCGTCACGATGCCCGCCATTTGTATTGTGCAATGCTCGATGGGCGTGTTAACGACCTAGAAATGGGAGGGATACTTTTGGCAATGCGAATCAAAGGAGAGTCCATCGAGGAGATTGCTGGCTTTTTGGACGCTGCACATGCGTCGATGCCAGTCATAAATGCGCCCTTAAATTCAGAGTACGCGCCTATCATTATTCCTAGTTATAACGGTGCACGTAAACGCCCAAACTTAACGCCTCTTCTTGCTGTCTTGCTGGCCAATTCAGGAGCGCCTGTGTTAGTTCATGGCCTTACGGAAGATCCTGGTCGAGTCACTAGCGCGGAAATATTTACCGAGTTGCAAATCGATGCCGCTAGCACGGTAGATCAAGTTGATACGAAATTGAATACGACCCGACTCGCCTTTATGCCTCTGAAAGCTTTGTCTCCGGCGATATATAGAATTTTGATGATGAGGCGCATCTTAGGGGTGCGTAATTCAACGCATACGATCGTCAAAATCCTACAACCATTTGCTCAGCCAGCATTGCGATTGAGTTCATATACGCATCCTGAATACCAAGCGATGTTGGATTGCTATTTTCAACAGATCGCACCTCCGGAGGATGGTGCTGTAGTCTTGAGCCGCGGCACTGAGGGGGAAGTTGTAGCAAGTACTGGACGTGCGCAAAGAATGGATGCCTATTTCCGTGGACAACGTGAAATATTGTTAGAAGCGTCATCTCAACTGATCGCTGAGTCGGTGAATTTGCCGGAGGGCGTAGGCGCGGAACACACGGCTAGATGGATTAAGTCGGTTCTAGACGGGAAAATAGAAATTCCAGAAAATATTCGTCAGCAACACATGTTGTGCCTCGCGCTCGCACGACGTGTCAAACAATGTTGCTGAATTAACCTATGCATATTTCCGTTACAATGCATCGCTTCTAGTTGTTTTTGCAAAGGAATCGCAACGTCGATTCATTAGGAAATTATGTCAATATCAAAAAAATCCGGAAGCTATGATGTGATCGTCGTTGGGGCGGGCGCCGCAGGAATGATGTGTGCTGCCGTCGCAGGTCAAGCTGGTAAGTCTGTCCTGTTGGTCGATCATGCAAGCAAATTAGCCGAAAAAATCCGGATTTCTGGGGGCGGGCGATGTAATTTTACAAACTTGCATGCGACATGGCAAAATTTTATTTCTGATAATCCCCATTTTTGTCGGAGCGCACTGTCTCGGTATTCACCGCAAGATTTTTTGAATCTTGTGAAGCGTTATCGAATCGCGTTTCACGAAAAGCACAAAGGACAGTTATTTTGCGATGTCAGTGCAGAAGATATTATTAATATGCTTCGATCTGAATGTAACGCGGGTCAAGTGAGCTGGGCCATGCCTTGCAAAGTCTTGGATATCGATCGTAGTCCGGATGGATTTGTTGTGACCACTGAAGAAAAGATCTTAATGGCCAACAACGTTGTGATTGCAACCGGTGGTCTATCAATTCCCAAAATCGGAGCGACAGATTTTTCTTACAGAATTGCGAAGAAATTTGGATTGAAAGTAGTTGAACCTCGTCCAGCCTTGGTTCCCTTAACTTTTGAAGCAAACGATTGGGCGGCCTTTGTTTCAATGGCGGGAATTTCGTTAGAGGTTGATATTGAAACAGGTAGTCAGAAAAATAAAATTGTTTTTCGTGAAGATCTCTTATTTACGCACCGCGGATTGTCCGGGCCAGCGATTTTGCAAATTTCAAGCTATTGGCAACCAAAACAGAGCATTTTTTTGAATTTGTTACCTGAGGTAGCGTTGTCTACCGAATTGATTCAGGCGAAAACAAGCAGTAAGAAAAATTTGACGAATTGGCTGTCAGCTTATTTGCCTCTTCGGTTGGTCGAGGGGCTGTTAGCGGCGCATGGTTTTGATGGAAATCTTAGAATCGCAGATATGCCTGATAAAAGATTGCAATTGCTTGGCGAGAAAATTAATCGCTGGGAATTAATTCCGAATGGAACAGAGGGATATCGTAAGGCAGAAGTGACGCGTGGTGGTGTCGATACACGTGAACTTTCTCAACAAAGTATGATGTCAAAGAAAGTTCCCGGCTTGTTTTTCGTTGGAGAAGCGGTTGATGTGACGGGTTGGTTGGGTGGTTTTAATTTCCAATGGGCGTGGGCGTCTGGTGTCGCTGCAGGCCAGGGAATCGCCGAACAAATATAGTGCAAGAATCAAAATGGCTGGAATGATTTTTCTGTTTGCGCGCATGAATCCACCTACGCAAGGGCATGCGATATTACTTAACTATCTCGAGAGAATCGCCTTCCAACGTCAATTGGGTCATTTAGTTGTCTTGACGAGAGAACACGATGTTGTCCGAAATCCGATTGAGCCGAATTCGAAGTTGCGGCATCTTCAACGTTTGTTTCCATCTATTTATTTTCAGCTAGATAAGACGATCGCGCCTAATCCTTGGGATGACTTGTCGCAGATATATGCAGACGTTACTGATACATTGATTGTTCTTGCTGGACGCGATCGCCAAGATTACTACGTACACGGATTGCGGAATTGGCGAGCTAGATTGGAAAGGACGCAACCCAATCGAGGGCCATCGAAACTAAAGTTGCATATCGTCAATAGAAATAGCCATGGTGACTGGTCGGCATCGAAAGCCCGCACTGCGGCGTATTCTAAAAACTACCCAGCCTTCCGATCACAATTGCCAAACGTTATATTGGAAGACCACGCACTTGATTTGTATAAAGAAGTGCGGCTGGGTATGAATCGAAACTCGGTTCTCTAGCAATTGCCGCCTAAAATTTTTTGAATATGAGGATGTGATAGTTAAAATGAAAACTTCTGCATACTTTATGCGACAAATTTTGCGTAAGTTTTCATCAGTCGACTTCCCTATTTTTAAAAATTCTGTTATGATCTCGGTCTTCCTATAAATTTTTAACTGGTTCCGAACTTACATGACCACAATTCGCCTTAAAGAAAACGAGCCGTTCGAAGTCGCCATGCGTCGCTTCAAGCGCACCATCGAAAAGACCGGTCTGTTGACCGAATTGCGCGCTCGCGAGTTTTATGAAAAACCAACTGCAGAACGCAAACGTCGTTTAGCAGCAGCTGTTAAACGTCACTACAAACGTATTCGTAGTCAGCAATTGCCTAAGAAGATGTATTAATTCTGTTTGGCATTGAGTGAATTTAAAAGCTTAATGTCATACAGTACTCATGTTCTTAAGGTTTGCATGCCCGCTCCGGTGTACCGCAGCGGGCTTTGTTATTTTTGTTTGTGTTTTCTTGTGTTGTTAAATTATGCAACGCTTGAATCGAAATTTTAAGAGGATATTATGGGCTTGAAAGAGCAAATCACAGAAGATATGAAGGCTGCAATGCGAGCTAAAGACACGGCGAAATTGAGTGCAATTCGCTTAATCACAGCTGCAATGAAGCAAAAAGAAGTCGATGAGCGAGTTGAATTGAATGACACGATGGTTTTGGCGATCATAGAAAAAATGATCAAACAACGTAAAGATTCAATTACGCAATTTGAGGCCGGAGGGCGGCAGGACCTCGCAGATATCGAAAAGGCTGAGCTGGCAATTTTGTCGCAATATATGCCAGCAGGATTAAGTGACGCGGAGGTTCAGGATGCTGTGAACGCTGCGGTTGCTGAAGTTGGAGCTAGCGGGCCCCAAGATATGGGGAAGTTAATGGCTGTATTGAAGCCTAAATTGGCGGGGCGTGCGGATATGACTGTTGTTTCTGCAATGGTGAAAGTTGCGTTGTCGAAGTAAGTTTTACATGTATATTTAGCGCGGCTTCGGAGCATTTTTTCTCCGAAGCCGCCGTCATTTTTACTCCGTGAGATTGATTGCGTGATTCCACAAAGCTTTATTCAAGATTTACTCGCACGTGTAGATATCGTTGATGTCGTTGGGAAGTACGTGCAATTAAAAAAGGGTGGTGCAAACTATATGGGTTTGTGCCCATTTCATAATGAGAAATCACCAAGCTTCACCGTCAGTCCAACTAAGCAGTTTTATCATTGCTTTGGATGTGGTGCGCACGGAAGTTCAATTGGCTTCCTTATGGAATATTCTGGCCTAAGCTTTGTCGATGCAGTTAAAGATCTCGCTCTAAACAACGGCATGGTCGTTCCCGATGACGATCGGATGTTGCCGGCGCAGCGTGCGGAGCATACAGCAAAAAGTCTGGCATTAAGTGAAGTGATGAGCAAGGCTTGTGACTTTTATCGACAGCAATTGCGAGGCGCTGATCACGCCATTCAGTATCTGAAAAAACGTGGGTTGACAGGTGAAATTGCGGCACGATTTGGTCTTGGATATGCTCCAGGCGCTTGGGATAGTCTGAGGTCAGTTTTTCCAGACTATTCTGCCCATGCCTTGGCGGAAGCCGGAATGGTAATTGATAAAAGTGATGAGGAGGGGGCGCATCGTAAACGTTATGATCGATTTCGAGATCGGATCATGTTTCCGATCAGAAATGCGAAAGGGCAAGTTATTGGATTTGGTGGACGTATCTTGGATCAAGGGGAACCAAAGTACTTAAACTCCCCAGAAACTCCACTTTATCAAAAAGGCATGGAGTTATACGGACTTTTTGAAGCGCGACAGGCTATTCGTGATGCTGGATATGTGTTAGTGACTGAAGGTTATATGGATGTTGTCGCGCTTGCTCAGTTGGGATTTCCACAAGCGGTTGCGACTTTGGGAACGGCTTGCACTTCTACCCATGTACAAAAATTACTACGTCAAACGGATCATGTCGTGTTTAGTTTTGATGGTGATAGCGCTGGTCGACGGGCAGCACGACGGGCATTGGATGCGTGTTTGGCGCATGTGAACGACAATAAGGTCATTAAATTTTTATTCTTACCCGTCGAGCATGATCCTGACAGTTTTGTGCGTGAGTTCGGTGCAGACGCTTTTGCTACAGAAGTACAGAATGCTATGCCATTGTCACAGTTTTTTATTCGTGAAGTCAGTGCGGAAAATGATCTTGGTACTGCGGAGGGGCGAGCGAAGACGCAATTTGATGCGAAACCACTATTGCAGCAAATGGTTCCGTCGGGTTTGCGTTTGCAGTTGGTACGAAATCTGGCACAAATAACGCAATCGACGCCTGCGGAAATTGAAAGCCTATTTGAGTTGAGTCAACCGGTTGCAAGGGCGAAGATTGCTCCACCTAAGAGCCGACGAAGTGCTCCTGTTGGTTTGGAGCGACAAGTCATGAGAATTTTAGTCGCACATCCTTCGCTGGCTGTCATGCTGACCCCTGCAATGTTGGAGTGTGCCGCTAAAATTGCACCTGATGGCGCGGAAATGTTGAGGCAATTAGTATTAATTGCGCAGCCAATGGGTGAGCAGGCAAATTTTGCGGCATTGGCGGAGAATTTGCGTGCAACTGGATCTGATTTTGATGGATTAATTGCAGAAATTGCCGAGCAGTCTGAGTCTGAAATTGGCGTTGTCGGGATGGAACTGACTGGTGCATTGCGCCAAATGCGTACTCAAGTGCTAAAAATGGAAATGGAGCAATTAGCGCAACGAGGTCTTCGTGAACCCGCTGATGTAGCACGATATCGGGAAATTATGCAGTTGCAAGATGCAATTCGAAGAGAAGCAGAACAGGAAGCGTCGAACAGCAGTGTTTAATTTGAATTTCGCAAAAGCTGGATAATCATTTCAAATAAAAGATATTCAAATTGCAATGAATGATGAATTAAATTGCTTTACGGAAAATAAACTCTTTGGGTGGTATGTTTGACCTCTGCATTGAGTAAAAGAGTGGCAAGTGATATAATTAAAGGCTTTCGATTCAAGGTCTTAGGTTGTTTTCATTCTTTTTTTACAGTCACATTGGCAAAGGCTGTTCATCATAAGAATGTGTTGTTTAGGTGAGCATATGCTCCTCCGAGTAACCCAAAACACCGACGCTCAGAAAAGTTAAGTTTGAATGGTGGAGACCCCAACTGCGCGGTGACGCGTATTGAGGTGTTCGAATCCGATTCATTTGACTTTGCCCTGCCGCTTCGGATGGTTTGTTTCAATGGCTAGTGCAATGAAGAAACCCGCGAAAAAACTGACTTCCGTAGTGACAAAGAGTTCGACAAAAACGGCCCCCAAAATACCAGCAAAGGCAGTAGGTAAATCGACTGATAAAACAAGTGCCAAGGTCGTTGCAAAGTCTTCGACAAAGGCGATAACGGCGCCTTCCACTAAGCTTGGAACAAAATCAACGAAGACTGCAACTAAGGTCTCAACAAAAGCTGTATCTAAGCCAAGCGTTAAACCGAGCACGAAGAGTGGCTCTAAGAGTGTTTCTAAGCCGTCCATCAAGACTGCAGTGAAATCTCCGACAAAGTCAGGAGCGCAGGCTCTTGCGAAAGTGAGTGCTAAGCCAACTCCAACAAAAGCGGCTGCGAAAACTGTAAAGTCAACTGTAAAGTCCACTCCAAAGAATATAGGAAAGTCGGTTCCCAATGTGGCATCTAAGGTCACTGCAAAAGTGAAGTCAACACCTCAGAAATCGGTAGCTAAGCCAAACTTGACCGCGAAAACGCCATTGAATTCTAAGAAGCCGTTGCCATTGAAATCAAAATCAGAAACGAGTTTGGCGAGTCAGTCAAAAGTTGCTGCAAAAAAAGTCCTTGCGAAAGACGTTAAACCGCCTAAAGTAGAACAGAAGCCAGTAAAATTGGCTGAGAGCAAGATTTCTAGTAAAGATTTAAAATCGTCGGTCAGTAAAAAGGAAGTTGAAGTGCCAAAACCACGTGCGACAAAAAATGAACCTCAAGCGGAACCAAAGTTGAGTAAGCAAGTCGATAAAGTTGCAAGTAAACCTGTTACGTCAATTGATACACCGCCAGCCGCAACAAAGAAAGCCTCTGTGATTACAAAAGCATCGAACGCCAGTATTAAAGCCGATACGTCAGATTTAGCTGAAAAAGAAGAAATCAAACCAGCAAGAAAATCGACGAGGGCTGCCAAATCTGAAAAAGCACCAGAAGTACAAGAAATAAAGACGGGTTCTGCGCCGACTGTGAGTCAGACAACGGATGCCGCCTTGCTGGCAAGTATTGATACGTCTAGTTATGTATTGCCAGGCGTGAAAGTGCCCGGTCGTCGTGGCCGTAAGCCTAAAGAATATCAGCCAGAAAACGAAGAAATGGCAGCGCTAAACGCAGTTGAGCGCGCAGAGATGAAAGCCTTGGATAAAGCGAAGGCAAAAGATCGCAAAGCGAAAGAAAAAGCGCTCTTGAAAGACGCATTCTCTGCTGATCCTGAGGCAACTGCGGAGGAATTGGAGCGCCGCCGTCAGCGCTTGAAAACTCTGATCAAGATGGGTAAAGATCGTGGTTACCTAACTTTTGCAGAAATTAATGATCATTTACCAGAGAATGTAGTCGATCCAGAAGCGATTGAAGGCATTATCAGTACCTTCAACGATATGGGGGTGGCCGTTTATGAGCAGGCTCCTGACGCGGAAGCTTTGCTGCTGTCCGATAATGTTGTTACTGTTGCGAGTGATGATGATGAAGTCGAGGCTGCCGCTGAGGCGGCCTTGTCGACGGTAGATTCTGATTTCGGTCGAACGACAGATCCTGTTCGTATGTATATGCGAGAGATGGGAACAGTCGAATTGCTCACGCGTGAAGGTGAGATCGTTATTGCGAAGAAAATTGAAGAAGGTCTGAAGGACATGATTCAAGCGATTTCTGCGTGTCCGACAACAATTGCAGAAATTCTTGCGCAAGCAGAGCGTATTGCGAGCGATGAGATCAAAGTTGACGATATGGTCGATGGCTTAGTCGATCCGAATGCCGAGACCGAGGAAGAAAAAGCACCGGTCGTAGTCGCGGAAAGTGACGAGGACGAAGAGGACGAAGAGGAAGACGACGAAGAGGAAGAGGAAGAAGAAGATACTGCGGCTGTTGCTGCTGGGATCTCTGCTGAACAACTGGAACAGCTTAAACGCGATTCACTCGCAAAATTTGCAACGATCTCGGAAAATTTCGACAAAATGCGTAAAGCCTTTGAAAAAGAAGGCTATAACTCAAAGAACTATATTAAGGCTCAAGAAGCAATATCAAATGAATTGCTTGGTATTCGATTTACCGCCAAAGTGGTAGAGAAGCTCTGCGATACTTTGCGTGGTCAAGTTGATGAAGTGCGTCATGTTGAGAAACAAATTTTAGACGTGGTAGTTAATCGGTGTGGTATGCCACGCTCACATTTCATTAAAGTTTTTCCTGGCAATGAAACTAATTTGGCTTGGATCGATGGTGAAGTGAATGCTGGACATTCGTACAGCGCTGTCTTGGGAAGAAATGTTCCGACGGTTCAACAGTTGCAACAAAAACTGATTGATTTGCAAGCACGTGTTGTTTTGCCATTACCTGATTTACGTGGCATTAATAAGAAGATGTCTGCGGGTGAAATGAAGGCGCGCAAAGCAAAACGTGAAATGACAGAGGCAAATTTGCGTCTGGTCATTTCTATCGCGAAAAAATACACGAATCGCGGTTTGCAATTCTTGGATTTGATTCAAGAAGGAAATATTGGGTTGATGAAGGCTGTCGATAAGTTTGAATATCGTCGTGGATATAAATTCTCAACATACGCAACCTGGTGGATTCGCCAAGCGATTACGCGTTCCATCGCGGATCAAGCCCGTACGATTCGTATTCCCGTGCATATGATTGAAACAATCAACAAAATGAATCGTATTTCTCGTCAAATTTTGCAGGAAACCGGGGCCGAGCCAGATCCAGCGACGCTGGCCATCAAAATGGAAATGCCAGAAGATAAGATTCGGAAAATCATGAAGATCGCGAAAGAACCGATTTCCATGGAAACACCGATTGGTGATGACGATGATTCTCACTTGGGTGACTTTATCGAGGATAACCACACATTGGCTCCGTCGGATGCTGCTCTGCATGCATCCATGCGGAATGTAGTGAAAGACGTACTAGATTCTTTGACTCCACGTGAAGCGAAAGTTTTGCGTATGCGGTTTGGTGTCGAAATGTCGACAGACCACACTTTGGAAGAAGTTGGTAAGCAATTTGATGTGACACGTGAGAGGATTCGTCAAATAGAGGCAAAGGCTTTACGTAAGCTACGTCACCCATCACGCTCTGATAAATTGAAGAGCTTCTTAGAAGGAAATTAAGTCAGTTCGAAGCTAACTTAAAACATCATGCCATGTAAAGAAAGAGCCGCACGAAGTAAAAATCGTGCGGTTTTTTATTTTCCCTATGTGGTTTTGAAAATTTGAGCGTTTCGGCTGAAATGCCGCATCAAATCAAGCATTTCGAGACGCGAAGCCTTGTGTTGAGAGTGTCGTATGTAATACAATTAGCCCTCTTTTTGCTAGGCAGTGGATGCCAAGCAAATTAGGGCCTCTAGCTCATGCTGGTTAGAGCAGCGGACTCATAATCCGTTGGTACCCGGTTCGACTCCGGGGAGGCCCACCAAAATTTATGTATTTTGAAATCAAGCTCTTACAAGAAATTGTAGGAGCTTTTTTTTGTTTGATGTGAGCGCATGGTCGGACACCATTGATATTGCACTCAAAAAGTGATTGCACACAATGTATGGCCAATATTCAAAAATCGTTTGAAACGATAGACGGCGATGCAGGCTGAATTCAATCTGCTAAGAAATCCTATTCAATTTAGGAGTGGCTATTTGATACGAACTGCGCAAGCGCGCAAACCAGCCCTAAGACCAAGTCGTTCGATCGCGTCATTCGGTATTTGTAAAAAATTGTTTTCAATAAATTCGCCAAATGCCAGTGTCGCACAGAATCCTGATCGTTCCATGTTTGCGACCAAGCACGTTTCCCCCGCCATCAATGGCGCTGTGCGCAAATCGACATCAATTGCAGAAACAACGGTATTTAGCATTGCAACGCGCGCTTCAGCGATAGGGCCACCATCAAAAATATCGATGAATGAATCGACGTCAAATCCCTCTGATACTAAAATTTCGAAAGGGACTTCGCCGTCCGGATGCAGTTGTCCCATTGCCCATTGTGCGTCCTCTGCTAGTAGAGAAACATAAATTGGTGAGCGTGGCATCAACTCGGCAATGAAGCTCTTGGAGCGGCCTCTCGTTCGTTGTTCCGCTTCAGGAAATGGCATTTTCAAAAATCGTCCACCGAGTGCATTCCAAAATGGGCTATTCCCAGCTTCGTCACATAGGCCGGGATTTTCTGCACCAATTCTTTGTGCGAAAAGATGAGGAAAATTTCGTATAAACATGAGCCGCCCACGTGAGAGCAATTGTGGAGCAAGGCTATTACCGTATTCTGGTTCGATGTAAAAAGAACTCAATAAGGTATGCCCAGAAAGATCCTCGCAAAGACGTAAGGTATGTTCTCGATTGCTGATCCCAAGCTCATCACTTGCATGCACGGAAAATTCATTCCGGTAGCAGTAGAAGCGACCATTGACACCTGCACTAGTCACGATGCCGCTTGTGCCGACGATTCGGTTTTCGCGCAAGTCCTCTAGCACAAAGTGATAAATTTCATCGCCACGTACAGGTTCATTGCCAGCGAAGGCTTTGAGTGAACGCTCAAGTCGTTCCGCAAGGCGAGCACGACCAGGCTTGAGGGTGTGAATGCCGAAGGTACTGGCTTGCGAGAAACGCTCGATGGTGTCGAGATCATCTAAATTTGCTGGGCGCAACAGATAGTCCATATGATTCATTGGATGTCCTCTTCGGAGTTCTTGGTGTGAATTTGCGGCATGGTGTGGCGTGCGCGTTCTTCGCGCGGAGTGTAACCAAAAAAGTTACGGTAAGTTGTAGAAAAATGAGGGCCGGAAGTAAAGCCACAAGCAAGACCAACTTGCAATATAGATTGCGTTGTTTGTTTCAGTTGGCGACGCGCGTGTTTGAGTCGTAATTCTAGATAGTATCGAGATGGAAAAGTATCTAGGTGCTGTCGAAACAGACGCTCGAGTTGCCTACGGGACACGCCGACTAACTGTGCAATGTCTTCAGCTTGTAATGGTTCTGCCAAATTGGCAGCCATCAATTCTAATGCTTCCTTCAAGCGTGCCGATCCGAGTGCGGGCTGAGCAGATGCCGGTACCGGCTGACGCTCGTCGCTACTACGCAGTCGGTCCACTCCCAAAATTGCGGCGACTTCCGCCGCAAAAGTGCTGCCATGTCGTAATCCCAGCCAATGCAAAAGGAGATCGAGAACAGCAGCACCTGCTCCAGCAGAAATGCGATTTCTGTCGATCTCAAATAGACTAGGCGTGAAGATCGTGGATGGATAGCGTTTCACGGCGTCCGCCAGAATTTGCCAGTGGATTGCAGCTCGGTAGCCTTCTAGAAATCCACATTCTGCGAGAACTTGTGAGCCCGCACCGCAGGCACCAATTATCCAGCCACTATCATTGTAGATTTGATTAAATTGGGATTGAAGGCGTTTGCTTACTATTCCAGTAATACTCTCGTCAACCCGCTCATCTCCAATGATCATTAAGAACCCATTTTGCTGAAGATTGAGTTGTTCAAGAGGCACGGCTGTCAGTGCGATGCCGCATTGCGCTAAAACTTGTGGACCCTCCACAGCATATTGCGTGATTTTATAGAGAACTTCGCCATTTACCTCGTTGGCAGCCGTAAAAACGCTGCGAACTGCACCGAGCGCGAACAGCGAGAATCCGGGAAGCAAAATCAACGAGACAGGAAAGGGCGTTGGCATAGTATTTTCTATTGAACAGCTGGATTTTACATCCTACAACGACATTAAACCGCAGATGTGGTCTACGCGGACAGTAATGAGCCATATCGCAAAGCCTCTTTTCCTGCGACCTTGCTCAAACGCGTTCCTGGTGGCACGTAGCGTCGATTTTCTCTTGCAAAGTAAATGCCATCCACAGGTGCTAGCAATTGTCGTACTTGGCCGCTTACTGGGTCGATTAAATCTATGAGTGGTTCACCAGCTTTTACAGTCTCCCCTAATTCTCGCAGATAGACAACAAGTCCAGATGTTGGCGCCGTCAGTGGAATGCAACCAGCCAGCGGAGTTGGATCACAGGGAAGTGGCACGGCTCGCGATAATGGGCCTGCGATAATCCCTTGCAAACGTAGGAAATCGAGGATCGCTGTCGCATCCTCTTCAGCCATGACGTGATTCACATCCGAGAAACCACGAAGTTCAACTGTCACCGCGAGACATGCTAAAGGGATGGGGAATTGATTGTCGACCAGTTTCGCAAGATCCCACCATATCCGAGAACAGGCTTCATCGAAAGGGTCATCTCCGGAGTTGGTCTCAAGCAATGCGACTTTTGCATCTAGTAAGCCGGCAAGCGGCGCAGCGCGTTCCCATAAAGGTGTGCCAGTGTAAATGTGTAAAACTGATTCACAGTCGCAATGGAGATCGATAACGACGTCGGCATCTGCGGCAAGGCGCATTAAGGCCAAACGTTGAGCAGACAATTCATCATGAACTGTTTGTTCCGCCAAGCATTGACGAATTGCTGCACGGATTCGTGTCTGATTGATCAGTGGGTCAGCGCAGAGCTGTGATTTCACTCTTGAGAAAACCATCTCTGAAAGATTATGAAAGAGTCGATTAAAATTTTGTCCAGTACGGAGATCAAAGCGTCCTTGACTACTGCCTAGCAAGGTTTGTGCAAGGCCGATCGGATTGGCTGCGGGTACCAAAATCACCTCGCCGAGTAAAAGCCCTTGCTGTTCAATGTGTGCAAGTTGCTCTCGCAGATGATGTGCAACAAGCATGCCGGGGAGCTCGTCTGCATGTAACGATGCTTGAATATATGCCTTGGGCCCTGTTCCCGGTTTGCCAAACCGAATGAATGGTAAAAAGCGTGTTGTACCGATCGAAGGAGAAGGGAGCGTAATTGTGGTCTGTTCCATGGGATCTTTCAGTTTCGAGTCAAAAAATCGACTGCGAGGCTAGCAAGTGCGCGGACGCCAGTAAGGAGGGCGTCTTCATCAGGGTTGAATTGAGGCGAGTGGTTTGGCGCCCAGTCTGCGTCTGCAGTGGCTGGTGGTTTGACACCCAGAAAAAAAAGTAGACTGGGGACTTGCTGCCCGAAATAGGAGAAGTCTTCTGACGTTGTCGTTACTGGAATATCAGTGAGTAAGGCACTTCCTACTACACGTCGCAAGCTAGGTAACATTTTCTCAGTAAGCGCAGGATCATTCCAAGTAACCGGATAACCCGCATCAAATTGGATCTCAGCAATAGCGCCGGAAGCGGAAGCCAGATGCTCGGCTGTACGTTGCACTTGTGTGAGAATTTGTTTGCGCATATTAGGTTCAAAACTGCGAATGGTGCCGCTCATATGCACTTCACTTGGAATAATGTTTGCTCGCTGTCCACCTTGTATTGTGCCAACGGTTATCACGGCTGGCGCTAAACTTAAGTTCGTTTGCCTGCTGACGATTGTTTGTAAGCCCGAAACGATTTGCGCTGCGATTACAATAGGGTCGACACCATTCCATGGCAAGGCTCCGTGGGTTTGACGTCCTTTAACCAAAATATCAAAAGTATCGCTTGACGCCATCAGCCCTCTTGATTTGAGCGAAATTGTTCCTGTCGCTTGCGGTGTGATCCCCACGTGTAAACCAAACATCGCATCAACTTTCGGATTCTCAAGCACACCCGCCTTCACCATTCTTTCTGCGCCATTTGGCTCGTTTGCGACACCTTCCTCGGCTGGCTGAAACACCAATTTCACCGATCCTGAAAGTTGTCCTCGCACCTCAGCGAGAACCCTCGCTGCACCGAGTAACATCGCTACATGCATATCATGACCACAGGCATGCATTAGAGGAAGATCGATCTGTCCATTTTTGGCCTGTTGTTTGATACGTTGTTTGGATGCGAAGGAAAGCCCAGTTTGTTCAAGCACTGGTAAGCCGTCCATATCTGCACGCAAGGCAACGACTGGACCGGGTCGTCCACTGTTAAGAATTCCCACAACACCGGTTCCCGCAATCCCGCGCTGAACTTCATATCCCATGCCACGTAATTCTCTTGCCACGAAATCTGAGGTACGTTGTTCTTGAAAAGCCAATTCTGGATGGGCATGTAAATCGCGCCGCCACTTCACGACATCAGGCAAAGTTTGTGCGGCCGATGCATCTAGCTTTGCATGGTCAAATGACGCCTGTTGGGCAGGTACTTCTGCGCTGAATGTGCAAACGCCAACGCAGAAAATGAGTAGTCCTCGATCGAAAATGTTTCGCATAATCATTACCAAGGCTTAAAGAGTGGGACGGTCATCCGGATTGGGCGGACGTCAAGTCTTGCATCAAACACAGAATAGTCTTTCCCATCGATTCCCGTGCTTTCCCAGGCTCGAGTGTGTTCGTCTCGACGCAATACGAATTCAAACCCTAGATTTGGTGCGGGATCGTCTTTGGCAGTGAGAACGCTGAAGGCGAAACCGGTGACATACTCACGATTTCCATCGACCAATTGTGATAAGGCTCGTTGAATTGCATTTTCACCTAAAATATCGGGGAAATCACGACGTGGGTTTTCTAATTCCGGAATAAAGTCAGGTTGTCTAAACTTAAGCTCACCTTTGCCGAGTTTCTCTTGAAATACACGTGCCTGTCCTTTTTCCAAATCATAATGGTCGCCATTGTCTAAATAAGAAATACGAATATTGCTGACGTTGACCGGTCCAGCGTGTATTGTTGCATTACGTAGATCGATCAAGAGCGCGCCAGTCGCGCCGACGATTTCAACATCGGCACCTCGAATTACGGCCGCAGTATTTTCGTCGATACCCAATCCAATTTTATAACCTTTGGCGAGCATCGCAGAGAGTAGACGGCCGATTCTGCCCCGTTTCAGAAAGTGCTGATCGATAAAAATTTCCTCTCCAGCGAAACCCAGTCCTCGTTCGATTTCTTTGCCTTCTCTGAGCAGACCTTTCATTACCAAAAGCGGATTGAGTGCGTCACGAAACATGACATGACTCATGATTGCAGCACCAGCGCTTGTGCCAGCAATTACCCCACCACGTGCTTGTAACTCTCTTACAGCTTGCAGAACAGGTGAGGCAACGCCTTTGGGGTTGAGTACATCAGCATAGCGTTCTTGCGCACCCCCAGTAAAATACACGCCATTGGCAGCTTGGATTTTCGCAACATTTTCCGGATCAGCGGCCGCACGCTTCGCGGACTCTAGATTCTCCCCGGGCCACTGCGGAGCAATCTTTAATATTTCAACTTGTGCGCCACGACGTCGGAGTTCGTGTGCGGCATTTTCTCCTGATGCAACGGGATTACCTGAGGAAGTGGGGATCACGACAAATTTTGCGCCTTTACCGCCAGCGAGATCAACAACGCGTTGACGCACCTCATCGTTATCCCCTCTCACAGCACCACCCATGGGTATGACAATGCCCGCGATGGGTTGGAATACTGTTTTGTTTGAGGATTTTTCGGCATGCGCGTTGATGCTCGTCATTGCTGTCGCGAGCAGCGTAAAAAAGATAAGAGATTTCAAAATGCTTGCCTTTCCATGAGAACTTGTTGAAGTGGATGGTGCCACCAATCTGGTTTCTTCTGACATTCTTCCTCGTCACTTTGCGCACATTGGTAAATGCATGTCGCTCTGTCGGAAGTTTGCAACAAAGTAAGCAAAATAACATTGCATGGATGCGACACGGGTTTCACAGGGCGCGACGCCAAGTCGGATCAGACGGCCCAATTGAACAAACACTGCATACACTCAAAGCGTTCCATTTAATGCAGGAGCGCCAACAAGAAGGTGCAGTGATTTGAATACATACTGTAATACCAGCATTCACACTAAGAATGAATGCCGCTAATTTCAATTTGATCCAACTTTTATAAGGATTTATCGCATGAAACAAGCTAGCAAGCCCAAGGCGATCGTGTTCCGCCGCTCCCGTTGCACTCATGCAGTGTTGTTTGCACTGAGTGCCCTGAGTTTGAATGTCACTGCGCAAACTTTGCAGCGTGTCGAAGTCACAGGCTCCAGCATTAAACGTATTGAAGGTGAAACTGCGTTGGCTGTGGAAATCATTAAACGTGAAGATATCGACAAAACTGGTGTCACAACTGCGGCAGAATTATTGCAAAAAATTTCATCGAATGTTGGTGGCTTGACAGATGGTGTAAGTGTTAGTGATGTGATGGGGGGGCAACGTGGTTTTAACGGCGCCAATCTGCGTGGACTCGGTGTGTCTAGTACCTTAGTTCTCCTGAACGGTCGTCGGCTCGCAAACTTTGCGAGTCCTGGTGATAACTCAGGCGTCGACCTAAACAGCATTCCTGCTGGTGCGATTCAACGAGTCGAAGTCTTGAAGGACGGCGCATCGGCAATTTATGGTACTGATGCAATGGGTGGTGTGATTAACTTCATTACCCGTAAAGATTATCAAGGTGGCGATATCAACGTCTATGCATTAAAAACCAGCGAAGGCGGCGGTGGTAAGAAGACAGCATCGATTTCAGGCGGCTTTGGTGATTTGGGCAAAGATCGATTCAATGTGTTCGGCGCGCTGGATGTACAAAGGATGGAACGATTAGCCAGCTCGGAACGCAAATTTATGCAGGAATATAGTTTGCCAGACCGTTTATCGCCGCAATTGTCGAGCACATCCTTTCCCGCGAATGTGGATTTGACTTCAGCTCAACTAGCCACATTAAATAGTTCTTCGTATTTATTTGGATCGGGGCCAGGTGGAACATGGTTACCTTCACCAGGTCGCCGTGTGAGCCTAGGTAAAGCGTCATGCGTGAATGGTAGCCCAAATGTCGTTCGGCCTTTAGGACCAGGCGGAACAGAAGGATGTTCATTCAACTATATGGGCGATTCGGAGGTCTATCCAAAGTCTGAGAAGCAAAGTTTCATCGGGCGGGCGACATTCTTAGTTTCTGATGAACACCAAGTTTTCTTTGAGGCTTTACAGTCGAAAGCCGTCACTGCATATGCCGCATCACCTGCTACTTCTGGAAGTATTAATGGAACGACCACGGGAATTTACTTGCCGAAGGATTTGCAGACAAAAACAGGTATTACAACGCCAGTCAATTTCCGCTTTCGTTTAACCGACGCCGGTCGCCGCACTACAGAAGTCACGAGCGAAAGCTCGCGTCTTGTATTGGGTGCAAACGGACGCTTGGGAAGTTGGGAATATGATACGGCATATAACCATAGCGTTAATGAAGCGACCGATTTGGATATCGACGGATGGGTTTCTCGCTCAAAACTACTCGATGGTATTGCGAAGGGCCTCTATAACCCCTTCGTTGCGCCGACGGATGACTCCGGCAAGAAATTCATGAACTCGATCAAAATTTCTGGAGCAGCCCGTATTGCGAAAGGAACCAGTGACAGTTTCGACGGCAAGTTGACACGTTCGTTGATGTCTATGGCAGGTGGGGATGTGATGTTGGCGCTTGGTGCAGAGATGCGCCGTGAAAAAACCGAGTTTTCTTCAACACCAGCGCTAAAGACAAACGATGTTCAGGGTGATCGTTCTAGTTCTGATGAGTTACTTGCTGATTCGTCGAACTCACGTGATATTGCAGGTTTTTATGCAGAGGTCAATGCGCCGTTCACAAAAGAATGGGAAGGACAATTCGCTGTACGTTATGACCATTATAAAGGTGTGAAGGATCCTCTATCGGGCGTCACCACGCAAAATCTAGACACCACGAATCCTAAGTTTGCGTTGAGTTATCGACCCAGTAAAGCCATGTTGGGACGTGCCTCATTTGGTACTGGTTTCAGAGCACCATCGATTTCTGAAATGTTTTTGCCAGTACGATCGGGAACAATCGCTAGCTTTGTGAAAGATCCAGTCTCCGGTGAAATCGCACAGTTTGATTTGGATCGCTATGCTAATCCATTATTGAAACCAGAAAAGTCGAAGCAATTCTCACTCGGTTTGGTGCTAGAACCCAATCAAAATTGGAATGGAAGTATTGATTACTGGATGATTCGTAAGACGGATATTATTTCGGAAATTGGCGAGCAAACTGTTTTTGATAATCCGGTTTATTACAATAATCCAAATATTGTCGTGCGCGATTCTGACGGCTTCGTTTCTTATTTGCAGTTTAAAAAAGAAAATCGTGGCAAGCTAAATACTTCTGGGTTTGATCTGGCGCTGAATTGGCGCGGTGATGCGACTTCGATTGGGCGCTTTAGTGCAAATATTGGCGCAACGTATTTGACTGAGTATAAATTCCAATCCGATCCAAATTCACCACTGACAAATGGTTTAGGTGTGTTTCGTGATGACAAAGCCGTACAAAGATGGCGTCATAAGCTCAATCTTGATTGGGCGCATGGTCCACTCAACTTGACCTTAGGGAACACCTATTTTGCCGGTTATCGTGATCAAAATATTCCAGGCTTAGCCGACCCAGGTTGGAATGATCGTGATGTTGAAGCCTATTCTCTTTGGGATTTGACAGGCAGTTATGCGTTCACTAAAAACTTGAAGTTGCGCGCAGGTGTCATCAATATTTTGGATAAAGCACCACCATTTACAAATCAATCTCGCTATTTCGAAGTGACTTGGGATCCAACCTACGGTGATCCACGTGGACGCTCTATCTTTGTGAATTTGCAGTATAAATTCAATTAAGCTGAATCGCCCCCCAAAGCCCCTCAGCGCCCCACCTAGGTGGGGTTTTTTTATACGAGGAAATGATCATAACTAAACATAGGACCGGTCCCGATGAGTGATCAGCGTAGCAGATTTAAAGTTCCGAATACCCTAATCATCTTGCTCTTTGCAGCCTTGTTGATTGCCATAGTGGTGCCATGGGTATCCGCTGGATACTTTGAAAAGGGTTTGCCAATTTCGCTTCAGTCTTTTCGAGTTGCGGAACACAATATCAGTATTTCCATGTTTGCTAGTGGTAAAGAGATTGGTTTTTTAAATGCGCCTTTTGAAGGTATGACCTCAGGTAGTAGAAGCGGCTCTGCGATTGGAGTAATTGCATTTATTCTGTTAGTCGGTGGTGCATTTGGCGTGATCAATGCGACCGGAGCTGTTGATCGTGGCTTGCTACGTTTAATGGTGATCACAGGAAATCATCCACGTTTGCTACTGGGGACCTTATTTGCTGCTTTTGCTGCCGGTGGCGCCGTATTCGGAATGGGGGAGGAAACGATTGCTTTTCTAGCTTTGTTATTGCCACTGATTTTACGGCTTGGATACCCACCTGAAGTTGGTGTGATGATTACCTACGTTGCGAGCCAAATTGGATTTGGCACATCTTGGATGAATCCGTTTGGTGTGGCGTTGGCGCAAGGTATTGCGAACGTACCACTCTTGTCTGGCGCACCTTTACGTATCGCGATGTTTTTAGTTTTTGTAAGTGCGGGGATTGCATTTACTTTGTGGTATGCACAGCGCCATCGCAAACAAGCAGAAGCCAGTATTGATGGACAAATCGTGGTACCGATCGAGACATCTCCGCTTGCATTTGCGGATCGCTTGATACTCGGTGGAATCGTTGGCACCATCATTTGGATAGTGTGGGGAGTTGTCGCAGCAGGCTACTTCATTCCGGAAATTGCAACTCAGTTTGTGACGCTTTGTTTTTTTTCTGCGATTGTGGCGATTTTGGCGAAACGTCTTACCGCCGATGCAGCTGCGGAAGCCTTTGTTGGCGGTGCGCAGCAATTAGTGTCTGCCGTGATGGTCATTTCATTGGCAAAAGGTATCGAATATTTATTGGGCGGTGCGAATCCTCACGTCCCTTCGGTGCTCAATACCTTTTTGCATAGCATGGGCAGTATGTTGGAAACTTGGCCGCCGTTATGGGCGGCCCAAGGGATGCTGGCAGTACAAACCGCGTTCACTTTTGTTATCCACTCGGGTAGCGCCCAAGCCGCGATCAACATGCCCTTGATGTCTGGCTTATCTGATTTGGTCGGTGTGACACGCCAGACCGCGGTTTTGGCTTATCAGTTGGGAAACGCAATGGCAAATATGAGTGTACCAACGGGTGCCATATTGATGGCAAGTCTCGGTGTTGCAGGCGTTCCTTGGACACGCTGGTTTGGTATTATTTGGCGTTTTCAATTGCTGATTCTGTTGATGTCTATGGCGATGGTGGCGATCGCAGTGATGATAGGCTATACCTGAGGAGGTTCAAATGAATCAAGATTTTTTGCATTGTTCAGTGCCGGATTCGCCAGCAGTTGCGGCGCAAGTCCCCGTGTTGGAGCGGATTGAACTGATCACGGTACGTTTACCTTTTGTGAAGCCTTTTGCTACTAGCGTCCACACCTGGGCCGACAAAGAAGCACTCTTGTTACGACTTGAATCGAATGGTGTCGTGGCTTGGGGAGAGTGTGTCGCCGATCCTGATCCATTTTATGCGAGCGAGACAACCGAAACCGTGCGACACATTTTTAAAAAATTTCTGTTGCCCTTGCTAACCCCAGGGCAAAGCTTGGGGACCTTACTTCAAGCTTGGAGCAGAGTGCGGGGCCATGGAATGGCAAAGGCAATGGTAGAAAATGCATTGCTTGACTTGATCGCCAAGCAGCAAGGTCGTCCTTTACACGATTTACTTGGATTGCGTGCGCGGAGAATTCAGTCAGGGATTAGTCTAGGTATACAAGAGTCGATTCCGGCATTGCTTGAGTCCGTCGCGGAAGCGATGCAACGCCCATACCATCGCGTCAAGCTGAAGATTATGCAGGGAAAGGATGTTGAATGGGTCAGCGCCGTCCGCCAAGCTTATCCAAATTTGACTTTGATGGCCGACGCTAATGGCGATTACCGGCTTGAGCATGCGGCGCATTTGCGTAAACTTGATGCATACAATCTGACCATGATAGAACAGCCTTTGTCGTACAGCGATATCGTTCAACATGCCGCGTTGCAAAGACAACTGTTGACGCCATTGTGCCTTGATGAGTCGATTCATGATCTTGATGATGCCCGTTCTGCTTTAGCCTTGAGCGCAGCTCGTGTGATTAATATTAAACAGGGTAGAGTGGGTGGGATGATCGAATCATTGCGCATCGCAGCCTTATGCCAACATGCTGGAGTTGATGTTTGGTCTGGAGGCATGGATGAGACTGGAATTGGTCGAGCCTTCAATTTGCATTTGCAGACCGCAGTAGGCTTCACTTTGCCTGGCGATACATCGGAAACATCACGCTACTTCAGCGAAGACATCGTCGAGCCGGCGGTTATTCTGTGTGATGATGGATTTATCGAAATTCCCGATGGTGCAGGGATAGGCGTCACCGTTTTGGAAGAGAAGGTTCAGCGTTTTTGTGTGGCACGTGAATTAATTTTTTAAGATTTCTTGGAAAGTGGCAGGCTAGAAAGAAACCTCTTCTCCACTTTCCAAATCTTACTCTATTACTAATTTTTGGAGAGACATAGGTAAGCCAATTTATTTGTTAAGATAGCAATGTTACTGTGTTGGTCAGCGTGATGTGACAGGGTGAAAACGCAAGTGCCAGTGGGTCAAATGCTGAATTGATCTCAGTAACACGCCTATTTTATTGATACATGTAAGTGTTGATTTGCCTGTTTATTAGGCAAAATTCCATCTTGAGCGAGGATCAAAAATGGTTCTCAGCATGCATGGTGTTATAATGCATGCCTATTTGAATTTCTTCCACGCCTTGACTTTTTGCTGACGCAACATCACCGATGCACGTGATGCCGTGTTGGATTCACGGAAGGCACACTATGCAAATCATGACCGACACCCCCTTAAAGACTGCGCCTGAAACAGTAGCTGAATTGGCTGCGGACACACTTCGTTTTGACTCCTTTGGTTTAGCACCTGAAATTTTGCGTGCGCTGAACGAGCAAGGCTATGTCCATCCCACACCGATTCAAGCGCAAGCAATTCCTGTGGTATTGCAAGGTCGCGATGTCATGGGCGCAGCACAAACTGGTACAGGTAAAACAGCGGGTTTTTCTTTACCGATTATTCAATTATTGATGGCACACGCGAATACGAGTGCATCGCCAGCACGTCATCCAGTAAGAGCCTTAATTTTGACACCGACGCGGGAGTTGGCTGATCAAGTTGCAGAAAATGTAAAAGCTTATTCTCGGCATACGGCCTTGCGTGCGGCCGTCGTTTTTGGCGGAGTTGATATGGCGCCACAAACCGCGATCTTACGAAATGGGGTGGAAATCGTGATCGCGACCCCAGGTCGATTATTGGATCACGTGGCGCAAAAATCAGTGAATTTGTCACAGACACAAATTCTCATTATGGACGAAGCGGATCGCATGCTGGACATGGGCTTCTTGCCTGATTTGCAGAGAATTATTAATTTGTTGCCGAAGCAACGTCAAAATCTGATGTTCTCAGCAACCTTTTCGCCGGAAATAAAGAAATTATCAGCCAGCTTTTTAAACAATCCTGTATCGATTGAAGTCGCGCGCAGTAATGCGACTTCAGAAAATGTCACACAAGTTTTGTATAAAGTAGAGGAAGACGAAAAACGAGATGCGGTCGCATTCATTATCCGTGAGCGAGGCTTAAAGCAAGTGATCGTCTTTTCGAATACGAAAATTGGGGCGTCGCGCGTCGCAGTGCATTTAGTTAAACAAGGTATTAAAGCGACTGCGATTCATGGTGATAAATCACAGCAAGAGCGAATGGCAGCATTGGAAGCCTTTAAACGGGGTGAAGTCGAAATCTTGGTAGCGACAGATGTTGCGGCACGTGGACTCGATATCTCTGAAATGCCATGTGTTATCAATTTTGATTTGCCGTACAACGCTGAAGACTACGTACATAGGATAGGTCGAACAGGACGAGCAGGTGCAAAGGGTGATGCGATCTCATTACATACCGATAAAGATGAGCGCTTGCTTACGGATATTGAAAAACTGATTAAACAAAAGATAGTCCGTTTGCAGTTGGCAGGATTTGTCGCGACTTCTTTACATACAGAAAGGCGTCCATTTTCTAACTCAGAACGAGCAGGAAGGCCGAGCGATCGATCAGAGCGCAATGAACGCCCTATGCGTAGTTATCAACCGCCTCGGGAAAAAATTGATCCGTGGTTTTTAAAACCGTATGAGCCGAGTGCAAATAGTCAAGCAACGACAATAAAACCTGCTGTTAAGCTGTCGGTGGAAGAAGTGAAACCGCAAAAGAAAGCGGCTTTATTGGGCGGCTTAGTCAAGGCAAGCTGAAACGTTCGATACGAAACAAGACAATATTAAAAGTCGACTCTTGATGCAGAATTTTGATTTCTGCTGTTTCATTGAGGTCTGCTTTGACCTTGATCGGTGAAAAATTTTTGTTTCCACGCATCGGTTGCGTATTCCCAAAATTGAGTAATCGAAGTCGGTTTTGTCGATAGCCTTAAGTTTAGAAATTCTGCTGCAGGACATAGCGCATCATTCAGTAAGTCTTTGCTACCTTTATCGAAAGCAAGTGCACCGGTTTGCTTAGATAATTTCTCACCATCTGCATTATTGACGACTGGGATGTGCAAATAAAACGGCGTTGAATATCCTAATAGTGACTGCAAGTAAATTTGCCTTGCAGTGGAATCTAACAAGTCCGAGCCACGTACAATGTGGGTAATTCTTTGCTCTGCATCATCGACCACAACCCCTAGTTGATAAGCCCAAAAACCGTCGGCGCGTTTAAGCACAAAATCACCAACTTCGGCACTTAAATCTTGCCATTGGAACCCAAGCAAACGATCGTGAAAATGTATCTCAGATGCTTTTCCATCGGGTACTCGAAGGCGAAATGCTTTAGCTGTGACGCCATTTTGTATTCCATTTCTGCAGGTGCCGGGATAGATTTGCGCGTTGGATAGTCCCATCCTCACTCGAGAGTCGGCAATTTCTTTTCTTGAACAAGCGCAGGGAAATACCCATGGTTTCAGTTTGTCGAGCGCATCCTGATAGTGTATTGTTCTCGCACTTTGCCAAATAATTTCTTCGTCCCATTGCATACCGCAGCGTTGTAGGGATTGGATAATTTCTCTATCTGCACCTTTGACACTGCGTTCAAAATCGAGGTCTTCGATACGTAATAACCAAATTCCTGCATGCGCTCGGGCATCCAGATAACTTGCCATGGCGGCGACCAGTGAACCCATATGTAATGGACCCGTTGGTGAAGGTGCAAAGCGGCCACGGTAGGGCAACATACAAATAAAATAGTGTGATAAATATGTATTAGTCTATCAAGAAATACGATATGGATGTGTGTAAGAAGCGAACATCGATTGCGACACCTGCTTAAAAAACGCAGCCCTATGGAATACAAGTGCCGCTGTTTTACGGATAAGTAATGACGAATCGTTCGAGCAGTGCATCGCGTCGAGTTAAAAAGTGTTCAATTGAATCAACTGTTACGGTATCGATTCGACCCGAGATTCTGCGCTGGAGTGGATGATCGTCAAATGCAATATTGGCCCGAAACATTCTTGCACTGAGGCGGGTAAGCGTTGGAATTTCGATTGTGCTTGGGCGATAACCAGCTGTTTGGAGCCAATTTTGTGCTTGCTCGCGTGAGGTAATCGATAAATCATTGGCGAACGCACTTGCTAGTAATTCTAACGCCCATTGATTTGAATTTTGGTATCGAACTGAGAAAGGATAAGCAAGCATATTGTAATGGGCCTCATGTAGAGTTCGGACTATTGCTGAGGATAAGGTGCTGGATAGGCGTTGTTGGAATGCCGGACGCGGGATGAGAATTAATGCTTCATAGCGAAACGGATCATCCATGAAGAAGTTCGCTAAACCTTCATGGAATAGATCCGATTCAGCCGTTCCACAACGATTAAGTTCATGTGTGACAATCCAACGACCTTGTTCATCTTTTTGAACCAGACCTAAATGGGAGTAAGTCAGTTGATATCGGGAGAGATCTTGGCCGACTCGTGCAAGTAACGCCAATTGAGCGCCAGACAGATCCAACTGTGTTTTAACTTTTTGTGCGAGCTCGAAGCTTTGCGCTAGTTTGACAGGGTCGGGGGGCTTCGACTCGCAAGTTTGTCCGGCATAGGAGTACTCGAGACTGCATGTGATCACTAGAAAAAAGAGCGAGAGCGATCTAAGCATTATCGTACTCGCTCGTGATGGATCAAAATTTTCCCAAGTTCATTCGGTATAAAAGCAATCACTTTGCCAGCCGAGATTAATAAGTGTCCCGTATTGACTGCGCTGAATTGTAATGTTGTAGCGCTGATTGTCCCAGCTTGCTTAAGGCTTGTTTCTGAGAGTTTGAAGGTGATCTTCGCTGCGTTCGAAGCTGATTTAGTGGCAACGAGTACCCATCCACCAGTTGCTTCGACAGATTCGACAACGAGCAAGCCTGACGCACCTAGTCCAACTAAACTACCTTGTACAATTTGAGCGCCTGCTTCTGATAAAGCGATCGAGGCGTTGGAGTGTCCACAGGATGGACAATCGGTCGTTGTCGCAGCTTGGCAGGCATTCGTCAATCCGATATTCGTCAAACAAATTAAAATTCCGACTTGGAATATTCGCATATCAACCTCGATTCAGTTATCCGGAGGGAGATCAAGGTAGCGAATCAAGGCAAGTTCATCAATGAGAATTTCATAAGATGAATATGTTCAATAAAAAAGTGGCGTCACTTGATACTTTGCGACGCTAGTTTTTATTCGATTTGTTTGCCTTGATAATTCTTATCAAGTGGCCGGATTTTTTGAATAGATTTTGTCTCGATTAAGTCTGCTGGTTTGGATTGCCTTGAGCAACTTGATCACGCGACTGTTTTTTACAGTGCGGGCAAGATTTTCCAGCAATATACCAAGGAGAAATTTGTTCTCGAGGTGTCACGACGGCACGGCATGCGAAACATTGCGTTGTATCGGTTGCTTCTAAACGTGAATTCAGTGCGGTTCGGTAATCAAAAACAAAGCAGTCGCCATGGTAATGATCACCTCCGACTTCTTCAAAGTATTTTAGAATCCCGCCCTCGAGTTGATAGACGCTATTAAAACCGACATTTTGCATGTGTATGGCTGCTTTTTCGCAGCGAATACCGCCAGTGCAGAACGTGACCACAGTCTTGTCATTCAGCGCATCGCGGTTCGCTTCGATGACTGCTGGGAACTCAGTAAATTTTGTAATTCGATAGTCGATTGTATTGTCAAAACTACCGACATCGACCTCAAAATCATTCCGCGTGTCTACCATCACTACGGGTTTCCCATTGTCATCATGTCCTTGATCTAGCCATCGTTTAAGGGTTTTGGCTTCGACTGAAGGTGCACGTCCCTCTTCTGGCTTAATCAGAGGCATACGCATGGTAATGATTTCAGGCTTGATCTTGACTAGCAATTTGGTAAAGGGCTGACGATCAGAGTAGCTCTCCTTCGCGATGATATCGGCGAATCGTGGGTCACTGTGTAGCCAATTCATGTAGGCGTCAATTTCGTGCCGTAAGCCAGCAAGAAACATGTTGATACCCTCGGGTGTAAGTAAGATTGTTCCCTTTAAGTTTAATTCTTGGCATTTGGCAATGAATTCGGGACGTCTCTCCTCTGTATTATTGAAAGTGATGAATTTGTAGGCGGAAATATTGACGTAGGGATTGGTCGCAGAGTGCATGGTGGAATTCTTGAAAATTAAACTTTTGAGTTGGCAGCATTATATTCTGAATGGATAGAATCAGCAGAACTCATCATGAAGTGAACATGAACAAAAACACTTTGGAATGAACAAGGCGTACTGACTTGCTGTTGACGCGAGGTGGACGAGAGATCGCAAATTGATCTTATTAGGAACTATCCCGTCCGACGAGAAGTTTTTTTACGTGTCAATAACAACGAATATATTTGTAAAAACTACACATTAACATGTAAAACACGACAATATTTTTCTCTGATGATTTCGCATTGATGGTAAAGTCTGACCTCGTTTGAGGACACGCTCGTTGTTAAGCAAATACAACATTGCCACAAGAATAAATGAATTCAAGTCAACAAGAATTAAGTCCAAACTTGGCGCCGAATTGGGTGGGCGTTGACACGATCAAACACTATGAAATCCGGGCCTGCCTCGGTGAGCATCGTGGAAGTAAAGTGTTTGAAGCTTGGGATACTAAGCTTTGTCGGCGAGTTGTGATAAAGCAAATTTGTACGCAGGCTGCCGATAAAGAGCTCTTGTTAAAAGAAGCCCGATCAGCGGCGGTGTTGAACCATGCTGCCTTTGTCAAAATGCATGCGATCGAGGATGCACAGGATTTTTTGTATATCGTTTTGGAGTACGTCGCGGGCGATTCTTTAAAAGATTGGATTGTGCAGCACCGTGGCCAAGAAGCATTAATTTTTAAACATATCTCGCAAATTGCTGCGGCTATGCAAGAGGCGCATGGGAAAGGACTGATCCATGGCGATTTGAAAGCCAGTGATTTGATTATTGACCAATCTGGACGGATGCGCATTCTCAATTTTGGTTTTGCGAGTATTCATGATCTTTCTACGATCGATAATGTGGCTGAGATCAACGCCGAAAGCAGTGTGCCGTATATGGCGCCCGAGCGATTTAGCGGTCAGCAAGCAGGTGTTGAAGGAGATGTTTTTTCGCTGGGTATAATTCTGTATGAAATGTTGGTTGGACGCTTACCGCATGCCAATCTTTCTGGACTGGCTTTAGTTGCGGCACAAATCCAAATTGCATCACCCCAATGGGCGTGGCCGACCTCTGTTTCTCCAGTCGCAAAAGATCTGGTGATTGGAATGACGGGGGCGGATGTTCGGCAACGTTTTGACATTCGCAAAGTCCATGAAGAGTGTAAACGAATTGTCGGAAATGATCCCCAATCTAGTGGGGCCTCAGGTTTGGACTTGGTTTTGTTAAATGCCCAAGCCCGCGAGAGTAAGAAAAAGCGCTACAAAAACTACGTAGTTCTCTCATTTGTGCTGTTGACGTCGGTATGCATCGTCGGATGGCAGGCAAAGCCGTATTGGCCGCAAATATTCAAAATTATCAAGCCCTATTCCGAAACACGTGAAATGCAACAGGGTATCGAGAATTTAACCGAATACATGTACAAGCCGGATGCAGCGAAGTTAGATTCTGCGACGGAACATTTTTCGATAATTTTAGAACGCACACCTGATCACGCGGGAGCAGTCGGCTATATGTCAATCGTTTATTTATCCCGCTACCACGCGGAAAAACGTGATGAGATCTGGCTGCAAAAAGCAAAAGCAAGTGCACAGCGTGCGATGCAGTTAAATAGCCAACTCGCTGTCAGTCAAATTGCCAACGCGAAAATCTTACACTGGCATCATAAGTTAGATCTGGCATTGGAGGCCGTCGAATTAGCGCTTAAGCTGGAGCCAGAGAATATTTTTGCTTGGCATACCAAAATGAGTTCTCTTTTTGAGTCAAATCGACTCGATGAAGCAATTCTTTGGGCGGAAAAAGGCGCTAAGCTTTTCCCGAGAGATCGTTTCTTGCTTGATATTAAAGGTGGCACACATTTTGCAAAAAATGAATTTGTCGAAGCGGAGCAAGCCATTCGACAAAGTCTACAGCGTCAACCTGATTCAGCGAATGCTTATGCTTTATTGGCACAGACGATTGAAGTGCAAGGACGATCACAAGAAGCTTTGCAAGTGATCCAACAAGGTTTGCAAATACGCCCCAATGCAAATCTGTATGCGACTTTGGGTAACATTAAATTCAAACAGGGTGATTTCGTAGGCGCTGCAGCGGCCTTTGCGAATGCAGCTTCGCCTGAAAAAGGCATTTCGGGTAGCTATTTTAGGTGGTTTGAATTAGCTGAATGTTTGATGTGGGTTCCGGGACGTGAAAAGGAAGGCTTAGCAGCCTATGAGAATGCGAGAAAACTACTTGAAATACGTTTAAATCGATCACCCGACGACGATGTATTGTTAGTGGAGATGGGTTTGATCATGGCGCGTTTGGGCGATGTTACGCAAGCTAGAATTTTGACCGAACAAGCTTTAAAATTTGCACCTAATCAACCAGAGCGCGCATTTATTGCTGCATTGACGTATGAGTTACTGGGGCAGCGGAAACGTGCGCTCGAGTTGATTCACATCGCAAAAATGCAGGGGTTTTCGAAACGGAGAATCGAAACGCATCCACTCTTAAAGAACTTGCGAGAAGATCCTAAGTATGAATAGTGTTAAGTCGAATTGGATTGAATTTAGAAAATACTCGATCGTTACAAATAGCAATTGGCTTGCGGAGGCACGGTGATCAAAGATAAGACAGTAACGGACAATCAATGACGGACAATCAATATACACATATTCGATTTATCGCTTATGCAATCCCAACCGGACCAGCACTCTCAGGAGTAGGAGTTGGCAGCTATTTGGGAAATTCTAATAACCAAGTTGACATCGCCATGCGCATTCAAGTTCTTAAGAATGCTGTTGACATGGCTCGCTCAAGATTCTCTTCAGCGAAGGATGTTGGTGTTATTAATCTCTTTATGGTTCCTGAATTTTTCTTTCATGGAGTCCTAGGGCCTTATGTGTATGCGACAGACGCGGAAGATCCAGTTCCTTTTTTGTTAAGTGAATTACGAAAAGTTTTTAATCCTACAGAATATCCCAATTGGACATTTGTTTTTGGAACGGCCGTGACTGCGCGTGTGGCAAATTTGAATAATGTATTTGCGTCGGAAAGTGTGCTTGCTCGGAATGCGATTGTACAAACGCTCGCGCAACAACTGCAAAATGCTAGTGGTTCCACTTATCAATTGATCGCAAATACTTTACGTGCTTTTATCGATGATTGTCAGGATGCGCCAAACGTCAATGTCCGTGATCGCGCAATTATTGTCAGCAATATTTTATTGGATACACCGACCCAAAAGCTGGATGCGAATGTCATGACCTCTGAAAAGTACTACGTCTCTGAGGAAGACTTTTTGTTATGTCCAAGCACAGCAGGCGATCAAATTATTACAGAGCAAATGATTGCCTATTTTCCTATTGACCTGTCGAATGGCGATATAAAGCAACACGCTTTTGATAAGTATGCGATTTTTAGACAAAATTACGCACTCGGCAATGCGCCGCCCCATCTTGATTTTGCTGTAGAGATTTGTTTGGATCACGACGATGGGCGTTTGCGAAATAACTTGGGATTGCAGCCCTATCCACAAAAGTCGGATGGAATACATATCCAGTTGATTCCCTCATATGGCTCGCAGATTGTCCAAGAGAATGTTGTTGCCAACCACGGCGGCTTTGTATTCAATTGTGATGGTCAAACGGTTCTGAACGAAAGGATTGGACCTCAAGAAGGTAATCTGTATGGAGTTGAATCACTCTACGTCAATTACACATCGGGGAATTATTCCGCACACTCGCAGCTAGCCAGAGTGGAAACAGCAGCGCTTGGGAATGACCCTAACATTTCACCTGCAAGTTTTCAAATTATGCCAAGTAACGATACCAGCGTTGTCGAGGTGGATGAACCCCATCTGACTCAAGGCACATTCTCGGATTATTTTGCCGCAGGTCCAGGAGCGCTGCATATATATGGGCTGAATAATCCATTTTTGCTGGCTATGCAGAGCCCGTAAACGTTTCATGCCGATAATGCCATTCAACACGAACACGTAATTGGCATAGAAATTGCAAAACGAAGCAGGATGATATGTTTTGAGATTTCATTTTACATATGTCGATGAAGAAACAATAAATGCATTGAAAAAGTTAGCTTGAAAAATCCGTACACTAAGATAGATTCAGGAGATGAGAGAATGAGCAAGCCAGAAAATCAACTAGGACCAACATCGACACAAGTTTGTTGTCCAGCAGAGGCAATGACGCCACCGCCAACGACAACGCAAACTTGTTGTCCATCTGATGCCCTTAGACCGCCACCAACAACGACGCAGACCTGCTGTCCTGCACAAGTAGGTGGCCCGGTGATGACTTCAACACAAACTTGCTGCCCTGTGGATGCATTGACACCGCCACCGACAACAACGCAGACTTGTTGCCCTTCGAGTGGATCCGTGATTACTACGACGCAAACATGTTGCCCTTTAGAGGCGTTGACACCACCTCCTACCACAACCCAAACTTGTTGCCCTGTGGATGGTGCAGCTAGCTCGCTAACATCAACACAAAGCCGTTGTCCGGTGATGACTTCCACTCAAACATGCTGTCCAACGGATGTAATTACACCGCCGCCAACAACGACACAAACTTGTTGTCCAGCGCAAGCAACTGCAGCAGTAATGACCTCAACCCAAACCTGCTGCCCTGTTGACTTAACGACACCGCCGCCAACAACTACCCAGACGTGTTGTCCAGAACAGGCGACAACGCCATCGCCCACATCGACGCAGGTTTGTTGCCCAGCACAGGGTGATTTTGTTGCGCCAGCTCAAGGCGCGACATCTGGGCCAACTTCGACTCAGGTTTGTTGCCCTGTGCATGGTGATTTTATTCCACCAAAACAGACTGGCCATAGCGGTCCAACGTCTACCCAAGTTTGCTGTCCTGGATAATTTGCTTGTTGAGTAGAGAAAATGTTTCCTTATTTCGACCGCGCTTTGTCGCGGTCGAATTTTGTCTAGAGTTGAGAATAGTCTATGTTTCTAACTGCATCGAATTTGGTGCATTACCTCTTGTCACGTAATTTGCTCGATGTGGAATCCGTCGTTGATGGCGACTTTCGAGTCATCGAGGCGGGGCAAAGAAATCGAAATTTCAAAGTCTTTTTTGGTCATAATCAAGGCTATTTCATCAAACAGGTGAAGACCCTGGACACGCAGAGCGTCGCGACTATTCAGCGTGAAATTTTTTGTTTTGAATTAGCTGAGAAGTATTCGGATTGGTCGGCTTATCTTCCAAAGATAATTGAGAGCAATCCAGCGCGCCATAGCCTATGTCTGGAATTATTTCCTGCAGCTGAAAATTTAACGGAATACTTGGACCGAACAGGTAATCTTTCAACTCGAATTGCAGAGAAATGGGGTGAGGCTTTGGCGTTTTGCCATCAAGCTGTTGACCTCGATTCAATTCGAGAAACGATTCAGATGCGGCTTCCTAACCAAGTTCCCTGGATATTCTCGTTTAGCGAAGCGCCATCTGGTGCAACTGCGGGCGCGCAGAAATTTATTGAGCAGTTACATTTGCGACCAGATCATTTTCCAAGATTACAGAATTTGGCACACCAGTGGCGAGTCGATTGTTTAATCCATGGAGACATGAAATGGGAAAACTGTATCGTCTACCTTGACTCAAAACAGGAATTGCAACTCAAAATTATTGATTGGGAATTGCTTGATGTTGGTGATGCGCGATGGGACATTGGCGGAGTTTTACAATCTTACCTTGTGTATCTGATTAAGCGGCAAATCCAGACTTCTCCCAATTCATTAGACCCCGTCACTGAAATCCTACAGCAAGTTTCATTGATTCATTCGTCGGCGAGTGCCTTTTGGCGGCAATACCTCAATACCTCGAAAAGGGAAGTAACTTCACAGCGCGCCTACTTTGCGCAATGTGTCGAATTTGCGGCTGGGCGTTTGGTGTTGACGGCATTTGAATGGTCCTGCCAATTGAATTATTTATCGCCATTTTCTGCGGTGATGCTAGCGTTAAGCGATCGTATTTTTCGCGACCCTAAATGGGCAGTTCGTGAGATTTTCGGAGTGCAGGAAGGGGAGATCGGTGAGTACTAACTTCGAACAGGAAATTCAGGACATTTGTGTGAATTTGGAGATCAATAATCTGGAGCATTTTAGCTTTAGAGGTATTCAATACCCATCGCCGGGCTTGGGCGGTGCGCAGCACAAGGTCGCAGACATAGCAGAATTAATTAGGCGTATCGGCGAGTGTCTCTATGAACATTGCTACATTCGAAAATGCGATCCGGGTCAATTGAGCTCAAAATTCGAGACAGGTACTGAATTGCCGCCTAATTTAACGGAGCTATTGAATCAAGCCAATCATACCCAAGCCGCTTGGGATTTTGGGTGGCGAATCTATCAAGTCGGTGGAGATGGAAAAATTTTTGTACAAAAAGGTGATCGCTCACGAGCCGCATTTTCTGGAACCTACTTGATTGATAAAATGAAAAATTCGGGTGTGCAAGTGGGAGACTTCGTCGCCTTACATGTTTATCCAAGTACGAATGCATTGCAGCAGGCTTTTTTTCATTCGTATGGGAGTCAATTCTCTGATCAGTTTGATGACTTTAGTGCCGTGAGAATTTACTTCAATATTGACGCAAGTTCTGCGACGACTTTGTTAACTTTTTTGAGTACACGATTAAATGCCTATCTTGTGCCATTTCATTTCAAGACCTTGGTTGAGGCTCAGCACTACGATCGAGCCGATGCTGCGGTTTTGTATATTGCACGTCGTTATTATCAGATCGTGTCCTCGCTCATCGAAGAATTACCTAGCTTATTGGGAGCAGGTTTGCGTTCCGAGGTTCCTTTGTTTTGCTTAGCACTATTCCCAGGGATTGGTCTCGCAGAAGACCCTGCAACGGGTGAGAGTTTTGGCATGCATCGTTGTCGTATTTTGGCCGAAGCGTTAGTTTATGCATGGCAACATCAAATGGAGTCCTCAACTGAGCGCTTTCATTGCGTGGAAAAAAAATTCTTAGAATATGGTCTGATGTTGGCGGCACCTTACTTGAATCCGCGATCTAAAGACATTTTTGCGAAAGTAAATTGTGCATGAAGACCAAGCAAGAATTTCTTGAAATCGCAGATCGCTTAGGGCGAGAACTGTGCCGTGATGCCCTGTGGGATAGTCAAGGCCGATGTACGTGGCTAGGATGGGAAATGGAGGCGCAAGCCTATAAAACATGGCACGTTTATCGGTCTATGCCAGCTTGTTTGTATGATGGTAACGCCGGGATTGCCTTATTTTTGATTGAGTTGTACCAGTTTACTGGGGATCTGCAAGTTCTGAGAATCATTGACGGTGCAATTAATCAAATTCGTTCAGTGTTACCGAAAATTGCCCCTGCTCAAAAACACGCGTTATATACGGGCTATGTTGGAATCATCCACACGTTTTTGCGCGCTGCTGAGGTGTTGCAACGTGACGATTTGCGCGAGGAGGCGCTTGCACTAGTCATTGCTTTATCAAAAGAAGCGATTAGTCGACAGCATTTGGACGTTGTGAATGGCTCAGCAGGTGCGATTCCACGCTTGCTTTCGATTGCTCGCCGAAATGGGTCTCAAGCGGCTAGAGATTTGGCCTACCAGCATGGGCAAAATCTATTGGATTCACTTGTTGAAAACGAGCGAGGCTATTCTTGGCCTACCGTAACGATGCCTGTGCAAGCTAACCTAGTTGGGTATTCACATGGAACAGCTGGATTGATGGTGGCATTGTTGGATCTGTATCGAGATAGTGGTGAAGTGCGATTTCATGATGCTGCATTGCAGGCCTTACGATACGAAAATTCTTATCTTGATACGGAAGTCGGAAATTGGCGTGATTTACGTATTATGAGTTCGACGCAAATGACATCAGACAATTTTTATCTTGGATGGTGCCATGGTGCACCAGGGATTGGACTGTCGCGTTTGTTTGCTCGTCAAGTATTGCCAGAAAATCCTGTCGTGCAAAGTGATTTAGAGCTGTGTCTACAAACTAGTTGTAAGTCACTTTCGTCAATTTGGATCCCAGGACAGGGAAATTATTCTCTATGCCATGGCGCTTCGGGAAATGCTGAGCTTCTGATCGCCGCTGGTCAGTATTTATCCCGTCCAGATTTGATTGCAGTAGCAGAACATGTGGGCGAGCAAGGCATCCGTTGTTATTCGAGGCAGGGTTTGCCATGGCCTTGTGGAAACGGAGGTTCGGGAACGACACCCAACCTAATGTTGGGCTTGGCGGGCATAGGGCATTTCTATTTACGTCTCTATAATTCGCAAAAAGTACCCTCTGTGTTGTTGATTGTGGAAGATTTTTAGAGCGCTGCGTCTAATTATATTTTCGACATAAAACCATCTAAAACTTTTTTTGCAGCACCGGCGCTACACTTCAGATCGGCTATGCCAATTTCTCGACCGATTGCACTCATTGCTTTGTACGATAGAACCGAATGTTGTTGTTCCTGCCATTGAATACCTTTCTCGAGTGGAATTCGAGTTAGAATAGGCGGTCAACCTGAAATTCGAAAATCGCCAGTATTGTTCATGTCCGTTAGCAAAGATAATGTTGCACAACCCGATCAGTTTTTACACTATCAACTAGGCAAAAGTCTAGGCGAGGGTGGCTTTGGTCACGTCTATCAAGCTTGGGATGCAAAATTGCATCGACAAGTTGCGATTAAATATCTGAAGAATTTCGCGACGGGTCTCGATTTACTTAAAGAAGCGAGACTTGCTGCATCATTACAGCATGCGGCATTTGTTAAAGTACATGCTCTGGAACAAGCTGGCGAATCCCAAGCAATTGTGATGGAGTTAGTACCCGGACGAACCTTGCGTCAAGTTCTTGAGACTCAAACTCCAAGCATTTCACATGTTATTGATATCGTCTTACAAATTGCCCAAGCGATGCAAGAAGCGCATGCTGCGGGTCTTGTGCATGGTGACTTAAAACCTTCAAATTTAATGCAAGAGCCAAGTGGTGTGGTGCGGATCTTAGATTTTGGGTTGGCGACGCAGGCCGATCGAGATGCGACAACTTCGCTTGTCCAAGCTGATCCTCAGGGCACAATTGCCTATATGGCTCCTGAAATATTGACGGGTGCACCGTTACAAGCGAGTGCTGATATCTACGCCTTGGGCGTGATTCTGTACGAATTGCTGACGGGGGCGCGACCATTTGCTAGTTTATCGGGACTCGCTTTAGCTGCCGCCGTCATTCAATCTAATTCTGATCAATGGCCTTGGCCTGACAACTTGCCATTGGTCTTGCGTCAACTCGTACGAGCCATGACAACTCGGCAGATTGAGCATCGTATTGGCACGATGCAAGAGGTCGCTAATCAGTGTGCTCAGATCGCTGCGATTGATGCGGTTTCGTTAAACTCTGGCACATTCAACCTTTCAGCATTGAAATTGAGTGTGCCGCTAGTGCCGGAGAACAAAAAATTTAATTGGAGCGGCTTCGTTAAAAATAGCAGACGCACGGGCCTGACGGTATTGCTTGTCAGTGCGATGATTGGCGCATGGTATTCGCAACCTTATTGGCCGCAAATGCGTGAAGGTCTACAGACCTACTCTGAGTCGCGCGAAATGCAATTGGGCCTTGATGCCTTGAATAATTTTGATCGAGTTGCAATGCTGGATCGCGCCGAACAGCATTTTCAGCGAATTATCGATAGGTCACCGAATCATGCCGCGGCGATTGCCAGTCTTTCCTTGGTGCATAGTCAACGTTATCTGACTGATCGCCAAAATACAGTTTGGTTGCAGAAAGCAGAAAGCGAGGCAAAACAAGCTGTGGATTCAAATGATTTTCTGGCATTAAGTCATGTTGCAATGGCCAAAGTGTATGAATTACAAGATCAATTTCAGGATGCATTTGCTGACATCGAACGGGCACTGGCTTTGGATCCAAATAGCGTTTTAGCGATCAGTGCACAAATTGAGGTATTGATACGAGCAGGCCGTCTTGATGAGGCGTTGACGAAGGTCAAATTGGTGCAAAAAAATCATCCTTCCGAGAGGATTTTTGCGGATCAAATGGCAAAGATTTACCTTGCTCAGAATGATTTTAAAGCAGCTGAAATTGCTTATCGATTGAGTCTGCAAATCAAACCCGATGCGAGCGCATCTTATATTGGATTGGCGCAAACTTTACTTGCTTTGAATCGTGCGGAAGATAGTATTCAAGAATTACAGACTGGCATTAAGATTCGACCGGGAGCTGAATTGTTTAGTGCGCTCGGTAATACGCTGTTTACTCGAGGTGACTATGTCGGTGCTGCAAATGCATTTGAAAGTGCAGTGAGTGAAGACAAGGGAAATCCTAAAGATTTTCAAGCTTGGGCGAGACTTGCTGAGAGTTTGTCATGGTTACCGGGGAAGGCTGATATTGCAAAATCTGCCTATGCGAAAGCAAGAAATTTATTGCAAGGTCGTCTTCAAATTACACCGCATGATGCAAATTTAATTTCTTTGATGGGACTTTACACGGCAAAATTAGGTGAGAATGCGGAGTCGTTGAACTTTGTTCAGCAGGCTCTTGCACTTGCTCCAAATAGTGCAGAGATTCAATTTCGGGCTGCGGTTAGCTATGAAATGATTGATATGCGTGCGCAAGCGTTGGCGGCGATCGTGAAATCCAAAGAGTTTGGTTACCCAAATAAATTGATTGAAGCAGAACCAGAATTGTTAGCGTTGCGGCGCGATCCAAAATATTTGCGGTAGCCAAGTACGATGGAAGTGGAAAATCGTTCATCTAACTTGGCATATTGGTTGTCGGTTCTGGGTATTAATCTAGGTTCATTTGGCCGATATTGAGAAAATATCGCTAGAGTTTTATTTAATCCAACCTAAGCCGCGCAAGTGCCGGCGAAGTGCTTCGGTGGGTGTCTTTAAATTGGCAGCACAGGATTCGACCACCATATCCACAGCATAAAATTCTTGACGAATTTCTTCTGCCGGAATTTGTTCTATTCGGCGAATTTGCGCGTTGGCTTCGATCAATTTATACATTGAAGGGCGTGAAATTCCTAAATCTTCAGCCGCGTATTGAATAGTCCAACCATGTCGATTCATTGCATCGATCACATCTTGTTCGGTTAGATTTTTTAATTTTTTGCGTTCTGTTGGAGCTTGTTCTGCTTCGCTGAAGGTCGTCGGCGGCACCGCAGCGTTACTCGAAGCAGTCGCTAAGCGACGTAGCTCAGCACTTTGGGTGACCGTGATTCTAGGTGGTTCGACCATATTGCTTAGATGGGGAAACTCGCCCATTTGCAATGAGAGTAAAGCTCGCTTAATGACGTTGCTGAGCTGACGAATATTTCCAGGCCATTCAAAGTTGAGCAATTCGCTTATCAGTGATGGCGGAATTAGACCAAGGTTAATTTGCGCGAAGTCAGCGCGTTTTGCCATATGGCAGATGAGTAGGCCAATGTCTTCGCGACGTGCGCGTAATGGTGGAATGCGAATGATGAAACTCTCAAGGCGTCGAACTAAAGCATGGTTGAAATTGGTGTGATAGAGATCTTGATCGGTTGCGGTAATCAATCTCGCCGTCGATCGTGCATCTCTCGTAGCGCCTAGTGGGCGATATTCACCGTTTTCTAATACTCTCAGGAGCATCGGTTGAACGGGTAATGGTGTATTGCCAATCTCGTCAAGGAATAATGTCGAATTTTGTGCCTCGCTAAAATAGCCATCACGGCTGTTTTGTGCACCAGTATAAGCACCTTTGGTTGCGCCAAACAAATCAGCCGCTGCTAAGGACTCATTCAAGGCCGCCATATTGACCGATACCATTTTTTGGCTCGAACGTTTGCTTAAATTATGAATGGACTGCGCGGCAACTTCTTTGCCAGTTCCGGTTTCGCCCAATAATAAGACGGTATTGTCATTGGTCGCAGCGAGGCGAATCAGATCGCGGGTGAATATGGCACTGCTGCCAACACCAATAAAGCCTTCAACCGGATTATTTTTTGGCAAACAACGCATCCAATGAATGCAGATAAAAATTGCCCGTCCTAAAGTCAAAATCACACCTGCGTTGATCTGGTCAGGATTGATATAGCGCGGCTCTTTAATTTCCTCACCATTTATCTCAACGACCATTCTGCTATTGGGAGGGCAAATGGTGATGCCATCGCTGTTGTCGCGGACGATTCGAAGAGGATCGCGGGATATTCCACCGTGCCCTAGCGGCAGCGCGTCGCCATTGACGTGGCGAAAACCTGGTACAAAGCGACTGAGCTCAATTAATCCGGCCTCTGTGGTTCCAATAAATTGTTCACCGATACGCGCAGTGTCAGGATGCCACGCAATCGTGAAACTGAGCAATGGGCGGCTGTTGCCGGTTGTTAGTGCCAAAGGCGAGGTGATGGTGTAATCGGCGTTCGACATTGTGACTAGATGTAAAAAACGGGTTTGATTGTCATAAATAAAATTATTTTACGTGTAAAAAATCAATTTACACGAAATTTTTACATATTGTTGGTGCGTCCAATGCGACGAAGATTCGCGGAACATTGCTGCCCCTATTGTACCTTTTGCATCGATATTCAACTGTACTCTTTTCAATGCACTCAATTCTTTGAGAACTTAAGCATAATTCATGCCTTTCTCCTAAATGCTCAAGCACTTTAACATCGACCAATGCTGGCATGTGATTTGCAATAGCACCTAAATAGATCGTTGTGAACGTTGGCAGCGTTTTTTGTTGGTTCACAGAGTATCGATGAAAAAAGGCAAATTATATGGATGCGTTGCAAACTGGCAAAGTACAAAGGCTCGATGTGTTGGTCTTGGGTGGTGGTCCGGCTGGAACTTCCGCTGGCATTGCCTTGTTGAAGCGTCGCGATGTGGATGTGATGTTGATTGAGCGGAGTGATTATTCTGAACATAAATATGGAGAATCACTTTCATCTGGCGTACGTTCTACACTTGAATATCTCGATGTTTGGGAAACGTTTTCACAAATTCAAAACTTAACACCATATTACAGTCAAGTCGCTTGGGGAAACGAGGTGCAGCGCCAATTGGGTTATATGTTTACGCCTCACGGTACTGGCTGGAATTTGGATCGTCTCGCGTTTGAACAAATGTTGGCAAACGCGTTTGTAAAACAAGGCGGCAAATTGGTGTCGGACACCCAAGTTATTACTTGTAATCGTCAAGAAGAGGGAGGGTGGCGCGTTGAAGTGAAGTCCAAAGATCAGCAGATGCAAACGATCTTTTGTAAATATATTATTGATGCGACTGGCCGGCGCGGTGTGATGCGTACGAATTTGAATTTAGCGCTCACTGTACATGATCGTTTGATCGGCATTGCATGCGTGGCGGACGTGCCAGCAACTCGTCGTGAAAAAATAGTGAGTCAGGTTGAGGCTTGTGAATATGGTTGGTGGCATATTTCTCCGATGTCTGACGGGAGAGTCTCGGTCATGCTCATGACGGATCCCGATATCGCCCACAAAATGCAAATTTGCAATAGCGAAATTTGGCAGTCATTGCTAAGTGAGTTACCAATCATGGGCGAGCAAGCGAAATTCCTATTGTTTCAAGATAACCCACGCTCATTTCCTTGTTTCTCATCTTATTTGAAGCAAGCTGGTGGTCAAGATTGGGTTGCAGTTGGTGATGCCGTTGCCTCCTATGATCCAATTTCTTCTTCTGGAATTCCACGTGCACTCGCCAGTGGTATACATGGTGCTTTCATTGCTGTTGATCGTTTATTTTCTCGGGGCGAATTGCTAGGGGCTTATGCGCAAGCAATTGAGCAAGATTTTAGGCAGTATTTGCAAACGCAATGGCAGTATTATCAACGTGAGAGCCGCTGGCCAAACGCAATCTTTTGGGCAAGAAGGCGCGCTGTCATTGCTATTTCTAAAGAATCAAAGATCAAAGCGACGCATTATTTTGAACAAAAGCTCGCACGCAGCCCGGTGCACTTGAAAGCGAATGAGTTGCAAGACTTATGGTTGCTCTGCGAATTGGGTAAACCGGTGAAACTTGTGATTGAGCAGTTCCAAGAGAAACACTTGCCTATTCCCGAGCAAAAATGCTTACTCGGCTTGCAGGAATTGATAGAAACTGGGTTTCTTGAACTCGCGTGTGAAGATGAGGAAGATAAGGTCTTTTTCAACACTGAACGATTATATTTTGATTGAAAATTATGCAATCTGATTGATTATTTCTAAGCAAAAGTGACTTGAGATGTTATGACGACAGTTGCTATCGCAGCTCGGTCGTGACGATGCTAATCATCTATCTTTGCCTCTCAAGCTCGCCGCAACACGGTAAAATAGCGGGATGAATACAGATCTCGCTATTGTGCCAACTTCCGATGCTCTTGCATCTTCTACCCAATCTCCTCGAAACCCAACGGAGGTAGGAGCTTTTCCTCAATTTGTTCACTTGCGCATGCATTCCGAATATTCGATTGTCGATGGGTTAGTACGCATTGATGATGTGGTCAAGGCTGCCGTCAAAGACAAACAGGCCGCGCTTGCTTTGACCGATCTTAGTAATTTGTTCGGACTTGTTAAGTTTTATAAAACGGCGCGTGGTAAAGGCGTGAAACCGATCGCTGGCTGCGATGTTTGGATTAGCAACGATGCCGATAGGGATAAAGCGTCACGCTTACTTTTGCTGGTCAAATCGCACCATGGATATTTGCGCTTGTGTGAATTACTGGCACGGGCTTGGCTCGAAAATCAACACCGAGGACGCGCAGAAATTCGATTTGAATGGCTGCAAGAGATTTTTGAAAATGACCAAGAGCAAGGTCTTATTGCTCTGTCGGGAGCACATTTTGGCGACGTTGGAATTGCGATCGATAATGGAAATATGGAAATGGCAGAGCGCAATGCGCAACGCTGGGCGCGAATTTTCCCAAATCATTTCTATATTGAGATTCAACGGGCTGGTCAACCGAATATGGAGAATCATATTAAGCATGCCGTTAAGTTGGCTGCAAAACTTGGTCTTCCAGTCGTTGCCACGCATCCAATTCAGTTTATTAATAAGGATGATTTTACTGCGCATGAGGCACGTACATGTATTGCCGAAGGCGAGATGCTCGCGAATGGACGTCGGGTTCGCAAATTTAATGACCAACAATGTTTTAAATCACGCGAAGAGATGCAAAATTTGTTCGCGGATTACCCTGGAGCCTTAGTTAATTCCGTTGAAATTGCCAAGCGATGTAATCTCAAATTGGAGTTGGGAAAACCTAAATTACCTGATTTTCCGACCCCTGAAGGCATGACTTTAAATGACTTCTTGGTTCATGAAGCAAAAAAGGGATTGGAATTCCGACTGCAAAATCTATTCCCAGACCCGTTGAAGCGTGAACAAAATCGTGAGCGCTACGAAGCTCGTCTAAAGTTTGAGACAGATACGATTGTTAAAATGGGTTTTCCAGGGTACTTTCTGATCGTTGCTGACTTTATTCAATGGGCAAAGAATAATGGGGTTCCCGTTGGGCCTGGTCGTGGATCGGGCGCAGGGTCTCTGGTCGCATACGCCCTTCTGATTACGGATCTCGATCCACTACAATACAATTTGCTGTTCGAACGTTTCTTGAATCCAGAACGCGTCTCCATGCCCGACTTTGATATTGACTTCTGTCAGGAAGGTCGCGATCGCGTGATTCAATACGTGAAAGATCGCTACGGTAAAGAGGCGGTGTCGCAGATTGCGACCTTTGGAACCATGGCTGCCAAAGGCGCGATTCGAGACGTAGGTCGTGTGCTCGATTTTGGCTATATGTTTTGTGATGGCGTGTCAAAACTGATTCCGTTTAAACCAGGGAAGCAAGTCACGATTGCCGAAGCAATCGTCGAAGAACCATTATTGGCTGAGCGTCTTGAAAACGAAGAAGAAGTGAAAACTTTGCTCGACTTAGCGCAGCAAGTGGAGGGTATTACCCGCAACATAGGTATGCATGCGGGTGGTGTGTTAATTGCGCCAGGCAAACTTACCGACTTCTGTCCTCTGTACACGCAGGGCGGTGATTCTGGCGTGGTCTCGCAATATGATAAAGATGACGTCGAAGCCGTCGGTTTGGTGAAGTTCGACTTTTTGGGTTTGACCACCTTAACCATTTTAGATCGTGCTGTGCGCTACATCAAAATGCTTGATCCAGCGATGGCGGATTTTGATTTATCTAAATTGCCCTTAGACGACAGAGCATCGTACGAACTTCTCACTAAAGCAAAAACCGTCGCTGTCTTCCAGCTGGAAAGTCGCGGCATGCAAGGCATGTTGAAAGACGCGCGCCCTGATCGTTTTGAAGACATTATTGCGCTGGTGGCATTGTATCGTCCGGGACCTATGGATTTGATTCCTGACTTCTGTAAGCGTAAGCACGGTGAGAAATTTGATTATCCCGATCCGCGTACGGAAGGCATTTTGTCCGAAACCTACGGCATTATGGTGTATCAGGAACAGGTTATGCAGATGGCGCAGGTGGTTGGTGGTTACTCACTAGGCGGTGCGGATTTATTGCGTCGTGCGATGGGTAAAAAGAAAGCCGAGGAGATGGCGGAACATCGCCAAATTTTCCGCGATGGTGCAGCCAAAGATGGTCTGCCACAAGAAAAAGCCGATGAAATTTTCGACTTGATGGAAAAATTCGCGGGCTATGGTTTTAATAAATCCCATGCCGCGGCTTACGCGCTTTTGTCCTACCACACTGCGTACTTGAAAGCCCACCATCCCGCCGCGTTTATGGCAGCCAATATGTCGCTGGCGATGGACGATACAGACAAAGTGAAAATTCTGGTTGAGGATGCCATTGATGTTTGTAAGTTGAAAATGCTTGCCCCTGATATCAATCAGTCTGATTATCGTTTTATGCCAGTTGGCGAGGCAGGGAAAAAGGCAACGCAAATTCGTTATGGACTTGGTGCAGTAAAGGGATCAGGACAAAATGCGATCGAGAGCATCGTCAACGCTCGGAACGAGGGTGGGGCATTTACTGACCTATTCGATTTCTGCAAACGCGTCGACAAACGTCAAGTCAATCGCCGCACGATTGAATCTTTAATTCGAGCGGGAGCGATGGATTGTTTAAAACAGGATAGAGCTGTGTTGCTGGCGACTGTCGATTTTGCTTTGGAAGTTGCTGAGCAAGCCGAAGCTTCAGCAAATCAAGTCAGCTTATTTGGTGATGACGATGACATGATTCCGCCACCTGAGTATGTGAAGGCAGAACATTGGAGTGATCGCCAGCGGTTACTCGAAGAAAAGCAAGCGCTTGGCTTCTATTTATCCGGGCACCTGTTTGATGCTTATGCTCCGGAAGTGCGACAGTTTATAAAAACAACGTTGGCAAAAGTTGAACCTTCACGCGACTTGCGTTTGATCGGTGGCGTGATTGCCGGATTACGCACACAAATGACGCAGCGCGGCCGTCTATTGATCGTTACTTTGGACGATGGGACGGCCGTTGTGGAAGTGACGGTGTATGGTGAAATGGCGGAGGAGTTTAAAGGGATTTTCAAAGAAGATGAGTTTCTCGCGGTGATGGGAAAAGTGTCAGAAGATCGCTTTAATGGAGGTCTACGGATTACCGCAGAAAAAGTGATGGATATTGGCCGGGCACGCGTACAGTTTTCGCAGGGGCTGCGTATTAAGCTCGATGCGAATGCGGATACGCGGAAGTTAGCCGAAATCTTACAAGCACATTTGAATCAGGAAGGATGCCCAGTATTGATTGATTATGCAAATCAAATGGCTGCGGCTGAATTGTATTTGTCGGATGCCTGGCGAGTGAATCCGGATGATCAGTTACGTAAAAAGCTGGGTGATTGGTTGAGCCCTGGGCATGTAAAAATTGAGTACAACTAATTGACTAGTATGCATCCGATACCGAATGTGCAAGAGCCAACCTGGCGGCAGCGTTTGCCAGCACAGATTTTGAGTTATTTACCGCTGACCTTGTTCTTTCAGGTTGGATTGATGTACGCTGGCTTGTTGACCTTTCTATTGGCGTGGTGTTGTTCGGGAGAATGGTCGGAGAAATTCGCACGGATCAAGTCGTCAATTTTGTTGTGGCCAGTTGTGGCATTGAGCGTCATCTCCATAGTGATTGGTCTGATTCATCCCCATCCAAACGGTGAATTTGCTACAGCTTGGCTTCACTATCAAACTTATTGGTTTTTATTTCCAATGCTGAGTGTCGGGAGTGGCAATTGGCAGGCATCTGCAGTTCGCTATTTTTTCATTGGAGCGGTGATCGCCGCTAGCTTATTTTATCTGAATAGTTTTGGTGTACTACCTGACATCAAGCTGTTCAAAAGTTACGTTCTGTATGAAGGCAATAAATCCATTTTATTGGGTTTGTTGTTGGCGATCGCTGCGGGATGGATGTTGCATGAATGGCGGGTGCATCAAAATTTCAAACTTTTGCGCTTCCTGAGTTTCGCTTATGTTGTGATCGCCCTGGTGTTGTGCACTAAGTCACGGACCGCGAGCTTATTGTTTGTTTTATTGAGTGGATTGCTGGTTTTTCGCAATTTTAGTTTCCGCTGGTGGCAATTGCTCGCGATCGGCGGACTTTTTTTGGTGGCCATTTTTTTCATATCTCGCGTCGCACAAATGCCAGCGCCGGTAACTTGCTTGGCAAAGGAAATGCAGGATGTCTATAGAATGCGGGGTGTCCAAGTTCTCATCAACCGTGGAATTTGCACAGTACATCAAGTACGTGATTTTGGTCAGACTCAGCAAGTAAGCGAAGACGGCATGCGCTTGGAACTCTATTTGAATACTTGGCAAATGGTGAGTGAGAGTCCATGGCTAGGACATGGAATCGGCAATTGGCTTCCTATGTATCAACAAAAAGCGCTAGGAAAAATTAGCGAAAAGATGACTACGCCACATAACGACTATTTACTGTATTGGTTTGAATTGGGCTTGGGTGGTTTGCTTGCATTGCTTGGAATTTGGTTGATGCAACTTCGCATTGCGCGTCAAATGATGCATGGCGAACATCGTCAACGGGCAATGCTTTTGTCCATGCTGAGCATTGGGATGATGTTTGCCGCTTGTTTTAATGCAATTTTGCGCGACGGCGTTTTTGCTTTCGCGATGTTGATTTTGCTCGCTATTCCATTAGCGGGTGTCGGCAAGGATATTCGATGATGAAGAAGTCATGGCTAAATTAAATAAATCGATCTTAAAACGTTTGTGGGCGTCGATTACGCAGTATCGAGCGTATTTGACTTTGACTGTGTTGACTATGTGTGGCACGGCTTTGACCGAGGTCGCATTGCCATGGGGTTTAGGCAAACTACTTGACCATGGTTTTGGTAAGAGTTCGGCGAACGGTCCCGCAACAGAGGTCATCGATTTCCCACTTTGGTATGTGCCGGCGGCGTTGATTGGAATTTTTGTTGTTCGCGGTGTTTGTACTTTCACGACCAGTTATTTGATGGGTCGTATATCGGTCAATTTATTGAATGAATTGCGGGCAAAAGTATTTGATAAATTATTGCATGTTCCGGTTGGGTTTTATCATACGGAGTCGAGTGGGCGCATTATTAATACGATTATGTTTGAAGCGCAGCAAATTGTCGAAATGGTCAAGGTATCCATCACGACTTTGTTTCGAGATTCTTTGACGGTCGCGGTGTTGATGGGATATCTCATTTGGTTGAATTGGAAATTGACTCTAGTCACGATCATTTTGATTCCGGGAATGACTTTACTAGTTCGTGGTGTTAGCAAGCGCTTGCGGCGGCTCAATCATCAATCATTAGAAGTGAGTGGTGAACTAACACAGGTAATTGAGGAAACAACGAGAGCCCATCAGGTGATACGTATCTTTGGGGGGCAGCGTTATGAACAGGAACGCTTTGAAGCGAAGAATAAGAAACTTGGCAGCTATTCGATGAAAAGCACGGTAGCGGTCTCATTTACGACACCGTTGACACAAATTTTGGCTTCAGTGGCAGTGGCTATCGTGATCATGTTAGCGTTAGCACAAGCACGCCAGGACGCAACCACTGTCGGTGATTTTGTCACCTTCATTACCGCGATGATGATGTTATTGACACCGCTTAAACGTCTGGCGGATTTGAATGGTCCTCTGCAACGCGGGATGGCCGCGGCTGAATCTGTGTACAGCATGGTTGACACCATTCCTGAGACAGAAGCTGGTCAAAAAATCGAAGGGCGGGCTAAAGGACAGCTCGAATTTAAAAATCTTATTTTTCGTTATCCGGGGCAAGACCAAGCCGCGCTACAGAATATTAATTTGCAGGTGCAGGCTGGCGAGACGATAGCATTGGTTGGTATGTCGGGTGGTGGTAAGACGTCATTAGTCAATCTCGTACCGCGATTCTATGAAGCTGATAGCGGTGCACTTTTGCTAGATGGCGTCGCAATTGAAGAGATTTCACTTAAAAGTTTGCGAGAACAGATTGCGATGGTCAGTCAGAACGTCGTTTTATTTGATGATACTTTGGCCGCGAATATTGCCTATGGTGATAACGCGCCGAATGCGGAGCGCATCGCAAATGCAATCAGCGCGGCGCATTTGCAAGACGTAGTGAATGAAATGCCGGAAGGGCTGCATACGATGATTGGCGATAATGGGATGCGCTTGTCGGGGGGGCAGCGTCAGCGTCTCGCGATCGCGCGAGCGATTTATAAAGATGCGCCCATCTTGATTTTGGACGAAGCTACTTCCGCACTCGATAGTGAGTCAGAACGCGCTGTACAAGCGGCCTTAGATGAATTGATGCAAGGTCGCACGACCTTGGTCATTGCACATCGTTTGTCAACAATTGAACGTGCAGACCGAATTGTGGTCTTAGTCGATGGAAAGATTGTTGAAGTAGGAAGTCACGCAGAACTACTTGCAAAAGATGCGGCCTATGCAAATTTATACCGATTACAGTTCACGACGTGATTCATTCGCTAGGTACCTCAATATTTCAAATTTTTAATGACAATCGGTGTCCTTAGACGCCTTTGGACAACATTTAATTTAATTCGGGAGTAGACGCAATGAAGGCTTTAATTCCTCTATGGTTTGCAGTGTGTTCTGTGCTCAGTCCTATTGCTTCGGGATTGCTCTATGCTGCGCCGAATCCTAGCGCGAAAAACGGTCTTGAATTTAATACGGACAATCTTGATGCGGCGATGAAGCGCTTCACACGTGCACCACATCCGATGGCGAGTGCAGAGCAGAAAAAGTTTGCCCAAGAAGTCAAAGTCGATTTAGCGAAGCAGGGTTGGGTAGTGCAATCGCAAAAATTTAAAACAAAAATCCCTAATTTATCGCATGAAAAACTTGGCGGTAAAGATAAGTCAGGCTCACCGATTAAAGAAGTAGAAGGGGAAAACATCATTGCTCTCTCGAAAGGCAACGAACGTTGTTTGCTCGTCATAGGAGGCCATTATGATACAAAAATTTATAAGGATTTTAAGTTTGTCGGTGCCAATGATGGTGGATCCTCGACAGTCGCAATGCAAGAATTGGCAAGAGTGATAGGGCAAATTCGTCAACAAGAAAAGAAAATGACGCAGGAGACAGGACGATTTTTGGATTGCACGATTGCATTGGCGTTCTTTGACGGAGAAGAAGCGACATTGCCTGAGTGGAGTGATGGCGAAAAGCTTTTGGGAATTCAAGACAATATTCATGGTTCGAGGGCATTTGCCGCAAGCTTGTCAAAGAGTTTTGAGGGGATCGTGTACCAGAACATTCCAGTTAAGGCAGTCATCATTCTCGATATGATCGGCCATAAGAATCAAAATCTGTTCATCACAACAGGTTCGCATCCACAATTGTCACAAAAATTATTGGGGCAAAAAACCACGACGAAAATCTACGCTGCGAATATCGCTATCGAAGATGATCATTTACCGTTCGCACAATTAGGTCTGCCAATTGTGCATGTCATCGACTGGACTAATTTGTCAGAGTGGCACACGCCCAAAGATACAATGGATATTATTTCAACGAAAAATATTGCCGATTTCGGTGATATGTTGGTGCGCTTTTTGCGTCAAAAGCGTTAGTAGTGTTATGTTTGCCTCCCGAAAAGAAAAAAACGTCATCTCAAACGTGTTGAGATGACGAAAAAGGGAGGTTGAAACAATGTGGACGAGCACTTGTGTGCAGCGACCAATTGAGACCTGTGTAGTGTGCAAGTCGGATCAATATAAAGCAAACAGTTTGGGATAAACGGCAGGTTTGGCAGGTTGAAATGCGATTCTCTTTCAACTTGATTATCCTATTTGGATGAGGCGTGAGTGATTTGATAAGGGTTTATTGAAAACAAATGAGCCTAGATCAATTGATAGAGTATTGATCAGTTAGATAACATGGTCGACGTTACTTTGCGATCTTTGAGTGGCAAGCTGCGATTATTTGTATGCCTCAATTATTTTTTGATAAGTAAGATTTCCCTTTAAGTTTTTCATTCCTTCATCAAATTGATTTCGATATGTACGCTCACGGAACGCGACGGAGTAGCGTGTTTTCTCTTTAAAAATCGGATGAATGACAATGGGAATGCTGGTGTCAAAATCTGTTCCGAGTAGGCGACGATGGTGTTCAAAAATAGTTTTGTCGATAATGATGACGCGAACACGTCCTGCCCAAAACATCTTGTTTTGGCTTAATTGGCTATTCGCTTCGAAATAGTTGGAAGGATGACGACCGTTCTTATCCGGCTGATAGTTCGTGGCAAATTCTGCTCCGAGATTCTTCCAAGCTTCTTGCCATGTCACAAATGGATAGTTGTTTAAATCTGCAATGGTTCGGATGATCACCTTATCGCGAACGCGACTGATGGCGACATTTTGAAATTCGAGATACGTATTGGAAAAGTAAAAGCCGTTATTTTGGTTATTTTGTACTGTTGCTGCAGCATCAACTTCACGTTCTTCTAGTGCCTTTTGCAGGCGTACCTTGGGGACGATGACGATTTTAATCGTGTGTCCAAACTGCGCCATCGCGGCGCGTAGTAGGTCAATTTCAATACCTTGAATCAGTCCATCTTTTTGAAAACAGTATGGTGGGCGATCACCAGCAAACGCGACTTTCAGCTCCTCTGATTTTACAAAGTCGATCATCGTACAGAAGATCATAAAGAAGCTGAGAATTCGCAACATTTTCGGACCCTATTCTTCGCTGTTATGCCACGACAACCAACTCGACAGCGCATGCAACGCTTTTGACTCAGATTCCTCTTTTAACAGAGTCGACTGCAACTTACCGTGTCAATCTGAGCGAGAAAAATATGCTTGCGGAGGTTGCTATTTACGACGGAGCCAAAGTCGGGAAAACTTTACTCCGTCGTTTTGCATCGCTTGTTTATTTGCCTTTGGCGATCCATTTGTCGACTTGTGATTCTAAGATTGGCATCGGTAATGTCCCATCACCTATTACAATCTCATGGAATTTTGCTAGGCTGAATTGAGAACCCAAAGCTTTCTCAGCGCGGGCGCGTAATTCTAATATCTTACGAGCGCCAATCTTATAACTTAGTGCTTGCCCTGGTAAAACCATATAGCGTTCAATTTGATTCTTTGCGTGCGCTTCGTTGTAGCCCAGATTTTTTTGCATGTATTGAATGGCTTCCTCCCGTGTCCAAGTTTTAGCGTGGAGCCCAGTATCAACCACAAGTCTGACCGCGCGCATCAACTCATCATTGAGATGGCCAAAATAGGATTCGGGATTGTCGTAGAAACCTAGTTCATGCCCAAGAGTTTCGGAATAAAGTGCCCAGCCCTCGGTAAAAGCCGCACTGTTCAGATTTTCTGTATTAAATTTGCGGTATTTGGGAAGCTTAATTTCTTTCAGCAATGCTGCATGCAAATGGTGCCCAGGTTGTCCCTCATGCAGAAATAAAGTCACCATGCCGATACGACTATATTTTTTGGGGTCATTGACTACTGGCCAAAATACACCGGGATGAGAGCCATCTGCGGAAGGAGGGGTGTAGTGGTCAGATGCAGTGGCGCGACTTAATTCCGGTTCAAGCTGCAATTCCAATTTTCCTTTTGGTAGCAAACTAAACAAGCTTGGCAACTTCGCTTGTACTTTTTTGTCAATCTCGCGATAGGCATCGAGAATTTCTGTGTCGGAATTAAATGATTTGAACTTTTCTTGGGTACTGACCCATTGCGGTAAATCAATTGCTGGTCCTGTATAACCTAATTTGGGACCTAGCTCTGCCCATTTTTCTTGGATGCGGGCGACTTCTTGCAAACCGAGATTGTGGATTTGGTCCGGTGTGAGATCGGTCGTCGTATGGTCTTTGATTCGCATTTGATACCAAGCGGCGCCATTTGGCAATGCGCCATAACCGCTCGTTTCCCGACCAGCTTTGAGATAGTCTGTTTCGAGGAAATGCACAAGCCTTTGGAGTGAAGGGGTTAACTTGGCGCTGATAACTTGTATATACAGTTGGCTGAGTTTCTGTTTGTCGGCAGCGGAAAAACTTGCGGGTAGATTCTTGATCGGTGTATAAAAAATGCTCGCCTCTGGATTTGCATTCGGCAAGGTTTTAAACTGCGGCAACATGGCTAAAGTAATTGCTTTTGGTTGAACGATACCTAGGCGTATTCCTTCGCGCATGTTTTTGATCGCTTGGTCGATCCAAAGATTGAGTTTATTGAGTCGCGCTAAATAGGCGTAGTACTGTGGCACCGTGGTGAGTGCTTGCGAGCCGTCACCACTCGCAAAATTTGCAAGTGTACTTGGTACATTGTCCATTTGATTTAACGGTAGCAAGTGCTCGGGGAAATGTTCGAAATGTAATGCACTATCGATTTCGTAGGCTAAAAGGTCATAATTTAATTGATCTTTTTCACCAAGTTGATCGCGCTTGATGGTTTTGATTTGCGCTTGCATCTTGTGCATAAGTGCGAATTGGCGGGCACGTTGCTGCGGATTGATGCTAATACCCAATTGATTGTCATAACGATTGTCTCCATTGATGGTCGCAAATAGCAAAGGGTCGAATTGTGTTCTGGATTCGTAAAACGCTTCAGCAAGCTGATCAAGCTTTTTTTTGGCTTGGGATGCGTTGTCTTGCGTCGCTCGAGTTTGGGTAGCATAGACATCTGGTGCGAAGATTATCGCTCCTGAGACGAGTGCGAAAGTAAGGCTACTGAGTTGTACGACTTTTTTGATAGACATAGAAGTTCCTGTTTTGAGCAAACAATAAATCGCTGTGGGATCGCTTAGACCTGTTGCTCAGATTCTAGAGCTTTCTATACCTGATTGCATCAGTTTGTATTGCTTGTTATAAAGAAACCACAGGGAAGGCTCACTATTTCGCCTTCATTGTATGTAATTCCAACTAAACGTAAGGAATGTTTATCGGCTGTAATTGTTTGTAAAAGCAGGATAAATCAGAGTCTAGTTCGCCTATTCTTGTTTACATCAATCCCAATGAATGCTACCGAGGCGCAGCCCATGAATCGCAATTTTGAACCTGTAACAAGTAATAAAGTAAGAAACAAAAAAAAGACTTGGTTGTCTCGTTGTGGCATGCTCATATTGAGTTTTCTTGCCACCGCCTGCGGTGGTGCAGGTGGCTCAGTAAGCCCCGTTTCGGGTGCCAATGCGACGTCTGGATCTGCTTCGTCTGGCGGCTCCACATCCAATTCCAACACAGGAACAGACACTTGTTCAGTTTCGAAACTAGAATCAGAAATGAATACCCAGTTGGCGCAGCTACAGACGGATACCGATTTTTCATTCGGCATAGAGCGAGAAGATGGGCGGCGTTATTGGTTCCAACGCGGTGCATCGACGATGCGCACCCCCTATGAGTCCGCATCCACTTCCAAGATGGTGAGCGCACTGATTATTCTAAGACTGGTCGAACAGGGGTATTTGAAATTAGAGGATAAACCACAAGATAAGATTGCGAATTGGCCCATTCCAAGTACGGTACCACTCAGTACGATGAGCTTGGCAAATCTACTTAGCTTCACCTCAGGGCTGACAGAAGAGCCATTGTGTTTGAATGCTGGTTTCTCAAACTTCGAATCTTGCGTGAATAATATCGCTGTCGTGAATGCGAATAATACGCTTATCCCTGGCACGGAATTTTATTACGCGAGTACGCATTTGCAAGTTGCTGGATTAATGGCTGTTAAAGCGCGTGGCGTGAATTCTTGGCAGGAATTGTTCAAGGAATTTCAACAACAGACGGGTCTCTTCAAGACAGCTAGTTATGATTTACCCTCGAGCAGTAATCCGAGATTGGCAGGCGGAATGCATTGGACCGGTGAAGAATATCTTGAATTCTTGGTCGCTCTAAAAAAAGGAAAATTATTAAATTCCAATTCGATGGCACAGTTGCTGGTCGATCGCACAGCAAGCACAAAACTCACTTACTCTCCTGCAACGGCATTGGGTGAAGTCTGGCATTACGGATTGGGAATGTGGCATGAATGCCAGAATTCGAGTTTTAGTTGTGCTCCTGCTAGCCGCATTTCAAGTCCTGGTGCATATGGTGCCTATCCATTTTGGGATAGAAATAAATCTTATATCGGCATTTTGGCACGTCAAGGCGAGTTAGGTAGTTTCACAAAAGGCGTTGCAGTGGAAAGAGCGATTCGACCAAAAGTAGAAACATGGCTGACTTGTTTGAACCAATAAAGTTCTAGCAGATTATCCAATTTGGGTCTGAATGAGGGCGAAAAACTGATCACGATCAATCGGTTTTTCGAGCTCGCCTATCAGATTTAATGACTTGAGTTGAGCTACTAATGCGGCGCTGTGGCGTACTTCTTGCGCTTGTGCTGAGACAATAATTAAGGGGATTTGAGAGGCGCGTTTTGCCAGTTCCCATAAGAAGTCGAAACCGTCCATGGTCGGCATAACAAGATCGCAAATGATCAAGTGTATCGGCTTCTCAAGCGAGTCTAAATGGGTCACTGCAAGATTCGCGTCTTCTGCACAGATAATGTCTTGTATCCCGACAGAGCGCAATAAGATCGATAGATAGTCGAGCTGCATCGTATCGTCATCAATCACTAGCACGCGCAGATGATATTTCTGATCAGCGCTAGATGGCAGCTCACTCATATTGATCTCCGTGCAGGCTTGTTGTCCTGATGTTTTATTGGTTCGATTATTACTTACTATGCGTCGAGAAAAAATGCATCAGATCCTGAAGTTGCTCTGCCTGTCCAGACATCTCTTCTGATGTCGCCGCCAGTTGTTCTGCTGCTGACGCGTTTTGTCCTGTGACTTGATTGAGGTATTCCATCGAGTGGCTAATTTGACTTAAACCACTTGCTTGCTCCTCTGACGCCGCCGTGATTTCTGTGACTAAATCAGAGGTCTTTGCGATGGATGGCATCATCTCACGAAGTAACTGTCCTGCTTGCTCAGATACCTCGACACTACCCTCGGCTAATTCACCTATCTCGCGTGCTGCAATTTGACTGCGTTCTGCTAATTTACGGACTTCCGCTGCAACCACCGCGAAACCTTTACCGTGCACGCCAGCCCTAGCAGCTTCGATTGCCGCATTCAGTGCCAACATATTGGTCTGATAGGCAATATCGTCAATGATAGTAATTTTACCTGCAATATCACGCATTGCTTGTATCGTTTGCATCACGGCGTGACCAGTTTCTTGGGCTTGTTTCGCGCTGCTTGAGGCAATCCCATCAGTAATTTTTGCATTGTCTGTATTTTGATTGACTGAAGCCGACATTTGAACCACTGAAGCACTTACTTCTTCTACGCCTGACGCTTGCTCTGTTGCTGCTTGGGACAAACTTTGAGCCGTCGCGCTGATTTGCTCAGATGCAGCGGTTAAAGCGTCGGCTGCGGATCGTACGTCATTAATGATCGTCGCAAGTTTTTCGCTCGTTGCATTGCTATCTTCCTTCAATTGGCCGAATGTACCGGCATAGTCAGCGGTAATTTTTTGCGTTAAATCTCCATTCGCCATTGCACTGAGAACGCGGGCCAAATCGTTCAGTCCCGCTGCACTGGTTTGCATCAATTGATTCATTCCTTCCGCTAATTGTAGATAGAAACCAGTTTTATTTGCCACTTGAATAGTTTGCGAGAAATCACCAGCGACAGCCGCATCGACAATATGTGCGATTTCCTTTTCAATCGCTAGTTGTTCAGTCATATCAATCCATTGACCTACTGTTCCAATTTTCTCTCCGGTGTTCGAATAGGTGGGATTCGTGATCACATCGTATTCACGTCCGCCAAGTTGTAAGCGTGTTCGGATAGTTGTGTTTAATTGGCGTAGGCGCTCGATCGCTGGCGCTGGGTCGCTGTAAAAAATCCCTATGCTATTGCCGACGACCTTATCGGCACTAAAGCCAGGAATCTGTTTCCTGAATGCTGCTTCATTCTTGCTTAAAGTCTCTTGCAAAGCATGATTGATATAGGTGATTTTTCCTTCTTGATCGGCGATGCGAACTGGAACTGAGACAGAATCAAGCGCGACTTTGATTCTCGCATTCACCTCTGCCTCTTGTAGATTCGCCTGCAAGCGCTTTCTGACGATTTCCATACGTTCTTGTCGCACCAATTTTTGACCAGATTGGGGACTCATTGTGTGGTCGAATTTGTTTTCCCCATATTCACCAATCAGATTGGTAATTTCCTCCACATCGCGATTTTGAAGTTCGACCAAGTGGTTAATTTCATTGCAAAGAGTCGCAAACTCGCCAGGTAAGTCTTTGCTTGAAATACGTGACGTGAGGTTGCCGGCAACCTGATCTTGGGTCAATTGACGGATACGTGAAATGACTTCACGCAATCGAAGGGTCAAACCATTCAGCGAGGCTAATAAGCTGTGTTGGTCATTTTGATGCAGTTCGATCTGATGTGAAAGATTGCCCTCAGTGACAGCGCGAACCGCTGTGGCTGCGACTGTGGGTTCTCCGCCCAATTCGGTAAAAATATCTCGCTTTAATTTTCTCGTGAGATAAATTAGACCTAGTCCTCCACCAAGCAGAATCAAAAAATTAAAAATTAATGAATTTCGTGATTCGGTTTTGCTATTCTGTTCAGAACTAGCGAAATCGTTTTCAATCGCGTCGCCAATCGTAGCCATACTCTTCTCAAGCGTGTCAAATGCAAGGGCGAATTTATCCCATGCCTGCTTGCGTTCTGATTCAGAATTAAATCCGGTTTGTAAAACATGTTCAGCGCTTTGTTGATAAGCAAACAGATCGTTCTTAATCGATGCTAATTTAGATTTGACTTTGTCCGTTCCATGATTTTCTACAACGAGGATTTGATCTTGAAAATTCTTCAAATGCTCTTTGAAGTCATTTTCAATCGCCTCTCTGTCGTCTTTTTTGACATTTTGTTCTGCCGCCAAACGTAAACTGTTCAGGACGTCGCCACGTATCGCGTCGTGCATCATATCTGCTTGCATTTGCGCTCGGAGCACTTTAGAGGCAGTGATGTTTGCTGCGCCCACTTGTGATTGTTTGAAAGTACCATACAAACCTGTCAATCCAACGACCGTTAGTGTCGCAATGACTACCCGAACCAGCAGGTTGAGACGCGCTTGTAAGCTCTGCATAGTAAATCCTTTTTTGATCTTGATTTTGACGAGATTGGTAGGCTTGTTTTTTGCACTTTATTCAAGAGTAGCTTGAGTTTATAGGCAACTTGTTGCTATGTGTCAAGGATAGGTCAAAATAGCCTGAGTGCAAAAAAGGAATTTTGTCGTTTTTGCAGGTATGAGTGTTAAAAAATGTGAATTTCTTACTTCTTTTTTTGCTTGGATACGCATATTGCATCGCAAGAACATTTGGTCGCGAGACTGGACGATGAGTGTTTCGCCAAGATCTTTAAGTCGATGGAGAGAGAATTGATGGTAGAAATTCGTGGTGCGTCATTCCATCAGCCATGAATTTTTCATCGATGGGCAATAAGCTGGCGCATCGGCTAGTAACAAAGCAATGGGCGGACTGTGTTGTGATGCTGAAAGAGGGAGGGCGCAGCTCAATCTACTCTGTTCAATTTTGATCTGCATAACGTTCAGTTTTACGATCTAAAAAACGACCCGAGCGGTTGGTAGTGGGCGTGCCATTCGCCAATGCCACCGTACCATTTACCAGAACCCAATGGATTCCCGTCGCTGCTAATTTGGGGGACGCGAAGGTGGCCCGGTCAGAGATTGTCTCGGGATCAAATACGACTAAATCCGCCCAACAATTCAGTGCGATCCTCCCACGTCGTTTGAGGCCAAAGTGATCCGCGGAAAGGGTAGTCATTCGTCGCACAGCTTCAGCTAGCGTGAATAGTTTTTTCTCCCGACTGTAATGGCCGAGCACGCGCGGAAATGCACCCCAGAGACGGGGGTGAGGATGACTGTCATGCGGCAGGCCATCTGATCCTATCATGGTGTGCGGGTAGCTTAGTACACGCTCTACATCGTCTTCGCGCATTTGAAAATAAACCGCTCCAGCTGGGAGTAATTGGCGGGCAGCTTCCTTTTGATCAAGCCCCCATTCTTTCGCAATATCGGCAAGATCCCGTCCCTGCATTTCGGGGTGAGGCAATGAAAAACTAATCATGATGCGGATCAGACCATCCACATAGTCAGGATCGAGCACGGTAGAGCCAGCAGTATAGGGATAGGCATCCAGTCCAATCGCTTGTGTTTTACGACGTTCGTTGAGTAGCGCTAACGTTTCGCTGGTGCGGCCCCAATTTGCGGGGCCCGCACATTTGTGATGTGAAAGAATTACGGGCAGCTGCGCTTCTTTTCCGGCATCGCATGCTTCGTTGAGAGCGTCGAGTACACCATTGTATTCATCTCGAATATGCGACGTGTAAACACCCCCTGCAGCTGCGCTGACTTTCGCCAACGCAATGACTTCTGCATTATCGGCTGCCTTGCTGGGTTGATAGAAAAGGCCAGAGCTAAAACCTAATGCCCCAGCGTGCATACCTTCGGCCAACAAGTCCTGCATGACTTTGATTTCATCGTCGTTTGCCCGACGCCCCAAATCTTTTACTGCATTGACCCGAAGAGTCGAGTGTCCGATTAGTACACCAACATTGACAGCCGGTTGTGCCCGTTGCACCGCTTTTTTATAGTCTTGAACACTTGCATAGCGGTAGTCTTTTTGAGTACCAATTAGACTTAGAGGCGCGGGAGGCGCTTGGTTGGCAAGCCATGGTGCCAAACTAATTCCACAATTTCCCGCGATGACCGTGGTGACTCCTTGGGTTAGCTTTGGCAACATAGTTGGCGCATCGATGACTTCCCGATCATCGTGGGTGTGAACATCGATAAAGCCGGGCGCGACAACTAAACCCGTGGCGTCAAGCATGTGATCAGCTTGCAAACTTAAGGCTGGCGCTATCGCAACGATTTGTTGATGTGAGATCGCAATGTCCGCTCGATAAGGCGCGGTACCACTTCCGTCGATCAGATCTGCGTTGCGTATGACGAGTTGGTAGGTTTGCGTTTGCATGGTCGATTCTTCGAGATAGCTTACTTATTAGATTATTAGAAAAAAGTATTGATAGCCGATTCGACTTGATATCGGTCATCTACCACGAGGATGAGTGGCCATTTATCAAATGTGGTGCAAGGATGAGAAATGCCACACGCAACCAAGTCGCCAACTTGTAAAGTTTGGCAAATATCGCTGTCTTTTGGTAGCCGCAGATAGGCATGTTGATCATTCATTTTTTCAATTTTGCAGCCACCTGGTAATTTAGTTGGCATGGATGAACTACCGGGTCTATGGGTCTGAAATGGGAGCGGTAAATCAATATCATACGAAGCATCGCGTTTGCCCATCGTCAAAATCGCTAAGTCGGGTTCGGGACGTGATTGAACCATGCTCCAGACTTCTAAGGCAGGACGTAAATTATCCACTTCGACTGCGCTTTCGCGCGCTTGCATGTCGTCTAATAAATGCTTATAAAAACCATGGTCGTGAGTGACATAGCAACCACTACGTAAGATTGCCGTCGTTGGGCGCGAAAGTTGTGTTATCTGCTCAAAACCTCGTCCTACTAAATCAAAATAGGCTGATCCCCCTGCGGAAAGTAAAATTTCTTTCGCTCCGAACAAACCCTCTTGATCAGCTTGCTGGGTTAAGGCGATTAGGTCATTGATGAACGACTTCACGGCGATTAAATCTTGTTCTCGGTGTTTGCCTACAATTAGGCCTTCATAGCCTTCAATGCCGGCCAGCGTTAAGTAAGGACTTTGCTTAATTGCGCGAGCGATGGATAAAGCGTCAGTTTGGCTTCGACAGCCTGTACGTCCACCTGGGAACCCTAGTTCAACCAACAAGGGAAGTGGACGCTCTAATCCAGATCGTTGAACTTCGAGTTCCAAGCGGTGCACACCTTCGAGTGAATCAGTCAGCGCAAAAAAATCAAACTCAGGGTCGTTTTTCAGAAGTGCTAGAACGGCTTGGGTATCACTCCGATTGATCAACTGATTGGCTAATAAGATGCGTTTGACGCCATAGCGATGGGCAATTAAGGTTTGATTCACGGTTGCTAAGGTAATTCCCCACGCACCGTTTTTTAACTGTAGATCAAACAGTTGCGGTGACATCGTCGTCTTGCCATGCGGCGCGAGCACGACATGCATGGTCTCGCAGAAATTTTTCATCCATTGCAAATTGTGCTGTAACGCAGAATGTTTCAGCACCGCTACCGGAAAACTGGTATCGGCATTGAGTACATTCCAGCGTTGTTCGCCAATATTTTGTTGCTGTAGAGGCTGGGTCAAAGCCAAGCCTTTGGTACCTGGCAATAGAATTTGTTGTTCTAGGATGCGGAGATTAAGCATGATACTTTTTAAATTAATTTTGCATTTAGGGTGATGCGGGAATGCGAGTTGATTTTTGGGATTCGGCCATGCGCAGGAAATGGCTTCGCAAGCGACTACATATGCCATTTTAGATGGCGGAACGGATCCGCCATGCTGTGGATTTGTTTATGACTTCCAACTTGTGATTTTGTGGCCTTTTAAGGCATAGAACAAGATCATGGCATAACAAGGCAGCATCACCCAGTACGCGCTTTGCGCTCCGCTCGTATCAGAGAAATGGCCATACACCATTGGCAAGATCGCTCCGCCTGATATGCCCATGATCAATAAGGCAGAGCCAGCCGCTGTGTACTTTCCCAAGCCTTCGAGTGCAAGAGGCCAGACTGCCGGCCAGACCAAGGCATTCGCAAATCCTAACATCGCTAGGAACATGACGGAATTGGGTACCATCGGGACGCCTGCCCAACCTATTAATGCTTGCGCGATTCCACTATCAGTGGACGAGCTATTCATAACACCGAGAGAAAAAAGTAATCCACAAACAGCCGACAAAATCAGCGCACTTTTTTGCGAGAGCAATTTAGGTATAGCAATGACGCCGACCAAGTAGCCTAAGACCATAAATCCCATGGTGTAGGAAGTGAGTTTGATAAAGTGCTGTACACCCAAATGTTGTCCATATAGTCCAATGGTATCGCCAGCGATGACTTCGACACCGACATAGGCAAATAACGTTACCGCACCTAGGACCAACTGTGGAAATTGCAAAACACCAAAGCGCGTTGTGTTACTTTCTGTTTCATCTTGCAAATCTAAATCGGGCAAAGATGAGAAGTGAATGATTAGCATAAAAAGAACGAGTCCGATCGCCATGGTGATGTAAGGGGTGACGAGACGTGACGCCAAATCTGCACGTAAAGTCTCACGCGCAACTTGATCCATGGCTGCCAAAGTTGCGCTGGAAGTGGACGATTGATCGATACCCGATAAGATCAAAGCAAAAAAAACCATCGGCACAACAATCCCAGCACCCTTGTTGAATAAACCCATAATACTGATACGCATTGCAGCACTTTCGCGCGATCCGATACAAACAATATAGGGATTGATCGCCGTTTGCATCAAGGTCATGCCTGTCGCGAGTGTGAACAAAGCGAGCAAGAATAAGCCGTAATAACTCGTTTTTGCGGCAGGAATAAACATCAGTGCACCAACTGCCATCACACCGAGACTGGCTGTCATGCCATGCTTGTAGCCAATCCGGCTGAGTACCGCTGCGGAGGGCAATGCCATTACAGTGTAAGCAATATAAAAAGCAAAAGTCACCCATAGGGCTTGGAAATCATTTAGATTACAGACGATTTTAAGAAAAGGAATGAGTGATCCATTGAGCCATGTGACGAATCCTAGAATGAAGAACAGGAGAGCGATGAAGAACATGGCGACGACGACTTGCTTTTTGGATTGCGATGCTGGTGCGTTGATGGTCATGGTTTTTCCGTTTTTATCAATGGTTCTCGGTTGTTTGAGAATGTCTCTTTGGGTTTATCGAAGCGGATGTCTCTGCATCGCTGTTTTCTTGATTTATATTTTTTCAGCTTCGCTCAGTCTAGATTTCTTCTTGAGTTAATTCTCGAGCAAATACTTGGTTTCCTGCCATCAGCCCTCCATCGACGGGAAGCACGACACCTGTGATGACTCGAGCGGCATCAGAGGCTAAAAACATGACGGCGTCGGCGATGTCTTCGGGTGTTGCAAAATCTCGTATCGGGTACCATTTCTTTAAATCTTCAAACACTTGTGGATTTTTTTTCACTCTTGCCTGCCAGGCTTGGGTTTTGACTGTGCCGGGGCAAACCATGTTTGTTCGAATGCCAAACTGACCAAATTCCATTGCAAGTGCCTTGGTGTAGCTGATTAAGCCTGCTTTTGCCACACTGTACGCAGGATGTCCAAATGAAGTCATGCCGTTGACGCTACCAATAATGACGATGTTACCTTTTCTTGCTTTTTGCATCGCGGGTCGAACAGCTTCAACGGTATGGAATGTCCCATTCAGGTTGAGATCCATATCTTTTTTCCAGCTTTCTTCCGTCGTACTGCGCAAAGTCAGCGCTTGTGCGGCGCCAGCGTTGGCAACCAGGACATGTACCTCTCCTTGCCTTGAGACGGCCGATTGCAATGCCTGTTTTAGTGCATCGAAGTCAGTGATATCGGCAAGTACTGGGGTGCATTGCTGATCGCCTAGATGTGAGACCAATTCTTGCAATTGTGTAGGCTCACGATCTTGCGCGTAGACGTGGTCACCCGCATTGATAAACGCTTGGCACAGAGCGCGACCAATACCGCCGCATGCGCCTGTGATTAAAATATTTCGCGCCATTTACTCTATCTCCTTGAGTGTGTCGCTTAAATGGTCGAGTTGGTACTGCGGGAGTAGCCCATAATTATAGAAAGCGAAATCCTGTACACCTTGGGCTTGGATACCTCTGATCGCAGCGTGCAAATCTGCACCATGATTCAGATCAGGGAAGCCAGGTCGGAGAATCGCACGTACTTTGTTGGGGTGTGCGATCTGACGCAGACATTCCCATGCATCGGCAATCACGCGATGCGCATTCGGTTCATAAAAAGGAATTTCGATGTAGTCGGCAACTTCGGCGAGTGCGCGTAAATCACTTCCCTCGGTCCAACATGCCGAGGTTGGGCGTTGCACGGTTGGGATCACGGCTAACTGACATGCAGCGGGAATCGCTGCTTTAATTGCAGTCACTAATTGTGTCACACGATCTTGTCGTAAACTGATGAACGCAAATAGATCGGCATCGCTTAATAAATCCGATTGCGTCCAGGACGCTGCTTGATCACCTTGCGCGTTAGCAGGAAGTGAGAGGTAATTGCTTATTGTCGCTTGGACTCTTTGCTGTAACGCGTCGATTTCGATATGTTTGTTTTTTGCGGCTTGTTTGCAGGCATTGCAGAAACACATTCCCAACATATTGTCTAACCATGCATTGCTTGCCACTTGAGCAAATTCGTGATGATAACCATGCCCGTATGGTTGCCATCCTGGTGTTTCCAAGATAATGCTATGTATGCGATGTTGTTCACACAAATCGCGACTTAAATTGACCGCGTAGTCGAACACCGCGTCTTGCATAGGGCAGAGACTGTAGACGTAAGGGTCGCCAAACGCATTTTTGACTGTGTATTGCGGAAATGTCGTGCCAAGGCGCGTATTGTGAAGTAGTACAGTCCAGCCATGGACGCGGACTCTGCCATCCTTGAGTAATGCAGGCAATACTTCACGTATTGTTGCGTCGCTATGCGCTAACGGCGTTATGTCACCATAAGAAGTTAAGTCAGGATTAAAGTACGTGACGCCATCTTCAGGGAAAATCACCCGTGGTGGATTCTTCGCATGGGGACGTATAAATTTGCCTGCGTGATAGGCCGTTGCCAAACTAATGTCGGTGATGCCCATTGCGATCACTTCATCGACAAATTGTGTAACGCCGACATCTGCGATGTCCCAGGCATAGGTATAGAGCGAACGATAGGGGGATTGCGTCATGACTTCCTCTAAAATACTAGGGTGCGAGCACGGTGCGACTTTTTGAGTTGGCTAGGCTTGTGGTCGGCTCGGTGGTTTTTGAAGACTAAACGGGTTTATACGCCGTGACCTCGATCTCGACTTTGCAATCCACCATCATTGCAGATTGCACGCATGAGCGGGCTGGTGGATGTTCGCCAAAATATTCGGTGTAGATACGATTGAAAGTCCAGAAATCGCGCGTGTCGTCGAGCCAGACACAGACTTTAACTACGTCGCTTAATTCACAGCCAGCCAACGCTAATACTTTCTTGACGTTTTCCATGGTGCGACGGGTTTGCGATTCGATGCCACCTGTTTCGATCTCCCCATTTTCTTTCATCGCCACTTGACCTGAGCAGAATACAAAATCGCCCGCCCTAACTGCAGGAGAAAAGGGCAGGCGTTGACCGCCAGCACCAGAAGGAATATTGCCAAAGCGTTGAATGTCGTTAGTCATGATTGTTGATGGAGGTTGATTGGCGAAAAAAGATAGAGAGATGGATTAATTTGGGTTTTGCAGCAGCGGAGCATACTTGTTTCACGTGAGAACAACGTATGGGTATTTTTCCTAATTTACTTCATTCACTTAACTAGGCCGCGAGCAGTTGCAACCAAGATCGCTCCCTGTCCCGCAAGGTGCGCTTGCGTTTCGTCTGCGACCACCGTGATTTTTCCTGAAAAATAATCGTCGTTTTGAATCAAAATGGCGAGTGCTTCTTTCATGATAGGTTTGCCACAAATGACGACGGGTGTGCCGGGCATCATTTTGATTGCAGTGCTGTTTTTGAGTGTCAATAAGTCGGCACCGAGGATTGCACCGAGCAAGAAATTTGCTCGATCATTCCGTTCATAAATCGTGAATTGGTCGAGTGTGCGAACGTTAAAACAGGTACGTCCCAGTCCTATGGTCTGAGCGGATTGCGCGCCAGCCAGAAGCATTTCCTCATTGATCGAGTGGGCGAATTGGGCATCGAGAGATTGTGCCAAGATAGTATTGTGGGTAATCACATACATTAATTCGCCGGCAAGCGTCGTGACGCAACCAGTAATGCGATTTTTCTCGTCGATGCAAACAAACTTGGAGTGCGAGCCGGGCATCACCATCATGGCTGGGCCAGTAATGGCGAGTTGTTCGATCACGCTCATCACTTCAACTTCTTCGCCTCGCATCATATCCATGGCTTCGCAGTTATGTAAGCCAATATTTTCAACAACATTCTTCACGCCAGGTACAAACCAGATGGGCTTGGTAAATACTTCGGGAATGGTGACAGAGACCATGCCACGCGCCAGTTGTTGCAAGCCAGCCGGTGCAGGTACATGTGGTAATTCAAATAAGCCTACATTTGAACTAATCATGCCGGAACCGATTACCAGATCGATTTGCTCGGCATCGACCTTGGCTGTCGCTAAGGTCTTTTGTATCGTATCGCGTACACCCTTTTGGAGTTTTTCTCGGTTACCCGTGATGGCTGTGTCACGTACACCGACTTCACAAGCTTGATGCGCTGCCACTTTGCCATCAAGCCAAAGAGTCACACGGGTATTGGTAGTGCCGGTATCAATCGTAATAATGTAAGTCATGTCTAATAAGACCTAAATGAAATGGGAGGGCGTTGTTTGAAATGTTTGGAGCAAACACGAACAGCACCTGTTAGCCGAGCCGAGAATCGTTGATTGGCGTTCTTGTTTGGAGGAATAGGCACGCACAAAATTCATCATCATCACGCTCGAATTGATGTTTGTGAGCTTAACGGGGCAATGCGAGGTGGGCAAGCGAGGAATATTTGAGATGTCATTAAGAAAAAATAAATGAGAAAATTTTTAGTAATTGATGTTTTTGATAACTAATGAGACGTGGTGCGGCGTAGAGGAGGGTTTATGTTTGGTTTTTCTTTTTGCTTATGGGCAAAATCTTAGCATTATTTCTCCCGATTAAGCCTGCTTCAGAACAACAATTAAATTTCAAGCATTCATTAAATTTTATTAAATGAAGTTCTGATATGGTATCGTTTTTCAATGAGGCTACTATGTCGAAACGTCTTCCGCCATTAAACGCATTAAAAGTTTTTGAAGTTGCCGCGCGGCGACTGAACTTTACGCGTGCTGCGGAAGAATTACATGTGACGAACGCTGCGGTTAGCCATCAGATTAAGTTGTTGGAAGATTTTTTGGGTTTAGACCTATTTCAACGCAGTAATAATGTGTTGAAACTCACTGAAGCGGGCGAACGTTATTTGCCTCGCATCCGCGAAGGTTTTAAGATTTTTCAACAGGCAACCGATGCACTGCTAAATGATAACAATGTGCTGTTGCGCGTGGGTGTCCCGCCTTCATTTGGATCCAAGTGGTTAGTTCCGCGCCTCTATCGCTTTTTAAATCGTCATCCACACGTCCGGGTCGAGATCGTGTCGGAAGTGGATCGAAGTTACCGTGATTGCGATATCTCTATTGATTTTCGCCGTACTCAGTTTGCCGATTTTCGGATCGAGCCATTTATTGCGACGGAAGTGTTCCCTGTGTGTAGTCCTGCTGTCGCAAAAGCGATGTCGCAACCTTCAGATCTAGGTAGGCAAACTTTATTACACGAAGTCAGTGCAATGAATGATCCAGATTATCCCAGTTGGCATTCATGGTTTGCCACTTTGGGGGTGACGGATAAAGATGTGCATAGCCGAAAAGGACCTTTGTTCACGCTTGCTTTGATGGCGCTGCAAGCTGCGATTGATGGACAAGGCGTGGCGCTCGGGCAGGCGTTGTTGGTGGAATACGATATTGCAGCGGGTCGCTTGGTGCGTCCTTTTAATGTCGAGACACCGCTGCGACTCGATTACTACTTGATCTATGCCGCTGATATGAAAGAGAACCCAGCTTTCCTTGCGTTTCATCAATGGCTGGTGAATGAGGCGCAAGGGCGCTGAAACAGCGCAACTAGTGACGCCGATAGTGACGCCGATAATGACGCCGAAAATGGCACCGAAAATGCCGCTGTTGTGTAATGAATGCTTGAATGAAATGATGTTTTTATGTCTTTGTTTTCCGAAGAAGTCGTGGTTTTTGATCGTCAGTGGCTTATTTCTGAGAGTGTGACTCCACGCCAAACTACCCATCCAAATTGGATGGTATCTCGAAAAAAATTCATCCAAAAAATGATGGATCTCAGTTTTCCAGGTTGTCATGGACATACCAAGCAAAGTGCGACAGTGGGTGCTTGCATGGTGTTTGCGCTTGAATCAGTGCGCGATCGACCGGAGAATTTAAAAAGTGATCCTGTTTCTCCTCGCGCCAAAGTCTATGATGAGTTAGCTTTTTTCGGTGATTCGTCGATATGTTTGCGGCATGCTCTTGCGTCGTCGGGATTGGCAAAAAATATCATCGTCATTGGCACGCGTTCGCGTGAACATGTTACGCGAATGGCAGACCACTATTGGCAGCGTCTCTACGCGGAGGCATCAATTCCTCAAAGCTAGCCTTTGAAGCATTTGCGCGTTTCATCTCTTTTTTTTGTGGCAAGCTGTCGGCGTTGCCTCGACCGGCAACATTAAGCAAATCCACACTGTTGCATCGGTGAATGGAACGATGGGTAAGCATGATTGCAATTCAATCGACGCAAGGGTTTATTTAATCAAGTCCGCCATAGGTGTTGCCTGGATGTCGGTTTGAGTATTCATTTGTAAATTGACGTTGGCAACATTGGGACGCCTCTTGAGGCCCATCTAGACTTTGTTTTGAAGGGCTTTTTCGTCAATCAGACTTGTCAAGCCAGAGGAGTTCAGCGATACTGAAAGTTGCCGCAGGTCTACCCAAATGAGACCTAATTATTTTTAATTATTTGCACCTATCTAGATACAGGAATGGTTATGAAACTGACGAAATCGAATGGTTTTACCTTAATCGAATTGATTGTGGTGATTGTGATTCTGGGTATTTTGGCTGCGACCGCATTGCCAAAGTTCGCGAATCTTGGTGGTGATGCACGGATCGCCTCTTTACAAGCAGCCAAAGGGGCTTTAAGTTCTGTTTCTGCTATGGCCAAAGGGAAATATTTGCTGACTTCACCAGCGCCGACGACGGTTACGTTTGAAGGCGCAACAGTTACGTTTGCGACGGTGGTTGCTTCGGGATATCCGAAAGCAGATTCAGGCTTGGCGCAAGCAGCCGGATTAGGCTCGAGTGATTACACCTTGGTTGCATCGGGCAGTGCTGCGACCGCAAATTCACCCGCCACCACCGCCACTGAAATTGCATTGATACCCGCGAGTGTGTCGGGTTCTCCCGCTGGATTGACCTGCTATGTCAAGTACACAGAGCCGACCACGACCACGGGCAGTCCGACATTTGCCGTCACATCCACAGGCTGCTAATCGAGGTCGGTTAAGAGCAATCTACAGTGTGGGATTCTCCTTTTTTTAGGAAGATAGTATGAATGATCGTATTAACTACAGTCAGTCTAGAGGTTTTACTTTAATCGAGCTCATCGTGGTCATCGTCATTTTGGGCATATTAGCAGCAACTGCGCTGCCCAAATTTGCGGATCTTGGCGGCGATGCACGTATCGCGTCTTTGAAAGCAGCGAAAGGAGCATTAACTTCGGTTGCATCGATGGCAAAAGGTAAATATTTGGTCACCTCGCCGGTCCCTACTACGGTAACGATGGAGGGCACAGTTGTGACATTTTCGACCGCCTTTGCCTCTGGTTATCCGAAAGCAGATAGCAACTTAGCTTTGGCAGCAGGTTTGAACACGAGCGACTATACGATCATTCCTGCAGGAAGCGCGGCGACAGCGAACTCACCCTTAACCAGTACGACTGAGATTGCGGCAATTCCCGTTAGCGTTGCAGGAACGGGAAAAGGATTGACATGCTATGTGAAGTACGCAGAGCCAGCCTCTGCGACGGCGAGTCCCACTTTTACTTTGGTTACGACTGGCTGCTAGGTGACTAATTTGGATACTTCATTCGCCAGTCCGAATCACCTGTGAGAGTCAAGCAGTCGAATTGAACAGGTAAAGTCCAAACAAAATGGCAAGTCCCGTGATCCGGGCTTGCCATTTTTTTTACCGCATCGATTTTTTTTGACTCATATCTGTTCGGCAATGTAAGCAAGATGGGCTGGTATCGTCACCCTCAATTGCAGACGGTGTGTTATTGCGATACTTCTCGCGTAGCGATGCCGTAATGGAAAAAATAGACGCATCATTTTCTTCAACATCACATCGCTGATTGCTCTGATATACCCAGTCTGACAGCGAAGGAAAACGGTGGATATTTTTTTGTGTTACAACAAATTTTATCTCGACAGTTTGCACATGTTTTCTTCGCCTTTTAGATTGGCTTTTCACCTAGCAAGGACTGATGCTTACCCTCCTTGGTGTCAGTGCTTTCTCCCAAGCGTCACTATGTTGTTGATTCAGACAATGTCGACAAAAAATAACCACTGAAAAGTGAGGTTAACGTTTGTTTGTTTTTTTTTGCTTTGGAGTCGAAAGCTTTATCAGTTTCATACACTTGGCTGGCACAGAGTTTCTTGCGATCAAGCTCTTTCCGATTCCATGAAATACCCATCGAATGGCATCCTCAAATTTAGTTGAAAATAATTAGTCTGTTGGTAATTTACTATTTTTAACGAAGGCGACGAAGATTGCTTATTTCTATGCATTGTCTTTGGCCGCCTCCATTGTTCTTTTATCGCCGCACTTTTGCAAATATTGGAGTTGGGGAATTCATCAGAAAAATATCTAGGGCTCACTCTTTTGCCGATGCCATCACCACTATCCGCATTGATTGCGAGCCCATTTACCCCAACAGGGATAGTTATTGGCAGTTTGGGTGGGTTGGATATAGCTCACAAAATGTTGGTTCATCTGCCTGTGTAGTGAATAAGATTGGACTTGTGCCAATTCCAGTGATGATGGAGTTAGTGACCTTGTTCCACGCATTGTATCGCATGATATATTGGTATTTGGTTCCTGGATTGAGTGCCATGCTTGACACGATATGTCCGCTCATATCTTTTACGATATACCGGATGTTGTAGTTGAATCCTTCTGCTGCATCAATATCAAATACTGATCCTCCTGAGAAGGTAATGCTTGTTTTCGTGATCGTTGTAGACGGAAGAGTGACTTGAGCTGGAGTATCTATCGCCGCAACTACTTTTACCGTTCTTGTTTTGACGCTCACATTTCCAGCGGAGTCTGTCGCTGTATAGGTGAGAGTATAGTCTGCGGCCACTGTTGTATTGACATTTCCAGTAATCACTACAGTACAAGTGGCATCCTTATTATCAACGCAGCTTGCACCTGACTCTGTGTAGGGTTGTCCTTGTACGACATTAATTGTGCTTGCGCCATTGAGGGTAATCACGGGCGCCTGCGCGTCCGGTGTAACCAAGGTGGTAAAGCTTAGATTTTTTTCAGCTACGGCAAAAGTCTTGGTGTTGTCTGGATTGATTTTTACCGATTGACCCGACACGTAAAGTTGATAGGTCGTTAGCGGAAGCAAATTGGTGATTGTTTGATTGTTTTGACTAGGATTCCACTGCGTTATCAAAACGTTGTTACCATCCTTGATGCTGCATAGGGCATTTTGTATGCCATCAGCATCCGTCAAATTGCATGTCGCCACAGCACTGTTAGACGTAACTCCATTCACCTCGAGCGCCATTTGTGTCGGATGATCACTAGCGAGTTTGAGCGTAATAAGCGTGTTTTTCTCACCTGCTACCCAATTTAATGTTCCGTCAGCTTTCCTTATCGCGGTCTCAAATTGGTGTTTTACCGTTACCGTACTACCTGGCGTTGCCCCGGTAATGGTCAATTGTTTTTTGTTCTCGTCATTGACGATGTTCAGGACTTGACCATTGGCTGTCGTGGCAGACCAAGATTGATTGCGTACGCCATCTAAATCCACAACGCCATAACTGATAATTGCATCAAGGTAATTCAGGCTAATAATATTCAACTCTTGTACCTGTGCCGCTTGATCGCCCAATATTGTGGCTGAAAGAACGTCGCTCATGCTGGAAGCAACTTTTCCATTGACCGTATTAGTGGTTTTCAAAACTATGCTGTAGGTGCCAGCACTGTAGGCTCGAGGAGATGTCCAAGTGAGCATGCCCGTCGGGACGACGTGGCTCTCCGTTGTGTTGTCTGCATTGCGAATGTCTACGGTGTAGGTGACACTCTGATTCGCTGGTGGTGGATTTTTTATTTCTGCGATTGATGTAGGCGACATGGAACTCGCCGCTGGTGCATTGAACGTAAGTTGAATGCGACCATCAGGTAGGACTGTGAGTTTTGATACCGTCGCCGTGATTGCCTTCGGTGTATATGTTGCGTTTTGACTAAGGAGATTTTTTGTTTGTGTTGTTCTGATATGTCCAAGCGCCTGCGGATCAACCAGCCCGGAGTTCATTGCGGTGAGCAAATTGGTACTTGGGTTGTTATGTATGGATGATGTCAATGACGTAAATGTGCGATTAACGGTGTCGAAAGTCCAAGAAAAACCTGCGTAAAACATCGTGTTAGGCGCTATGTTATTGCTATAGGTATTGCGCTTCATACCTAGGATAACTTGGCCACTCGTATCTGCAAATCTTTGCGCATATTCGAAAAATATACTGCGATTTTGATGTGACGACGTTGCGCCTAATTTAAGCTTCACATCATTTGACAGGAGATAGGAGTAACCCAGACCACCGATGGAGGATTTTGTATTGGCATCGACAGCATCGATACGTTGACTGCCAAGCGAAAACTCGAGATAGTGGTTCGGTGTAAACAGCAATCCGCCGATCAAAGAAATATCTCTTGCTCTGCCACCAGTCCAATCCACGGTCATATTGTGTTGATAAGTTTTGGTCAGTGTTTCTATCATTTGTGATAGATCTGTGGTGCTGACCTCTGTGATGACTTCCTGTGAGGTTTTTAGGATCCTGCTATCGGTTTTTGCTTGGCTGAATTTAAAACCAAGATTCTTGAGAATGCCGAACTCAGCGAACGTTAATGCTATGGTTTTCTTGTCACCTTGAATATTGCCATTCGCGTCGTCGTGATTAGTCACTTTTTTTGCTGATTGCGCACCGGTACTATAAGTGCCTGTCACGTTCATAAAACCAATTTTTGCTGATGCGCCCATTAGGCTGTAATGAGCATGTTGTAGTTTTCTATAAAGACCACTTAAGGCAATGTCTTCACCGCTATAGTTAGCCTGAATATTTGCGCCAGTACCAAATCGATTGTCGCTTTGCGCTGCAATCGAGAGATTTGTCGTACCGCTAAGTTGATAGTGATAGCCGAGTTGATTCGCAATGAACTGATTTGCGTTTAGGTTCTCAAGCGAATTTGAGGAGGGAGCTTCTGCGAAAGTGTTTTTGACTTGTGCATTTGCAGGTACAAGCATGAGCAATGTCCCACAGAAAATTGCACCATTCACTACGCTAGTCACTTGTTGCTTTGATCGGACTATGTCTTTTAATTTTTCTCGTGATTGCATTTTATTTTTCACATTCTTTTACTTGGGTTGGCCAAATCACAAAAGGCGATTTATCGATAGCACGGATTTTGATTGAACTGATCTCAATAACACTCAGCAAGAGCATTATTGAAAATTCCAGTATTCGAAAACCGTGATTAAGACTCTGTGTTTCGATATTTTTATTGCTTCAATTTATTTCAGTCAGGTTTGCGCGAGTGCTCGTCTTCATTGCACTACATTAACGTAACTGAGTGGGTAATAAATTTGTTATCAGGTTAAGTTTATTATGCTATCTTCGTATTTGTCATATATGACACTTATGACAGTAGTATTTTTTCAAAATGAGAAGCCATTTATGTTGATTCAGTACAAAACCAAGCAATGTCATACGCGTAGCACTGGCTTGATTGAGTTTCTGAATGTGTTGGTTGACGCTTATCCATCTGCCTTAGACTTCAAAGGAATTCAGACTTATTTTCCTTGCATCAATCCGCGTCAGGTCGCTCGCTATGTGGACAAGTTAGAAGGTGATCGAATGTTTATTATTGATTATCGTACCAAAACCTGTGGTCCATTTCGTTTGAGTGTCTCACCAAAAGAAATCCAATTGCCAAGGATTGTACGTTTGCAGGTTGAGAATCCGCTTTCGGGTTTGTCTAAACCAAAGAAATTGGATTCGGACAATTTAGAGACCTTATTGAGCCCTCAATGGATTCCTTGGGTAGAGAATCTTACTCAAGCGAACTTATGCTTGAATAATTCCTATTTAGGGGTGAATTGTGACCCGTTTTTATTTCTTGATTCTGCTGACCGTGCTGCAAAAAAATTGCCAGATTGGGCACAGCTTGTGGTGAATATTTGTCGCGCCCATATATTTGAGCGTAAGTCGCTTTATAGTAAAGCGCGTTCAGCTCTTCGATGTCTGAATTCCGCAAAAAATGAAGGTCAAATACCAGACAATATTCTTGTGCGTGGTCGTTTATGTGAGGCGAAAATTCTTTATGATCAAGGTCGTTATCAAGCATCCGAAGAAATCTTGGATCAACTTCCCGAATCAATTAAATACACACCTCCACTCTGGTTCAATATTCAAGCACTCAATTCAGGGCAGAAATTTTTGCAATCTACTGCTGACCCCGGCCAGCAAAGACTCCTTTTGTCGGAAACTTTGTCTGCACTTATGCTTGCCTTTAGCGATGTATTCTTGATGCACGGTGATAGCAGTTTGCTTGATGCCTTGTCATTTAACATTGGAAATAATCTTTTACGTGGTATCAGAAAAGGGGTTTTGCCAACGCCTTATGTATCGACCGTGCTAGAGTGGTTTTTTTTAAGTATTTTTATTGGGCGAGAATTGGGAACGGGAAGTCACTCTGTGCTCACTCAATTGTTAATCATCGATGTGTTGGAGGAATTTGAGCCGCAAACAGAAGGTTTACCGGCACAACTTGAAAAACTTTCAAGCTCAAAATTAGAAAGAGAAAATTATTTGAAGATTCAGCTTAAGCGCGCGGAACAATCTGGCCATCGAGGAGAAATTGCGGAATGTCTATTGCGTTTGGCGAAAATCACGGAAGATAATGCATTATCGATGTCATATTTTAAAAAAGCGAGAGATGGAGTGCTTAAAATTCAGCACAAAGCCTTATTAACTGAGATTGATTTGGCATTAGACATCAGGAAAAAAACTAACAATGAGACTGCCAATTGACGCACTAATTCAGCAACTAATTTGGATACTTCATTCGCCAGTCCGAATCACCTGTGAGAGTCAAGCAGCCGAATTGAATAGGTGAAATTCAAACAAAATGGCAAGTCCCGCGATCCGGACTTGCCATTTTTTTTACCGCATCGATTTTGTTTTCTGAATTGGAAAATCAGTTTAGTTGGTGACTGCCGTGTTATACCAATAGCGATCCGATGCGGACTTGGTGCTTGCATATGTTCTGACGTAGGCGCCATTTCCTGGCCATGGATCATTGATATACAAGCTCGCACCATTGTTGGTGTAGCCTTTCACAACGACAAAATGGCCACCGCCACCAGTCCATTGCCACAAGATGATGTAGGGACGATTCGCGTTAATTCTTGATGTCGAATTCGCTTGAGAAAGCACGCCGACGACAGAAGAACTGACGCCCCATCCATTCAAAATATAGGCAATAGAATTGGTTGTATTCGGTTGGTTTGCATTGCTATTCCAGTTGAAGGTCGTGTTACCGCAGGCATAGTTGATGCCCTTAGCGTAATTGACTTCCGCACATTGGGATGGGGTTTTGCCAAAAAAATTCAATACCATTTGGCTGGTGCCGGCCCAACACCATTGGCTATGCTCTTGTACTTTGAGTGGAACATTTAAGTTATAGGTTTGGGCAGCGGCAAATTGACTCAGGGCGAAAGCACTGATCGCTGTCAATAGTTGTAAGTGACGTTTTATATTCTTCATGTTTGGTCTCCGTGATGAATGAAAGTGATCCATCAAATTTGTTTAAGTTTTGGTTGGTGAAATTATTTGCCAAAGCGATCTAAGTGACCACGCACCGCTTCTTGCAGCGATGGCAAAATATCTTGACCGCCCGCTAGGCTGGCATCGGCAGCAATCGCGTTTGTCATGCGTAGCGATTGACGTGCTGCGATGAGCGGCGCAAATTTTGCTTTGCCTTCTAGGTCTTTGACTTCAAGAAAATCGGCAGTAGCTTGATAAATGCGGATGAAACGGAAAGCGTTCCGACCAGCATGATTTTGTGTTGATGCCATGACGTCCTGTGCTAACTTGGATGCACCTGCGCCATTGACTTGCCATTTGCCATTGAATTTTTCCATTTCCAACAATGCGACTGGGTGCTTGTCGACGAGAACGACAAAATTCCACACGCCTGTTCCCATGACCATTTGTTCGAAGGGACGACCACCGGCCAGTAGTGTTTGTGGATGAGCGGAATAGACTTCGAATCCCAATCCCAATTCAGCGGTTTTTAATTCAGAAAGATCATTCACATCGAACGGAAATCCACTCGGTAGGCTGCCAGCTTTTAAGTCTTTAGCTAAGTCGTTAATCAATGTACGTAGACCTAAAAAGGCCGCGCTGCGCAGTCCACTTGGCTCGCGAGCAGCGGTAGCTTTGGCGACAGCTGTTGCGTCGAATTGCGTGCGCCCACTAGTCAAATTTTGCGCAAAGATTGGCGACGCGCTCAACATGGCAATGCCCAAGACCATGGTCTTCAATGGAAATTTCATAAATGTGTCCCTTTTTTTGATTGAAATGGTGATGTGAAAAATCAGCTGGTATTGCCGCCTAAATCGGCACCAGTCGCCTGCTTTTTATCGTCGCAGACGTGAATCTATTAGAAGTGATTTTTGAAATATCACTATTCGCTCTATAGGAAAAAGATCTGTGCTGATTTATATGAAGTGAAGAGGGCGACCGTGTCTTACTTCGCACGAAGTTTGAGAAAGGATGACGAGGAATAGACAATCAGGGTTTTGCTCGCGAATACCAAATAAAAAATGTGATTCCATACTCTGAGGAAAAACTGTGTTGATTTGAAGTGTGTTTTTCAAACGCGACAGCGTGCGTAGCGCGAAAAAGATTGATGATGCGAATCGTATGAATTCGTTAGTGATGCGAGTCTGTTTGTGACTTCATGCGAGGGAATTTGCCAGCAGCCTAGATTGATCTGTGGGGAGGCTGACTGCTGGCGGGGGAGCTGATGAATTTGACGAAGAGATTTTTACTTGTACTGCGGTGTCTTCAGTAAGAATCCGCCACCTTGATAAATGGTCGTAATATCGTCTTTTGCAGGATAGTCCGCAGTGTCGGGAAATTTGTCTGCAAATTGTGTTGAACTATCTTTCGCTTGGTAACCTAAATGGCTTGCATAGCGATTGTCCCACCAAGCGGCAGGGTTGTTAGACATGCCAAAAGCAATCGTATGACCAACTCTCGGCGCGAACAGGCTACAACGCAACATTTCGACTAAGTCATCGTAGCTGAAGTAAGTCACCATCATACGTTTGTTAATGGGCTCTGGAAATGATGAGCCAATTCGCAAGCAGACTGTTTCAATTCCACAGTGGTCATAGTAGTAGCGCGACAAATCCTCGCCAAAACATTTGCTAATACCGTACATACTGTCTGGCCGGCGCGGACTATTTGCATCGATGTAGTCTGTCGTTTTGTAATAACCAACAGTATGGTTGGAACTCGCAAAAACAACGCGCTTGACGCCATGTTTATGGATCGCTTCGTAGAGATTGTAGGTCCCTTGAATATTCGCCGACATGATCGCTTCGAAGGTGTTTTCGGTTGAAATACCACCAAAGTGGAGTACCGCATCAACGCCTTCCATTAATGCAAAGACGGCGCTTTTGTCAGACAAATCGCAGCGTATCACTTCTTCGTTGTCTCCCGCAGCATCCATCTCAGCGATATCACTGACGCGGATGATATTGGCCCAAGGCTTAATCCGCTCACGTAGAATCTTTCCGAGTCCGCCTGCAGCACCTGTAAGCAATAGGCGATTGAATGGTTTGGATGGAGTGGTCATAGTAAGTCTCGCAGATTTAAAAATTGTCATTTTATGGGGATCACATTTGGCGTTGGTTTAACGGACGCGTACTTCATCATGAGGTCACAGTCAAACCAATCACAACAGGGATCGTTTAGATCAAGTCATTTTTTTATCAAGTAATAGGCGCAGGGTTGAATAGCACTAATGCGTTCTGCAATTTCCAATATTCTGCCCATGTCTTTTTACCGCTTGCGACTTCTAATAAAAAGTGAAAGAGTTCCCAGCCTAATTCTTCTATCGTCGCTTCGCCGCTAGCAATGCGTCCAGCATTGATATCCATTAGATCATGCCAACGTCGAGCAAGATCGTTACGCGTTGCAACTTTGACGACGGGTACAGCGGCAAGGCCATAAGGCGTGCCACGGCCTGTCGTGAAAATATGGAGGTTCATTCCGGCAGCCATTTGCAAGGTGCCACAAATGAAATCGCTTGCCGGTGTTGCCGCGTAAATCAAGCCTTTTTGTGTCAACTTCTCGCCCGGGGATAAGACGCCAGTAATCGGCGCACTACCCGATTTGACGATAGAGCCCATGGCCTTTTCCACAATGTTGCTTAGGCCGCCCTTTTTATTTCCTGGTGTTGTATTGGCACTGCGATCGACTCCACCGCGCTTCAAATATTGGTCGTACCACGCCATTTCTTGAATCATTGCTTGCGCGATGGCTGGCGTCGCAGCACGTGAGGTTAATTGGTCAATGCCATCTCTGACTTCTGTCACTTCCGAGAACATGACCGTTGCACCTGCACGCACTAATAAATCCGTTGCGAAACCTACTGCCGGGTTTGCCGTCACGCCGGAGAACGCATCACTGCCGCCACACTGCACACCAACGACAAGGTCGGACGCAGGACAAGTTTCACGTTGGCGTCGATTGAGTTGGGTGAGATGTTTTTCCGCAGTTTGCATGATGCTTGTGATCATGCTGTCAAAACCGATATGGTTACTGTCCTGCAAGCAAACCACATCTGGTTCCGCGATGGCCGTTGTTGACGTTGTTGATTCGATTTGAATTGGTATTGTTGGTTTTGGAAATAAGCGAGTTGGCTGCAATTTTTCACAGCCTAAACTCACGACCATCGTCTGTCCGCCAAAATTAGGGTTTAAGCTCAAATTTCGGACCGTACGAATCGGGATCATCGCATTGGGGGCATCAATCGCCACGCCGCAGCCATAGCTATGTTCTAGACCCACGACATCATCGACGTTAGGATACTTTGGAAGTAGTTCTTCTTTAATACGTTTCACCGCAAACTCGACTACCCCAGCAACGCATTGGACTGTCGTGGTAATCGCCAAAATGTTACGCGTTCCGACACTGCCATCTGCATTTCGGAAGCCTTGAAATGTATAACCTTCTAAAGGCGGCATGGCTGGTGCAGAGCGCGTGGCGATTGGTAGGTTTTGGAGTTCACGTGCGGGCGGCAGCTGTACCAAAGATTCTTGTATCCAACTGCCCGCAGCAATATCAGATAGTGCATAACCGATCGTGACGTTGTAGCGAATAATCGCTTGATCTTTCGATATGGGAGTGAGTGCAACCTTATGCCCTTGTGGGACTGCATCCAACAGTGTTAAGCCATTTTCAAATTGGGTGCCTGCGGGCAAGCCACCGTCATTGACGACGATGGCGACGTTATCCTTTTCATGCATGCGTATGAATAGCGGAGTCGTTATATCTGCAGCCATCTTTTCCTCTCTTCCAGTCTTTTACTTTTATTTTTTTGCCTTAATCACGCTTTGCAAGCAATCTGCGTTTCGTCATTTTATTATTGGTCAGACCAAAGCAATGGACGTTCATACACTTGATTCTTGCGCTTTTAATCCTCTTGTCGACTTGAATGTGCGGATACACGATCTTGCCGCTTCTTATTGAGTCTCGTTACAACTGAGGGACTTAAGGAAAGAGATTTGCGCTCTGCAATATCTTTTTCGATTCTCTTTGGAGCTTTCTTGATGTGGTGAGTATGCCACCAAAAAAAATATTTGGCTAGTCCACATTGCAAAATTGGTCTAACCACATTAGAATGGTCTTACCAGATGCAGCGAAAACGCGACAACTGACGGTGAAATCGATAGCGCAGTGCATCCACCTTGCGAGAGCGGTTTGATTGGTGTGTATAGGGTTGGTGCAACTACGCTTGTTGTGTGTGCGTTTGATTTGAGACGTTTGCATTTTGATAGAACCGAGTCAGAGTAAAGCAGAAACCGAGCATGCTAAAAAGAACCAATCTGATTGCCGAGCAGGAGCCGCGTCTTTACCGGATCGTCGCTAATCGTATTCAAGCTTTAATTGTCGAAGAAGGGCTGAGTGCGGGTGCGCGTTTGCCGTCTGAGCGTGAACTTGCTGCACGTTTGCAAGTAAGTCGTGCTTCGTTACGTGAGGCGGTGCTGGCTTTGGAGTTGGGGGGTATTTTGGAAGTGCGTGGTGGCTCTGGCGTTTATTTGTGTGCAGAACGACCAGGGGAGAGTATTCCAGAAGTTGGGCCAGGGCCATTTGAAGTTCTATCGGCACGTCGTTTGATTGAAACTGAAATCGCTGCGATTGCTGCCAGAGTGGCAACTGATAGTGCGATTGATGCGATTTTGACGGCGGTGTTGGAGATGGAGAAGCACCATCACAATCCAGCCAGCAATGAGCATGCGGATCGTGAGTTTCATTTAGCGATAGCACGAGCCACAGGGAATAGTGCCTTGGTCGGTACTTTGGAGTATTTGTGGAATCAGCGTGGCAGTTTGTGGCATCGGCTTAAGGAACACTTTCAAACCGAAGAATTGAGGCAGCAAACATTGGGCGACCATCGACAAATTTTAGCTGCGATCGTGGCGCACGATCCAGCAGAGGCGCGGCGTGCGATGCGTGCGCATTTAGAGCGAGTGACCCGAACATTTTCAAGAGGATAGCGATACGCATGTTGCGTGCGATGCAGAAGGACGGGAAAGTCAATGCACGGAACAATGAGAAAAAGAGTTTGAATCAATCTGACCGGTCAGACCCTAGTGCGCCAATTGGCTGCCTTTCGTCGCGACGGCAAGGGATACGCGAGGTATTCCGGCTACGGTCTCAATGTCTAGGCGTCAGCATTGACATTGGGCTTCCATTTTAAAAATAGTAGGAGACAAAATGATGCAAGTTAGTCATAAAATGATAAAAAAATCCCCCGTTAAACACTTGGCCTTGTCCGCTATCACCATCGCTGTGATGGGATTGATGCAGCAAGCGTCGGCGCAGGAGCCATTGCGCGTGGAGGTTACCGGATCTTCAATTAAACGGTTAGCGAGCGAGGCGTCCTTGCCGATCACCAGCGTTTCTGGTGAAGACTTTGAAAAGCGTGGCATGACCACCTTAGCGGACCTGATGATGGCCTTGCCACAATCCAATTCTCTGGCACCATCCAATGCGGGATCTGGAACCAATATTAATTTGCGTGGTTTGGGCGTCAATCGCACCTTGGTGCTCTTGAATGGCCGCCGTCTCGCGAACGAGGCGATTGCGGATGGTTATGCCAATTTGGACGTGATACCGATGAGTGCGATTGCGCGTGTGGAAATTTTGAACGATGGCGCCTCATCAATTTATGGTTCGGATGCGATTGGTGGCGTCGTCAACTTCATTACCAAGCGTGAATATCGCGGTGCTTCGATCACGGGACAAATACTTGATCCGCAACGTGACGGCGGTGGTGACGAAAAACGCCTTAGTATGACCATCGGTGCCGGTGATTTGCAAAAGGATGGTTGGAACGTCTATGCGACCCTAGATGGTTTGCGTCGTAGCCGTTTAGCCGCATCGGATCGGGCTGAACTGACTTCCACTGAGCTGTTGACCAGTATCGGGCGCGCTCCATCACTGGCAAGTGGTGGTTTTGCTAGCCCCGCGAATTTCACGATACCCAGCAATAAAAGTTTCGCTGCAGCGAATCCTTACTATGCAAGCGGATGTTTGGCGCCCTATTCAATACAAGGTGGAAAGAATACCTGTGTTATCAATAATGCGGAATACAACACAGCGATTTATGGTCGTGAGCAATTGACCTTCTTCGCCAAGGCGACGAAGAAAATCAGTGATGATCATTTGTTTTCGGTTGATTACTCAAGGGGTGAAGCCAGTATCTATGGAACCAAAATTCCAACGACGAGCTTGGCGGCAAATGGTGTGACGGCTTTGTTGCCCGCAACTAGCAAATGGTATCCCGGTGGAACAGGCGGTGTGCCAGCCGTTACAGGCGTAACGGGCGCACCTTTACTAGTTACATGGAGTGTGGCGGATGCGGGCATCTATGAAACGCGTGATGTACAAACTAATCAACGATTGAATTTCACTGATGAGGGTGTGATTGGTGGGTGGGACTATAAAGCGGGTTTGGTGATCGGCATAAGTGACCGCGTAGGTTACTTGAATTCAGGTGCGTTGGATGGTCCTAAGTTATTGGCAGGTATCACGAGCGGCGCTTTGAATCCGTTCGGATTACAAGATGCAACAGGGAAAGCCTATCTCGACAGCATTTCTCTGAATGGCCAAAAATTGCGTGTCTCGCAGAGTACATATACAGGCTTAGAACTGACGCTGAACAAGCCGATTATGCAGCTGTCTGCAGGATCGATGGGTTTAGCTTTGGGCGCTGACTTTCATCGCGATACCACGGAAGACGTGAAGACAGATGTCGGACTTGCAGCGACGTATGCAGCTTCGACACCATCACGAGGTCAAGGAGCGAGGAATGTCGCCGCTCTATTTGCTGAATTGGATATTCCAGTGACCAAACAATTGAATGTGAATCTTGCAGTGCGCGACGATCATTTCAGTGATTTTGGCAATACGATTAATCCGAAAGCAAGTTTCCGCTATCAACCGAATTCAACCATTATGTTCCGCGGCTCGGCGAACACCGGCTTCCGTGCACCGACCTTGTTTGATCGTTATGGTTATCGCTTACCGGGCGCAACAACCACGACAGCATCCGCATGGGATGATCCTTTGCAATGTCCAAGTGCGACGCCAGCCATCGCCAACACAGGTAAGCCATTGCCGGGCTTGGTGGCAGCGACGGTATGTAACGTGAAATTGCCAAAACAAACAGGTAGCAATGCAGAGCTGGTTCCAGAAACGTCGGTTGGTGGCACCTTAGGTGTGGTGTTGGAGCCAATGAAAAATTTGACCATGTCATTCGACTACTGGCGTGTGAACATGGACGATATGTTGGCGAATTTGCCGGAGCAAGCTTACTTCTTAAATCCGACTCGTTATGCGGACTTCTTCGTACGTGATGCGACAGGAAAATTGTTATACATTAAGAATACAACGATGAATCTGGGTGGGCAAAAGGCGGCAGGCGTTGACGTAGCGACAAACTATACCTTCCCCAAATCTGACTTAGGAACATTCAAATTGCAATTGAATGGAACCTATTTGACCCAATTCGATAATCAGTTGGAAAAGGGTGGCGAATTTGTTTCGAATATCGGACGTTTTGGTCTGGCGAGCAATGGCACAACAAGTAGTTTGCCGATTATTACTTTCCGTTGGAAACATAATCTTGCTTTGTCATGGGCAAAGGGAGATTGGACCGCGCAATTAACACAAAACTACAACACAGGCTATCACGATCAAAATCTCGTTGCAGCCCAATACTACCGCGATATCGAAGCGTACACGATGTATAACTTCACGATGAGTTACAAGGGCTTTAAAAACTTTAGCATTGTGGTCGGTGTGAACAATTTGTTCGATGTGAATCCACCCGTCACCAATCACAGTGGCTATAACGGGTATTTGAGCAGTGCAGCGAGCCCATTAGGTCGTGCTTTCAACACGCGCGTGACCTATACGTTCTAAACTCGTCGCAACTTTAAGTTTGGACCTGTGCAGCCCAGTATTCGAATTGATCAAGTTGATCATGCTGATACTGGGCTTTTCTTTTTGTTCGAAGTCGACAACGTATCATGCGTTGTGAACACGCCTTTTGAATTCATTATCGTCAATCGTGAAGATGAAATAAAAATGACACCACGCTATCTCACCTACAATTTCAGGACTATTTTTAAAAGGAATCTATACGCCATTCTATTGGTGGCGAGCAATTTGGCCGCTGCGCAATCAGTGACACCTGTCACGCATCCAGCGTTGCGCGTGATACTCGTGGGTGACTCAACGATGGCGACAAAAAGTGGCTACGGCGACGCCTTGTGCGGGCGATTTAATCCTAATGTGGATTGTATTAATTTGGCACGTGGAGGACGCAGCTCAGCGAGCTTTCGTGCAGAAGGTCTGTGGAATCGCGTGCAAGATTTGTTGGCCCAATCTTCGCAAGAGGGAATGCCTGTCTATATCTTGATTCAATTTGGTCATAACGATCAACCCGGAAAACCAGGACGTTCGACTGATCTCGTCAGCGAATTTCCCGTCAATATGACGCGTTATGTGGAGGAGGTAAAACAAGCGGGTGGCGTGCCTGTTTTAGTCACACCATTGACACGGCGTAGTTTTCGCGACGGTGTTTTGGAAAATAATTTGAAACCCTGGGCGGATGCCGTCGAAAAAATTGCAGTGCAGACGCAAACACCACTATTACCGCTGAATGCAGAGAGCCATGCCGCAGTCCAAGCTATGGGTGAGGCAGAGGCCGATACCTTAGCCGTCGCGCCACCACCGCCGAAAGTGGACAATAGCACTGTGATCGATCCGAATAAATTAGAGCCCCAAGGCGCAGCCAAGTCTGCTTTCGATCGCACCCATGTTGGCGTGAAAGGTGCAGCTTACTTTGCAACGATGGTAGAGCGTCTATTGCGAGAGCATGTTCCAAGTATCCGCGCATTCTTGAAGCCAGCTGGAGAATCCACAAAATGATGCAATCCATAAAACAAAAAACGATACAAATAGAGCGAATCAAAATGTCTCTAGCTCTGATGTTGGGAATGGCGAGTATATTGTCTATACCCATCACCAATGCCCAAGATACTCGACAAGTACGCGAGCCACATTTCCCTAAGGTTTGCACCGTGCTGACAGCAACCCAAACCTATGCTGAGGGATTGCGCCAATTAGATTCCCTAAGAATTCAAGCGGCATTAGATGCCTGTCCAGTCGGCCAAGCAGTACAGCTTGCCGCAAATAATGAGAAAGACAGTTTTCAATCGGGACCCTTACAGATTCCCAGTGGCGTCGGCTTAATCATTGATCGGGACGCGACTTTATATGCGAGCACCGATGCAAATTTGTACGATAAAGGAGGAAAGACATGTGGCGTCAACGCAGAGAAAGGACGTACTTGTAATCCATTTATCACCATAGAGAATGCTAAAGGGAGCGGTATCTATGGCGATGGCGTCATCGACGGACAAGGTGGCCAATTAGTGCAAGGCAAGAGCGAAACTTGGTGGCAAATGGCGCGTCGTGCACAACGGGAAAAAAATGAGCACAATATTCCGCGCCTGATTGAAATTAAGAAATCGCAAGACATTACGTTTTATCGCATACGCTTGCGTAATTCCCCCAATTTTCACGTGACAGTAAGCCAATCCGATGGCTTCACCGCGTGGGGCATCAAGATTGATACGCCAGCAGATGCACGCAATACGGATGGTATTGATCCTATCTCTTCACGCAATATCACGATTGCGCATAGTTATATTCGTACTGGTGACGACAATATCGCGATTAAAGGCGGGAATAGTGGTGCGACCGAACATGTCTCTATCTTGAATAGTCACTTCTACAGTGGTCATGGCATGTCGATCGGTAGCGAAACCAATAGCGGTGTACGACGTATTTTGGTGAGAAATTTGAGTCTAGATGGCACCACATCGGGCTTACGTATCAAGAGTGATGCGTCGCGCGGTGGCGTGGTCGAACAAGTACGCTATGAAGATATTTGCATACGTAATAGCAAGCGCCCGATTGATTTAGATACGCGTTATGATCAAGCTGCAGTCGGCGACAAGATTCCGACATATAAGGATATTGTGTTTGAGCGCGTACATAGTTTGACGCCCGGTCGTATTGTTTTGCGTGCCTATGATCGAACCCATCCGATGTCGGTCGCTTTTGCGCAAAGCAGCGCCGCAGCCAATTCACCACAGTTGATTCAGTTTGCTCATCTACAGATAGCGCAAGAGAACATCACGGTTGGAGAGCAAGCGGAAAATCTGGTTTGGGACACTCCATCGAGTTCTGCGTGCGCTAATCGCTTTGCGGATTTTCCTGTGCATACGCCATTCAATTTTCGCCCACAATTAAGTAGCCAGCAGGCGCAAGCGTATTCGATTGAGAATGTCTTACGTAGCACTGGGCCAGCCCATAAGCCCCTTATCGATCCGTGGAATCCTTTGTCAGATGCGCTGGTGACGGGAGCGAAGTTACCGGTTGATTATGTAGTGGATGCGAACGCGCTTGCTGATGGCAAGACGCAATTTAACACAGTACAAGCAGCGATCAATCAAGCGGTATTAGATGGGCGGCAATTGCTTGCAGCGCAATCGACAAAGGCGCGTTTATATATTTTGGTGAAACCAGGTACTTATCGTGAATTGATGTACGTGCCGGCGACCGCAGTGCCAATTACCTTGTATTCGAATGAGAGTGATGCGCAAAAAACCAAGATTGCAGCGAGCGCGCATGCTGCGTTGCTAGGGACTGCATACATCCATCGTTTTGGTGCGCAGTTTGCACAAGTCGATCCTAGTATTCAAGAGATGTATGCATCGCTTAAAGACCGCCCTGTGATTGGTACTAGTGGTTCAGCCATTGCGTGGATACGTGGTCATGGATTCCAAGCAAAAAACATCACTTTTCAAAATACGTACAACAAAGATCAAGTCGATGCCAGCGCGGAATGTCCGAACACCATTTGTGGTGCGACCGCTGGCACCGCACCTGTGGTGGTAGTGCAGCATCAAGCGGTTGCGCTGATGGTCGAGGGCGCCGATAAAGTGCAATTCGAAAACGTCCGTGTCTTGGGATTCCAAGATACATTGTTTTTAAGATCGAGCGCGATTGCCCACACGGCGCGTAGCTTTTTTCATCGATCTTATGTTGAAGGTAATGTCGATTTTATTTTCGGCGATACGACCGCTTATTTTTATCGTTCTGAAATCAAGTCGTTAGGCGATCGTTCAACTTCGTATGTCACTGCGCCGAATACCAATGTGCGCACGCCTTATGGCTTTGTGTTTAATGAAGTCAATTTTACGCATGACGGTAGCGCAAATGCTTTGGCAGGCAAATTCTACCTAGGGCGCCAGTGGTTTCATACACAAAAATGTACTCCCTACGCGACGATTAATCTTGCATCGTATCGTTGCACATTGGCCGATGTCGATGCCTATCAAGCACCGGTGGGTAGTATCTCAAAAAAGGTACTGGAAACCGTCGGCAAGACTGTCATTCTAAATTCGCAAATCGGCCAGCATATTCATCCGCAACATCCATGGGCAGATTGGAATAAAAAAGGCAGCTTGGCGTTTCGGCCTGCGCAATTTTCGGTGTTCGATTATTGGACGAACCTTCTAGAAGCAGGCATACAGCCAATTCAAGATTTGGGCTATCAGAATTTGGATAGTTTGGCGCCTGGTGCTGCAGCGACTTTCTTGGGTGAGTTTAATAATATCCATTTAGAGCCCAATGGCGAAGTGAGAAAATAATGCACAATAAAAAGAAGTCTGTCATGGTAGACATGCTAAAAAATGATAGTCAATCCCATGCAGGTCGTCGTCAATTCTTGCGTCAGGTCTCTCGGACGGGAATGGCAGTCAGTGGTGCGGCACTCAGTAGGACTGTCTTGGCTGGAACATCCTCCCAACAGGCATTGGCGTCACCGACGACCCAAGAGGGATGGATGAAAGCGCCTTGGCAAGCAGCACAGGCGATCGTTGATCGTTTTCAAAACAAACTTATGTTTCGTGATGAAGATTTTTTGATCACGCAGTTCGGTGCGAAGACTTGTGCATTGCGCCAAGTCCTAGCTTGGAAGTCCTTTGAGGAGCAGGGCGAACTTGCTAGCCCAGTTGCTGATGCGGATGATTGCTACCAGGCGATTGCTGCCGCGATTCAAGCTTGTCACCAGGCTGGTGGCGGTCGTGTGGTGGTTCCCAAAGGTAATTGGTATTGTGCTGGGCCGATAGTATTATTGTCGAATGTACATGTGCATTTACAAGCTGGCGCGCATATTTATTTTAGCCATCAACCGGCTGATTACGCTAAATATGGCAACGTCGATTGTGGTGAGCGCGGTCGTTTAGTTATTTCACGTTGGCAAAGTAATGATTGCTTGAATTACTCTCCTATGGTGTACGCCTTTGGTCAAACCAATATTGCCTTGACGGGGGAAGATTGGACCAGTGTACTAGATGGTCAGGGCGGTGTTGCTTTTAATGATGATGGCGATTGTTGGTGGACTTGGAAAGGGAAACAAAGGACGATCAATTCGATAGGACAAGGTACGATTCCCAATGCGAAAGCGGGAAAGATGTCTGAAAATGCGGTGAATAGTTTGAATGCGAGAGCCTTATCGGAATTGATTCCAATTTCAGAATCGCAAGCCAAATTAATTCAAGGAGAAGGTGAGCGCTGGCGCGCGGACGCAGCGTATTTGCCTGCATTGTCAGAGGCCGGTATTCCCTTACCTAAACGTGTGTTTGGTCAAGGACATTTTCTCCGCCCGCCTTTAATTCAATTGATCGGTTGTGACAAGGTCTTGCTGCGAGGCTACCAAGCTAAGGACTCGCCATTTTGGGTACATCACCCTGTCAATTGCCGCGATTTAAAATTAGAAAAAGTGCTGGCGAATAGCCATGGTCCGAACAGTGATGGCTTTGATCCCGAAGCCTGTGAATATGTCTTGGTTGAATCGTGCACCTTTGATTCAGGCGACGATTGTATTGCGATCAAGGCGGGTAAAAATCGTGACACGCAGTACGGTCCATCACAGCATATCGTGATTCAAAATTGCACGATGCAAAGTGGACATGGTGCGATTACCTTAGGGAGTGAGATGGCGGGGGGGATTCAGCATATCTACGCGCAAAATCTTCTATTTGAAAACAAAAACTGGGCGACAAATCCTTTGAATATTGCGATTCGTTTAAAGACGAATATGAATCGTGGTGGTTTCTTACGCCATTTTTACGTGCGCAATGTGACGATCCCAAATGGCGTACAACTGAGTCCATCCTACTATGCCTTTTTACCCAACTCACCCTTCGCGGCAAAAACCGTAGCGAGTGCAGCCGGAGCTGTCGTCGTATTCGATTGTGATTACGCGCCAGTCGCCGACAATGTAAGGATCCGTCCACCAGAAGTGCGAAATATTCATCTATCCAACGTCAAGGTTGGCAATGTCTCAGCAAAGTCCGGATCATATTCATGTTATCAAGCGATCGTTATCTTGGGGCCAGTGGCATCAGACTACAATGGTGCAAAACCGATGCCAGCGGTGTTGCCGGTATCGAATGTGCAGATAGAAAACTGTGACTTTGGCCAAACTGTGAATCAGACTCAAGCGATGTTTCTTTACAATGTCAAAGGCTTACAGTTAAAGAATGTAAGGATTAACGGCAAGGTGCTTGATCAAACGATTGATAGTTAGGTGGCAATTAAAGAGCTTTGGCTCTCTTAGCACGTGAACGTAGTGCCGAGATACTTTGCTTTTCTGACCAAAAAGTGGGGGCACCACATTTCAAGTATCGGATTGAGCCACTCAATCATTTGTTTTGGGGCGCATTCGAAAATCAGCAAAGTCGGCAAATCTGTTTGTCGACTTTGCTTGGTTGCTGTTCGTGTTGTCAACTAGCGTGGAGCTTGCTACATCGCTAGTGCTCATATGGAATAAGCCAACTTTCGCTCCTACCCAACGTCCTGGTGCAGCGTTAAATTCGGTATCGAAAGCGGTAAAATGCTCGCCTTGTTCGCTGTAATAAAACTGCGCCATGCCAGCTGAATTGAGCGCAATTTTTAAATGGATTTCGGCTCGCTTTATGATTTTTGAATGCACAATTTTTTCCTGACAGCGTAGATTTAAGTTTGCACTAGTGCAGGTACGGTATTGCAGCAAATAATGGTCTTGATGTTTTTCTACTCCTATCCAAGCATAGTGCAAACCGTACAAGACTAATCCAGCACGATCGCCATTGATGTGGGTATTGAGTTTGAGTTTGACGCTAGCGTTGAATGCTGGTGCGGGGAGTTTTTGTAAAAGGATGGCTGGATAATCGATTAAGGGCGAAGACGCCAATGCCGATGCGGTCAGTGCTTGTGGGTATAAACGTAGATGATTTCTATTTGCCGTGAGTGAATACCAATCGCTGTTCCAATTGGCATTCCATTGCCATTGCAAACCTAGCGTCGGACTCGAAAAATCATCCGAGCTGGGTGGATTTGCTAAGTTAGTTAAATGTGATTCCAATACCGGCTTTTCCCAGGTATCGACAGGTTCGCCGATGCCAGTTGTTGGATGCATCTTTCCCATCACTGGCCAATCATCTTTCCATTGCATCGGTTGCAAATGCACAATGCGACCATACGCACGTTTATCTTGAAAATGATAAAACCAATCGCGGCCATCTTCTGCCGTGACCCATGCACCTTGATGCGGTCCATTTGTTTTGCTATCACCTTGTGCTAACACGATTTTTTCTTCATAAGGGCCAAGGATATTCTTGGCACGAAACACCGATTGCCAGCCAAATTCGACGCCGCCGGCAGGTGCAAAAATGTAGTACCAAGCATTGCGTTTGTATAATTTCGGGCCTTCTAAGGTTTTGTAGCCAGGTAGTTGATTGCCATCGACCACGAGTGTGCCTTCGTCGTCTAAGAGTTTGCTGGCATCCGGAGCCATTGCACGTAGAGTCAGTTGATTATTAAAACCAGCACGACTCTTCGCCCAAGCGTGTAATAGCCACGCCTTTCCATCTTCATCCCATAGCGGCGTTGGATCGATTAAGCCTTTGCCTGCAACTAAGAGATGCGGTGTACTCCATGGCCCAGCAAATTCTTTGGCGGTCATGACATAAATACCAAAATCAGGATCTGGATAAAAAATCCAAAATTTGCCATCATGAAAACGCAAGCTAGGTGCCCATACTCCTTTGCCGTGTTGTGGTGTGCGGAAGTTCTCTGCGGGCATCAGATTTGGTAGGGCATGGCCGACGATGCGCCAATGGATCATATCCTCGGATTGCAATAGTGGTAGTCCAGGTGCGCTATTGAAGCTAGAGGCTGTCATGTAGTAGTGCTTGCCAACACGTATTACGTCGGGGTCAGAATAATCTGCGTGGATAATTGGATTGCGGTAGCGACCATTCCCTAGATCTGGCTCCCACACCGGCTTGGAATCTGCTTGCTGGTGATGTTGTGCATGTACTGGCTGGACAAGCAAGAAGACGGACGACAATAAGCAGTAGAGTGCTTTATCAAAGCAGTTCATGACTTTCCTTTGTAGAGTTCTTTGGTGCGGTGAATGATGTCGCTGGTCGTGCTAATGTAGCTAAGGTCTATCCAGCAAACGCAGTTTCCGCATAACCTTGCACACCAGGCTGAAGTAGGATCGTGGCACCCGCCCATGGATCTTCGGGTGCTTGTCCTGCGGCGATCGAAGCGACCATCAAGGTATCGAGTTTGTCACCACCAAAGCAGCACATGGTTGGCTTTTTCATTGGTACGATGATTTGCCGATCCAGTTTTCCTTCGGGTGTGAAGCGTAAAATCAAGCCCGCATCATTCGCGCAAATCCAATAGCATCCATCGACATCCATCGCTGCGCCATCAGGCCGACCAGCCATCGTCTTCATGTCGACAAACACGCGTTGATTGTGGGGCACACCGTGATCGGTGTCGTAATCGAAGGTCCAAATCAGTTGGCTATTCGGATGCGAATCCGATAAGTACATGGTGCGACCATCGGGTGACCAAGCTAGTCCATTTTGCACAAAGAGATTGGAGATGATCGGTGCTGAGATGCCATGTTCTTTGCTATAGCGATATAGATGACCAGCGGCGCGTGGTTCTGACATGTCAATTAACATGGTGCCGCTCCAAAAACGGCCTTGACGGTCGCAACGCCCATCATTGAAGCGCATGCCAACATCCGATGCGATGGGTGCAGCTAATCTTTTGGCTTGGATGTTGCCATCGCTCTTTAGGTGGAGATGGAAGATGCCACTCTCCATCCCTGCAATAAAACCAGCATCGCTGTGAGGTGCCAGACAGCCTATCATTTCTGCGGTTTGCCAGCGTGATACCGCACCGCTAGAGCCGTCTAAGCGCCAAATAGTTTTGGCAGTGATGTCAACCCAATACCAAGCCCCTTCTTTGGCGACCCAGATCGGGCTCTCACCCACACCACAACGAATCGTCGTTTGTGGTGCTGTAACGCGGATGATATCTGGGGTTTGTGTGCTTACCATATTAGAGATCGCTAATCACTTTGTATTTTGGAACCAAGGTTTTCATCACACTCCAAGCGACTAAGTAGGCGAGTGCGCAGATCGCAAACATCACGGTATAGCCAGTCTGTAATTGACCTTGATTGCCATAGTAGTCAAATAACCAGCCGCCGAGTTTGGTAATCAAGACGCCACCCAAACCACCCGCCATACCACCAATACCGACCACCGATGCGACTGCTTTTTTCGGGAACATATCAGAAACCGTCGTAAAGATATTCGCCGACCAAGCTTGATGTGCCGATGCGCCGATACCTATTAAAATCACCGGAACCCAGAAACTCAAGTAGCCCAAAGGTTGTGCTAGCAAAACCACCAAAGGTAAAACCGCAATCATCAACATTGCCTTCATCCGACCATCATAGGGCGCATCACCGCGATGAATAAAATAAGTTGGTAACCATCCACCGCCAATACTGCCAACCATGGTCATACTGTACAACACCGCCAAAGGAACAACGAACTCGGTGGTCTTCATACCGTATTGCGCTGCTAAGTATTTTGGTAACCAAAATAAGAAGAACCACCAAACGCCATCGGTCATAAATTTACCAAAAGCGAAGGCCCAAGTTTGACGATAGGCGAGTAATTGAAACCAAGAGAATTTTTTGCCATTGTCGCTTTGTTCAACGACGCCATCTGTAATTTGGTCATGATTGATATACGCCAGTTCTTCTGCAGACAAGCGCTTTTGTTGTTCTGGTTTGTCATAAAAAACCATCCATGCACCGAGCCAGATAAAACCAACCGCACCGACAATAATAAAGGTTGCTTGCCAACCCCATGCGGCAGCGATCAGCGGTACGGCGATCGGTGCTAACACCGCGCCTATATTTGCGCCAGAGTTAAAAATGCCAGTCGCAAAAGAGCGTTCTTTTTTAGGGAAGTATTCAGCGGTCGCTTTAATCGCTGCAGGAAAATTGCCAGCTTCACCTATGGCTAATACAGCACGAGAAATCATAAAGCCTGCAATCGAGACTGGTACTGCTGCCAAGCCTAAAGCGGTGGCGATGCTGTTGATTGCCTCGCCAAAGAAGATCGCATACGCATGCATGATGGCACCGAGCGACCATACGGTAATCGCCAAGATAAACGCTTTTTTAGTACCAATCTTATCGATAAATCGACCTGCAAATAACATTGAGATCGCATACACAAATTGGAAAGCTGCGGTGATATTCGCGTAATCACTATTAGTCCAGCCAAATTCTTTACTCAAATCCGGTGCCAGTAAACTCAATACCTGACGATCAAGATAATTGATGGTAGTGGCAAAGAACAATAGGGCGCAGATGGTCCATCGATATTTGCCTATGCCTGTAGCATGGACTGGTGCATGTGTTGACATATTTGTCTCCGGTTTTATTTTTTTTTGGTACTGCAGTTAATGTGTATTTTGCATACTGAGGCGAGTGCAATCCGCGCCGCCAAAACGTTGTTTTGGCTTGATTTGGCTACAATTTAGCGACCGGCGGCGCGGGTTGCACCCGCCTTACATTTTTCATCGCTCTTCTCTCACGATTGAGAGAAGAGCGTTGTCCATCAAGATTTACTTCGCTGGCACAGTCAATTCACCATTGATCACACGTGGAATGGCAAATGGGTTCGCGTCTTGCAAACTGGTTGGCAACAGATCCGCAGGGAACTCTTGATAGCAGACGGGACGCAAAAAGCGATCAATCGCGGTAGCACCGACCGATGTTGAGCGGCTATCCGATGTCGATGGGAAAGGACCACCATGCACCATTGCGTGACAAACTTCGACACCAGTTGGAAAGCCGTTAAACAAGATACGACCGGCTTTGCGTTCCAAGCTTGGCAACAAGGATTTTGCGATCGCGTAATCGGTAGATGTAGCGTGGACGGTCGCTGTCAATTGACCTTCGATGTGTTCTGCGATTGCCTGCATCTCTGCCAAATCTTTGCAGCGAATCAAGAGCGAAGATGGGCCAAATACTTCGTCGTGCAAAGCGCTATTACTCAAGAAATCTTTGGCTAGGCAGACTGCGAGATTTGCTTGTGCTGCGCAAGGTGTGCTTGCTGCTAGACCTTGTGCCACTACCTCGACGCCATCCACTTGATTCAAGCGTTCTACGCCAGAACTATAGGCTTGATGTATGCCTGGAGTCAGCATCGTTGCTGCAGGTTTGACTTGTAAGGCCGCAGTCGCAGCTTCGATAAAGCTTTGTAGTTCTGGGCTTTCGAGTGCGATCAGCATGCCAGGGTTGGTACAGAATTGTCCTGCACCCATAGTCAAGGAATCAGCAAAGCCTTGGGCGATCGCTGCGCCTTTGGTTTTCAATGCATCTGGCAATAAGAACACCGGATTGATACTGCTCATTTCTGCATACACAGGAATAGGTTCTGCACGTGCCGCAGCGGTACGCACCAAGGCCATACCGCCTTGACGTGAACCCGTAAAACCAACGGCTTTAATCGCAGGGTGCGCAACCAAGCTTTGGCCAATTTGACGACCATCACCAATCAACATCGAGAACACACCTGCCAAGCCGCATTCATTCGCCGCTTGTTGTATTGCTTTACCGACTAATTCAGACGTACCAAGATGTGCGCTATGGGCTTTGACCACAACTGGGCAACCCGCTGCTAAAGCTGATGCAGTATCACCACCCGCTACAGAAAACGCTAAGGGGAAATTACTTGCACCGAACACTGCCACTGGACCTAAACCGATTTTGCGCATACGCAAGTCAGGGCGTGGTGGTACGCGTTCTGGTAGCGCAGAATCAAGGGTAGCAGATAGATACGCGCCATCACGTACTACTTTCGCAAATAGACGCAATTGATTCATGGTGCGACCACGTTCACCTTCAAGACGCGCTATAGGCAAACCGGTTTCTTGGTGTGCACGTTCGATCAGGGTATTGCCTAATGCCAGTATGTTGTCAGCGATTTTTTCTAAAAAGCTGGCTCGTTTTTCTGGCGTGGTTTCACGATAGCTGTCGAATGTGGCTGCTGCCAATTGACAAGCTTGATCGACATCATCCTTGGTTGCCAAACCAAATGCGGGTTCGAATTCGCTATTGGTGGCAGGGTTGATCGCCTTGATCGTCCCCGCGCTACCGAAAATGGTTTGCTGGCCTATGACCATGCTTCCAGTGATTTTCATGCATTACTCCTTAATTCTTAATCAGGACTTACGTAAAACAGACGCTGGCGTCGTTGTGTTCGCCTCGCCGTACAGCTGGTACTGTCTTCGGCTCCACGTCTAGCCAGCGCAATTTTGCGTAAGTCCTACTCAGATAAAATGTTAATTAGGCGAACATTTCATTTTAACTGGGCGCGCACGCCCGGTCTTGATGGAAATCGTCATCATTTGCGCCTATTTTTACCCTTGCTTTTATGCTTACTGTGGACCTTGAGCGCGAATCAACTTTAACAACATGTCATCTTCTTCTGCCGTCAAGTCAGTTAATGGCGCACGTACTGGTCCACCGCTATGACCAACTAGGCGCGCACCCGCTTTGACGATACTGACCGCATAACCTGCTTTGCGGTTGCGAATATCGAGGTAAGGTAAGAAGAATTCATCGATCAAACGATTGGTTGTTGCAAAGTCATCCGCAGCTGTTGCGTGATAAAAATCCATCGCCAATTTAGGTACGAAATTGAACACCGCAGAGGAGTACACCGGCGTGCCGATCGCTTTGTAAGCACCAGCAAAAATTTCCGCAGTTGGCAAACCACCGAGATAACTAAAGCGGTCACCCATGCGACGCCAGATTGATACCATGAGTTCGATATCGCCAACACCGTCTTTAAAACCAATTAAGTTCGGGCACATCGCCGCCAATTTTTCGAGTGAATCAGGCGTCAAGCGGCAGTTCGCACGGTTGTACACCACCACACCAATGCTCACAGAACGGCACACTTCGGCAACATGCGCGATCAAACCGTCTTGGCTAGCTTCGGTCAGATAATGCGGCAACAACAGCAAACCTTGCGCGCCCAAACGCTGCGCATCCTGCGCTAAGGCAATCGCAGTGCGAGTAGGGCCACCAACGCCTGCCAAAATCGGTACTTTGCCACGGCAAGTCTCGACCGCAGTACGAATCACATCGCTGTATTCACCCGGTGTCAAAGAGAAGAATTCCCCCGTGCCACCTGCCGCAAACAAAGCACTTGCGCCATACGGCGCGAGCCATTCAAGACGCTCAGCATAAGTATCAGCACGGAAATCACCGTTTTCGTCGAAGTCGGTGATAGGGAAGGATAAGAGTCCAGATGAGAGGATTTTTTTGAGGTCTTGTGGGTGCATAGCGTCTCCAGTGATAAAGGCAGGAAATTGGGTGGAATTAGAGAAAATCATGGGATTGCGTTTAAGTGATACGTCATCGTACAACTTAAAATTGGAATTTGCAAAGGGTTTTTGGTTTTTTAGTGTTGTTTGGGGTTTAGTTGCTTTTGGTGAAATACTTTATTGGGCGGGAATTTGTCGGCGGGTGCTTTGAATGTGTGGCGTGATTGGTGTTACTCCTTCCCCTTCAAGGGGAAGGCTGGGATGGGGATGGGTTTTTGCATGTTGGGTGAGTGAAACCTGCATCGGTATGTCTTTTTGTGTTTTGATTTGAGTCTCTTTGTTGATCGTCGTTTAGTAGGTCGGGATTGGCCCGACAGCCACTCACTTTCTTTGCTTCGCCAAAGAAAGTAAGCAAAGAAAGGCGACCACGCTGCCACTGGCCTTCGGCTTCCCAATTGTGCAAGACAAAAAATGGGAAAGCCTTGAAACTCGCCTGCGGCTCAAACAACAAGGCTTTCTTTATCCATTTTCTGTCTCGCACAATTGGCAGTGTCAGAAGTGGATGAAGGTCAAAATCAAAAGCAACGACACCGAGCCGTCAGTAGAAAAATATGCGCTCGTTGAGATTGATTGTTTTGGTGTTGCTGTTGTTTTTGAATTTGACTTACGCCCGTTTAAGACGATGTAATTTGTGCGTCACAGAAAATGGATAAGAAAGTGTTGTTGTTTGAGCCGAAGGCGAGTTCCAACACTTTCCCATTTTTTGTGATGCACAAATTATGCTGGAGCGTAGCGTAAGCACCCGAAGGGCGAGTCTACGGTCGCCTTTCTTTTGCTTACTTTTTCTTTGGCGAATCAAAGAAAAGTAAGTAGCTGTCGGGCTACCCCCGACCTGTAAACGATGAGAAAGGATGAAGGCGAATCTCACTTCAGTAGGCGGAGAAATGAAATTCGATAGCGTGAAGCTAAGATCGCTTTTTTTCGAAGCAAAAAGGGAATTGACTGTCGGGCCACACCTAGCCAATGCACATTGAGAACTGATCTCGCTTGATAGAGTCACAGTCATAATGAATGAGACTTCAAACGTCGAGGCAAGAAAAACTTCTCAAACAGCTCCCTCAATCACCTCCTGCGCCAACCTCAACCGCTCCCGACTATTACTCAAATGCGTCCGCATAGCCGCCCGCGCCGCTTCAGGATCTTTCCGCAAAATCGCATTAAAAATATCCTCATGCTCATGGTGCACACGTACCAGATAAGCGGATGGATCGTCTTGGTTGATTTGCGCCGTATTCAAACGTGCGCGCGGGATTAAGGTATGTCCTAAATGGCCTAGCAATTCGACAAAGTAAGGATTGCCAGTCGCTTGTGCAATCAACAAATGAAAGCGCACATCGGCATCAACCGAATGCGCGCCGGACTCCACCGTGGTGCGCATCTGCTGTAACACAGCTCGCATCTCTTCAACTTGTGCGTCAGTGCGACGTGATGCAGCATGCCAAGCTGCTTCGGTCTCTAGGCTGATACGAATTTCCAAAACCGCGAGCACGTCGCGTACCGTCACAATGGAGGAATTCTGTAAGCCTAGATGATGCGAAGGCGCGAGTACAAAGGTGCCTATGCCGTGTCGTGTTTCGACCAATCCCGCTGCCTTTAATTGCGAAATCGCTTCACGTACAACAGTGCGACTGACGCTATAAACTTGCATGATCTCGGATTCGGTCGGCAGCTTTTCACCCACTTTTAAATCATCGCTCTTGATACGCGTCGTCAAATGATCGACCACCGCGCTGGCAAGATTGCGTGGCTTGCTGCGGAGGGGTATAGGATTGATGGTTGTGGCATTCATAACGGTGTCGATTCTTTGTCGAAGGTGATCTAATGGTTTACAGAGCGATCACGTATAGCTGAGTTGTTTCTCGTATGATAACCGATAAGTCCTTACTGTTGAAATGGGTTTTTGTAATGGAAAAAGAGAAAACCGAGGCCAAAGAGTACTAGTTGTACGATGACTAATGCTCCCTCTCCCGCAAGCGGGAGAGGGTTGGGGTGAGGGCGGCTGACAAGCGAGAAAATATAACGACTACATGTGTTCTAAATACCGAACGCGACATTTAAAAAAGCATTTCGCTAACTTGAACCACCCTCATCCCAGCCTTCTCCCGCTTGCGGGAGAAGGTGTCTTTTAACCAAATCCGAATTTGTGTAGATATCTATGCTTTGCAGGGGGAAGGGAATCTACATTTTGAAGAAAAGCCTTACTACCGAGCTCCTTCATTCCTCAACAACTCCTGCAAACGCGCAACCCCAACTGGCTCTTGCTCTTGCAAAGCGATCACCGCCCAACGCTTGGCATGTTGTTCCGCCACTGTTTGAATTTGCGCTAATTCATTCTGCGCACGTTCTTGCAATAAAGCAGAAGTTGGATGCGCTAGTGCCAAGCTATTGTTAATGACCCAGGCCCATGGTTCTATCCCTGCGCGTTGTAAATCTTTTTGTAAGCCAGCCGCCTCCAATACCGGGGTCGTTTCTGCCAGTGTCACGATGATCACTTTGGTTTGCTGTGGATCTTGTAGCTGCATCATCGGGGTATTGAAGCGTACGCCTGTGCTTTCCATTTGTCGCGCGATTTCGCGGTGATAGGCACCCGTCGCGTCAAGTAGGAGCAGGGTATGTCCAGTCGGCGCGGTATCCATTACGACAAACTTCTTACCTGCTTCGCGGATTACGCGCGAGAACGCTTGGAACACGGCGATCTCTTCGGTACACGGTGAGCGTAAATCTTCTTCCAGCAAAGCGCGCCCAGCGTCATCCAAATGTTTGCCTTTGCTCGCCATCACTTGCGCACGATATGCCTCTGTTGCTGCATGTGGATCAATGCGGCTGACGCTCATGTTTTCAACCTCACCACCTAGCGCTGCTAACACATGGGCAGCGGGGTCAGAGGTGGTTAAATGCACTGCATGACCGCGCCGCGCTAATTCGACTGCGAGTGCCGCCGCCACCGTGGTTTTACCAACGCCACCTTTGCCCATGGTCATAATTAAGCCATGTCCGTGTGCAGCTAAATCATCAATCAGGCTCGACAAATCAGGACAGGTTGGTGCTTCCCTAATCGGCTTGGAAGACGACACTGCAGACGATGGATTGAGCAAGGCACGCAAGGCCGACAAACCAACTAAATTAAAACCAAGCAAAGGAAGTTGATCACACGGTGCCTCCTTCAACACAGCAGGCATAGTATTCAAACTGCTTTGCTCGCGTTGCACAATCGCGGCAGCTAATTTGTCATGTACCGCTTCGGCTTCAGGCATCACACCGTTGATGACTAAATATTGACGTTGGAAGCCAATCGCAGCCAGTTCTTCGTGAGTTCGGGCGGCTTCGCGCAAGGCAGCTGTTTGCGCACGAGCGACTAAGACCATGCGCGTGCGTTGTGGATCAGCCAAGGCTTCCACCGCAGCATGATATTGCTCGCGTTGTTTTTCTAAACCAGCCAAGGGACCTAAGCACGACGCATCGCCTTTGCCTTCTTCTAAAAAGTCAGACCACGCACCGGGCAATTGCAACATGCGTATGGTATGACCTGTCGGCGCGGTATCAAAAATGATGTGATCAAATTGGCTGATCACAGCTTGATTAGTGAGTAGGCCAGTGAATTCATCAAACGCGGCGATCTCGGTGGTGCAGGCGCCGGATAATTGTTCTTCTATGCTATTGACTACCGCATCGGGCAATACACCACGTACCGGACTGACGATTTTATCGCGGTAGATTTGTGCTGCCGCTTGCGGATCAATTTCTAAGGCGGATAAGTTCGCCACCGCACTCACGGCGGTAATGTGATTACCTATCGTGATACCGAATACTTGTCCGACATTCGATGCAGGATCGGTACTAACTAATAGCACTCGTTTACCAAGATCAGCAAAATGCATCGCTGTCGCGCAAGCCAGCGATGTTTTACCGACGCCACCTTTGCCCGTAAAGAATAGGAATGGCGGCGCCTGCTTTAAGAAAATCATGGTGTTCTCCGATTCGGAAATTTCAGAAATGGATGTGATGATGTGTCGTTGAAATCAAATGAGATCAAGTGAGATCAAGTGAGGTTAGCGATCTTATCCATCTCTACTTTTAAAGCCACTTTATCGTTTTGCAAGCTTGCAAGTGGTAAGGCAAAAAACGCTTCAATACGCGCTCGCAAAATACGATAGGCTTGCATAAAGCTAGCGTCAATTTCTTCATCGGTGCCTGTGGCGTGTGCCGGATCTTCGACGCCCCAGTGGGTGCGTAATACAGGACCTAAGTAGGCAGGGCAAGTTTCGCCCGCCGCGCTCGCACAAACCGTAATCACGATATCGGGCGTCGCTGGCAAGTTATCCCAGGATTTACTGAAATAACCATCGGTCGCGATGCCTTCGCGCGCCAATAAAGCGAGTGAACGTGGATGCACTTGGCCGGTTGGTTTGCTACCCGCACTCATCGCGCGCCAACCAGCAGGTGCTAAGTGATTAAAAGTCGCCTCGCCCAAAATAGAGCGGCAAGAATTACCTGTACAAAGAAATAAGACGTTCATGATGAGCTGACCTCAGATGATGAAGATGGGGAAGGTGATGGATATAACCAGTTAAACAGCACAGTCGCAGATGCCGCGCCTAACAACTGCATCACAATAAAACCGGGCACATCGTTAGGACGTATGCCGGCAAAGGTGTCGCTCATTGCACGTGCCAAACTCACAGCGGGATTCGCAAATGAGGTTGAAGAAGTGAACCAATACGCTGCTGTGATATACGCCGCCACCGCAAATGGCGTAGTTGCCGGACGAGTGCGTGAGGTGCTGATGATGACCGCAATCAAACCAAAGGTCGCTATGAATTCGCTCCACCATTGTGAAACACCAGTACGCGCATGCATCGATGCGAAAAATAGCGGCAGATCAAACATGCCATGTGCAGCGGCGACACCTGCAAAGGCCCCCAGTATTTGTGCAACGACATACGGAAAAATGTAGTGACTTGGTAAATTTTTTTGCCACGCTTCAGAGAGCGTCACCACAGGATTAAAATGTGCTCCCGACAAATTGCCAAACATTAAAATCAAGGCAATCAAACCTGCGCCAGTGGCGAGTGCATTGGCGAGTAAAGCGATGGCAGCATTACCAGCAGAAAGCGTCTGCGCCATGATGCCAGAGCCAACGACGACAGCGAGTAAAAAAGCAGTGCCAAGGAACTCGGCGACAATGCGTTTCAGTACAATGTTTTTTGAAGACATAAAAGCGTGGTCAAAGAAGTATCAGAGAAATATCGAACAAGTATCAAAGAAAAAAGAGTAAAAAACGAGGAAATCAATTAAGCCTTCACCACAGACTTCGCGGCTGATTTTGGTACTGATTTTTTCGTCGCTGATCTCGGTGATGCGCTTGGTCCACAGGGATTACCCCCACAACAGCTCTCAGTTAAAAATCCTATCAAATCATTCATCGCCGAAAAATTCGCCGAGTAAATAATGAATCGCCCATCTTGCCGCGCCACGATCAAGTCCGCGTGCGATAACTCTTTCAAATGAAACGACAATGACGACGAGGGAACTTCGAGTTCTTCTGCGATTTTGCTCGCTGCTAGGCCTTCTGGACCGACAGCAACCAGCAATCGAAAGATCGCTAGTCGAGATTCTTGTGCCAAAGCGGCGAGGGCGGTGATGGCGGATTTGGTTTCCATATCGTGTTATTGATTAAGTTATTTCTATAATTCTATATTTATAGAAATATAGAATCAAGTATTGTTTAATCTTATTTCATCACCTTGGTTTAAGCATGCTAAGGATTGTGAATGCAATGAAACTTGTATGAAAAATAAGCTCGTATAAAAGTTTTGAAATTTCTTTCAACTAGACATATACTGTACATCCATACAGTATTTATCTAATTATGTCTTGCACTAATTCTTTGCAATCTGCTAACCATGCTGCAGTCAATCTGGAGAGTTTGCATCCGTCTTTGTGGCGTGCATCCCAGTTGGGCCGTGGTTTTGGTAACTATGTTGATTGCGGCCATGCAGCTTTAGCAGCCGAGTTGCCAGGAGGTGGTTGGCCTCTGTCAAATTTAATGGAATTATTAGTCGAGCAAGCGGGAAGTGCTGAATTGCAATTACTTAGTCACGCACTCGCCCAGTTGCGAGAAGGACAGATTGTTTTATTAAATACGCCATACCAGCCCCAGATATTGGCGCTGTCTGCTTTACGCTTGGATTTGTCGCGTGTTCTATGGTTACCGTGCCATCAGCCACGTGATGTTTTGTGGGCGGCCGAGCAAATTGTAAAAAATCAGGCTTGTAGTGCTCTCTTGTTGTGGCAATCCGGACGTCATCACTTTACTCACGATGCCTTACGACGTTTGCATTTGGCAGCGCAAAATGGGCGTAGTTTATTTTGTCTGATTCGTCCATGGGAAAATCAGCATCAGCCATCACCAGCCCCCTTACGTTTAAAGTTGGCACTCCATCATAACGGCTTGCAAATTGATATTTTTAAACGACGAGGGGCGCAGCAAGCACAGGCAGTGGTTTTAGCGTTTAAAGACTTACTTCCACAATTTTCTGCATCATTCAATTCACTATCAGTTAGCCCCTCTAGTCAGCCTTTGTCGAACCAATTAGATCATGCAAGTCTTGAGACCGCCTTTATGGATCGCCATTTATCTACCGCAGCTCGCGCTGGAGGTATTTCGTCCGCATTGGTTGGCTAAACAAGAAGGGCAAAGCAAACTCATCATTTGCGAGCATCAACACATTTACGCGCTCAGCGAGAACCTCAGTGCTTGTGGTTTATTAGTGGGTATGCGTCAAAATAGTATTGCTTTGCTCTGCGATGATGCCATCATCAAAGAGCGAGATCCTGTTCGAGAGCGGATGTTGCGCCAGCAGGTAGCGTTTGGTCTTTTGCAGTATTCACCCAGTGTGAGTTTTTGTGAGGATTCGGCAGAGATTGTGTTGATGGAAGTCGCGGCTAGTTTACGATTGTTTGGTGGCATTCGAAAGCTGTATCAACGCATACGACATGATCTGATTCATTTAGGTGTGTGTGCACAAATAGGTATAGCGAATAATGCGAGCGCGGCGAGTTTATTAGCACAAAAAATGCCACAAACAAGAAGTAAAACAACACGGCGTACGCGTCAATTACACCTATGTTTGAATAGCCAACGTTTGGCGCTGCATTTAGATACTTTGCCGTGTTATCTATTCGCAGCTAGTCGACCGTATCTTGATTGGTTACAAGGGATAGCCTGTACAAATTTAGCAGCGCTACGTCGATTGCCGCGTGCTGGTTTACAAAGACGCTGTGGAAAAGCCTTGTTGTTAGCTTTAGACCGTGCTTATGGTGAACTCCCAACTCTACATCAATGGATTGTGGTTCCGGATCAATTTCATGCACGTTCTGAATTGCCAGATCGGATCGATAAGACAGAAACGATTTTTCATTTTAGTCGTGGCTTGGTATTGCAGTTATGTGGATGGCTAAATCAACAGCAAAAAGCCGTCAAACATATTACGCTGATACTGGAACATGAACGAGGTCGGCAGGCAACTGCGCCTAGCGTGCTTGCTATTCCGTTCGCTCAAGCTTGTTGGCAAGAAGAGCATATTACCCGTTTATTGAAAGAGAAACTCGCGCAATGGCAACTCGGTAGCGCTGCTATTGCCGTTCGTTTGGAAGTCGATGCGATGGAAGTGCGCCAAGCATTAAGTACCTCGCTTTTTCCTGATCAAGGAAGTCAGAGTGAGGATCAGCATCGACTCATTGAATTATTAATTGCTCGACTCGGTGCTGATCAAGTTTTGCAAGCTGCACCGCGAGCCGACCATCGACCTGAGGTCGCTAATCATTGGGTTTCGATTTTGGAAAAAACGGTGAGCCAAGCGCAGAAGAATATACCAATTTTTCGTACTCCGCGGCCGAGTTGGTTACTCAGTAAGCCGATCTCACTGAAGGTGAAACAGCACAGTCCTTATTACGGATCACGTCTCAAACTTTTATCACCCGCAGAGCGGATCGAGGCAGGTTGGTGGAATGGACAACTCGTTACTCGTGACTATTTTATTGCAGAGTGTACTCAACATTATCGTTATTGGATTTATCGTGAACGGATTGGGCAAAACAAATTCCTGCACGAAGAGGATGCATGGTTTTTACATGGTGTATTTGGTTGAAAACCAAGCTAACTAAACAATCCTTCAATCCAGTAGTTGAAAAGAATATTCATCATTCAACATAGAGTAAAGGCTATTTTAAGCGCAATGTTTCCCGATTACGCCGAACTGTACTGTCAGACCAATTTTAGTTTTCTGCATGGCGCATCGCATGCGGAAGAGCTTATTGCGCGCGCAGTGAAATTGAAATATCGGGCTCTCGCGATTACCGATGAGTGTTCTGTGGCTGGGGTCGTGAGAGCCCATGAAGAGGCGCAAAAACATCAATTTCCTTTGATCGTTGGTAGCGTCTTTCAATTACAACGGAGCCAACAGCGAGTGGAATTAGGTAGGATGCGTTTGCTTGTGTTGGCACAAAATCGACAGGGTTACGGCAATCTTTGCGAGTTAATTAGTCTGGCAAGAATGCGTGCCGATGCAGTAAAAGGACATTACCTGATTACACCGGATGATTTTATTACGCCACCGGATGATCTATTGCATATCGCAGGTCTACCGCATTGTTGTCTCATCTTGATTCCTGATTATCCACTTCAACCCGAATTCGTTCTATTGCAAGCCGATTGGATGGCGCGCCATTTTCCACAACGCACGTGGTTAGGTTTAAATTTGTTAACTCAAGCGATGGACGATTGGCAGCAACACCATTTAGAGCAGATCGGTATACGAACCGGACTGCCGCTGGTTGCGCTCGGCCATGTTTGTATGCATGTGCGTTCACGCAAGCCTTTGCAAGATACTTTGACCGCGATTCGCCTTGGAAAAGCGATCGCTGATTGTGGCTATGATTTGGCACCGAATGCAGAACAACATCTACGCTCGCGCTTAAGATTGGGAAATATTTATTCAGCGTCTGCTTTGCAAGAAACTCTCAGAATTGCCGATTTATGTCAATTTTCTTTAGCCGAGTTACGTTATGAATATCCAGATGAGCTGGTGCCGAAAGGCCATACACCAGCTTCATTTTTGCGACAAGAAGTGTACGCGGGTGCGCAACATCGTTACCCATACGGAGTAAGTACTGAGGTTCAGAATAAGATCGAATATGAATTGCATTTGATTAATGATCTTGCTTATGAACCGTATTTTTTGACGGTCTATGACATTGTGCGCTTTGCCCGCTCGCGAGATATTTTATGTCAGGGACGTGGTTCAGCGGCGAATTCAGTGGTTTGCTATTGTTTGCATATTACCGAGGTTAGTCCTGAAAACGGTATCTTATTATTTGAGCGTTTTCTATCCAAAGAGCGCGGCGAGCCGCCTGATATTGATGTAGATTTTGAGCATCAGCGTCGTGAAGAGGTGATTCAATACCTGTATCAAAAATATGGTCGACATCGAACAGCATTGGCTGCGGCTGTGCATACTTACCGCCCACGTGGTGCTTTACGCGAGGTCGGTAAAGCCTTAGGCGTTGACGCGCACTTGATTGATCAATTAGCCAAATCGCAGCATTGGTTTGATAGTAAAGAAGCCTTGCTTGAACGATTTCTTGAAAATGGTTTGGATCCGCAGTCGCATATAGCTCAGCAATGGGCTGCGTTGGTGAATCAGCTATTGAGATTTCCGCGACACTTATCGCAGCATAGTGGCGGATTTGTGATTGCGCGCGATAAATTGACACGCTTAGTGCCAGTCGAAAAAGCGAGCATGGAGGGCAGAAGCATTATTCAATGGGATAAGGATGATTTAGAAGCATTAGGTTTGTTAAAAGTCGATGTGTTGGCTTTAGGGATGTTATCTGCGTTGCAGCGTGCTTTTAAATTAATGCAGCAAATTCCAGCTTGCCCAAAGCGTATGCAAGATATTCCGCCAGAGGATTCCGTTACCTACGATATGATTTGTCGAGCAGATACGGTGGGTGTTTTTCAAATTGAATCGCGCGCTCAGATGAGTATGTTGCCACGTTTGCGTCCACGTACTTTTTATGATTTAGTGGTGCAAGTAGCGATCGTTCGCCCCGGACCGATTCAGGGCGGCATGGTGCATCCTTATTTAAAGCGGCGTCAGGGTTTGGAACCCGTTGTGTATCCTAAGCCAGCGATAGAAAAAGTCTTATCACGTACTCTAGGTGTTCCTATTTTTCAAGAGCAGGTAATGCAAATAGCCATGGTTGCAGCGGATTTTTCTCCAGGTGAAGCGGATGAGTTGCGACGTGCAATGGCGGCTTGGAAGCGCAAAGGTGGTCTAGCACACTATGAACGTCGAATTATTGATACCATGGTAAAAAACGGTTATGAGTTCGAATTTGCTCACGCCGTATTTAATCAAATGTTGGGTTTTGGTGAATATGGATTTCCAGAAAGTCACGCCGCTAGTTTTGCTTTGCTGACTTATGCGAGTTGTTGGATTAAATGTCATCAACCTGCGGTATTTTTATGTGCTCTGCTGAACTCGCAACCGATGGGGTTTTATTCTCCATCGCAATTGATTCAAGATGCAAAACGACATCAGATTGTTGTGCGTCCAATTGATGTGATGGTCAGTGATTGGGACGCTAAATTAGAAGATATTCCACAGCGTGTTGACATCAAAGCACAGCCCGCAGTGCGACTTGGCATGTGTTTACTGCGCGGTATGTCGCAAGCTGCTGCTCTGCGTATTAGCAAAGCGCGTCAACAAGGAGCATTTAGTGATATTAGCGATTTAGCTCGACGTGCACAGCTTGATCGGGGTGATTTAGAAGCACTCGCGAGCGGGAACGCCTTGGCCGCTTTGAGCGGCAATCGGCATCAAGCTTTATGGCAAGCAGTTGCTGCGATACCGGATAAAGATTTGTTGCATCCGACGACATTAGCAGAAACCCCTGCACAACTTAGTATCCCCACCGAGGCACAAGAAATTCTGCGTGATTATCATAGTACTGGCTTTACGCTGCAAAGACATCCCTTGGCATTACTCAGACCGCGCTTGTTGAAGCAACGTTTTTTACCAGCAGAGGTATTGCAGACTTTTCAAAATAAACAGTTTGCGCGCGCTTGTGGTTTGGTCACCGTTCGACAAAGGCCGGGAACTGCCAAAGGGGTGTTATTTATTACGATTGAAGATGAGACTGGGCCAGTGAATGTGATCGTTTGGCCGACGTTAGTGGACCAATTCCGTCAAGAAGCAATGAATGCGCGATTGCTTGGCGTTTATGGTATTTGGCAAACGGATGGACAAGTTCAGCATCTGGTGGCAAAGCGCTTAGTCGACATGAGTCATCTACTGGGGAATTTTTCCGCAGCGAGTCGGGATTTTTGTTGAACGCGTTTAAGCGCGTAACCAAGCCATTGGAATATCCGCTTCTAGATCGCCGTCATGGCGTCGTACGCGCTGTTGAAAATGTCCTTCGATTTGAAATCCTAGGCTTTGATAAAAAGTCTGTGCTTTCAGGTTGGACTGACGGACGAATAATTCGACACGCCGGATCTCTGCATGTGAGGCGACGACTTCATTAAGAAGCGCTGTAAACATGGCTCGACCTACGCCACTTCCTTGAAAATCTGGATCAACCGCAATCGTTAAATCTGACAAAACGTGAGAAAATAATTTCGGTATAGGTCGGTAGGCATGAATTTCACCGACAATACTTCCTTCGGCTTTGGCGACATAGGCAATCCCACGCGCGAGCGCCGAATCAAGATTGTGACGTATGTAGTCATCGCTGATTTCATCTTCTGTCCGAGCGATCCCGCCACCTTGTCGTGCGACGCGCATGTAAAGCGACTTGATGCCACTAAAATCATCTAAGCTCGCTGGCATTACTTGCCATGTCGGGATATCACGCATTATTTGCCTTAATTGAGATTGACCTTCAGGTTCTTATCAAGATGTGCGACTGATCTTACTAATTGGCGTGGTTCGCGCTTTTAACCATGCTAAGGCATCGCCCTGAACGCGTGGTGAAAGACGTAATAGAACTTGTTGATGATAATCATTCAGCCATTCAATTTCGTCGTCGCGCATGAGTTCTAGCGCGATGCAACGGGTATCGATAGGACACAAAGTTAGGCTTTCAAATCGAAGATAATCACCAAATTCTGTGCTCATCGCTGGCACGCATAGCAACAGATTCTCAATCCGCACCCCCCATTTTCCCGGACGATAAATTCCAGGTTCATTGGAAGTAATCATACCGATCTGCATCACCATGTCACTATTGGGGATCGCTCCTGAAATGGATTGCGGACCCTCGTGGACATTCAGAAAATATCCAACCCCATGTCCTGTGCCGTGGCCATAATTGATTCCTTCTGCCCACATCGGCGCACGCGCCACCGTATCAAGAACAGTCGAATAAGTTCCATAGGGAAATTGCATACGTGACAGTGCGATCATGCCTTTTAAGACGAGCGTGAAGTCACGCTTTTGATCTTCCGAAATCGTGCCAACTGGTACAACACGAGTGATATCTGTGGTTCCGTTCAGATATTGGCCGCCAGAGTCAATCAATAGTAGGCCATCTCCTTCAATTTCAGCATGGGAATGCTCCGTGGCGCGATAGTGTGGCATCGCGCCATTCCCATTAAAGCCCGCAATTGTGCCAAAGCTGGGTGAAACGAAATGCGGCTGGCGCGCACGCGCTGCGCAAATTTGTTCGTCAATTGTTAACTCGGTGATGCGTTGTTGACCTTGAGCCTGTTCAAACCAAGCAAAAAACTCACACAAAGCGGCACCATCTTGTTCCATCGCTTGACGAACAAATTGTGCTTCTGCTGCTGATTTACGCGATTTGTTATAAACCGAGGGGTTGAGTGCTTCAATCACGGTCGCATTTTTTGCAATCGCTTGTTGGAACCCAAACGTGATACGACGTGGGTCAATCAATAAACTGGCGCTCGCATTTAAATTGTTTAATGCAGCGGCTGCTTGTTCGTAGGGTTGGCAATGCACACCATCTTTTGCTAAATTTTCGATGATGTCAGCGGAGACTTTATTCAATGGAACAAACAAAGTCGCACTGTCTACTCCAATTAATGCGTGCGATACAAATACCGGGTTATAGTTCACATCGGCGCCACGCAAATTGAAAATCCAAGCGATATCATCGACCGTTGAGACAAAATGCCAATTTGCCCCTTTCGCCCGCATTTGCACGCGGATTGCTGCTAATTTTTCCACACGACTAATGGTTGCGAATGGTGCTAGATGCTCATATATCGGAGCATCGGGAAGCGCAGGTCGGTCATCCCAAACTTCATCAAGAAGATCTAATTGGGTATTTAAAATAATTTGCTTAGGCGCGAAAGCAGATTGCAGAGCACGTGCACTTGCAAGTCCTAGTACATTGCCATCCACCGCTAAAGTTTGACCACCTGCTAAGTGTTCAGTCAGCCAATCAATATGTGCGTTCGCCGCTGCGGATTGAACTTGTATGATACTAATACCGGTGCCGGTAAGCTCTATTTCAGCCTGCGACCAATAGCGGCTGTCGACCCATAAACCAGCAAAATCCATCGTCACGATGAAGGTTGCAACTGAGCCTGTAAAGCCAGAAAATACCTCACGACCTTGCCAACGGGCGGGCAAGTATTCTGACAAATGAGGATCTGCTGACGGAATTAAACAAGCATGAACGCCATGTTTGATCATCGCGCCACGTAGCGCGTCTAACCGTTGGGAAATACGTTGGGAAATTGAAATGCTCATTGGATTTCCTACTCAGAAATAGAAGGGAGGCGGAATTGGCTACGGTATGAATTAACGCAGAATACGTCGCATGACATGTGGCATAGGTTCATTCGGATTGGCATGGGCATATTCAAGCTCGGGAGCGAGCTCAAATTCATAGGCGGTATAGAGATCTACCAAACGTGGTTGGTCGGTTCGTACGCCTAAACGCAATTCTTCAACCCCAGAAGTCTGGGCTTGATGGATGACGGCCTCGAGTAAATGTTGTGACAGCGCTTCACCGCGAAATGCGGGGAGGATGCCCATCCGACGCATTTCCCAAGTATGGGTTTCACCATCGACAGGAAGCCAGCGTACTGAGCCGGCTGGTTCTTCGTCAATCAGTAAAATAAAACCGCCACCTAGTGTCAGTTCTTCGGCTACTTTTTCGCTACTTTCAGAATGCCCAGACGAACTTGACGCGACTTTGCCAGCCCAACAAGTGCGAGTCAAATGCGCCAAAAGAGGCGCATCGTCGACATTCGCTTCGCGTATGACGATATCCATAGCCGTGATTTAGAATTAACGAACTCGCATACCAGGCTCTGCGCCTGGCCATGCTTCGAGAATATAGAGGCCAGGGTTGGCTTTCTCATCGGCAGCAGATGCGGCCAATACCATCCCTTCTGAGACGCCAAATTTCATTTTGCGTGGTGCGAGATTGGCAACCATGACGGTGAATTTACCAATCAACTGCTCTGGTTGGTAAGCGGACTTGATGCCAGAAAAAACATTTCGCAATTTACCTTCACCCACATCTAAGCTTAGGCGCAACAGTTTGTCTGAGCCATCGACGTGTTCGCAGTTCACAATTTTTGCGATACGGAGGTCAACTTTTGCGAAGTCGTCAATTTTGATTTCCTCAGCCAGCGCTTCGATATTTGCCGCGCTGTTTGTGGTATCCGCTACCTCAGTTGGGCTTGCCGCAGGTGCATCGAATAATTGATCAAAAATTTTAATATCAACACGTTGCATTAAATGGACATAAGGATTTATCGTGTGCTGATCAGGCAGTGCCGTTTGCACGCTCGCCCAATTAAGCGGAGCGATGTTTAGTTGCGCTTCGACTTGTGACGCAAGCTGCGGCAGTACAGGTTTTAAGAATACCGTCAAAATGCGGAAAGCTTCAAGCAAACGGCTGCAAACTTCTTGGAGTTTCGCATCGTTTTCCGGTTGTTTTGCTAGTTCCCAAGGCTTGTTCGCATCGACGTAGGCATTGATGATGTCGGCTTGCTCCATCACGGCACGCAGAGCTTTACCGAACTCACGCGCTTCGTATAAAGCCTGAATATCACTGGCAACGTTGCGCAAGTTTTGAATGAAAGTATCCTCATTGGTAGCCCAGCTTGTATTCACTACACCATTAAAACGTTTGGTGATGAAGCCTGCTGCGCGACTAGCGATATTGATGTATTTGCCAATCAAATCAGAGTTGACCCTTGCCACAAAGTCGTCTGGATTCATATCCAGATCTTCCACTTTGGCGTTCAACTTTGCTGCGAAGTAGTAACGCAACCACTCCGGATTCATGCCAATGTCAAGATAGCGCAATGGCGAAATACCTGTACCACGTGATTTCGACATCTTTTCGCCTGAGACCGTGACGAAGCCGTGTGCATAAACATTGTCGGGTGTTTTGTAGCCAGAGAATTTCAACATGGCTGGCCAGAACAGGGTATGGAAGTAAGTAATATCTTTGCCAATGAAGTGAATTTGTTCTGTGCTCGGATCAGCCATAAACGCATCAAAATCACGACCAGTTTTATTGAAGTAATTTTTTAAGGACGCCAAGTAACCAACTGGCGCGTCCAACCATACATAAAAATATTTACCAGGTTGATCGGGGATTTCGATACCGAAATAAGGTGCATCGCGACTAATATCCCAATCGCCCAAACCACCTTCGCCTTCTAACCATTCTTTACATTTATTCGCAACTTCGGACTGCAAGCGATTGTCTTGCAAAGCCCAGCCACGCAAGAATTCGACACATTTTTCGTCAGATAATTTGAAGAAAAAATGTTCAGATGATTTCATCACGGGTGTTGCACCAGTCAATACCGAGTAGGGATTTTTTAATTCGGTTGGCGCATAGACTGCAGAGCAAACTTCGCAAGAATCACCGTATTGATCTTTGGCACCACATTTCGGACATTCACCTTTGATGTAGCGATCGGGTAAAAACATATTTTTGACCGGATCATAAAACTGTTCGATTGTCTTGCTAATGATAAAGCCAGCTGCTTTTAATTTACGATAAATGTCTTGGGATAAGGCATGATTTTCCGCACCATCGGTAGAATGCCAATTATCGAATTGAATATGAAAACCGTCTAAATATTGTTTTCGTCCAGCCGCAATTTGCCCCACAAACTCTTGAGGAGTAAGTCCCGCTTTCTCAGCCGCAATCATGATTGGCGCACCATGCGCATCATCAGCGCAAACGAAGTTGACTTCGTGCCCAGACATTCGCTGATGACGAACCCAAATATCGGCTTGGATATATTCCATAATGTGGCCGAGGTGGAAGGGAGCGTTAGCGTAGGGAAGGGCAGTGGTGACAAACAGCTTGCGGGTCATAATCTTGGATTTCTTATATGAATTAAACAAAGACGGTATTTTAACAGCGAAAGTGCTTGAAATCACGGCTTTAGTCGCGCGATGCCGCATGATGATGGTTTCAGATATTTGTCACAGGGCCGTCAAAGCTGAGAGTAAAAAAGTAGCATGTCAACAAGCTTTAAATTTATCGAGGTGACATCCCAGTGCGGCTTAAACGCCTTCCGTAAGCAGGGCTTTCAAGGGTTTTCGGTGTAATTTGGTTTAGACTGATGAAAATTGAATGGAGAAAGCGTATGTCAGCAAGCGAATCAGTGAATAATTCTGAGCAACAGATTGCACAAGTTAAGCAAATTCTGGCCGGATTAATCGATCCCAATACACAAAAAGATTTCATTTCTACCAAATCGGCGAAGCAAATTGCCGTGCAAGGCGCCACAGTGAGCGTACAAATTGAGTTGGCTTATCCAGCGAACTCGCAGCGTGAACAGATTGCAAAACTGGTACGTGATGCGTTGTTGGGTGTGGACGGTATCGATGTCGTCGACGTGATGGTTAATACCAAAATCGTTGCGCATGCAGTTCAGCGCGGAATTAAATTGATGCCTAGCGTCAAAAATATTATTGCCGTTGCTTCAGGCAAGGGCGGTGTCGGTAAGTCCACCACAGCAGTCAATCTTGCACTCGCTTTGGCGTCAGAGGGCGCTGCGGTGGGTTTGTTGGATGCCGATATTTACGGCCCTTCGCAGCCTATGATGATGGGAATCGAGGGTAGACCCGAATCCAACGATGGTAAAACCATGGAGCCGCTGGAAAACTACGGTGTTCAAGTTTCGTCAATTGGTTTTATGATTGACCCCGATTCGCCTATGGTATGGCGCGGGCCGATGGTCACGCAAGCGCTCCAACAGTTGTTAGAACTGACTAATTGGCGCGAGCTTGACTACCTAATTGTCGACATGCCACCAGGAACGGGTGATATTCAGTTGACGCTTTCGCAAAAAGTGCCCGTCACAGGTGCTGTGATCGTTACGACACCGCAGGATATCGCCTTACTTGATGCGCGTAAGGGATTAAAGATGTTTGAAAAAGTAGGAATTCCAATTCTTGGCATTGTGGAAAACATGAGTACCCACGTATGTTCGAATTGTGGTCATACCGAAGCGATTTTTGGCGCAGGCGGTGGCGAAAAAATGTGCGCTGATTATGGCGTGGAATTTTTAGGTGGCCTTCCATTAACGATGGCAATTCGTGAACAGGCGGATTCTGGCAAGCCTACTGTGGTCGCCGATCCTAATGGACAGATCGCGACCATCTATAAAGATATTGCGCGTAAGCTAGCCATCAAGGTCGCGGAACAAGCGAAAGATATGAGCAGTAAATTTCCGACCATCACGGTACAAAATACGTGATGCATTTCACAGCGCAAGATCAATCGTTTATGCGAATGGCTTTGGAGCTCGCTTCACAAGCCACCATGGCCACCTCTCCGAATCCCAAAGTAGGTTGTCTTATCGTGAAAGATGGGCAAATCTTGGGGAAGGGCTGCACCCAAGCTGTCGGCCAAGCACACGCTGAAGTGATGGCTTTGCGTGATGCGGCCAATCGCGGCCACGATGTGCGGGGCGCGACAGCCTACGTGACCTTAGAGCCTTGCAGTCATTTTGGACGGACACCCCCTTGTGCGAATGCACTGGTTGAAGCCAAGCTTGCACGCGTCGTTGCTGCAATTAAAGATGCCAATCCTCAAGTTGCAGGGCGCGGCTTGTTGATTTTGCAAAACGCAGGTATGCAAGTAGAGGTGGGGTTGTACGCTGATGAAGCACGTGAATTGAATCGCGGATTCTTTCAGCGCATGGAAACGGGCAGGCCATGGGTCCGTTTAAAAATGGCGGCTAGTCTCGACGGTTTGACGGCATTGCCAAATGGGCAGAGTCAATGGATTACAGATGCGACAGCGCGATTGGATGGACATCATTGGCGTGCGAAAGCTGACGTCATCTTGACCGGTATTGGGACGGTATTGAGTGATGATCCACAGCTGACTGTGCGACTGCCCGATTTGGCAGTCGATCAAGTGCATCAGCCGCGTAAAGTGATCGTTGATTCCGCACTAAGAACGCCGCTTCAAGCGAAGATTCTGCAACAAACACCCGTGACCATTTTTCATGCGAGCAACGACGCGGACAAAATTGCATCGATGCAGCAAGCGGGAATCGAATTACACCATGCCGCTGCGCCAATGCCTGAGCGCAATCCACGTGTTGATATCGAGAAGGTATTGGAAATCTTGGGTCAACAGCAGGTAAATGATGTGCATATAGAAGCTGGTGCGACCCTGAGTGGCGCATTTTTGCAAGCCAATCGTGTCGATGAATTGTTGTTGTATTTGGCACCGAAGCTATTGGGGCGAGGGCGTTCGATGTTTGATTTGCCCGTGCTGCACAGTGTCAGCGAAGCCAAAATTTTGGCAATTCATGAGCTCCGGCAAATTGGTGAAGCAATTCGAGTGATTGCTCGGTGGCAGAAGTAGGTGAGTGCACGTATGCGGGAGTTGACGCGGATTAAGGAGTTTTAGGCTGCGTGCAACATCGTTGTGCTTGAAATTGTAGTCGGTGGACCCAAAAAAAAGCCTCGCTGAGAAATCAACGAGGCTTAAATACTGGTCGGAGTACAAGGATTCGAACCTTGGACCCCCTGGTCCCAAACCAGGTGCGCTACCGGGCTGCGCTACACTCCGAATTTAATTCGCAATTGATGAAAATCAAATGCCAATTTTGATAAAACTAAAAAGGATCGCCGATTTCTCAACGATCCTTAAATACTGGTCGGAGTACAAGGATTCGAACCTTGGACCCCCTGGTCCCAAACCAGGTGCGCTACCGGGCTGCGCTACACTCCGAGAAGCGAGATAATACTTCGGACGGCAATTCTTGTCAACCGCCTTCAATTCGCATTGATCAGCGGCGATGCATGCTTTCAATGGATTAAAGGGTAAGCTGGCTTTCAAAGTGACGTGATTCGCCTGTAATTGGATCGGTAAATGCAATGGATTTTGCTAATAATTTCAATGGCTTTTCAAAATCATCACTCCCGTGAGGTAAGGCGATCGGATAAAACGTATCGTTGATAATAGGCGCACCCAAACTGGCAAGATGCACTCTCAGTTGGTGTTTTTTTCCTGTCCGAGGACGCAATTCATACATTGAAAAAGCACCGCGCCGCTCAAGTAAATGTATTTGGGTCTCGCTGTTGGCTTCACCAGGCACTTCTTGCATGACAAAAAATTGTGGCCCCTCAACCAATCGACTCTTTTTCTGAAGAGGAAACGAAACATGATCCAAATGTGGCGCAAGCGCGTGATACGTCTTGTCGATTTGTTGATGTTGAAATAGAACCTGATAGGCGCCACGACTCTGTACCTGTTTTGAGAAAAGCATGATGCCTGCCGTCTCTCTGTCTAGTCGGTGTAAAGGCGTGAGGTGGTCGATTTGTGTGCGTCTTTTGAGGCGGACAAGCAAGGTTTCTCGGAGATAGCCTCCGCCTGGGGTAACAGGTAGAAAATGCGGTTTATCGACGACTAATAAATGCTCGTCTTGAAATAAGATGTGCTCGCAAAATGGAATCTTTATTTCATTGGGGATCTCCCGATAATAAAATAAACACATGCCACGCTTGATCTGGCTAATTGGTGACAAAAAATGCCCATTGCTGTCGCAAACTTCACGCTTTTGCATGCGTTCAGTCCATGTTTCTAATGACACTTCTGGAAAATAGTCACATAAAAATTCTAATGCATTCTCCCAGTATCCCTCCGGCACCCACACAAAGCTTGCACTAACGCCATCGCGGGTCGGAAGAGGGGGAGGCGGTTTGCTTGGCATGGGCATTGAAATAAAGATCGTGAAGCGTATTTTTGCGAATACATTGCATGTAAGACGGAAGCCAAAATGGCACGATATTGTAAACCTAGACTTCATTGACGCGATGTGAATTATTGACTTGTTTGGAGGATTTCATTGGATGGGGATGGCTAATCTTGCCGTGAAATTTATTTTGAAATCAAATTTGCTAGCGCAACTCAGTGTGAATGAATACTCACCTAGGTATCATCAATTTCTCGAAGGCGTTAAAATAACGTTTTTGACTTTTATGTGATATTTGATTGTCTGTGCAAATAACTTGCATCGATTGAAATCACGCCAGCTACCAATGACCGTCTCTCAACTTCCTTTGCCAACGAGCCCTGTACGTACGCGATTTGCACCAAGCCCCACGGGTTATTTGCATGTTGGCGGGGCTCGCACCGCCCTATTTAGCTGGGCATTTGCGCGCCATTTTGGTGGCACTTTTGTGTTACGAATTGAAGATACGGATTTGGAGCGTTCCACTCCAGAAGCAGTGCAAGCTATTTTAGATGGCATGGACTGGTTGGGCTTGCAACACGATGAAGGCCCTTTTTACCAGATGAAGCGGATGGACCGTTACCGCGAAGTTTTGACAAAAATGTTGGCAGATGGCACTGCCTATCATTGTTATTGTTCGACAGATGAAGTCGAAGCAATGCGCGAACGTCAACGTGCAGCGGGTGAAAAGCCGCGCTATGACGGGACTTGGCGTCCAGAGCCAGGTAAAACATTGCCCGCTATTCCTGCTGATAGAAAGCCTGTGATTCGTTTTAAAAATCCTATCGATGGAGAAGTAACTTGGCATGACGTCGTTAAAGGCACGATTACTATTGCTAATCGTGAGTTGGACGATTTGGTAATAGCACGTCCTGACGGCACACCGACCTATAATTTCTGCGTCGCAGTGGACGACAGTGATATGCAAATCACGCACGTGATTCGAGGTGATGATCATGTTAATAATACACCACGTCAAATCAATATTTTGAACGCGCTCGGCGCACCCTTGCCGTTCTATGGACATGTTCCGATGATCTTGGGCACAGACGGTCAGAAACTCTCAAAGCGTCGCGATGCGGTAAGTGTGATGGACTATCTGGATAAAGGTTTTCTTCCTGAAGCATTGCTCAATTACTTAGCACGCCTTGGCTGGAGCCACGGTGATGACGAAGTTTTTAGTATGGATCAAATGATCAGTTGGTTTGATTTAACTCACCTGTCTAGCTCTGCTGCGCAATTTAATCCAGAAAAATTGGCATGGTTGAACAATCATTATATTAAAGCAGCAGACAATCAACGATTAGCGGAATTGATACGTCCAGCGATGGTGAGTGCAGGTGCCGTGTTTGAGTCTGCCCCCGACTTGAGTTTAGTGATTGCCTTGCTTAAAGAGAGAACAAATACGACAGTTGAATTGGCACAAGCAGCCATGTTGTTTTATCGTCAGCCTGCACCGGATGCTGCATTGCTTGAGCAACATATCACGGATGCGATCCGCCCTGCCTTGCAGGAATTCACGACTAGCTGTGCCACTGTTGAGTGGAGCAAATCCGCAATTTCCGCAAGTATGAAAGAAGTCCTCGCGAAACATGGCCTGAAAATGCCACAATTGGCGATGCCTTTACGATTATTATTGACGGGCCAATTGCAAACGCCATCGATTGATGCAGTCATTGAATTGTTTGGACGTGATGTGGTGTTACAGCGCTTACAAAAAAATTAAACATCTCGGTTCAAGTTGCCCTCTAGCTCGTGTTAAAGAGGGTAATGCGCTTTACAATCAAAGCCTAAACTTGCTATACTCCGGCTTCTGTTTTGTGCGGGGGTATAGCTCAGTTGGTAGAGCGCTTGCATGGCATGCAAGAGGTCAGCGGTTCGATTCCGCTTACCTCCACCACGATGTAAGTAAGATTGGCTTCATCAAGTTTTTTTAAAAAATTTTTTAAAAAAACTTGCCAGATTGAAGAAATTGAGTATATAATGTTGGTCTTACTTGATCGCAAACGCAAAAAAGTAAAGCAGTAAAAAGTAGTATAAGGTCAGTAACAAGGACAGATTTCTGTCCCCATCGTCTAGAGGCCTAGGACACCACCCTTTCACGGTGGGTACGGGGGTTCGAATCCCCCTGGGGACGCCAGATAGAGCCGCTAAGTTAAAGAACTTAGCGGCTTTTTTTATTTACGAAAGAAAGACGAGCATGCTCGTCTGGGGGATTTGAAGGGAATCGCTTGCAAGCGATTCAGCGGCCTGCGCTTGTGTAGGCGAATCCCCCTGGGGACGCCAGATAGAGCCGCTAAGTTAAAGAACTTAGCGGCTTTTTTTATTCCAGCACGATGTGCGAGACAATACGAATGCGGTATCTTACGCGGAGTTGTATTGATCGAGGCATTGGTAAAGCGACTTTGCCTTATACAGACGAGGGTGCTCGACTCTATTGATGACCTCTTCGGCAAAGATTTGGTGACCATGTTTTGAGTGAAACTGGGAGCGTTGTTTCATCTCTATTAGATCGTCTTCGCTGATGTCGATGCCGATTTGTTCCAAAAGGTTATCCCAAATAATTCCTGGAAGTTGGCGATAATGGATGAGTTGAAGGGCAAATTTTTCGTGTAGCTGAATCGCATTTTGATAGAGCGCGCTCAGTACAGTTAGGCAATATCCATCAAGGTCATGAGCCTCAAGATCAGTCTCGTCGATTAGAAGATCAGTTAAATCAATTAATCCAGGTACCATCTGTGGCCCGCGACTTCTCTGGTGCGAAGCCAGCACTGCTTGCGGTTCGCGATAGAGAAAGATACAGGGCACCTTGGGGAAGGCGTTTTGTACGAATGCTAGATAAGGCAGGTGCCAACTATCCAATTTAATCACTAGATGGCGCTCGCTAGCAAATCGGCGTTGACCTAAGGCTGCAATCAGATCTCGGAAAATTTGTAGATTTTTTTCAGTTGGTTCTGAAAAATGTCGGAAGAATGCATCAATGACTGGTGGTTCAGAGAGGACAATGCAAGTTTCCAATCGACTTAACATCTGTGTCATCAAGGTCGATCCACAACGCGAAATATGAAAAACAAATAGGCTAGGCTGAAGAAAGTTCGAGATGTGGGAAAGCCTTGCGAGATCTGTTTCGGTAACACGACGTAGATCTCGTTCTTGATTTGAAAGCGTGTCTTGAAAAAAGGATTCTGTGAAGCGAGTACTGCCCATGTCCCGCCAAGACACGCGAGAAGGATTTGTTCTGATGGATATCGGATACCAATTCTGCATCGTCTCTAGTTCAGCGGAATTCACTGACGAACCCTGTAGGAGACGACGTTCAAACATATTAAAACTGTGATCACGATGCATGCATGTCCTCCGATTTATCGATGATAGAGGTGTAGGATGGGTACGGTTTTACCGAGCTATCTGCAATGGTTGGAAAGTTTGAGATAGATGTCCTAGTGTTTGAAAAAGGCGAGTGTTTGTGGTTGATTCAACCGGCTGGGGCGACGAAGCGATGTATCCACAAAGTATGAAGACTACGCTCGCGCTTTATTGCGCATTGCACCTACGGAGCTTCATTTGATGTACTCATTCGATGGAATCACTCAATTCAGGAGCAGGAATCATTGCGGAGATTTGATCTCCGAGAACTTCGTAGGCACTTTCGCGTTGTTACGTTAAACTCGCCAACTCGACGGATTCTTATCTTTGTCTATCAACATATCGGCTCAGTGAGCCTTGAGAAACACTCACATCAAAATAATATCGTACTGCTCCTGATGAAACACATTCTCAACCTGCAGTGAAATCGGCTTGCCAATAAAATCGCCTAGCATCGCCAAATGCTGCGATTCTTCCTCTAAGAACATATCAACCACTACTTGTGACGCCATAATGCGGAATTCTCTTGGGTTGAATTGTTTGGCTTCGCGCAGAAGTTCACGCAGGATTTCGTAACAGATAGTGCGGGCAGTTTTGACTTGGCCTTTGCCGCTACAGGCAGGGCAGGGCTCGCATAGAACGTGTGATAGTGATTCGCGCGTACGCTTGCGGGTTACTTCGACTAAGCCTAGTGCTGAGAATGTCGAAACCGAGAGTTTGGTACGGTCGCGCGACAGGGCTTTGTTGAGTTCAGCGAGAACGGCATCTTTATGTTCCTGACTTTCCATATCGATTAAGTCGAGGATGATGATACCGCCTAAATTGCGCAAGCGTAGTTGGCGCGCAATCGCGAGTGCGGCTTCGAGATTGGTTTTGAAGATGGTATCGTCAAAATTGCGACCCGCGACAAAGCTACCTGTATTGACATCGATGGTAGTCATGGCTTCGGTTTGATCGATGATTAGGTAGCCACCTGACTTGAGATTGACACGACGACCAAGCGCGCGTTCGATTTCTTCTTCTACGCTGTATAGATCAAACAAAGGGCGCTCGCCCGTGTAGTGCTGTAGCTTGGGCAGGACGGAGGGTGTGTAGGTGCGGCCAAATTCTTGAAGCATCAAGAAATTTTCACGCGAATCTATCTGTATACTGCTGGTCTCTTCATTGACGAAATCACGTAAGACCCGTTGCGCTAAATTGAGATCTTGATGCAGTAGACTGCAGGGTGGTTTGGTCTTCGCTAATTTGCTGATGGTCGACCAGGTTCTGCGTAAATATTCAATATCCGTGCGCAAGTCTTCTTCCGACGCATCTTCAGCCATGGTGCGTACAATAAAGCCACCTTTTTCGTCTTCTAACATTAAGCCTTGTACTTTGGTGCGTAGAGCTTCGCGTTCTTCTTCGTTTTCAATTCTTTGTGAAATGCCGATGTGAGAGTCTTGCGGCAAGAATACCAACATCCGACCTGCAATCGAGATTTGGGTGGAAAGACGCGCGCCCTTTGTGCCTATTGGATCCTTCACGACCTGTACGGTGATTGCCTGACCGTCAAATAAGAGTTTTTCGATTGGCGTGAGTGGAACACTATTTGGATTGCCTTCGTGCCCTTGCGGACGTGCATCCCAAATATCGGCGACATGCAAGAACGCTGCCCGTTCGAGACCGATGTCGATGAAAGCAGATTGCATACCGGGTAAAACGCGCACCACTTTGCCTAAGTAAATATTGCCGACTAGACCGCGTGATAATGTCCGTTCTATATGTAACTCTTGGACCGCACCCTGAAAAATCAGGGCCACGCGAGTTTCCTGTGGCGTGACGTTGATTAAAAGATTTTCGCTCATGGTTAAGTTCTGAATAGATTTAAGAAATGAATGCTGAATTCCGCAAAACGACTAGTTCGGCTCTAAGTGCTCCAATTGTGCCAATAAGTCGGTCGTTTCAAATAAAGGAAGTCCCATAATGCCTGAATAACTACCGCTAATATGTGTAATAAAGCGAGCTGCGAAACCTTGGATGCCGTAGCCACCCGCCTTGTCGTAAGGCTCGGTGCTATCGCAATAGGCTTTGATTTGTGCCTCATCTAGGTTTGCAAAACTCACCTCGGACTTTTGCGTACATTGCAGGAGGTGGTCATGATATTTGACCGCGATACTTGTTAGTACTTGATGGGTATTCCCCGAAAGTTTGCGAAGCATGCTGATTGCTTCGTTTCTATTTGCGGGTTTGCCTAAAACTTCTTGCTGGATGATCACGCTGGTATCCGCTGCTAGGACAGGATGAGCAAGCAGACGTCGACTACGTATTGCTTGCCACGCCGCAATTGCTTTTTCTTGCGTCACTCTTGAGACATAGATTTCTGGTGCTTCACCTGGTAAAACGAGTTCGGTGACGTCTGGACCACGGGGAGGAGAATCTCGTAGAAGTAAGACTTCGAAATCGATGCCGACTTGGCGCAGTAATTCACGTCGGCGAGGGCTTTTCGACGCGAGATAAATTTTTTTGTGTTGCGGCATAACTTCAATCCTGATGCGGAGCTTGGCGGCTGTCTACAATAAGTCTTTGATATCGATTGGCAACGGAAATCGAAGACGGAGACCAAGCGATAGAGTTGTTCCCCTTATAATACACGCACCATGCTCTGTGGCAAAGGAAAACGAAGAGGGGCATACGACCATTGTAGCCGTTCGACCTACTGCCACAATTGATCGACTAGACTCCGGCAGCTAGTCTCGGTTCAAATCCCATTGTCGATTTCATTGAGTACTGCGAGTGTATAAAGACTATGTTCAAAACTCGCTCAGGATTTACTCAAAACTTGCCTATCTTTCGTAACAAATGCGTTACTGACCAAGAGATGATGGTTTTGTTTTTTTAGTCTGGAAATGCAGTCAACTAATTAACAAATGCTTGTGGCCACTGCGCCGTCTCTGTTCGTCGATGAATAGTTCGGGCGGAAAAAGGAATGTGATTTATGACGAGTAAATGGTCATTTTCAACTCGTCAAGACTTGCATAGATCGTGCTGATCTCGCCTAATTCTACTAGACCCGATGGTAAGGGTGATTTTGGGTAATCGACCAAGCACGATATAGTTGTTCTGCTAATAGTACTCGTACCATGCCGTGGGGCAAAGTTAGGCTCGAAATTCGAATTAATCCATCCGCTTTTGCTTTAAATTCTGCGTCCAAGCCATCAGCACCACCAATGACGAAAACTACATCGCGCCCATCTTGTTGCCAATCTGTGAGCTGCTTTGCCAGTCCAACTGAGGTTAAATCTTTGCCACGCTCATCGAGCGCGATAATCCGTGCATTTTTTGGAATGACCGCCTCGATTTTTTCCTTCTCAAGTGCCATGACCGTTTCGGCAGTCTTACTACCCGAGCGCTCGATTGGTTTGATTTCTTTTAGATGAATGCGCGCCTCGGGTGGCATGCGTTTAGCATATTCTTGGAAGCCAGTTTCTATCCAAGTGGGCATTTTGTGGCCAACGGCGGCGATGATCAGTTGCATGATGGACAGAGTTCAAGACAGGATGCGTGATTATACTGGAGCCAGCTTGCAGATAACAGTCAAGCATGCTGCCGAAACGTATTGATGCGTTCACGCAAAAGGCATACTGTTTGGGTCTTAAAATAGAAAATAATTGAAGATCGATGTAGTCGCAGTATTTTGGAATTGGTAGCCCTAAATATTAAGAAAATGCCATGAGTGGCATTCGCACCTGTATGACATTACCTTCGGGATCATTTCCGTCGCACGCGCAAAAATTCTCGCTAGACCATTCATGTTCTTTTGATTTAATTCTGCCACCAAGTTGTTCCGCAAGTATGCGTACTTCTTCAATCTGTGCAACTGGCAAACATAGTTTGGTATAAGAATCTTCACGAACAACAACTGGACTGATAAGGTCTTGTTGATCTTGGTTTTCAAGCTGTCCATAGGCATGGAGTATAAGTTCGAAACCAGGTAGCGCAAGAATGGCATAGTTTGGGCCAGTATCTTGAACGGACATTTTGGCGATGGTCGCGTAGAAGACGGAGAGTCGTGCGACATCTTCGACGAACAACACTAGAGCAATAGACGGCATTGAGGGTATTAAAGGCATGGGCAGATCCTTATCGATGAATCAAGGTGATAGTCTATTGATCATTTGCAAATACTATATCTTGAATTGATTGCTGCATGTTGAACAAATGCGTGCTAACGTCGAGTCCCAATTCGGGTGAATGGTTTTGAGGTCGAATCTAAGTCGCATCGAATAGTGAGAAACTCACGATAATCGGGTGAATTTGCTTTGTCACAGGGGAGGATCTTGCGAGTGAAGAATTTTTTTGCGACTATGCGTCGAATCATGTTCGCTTTTGTCACTTCGATGGCCGCACACTCTGATGCTGCGGATCGTTTTGTGATTGATCCTAGTCACACGTATACCGTGTTTGAATATTCGCATTGGGGTTTAAGTTTACAGCAAGGACGATTCGATAAAAATTCGGGATGGATAGAACTCGATTTGGATAAAAAGACCGGTAAAGTTCAGATTGAAATTGAAGTCGCATCTGTCAATACCGGTAGCGCTTTGTTTGATACGGCATTACGTTCCGCCTCTTTTTTTGATGTTGATCGATTTCCAAAAATTCGATTCGTGTCGACCAATTTAAATTTTGATGAGAATCAAAATGTGTTCAGCATGGAGGGAGAGTTGACGATAAAGTCGGTAACGAAAAAAGTATTGTTTGAACTTAGTCATTTTCGTTGTCGCTTTATGCCGCTTTACTTGAAGTCAGCTTGTGGTGCAAATGGCTCGACAAAAATTCTACGCAGTGAGTTTGAGGTCGGCCGCTATACACCTTTCGTGAGCGATGAAGTCACTTTGCATTTTGCAGTGGAAGCCATTAAGGATTGATAGGGAAGTTCAAGCATACCTATTGAATACGTGGTTCCGCATGTCTTCAGAATGGGACGGATGAAAATGATGGTGCAAGTTTTGCTGAGAATGGAAAGCCGACAGTGCATAGATCAAACGGCAATTCCTATCATCAGCTTCTTTCAACATGTTTGTTCCAAAATCGAGGCGAACTAGATGATTGGAATTCGTTTCCCGATCTGCATCACTACTTGCTTAGGACATGCTTGGCGAAATTATCTAAGATTGCTTGCCAACCCGCACGTTGCATCTCAATAGGATAGGTGTCGTCAGGATCAAATTCTTCTTCGATTTTTGTGCCTCCGTTTTCCTCTAGAAAGCGAACCAAAACTTTTCGGCCGTCATCCAATTCCATTTCAATCAAGGCATATTGTGAAATGTGGGTATAGCGACCGACAAAGTCAAATCCCATACTGCCATCTTTCGCTTCCATTCTGCTCTTCAATTCTCCACCCACTTCGAGATTGTTTTCGCAACGCGTCGTGTGCCAATCTGCGCTTGCCGTATTCCATTGCATGACATCTGTCGGATTGATCCATGTATCCCAGCATGTCTTAATGGATGCTGGGACCTTGATTGAAACCTGAATACGCATGGTGATTCTTTCGATAAGTGGTTAAGTGAGACTTAGCCGCGAACGGTTTGAGGATGACGGTTACGGACTAGGTCTTTGGTTTTCGATTGCCATGGGAAAGATATGTTAACACTGCCCTTGAGTTTCTTCAAAAAAATTCATTGTTAAAAAATACACCGAAAATAAGAATTAATCTATTAGCATTAATTGTTGATTAGCGTCTTCTTAGTTGAAGATGAGATAAATTTAAAGACTATTTCGTTGTATTTGAGGTAAACATATTTTAAATATTTTAAAAATATATTTAAATTCGCTTGCACGAAAGCGACAAGTTATACATTTTTCATAATGAAATAGCTTGTCTATATTTAAATTTAAAAAATAACTTTCATGCAAAAAGTATTGTTAATTCATAAAAAATAAACGTGGCATTGTAAAACGATATTCATTATCTAAATTGTCATATAAGTCTTCACTTAAAGTAGAAACAACAAGGAGTTATTTTGCAAAAACAAATTAAATTAAAGACCCTCGCCGCAATGCTGTCGCTGTCTTTTGGCACAAGTGGTGTTGTTTGGGGGCAGGACGCAGTCAAAGTGAGTGTTGATGAAAAGAGTCAAGCACAACGTATCGTCGTGACTGGCTCAAATGTGAAACGTATTGATGCGGAGACGGCCGCACCCTTGCAAATCATTACCAAAGCAGAGATTCAGCAAAGTGGTGCGGTGACCGTCAAAGAAATTCTTGAGTTATCGACCTCAAATGATCGCTCTGCGATTACCGATTTGACTGGCGCTAATTCGTGGGCAAGTGGTGCATCCGGTGCATCTCTGCGCAATTTAGGTGTGAACGCCACTTTGATTTTGATTAATGGTCGCCGCCTACCCAGCTTTGGTTTTGCTGACGGATTACAAAATACTTTTGTGAATGTTGATGCGATTCCCGCATCCGCAGTCGAACGTGTCGAAATATTGCGTGATGGTGCTTCGGCGATCTATGGCTCCTCCGCGATTGCTGGAGTCATCAATATTATTACCCGCAAAGATTTTAATGGCGTACAGGTGAGTGCTAGCAAACAGCAATCAGTGAATAACCGCGAGTTGGGAAATCAAAGCTTTGCGAATATCTCGGCTGGTTATGGTGATATTAATCAAGATGGGTACAACGTATTCGCTAGTTTAGATTTGTACAAGCGCGGAAATTACAGTGATGATTTTGTGAATCGTCGTTTGCCTGAATGGTATTTGAAACTGAATCCATCGCGCGATACCGGAAAAATTGATTCTCTGTCGACGGGGGCTTTCCCTGGCAATTACACCGGTCGATATCCTAGTAATTATTCTGATCCTAAATTAGCAGGTACTCGTATCAGTGTAGCGATGCCAGGTTGTGCTGCCGCGAATCTGATTGATGGATTGTGCCGCTACAACTATTGGAAGGATAGTGATGCGATGCCCGGCGCCGAGCGTGCCGCATTGTATTCCATGGGAAACCTGAAGATTTCAGAGAATCTAGCTGTTTGGGCAGAGTTGCAACTGGCCGACACTAAATCGACCTACAACACCGCGATTCCGCGTAGTAACGTCACTGGTTCAAGTTTGTCATGGTACGACTCCTTAAAAGGAGAATTGCAGTATTTTGTCGATCCCTATTTGCCAGTGGGGCATCCGAACAATCCGTATTCATTTCCTATCGGACTGAATTATCGTTTCGCAGATTATCCCGATATGTTTAAGAATATTGGTGGCTCACAGCAATATCGCGCTGTCGCTGGCGTGGTCGGTACGACAGCAGGTTGGGAATGGGATGCTGCAGTTGGCTACATGGGTGGGCGCGCGCATCAACGACAACAGTTATATCGTGATCGCTATGGATACTATGATGCTATCGTGAAGGGTGAGTATCAATTTGGTCAGAAAAATCCGCGTTCCGTGTTGGATAAAATGTTTCCTTTGATGGGATCAGATGGTCAATCGACAGAATCTTGGCTTGATTTTAAAGCGAGCCGCGACGTCATGAACTTGGCAGGTGGACCAATGACCTTGGTGTTTGGTGCCGATCTACGCCATGAGACGTTCAAGCATAAGAGCATGGATAATATCTTGCAGGCTAGAATTGTCCAATACAGTGGGGTATCGATCGATGGTGCACGCAATGTGAGTGCGGCTTTTGCAGAATTGAATGCCCCAATTACAAAAAAATTGGAATTAGACTTTGCTCTTAGGGCAGACAAATCTGGCCCCACCAATTTGGAAATCATTCCAAAAGCAAATGCAAGCTATATGGTATCTGACCATCTTAAACTTCGTGGCACGATGTCACGTGGATATCGTGCACCGAGCTTGCCAGAGACGGGCAATGGTGGCGCGTCTTGGTTCACTGGTGGGGATGACCCGAAGCGTTGTGAGATGGCAAACAAAATTTATGATGCCTTGATGCTTGGTGATGCAACGGATCGTTCAAATGCTTTGACAGCGTATTACTCTGGTTGTGAAACTGGTTTTCCATCAACCGTCACACCGAATGAAAAATTGGAGCCGGAGCGTTCACGTATCTACAGTCTTGGATTCGTGCTGCAAGCAAGCAAAGACACGTCAGTGACTTTGGATTACTGGAATGTTGCACGGTTTAATGAAATTGCAGTACGAGGATCTGATTATCTGTTGGCACACGAGGACAGCCAAGCTGGTTTGGTGGTGCGTGGCGCACTCTCACCGCAAGATCTAGAATTTGGTCAACGCGCGAGTCAGCTAGCTGGTGTTCCTCTGGGATTTACGGTGGGTCCAGTGCAAGGTGTGCGTGATCAATATTCTAATATTACCCAAACCAAAGTAGCGGGATTAGATTTCAGTGTGCGTAGTCATTGGAATCTCGGAGGCTATGGACGATTGACGACCAATCTTGAATCAACGGTGCAGATTGACACCCGCTACTTTGAGACGGATACCCAAAAATTCAGCGAAAACTATGTTGGCTATCGATACAATCCACGGGTTGTTAGCAATGTGAGCGCAAACTGGTCAAAAGATGTGTGGAGTTTGGGGGCACGTGGTTATTTTCAAAGTGCACGCAAACTTGCGTGGGGTGCAAACGACACAGTAAATAGTATCGAAGCGTGTGCGAACCGCAAGGTCAGTGCGCAAGGATGTCAGCTCGGCGTTGATTTCACTGTGGACTTGTATGGTTCCTATTCAGGATTCAAAGACCTGCGCCTTGGTTTCAATCTGTTTAATCTGATGAATCGTCAGACACAAGTAGAGAATCGCGCTGGCGGCCCCTTGCCGTTACGCGGCACGGCCTTGAAATTGTGGGGCGAATATAAATTCTGACGCAAGATCGATGCTAGCGAGATTGATTTGTGGAATGCTGTTTCGCTTGCGTTCTAAAAGAGTCGATCACGCAGCGTTAAATTCTGCACTCCGTATACATTTCAGTATTTGAAATGGAAGAATCCACTAAGCGACATCTTAGTGGATTTTTTTTGTGTGGAAATGTCTGATATCGATGTTTAGTTACACATCAGAAAAGGAGAGTCAGGGAGGAAGCGTTGGTTCAGTTGTTTCGCTATGTTGCTGCCAAATCAGATACAGGCCGCTTAACATGATGATAGCGGCACCGATTAGTACCGAAGCACTCGGATACATCTGCCAAAATACAATATCAAAACCGAGCCCCCAAATTAATGCCGTGTATTCGAACGGTGCAATGATCGCTGGTGGTGCGAGGCGAAAGGCTTCTGTGACAAATACTTGACCCAACGCTCCGGTAATGCCAATACATAAAAATAGAGGCCAATGAACGAGTTGAAGTGGTTTCCAATCCGGCACGGCGAGTAAGCCCGCTCCTAACATAATCATTACCATCAACCAAAACACCATATTCCCCGCATGGTCGGATTTTGCGAGTATCCGTACCGTTATCGCTGAAACTGCGTAACAAAGTGCGGCGACTAATACCATCACTGAACCTAAGCTGAACATCCCATCGCCAGAGGGCTTGAGCATATACAACACCGCGCCCAACCCGATCAAAATAGCAGCCCACTGATTCAAGCTAACTTTATCTTTTAAAAACCAAACCGATAAAACACTGATCATCAATGGTGCAACAAAAAAAATACTGTAGACATTGGCGAGCGAGAGTGTTTCTACGCTCTTGATAAAACTCGCTAGCATTGTGATACCGAGCAAAGCCCGAAATAGATGTAATGGCCAACGTGCCTCAAGCAAGTGCTGCAATTTATTACTCCATACAAGCCAGCTCACAATAAATGGCAAAGCAAATGTCGCACGCATGCAAGTGATTTGCATAGGGCCGTAGTCACGAGTTAGTTGCTTCATTGATGCATCCATAATGGCAAACATCAACACGGCGAGTAACATTGCGAAGATTCCTTTGAGCGGCTTATCGGGTGTGTGCATGGTAGTTTTTTGTTAGGTTCGGGCAGCTGACTTGATTCTGCACGGTCCACTGTGAGAGGTGCCGACTCTGCGTGCTAATATCGATTCAGTCAACCAAGCATTAACGCGGCGCTTCATCAATCTCTATCAACGAAGCGCTGGTTGAAATTTATGAACTCTGTTTGCTTTGAGATCGCTAACCCGTTTGAAGTGAAAATACTTACTCAGTGTACTTACTCAGTGTACTTACTCAGTGAAATTGTCGAAGTGATTGTTTCTGCTGAATGCGTTGGATGATTTTGTCTGCATTGCCAGCGACGCTCCCACCTTCACATACAAAATCCCAAGCCAGCGTGGCATGCTGTTGATTGATGCCACGAGCGCTAAAGCCATCCCAGTTGTCTCGTCTTGACGCGGACCAACTGCCATCATGACGTCCGAATGCGAACAGGCGTTTTTCATTGGAATCGCAGCGCAATCCCTCATAGCTCACATTTTTTGCTCCAGTCGAACTGATCGATACGATCGTGTACCGGAAACTACCATCCGCAGCGACGCTGACCGAGAGTCGATCAATGAAAAAACGTTGACTTTCATTGCTATAAAAAGCAAGCAAATTCTCGGAGATCGGTGACGCGGGAAAGTGGACCGGGCTATCAATCCAGACTTTAACTTCCTTCTCGACAATATCTTGGGAATCAGAATAGGCATAGGAATAGCAAGCTGAACTTGCTAGACACAGGCCTAAGGCAAGACTTTTTGCGACGCCGATGTTCATCCAAGGGAACAGCTTGTTTATTAACATCATGTGCATCCTTCGCAATTTCTAATTCGAGGTAGAGGATTTATTAGTATGAAATACTTCGTTAATCACGACTGTCTCGATATTGATCTCAATCTGACCATCCTTTGGCATCGTCGGTATTTGCGCATGTTCTTGCACAACCGTCGTTTCCACCTTCTGTTCTTTATGTACAGAGGGCTCTACTTTGTTGTCCTGATGACGGCGACGTTGATGGTATGGTTTTTTCTGACCGTCTTGACGGTGCAGGAAGCGTGACAGCTCTTGGAGTGCCATTTGATAAACGCCACGCTTAAACTCAATGACCGTATCAAGGGGAACCCAATAGTCATGCCAACGCCACGCATCAAATTCAGGATGCGAGCTTGCACGCAAATTGACGTCACAATCACGACCAACCATTCGCAATAAAAACCAAATTTGCTTTTGGCCACGATAGTGACCGCGAATTTCGCGTTTGATGAAATGATCGGGGACTTCATAGCGCAACCAGTCACGTGTGCGACCAAGTATCTTCACGTGTTCGGGTAGCAATCCCGTTTCTTCTTCCAATTCACGGAACATGGCTTGTTCCGGTGATTCGCCGTATTTAATGCCGCCTTGTGGAAATTGCCAAGAATGCTCGCGCACTCGCTTGCCCCACCAGACTTCATTATTGGCGTTCAGCATAATAATGCCTACGTTAGGCCTAAAGCCTTCACGATCCAACATGGTTTAACCCCAATTATTTCTTGGGAAACCCATCACTAGTGTTCAAAACATGACAAGTGCATAATCATGCAGATCTTCGCATACAGCAGAAAACCCTGATTTTTGCCTCATTTTTAGCCAATACTCCAAGCTAAAATCGATGTTGTTGAACAAATTGTTAGGGCATCCCAAACGTGGCCAAGGCTTACTCTGTGTTTTGACGGGCGAAATTTTTAGTGCCGAATTCAAGGAGTTTTGCAGAGAATATCTTTCAAAAACCTATTTCGGGCAAAAAAAATGCAATTAAGCAGTCGAAACCATCATCAAAATTGCAAAGAGTGAGCGCATGAGCCAGCATATCCTTTAAAATTGAGTTGATTATAACCTAGGACTTCAACAAAAAAGTTCCAGCGTTGTTGTTTCAAAAAATCCGATGTCGCCAGTCTATCTAAGGTAGCGCGATCTTGGTTAATTTGATGTCATCCCTAACCCTAAATTACTGAAAAGAAACAAGTCATGCGCGCAACACGGTTTTTTATTTCTACTTTAAAAGAAGCTCCAGCCGACGCCGAGATCGTCAGCCACAAATTAATGATGCGTGCCGGGATGATTAAGCGTCTCGGTTCTGGTATTTATAACTACATGCCTATGGGTTTGCGCGTCATTCGTAAAGTTGAAAAAATTGTACGTGAAGAGATGGATCGCTCTGGCGCGATTGAAATGTTGATGCCGGTCGTGCAGCCCGCTGAACTGTGGCAAGAAACAGGTCGTTGGCAAAAATATGGCGCGGAATTGATGCGCGTGAAAGATCGTCATGGTCGTGATTTCATTATTCAGCCGACTTCTGAAGAAGCAATTACCGATGTAGCGCGTCAAGAGATTAAATCTTATCGCCAATTGCCGATTAACTTTTACCATATTCAAACCAAGTTCCGCGACGAACGTCGTCCACGTTTCGGCTTGATGCGTGGTCGCGAATTCACGATGAAAGATGCCTATTCTTTTGATCGTGATTTGGATGGCTTGAAAAAATCTTACCAAACCATGTATGACGCCTATATCCGTATTTTTAATCGCTTCGGCTTGCAGTTCCGTGCCGTCGCAGCGGATAACGGCGCGATTGGCGGGACAGGTTCACATGAGTTCCACGTGATTGCGGAAACGGGTGAGGATGCCTTGGTGTATTGCCCAACCTCAGATTACGCAGCAAATATGGAAGCGGCAGAAGCTTTGTCATTGTTTAGCGAACGTCAAGCTGCGTCACAGGCGCTAACAAAAACAGCGACACCAGGTAAAGCCAAGTGTGAAGATGTGGCAGAGCTTTTAAATATTCCTTTGCAAAACACGGTTAAGTCTATCGTGTTGACTGTTGAAACCGAAGAAAAAGATAAAGTCACTAAACAAGTCTGGTTATTGCTAATACGCGGCGACCATGAGTTGAATGAAATCAAAGCGAGCAAAGTACCAGGCTTAGCTAACTACCGTTTCGCAACCGAAGAAGAAATCGTCGAACACTTTGGTACAAAACCCGGTTACCTCGGCCCGGTGAATACCAAGTTGCCAGTTAAAGTGGTTGCGGATCGCACCGTGGCGATGATGGGCGATTTTGTGTGTGGCGCAAACGAAGAAGATTTTCACTTTACAGGTGCTAACTGGGGGCGTGATTTACCTGAGCCTATGGTGGCGGATTTGCGCAATGTGGTTGCTGGCGATCCATCTCCAGACGGCAAAGGCGTGTTGGCGATTCAACGCGGTATCGAAGTCGGTCACGTATTCCAGCTAGGTACTAGTTATTCCGAAGCGATGAAGGCGACGTTCCTCGATGAAAATGGTAAACCACAAATTTTGCAAATGGGTTGCTATGGCATCGGTATCACACGTATTTTGGGCGCGGCGATTGAACAAAACTTTGACGACAAAGGCATTATCTGGCCGACAGCGATAGCGCCTTTTGAAGTGGTGATTTGTCCTATGGGGATGGAAAAGAGCCCTGCAGTCAAAGAACAAGCAGAAAAACTCTATGCCGATTTATTAGCCGCCGGCGTCGATGTGTTGCTGGATGACCGTGATTTGCGTCCAGGCTCCATGTTTGCGGATTGGGAATTGATCGGTGTACCGCATCGTGTTGTGATCGGTGATCGTGGTTTAAAAGAAGGCAATTTGGAATACAAAGGTCGCCGTGATGCTGAGGCGAGCAATGTTGCTGTCGCAGAGATGTTCAGTTTCTTGACCGCTAAATTGCAGGCGAAGCAAATCTAAGAATGAAGTTAACAAAAGACGTACTGGCGCGAGTTTGTTCTTTAAAAAGACAAACTCGCGTTTGTTTTCTGATCTTATTACTGGCTGTCTCGTCATTGGCCATTGCGGGTAATCAAAAAGAGGAAGCCATCGCTGATTCGGTTCGACTCGCACTTGCTAAAGTCGTCGCCGATCCGCGTCCACCCAAACCGACATTCGATAAAATTGAAGATCGCATTAAATACCTGCATTGGTTAGGCGAAATCTCGGATCGTCTCAAGCGTCGTATGCCAGATAAACAAACGCGCTTGGAATTCCTTGAAACCGTTTGGTATGAGTCTAAACGCGCTGGTTTGGATACGGGTATGGTGTTGGGCTTGATGCAAGTCGAATCAGGTTTCAAAAAATATGCGGTGTCTATCGTCGGCGCACGCGGCTATATGCAAGTGATGCCATTTTGGTCTCGCGTGATTGGGGATGGAGACCCAAAAAAATTATTCCAAATGCAAACCAACTTACGTTATGGTTGTTCGATTCTGCGTATGTATATCGATATGGAAGGCGGCAATTTATTTTTGGCACTAGGGCGCTATAACGGGAGTCGCGGACGTCCAGAATATCCTAACGCGGTATTAGCTAATTGGAAGAATTGGGAGTTTAAAGGCTAGAGATCGATTTCTCGGTGTCGTTATCAACATTATTTTGAGAATGAATCAATGGACAAATCAAACGAAGATGCGACCCAGTCCGGAAATCCGCTTTTAGTCGAAGGACAGGAAATGTCGATTGTGAATGAAGGGATGCGTTTGGACGTGCCAAGCGAAGAGTCGCCCTGCGAAGAGTCGCCCTGCGCAGAGTCGCCCTGCGAAGAGTCGCCCTGCGAAGAGTCGCCCAGCCCAATATTCGCAAATCGAGCGCGATCTGATGTTGAAACCGCCAATAATAAATCTAATTTTCTTGCATTTGTTGTAGCGGTCTTTAGAGCGAGTGTATATCGAAAATTTTCGACTCAGGGATGGGAAGGTTCTTGGGCTTTCTTACTTGTTCTAGTCTTGATATCTGTTCTGATTCAATTGATTGCGGACGTCACACAAGTAGGTAGTCGAGGGCAGATCGTTTTATATGGTATGCCAGGATTACTTTTCTATATTCCTGTTAGTCTTTTGAGTGCGATCATTGTATTGGCGCGAACGCAGCAAGCTCGTCAGTTAAGTGTATTGACTATGATGTTCTCGGGTCTTTATTTGATACATCAGCTATGTTATTTGCTCGCGATCGAAATATATAGACTCGGATTATTGCGGACTTATCTGCCGGATTGGCGGCCGAGTTTTGATTTAGCTATGGCACTGTGGATTAGCCTAGCTGCAGCCATAGCGACGATTAGAATTGTTCGGGTTCAACAAATTATTCGTCGTGCGTTGACCGTCTTCGTTGTTGGCGCTTTGCTGAGTATTCCGCTTTTTGGCATGTACAAAAATGCCTCACTTTGGATTCCTGACTATCGAGCGGATCAAGATGGGGACGAGGGTGCTGTCGTCAGTGACTACGATATCCTCAATCAAGAAGCGATCTTTTATACCCAACCGAGTATTCTCAAGCAGCAGTTAGAAAGAATTCAAGCATCCACAGATGCGGATCCGCAAATGTTTTTCATTGGCGTCGCAGGCTATGCAAGTCAAAATGTTTTTATGAACGAAGTGAAGTTTGTTGAACAATTGTTTCAACAACGATTTAACACGGCTAATCACAGTATTCGCTTAATCAATAATAAATTAACCGTGAATGAAACCTCGATTGCCAGCCTGACAGCTTTGCAGGCGGCGATCGATAAAGTCGGAACGCTGATGCGTTCCGATCGTGATGTCTTGTTTCTGTACTTGACATCGCATGGTTCAAAAACGCACGAATTTAGTCTCGAGTTTGGAGGGATGCAATTTAAGCAGCTTAACCCACAAGTTCTTAAAACGATGTTAGATCAAGCGGGTATTAAGCACCGTGTGATTGTGATTTCAGCTTGCTATTCAGGTGGATATATCGAACCCTTAAAAAATCCCAATAGTCTGATTATTACCTCAGCAGCGGCAGATAAAACTTCTTTTGGCTGTAGCAATGATGCCGAGTACACGTATTTTGGCAAAGCGTTTTTTGTGGATGCCCTCGGCAGCGATCTCTCGTTCGTAGAGGCGTTTGCAGTAGCCAAACCAGCGATCGATGCAAGGGAGAAAAAAGAAGAATACGAGCCTTCGCATCCGCAAATTTTTGTCGGTGAGGAAATTCAGGCGAAGTTGGACCGCCTGAAGAAATCGACAAGGACATCGCAATCGACAGATAAGGAGGAAATCGGCGCTCGCGGATTGGCCTTCGTAGACACAGTTGACCGACAAAGACGTCAAGAATTAGCGCAAAGTCTAATTGATGCCTTCGACAATGAAGCGCAATCGAATGCTTTGCATCGTTTGTGTCTGGATGAACAAGCTTTGACGACAGCAGAAAAAATATACAAGGATAATCCTAGTTACTTTGGCGGTATCTCGCCTTCGTCGCATTCTTGGCCGCTCGTCGTATCTGCGTTAAAGACCTATCAAGAACAAGCGTGCAAGACCTTAGATAGTCGGACATTTTCAGCGGTGCTGGTCGATCATTATGCTAACTCGCATTCGGTCATTGAACTTGAAAAAATGCTGAAATTCTATCGATCAGATCTTGGTCGGCAATCGATCAATACAAATAATGCAGCCTATTTGAAGGCGAATAGGATGAGTTATCGTATCGCAACTGAAAATAACGCTCGTGCGAATGAAGAGTTTAGTCGAGAGATTGGACGCCTTATCGCGGATTCGAATAGAAAAAGGTAGTGCGTTGGGTAGATCAAACTTTATTTTGTTGTGGCAATGCAGTCTGACAAGGCCGATTTGATGCGAGGAACTTGGAATTTGGGCGCCTCGAACGACACTGGCTGCATTGCGATACATCAATGACGTGTATCGATCTTCTAGCCTGTTAGCACAGATACATGGAGTGCTGACAATGTTGTATCTCCTTGGTTATAAAAGAAAATTTCAAAAAAAATCGATGAGCATATAGTTCGAAAGACCTATATCAAACTGCAAACAGCGGATTGACCGTTTTTCTCTCAAGGCTAGACTGACTTCAAACAACATTTTGGAGTCATTATGCTTCTACGTTCTACTTACGAATCGTTTTCTACAGGTATATATGCCCCTCCGAGGGCGTTTGCGTTACGACAATTTCTACAGACTCTTGCTGTGGTCAGTCTGAGTGGATGGCTGGTCAGTACAGCGAATGCGCAGACGACGAGTCTTAGTGTTGATCATGGCGTGGCGGTAAAAAGCGACACTGGAGGGACCCCAAAGCTCGCCCAAACAGTCGTGATCAGCGGAACACGCTACGAACAGTTTGTCGAAAATTTGCCAATGGCGATCGACGTCATTGACCAAAAAGAAATCGAGCGCTCGGGTATTTCAGATATTCGGGATCTGGCCAAGAATCTTGCCAACGTCGAAGTTAAAAGGGCGCCAGCGCGCTTTACTGTGACTGGCGTTGGTAATTCCACTGGGCGCGATGGTAATGCTGGATTTGCTATCCGTGGTCAGGACGGTAATCGCGTCCTGATGTTGATCGATGGTATGCGGCTACCGCGTAGTTACATTAACGGTAGTAATGCTTTTGGACGTGATTCAATCGCGATGAATTTGATTCGCCAAGTGGAAATCGTACGCGGCCCAGCATCGGTGTTATATGGTTCGGATGGTTTGGCAGGTTTGGTCAATTTCATGACTTTAGAACCGCAAGATTTTTTGCAAGAGAAGAGTGCTGCGCCTAAAGATTTTGGCGGCAAATTATTTGCTAATTGGAGTGGTGATGACCATAGCCGTAGCCTTGGTGCTAGTTTGGCCGGTCGTATCAACCCGCAGTGGAGTTGGCTGATTAGTGCCAATGCAAGTAAGGCCAAAGGCTTGGAAAATAAGGGGACGAATGATGTGCCTAATATCGACAGAACGACACCCAATCCACAAGACGATAAAACTCAGTCGGTATTGGCAAAATTGGTGTATCAACCTAGCACGACACAAAAGCACAGTTTGAGTGTTGAGCACATCGATAAGATCTCCGATTTCGAATTGTTGTCGAGCCGCGCCAAGTTGCCAATGACGACGGCTTCCGCGGTCAAAGGCGAAACTGCGCATAAAGAATCGACGCGTGATCGTTTTACCTTAACTGATCGCTATACGCTCAATCATGGCTGGGTCGATCATGTCCAAAGCAATCTCAGCTATCAAGATAGCAGTGCGCAAGACGACGGCGTGACGCATAGAAATACCTTAGCTGATCGTGTGCGTAAAGTATCGTATGCCGAGCAAGCGTGGCAGTTTAGCGTGTTAGCTGATAAGTTGTTCAAATCATCCAGCGATTTCGCACAGCGTCTTAGCTATGGTTTTGATTATTCCAGAATCGACGTTAGTAATTTCTTTGATGGTGTGGACCCCGGCAATGCAGATTTTACGCCACGCAAATATTTTCCTGATACCCGTGATTCAAGCCGCGCAGTGTTTGTGCAAGATGAGATCTTTGCAGGCTCATGGATCATCACACCAGGCTTACGCTATGACCATTTTGATTTAGACGTCAAAACGCAGGAAGGCTTTGCACCTCCGGCCAAAACACCAGCGAAATCGCTATCAGGTTCGGCAGTCGTTCCGAAGTTGGGCGTGCTGTATAAGGTCAATGCGGATTGGAATGCCTATGCCAATCTAGCTGGCGGTTTCCGCGCCCCAAATGCGCAGCAGATCAATGGGGTATTTGATAGCTCAACTGTGCCGGCAGTGTTATTGGCGAATCCTGACTTAAAGCCTGAGAAGAGTCAGAATGTTGAAATCGGTGTGCGTGCTTTATTTGAAAAATTCAATCTCGACGTGGCCGTGTTTAGTGGTCGTTATACCGATTTGATTTACGATAAAAAACCCTTAGGTGGCAAAGGCGTTGCGGGGGATCCAGCGATTTTTCAAACTGTGAATGTGGATAAAGCCAAAATAGATGGTTTCGAAATCCGTGGACAAGTTCAATGGGCCGAGTTTGCAGGTGGTCAATGGAGTTCGCCATTTTCTTATGGTAAAACTCGCGGCACCGATCAAGTTGCACATACGCCTTTGAGTGCGATTAACCCCAGCAAGTTCTTCGCTGGTCTGCGTTACACCACTGATAGAGTCGATTGGCAATTGAATGCACGTCATCAAGCGGGCAAGGACGAAGCAGGTTTGAGTAGTCCTTATTTGCCTAAGCCTGCTGTACCGCCACGTGTGCGTCAATTCTTGGTGCCAAGCGTAACGACTTTGGACATGCAATTGCAATGGACTATGCAAAAGAACTGGCGCCTGAATGTTGGTGTCGACAATATTAGCAATAAGAAGTATTGGAATTGGAGTGATGTGCAAGGCCTAGCCGCGAACTCCGTGGTGGTTGATGCCTATACGCAGCCGGGTCGTTACTATCATGCTTCTTTGGTGGTGGGATTCTAAATTGTTGGTGAGTTTGTTTGTTCTTGCAAGGGTTTGTTGTTACTGAACGTCCCTCACCCTAACCCTCTCCCGCTTGCGGGAGAGGGGACTTAATGTATTCCTTGAAATAGGCAATCGTCGTGATATTGATTGCTAAATTTGAACAGTAATCTGCGCTCATAAATTTCGTTTGAAATCCCCTCTCCCGCAAGCGGGAGAGGGCTAGGGTGAGGGTAGTTCAGCGATGTGTACAAACCAAGCAACGACGCAAACCAAGCAATGCCTAAAAAATCAACGCGTCAACTGCTTTCCCGTTTTCATATCAATCAAAATAACAGAACTAGTTGTATCGGTGTTGTCGGCAGCGGAAGACGTCAGCTTTAAATGCAGCACCGAAGTCGCCCCCGTATTTTCTAACTTGCTAAGACATGGATACACAGGTTGCGCAAATTGCTGTTCCACAATTTGGCGTCGAATATCGAGATTGATAATTTGAAATTTCCCCTGCTGATCTGCACCTGCCACATACGGGCGCTGTGGATCGAGGATGAAACAATCTAAAGCCGTGCTCAGTAAAGTTTTGCGCGGTGCAAACAACTGGGTATCGGCGATCCCTTCGCCCATTTGATAATCATGTACCCAGCCTTGATAGACGGGTTCTGCTTTGGGGTCATAACTGAGCTCCCATAATTCTGCAATATCGGATAACACCAGAATAAAACTTTGACGCTGTTGGTGGTGCAAGATGGTACTGAGTTGAGAATATTTCCCCTGTTTGTTTTGCAAGCGAAGTACGCGCAGTGTTTGTTTTGTGCTGCGATCAAGGATGCGGATTTGGTGTTTATCTACATCCTCAAATAACTGATATTGCTTGGTTTCTAGACGCGGGGTTGCGCTGTGAATATCGCTTGATTGCGCCATGACGTCAGTATTAAAAATACCTAAGCAAGCCGTGAAAAGTAAGTGCAATGTAAATAGTCGTGACATAGTTTTACTGACTTATTTTGCTTGATGTTAAGCGATAGAGGCGCCCAGCTGGGCCGTCAATCATGACCTCATCCCCATCCTGTAGTTGTGTTGTAATGCCAGGCAAATTGACTATCGTTGGGATACCTAGTTCGCGTGCAACGATCGCACTATGAGAAAGATAGCCACCCGTTTCAACGATCATCCCACCCGCTTTTAAAAAGATGGGTAGCCAACTGGGGTCTGTACTGAGCGCAATCGCAATATCACCTCGTTTAAGCTTGGCGATCTGTGCAGGTGATTCGACCAAGCATACTTTGCCACGGTAACTGGCCATGCTGACAGCGATACCTTGCCATTCTTGTGTAGCGTCATTCTGTACCATGTTAGTGTTAGGAAGACTGGGTGAGGCATTGGCGGAATCCTTGGCAACCATGCCTTGCGCTGTTTGAAGTACCACATCGCGCATAGGCATCGCATCCCATCGCGCGATCTGTTGTTGTCTATCGGCGATACGATGTTGCATTGCTTGCGCAAGATGCTGACTAGTATCACTGTTGGACAGAAGCTTGTCGATTTCAGCATAATCCAAATCAAAAACATCTATGCTATTCGAAATGCTGTTTGTTTCTTGCAAGCGTCGCCCAGCTTCTAACATTAGGGCACGAGAGCGCTCTAATAGCAGTCCAAAATGGCTGCGTGCAAATTCACGTTGGTTGCATTCCATTTTGGCTTGTTTCTGCATGAATTTGATCATACTAACTTGTCCGAAGTGGCATTGCGCTTTGATGGTTTTCCACGCCCAGGCGATTTGTTCGTGCTGTCGTTTTTGTAAGGCATCCGCATCGACTTCTGCTAAATGGAGTATGGCTAGATGCAGAGTGTCAGGTTGTTCGCGCCAGCTCGGACGGGAAACATAGGATTCATAATTGCCGCGATGGCCGTAGCGTGCCAAAAACTCAGTATATGCTTGTTGAAAGGCTGGGCTACACCTTTGGATATCGATCTCTGTTAGATTTCCTCGCAGGAAATCGAGCGCGACATGATCGTTCAGCGCGATTTTTGCTAGGCTGAGTAAGTCAAAGGCTTGTTGTGCGCTGACACTCTTTTCACCTTCACTCATTAATGCGGCGACTAGCGCCTTGGCATCTTGCGGGCAGGCTTTATCTAAAAATTTTTGCAATTGCATGAGCGTGCCGCTGGCACCTTGCATCAGGCAAAGCCCGCGATGCCGCAAGTAGGTATAGCGTGATCGCTCACGAATTTCTTGCTGCAGTGCGGCATTGCTCAGTGTGGATAAATCCTGTTTGCGCCACGCCAAACTCTCTGCCTGAATTGCTTGCGCTTCTTGCATACCGCGCCGTCGATAAGCGGGGAAGCGAGTCAATGCTTTTGCATAGTTGCCTGCGACCTTGAGGTAATTTGTCCAAGCTCGTTTTGGAATCGGAATATTGGCTTGATGCCCACCAAAAATGAAATTGACTTCGTCGGGATGAAGATTGAAATGCTGGTAAATTTCCCATTGAATAACAGAGGCGTTCAGATAGACATGACCGTCAAATTGTGCAGCCCGTTGTATGCCAATCGGAACTTGAACGCCCACGATTTGTTGCGCGAGCGTGAGCATTTCGTTCACCGCGACAATCAAGGGATCACGTTCACTGATCTTAATCGCGAAGGGCAAAATTTCTTTGGTATTCCCATTTGTCCACATCGTTGCGTGCTGTTGCAAGTAGGGATAGGTGTATAGCCCGCGCGCACTGATAGGGCGTGCTTGCACCAAATAGAATTGCTGACCGTCGAAGACCCATTCAATATCAAAATAGGGAGCTGAATAATCCATCGCCTTGGCAGTTTCACTGGCTAATTGGGCCAGTGTCATGGCTTGTGCGTCAGATAAAATCGTGTCAGTTTGACTGGGTGCGTGGGGCTGCGATTGTGTATGCTGCGCGTCAAACATCTGCATCGTGTTGCTATGCACAGAACGCCGACCAGCGATATGCCAATCCTGATGCGACCAATCATGTTGCACGATAATGTCTTCGCCATTGACTTTGCCTGCTACTAGATCATCTGCCAAACCTAACACGCTGCTGATCAATAATCTGTCTTCACGACCGTCACGCGGATCGCAAGTAAAAATCACACCAGCCGCATGACTCTCGACCATAGGCATAATCACTACCGCCATATTGGCATCGGAATGCGGAAATTGAATCTTATCGCGATAGGCGCAGGCTTGTGGCGTCCATAAGGACGCGATCACTTCTAAAATGGCGCGTTCTAAAGCGGCAAGTCCTAATACATTGAGTTCACTTTGATGAATGCCAGCGAATGAATGTTGTAGTCCATCTTCGCCGATCGCAGAAGAGCGCACCGCAAGCGTTTGTTGCTGCCAGTTTTGTGCAGTGAGAAATGCTTCTAATGCACTTCGGAATTGGCCGTTAGCGTCATCTTGCGTAGACGACTGGGTAATCGCATGACGAACTGTGCCTAAGGCTAATTCTGCCTGCTCCGGCTCATCCTTGAACTGTGTGCAGGCGGCTATCGCCTGGGTCCAGATCGCATCGGGAATCAGCGCACGGCAGTAGGCAGCCGGCATAACAAAGCTGATCGGCACCGGTAAACCATAACGGTGCAAACGAGCAAGTTGCGAACCTTTACCACCTAGTTGTGGATATTGTTCTGGTGTGGCTTGACGACAATCGATCAAGCTCGGATTCATACAAAGTTCGTTTGTAGTCATGGTCAATGTTCTCGATAGCATGCATGGCTTGTCTGAGAGCTCTGCCTATCTGCGAAGTTCATACGTGCAGCGTTTTGAGCACAGCGCTATTGCGCATAATATGGCGCCCTAGATGCAAAAGTCTATCAGTGAATATGCCTAACAATGAACTGGTAAATATAAAAAAAGCGTACAGATTAGTTCTCTGTACGCTTGAATGTGAACTGCGCGTAGTGGAGTGCAGCGCTGCACTCCATTACGCGTTTTAGTTCATGGCCAACACGTATTCCACCATCACTTTAATGTCCGCATCGCTGACGGCTTTATTTGGCGACATAGGAATTGGACCCCACACACCGCTGCCGCCATCTTTTACTTTCTTGGACAACAGTGCAACTGCATCGGCATTCCCTTTATATTTCTTGGCAATGTCTTTGAATGCCGGGCCTACGATCTTCTTATCGACGCCATGACAATTCATACAGTTGTTTTTCTTAGTTAGATCCGCGCCTGTGTCGGCCATCGCAGGTAGGCTTGCTACTGCCAATGCACATGTCGCTAACAAAGTTGAAAGGGTGAATTTCATCGATTTCTCCTCAGTACACATCGTGTTGAGTATTGTTGACGTTGAATTTACCCGTTGGCGTGATCAGTTTTGGATCACGGATCACTTTTTTCAATTTACGAGTTTTGTCGTCAACGATTACAATGGCTGATTCTTTGTCTTTGGCACTCCAGACAGAGAACCATACTTCGTCGCCAGCTTGATTGTATTCAGGTTGCACGATACGTTTTGCTCCTTCACCTAGTCCAGACCATTCACCGATAGGCAATACTTCAAAGCTTTTGCCGAAATTATTGATGTCATACACGGCCACCGATTGACTGATTTTTGCGTCAGGATTTAAAGGTGTATCGATCCACAGATTTTTGGATTTTGGATGGGTTTTGATAAACAAGGAACCACCACCTTGCCCTTTGATCGTATCGACAACCTTCCAAGCCTGTGCTTTATGCTTAACAGGATCAGTACCAATCATAGAGATACTTTCGTCACCCAAGTGGCTAGTTGCCCATACTGGACCAAACTTAGGATGCACGAAGTTCGCGCCACGACCTGGATGTGGCGTCTTGCCGACGTCAACAATCGCGGCCATCTTATCTTCTTTGGTATCAACGACGGCGATCTTATTCGAGGCATTCGCTGCGACCAAGAAGTAGCGACCTGTGGAGTCAAAACCACCATCGTGCAAGAATTTCGCTGCGTCCAAAGTCGTGACTTTCAGATTGTTCAGATCGGCATAGTTGACCATCATGATCTTGCCTGTTTCTTTGGCATTGATCACGAATTCTGGATGGTAATGCGACGCTACGATAGAAGCGACGCGTGGTTCTGGATGGTATTCATTGTCCACTGTCATGCCACGTGTAGAAACGATTTTCAATGGTTTCAATGAATCGCCTTCCATCAACACGTATTGTGGTGGCCAGTAAGAACCGGCGACTGCAAACTTGTCTTCATAGCCTTTGAACTTCGAGGTTTCCACGGAGCGTGCTTCTAAACCGATTTTGATTTCGGCGACGTTATCTGGTTTCTCCATCCACAAGTCGATCAAATTCAAACGTGCGTCGCGACCGATGACGTAGAGATAACGACCCGAGGCAGAGATACGAGAAATATGGACGGCGTAGCCGGTTTTGACGATGTTAATGATTTTCTTGGTGTCGCCATCAATCAAGGCCACTTCACCAGAATCGCGCAATGTCGTCGAGAAGATATTCGCGATGTTGTACTTGTTCATTTTCTTGGTTGGACGCTTAGCTGGCGGGATAATATCTTTCCAAGTCGCCAGCATTTCTTTCATGCCGAATTCTGGTGGGGTAGGTGGCTCTTGCTGAATGTATCGTGCCATTAAATCCACTTCTTTTTCGCTCAAATCACCGGAGGTTCCCCAGTTTGGCATACCTGCTGGTGAGCCATAAGCGATAAAGACTTTCAAGTATTCTGTGCCTTTTTCTAAAGTAATGTCTGGTGTCAACGCTTTACCTGTCGCGCCTTTACGCAATACACCGTGGCAGCCTGCACAGCGTTGGAAATAAATTTGTTTACCAATCTCAAATTCTGCTTGCGTCATTGGAGGCGCCTTAGGATTGATATTTTGATGCATGGCTTCGTTGGCTAAAGGCGAACCACCAGCTTGGTACTTGAGTTCTGCTGCCGAGTGGGTTTTTTCATCTTTCTTTTCTTGCGCATAAGCGACGCTGAAAGTTAAGGGTAAACAAGCCAAGGCGGCGACAAGGGGACGTAACATCGGTGTTTTGATACGAGCGGAGATGAATTTCATTTTTGGACCTCTTTGTGAACAAACATGTGAAAGCGTGAAAAATTAATTTTGATAAAAACGACCTTGCGTTAATCGATGATGTATTGCTGGTTTTCTTTTTGATTGATGTGATTTTTGGTTGTGAAACTCGGAACGATTGCAGTGCGAATGGTCTCAGGCTACTCTGCTGTTTTTTGCAATTCATTGACTGCGGTCAAGAAAAGAATTGATTCGAGGAATGTCTGTGATAGATCAAAACTTAGGGCGAAGTTGGCACGCGGAGTTCAAAAAAAATCGTGAAAAAATACAACGCTCATAGATGAGAATTCATATTCTCTACGCAATCGAGGAACCCCATTTGTGTGCGCGATATGTTTTAACTTGCAAGGCCCAGTTATTTATGGACTTGTATTTTCCCTGTCCATCCTGATATGCACTTGGAGCATGAATGAGTTAGCAAAGTTTTGCTGTCAGTATTGACTTTGTTCGTTGCATTTCCTTAGCGTTGCCAGGGTTAGGGAGCGCTTATATTTTTGTCGGAAGTTGAGGTAATTTATGCAGTTTTTGATTCGCATCTTGTGCGCTATTTCGGCTCTCGTGTTGGCGACGAATTTGCATGCATTTACAACACTCCGTTTGCCTTATGCTCAAGCTCATAGCTCGATAAAACGCGTTCTTTTTGTTGGAAATAGTCTTACTTATGTGGGCAACATTCCTGCTGTCTTCTCCACTTTAAGTAGCAATAATGGTCATGCTGTTCAAGCCGACATGCTGGTACAGGGTGGTGCAACTTTAACTGATCGATTAAAGGATGAGACGCTCGTGCGAGCGATGCAAACTCATCATTATGATGGAATTGTAATTCAGGAACGAGGTGGAGATTTGATAGGAGCGTTCGGAGAGTCTGCACAAAGCGATGCAGAGTTCGCTTTGACGTCGCTTGCTTCGATCGCAAAAAATGCTGGAATGAAAATATTTTTTCTTGGAAGCTATCAGCTTAATCCAGGGGCATCGCGCATTATTGATCAATAATCGCTGGTGGTATAGTGGTGCTATTTGTAGGCATCATTTATTCTCTTTAAGTTGCGTTTTAAGTACTTTGATTACTTCAAGATTTTTTCGTGGTGAGGCTAAAACGTCATTTTTATTGTAAAAAATTGTCAACTGAAGACCTGTGAAAATCGATCGATTTTCACAGAAAGGAGTGCGCAATGCTTCACTGACAGTGCAACGCCAAATAATGATTTCCCCACTACCCAGACGATCTACATATATCTCATAGCCGTTCGCTAGATAACCTATTAATCCATTCTGATCCAAATGTGGAGCTCGCTCAGCATGCAAATATGGATGTGTCCCGTTTAACAATTGATTTAATTCCGCTGCTTCACCCCAAACCTTTGCCGTTCGAGGTACAACCCCGCCCCAAATTCTCTTACGACTTTTCTTTGTAATCGGTAAAAGCGATTCAGCATCCATTTCAAAATAAAAATTCCCATCAAAAGTTAATGTTTCGTTATTCCATCGCCCAACACTATTTAAGTATCCACCGGGAATAGAAAATCTGAAGCCGTCAATAGAAATTTCAACAGCTTGCGATGGATCCTTCGAATAGATTCCATTCGCACGATCGATGTAAAATGTTTGTCCCGTTCTCTCGCATGCAACTAAATTCGTCCCAAGAAAAACTGAGGTCAGAAAATTGAACATGTATTGCAGAAATTTGGCTCGCCGCTCGAACGTTATCTGTCTAAATAGAAAATATTTAATATTGACAAGCCTCATATACGACAATAAATTATTCTCCATATTTCGTTTCTCCAATCATTTGATTTACTAAATCTGTACAAACATGCTCTTACTATTCGAGAATAAGATTGTGACGATTTGCATCAACCGTGAATTTTATCAATATACCTTTCAGCATTGAAAGGTAATGCACGTATTTATACTGCACGCTTTGGCCCGCAATCAGGATTGATATCTGCAGATGCTGCAAGCACGCATAAGGAAATCGAAACAGAGACGGTATATCCCGTTTTACGTTTAACAGAGATGATCAAGGTCTTGCAAAACAAGATGATCGATCAGGTGCCAGTGAAAGATCAATGATTGCATAAGCCGTTCTGTTAGCAGTTTCTAATGTGAGCGAGGAGCACGCGATTCGGGTAAAAATAAGTTAGTTCTTGTAGGTTGGTGCGGCAATCTAAAATCGCGCCCACAATTTTTATTGTTCCTTCTTGCCTGAATCAGAAGAAGGAAAATGGGAATTAAAGCGCTTTTTAATTCCCATCATTGCGATGACGTTAATAAACACATTCATCAGCAATAAGTACGCTAGCCCAGTTGCTTCAATCGATACAAAGCTAATTCTAACCACGAGTCACTGCCGTATGCCGAGCATAAATTGCGTTCAAATTGAAGCCAGCAAATATGATTGGGTTGAAAGTGGAGAGCTTCAAGGTATTCAGATTTGACAACCATAAATTGCTGTCGATACGGCAGTAAATAGGCGTTTTTATCTTGCGCCAAGTAATCCAAAGCTTCTTGATAGCTGGCAAACCAATGATTGATAAAGCCTAAATTTTCTTGCCAAAAATCGCCCATATCTTCTCCTATTTTTGCTAATCCAGAGAAAATGTGATGAGCGTGCTGCCAATCGTGAAAACCATACTTTGCTGCAATCAGATTTAAGCAATGTTTGTGTTGCCATTGTTCAGGAACAGGCCAGCGACGTTGTCGACTGAGTTTCTTGATTAAGGTGAGCGTGGTTTGATCGTCAAGCTCGATTTTTTTGTGCAGAAACGTCGCTTTTATCTTTAATTCATTCAATACGATGTTCATGTCTGTTCCTCCAAAAATGAGGAGCATTGGCTAGGTAAAGTTTGATTTTGTAAATAGAATCTGGGTAATGACATGATTAATCTCCGTCTCGTTTATTGACGGCCCGCTGACGTCAAACGAAATGGTGAAATCACATCAAATGAAGGATTGAGGGTGAACGCGTCTTGTGCGGGAGGGCGCCCCTTCGCACCCGTGAGGCGGATTGTAGATGGTTTATTTAGATAGTGTCAAATCGACGCTAGCTCTGCTATTGAGTCAGTGCGGCATATAAGCGCGGTAAAAGATGCGGTAACTCTGTCGCATCTTTTACGACGATATAGCCTTTCGCTCCGAACAGGTGCGGTAAATAATCTTCTGCTTTTTCATCAATCGTCACGCAGAAAGGAATCAGTCCTAACTGACGCGCAGCGTGAATTGCAACTCGCGTGTCTTCGATGCCATAGCGGCCTTCATATTGATCGAGATCGTTGGGTTTGCCATCGGTCAAAATGAAGAGTAGACGACGCGCGTTTTTTTGTTGTTGCAAAATGGCAGAAGCATGTCGGATCGCCGCGCCCATACGGGTGTAAAAGCCCGGTTTGATTTCTGCTAGGCGACCACGTATCTGATCACTGTATTTTTCGTCGAAACCTTTGAGTAAGTGAAAGCGCACGTTGTCACGTCGTACTGACGAAAATCCATACATAGCGAAGCGATCACGGGTGGCGGATAAAGCTTCACATAATAGATAAAGGCTGTCGCGTATCACATCAATCACGCGAGCTTGATTATTTACCCAAGTATCGGTGGACATCGATAAATCTGCGAGTAAGAGGCACGCCATGTCGCGGCTTTGCTGGCGATTATCTAGATACAGGCCGGGACTTGCAACGGCATACCCGCTGTTGGCACCGCGTCGTTCTGCGCTAAAGCGTACACAAGCATCAATATCGATATCGTCGCCGCTAAGTTGACCACGCAGACGTTGACGTTCTGGCGTTAAGCTTTGAAACTGTTGGCGCAAGCGCTTGGCGGTTGCGCGTAAGTGTTCTGGTAAGGCGATTGCTTCGGCATCGCGTGCTAGTAGCATTTGTATGCGCGCATGCTTTTCTTGCAGTTGTTGTTTTTTGTAATGCCATTCTGGGTAAAGAATGCCGTCGGCTAGCAATAAATCGTCATCGGCTTCGGCCGGTAAATCGAGATCAAAGCGCACCCGACTCGCGGTACTCTTGCCATCGTTGGCGACGCTCATCACATCAAAGTCATTCGCCGCTCTTTGTGCGTCGGGATTATCATCTTCATCTAGCGGGCGATTGACCTTCACATACTCCGCCCAAGAAAATAAACTCTCGGCGCGAAATAACAGCATGAAGGGGCTAGGGTTGTCGGGCATGTCAGTGCGTTCTGCCATCCGTTTGCGTTGTTCGGTATCGGATTGCACCGCGCTGCCTTGCGGTTGCTCGGGTGTGAGTTTGCTAGCGGGCTTGGTATTATTAATCGCATTCTTGGGTGGCGTATTCAACCACAGTGGAACAGGAACGAAGTTGAATTCTTTACGTCCGACTTTTTTTAATTCAGCATGAACGCTGCCCGGTTGTAATAGCGCTTGACGTAGTAGTAATTCGTTTTCTGCTTCGTATTTTTTTAATTCACTAGGATAAGGGCGGCGCAGCAAGCTCGCTTCTACCAAACGTTGATAACGATCCTGTAAAGAGGGGAATGCACTCAGCAAGGCCAAGGTCGCGGCTTGATTGCGTTGTAAGTAGGTGGCATCTGGCTCAACATCATGGGCGACTAATGCCAGCAGCCATAAGTACAATTCGCGATTGAGTTCGCGTTCTGGAAAGTAATCGATAGAGGCGGGTAGGTGTAAAGTGGTTTCATCTGCCCATGTGAGTTCCGCTTTCTCACCGATACCAGCAATACGTTCTAGCCAACTACGACGCGCACCGTGCGCGCTGGCAGAGCCTGATTGTAGATTGATACCAGGATCGCCACCGAGCGCACGAAAGAATGTCGCCCCGATGTTTTTCATCTGTGCCAATTCTACACGGGCTTCTGGGTAACCCTGATATGCGAGACGAGTGATCAATTTATCCCACAAGCCGCCTATATATTCTTCCATTACTACACTTTCATATTTGAAGTTCTTATTGCTTTTGTAGGGTGGTGGCAATTCGCGCCACTAAGCCTTGGTAAATCCTAAATTGTTTGATGTACCAAGCGGGCTGTGCCCGCTTTATCAATCCGATGCTTTCTCTATACTGTTACTTTTTGAGGCTTACGATGGAATCTTTTTGTTCGAATTATGGATTGGTATTACATTATTCTTTTCTAGCTTAATTCGAATCACACGAGCAGTACTGCCATTCAATGCCGCTTCCGATTCGGCATAAGCTTGGTTCACCCATTCGAGTAAATTGCCTTGCGGATTGTCACTTTGCGTTTGGGTGCAGGCGTCGGTACATTGTCCACACTGTACGCAGGCGAACATCATGCGTTTGACGTTGCGCGGGTTGAGGCGCATCGGGCAAACGTGATCGCAAGCAGAGTAACAAGAAAAGCAATCTTTGGCTCTTTCACGTTTAAAGCCTATTACCATCGCTTTGTCATTGCCCATCCATGCCAAACTTTGAAATAAGCCCAAAGCACAGGCGTAGCGACAAAATAGATGACGTGCAAACATAAACTCAACAAAGAAGGCAATACTACCTGCAATTAAAAATACAGTTTGACTGCGGGTTAAGGTCCCATGCCAAAGATTGCCGTAGATCTCAGCAGGCGGGAGCAGATAAGTGAGTAATACCGTGGCCCAAGTGATGGCACAAATGATGGTGAGAGGAATGACGCCTAACCACCAGATTGCATCAGGTTTAGTTTGCGTACCATCTGGATTGCGCGAAGGCAGCGCTTCCTTATCCCATAAACTTTGCTTACCTATCGCTTTACGCAAAGTTTGGTTGATGGTTTCGACAATGGAAAAATGTGGACACAACCAGCCGCAATAAATCCGCCCCCATTTCCACGCAACGTAGATGACGCCCGCCGCCAGTAAAATCAGCGGCAAAATTGCGTGCAGAAAAATGGCTTTGGCTGCTTGTCCGGCGGTATCTTTGCCGGCCACGAAATCATTCAGGCCCAAGGTCCAATCCATCCCCAAAATAATGAAATGTTTGAGATTAAGATCTAGGCGGAAGAGGTCAAATATTGGTGCGAATACAAACAATAAAAAGAAACTGACTTGCGTGAAGCGACGCCATTGTTGAACGGGGATTCCCCATAAACCGAGATGTGATTTTACTTGCATGTTAATACTCGTTTAGCTGCCATCATGGGCGCCATGCGTGGTCGATTTGCCAATCAGAGGATAGAAATATAATTTTCCGGATAGGGCTTTGGTTAAGGCAAAGACGCCAAATAAGATGAACACTGAATGCACACATAAGACATACAGGATAAAAATAATCCAGGTGCTGACTTCGTGTAAATTGCCGAATAATAAAATTCCGATGCTGACTAAAATCAGCATCAATCCCGCGCAAATACTGGCGCGCATAGCCTGTATCAAGTGGCACTGTACTAGTGTCGACACATTGTGACGCTGACGTTGATATAAAACTAGCAGCAGGACAAAAGCGATGAAGGGCAACAAGAGAATATTCAGTAAATACAGAATCGCCGCCGCGCTCGCGATGCGAATTTCTGATGTGGTGGGTTCCAGAATTTTCATCGGATGTTTCATCTGATATCGTCTTATTATTTATTGCTGCCTTTACTGCTGCCAAAGTGTAGTTTGATCACTTCCATTAAGGCTGCAATTGTGTCTAAATCATCGCTCAGAGGTTCAACCAACGCGGCTGCACAAGCATCCACGATGGGACAGCCCGCCGCAATCAGATTCGCGGCATAGACTAGCAGTCGGGTAGATGCTGCTTCGTCCAAATCATGTTGTTTGAGTTGACGGAAACGGCGCGCGATATCGACTAAACGTGTCGCTAGAGCTAGATCAATGCCGGTCTCTGTCATCAAAATACTTTGCTCTAATTCCGCATTGGGGTAATCAAACTGGATTGCTAAAAAACGTTGACGGGTCGAGGGTTTGAGATTCTTTAATAAATTTTGATAGCCGGGGTTGTACGATACAACCAGCATAAATTCATCTGGCGCAGTCAGTTCTTCGCCGGTACGTTCGATAGGAAGTATGCGGCGGTCATCCGTCAACGGATGTAAGACCACCGTGGTGTCTTTGCGCGCTTCGACAATTTCATCCAAATAACAAATACCACCTTGACGTACCGCACGGGTGAGCGGCCCATCCGACCAGATAGTCTCGCCGTCGCCGATTAGGTGACGCCCGACTAAATCTGCGGCAGTTAAATCATCATGGCAAGCGACGGTAATTAAGGGACGCGCCAATTTTGCCGCCATGTGTGCGACGAAACGCGTCTTGCCGCAGCCTGTCGGGCCTTTGATTAATAGGGGCAATTGGCGTTGGTAAGCGAATTCAAATAGCACGCATTCATTACTAACTGGCTGATAAAACGGAATCTCAGTTGTTGTTGAAGCTGGCGCTAGAAATGCTTGATGACTTAAATCGTTCATGAAAAACCTTCTGTGTACATCGGAATTGGAAACTTAAAACGTCGAACTAAAAACTAAAAACGCCCGACGATGTTCTGTCGGGCGTTGTTCTACTTATTAAGCCTGAGATGAATTCTCGGCTTGGTCTCCACCAACAAAGAAGCTAAAGATATAGAGCGCCAATCCTATCAAGAAGATGACACCGGACGCCAAACGTAACCAGTAGAAAATCATCAGTTGATCTTGGGTTGCCATAAAACTCAGCGGGGAGGTCGCGACACGTTGTAACCAAACTTGCAAGATACCCGCTGCTGTCAGGAACAAAGTAATAAAGACCATCGATACCGTCATCAACCAGAACGACCACATTTCAATGACTTGCGATTTGTTGCTATTCGCTTGACGACCACGCATGAGTGGCATGGTGTAACTGATCATCGTCATCACCACCATCGCATACGCACCGTAGAACGCCATGTGACCATGTGCTGCGGTGATCTGTGTACCGTGAGTGTAGTAATTAACCGGTGACAAGGTATGCAAGAATCCCCATACGCCCGCACCCAAGAACGCCATGACGCCCGTACCCAAGGCCCACAAGACGGCTGCACGATTTGGATGATCACGACGGCGACGATTTACCATATTGAATGCAAACACGGTCATCATGAAGAAAGGAATGGGTTCCATTGCCGAAAATACGCTACCCCACCATTGCCAGTATTCAGGCGTACCAATCCAGAAATAGTGGTGACCAGTACCGATAATGCCGGTGATTAAGGACATCGCAATAATAGAGTACAACCATTTTTCAATTACTTCGCGATCAACACCCGTGACTTTAATCAAAACGAAAGCCAACATCGCGCCAAGTATCAATTCCCATACGCCTTCTACCCAGAGATGGACTACCCACCACCAGTAGAATTTGTCTTTGACCAGATTGCTAGGATTGATGAAAGAGAACAAGAAAAATAAGGCTAATCCCCACAAGCCTGCCAACATAACCAGACTAATACTAGTTTTACGACCACGTAAAACTGTCATCGAAATATTAAATAAGAACACCAGTGCAACGATCACGATGCCGACTTTGGTAGGTAAAGGTTGTTCTAAGAATTCTCGTCCCATGGTTTCGAGCAGATCATTGCCAGTTATTTTTGCCAGTGATGCATAAGGCACCGCCAGATAACCAACGACAGTCAAAGCACCGGCAACTAAAAATACCCAGAACATCCACATCGCGAGTTTGGGGCTATGTAGTTCACGTTCTGATTCTTCTGGAATCAAGTAATACGCTGCACCCATAAAACCGAATAACAGCCAGACGATCAGCAAGTTGGTATGCACCATCCTTGCGACGTTAAAAGGAATCAGAGGGAATAAAAAATCGCCTATGATGTATTGCAAGCCCATGATCAAACCAAATAAGATTTGACCAACAAACAGGGCAATTGCCGCGATAAAGTAGGGCTTCGCGACGGCCTGTGATTTGTATTGCATAAAATTCTCCACGAATCGTTGAAAGGTGTCGCGCTCTTAGCCTTCGATATTAGGCGGCCAGTTGTTGGTATTAATTTCTGAGCTGTATTTCAGAAACTCGACCAAATCGTTCATTTCTTTTTCATTCAAATTGAACTGTGGCATTTGGCGACGACCTGGCGCACCGGTTGGCTGAGCCGCCATCCAAGCACGAATAAAATCCGGGCCGCGACGCTTATACACATTGCCGAGTTCAGGCGCAAAGTAAGCACCTTCACCTAATAAAGTGTGGCAACCAATACAGTTACGGGTTTCCCAAATCTTCTTGCCGCGGATCGCGGATTCGGTCAAATTGGCACTGTTATCTCGCTTGGGCAACGCACTCATCGTATCGAATGTGAGTCCGAGAAATAACAGGAAGAAAAAAACAGAGCCGCCATAAAAGATATTTCTGGCGGTTGACTTGGTGAACGATGAGCTCATGTCGAGTTAACCCCTATTAAATGTAAATCATAAAAAGCGCTGAGTTGTCGTTTGGATTCGCCAGCGCTAATTGATGTTGTGGATGTTATTTCCCCACGTCACTGATAGTAAGTGTCTAGAGATTCGCTTTCCTTGATTGCAGTCAATTTTAGAAAGATGGCAACAGCGTTGCGAGGCAGAAATTTGCTGTTTTGATGAAAGCTTTGAGGCGAATCAAAACATGTGAGGATTTCTTCGCATTGGAAACTTCGTCAAGTTGATTGTGTTGATTCGAATGGAATATGCGTGCTAGCGAGTCGTCACAACTACGTATGCAAGGAATATGCTGAAGCTAGGCATAGTAAGGTGATATCGGTGGTAGATCGATCTGAGATCGATCACTTGGAAAGACATCAATTTCAGTAAAGCGTGGGGTAGGCTCAATGCAAAATTACTGCAGACGGTCGCTTTCTCACCAGCGCATTTTCGCCCAAGCCGCTTGTTGTATTGGATTCAGAAACGACCAAGCCACTAAGCGGCTTTGCTTTTGGCCCTGTTGCATATCGATGATTTTGCTTTGTTGTACATTTGCCTGCTTGAGTGCGACTTTGATTTCCGGTAAATGGCTGGCTTTTGAAACCAAGCTGGTGAACCAAAAGCAGCGGCTTGCAAATACTTGGCTTTCTTTAATCATGTTTTGAATAAAAGTGAGCTCGCCACCATCACACCATAATTCTGTATCTTGACCACCAAAATTGAGTTTATCGCGCTGTTGTGACATTCCAAGATTGTTCCATTTTCTTTGTGTCCCTTTTTGCGCTTCAGCGGCAGAGTCATGAAATGGTGGGTTGCACATACTTAGATCAAACCATTCGTCATCGCGAATAATGTTCTTAAAAAATGCCTTACGGTCAATCTGTAAGCGAGTTTGAATCATCGTGCTGAGTGTTGGATTGTTTTTGAGAATGTGATCAACATTAGCAATTGAGTCTGGATTAATATCGCTCGCGACAAATTGCCATTGATAGCTACTAGCGCCAATTAAGGGGTAAATACCATTTGCTCCAGTGCCAATGTCGAGCACTTGAACACGCGATTTTTTAGGGCTTTTACCATGGTTATTAGCGATTAATAGATCCGCTAGATGATGAATGTAGTCGGCACGACCAGGAACTGGCGGGCATAAATAATCCTCAGGAATGTCCCATTCGCTGACACCGTATTGCAGTCGGAGTAGTGCACGATTTAAGGCTTTGACTGCTTTGGGGTCAGAGAAGTGTATGCTTATTTCTCCGCCAATATTGGTATAGATAAAACTTGCCAAGGAATCGTTTAAGGTGGACTTGTCAGCCTCAATTAATTGTTCAAAATCGTATTTTCCTTGATGTCGATTTCGCGGATGAAACAAAGTACTTGTATTGGATGACGGATTATCTTCAACAACTCTTTTCGATGGCGACATTGCTTTGGGCTTGTTGTGAGAAGAACGTGTTGACATGGCAAATTCCAGTGTGCGTCAGAAATTGGTAAAGCTTAGGTACAGGTGTGACTAAAGCATTTCGATATCGGAAACAAAAACGCCCGCGCGATGCGGGCGTTTTTGTTTGGGATTTGGGTAGTAATATTTACGACCCAAGCATTGCCCAAAGCAATATGGAAATCAGATCCGATTAGGACAGATGACCAGAAATGAGTTTTGTCATTTCAAACATGGAGACTTGTTTCTTGCCACCGAAAACGGCTTTCAATTTGTCATCCGCGTTGATATTGCGTTTGTTTGCTTCATCTTGCAGTTTGTGCTTTTTGATGTATTCCCAGATTTTTTTGGTTACTTCAGTACGTGGCATTGGTGCTGCGCCAATTACTGCTGCCAAAACTGGAGACAAAGTCATAGGCTTCATGAAAGCTGCATTTGGCTTACGTGCTGCCGCTGGCTTTTTCGCTGCTGCTGGTTTAGCTGCTGCTTTTGCAGGTTTAGCTGCTGCCTTTGCTGCAGGTTTAGCTGCTGCTTTTGCTACTGGTTTTTTTGCTGCTGCTGGTTTCGCTGCTGCTTTTGCGGCAGGCTTCGCTGCTGGTTTTGCTGCTGCTTTTTTTGGTGCTGTTGCCATATTGAGGCTCCTTCACAATTGTCTTGGAAAATGCGCCATTTCACGCAGTGCTTATAGTGGTGCCGATTACAGAGTGATGCAAGTGTTTTTTTTTGCTTTTTGCGAAAAATGTGTGAGAAATCAGGGCAGACGTGGTTTTCAGAGGGGAAAATGTCGTTTTTCCTCTGCAGAGTGTGAAATTTTCGTGATGTTTGACGTGGATAGAAAACCTCTCAACACAGAGGCACAGAGACACAGAGGAAGGGCAGGAGGTTGGTTTTTTGTGGAAATGGAGGAGGGGGTTGCTGTTGAGTTCCTCATGAAAATTCCCTCAATGCCGAGACGCTGATGCGCAGAATGGCGCAGAGGAAGCACTGTAGTTTTTGCTGCTTCTCTTTCGTTTTTTTAGCGACTCTTGGATGAAGGGTTATTGTTCCAGCGTGTGTGAGTGCGCTACCTCATGTTGGGTTTCATTTTGTTCAGCACCAACCTACGATTTTGAAAAAACTAGCGAAGTTGTTTTTGTTTTTAAAAAAAACAGAGAAGCGATTTGCCTGCAGAAATTCAATTATAGGGATGTCGCGCTAGGCGCCGCCAAGCACAGCAATACTTCGGTATTGCGAGCATTGGCAACAACGCGCGGCGCCCTAGAATTGGATTTGTGCAGGTAAATCAACGCATCATGCCTTTCAACCCCCGCATCATTTTCATCATGCCGCCGCCTTTGAGCTTTTTCATCATGCTTTGCATTTGATCAAATTGCGCCAACATACGATTCACTTCTTGAATTTGGACACCAGCGCCAGCGGCAATGCGACGTTTGCGTGAAGCCTTGATCAGATCAGGTTTGGCACGTTCGAGCGGCGTCATCGAATTGATAATGCCTTCCATACGGCGCATTTGTTTTTCTGCGTTGTCCATATTCGCGCCGCTCGCCGCTTGTTGGAATTGTGCTGGCAATTTATCCATCAGACTCGATAAGCTGCCCATATTCTTCATTTGAGCGAGTTGCGCTTTGAAGTCATTCATATCGAACTTGCCGCCGACTTTGATCTTTTCTGCTAGACCTTTCGCCGCTTCAATATCCATGCCTTTTTGTGCGGATTCGACCAATGCAAGGATATCGCCCATACCGAGAATACGGTTCGCCATGCGCGTGGCATCAAAGGCTTCGAGGCCATCCAGTTTTTCAGAGACGCCAGCAAACTTGATCGGTTTGCCCGTGACATGACGCACAGACAAAGCTGCACCGCCGCGGGAATCACCATCCAGCTTGGTCAATACCACGCCAGTCAATGGCAACGCATCGTTAAATGCTTTTGCTGTATTTACCGCGTCTTGGCCTAACATGGCATCAACGACGAACAATGTTTCGATTGGTTTGACTGCTGCATGTACCGCAGCGATTTCTTGCATCATCGCTTCATCAATGCCGAGACGACCGGCGGTATCGATGATTAAGACTTCATGGTGATGTTTCTTGGCCCAGTCGAGAGCAGCCAGTGCAATGTCGACGGGTTTGTCGTTGATCGTTGTCGGAAAAAAATCGGCACCTGCTTGCGCAGTGACCGTTTCAAGCTGGCCAATCGCCGCAGGACGATAGACGTCGGCTGAGACAGTTAAAACTTTTTTCTTTTTCTTTTCTCGTAGATAGAGAGCGAGTTTACCAACTGTCGTTGTTTTACCCGCACCTTGTAGACCTGCCATTAAGATGATTGCGGGTGGTTGTGTCGCGAAATTTAACTCGGATGCGTTTTCACCTAAATCGGCACCAATCACAGAGGCAAGTTCTTTTTGTACGACACCAACCAAAGCTTGACCCGGTGTGAGCGAGCCGATCACATCTTCACCTAAAGCCTTTTCTTTCACCCTAGCGATTAATTCTCGCACCGCTGGCAAAGCAACGTCAGCTTCTAATAATGCCATGCGAACTTCGCGTAACATCTCGGCTGTATTGGATTCGGTCAAACGTGCCTCGCCGCGCATGGTCTTGACGACTTTGGCGAGACGTTGGGTTAAATTGTCTAACATAGTAAGCCTTTTAAATGAGTCCTTGATGCGGTCGATCTCGTGGAAAGAATTGAAAAAGCCAACGCCGGCGATCGTAGCGATGGCTAGCTTGAACTCGTTAAATATTGCTAGATTTTCATTCTGAAAAACCTGCGCTTCACAACATAAACCGAATTTGGCGAAGTCAGACTGTTGACGAGATAGACTAAACGTCCGTATTTTACCTGAAATGGGTCCTCAGAACCCGCATTTCAGGCATTCTCAGCGTTCTAAAGTAGCGAACTTGCGCGAACTGGGATCGACCTGTGATTCTTTTTGCAGGTACTGAAATGGGCTAAATTCTTGTTAAAGATCGAAATGTACTGACCGGGATTGGCATCTTTACGGAATGTCACGCATTAATCGCCATTCGTAGTTTCGCTTCCTCTTCCTCAGTAAAATCGAGACAACTAAAATCTTCGTCTAGCAAGAGCATAAATGGTGAATTCAATAAAGTCACGGCAAGTGCAAGATTGGTGCCTGGAGCGATAAATAAAGGCGTCTCATTTTCTCTGAATGCCGCATTCCAAATCCGTTTTTTTCCTTTGACGGACGTACTGAAACGAACGCTGTTGGTTTCTGAAATTTCCGTGACTTCTGCGATCACCGGTTTAAGAATCACTTTTGAACGTAACTGTTTCTTAAATTGAATGTCCTTCATTAGCGATAAAGCCGTATAAAAGGACATCGAAAAGAACAGTAGACACCATAAAACAAGAAATGTGATGCGGTTTTTGAGGTGTTTTATTTCGACATCGGTTGTGATTAATGCCAAATTTTTTTCGGAACGGATGGCAGCAATCGAATCAGCCGCTTTGAATCCAAGGTAGGAAAATTCGCGCTTAATTTGTCTTTGTTGCGGTGCTTCTGGATCTGGACGGTAAATAATGTTGGCGTCACAAGAAATCAGAATATGTCGCATGATGCGACATTGCCCTTGGATTTGTGCAGTTGGATCTTTTACGGGATTTTTTGAGATGATGTAATCGTCGATTAAGTCAGGAACCTGAAGAACAGGTAAGAAAATGAGAAACACGACACCGATAAGCATAAAGATCAAGCTGAGCCAAGTATTTGTGAGACGTGAATGAAGAATGCTCATAGGGCGCTTTGGAAACGCATCCAGGATCTTGTGCGTGCGTGAACGATGTGGTGCTGTGGGTGTGGTGGACGTATGAGACATCTTGAGTTTGGGGAGTGTTGTTGGTGAAATGTATATAGTGCTTGAATTGTAAAATTATTCTTTACGCAATTGAAGCGATTTTTATTTGGCGTAATTTTTGAATGAGCTGATTTCTATGAAGGAGAAGGGGGGGGGGGGCGATTACACCTCGAATAGTTAAGTTCCAATTGAGAGGCAATGTGCCGAACAAAGCAATAAGGAACGCAGAGGCCTAAGTGCATGATAAAAAAAGGCGAGCTGATTATTCAGCCCGCCTAGTGTAGTGAAACGACATCGATTGGTTGCAGTCTTGCTGCACCGACTAGTGACTTGTCGAACGAATCGATTTAATTCGTGAAAGAAATTATTCTGCGCCCATTTCTTTCAATAAATTATCTGCTTTGTCGACATGTTTCATTTGCCATAACATGTAGCGTAAGTCGACCTGGATAGAGCGGCTAGATGCTTTGTTATAGTCCCAATCTGCAATAATCGAATCGAGTGTACCGTCGAAAGCCAAGCCAATGAATTCGCCTTTTGCATTTAGTGCTGCTGATCCTGAGTTGCCACCGGTGATATCTAGTGTAGCGAGATAGTTGACTGGTACAGTTTTTAATACCGGATCAACGTATTTACCAAAATCTTTCGCTTTGATCGCTGCTAACTGATTCGCAGGTGCATTAAATTCACCTGTTCCGGTTGCTTTGGCAGTGATACCTTTGACTGTCGTGAATGCGGTCCAAGTTGTACCATCCGCACCGAATGGGCGGCTCGCAACTTTACCAAATGTCACGCGTAAAGTGCTGTTGGCGTCGGGATAAACTGCTTGGCCTTTGCTCTTCATGTAGGCGATTTTTGCTTTCATGTAGCTGGCATAGGCTTTTTGCATATCGCCTGCAGATTCTTGATCAGCCACTTCACGTTTCATGCCTTCGTCAAACATAGCGACCGCTGCTTTGATAAAACTGTCATTGCTCGCTTTGAATTCATCCACAGATTTGTTTAACCATGAAGCACGGAAAGTTTTATCACCGAACTGGCTACCAGCATACATTTGGTCTAATAAAGTTTGCAGCTGTACTTTACTCATGCCATCTTTGATGCCCATCGCATTGTCGAAATTCGCGTTACGCTCGGCAGCAGGCGCAGCAGCATATTTGACCAAGCTGTTCAAGACTAATGCTTTATCGACTTTTTCATCATAGCTGCGCTCGACACCGTCAACAGTTGCTTTAAAACGGGGCAGGTCGCGATTTTGGAAGCCCGCACGACGCTCTGCGTCTGGCTTCGCCTTTTCATGCGCCAAGCGATACAAAGTGCGTGCCGTGCCTAAGAAGCGAGGATAGGAGGACGCGAGGAAAGATTCTTTTTTCGCGGTTGCATCACGTTTCGCATAAATCGCTTCAATTTTTTCGATATCTGCAGCGTATTCTGCTTTTGTTTTAGGATTGGAATTGACCCAAGCTTTTAGGTCAGCGTGTTCCTTGGTTTTACGTTCCAAAATATCGCTGCCAGCATAACTATCTAACATGCCTTGACGGTTTTTGTAGTAGTTATTGATATTTGCAACCATGCCAGCGTATTTAAGATTGGCATCTTTATTATCTTTTGTCTCGTTTGCGATAATCGCTAGCGTTTCCGCTGATCCTTTAACAAAATTCGGATATTCAAAATCGAAAGTGTAGGCAATCTCAGATGGCAAACGATGGCGATTTGTACGGCCAGGATAGCCCAAAACCATGACAAAATCGCCTTCTTTTAATCCATCTTTAGCCAATTTTAAGACGTGTTTTGGTGTGTAAGGGACGTTGTCTTTGCTGTATTCAGCGGGCTTACCATCTTTGCTGACATAGGCACGATAGAAACCGTAGTCACCCGTGTGGCGAGGCCACATCCAATTGTCCGTGTCGCCACCAAATTTCCCAACCCCTTCGGCTGGCGCATGGACCAAACGGACGTCCTTAATTTCCATTTGTTTAATTAAATAGAATTCCAACCCACCGTAAAATGACGGAATACTGCAGCGGAATCCCGCTTCTTTTTCACATGCAGCAATCAATGTTTTTTGATTTTTTTCGATTGCGTCGATACGCGCCTTGCCGGTCAGTTTCGCAACATCAGCACTGATGACTTTCTCACTGACGTTGTTCACTTCAGTCGTTACAAAGATTCGGGAACCAGGACCTGCGGGCAATTCTTCGGCCAAAGTTTTGGCTAAGAAACCGTCGGCCAGTAAATTTTTCTCTGGAGTTGAATTGCGTGCTACGCTGTCGTAGACGCAGTGATGGTTGGTTGCAACTAAACCTTGTGGAGAGACGAAGGAAGCGGAGCATCCGCCCAGACTGACAATCGCTCCCATCGGGAATTCAGTTAATTGCGTGAGTGTCTTGGGATCTAGTTTGAGACCCGCTGCTTTGAGCTGTTTAGCGACTTGAGGTAGTTGTTGTGGCATCCACATACCTTCATCAGCGTACACATTTGCGCCGCTCATTGTGAGTGCGGCTAAAGCGAAAAGTGATTTTTTCATTTTATTTCCTGCCAAAAGGCGGTTGATCGATCATTCTTGGGGCTGAGAAGCGCGATTAGTTTTGCCAGTCGCGTTTCTGAGAGCTCGCAGTATCCTGAAGGCGCCACCACTCGTCAAGGGTCAACGATGCGCTTTTTGTAGATTGTCGCGACAACGCGTCCTGTTTGATGTCTAGTGTTGTAATTCTGCGGGTGAAAGTTTCCATAGAGGATTTTTTTGAAGTCTGCGATACTTTTGTGTTGGCGCAATAGAAGTGGCACCAGATTGGTGAAAGCAAAAAATTTCAACGCAACATAGTGTAAACTTAGAGAATGCTAATTTATCTCTCCATTACGGCAGCACTGCTTTATGTGATATGTCCGTTTATTTCAGATAGTCGCCGCGTCGTGGCTTTGGTACTGACCGCCTGTGCTTGGTGTTTGCATGGGCTGGTTTTGGGTCTGAGTTTGTATGCTGAGCATGCATTGCGAATAGGCTTCGCGGTGGTATGGTCGGCGGCAATTTGGGTTTCAGTTTTGGTGTATTTGGTCGAGAACAGAAACTTTTCCTTGGATGGTCTACGTATATTAGTATTGCCGCAGGCAGCTGTGACAGTGTTGTTACCTATAGCGTTTCCAGGAAGCCTCGTGATGTTGTCCAGCAAACCTTCGATGTTCCCTTGGCATGTCGGTGTAGCTTTACTTGCTTACAGCACGCTCACGATCGCAGCTTTTCATGCCTTGGCGATGTATGTGCAAGATTTATATCTCCATCGCAGGCGCGCTAAGCCTGTGCAGACTTGGTTGGAGCGTGCGCTCGATCGGTTGCCAGCCTTACTCAAGATGGAACATATCTTGTTCTTGCTGGTGACCTTGGGATTTATCCTACTCAGCTTAACGGTCCTTTCCGGTGTTATTTTTTCTGAGCAGTTTTTAGGGGTTGCGTTTAAATGGGATCATAAGACTGTTTTGTCTTTGCTTTCTTGGTTGCTCTTTGCCGTGTTGTTGGCGGGGCGTCAGTGGCGCGGATGGCGCGGCAAGGCGGTATTGAGGATTACTTTATTTGGGTTTGTCAGTCTGTTACTGGCCTATGTTGGTAGTCGCTTCGTATTGGAAGTCGTGTTGCACAGGAGCGTCTTATGAGGATCATCGTGTGGTTGGGGCTGGCTGTATTGGTTTACTTTGCTATTCGAAAAAATATGAATGCAAGTCGGACCTCGGCGAAAAAGGAAGAAACGCGTTTCTCGACTGAGGATGGAAGTTCTTTTTCTGCAGCCCGTTCGGTTCATCAAACCACGCAAAGCGAAGCTATGCTCAATTGTGCCCAATGCCAAATTTATTTTCCAGCTTCGGAGGCAGTCCTTCGCGGCAATTTACAATTTTGCTGCAAGGAACATGCAGAAGCATTTAGTCAATAATTTTGACCGATTTTATTGAACTTCAAATACATGACACTTAACGAGCTTCGACAAGGTGACATTGGTGCGACACTCTGGCGCTCCTTGCAAACCTTAAATTATTCGCGGGTCATTGTTGCACTCGCGATTTTGCTCTTTCTAAGTTTTAAGAATTTCACAGAATACTGGATATTCGAACCGAATTTGCTACGCGCAATTGCAGCAAGCTATCTGTTATTGGCGCTCGCATTTGTTGTCGTTAAGCGTCAATGGCAACAACGATTTCTGCTACAGCTCGTTACCCAAATTAGTTTGGATTTGCTGGTTGTCTCAATTCTCTACATCGGATCGGGTGGGAGTAAGAGTGGTCTAATTATTCTCTATCTCTTTCCTCTGGTTGGCTTGGGAATTTTGGGCCCATTGGTTCTCGCACTTTTTTTTGTCTCTGCGGTGTCAATTTTCTTGTTGACGGTGAATACCTATCAGGTTTTACAGAGTGAAGATAGTGGGATTATTTCACAAGCCGGGTTGTACGGTGCAGCCTATTTCGCTGTGGTGTATGTGCTGAATCGCTTGGCAAAAAACCTCATTGGGCAAGAAGAGTTAGCCTCGCGAAGAGGTTATGAATTAGCACTACAGCAAGCCATTAATCGCACTGTCATTGCTGATATGGATGATGGAATTTTGGTGATTGATCAGGATGGCCATTTATTTGAGATGAATCCGGCCGCTGAGCGCATGCTAGGTATACTTCAGCGTAAGGATAGAACGGTAGAAAAAGTTGGACTTCATCAGATTGCTGGTTTGGAGCCCATCGCGGAAGCGTTCCAGAAATGGACAAATGGGCAGCGACCTGATACCACGACTTGGTTACGCAATGAGGGCGCGTCTTTTGTCGTTATTCGTCACTATATCGAAGAGCGCGCGCCGAACCAGGCTTTGTCGGCGACTGAGGAACCGGTCGAAGTTTCAACGCACTTGAAATTGCGTTTTGTTAGGATAGATGAGAGCGAATACGATCAACTTGAATTGCACCTTAAACCTTATACGTTGATATTTATTCAAAACGTTTCAGAGTTAGAGAACCAAGCCCAACAGTTGAAGCTAGCGTCAATGGGGCGACTGACGGCGAGTATTGCGCATGAAGTCCGCAATCCGCTTTCTTCGATTTCTTATGCGGCTTCATTGCTAGGCGAGGACGTTCAAAACGAAGTGCAGTCTAGGCGTCTATTGAAAATAGTTGAAGACAATGTCGCCCGCCTCAATCAGATGATCGAAGATATTTTGAAGTTGTCGCGTAAAGCGCAAATGAATCTGGAACCTATTTCGCTGATTGATGAAATTCGAGACATCGTGCAAGAGTTTGTTGAAACGCGCGGGATTTCTGAACAAATGATTTTAATCAGTGATAACGGCCATTTTGATATCATGTTTGACCTTGGCCACCTACATGAAGTGATTACTAATTTACTGTCAAACGCAGTCCGCTATGCCAGTGGAAAACCAGGTTGTATTCGCTTGATTATGACCGTGTCATCTGGTAATCGACGCGAACTTCACATACAAGATGATGGTCCGGGTATTTCGGCAACGGTACGAGCCCATTTGTTTGAGCCTTTTTACACGACTTCGAGCAAAGGAACCGGTTTGGGTTTATATATGGCACGCGAATTGTGCTTGAATAATCATGCTTTGCTTGATTATGAATACCGCAATGATGAAACTTCAACCTACGGGATAGATCCCGGAGGGCGTTTCGTAATTAATTTTTCCTCGAATGAGAAGTCATGAGTCAAAACGATAGCGGCGCTACTACGACTAATGCGCGGATCTTGGTGATCGATGATGAGGCACATCTTCGAGAGTTATTGGAAATTACTCTCATAAAGATGGGTTTAGATGTGGATACAGCCGAATCCTTGGAAGGCGCACGCCGTTTTTTGAGTAAACATAGCTATTCTTTAGTGCTTACCGATATGCGTTTGCCTGATGGATCCGGCTTAGAGATGGTTGAAGAAGTGAATGCGCAATATCGCGCGACACCAATTGCGGTGATCACGGCATTTGGAAGTGCAGATAATGCGGTCGTCGCATTGAAAGCTGGCGCATTTGACTACGTTTCGAAGCCGGTCGCTTTAGACCAACTACGTAAGTTGGTGCGCTCAGCCTTGCAAATGCAGCATGTTAAACCAACAGAAGAAGTCGCGATTGTGAGTGCGACGCCTTCCTCACCCTCGTTCTTGATTGGGCAGTCGAGCGAAATACAACATGTTCGAGCACAGATTAGTCGGTTAGCCCGAAGTATGGCGCCAGTTATTATTACTGGTGAGTCAGGAAGTGGTAAAGAATTAGCGGCTCGTGAGATACATCGAAATAGTCCGCGAGCAGACAAGCCCTTTATCGCTGTCAATTGTGGGGCGATTCCCGAAGCCTTGATGGAAGCTGAATTTTTTGGCTACCGCAAAGGGGCTTTTACAGGTGCGGTTGATGATAGAGATGGTTTCTTTCAGGCTGCGAATGGTGGAACCTTAATGCTCGATGAAGTGGCTGATTTGCCCTTAGCGATGCAAGTGAAGCTACTGCGAGCAATTCAAGAGCGTCGCGTGCGTAAAGTAGGCGCGACCATTGAAGAGGCTGTCGATGTGCGAATATTGAGCGCAACCCATCAAAATCTTGAAGCTTGCGTCAATGAAGGAAAATTCCGTCAAGATCTCTATTATCGTTTAAATGTGATCGAGCTAGTATTGCCGCCTTTACGTCAGCGCTTGAATGATGTGAGCGAATTAGCGAATTCGATCTTGCTTAAGTTGGGTGTGCCTGGTTACCCTGTTTCATTGACCGAATCGGCTTTAAGTGCTTTGCAAAGCTATGATTTTCCTGGCAATGTCCGTGAATTGGAGAATATTTTAGAGCGGGCAGCAGCGTTTGCAAATGACGGCAGTATTGAAGTAATCGATCTAGGGCTTAGGGGAAGCACTCGTGCGAGCGTAGCCGACAAGTTTACCTCTGTTTCAGTAGAACAGATCCAGCAGATGGAGTCTACGGATACTGTCGGGTTGAATAAGCCTGCATCTGTTCTTCTGCCGGAATTGCCATGCAGCTTGCCAGCGTTTTTAGAGCATATCGAGCGCGAGGTCATTCGAGCTGCATTGTTGAAAACACGCAATAACCGGACTCAGGCTGCCGAATTGTTGGGCGTGAGTTTTCGACAATTGCGATACTCTATACAAAAGCTGAAAATTCATGATGTTGAAGCGGATTAATCCATCGCACGTAGTGGGTCAGTATGTCGAACCAATGTTGGACAATTTGCGTGATCCGACATTGATTCCGTTGAGGATAGACCCGCGTGGTTGGTGCCCGCAGATCGAACAGCATCACTCCCCCAACTTCGGCACACGACCCGCAGGAATAGCGATCAATTTGCTGGTGATTCACAACATCAGTTTACCTTTAGCAGAATTTTGCGGTCCGCATATCGTTGATTTATTTCTTAATCGATTAGAAATTGACGCCCATCCAAGCTTTCACGATTTGCGCGGAGTACAAGTTTCTAGTCATTTCTTGATTCGTCGAGACGGTCATCTCATACAATTCGTGTCGACCTTGGATCGTGCATGGCATGCTGGTGTTTCATGCTTTGAAGAGAGAGAAGGCTGCAATGATTATTCTATCGGTATTGAACTAGAGGGATGTGATTTTTTACCATTTACCTCCGATCAGTACCTATCTTTACAATTGCTAAGCAAAGCGTTGATCGATGCACACCCGATCGAGCACATCGTTGGACATGACGAAATTGCACCTGGTCGCAAGACGGACCCTGGTCCCTGCTTTGATTGGAATCGATACGCAAATAGCCTACCGCATTGGGATGTACAAAGGTCTGGTTTAGGCTGACCAATTCGGCCTATCGGTCGTCTAACTTGTATTTACGATAGTAAAGTGACTATCAAGTTTCCCTATCTGTGGTTTATTTTTCTCTTTTTCTTCTTCTTGCAAAAATAAATTCAACAAAAAAATCTGCGTTTGTTGAGTCGCCTGCACAAATTTTTTGCATACCATGTGAGTGTCCACTCACGTCGGAATCCCCGTTGTTTTGTATGTTCTCGGTTGTCAAACGAATGCATACAAAATCTCCCAAAAATATCCACCTTTGAATAAAAAAACCGGTTGCACTCTCGAGATCGAGACACTAGAATTAGTGCAAATAAAAATAAATGCACTAGATATAGTGTTTTTTGGAAAGTTTCCCAAAGTTATTTTTTTCACGTGTTCTGATTCGATTTAATCGCCTCACACGCTAGTCTGACGTCGTTCATCGCTGTTTAGATTTGGATGAGACGGTTGCACAGTTCACGTACAAGCGGAAGTGGAAGTTGAAGTTGCTGAGACCTTCAGCAAATCGCAGTACAGCAAGCAGTACAACTAGTTGTAACACGCGCAGTACGAACGCAATATTCACCTTAATTCAATTTATAAGACCCTGAACCTGGAGGCGAAATGCACTCTTCTTTAGAAATATCATCAACTCAAGCTCATGATCCTGTCGCTGCGCAAGCTAGCCTGTCGCCGCAAAATCATGTCGTTCCAACTGCGAGTTTTAGCGACTACCGTATTATTCGTAGAAATGGTGCGGTCGTAGGCTTTGAGCCGTCGAAAATTTCAATCGCTGTGACGAAAGCCTTTTTGGCTGTCAATGGTGGTCAGGGTGCTGCATCCGCAAGAATACGTGAGCTGGTCGAACACCTGACGTTTAACGTAGTCAGTGCATTGATGCGTCGCCAGCCAAATGGCGGCACATTCCATATCGAAGACATCCAAGATCAAGTCGAATTGGCATTGATGCGTTCAGGTGAACATGATGTCGCACGTGCTTATGTGTTGTACCGCGCAAAACGGATGGATGAGCGTCGTCAACAATTAGAGGCTCAAGCAGCGGGTAAGCAAGACGCAACTGCTCCGCAAATTCATGTGATCGTTGACGGTAAGCCACAAGTGCTGAATGTTGGGCAAGTCCGTGCTTTGATTTCCGCTGCTTGCGTTGGACTCGAAAAATTGGTTGATGCAGAAGCGATTCTGATCGAGACTTTAAAGAATTTATATGATGGTGTTCCAGTTGAGGAATTACATAAGTCCGCGATCCTTGCAGCGCGTGCCTTAATGGAAAAAGAACCAGCGTATAGTCAAGTCACTGCACGTTTGCTATTGCACACGGTACGTAAAGAAGTATTTAACAAAGAAGTGGCCCAAGCGGATGCCGCAGCGGAGTATCTTGAGTATTTTCCGAAGTTTGTTAAAAAAGGTATCGAAGCAGGATTGCTGGACGCCAAACTCGCGCAGTTTGATTTAAAGCGTATGGCAAAAGCCTTAGTTGCTGACCGCGATTTGCAATTCGGCTACCTTGGTTTGCAAACTTTATACGATCGCTACTTCTTGCACATTCGCGACATCCGTATCGAAATGCCGCAAGCGTTCTACATGCGCGTGGCGATGGGCTTGGCCTTGAATGAGATTGATCGCGAAGCGCGCGCAATTGAATTCTATAATTTATTGTCGACCTTCGATTTCATGAGCTCTACGCCGACACTATTTAATAGTGGTACGCAGCGTTCACAATTATCTTCTTGCTACTTAACGACCGTTGCGGATGATTTGGACGGTATTTATGAAGCAATCAAAGAAAACGCTCTATTGGCGAAATATGCCGGTGGTTTAGGCAATGACTGGACGCCAGTCCGCTCATTAGGTGCGCATATCAAAGGCACGAACGGAAAATCACAAGGCGTGGTGCCATTCTTGAAAGTCGTGAATGACACGGCGGTCGCGGTAAACCAAGGCGGTAAACGTAAAGGCGCGGTCTGTGCTTATCTCGAAACTTGGCACATGGACGTCGAAGAATTCTTGGAATTGCGTAAGAACACGGGTGATGATCGCCGCCGTACGCACGACATGAATACTTCGAATTGGATTCCAGACCTGTTCATGAAGCGCGTGATGGAGAAGGGCGAATGGACTTTGTTCTCACCATCTGACGTACCTGATCTTCACGATAAATTTGGTAAAGCATTCGAAGATGCTTACACCGCTTACGAAGCAAAAGCAGCAACAGGCGAAATTAAATTATCGAAAAAAGTTCAGGCATTAGATTTGTGGCGCAAAATGTTGTCGATGCTGTTCGAAACTGGTCACCCTTGGATCACGTTTAAAGATCCTTGCAATATTCGTTCGCCACAACAGCATGTAGGCGTCGTCCATAGCTCGAATTTGTGCACAGAGATTACACTGAACACGAATGACAGCGAAATTGCCGTGTGTAACTTGGGTTCAGTGAACATGCCAGCGCACATGAAAGATGGCAAGTTGGATCATGAAAAACTCAAACGCACGATCACGACTGCAATGCGTATGCTCGATAACGTGATTGATATTAATTACTATGCGGTCAAAAAAGCGCGTGATTCTAATTTACGTCACCGTCCGGTTGGCTTGGGAATCATGGGCTTCCAAGATTGCTTACATATGATGCGTGTACCTTATGCATCAATGGATGCGGTGCAATTCGCTGATACCTCAATGGAAGCAGTGTGTTACTACGCTTATTTGGCATCCACCGAGTTGGCGGAGGAGCGTGGTCGTTATAGCTCCTACAATGGATCACTTTGGGACCGTGGCATCTTGCCACAGGATTCGGTGAAGCTACTGGCACAAGAGCGCGGTGGCTATCTAGAAGTCGATAGTTCTGAAAGTATGGACTGGACGATCGTTCGCAATCGTATTAAGCAATTTGGTATGCGTAACTCCAATTGCGTCGCAATTGCACCAACCGCAACCATCTCGAACATTATTGGGGTTTCTGCGTGTATTGAGCCTACATACCAAAATTTATATGTTAAATCGAATTTGTCGGGTGAGTTCACGGAAATTAATGAGCACTTGGTGCGCGATTTGAAAGAGCGTGGTCTATGGGATGATGTAATGATCTCTGACCTGAAGTATTTCGACGGTAGCTTGGCGAAAATCGATAGAATTCCAGAAGACTTACGTGAACTGTATGCGACTGCATTTGAAATCAGCCCAACTTGGTTGGTGGAAGCAGCATCACGTCGTCAAAAATGGATAGATCAGGCGCAATCATTGAATATTTATATGGCGGGTGCTTCAGGTAAGAAATTGGATGAGACGTATAAATTGGCTTGGCTGCGTGGCTTGAAGACAACCTACTACTTACGTACGATTGGTGCGACCCATACTGAGAAATCCACAAGTAAAACTGGCGCATTGAATGCGGTTGCAGTTGATGGCGCCCATGGCGGTTATGTAACGGCGAGCGTCGAAGCGAGTGGAGTGCCAGCAGTTGAAGCGGAAGGTGCTGCGTGTTACTTGCGTCCTGGTGATCCAGGATTTGAGGAATGCGAAGCCTGCCAATAAGAACTTGATATAGCGAGGCCACTGTTGCAATGTAGTGGCAGTGGTCACGATCCTCGCTGCATTAAATTTAGCAAAATTTAACAAATAAGGAATATCACATGCTTTCATGGGATGATGAAGTCGCTCCAGCGGCACCTACGCCACGCCCGGCGGCACAACCTGCCGCTCCAGCGGGAGTTGCGAGTCAATTTGATTCATATCAAGCGCGTTTGCAAACGCAGGATATCGCGCTGAATCCTGCCTTGGTAACGAAGCCTGTGGTGGTGAGTGCCGAAGATATTGGGCGTCGAGTTAACGCAGCCGATAAGCGCATCATCAATGGTCAGACGGATGTAAATCAACTCGTTCCATTCAAATACAAATGGGCGTGGGACAAATATTTGGCAGGTTGCGCAAACCACTGGATGCCGCAAGAAATCAATATGCAGCGCGATATCGAACTCTGGAAAAATCCAAATGGATTGAGTGAAGATGAACGTCGTTTGGTAAAACGCAATCTCGGATTTTTTGTGACTGCCGATTCTTTGGCAGCAAATAATATTGTGCTTGGCACTTATCGCCACATCACTGCACCTGAATGTCGTCAATATTTATTGCGTCAAGCATTCGAAGAAGCGATTCATACGCATGCATACCAGTACATCGTTGAGTCACTCGGCTTAGATGAAGCTGAGATCTTCAATGCGTATAATGAAGTTGAATCCATTCGCGATAAAGATCAGTTTTTGATTCCCTTTATTGATGTGTTGACTAACCCGGAATTTAAGACGGGCACTATCGAAGCCGACCAAACACTGTTGCGCTCATTGATTGTTTTTGCGTGCTTGATGGAAGGGCTTTTTTTCTACGTTGGCTTCACACAAATTCTTGCGCTCGGTCGTCAAAATAAAATGATGGGTGCGGCGGAACAATACCAGTACATCTTGCGTGATGAATCGATGCACTGCAATTTCGGAATCGATTTGATCAACACCATCAAAATGGAAAATCCACATTTGTGGACTGCTGCATTTCGCGATGAAATTAAATCGTTGTTTTTACGTGCGGTGGAGTTGGAATATCGTTACGCAGAGGATACAATGCCGCGAGGAGTACTCGGCTTGAATGCGCCTATGTTTAAAGGCTATTTACGATTCATCGCAAATCGTCGCGCGCAACAAATTGGTCTCGATGTTTTGTTCCCACAAGAAGAAAATCCTTTCCCGTGGATGAGCGAAATGATCGATCTGAAAAAAGAGCGTAACTTCTTTGAGACCCGTGTCATCGAATATCAAACAGGTGGTGCACTCAATTGGGAATAAATTTTTGTAGTCGAAGATGTTCAAGACAAAATTCGTAAAACAGTTACAATGCGAAAAAAGTGATTGAACAAGAAAGGCTTCGCAAAACTGAATGAACTGTAGAGACTCATTCGAGAGAGCTTTAAACGATAGCGCGACCCCAGCGAGGCTGGGCGTTGCGCTTTTGTGTTTGGAAAATTGATTTTTCCAATCGGTGTTGAATCGTCGTATTGAAAGAATTCCGACGTTACAAGTCATAAAGTGCATGGAGATGTCATCATTTAAAGCACTTGTAACGTTTTGGCTGTTGTCATCAATCGTTAAGGTCTGCCTGTAGTCAACAAGAAAAAGAGGCAAACGACAAAGCCAGATGACCATCGAATGCGTTGCATACGCAAAAGTGGTCGGTGCCGAATTCATTAGCGCAACCAGAAGTCATGTTTGTGCCGATGAATAATCCGCTTATTAGAAAGCGAGCGGATTTTAACTTTAATCTGATTTTTTTCCGACTAACGTGAAGGAGAAACAAAATGGCAACAGCACCAGAAGCCAAGAAAGCAGCAGCTAAGCCTGCGGCGAAACCGGCGGCAAAGAAAGCTGCAGCAAAACCTGCGGCAAAATCTGCAGCAAAACCTGCAGCAAAACCTGCGGCAAAAGCAGCAGCGAAACCAGCAGCTAAGCCTGCAGCTAAAAAAGCGGCAGCGAAACCAGCAGCTAAGCCAGTAGCGAAAAAAGCAGCGGCGAAACCAGCAGCTAAGCCAGCAGCGAAAAAAGCAGCAGCGAAACCAGCAGCTAAGCCAGCAGCGAAAAAAGCAGCAGCGAAACCAGCAGCTAAGCCAGCAGCGAAAAAAGCAGCAGCGAAACCAGCAGCTAAGCCAGTAGCAAAAAAAGCAGCAGCGAAACCAGCAGCTAAGCCAGCAGCGAAAAAAGCAGCAGCGAAACCAGCAGCTAAGCCAGCAGCGAAAAAAGCAGCAGCGAAACCAGCAGCTAAGCCAGTAGCGAAAAAAGCAGCAGCGAAACCAGCAGCTAAGCCTGCAGCTAAAAAAGCGGCAGCGAAACCAGCAGCTAAGCCAGTAGCGAAAAAAGCAGCAGCGAAACCAGCAGCTAAGCCAGCAGCGAAAAAAGCAGCAGCGAAACCAGCAGCGAAAAAAGCAGCAGCGAAACCAGCAGCTAAGCCAGCAGCAAAAAAAGCAGCAGCTAAGCCAGCAGCGAAACCAGCCGCAAAGCCAGCAGCAAAAAAAGCGGCGGCTAAGCCAGCCGCAAAAAAGGCCGCAGCTAAACCAGCAGCGAAAAAAGCAGCAAAACCAGCAGCTGCAAAGCCTGCTGCAGTAGCGGCAGCGCCAGCAGAAGCAAAGACAGTTGTCAGTCCAACAGCAGCTTGGCCTTTCCCAACTGGTACTCGTCCAGCGTAATTTTCTTACTTGGACGCCTGGTTTTATTCAGGCACAATACCCACTGTGTGTTAATCACCCAGTGGGTTTTTTTTTGAGGTAGCAAGTATGTTCTATGAGATGTTTAGTTTTATTGTTGAGATCGTTGCGGGAATATTGGGCGGATTTCTTTTGTTGAGATTTTGGATGCAAGCCTTGCGTCTGCGGCCACCGAATTCATTAGGACTTGCGATTTTTCAAATTACTGATTGGCTAGTTAAACCAATTCGTCGTCTAGTGCCCGGCTTTGGCGGCTTTGATTGGGCTAGTTTGATTGGTGCTTTTCTTGTAGCCTTTTTATCCATACTGCTTGAGTCTCTATTTACTATGCAGCATCACCCAGGCATTTTTTTGTTGCTTGCACTACTGCGGCTCTGTCAGTGGGTAATTTACGGCTTGATGGCATTGTTGGTGCTTGAGGCGATACTTAGTTTTGTGAATCCCTATGCGCCGATTGCACCATTGATTCGTGCGTTAAATCAACCGATTTTGTCACCATTGCGCCGTATTATTCCTCCAATCGGTGGCATTGATTTTTCCGTGCTAGTAGCACTTATTATTTTGCAATTGCTGGGTCGTGTGTTAATGTCTGCGCTCCCAAACTTATATTTTTATCTAGCTTAAAAATATCCCGCTAGTTTGATTCTTTAAAGGAGTGATGATGCGTTATTCAGTGAGTTGCATTTCGATGTTGATGATCTTTTCGCCATTCGTTTTAGCGCAAGACCATGAACAAAGAACCGGTTTAGCCGATCAACGTGAGGTCGCTGTAACGATCTATAACGAAAATTTAGCATTGGTTAAGGATCAACGTCGACTGAATTTGAAGCGAGGTGTCACTGCTCTTGCATACCGTGATGTTAGCGCCAGGATGCGGCCTGAAACAGCATTGTTGCGAAGTATTTCGGTTCCAGGTAGTTTGTCCGTGATTGAGCAAAATTTTGATTTTGACTTGTTGACACCGCAAAAACTGTTGGAAAAATATGTCGGTAAAAACGTGACTGTTGTGCGCACGCATCCCACAACAGGAATAGATACGAATGAAGACGCGCAAGTACTTGCCGCAAATGGTGGTGTCGTGTTGAAGATTGGGAACCGAATTGAAACGGGGGTACCAGGGCGTATTGTTTTCGGTGATGTACCTGCGAATTTACGTGATCGTCCTACTTTAGTCATGTCGTTAAACAACACAGCAAGCGCGACGCAGGATGTCGAACTCAGTTACTTAACTGGTGGCTTGGCTTGGAAAGCGGATTATGTCGTTGAACTCAGCTCCGCCGAGGATAAAATTGACGTGTCCGGTTGGGTCACTTTAACGAATACTAGCGGCGCGACTTACCAGAATGCTAAGCTGCAATTGGTTGCGGGCGATGTGAATCAAGTGAGGGAGAATTTTCTGGCAAAAGGTGGGCAAGTGATGGCGATGGCTGCAGCGCCACGTGCCAAAGTTGCTGACATGGCCGAGGAGTCACTCTTTGAGTATCATCTTTATTCCTTGAATCGCCCGACCACGATCGCTGAAAATCAAACGAAACAAGTTGCTTTGTTAGCGGCGTCGGGCGTGCCAGCACGCAAAGAATTTGTGTTGCGTGGTGCAGATTACTATTATCAGGGAGCATATGGCGATCTCGGGCAAAAAATGAAGATCGGTGCTTTTATTGAATTCGAGAACAAAGAGAGTGCTCAATTGGGCATGCCATTGCCGAAAGGTGTCATTCGTGTCTACAAAAAAGATAGCAATGGGAATGCACAATTTATTGGTGAAGACAGTGTTGACCACACAGCTAAAAATGAGCGAGTTCGCCTTAAATTAGGTGATGCTTTTGACGTGACGGCTGATAAAAAGCAAACTGATTTTAAGAAAATTGCAGGAAATTCAAAATACAATTATGTGTTCGAGAGTGGTTACGAAATTCTTCTTAAGAATGCAAAGAAGGAAGCGGTAACTGTGACAGTGCAGGAGCCAATGCCCGGCGATTGGCAAGTGATTAGTAGCAGTCATCCACACACCAAAGCAAGTAGTAATATGGCTGTTTGGAAGGTTCAAGTTCCTGCTGAAGGTAGTACGAAGCTGGTATATCGCGCACTAGTTCGGTATTGATCGGTACGTCGATCGACTTACATCGTCAATTGGATTAGTCTCCTCAAGAAAACCTTCCAGTGATGGGAGGTTTTTTTCTGTTCATTGTGTTTAATTGGGATGAATAGCGCAAATTTCATCCAATGTGAAATCAAATTGCAGAATTCTTCTCGAAAACGTGAATGCTTTAGAGTAGACTAAGGTCTTAATTTTCGTTTTCGTCGAGGTGTCCCATGTCTTTGGAATCCGCTAAGTTTCGATTAATAACGCGTAGTGATTTTGATGGCTTAGTTTGTGCAGTTCTATTAAAGCACTTAAATTTGATTGATGAAATTAGGTTCGTGCATCCCAAAGATATGCAAGATGGTAAAGTCGAAGTGAATGATAGAGATATCACCACTAATTTGCCGTTTGTTCCTGGCGTCCATCTCGCTTTTGACCATCATCTTTCCGAAACCTTGCGTAATCCGGGCGAACGTAAGAACCATATCATTCACCCAGATGCGCCTTCAGCAGCGCGTGTGGTGTTTGATCATTATGGTGGTAAAGCAGTATTTCCACCTGAATGGGACGACATGATGGCTGCTGTCGATAAAGGAGATGCGGCGCAGTTTAACCGTGAGGAAGTCCTTCATCCAGAAAAGTGGGACTTATTGAATTTCCTTATGGATGCGCGGACAGGCTTGGGACGCTTTAGAGAGTTTCGAATTTCAAACTATAACTTAATGATGGATTTGATCGATTATTGTCGTAATCATCGAATTGAAGAGATCATGGAGTTACCAGATGTCAAAGAGCGTGTCGAAATTTATCAGGAACATGCTGTCAAATGTAGAGATCAGATACAACGCTGTTCAACTATCCATGGTAATTTGATCGTTCTCGATTTACGCAACGAAGACACAATTTTTGCTGGAAATCGATTCGTGATTTATGCGATGTACCCAGAGATTAATATTTCTATCCACGTTTTGTGGGGACTCAAACAGCAAAACACAGTATTTGCAACGGGCAAGTCGATTTTGAACCGAAGTTCTAAAACGAATATCGGTGCATTGATGCTTGGATATGGCGGTGGTGGGCATGAAAATGCAGGGACATGCCAGGTTGAAAATCATCAGGCTGAACAGGTTTTGGCTGAATTGATACACAAAATAAACAAGGATGGCTAAGCTCAGCTTGATCTTTGTTACGAAACAAAGTGGAATGAGTATGGTGCAATTCCCATTCGATGCTTACTATTGATGTGAGTTGATTATCGATGAATGCCCGGCATGATGCCGGGCTTTTTTTTGAGTTTAGCGTTAACAGAGCACTTGCGTTAATTGAAGGCAGTTCAATTTTATTCTCGATCCGATTCTGCAATATTGGGGTACGACGTTGCAAACTAGTTTAGGCGGTGTTTATCGAGACGGAAGTTTTGAATTCTTTGCTTGTTGATCCAAACTGCAAGGACTCTGAGGAAAAGGCTTTCTAGCCTGATCGGGATCAAATGCGACCAGCGCAGCTTGGGCAAGCATTAAATCTTTCTTGAATTCAGTTAGATGTCGACGCCTTTCTTCAGTGTCTGGCTCAGCGTCTGAAAATACGTTGAGTGAATACTGTTTACTGGTAAATGCCTGCCCTTCAATTCGCGGAATGAGCGCACGATCAGGATCGGTGTCTTCTTTTAAAAGGTAACCGTCAACATCTCGCAAGCTGAGTGGGAAAATAGGCTGTTGGTCTCGCAATAGATTGCCCGCGGTGATCAGACGAACTTCAGTCCGACCTTGCGGAAGTAAATCATTGAAATTTAATAATGCAAATGCCTGCGATTTTGCGTCGTCAAGTCTGGCATTGATGATGTACCGTCCAGCTTGGCGCACTTCAATCGGTAAATGAAACACGAGTTGCCCGTTCTCCACCGATTCGCGAATTTTACCGACCCATTTCGCTGGTAGCTCTGGTGTATAAATAATGTCAAAGAAAACAAAGCCAGCTTGACCGTTTACTGTGTAGTTGACGTTGATGCGTATAGTGCCATTGAAGTTTGCGAGCCCGCTGTTCGCAGGTTGAAAAACGGCGCTTGCGATATTGTCATTCGCTTGAAGATCACCATCCCGCCCATTATCGGCAAAGGCCAGTGGAACTTGGACACCAGGAGCTACATTCCCATTTTGGACTGCGTTGGCTGTGCTTCGCGTGACAAATAAAGGGATGCTTTGTTGTTGTGCATTTTTTGCCTGCAAAGTGAAGCTAACGCTCTCATTCGATCCTAAATAAACACGTGATTGCCCACTTTGGATTTGAATCTGTTGGTCAGTGCCTCCCGAAGATCTTCGCATTGGATAAGACTCAATCACAGGCTGATTAGGGTAAACCTGATCGGGGTGCTCACTGATTGGTCGAGAACCGAGTGGGTATTTGGTGGCGATTCGATAGCTGCACAAAGTGTGATCGGTCTCTTCAATTTGTTTGATTAATTGCCGTTTGATTTGAATTGGATCGCCAGCTAAAAGACTCGGAGTAGGTGTCGTGGCGGCGCGTGCTCCATCAGACTGGCCGAGCGTTGGATACGATACATGTTGATCGACAGGTGGTTTAACTTTTGCTGAGTCATGAAAATAAAATGCTGCCATTAGGCTTAGTGCGCAAACGCAAATTGCAATGAACTTGATATTCGACGCAGAAAATCGGATTCGCATAAAGGAGTGGCAATCAAGGTGGAGTCAAGTGAGCTTGAGATTAGGTTGACGACTTGGTTTCAAGCAAATAGAACGTATACTTCAACTAGCAGTTAGTTAACCGAGAATTAGCTGGTATTAGTTGTTATTGGTTGGTATTAGCAGGGAGGTTGCCGGTAGGTAGCAATTCAGTTACTGGTCTGGCATGGAGCCAGACCAGGATGTTCACCCACTACAATGCACTGTTAACCATTGCCGTTCGTACCACTGAAATAATTCCCTGCCAATTTCCATTGGCATAGTGATTGTATGCTTCGTTATCGTCTCGGAATGCGACCGAGTGGAATGACCATTTAACCGAGCCACCCTCATTTGCCGCCGTACCCAAACTCAGATTATCGCAAAGCCAATCACTTGGGTTACACAAGGACCGACCAGCGTTGCCAGCCACGCCACCTGTACTGTGATATGACACCGCTTCGTCATCTTGGCCTGGCAAAATGCCCGAGTACAATGTGCCTTTTGCGCCTGCATACATATAGAACCATACATTCGCTGTATTATTGTGGTTGTACATCGCGCGAGCAGTGGATGTTTTTAGATCCTTCACGAGTGGCTCTGAGATTGCCCAAGAACCTGCGTCGGAAAGTTCGGAGCCGCCGCCCGCCCCAGATGCAGCTCTAACCCATTTAATATTCCATCCAGTTTGTGTGCTACCGTCTGTGTTTCCACACTGTCCCCCTGAATTGGCAACGGCGTTTTTCTTAAGCCTTGCTGAACTACCGTAGTTAGCGAGTGTGTATCCCATCATCAGATCGCCAGCACTATGGGTTGCGACGTAGCACCAATTATTTCCTGTGCAGAAGCAATCGAGGGCATCACGAATTTTGCTATTTTGGGATGCGATACTATTGTATCCATCCCAATTTACGGCCTTTTTATTTACTCCAGCAGCGGTGCTTGCGGGACCCCAATAAGTAAAGCTGCCGTAGTTGCCAACGACACCGCCGCCCCCACGACCATTGACCCATAATGTATAGTTTTCTGCACTTGCTAGGTTTGATAGCGCGGTAAGACCTAACAGAAATAGAGATAGAAATAAACGTTTGAACTTCATCATGCGACTCCCATTGAGTGCTACTTGAATGAAAAACGAAAAGGGCTGTGCAGTATCGAATGTTCTTGTTACACAGCCTGCGATAAACCAACTTTGCTCGCATCGATAGTCATCAAAAAAATTGGCGAACGGTCAAGTGGTCTGCTCGGATTATCAAAATCAAGTGATTCGCGGTCAATTTGCGTTGCAACAAAAAATAAAGAGAGAAACAAGCTTTAATTCTCTATTCTTACTATGGACGAGCTGAGAGTTTTGCAGGTTTAGAGCGCTTTCTCTAATCCTCCCATAGCCTACATAAGTGTTGGAATTCATCGACAGAGACTCGCAAGAAAGTCATTTCATCCAAACAGATCTTATTGTAATTACTGATACATATTTTATTTTGGTATGCTAGAAAAGCCTTCGCTTGATTTTTGATAATTCGTGTCGAAGGCGATTGGAAGGTCGTGGTCATACGGATATTAGAGTGGTTTCAGCGAATTTCCAGTGGTACTAGCTTTCTTCTTGAATTTGAATGCATCTTGGGAGACAAACATGAACAAAAAGAATGAATTGAGAAGTGCAATTCGCTTCGTAGTGTTGATGAATTGCATGGTAGGAGTGATGGCATCGTCGATCGTCTGTGCGCAAACAAGCTCAAACATACGACCCATATCAAAAATAGACACAAAGCTACTTCGAAATACGTCAAGCTCTGGAGAGTCCGTGTCGCAGTCTCCACCTAAAAATGATGCCCCAGCGCCGCCACCAGCGCCAGCAAATACGGCAAAGATGGATGATGAAGGCTTGAATATTGGAGGGAAAGTCGTTGAACAAGCTTTGATTGCAAAGAGTGTCCCACTCGATAGAAATGAAGAGAGCAATGCTTTTCCATTTGGTGCTCTTTTAAAGGCAGGACAAAAAGTGATATTTGAAATTGAAGTTCAGGATCGTAGCCACTGGAATAACTCGAATGAATATTATTGTAAGGTTTTTGACACTGCGAGTAATAAGCAAATGATGATGGTGAGCTTACCAGTGATTGATACTTCCCAATATCAAAACAAAAAGACCACCACAGGAACTTCGCGTTTGAGTTCAGGAACCCATACCCTGGCTTATTCGACCAATAGCAGTCAAGGGATGGTCTTGTTATATCAGATGGTTTGTGGAGGCCATACTTGGGGAGCCCCCACAGGTGCAATATTTGTGCGCGTGAAGAAGACCATATTTGAATAGTCACTTCGCGCTATTTTGAAATTGGCATGCTGGTTGTTGGTTTGCCTTTTATTTATGATGGGAAAGTTGTAGTGAAAAGTACATAGCCTTATTTGCTACGACTTTCCCAATCCCACAGCGATCGTACGCTCAGCGGTAGGCTCGCAAAAGTTTGCTTAGTTCACCGCTTTTCTTGCCTTCCACGATCGCTTTGTCTATTTTTGCGATGATGTCTTCGAATTTGCCTTTCGCGCTCGCGAAGTGTTCGGTGTCGTAAAATAAGGGTTGATCAGATACATCGAAATGGGTGTCTTTGAAACCAGAATAATTCGCAAAGACCTGATTGATATAGGTTTCGACTTCACTCTGGTCCTTCAAGACGCGCAAAGGCCATAAAATCAAGTCATTGGTTTTGTTGATCAATTTATTGAAACGTGCGGTCGTGAAACTTGCATCCTCTTCCACCTTAAAGATGATATCCCTAGCTTGTTCAAATTCCATTCCGTGACTAAAACCGCGTCCGACACTAATCACTTTACCGCGCAGATCTTCGATCGTTTTGTATTTAGGTTTGGGTTTGCCATATGTAATGGCCCAGATAGTTTGACTCGCAACGGCCTGCGAGTAGTGAAAGCGACTGAGTCGATCAGGGTTGCGCGATAGACCGTAAATAATCCCATTCCCTTGCAATGTTTCATATTGAGCACGTCGCCAAGGAACGATCATTTTATTAAATTGGAGATTGGTCGTACGTTCAAAATAATTGATTAACTCCATTAGATTTTGATCGGGTGGAATGGGGCTGCCGTTCACATCTAAATTTTCTTGTATGTAAAGCGTCACCGCAGTTTGCGCGTGAGCCGAACCCGCTGTCGCCATTGATAGGCACAGCATGCAAAACAAGATGCAGTAAGAGTAGACTTTGGTCATGGAAAGAATGAATGTCAATCCGAGCAAAGTATCGCAGTGATTATTTTGACTCGCAACTTTTTACGCTTATCAGTGTTGTTTATTCTGAGAATATAGACCTTCGCAGTCTTATATTACGGATTCGATTGACGCTTAAACTCAGTCGGATTTTGCTAATTTCACGACTAATAACTGGTCGATTCGGAATTGATCGATGTCGACGACTTCAAATTTGTAATCACCTACCATGACAAAATCAGTACGCTTCGGGATCTTTCTGAGCATCGTCATCATAAAACCAGCGACAGTCTCGTAGTTGCCAGACTCAGGCATGGCATCGATGTCGAGGGCTCGACAAACATCTTCAATTGCAGTCGCACCATCGATCAACCAAGAATTGTCATCTCTTCGTACGATCTGATCTTCCAGATATGGGTGAACCATACCGTCCATTAGCGTGCTTAACACATCATTGAGGGTAATGATGCCAACTACGAGTGCGTACTCATTCAAAATGACTGCAAAATCTTCGCGTGTTGCTTTGAACTGCTCTAACATTTCTGAGAGCGTTAGTGAATCGGGAACGACCAAGGCCGAGCGTAGAGACAATTCTTGCACTTTAGAGAAAGCTTGGTTTGTGAGTATGCGTTTCAATATATCTTTGGATTCAACATAGCCAACCACTTTGTCTATTTGACCATCACAGACCAAAAATTTAGTGTGCGGATGTTCGGCAATTTTATGGCGAATGCTGGCTTCATTATCTTGCAAGGTCAAAAATACGATGCTGTCGCGCTGCGACATGGCAGAAGGCACTGTGCGACTTTCTAACTCAAACACATTCCCAATCATGTCATGTTCGCGGGTTTGTAGTATGCCGGCTTCCGCACCTGCGTTCACAACTGCATGGATTTCATCGGACGTAATTTGGTCGTCACGTTCCGTTGGCAAATTAAGACTGGTCAAAATCAGATTGGATAAGCCATTGAATAGCCAAACTAAAGGTTTGAATAATTTGACGCAAACTAACATCGGGGTAACGACAAACATGGCGACGCGCTCTGGGGCAACCATGGCCAGCTTCTTTGGCATTAAATCTGCCAATAAAATAAAGATCGATGTGACAAAAATAAAGGAACTGAGAAAGCTTAAGGTGTCAATCCAACTGGCACTGCCAAACAGCGAGTGAAATAGTTGGGCAAAATAAGGAGTTAATGATTGTTCACCTAAAATACCACCTAAGATCGCAATCGCATTGAGCGCGATTTGTACCACAGTAAAAAAGTGACCGGGCTCTTGTTGTAATGCAAGCACCTTCGTTGCTCGTGGGTCGCCACTTTCTTCTAGTATCTGTAATTTCACCTTGCGTGCTGCTGCAAGGGCAATTTCGGACGTAGAAAAAAATCCGCTGATAATCACTAAAATTAGAATTACCATGAGATGGTCAAAGAATGCCATGTTGCCTCCGCATTGATTACAGCATAACGCATCATAGCTGAGCGAAGTTAAAACGAAAACACTTTGGAGGTGCAATTGAGTATCGTCTAGGCACTTATGCCGTAGTTGCTCGCGACGGAATGCATCTATGCAACGTCTTTGCTGGATTCGTTAGCTTGCGCGCGAATTTGACTGATATTCTCTGAGTTTGTTGAACGCCCATGCGGTTGCACTGGTCGCGTCAGCGAAGAAACCATCTAATCCAATTCGTTGGTATTTATCGATGACCAAATCGCGACCCTCAACATCATCTGCAGCGATAATGATATTTGCTAGGCAGGAAAGATTCGTCTTACTATATTCCAATGCCCGTTGTATTCGGTTGAGGGCATCCGCGGGACAAAGTATTGACTCGTGAACGGTGGTTACTCCGATATAAGGGCGATCAGGAGAGAATCCAATTGCGATTTGCCTTGCCTGTTGTGCCCAATGTTCGATTAATTCGCGATTCCATGGACCGGTTACATCAGTGAGTAGGAGCTGACCTTCAGCGCGGACGTGAAATCTTCCGTGGGGCCGAAAAATGCTAGTTGTATCAAGGCGAGGTGGGCGATTCAGAATCAAAGGGAGGGTATGCAATGATAAAACATAATTATAGTTGCAAGTCGGCGCCCTGAGCACGAGCGAATCAAGAACAATTGTTAAATCGATTGACTTTTTTACTTTGTCGAGAATGAAGTGGGTCGTAATGAACCGAATTGTCAAATGCTGCTCATACGCTGCCGATGCTGCCGCAGGTGTTCCAAGCTAGTGATATTTCACGCAACAAGGAACCGCCCGCGACTTTGATTGACGCCTATTTGTTTTGTGTGGTTTTTTTTGCTCCGCTTAAGACCGCGACAGCGGACAAGGTCGTTTGCGCAGCATTCAAGCCCAATCTAAAATCTTTGTCAGAGTAAGTCGTAAATACGTCCGACGGTTGATGCCAATTGGGATTCCATCCAGCCCCGATATGCATACCCCGTTCATTTTCGCGTAAGGAAATAGCGGGGACGAGATCCATGAAGGGGACCGAGTCTGTGTTCGTCATGTGAAAGCCGACTGCGGCTGGGTAGTCTGTCGCATATTTGTCATTGGCGGCTCGGAAGAACCACGCCAACTTGGCGGCACCTTCAGCCTGTTTCGACGTCGATTGAAACTCGATATTGACATCCGCCTCGGCTCGCTGCTCTTTCGGAGAAACATAGATAGGTTTGCCCTCTGCGTCGAGAACTTGCTGACCTTTTGTATCGAGTTGTGGCACCGGCATGCCATGATCCCATAGCATCATATCGTGCTGTATCATTCCTAGCCATTTTGGTTCGGGATACAGGCCTGAACCTTTTGGCGATTCGATTCCTTGTAGATCTTTACGTTGAGCGACGTAGGCGTAGGCACCATTTAAACCCGTTTCTTCGTTGTTCCACAAAACAAAACGGATGGACTTGTCGGTTTCAACGTCTGGAGCACTAAAAATGCGGGCTAATTCCATTACTAGTGCGGTACCAGAGCCATTGTCATTTGCGGCCTCGCCAAAACCGATTCCATCAAAATGTGCACCAACAATATACATTTCGTCAGGATTTTTTTTGCCTATCTTGGTGCAATAGACGTTTTCACGCTGCGATGTACCGACCGGTGTTTGTTCTGCGTTCAATTGGCGTAGCTTTTCATTTGGCTGTAGAAGCGGATCCGTATTTACTCCCGTTTTAGCGCGTTTGCCAAATAGAGTGCTGCCACCTTGCCCGGGTGCGCCTCCGAGACCGCCGCTGGGTATTAAATTGCGACGTGGAGTTGGCGCTGCCCCTGGCGCTGCAGGGGGGGGCTGGGTATAGTCAAATTGCATGCGCTGTGTATTCGTGCAACCGTACGCTTGAAGTTGCGCCTCTATCCAGTCGAGCGCACGCCGATTGCGTTCTGTCCCTTGGCGGCGATCACCAAATTCCGTTAAGGATTTAATCGTTGCCTTGTACTTTTCTAGATCGAGTTGACGCACCAAACTGACAACAAAATCGTCTTGTTTGAGCGCACTTCCTTGTAGGATTTCGAGAGATTGCGCAGACGTTTGGCAGGCGAATCCTAGTGCACATAGGCTAGAACTCAATAATCCTATTGTGTTGATTTTGCATCGATTAAGAACAGTCATATTTGCCTCTGTGAGGGGATAAAAGAATTCCAATTTGGATAGCAGTCTAACGGTAAATCGAGCAATTGAACGAATCGGGTGTCGACAAGTTCCAATCAAAAGTGGCGGGAGTTTTTTACCTACTCCAGTCACTTTGCAAGTTCTTATTCATCGATAGTACCTCGCCCGAGTCTATCTTCAGGCGGTTAATTGGTGATAGGCCAGAATTGCCAGAAGACCAGCGCACTGACGACACCATAGATCAAAGAGTCCAATATATTTTTGAATGTAGCTGACCATGGTCGCCCCATCCAAATAGACTCTTGTATGCTGCCACAAGCATACACGATCATCGTGAAAAGACCGATAAAGTGCCCGGCATAGTGTGGATTCGCGTAAAGCCCCATGGTCTGCAATGCTAACAATCCACCTAGAGCTGCAACACTGAGATTGAGAGCAAACCACTGTAGCAAATATCGACCCATTGTCGGCGCACCGGGTTTCCGAACGGTGATTAAGGCTACTGGGCCATCTCGAAATTTTTGTTGAACGGCTTCGGTTTGCATGTCCTTCATATCAGGGCAATGCGGGGTCGCATACATGCCAGGTTCATTTTTAATCGGGGCCAATGCTTGCCGCACATCTTCGTCGTTCGGCAAGGGGCGGTATTCCGAGTTATGCCATTTGAATACCATGTGAATTAAACTGCTGGCAAAAAAGACGCCAACCGCTGTAAGTAGGATCGGTAGCCAGAGCGCTAATAATGTCATTGTATTTCCCCTTGATTAAGTTTGATTGTGAATGTACACGCATCAGGACATACTTCACGAGTCGGCAATATAACGCGATTTAGATTGCTGAGTTGGTATATTGCACTGCACATTCTGATGAACCGTACCGTCAACGCAACATTAAATTGTTCGGTTGGTATTTGCCGTATGTGAAAGTTGGAATCAACCGGAACACGTGATTGCAAGCGAAGCTTGCGTTCCTTTTAGATGGATACAATAGGATCGAAAACTTTCCTATTCTGAAGTGTAGCGATGATGATCGATATGATTTGAAATTGACAAAATGATTGAGATCAACGCGCTGTCCGAGTAAAATTTGCAATTATCTAAAAAGCAAAATTTTCTCGCGATCTCCCGGCCAGGCTGGTCGGTAGGTTTGGGGCAAATGGTTTTATAAGGACATCAAAAGTAATGAACTACTTGTTAAGTTTCTTCCGCCGTTTTTTTCTGTATTTGTGTTTGCTGGCATGTATTGCCGTCGTCACAAAAATGTCAGACTTGTTCTCCGTGCCGACCGAAACTGGTTTTTCCATTCTTTTTCGAGCAGGCGGTGTCTTTCTTGTTTGCGTCGTACTTATTGCGCTGCAGTTTTTACCCTTTAGTTATGTTTTCCCAATTTTACTGGGCGGGTTTGCTTGGGCGTTTTTCCCGGCTTTGGAATATTGGTCTTCGCAGAATGCCGTGAAATCTTTGTTTGGTATCACCATCAGTGACGCCCAGTGGTATGGACGTTGGTATGCGAAAGTCGCCTTCGTTTTGATTCCAATCATGGCAGGCCACTTGCTTTGTCGTCGTTGGAAGCAGCAGACTAAGGATCCACGCCGTCCAGTTGAATGGGCGAAGTGAAGTCGCTTAGTGATGTCGCTTAGTAAAGTCGCTTAGTGAGGCGGGAAATTATTCGCCTCACTGCTCTAACTAATGAGTGTGCAAAATGAATTATTCAATTGGCTAGCTTGCAGAGAGTGTGCATGATTATTTATTGTACTCACTCTTTTCTTGAGTTAGTCGATTAAGCAAAGCTTGTGCACCGCGTTCTGCATAGATCAAACAAGCCTTGGGATCGATTAAGGGCGCTTTTTGATCAAGTCGTGCGAGTAAGTTGCTCGCAGTTCCATGACCAGTGATCAAAATATCGCAAGTGGTCTTCGCGACGAGCTGACTACTTTCGCGCAGCGCATTAGCCAAAGAATCGGGTGCGGAATAGCGATAAGTTGCATCAGAAATCGATCCTAAACTGTCTGCGAAAACGAGATTCTTGCAAACGGATTTTTCGCATTCTTGCCAAGTCCAACCTGAGCCGCCAGGCGCATGACCCGACATGGGCAAGTGTTGAATTTTTTTATCACCGATAGTGATCGTACTTGCGTCCTCAAACGCATGCACATTCGCAACAGGATCAAAGCCAGATAATTCATTAAATTGCGGATCACGACGATCATTCTTACCCGATTTCAGAACATCGACGATATTACTTCGACTTAATACCTTAGCTCCAGTTGCGGCTTGCACGCTAGCCAAACCACCCATGTGGTCATGGTGTTCATGTGTGATCAAAATCGTTTTGATGTCATTCAGCTTGACACCCAAAGACAGGATGTTTTGACGCACCGCTTCCGACGCTTTTTCTGGTGCGCTATCAATCAAGACATGACCGTTCGGTGTCGCGATTAACACGACGCTGATCCCGCAAGTACCGACATACCAAGTATTGCCATAAATCCGACGCGCATGCGTAGGCTCATTCCAATCATCGAGCGATTTACAAGCTGTCGGTGCAGATGCTAGCTTTGGCTCGCTTGGCATTTTGATGCCGATTCTGTTGGCGTTTGCGGTTTGGGTGTGGCTGAGAATGGCGATGCTAGTGATCAGTAAGAGAGGGCGGATTTGAAAGTTCATTAGGTTTTTTTTAGACCGTTTTGGGTTGATTAAATTCGTAGAATGGGGACGGATTCATCGTGCCCACGCGTTACGGTTGAAAAAGGAGATAAGAGTAAGGTACAGCGAACAAATTTTGTTGAGAAACAAAGCAATCCGTGCTGGCACAAAAAGCGTACCTACCCTACAAGGCTGAGTTGAGTTATGGATTTAGAAATTTCAGCCATCCCCAGTATGCCGTAACTACCGTTAAAATTGGGGGCGCAAATTTTGAGAATAAGAATAGTATTACTTTAGAAGTGTTTTCTCGAATAATTTCATTAGTCTTTCTTACGTCGGTTTTTTCAATAAAGAATAAGTTCAATCTATCTGCAAAAGTTAAATTGCTGTTTGATCTGACACTTGTCGAGCGAATGAGAAGTAAATATTTCTTAATCGCGCTTTCGATTAGCTTGTCCGTTACATCTCGTGGATCTACGTCGTAGAAGAGAATGAACTCCTTATCTTTGTGTTCTAAGATTTCCGATTTTAAAGGGCTCGCAATAAAACAGACCGTACCCCATGCTGTTTGTGATGCGACTAAACAAGCCCCTTTTTCTATCAAAACTGTTTGATTCGAGTCTTCAAAAGGCAATGCTAGATGTTTATTGCTGGTTCTTGTTATACCAATTTTTTGACTTTGAATTTCCAGCTGAATTACTTCTTCGTTCTTTGTTCCATGTGTTTGAATGAAGAAAGAAAAAGGAAAATTTTGATCAATTGCCAATTGATTGAAAATTTTAAATTTCGAGATAATTTTATGTCTCGTTTCGACAGACCAATTGATTCGACGATACCTAAGTTGACAATGATTATCGTTGATTTTTTTGGCTTCGCTATTCAAAAAGGATTTCATATTTTAATAATTAATGCATTCTTCTTCGAAAATCAATGCGCCTCTTCCCAATTCAACCCCACTCCCACTTCAGCAAGTAAAGGCACTTTCAACTCCGCCACCCCAGCCATCAATTCAGGCAATTTCCGCTTCACCAATTCCAATTCTTCAGGTACCACTTCCAACACCAATTCATCGTGCACTTGCATAATCATCTTGGATTGCAATCCATCAGATTCCAACCAACCTTGCACCGCAATCATCGCAAGCTTGATTAAGTCTGCTGCTGTTCCTTGCATAGGTGCGTTGATCGCAGCGCGTTCTGCGCCTTGGCGGCGTGGTCCGTTGGGGCTGTTGATTTCTGGTAGCCAGAGGCGGCGGCCGAATACGGTTTCGACGTAGCCGTGCGCTTTGGCTTGTAGTCGAGTGTCGGCCATGTATTGAGCGACGCCTGGGTAACGTTGGAAATACTTATCGATGTAGCTTTGGGCGGCGCTGCGTTCTATGCCTAGGTTGCCGGCTAAGCCAAAAGCGCTCATGCCGTAGATGAGGCCGAAGTTAATCACTTTGGCGTAGCGTCGTTGTTCGCTCGTGACTTCGGCTAATGACACACCAAAAATCTCTGATGCGGTGGCTCTGTGCACGTCTTCGCCATCGGCAAAGGCTTTGAGCAAACTCGCGTCGCCCGAGATGTGCGCCATGATGCGTAATTCGATTTGGGAATAATCGGCAGAGACGATGCTATTGTCCGGTGCGGCGACAAAGGCTTCGCGGATGCGGCGGCCTTCGGCGGTGCGCACGGGAATGTTTTGTAAGTTAGGATCGTTCGATGCCAAGCGACCTGTGACTGCCACTGCTTGTGCGTAGTTGGTGTGGACGCGACCCGTTTCGTTGTTGACCATTTTTGGTAGCTTGTCGGTGTAGGTCGATTTGAGTTTGGCGAGGCCGCGGTATTCCAATAGCACTTTGGGCAATGGATAATCCTCAGCCAGTTTTTGCAACACTTCTTCATCGGTCGATGGTGCGCCTGATGGTGTTTTTTTGACGACAGGCAGGCCGAGTTTGCCAAAGAAAATTTCACCGAGTTGTTTGGGTGAATTTAAGTTAAATGGTTGTTCTGCTAGTTCGTAGGCTTTTTGTTCAAGCTCTAATAAGCGATTGCCGATTTCATGTGATTGTGTGGCGAGTAAATCGCGATTGATCAAGACGCCATTGCGTTCTATTTTTTGTAAAACGACCGACGTCGGTAATTCGATCTTGTCATAGATGAAGCGCAGCTTGTCGTAAGGTTCGACTTGTGGCCACATCGCTTGATGCAATTGCAAAGTGATGTCGGCGTCTTCCGCAGCGTAGGCGGTGGCACGTTCGATGTCCACTTGATCAAAACCAATTTGTGATGCACCTTTGCCGCAGACTTCTTCAAAGCTAATCGTTTTGCGTTCTAAGTGGCGTAACGCAAGGCTGTCCATGTCGTGTGATTTGTGGGATTCAAATACATAAGATTGCAGCAAAGTGTCGTGCAGAATGCCGCGTAAATGCACACCGTGATTAGCGAAAATGTGCGTGTCGTATTTGAGATTTTGTCCGACTTTGGCTTTGCTCGCGTCTTCTAGCCAAACCTTCATTTTGCCTAAAACGAATTCCCGATTTAATTGTTCTGGTGCACCCGGATAATTGTGCGCGAGCGGAATATACGCAGCGATGCCTGCTTCGCAGCACAAAGAAATCCCGACCATTTGTGCGTTCATCGGCTCTAATGAGGTGGTTTCGGTATCGACTGAGGTGAGGGCGGCTTGATTGATTTTATCTAACCACACATCGAGCTGGGCTTCGGTCAAGATTGTTTCGTATTGCGTGACCGCAGGCGCGGCGGGAATCGTGACAGGTGCTTTGCTCGCTGCAGAATCGCTAGCAGCATCCTCGCCAAATAATCCACCTTGCGCTGGTGCGGCTTTGGTAGGTGCAGAACCGGCTACTGGATCAACGCCAAATTCGCGTAATAGACTCTTGAAGCCTTGATGCTGCAAGAACGCGATCATTTCTTCGCGATTTTCTTCTTTGGCTTTCAGTGATTCATCGATGGAAATATGATGTCCAGCCAAATCGCAATCGGTTTTGACCGTAATTAAGACACGACCTTGTGGCAACCAGTCTAAGGCAGCACGCAAATTGTCGCCGACCACGCCTTTGATCTTGTCGGCATTGGCGATCACACCATCTAAGCTATCGTATTCGGTCAACCATTTCACCGCTGTTTTGGGGCCGCACTTGGTCACGCCAGGGACATTATCAACGGTGTCGCCGATCAGGGTTAAATAGTCGATGATGCGATTCGGTGGTACGCCGAATTTGGCGAGCACGCCTGCTTCATCGAGTTTTTCATTGCTCATGGTGTTGATCAAGGTGACGTTGGTATTCACCAATTGCGCCAAATCTTTATCGCCTGTCGAGATGATGGTGTTCATGCCGCGTGCAGTGGCTTCGACCGCGAGTGTGCCGATCACATCATCGGCTTCGACGCCTTCTACCATCAAAATCGGCCAACCCATGGCTGCCACCGCTTGATGAATCGGCTCGATTTGTAAGCGCAAATCGTCTGGCATCGGTGCGCGCTGTGCTTTATATTCGGGATACAGGTCATCGCGGAAGGTCTTGCCCTTGGCATCAAACACACAAGCCATGTAAGCTGCGGGATAATCTTGGCGCAGCTTGCGCATCATATTGACCATGCCGTGTATCGCGCCAGTCGGTTCGCCGCGCATATTGCGCAAATCAGGTAGGGCGTGGAATGCGCGGTATAAATAGCTAGAGCCGTCGACTAATAACAGAGTTTTTTGCATAAGGATTTGGGTATGAATGACAGCGGAAAAAGAATTTTAAAATTGCGCCAGATCACGGACAAAGACAAGGCAACCGCCTTGAAGGCCCGTGAGTCATGGCATATGTTCACGATTATGGCAGAGTTTATCGAATCTACCGAACGTCTGTCTGCCTTGGGGCCCGCTGTAACGATCTTCGGTTCTGCGAGAATTAGCCACGATAATCCCTATTATCAAGATTGTGTGGATGTCGCAAAACGTTTATCGGATGAAGGTTTTGCAGTGATTTCCGGGGGCGGGCCTGGCATCATGGAAGCGGCGAATCGTGGTGCTTTTGACGGTGCATCCGCCTCAGTCGGCCTGAATATCGAATTACCGCACGAGCAAAAAACCAATCCTTGGCAGAATATTTCTTTAAATTTTCGCCATTTTTTTGCACGCAAAGTGTCGTTTGTGAAATACGCCGATGCTTACGTCATTTTTCCAGGCGGGTTTGGAACCTTGGATGAATTGATGGAAGTCCTAACCTTGATGCAAACGGGTAAGACGAAGCGTATTCCTGTGATCTTGGTCGGGACCAGCTTTTGGCAAGGTTTTCTGGATTGGATACGCTTGCAATTAGCGGATAAAGGTTTGATTGAAGATAAGGATTTGAATTTAGTACAAGTTATCGATGAACCAGCCAATGTGGTTGACGCAATTTTCGCATTTTATGAAGCGCACGACATTGAGCCATCAGACGAAGAACGTCAGCGCATGCTTTATTTGTAAGATCGTCGCTGTGTGAAGGTGATTGCTCAATGATCGACGCTCGCGGTTTTTTTTTGAGTGTATCAAGCAGATTGCAGGAAAAATGCTTGAATTTCGTTGTCGCCTTCCGCATTCCTTATTTGGAGTCGATTGCGCTACTTTTTTGTGCGTGTATTGCATACTAAACCTGCGGATTATGAAATCATGCAGCCTTAAGCCTAATTGCTTTGTTACAATGGGAATTGCCTAAGTCTGTTGTTGTAACGAATTCTTCTTATTTCCACGAAAAGTGAACATCATGAAAAGCTCTTTGAAGTTAATTTCCAACCTGGTTGCAGCTCTTATTGCGATCTCAGCATCACCTCTGTTGGCAGCGCAAGAGAAAACGGCGCCACCGCCGCCAAAACTGGAAAAACTGGAAGAGGGACCCGAAGCTGATGTCAAGCTGATAAAGCCTGAGAGTAATAAGCTCAAAACCGTGGAACGTAAAGAAAACGGTAAAGTGACAGAAGTTCAAGTACGTACTGGCAAAAGCACCTACACGGTAAAACCCAATAATGCGCCGAAAGGCACCCCAGAAGGTGACGCCAATCGCGCAGCGCAATGGAAAGTCATGGAATTCGGCGGTAAGAAAGAAAGCAAAGAAGTTGAATCTCTGCCAGTCTTAGCACCGGGACCTTATTCCACTTCAAAAACTGGTTCTACCAAATCAGTCGCGACTCCAGCAGCGAAAGCTGCTTCATCGAGCACTGCCGCAACAGCGGCGAGTGCATCATCGACTTCATCCTCTTCGTCGGCATCCATGCCGCCCGAGAAAAAATAATGGATTGTGATTGAAATGGCTGTATTTACATCGGTAACACTAGAAGATTTAAACGCATGGATGCCCCAGTTCCCATTGGGGAAAGCACAAAATATTCGTGGGATTGCGTCGGGTATTGAAAATAGTAATTTTTTTATTGAAACTGAGCAAGGCGAATATGTTCTGACAATTTTTGAAAATCTCAATTTTCAGCAATTGCCGTTTTATTTGAAATTAATGCGCCATTTGGCGGATAAAGGGATTCTAGTTCCCGCGCCAGTTGCAAATGCCGAGGGTGAATTATGCGTGGCTTTGCATGGAAAACCGGCCGCGATTGTGAGTAAATTGGAGGGCAGCTCACAGATGCATCCTCAAGCACAGCACTGCGCCGAAGTCGGCACAATGTTGGCGCGTATGCATTTGGCGGGACAGGATTTTTCGATCCAACAACCGAATTTGCGTTCGTTAGAGTGGTGGCAAGCAACTGTGCCCAGCGTTTTAGAATTCTTGGACAGCGCAAATCGCCAACTCATGCAAGATGAAATCACTTTTCAGACAGACTTTGCGGCGACAGCAAATTATCAGTCGTTGACGAAAGGGCCTGTCCATGCGGATCTATTTCGAAATAATGTGATGTTCGATGGCGAGCGATTGACCGGTTTTTTTGATTTTTACTTTGCTGGTTGTGACGCTTGGCTGTTTGATGTAGCAGTGACAGTGAATGATTGGTGCATCGATTTGACGACCGGGGAATTGGATTGGGTGAGAGTCAATACGATGCTCGCGGCTTATCATGCCGTTCGCCCATTCACGTCAGCGGAATCGGCAGCTTGGCGACCCATGTTGCGGGCGGCGGCCTTTCGGTTTTGGTTGTCGCGCGTCTTTGATTATTACAAACCACGCGATGCCGAGATGTTGACTCCGCATGATCCAACACATTTTGAGCGGATTTTGCGGCTTCGGATACACCAAGATTTACCAGCCTTACCCCAATTAACAGAAGTTTGAAACATGAATACACCGAAAGCAGTCGCAGGATGGGAATGGATTAGACAAGGCGCCCAGCTATTTAAAAAGCGTCCATTTGAAGTGATGTTCACTTTTATGGGCTTTATTTTCTGCTTATTTGGTATGGTTGCGATTCCTCAGATTGGTTTCGTCATCTTGATGGTGTTCTCGCCTGTATTGGGCATGGGTTTTATGCAAGTTTGCCGACAGGTTGACGAAGACCAAGCATTTCAGCCCGGCACTTTATTTATGCCCTTTCGGACGCCCGCTTTAAAGGCCTTGTGCTGGTCAGGTTTTTTGCAGATGTTGACCTTGCTGCTCTCGTTTTTATTGACAATGGCTGTAGATGGGGGCGTGTTGTGGGATTTCATTAGCAATAACCGTATGATCGATGAAAAGGCTATTCGCGAGACATCGATAGTGAGTAGTCTATTGATTGCAAGGGTATTTCATTTGCCTGCGATGATGGCTTTTTGGTTTGCCGCACCGCTGATTATGTGGCACGGTATGGGAGTGGGTAAGGCAATTTTTTATAGTTTCTTCGCGGTTTGGCGCGCGCGTTCTGCGTTCTTGATTTATTTTGTGGCTTGGATTGGCATCTTATTTTTTATTCCAGCGACACTCGGCCTATTTGCTAATTTGCTTCCTGGCCTACTTAGTTTCTTGAATCTGCTCCTGATCCCTATCGTAGTTTCACTTTTTGTTGTGATGTATTGCACTTTTTTTACGTCATATAAAGAGATTTTCGCCCGTGACGAACAGGTCTAGGTTGGCAAAGCGATACGAGGACAGAAAATAAAAAATGCTGGGTGACCCCAGCATTTTTTTTCGTTGCAATCGAAACTATGATTCTTATTGAGGCTTTGTTCTCATTCGAATGGCAGTGCCAATTTCTTAAGCGCTGTGCGAAATTTGTTCGTGTTCCGATGCCAGTGTGAGATCTTCGACGATCTCAAAACTACAGGTCATCTCTGCTGTTTTGCCGAGCATAATGGAAGCGGAGCAGTATTTTTCGTGTGATAAGGCAATTGCGCGTTCGACCAAATTCGCTTTTAAATTACGGCCAGTGACGATGAAGTGAAAATGGATTTTCGTAAATACTTTTGGTTCAGTTGTGGCGCGCTCGGCAGATAGTTTGACCTCGCAACCACGCACATCTTGCTTGCCTTTGCGCAATATCAATACAACGTCGTAGGCAGAGCATCCGCCAGTTCCGAGTAATACCATTTCCATTGGGCGTGGAGCCAAATTATGTCCGCCACCCTCTGGAGCGCCATCCATTAATACCGCATGTCCTGAACCTGTTTCAGCCAAGAAACTCATACCGGAGACCCCGGTCCAACGTACGTTTGCTTCCATGTTTTCCCCTGCGTCGAAAATGATTACTTGTAGACCATTATTGTAGCCGAGTTGTTGATTGAAAGTACCGATGCTGATGCTTCCGAAAAAACGTTGATGAACAAACCGTAGCACTAAATTGTTAGGTAGTCTTGAAAAGGTGTCGAAAAGCAGTACTGCTAGGCGCATTTTTTAGTACTTTCTAGATTGCATTAAGTTTCTCTAGCAGAACAGTCCTTGATCGCCTACTATGCAAATTCAGATTTCGTGTGAGTTGTTTTATCTCTCTTCACGCATCTCCTCCGTCACTCCACGTGACTTATTCCCGAAGCTAAGTCTTCGGGTTTTTTTTGGGGGGCGTGATTGAATCAAGCAAAAAGTAGAAGCGCGTACGTGCAGAGGAAGCATTACATTCCGTTGAATTTTTGCTTAAAACATAAACAGTGCTTGCACTAAGTCTTTGAAAATACTATAATTTCCGATTCTCTGTTCGCCCAGGAGAAAATTTAACAAGGGAGCGTCTGCTACGCGCGGCTAGTCCGAGTAATAGCAGAACCACCGAAATCAGGGTGTTTTTTATCTTTTTTATTTAGGATTCAACATGAAAACCTTTTCCGCTAAGGGCCATGAGGTTCAGCGCGACTGGTTCGTGATTGACGCGACAGACAAAGTTCTCGGACGTGTTGCCAGCGAAGTGGCACTCCGTTTACGCGGCAAGCATAAACCAGAATTTACACCACACGTAGACACAGGCGATTTTATCGTTGTTGTTAACGCAGCTAAACTGCGCGTGACTGGTACTAAAGCTCTGAACAAAGTTTACTATCGTCATACTGGATACCCAGGTGGTATCTACGAAACGAACTTCCAAAAAATGCAAGCTCGCTTCCCAGGTCGTGCATTAGAGAAAGCTGTTAAAGGCATGTTGCCAAAAGGCCCACTCGGTTATGCAATGATCAAGAAGTTGAAAGTGTACGCAGATGCAACACATCCGCATGCAGCTCAGCAACCACAAGTACTCGACATCTAAGGAATAGCCATGATCGGTAATTACAACTACGGAACTGGCCGTCGCAAGAGCGCAGTTGCTCGCGTATTCCTGAAAACAGGTAGCGGCAAGATTGTTGTCAACGGCAAACCAGCTGACGAATATTTCTCACGTAAAACTGGCTTGATGGTTATCCGTCAACCATTGGAATTGACAAATCACCTCGAAACATTCGATATCATGATCAATGTACACGGTGGTGGTGAATCTGGCCAATATGGCGCGGTTCGTCACGGTATCACACGTGCTTTGATCGACTACGATGCAACTTTGAAATCTGAATTGTCCAAAGCTGGCTTCGTTACTCGTGATGCTCGTGAAGTTGAACGTAAAAAAGTTGGTTTGCGCAAAGCACGTCGCGCAAAGCAATTCTCCAAGCGTTAATTTGCGTTTTTGCAAATTTTGCTGGAACAAAAAACCGCCAAATTTTGGCGGTTTTTTTTCGCCTTGAAAAAAACAATTCCATCCTACATCTAACAGTTGTGAACAATTTTTAGTAAGGCTGTTTTACTGAGTGTTTCGGTGGAAGAATTAGTCTATTGGGGATTCAGGTTTCGGCTGCTAGAATGCATGCATATTTCTTTCATGCTATTTGCTTTAGTTTAGGATAAAAAATGATCAAGATTGGTATTGTTGGTGGAACGGGTTATACCGGCGTTGAATTGCTGCGTATTCTTGCTACCCATCCACAGGCGCAATTAACCGCAATTACTTCGCGTAAAGAGGATGGTGTCCCTGTCGCTCAGATGTATCCGTCTTTGCGTGGACGAGTTGATCTTGCTTTTTCTTCTCCGGATAAAGCAAATCTGAATGCATGTGATGTCGTTTTTTTTGCGACGCCGCACGGCGTGGCAATGGCGCAAGCGCGCGAGTTGTTAGATAACGGTGTCAAGGTCATCGACTTAGCCGCTGATTTTCGCATGCAGGACGTGGCGCAATTTGAAAAATGGTATGGCATGGAGCACAGTTGTAAAGATTTGTTGTCCGAAGCAGTTTATGGTCTACCAGAATTGAATCGCGAGAAAATTAAAAAAGCCCGCCTGATCGGCAATCCGGGTTGTTACCCGACCACGATGCAATTAGGTTTTGCGCCTCTGCTAAAAGCAGGTGTGATCGATGCGGGAAATTTGATCGCTGATTGTAAATCGGGCGTGTCAGGAGCAGGACGCAAAGCGGAAATTGGTATCCTTTTTTCAGAAACCAGCGATAGTTTCAAAGCCTATGGAGTCGCAGGACATCGACATACTCCGGAGACTATCGAACAGTTACAAACGATGACCGACAAGGAAGTGAGTTTACTGTTTACGCCGCATTTAGTCCCGATGATCCGCGGCATGCATTCCACCCTGTATGCACAATTGAACCAGGACATCAGCAATGAAGCATTGCAGGCATTATTTGAGGATGCCTATAAAGATGAGCAATTCATCGATGTCATGCCTTTTGGGTCACACCCTGAGACTCGTTCAACGCGTGCGTCCAATATGCTCAGGATCGCGCTACATCGCCCTGGAAATGGCAAACACGTGGTGGTTTTGGTTGTACAGGATAATTTGGTAAAAGGTGCTTCTGGGCAGGCGGTACAGTGCATGAATATCATGTTTGGTCTCGCAGAAGAAACTGGTTTGCAGCACGTACCAATTAATCCCTAATTGACTATGCCTCTTTCGAAATTTTTTCGTCGACGCATAACTGCGTCGAAAATGACGATTAACCAGCATTTGCCATGGCCAATTAAAGTTGCCCTGTTTGCGGTGGTGATTGGTATCGGCGGTGCGATTGCGATGTGGACATACGATCTGGGGCGAAGTTTTGCATTCGGTCCTAAATTTTCACCCGAGCAAATGTCTGAGCTACAAGAGAAAGTGAGCAGTTTGACTGCAGAGCGCGATAAATTGTTAGCCACAGCGGCAACAATTGAAAGTCAGCAAAATATCGAAAAATCTATGCAGAAGCAGCTAGCTGACCAAATCAATGCATTAACAGCGGAAAATAATAAGATTAAGGATGATCTCGCTTTTTTTGAAAGTCTGATGCCATCAGCGAATAGACCTCAAGGGATTACTTTGCAGAAAGCTAAAATCGAGCTTGTGGGTAACCAATTGCGCTACCGAACTTTGGTCATGCAGGGGGGGAAAGCGGTACGAGAATTTTCTGGTGAAATGCATATCAGCTTGACACTAGTACAGGACGGTAAACCTGCTATGATGGAATTCCCTGACCCTCGATCGGGTGAGTCGGCGAAATTGAAACTTTCATTCAAGCACTATCAGCGGATGGAAGGGCAAATCACGCTACCTGAAGGTGTCACGGTGAAATCGGCACAAATGACAGTTCTCGAAAAAGGCGAGTTGCGTGCAAAACAGAATGTGAGCCTCTGAAGGTTACTATGTTTAGTGGCGAACATTGACTGTGGTAGTTGGGAAAACACGCAAAGGCAGCTCTTTTATTATTAAAACTGTCAATATTCTAAAAATTTGAGGAGTTTGCATGTTTAATCGTAAAAGTAAAAGTACTATCGATAGCTTAATTGGAGCAAGTACCAACATTGAAGGCGATGTGCATTTCAAAGGCGGACTGCGAATTGATGGGCACATCAAAGGAAATGTGATTGCTGAAGCGGGTATTTCCAGTATTTTGGTCATCTCGGAACAGGCAGTTATTGATGGTGAGGTGCGCGCCGGCCATGTTGTTGTGAACGGTGTGATCAACGGCCCAGTTATCTCGACGGAGCTCATAGAATTACAAAGTAAAGCGCGCATTTCTGGCGATGTGCACTATAAGGCGTTGGAAATGATGAATGGTGCGCTTGTTTCAGGAAAACTTGCTCATGATCAAATTGCAGAGCCAGTTCTGAAGTTGGCAGCATCCAACTAGAATTGTATTTAAAGACTATAATAGAGACCTGATTTGAATTAACGAGCAGGAGCCAATTATGAACGCTGTTACAGATATGCCAAGCCCAATTATCTTCACGGACAGTGCCGCTTCGAAAGTGGCACAATTAATTGAAGAAGAGGGCAATCCTGATTTGAAATTACGTGTATTCGTGCAAGGTGGCGGATGTTCGGGCTTTCAGTATGGATTCACGTTTGATGAAGTGACGAACGAAGACGACACTATTATGGATAAAAATGGTGTGCAGTTATTGATCGACGCGATGAGTTATCAATACTTGGTTGGCGCCGAAATCGACTACAAGGATGATTTAGAAGGCGCGCAATTCGTGATTAAAAATCCGAACGCTCAATCAACTTGTGGGTGTGGGTCTTCATTCTCTGTGTAATTGCAATGCCGCTTGAACGTAAAGGCGGAGAGTAATTTATCTAAATTGTTTGAATGTAGTGACAGCACTTAAGCATGGACAAAAAAAGACGCAGTGGCGTCTTTTTTTTATGGTTTAAGAGATTCTCTATCCTAAAATCTCAGACACAAGCTACACTCAATGAGCTTGCTGAAATTGGCGCAAAATTGAGGAATGGAATGACGAGACAAACCCGACATCAAGCGTTCATTCTCGCCCTAAAAAAGGGGCTGCCGCAACATTGCGTATTGTCGGATGAAGAGGAATTGCGGCCGTATGAATGTGACTCACTCAGCACCTATAAACAACTTCCTTTGGCCGTAGTGATTCCTGAAAGCGAATCGCAGATCATCACCATCTTGGCGCTGTGCCGTCAATTTCAAATTGCAGTCGTGCCTCGCGGTGCGGGAACAGGATTGTCTGGTGGGGCAACACCAGTGCTTGACGCAATCGTATTATCAACGGCAAGACTCAACAAAATCCTAGCACTGGACCCAGTTGGTCGCGTGGCGCACGTTCAACCTGGCGTGCGCAATCTCGCCATTTCAGATTCGGCGGCCCATGTCGGCCTATATTATGCTCCTGATCCTTCATCGCAATTGGCCTGTAGTATAGGCGGGAATGTGGCAGAGAATGCGGGTGGCGTGCATTGCCTCAAGTATGGATTGACTGCACACAATGTATTACGAGTCCGAGTCGTGATGATGGATGGCGAAATTCTTGAATTAGGAAGCCAAAGTCTCGATAGCCGAGGTTTAGATTTGTTAGGTCTGTTTATTGGCTCCGAGGGCTTGTTGGGGATAGTCACAGAAGTGACAGTGAAATTATTACCCAAGCCGCAGATCGCTCAAGTCATTCTGGCGTCGTTTGAGACTGTCACCCAAGCTGGAAATGCGGTTGCACAAATCATTGCTGAAGGCATCATTCCAGCGGGTTTAGAAATGATGGATAACACATCAATCCGAATGGTTGAGCCGTTTGTGCAAGCTGGCTATGACCAACAAGCCGCTGCGATTTTATTGTGTGAATCTGATGGGAACGCAGAAGAAGTCGCAGAAGAAATTTTACGCATGAGCGATGTCTTGCAGCGTGCGGGCGCGAGTCAATTGACGGTTTCCTCCAGCGATGTAGAACGCGCGACGATTTGGTCTGGGCGAAAAAATGCGTTTCCAGCCGCAGGTCGGATATCCCCCGACTACTATTGTGTTGATGGCACTATACCTCGTAAATATTTGGCACAGGTGTTAGAGGCGATAGCGTTAATGCAGGATAAGTACGGGATGGTTTGTGCCAATGTTTTTCATGCTGGAGATGGTAATTTACATCCACTCATTCTATTCGACGCAAATCACGAAGGTGCGTTTCAGCGAGCAGAAGCCTTCGGTGCCGAAATTCTGGCCTTGTGCGTTCAATTAGGTGGCACGATTACTGGTGAGCATGGTGTTGGCATCGAAAAATTAGATTCGATGTGTGTACAGTTTTCAGATGCGGAATTACAGACTTTTATGGCGATCAAACAGGCGTTTGATCCCGCCCAACTTTTGAATCCAAGTAAAGCTATCCCTAGTTTGCATCGCTGCGCAGAGATGGGGCGTATGCACGTTCGCGCAGGATTGACTCGATTCCCTGAGCTACCGAGATTCTAATGGCGTCTTTTGATTTGAAATGATCCAAGTATGAATTCAGTCTTACAAGCTTTCCGAGAGCAAATTTTGCAAGCCAATAAGGAATCTTCGCCTTTGCGAATTCAGGGTAGCGGAAGTAAGCAGTGGTATGGCAAGCCGGTTTATGGTGAGGTTCTTGATACCCGACTCTATTCAGGAGTCATCGCTTATGAACCGACTGAGTTATATATCACAGTGCGAGCTGGAACACCTTTGATTGAGGTCGAAAAAGTATTGCAAGAGCGAGGTCAGATGCTAGCCTTTGAACCGCCGCATTTTGGAGAGAACGCGACGGTTGGTGGAATGCTTGCCGCGGGGTTCTCTGGTCCACGTCGAGCGTACGGTGGCGCTGTGCGTGATTTTGTTCTAGGAATCACGATGATGAACGCTCAAGGGGAGTGCTTGAAATTTGGTGGGCAGGTAATGAAAAACGTAGCCGGGTTTGATGTATCGCGACTCTTGGTTGGATCGCTCGGCGTTCTCGGATTAATTTTGGATATCACATTGAAAGTGATGCCACGTCCCCAACGTGAGACTAGCTTGGTATTCGCTATGTCTGAGCCTGATGCATTGCGCCAATTGAATCGATGGGCAGCGCAAGCATTGCCGATTACTGGGAGCGTTTTTCACGCTGGACGCTTGGTCTTGCGTCTTTCAGGTTCCGAGTCCGCCTTGAGATATGCTCGACACCGTCTTGGTGGCATAGAGTTTGATTTGGCAGATGCTTTCTGGTTACAGATACGCGAGCAACAACACCATTTTTTTATGGCGGAAGAGGGCCTCGCGTTGCTGCGACTGTCGATGCCTTCGACTGCCCCATCTATTCCAACGCGTGCTAAGACTTTGATCGAATGGGGGGGAGCACAAAGATGGGTATGGACACACGAGTCTATCGATACGATTCGAGAGCGGGTCAAAAATGTGGGAGGACATGTGACGCAATTTCGGTATGCCAATCACCAACAGCCCGTGTTTGAACCTATGGAGACGGCTCTCCAGAAAGTACATTTGCGGATCAAGCACGCGTTTGATCCTAACGGAATTTTCAATCGCGGCCAATTATTTTCCGATTGTTGAATTGGACATGACCTGATTATGCAAACCAAAATAAGCCAAGAATTCCAAGATAAACTCGCTGGTCAAGAGGCCGAACAAATTCTGCGTCAATGTGTTCATTGTGGAATGTGTAATGCTACTTGCCCAACCTACCAGCTATTAGGTGATGAATTAGATGGGCCAAGGGGACGGATTTATTTAATCAAGCAGGTATTAGAAGGGCAAACTCCAACTCAGCGAACCCAAACCCATTTAGACCGATGCTTGACCTGTCGCAGCTGTGAAACGACCTGTCCTTCGGGTGTGAAGTACGGACGCCTCCTAGAGATAGGCAGGGAAATAGTTGAGAAGAAAGTTGGTCGCAAGTGGACCCAGAAGATTGTACGGGCGGTTCTCAAGACGGGATTAAGTAACCCTAGACTGTTTCAGCATGCATTAAGTTGGGGACGCCAGCTTCAAGTTGTGTTGCCAGAGCGCTTAAGTAAAAAAATTCCGGTGCGAGAAGTAAAGACCTCTTACCCAGAAACGAAGCATACGAAACAAGTGATTTTATTGGATGGCTGTGTTCAAGGCAGTCTTGCACCGAATATAAATGCGGCGACTGCACGTGTATTAGACCGTTTTCAAATTCAAAGTCGGGTCGTCCCAGAGGCGGGTTGTTGTGGTGCCATCCGTTTACACTTAAGTGATATCGACACCGCGCGAGAAAATGCCCGAAGAAACATTGACGCGTGGTGGCCATTGATTGGTAATGAGACCGTACAGGAGGAGTCGATAAGTCACATACTCATGACGGCATCGGGATGTGGTGTTATGGTGAAAGATTATGGGAATTTACTCGCACACGACGATGTTTACGCTAGCAAAGCAAAAAAAATAAGTGAGATGACGCTCGATTTGAGTGAATTTTTACTCATCCAATTCTCCAATCAGCGTCTTCAATTCCAGGCACGTTTGACTGAATCGATAGTTTGGCATGCTCCGTGTAGCCTACAGCATGGACAAGCGATTAAAGGAAAAGTTGAATCGATTTTTCATCAACTCGGGGTCGTATTGCAGAGCTGCCAAGACAGTCATTTGTGCTGCGGCTCCGCGGGTACCTATTCGATATTGCAATCGGATCTCGCACGGCGTTTGCGTGATAATAAACTTAGCAATTTGCTCGCAGCGAATCCTGATCGCATTGTCAGCGCCAATATGGCATGTCAATTACATTTGGCCAGTGGAACCAGCAAACCAGTCGTTCATTGGATAGAGGTGTTGGACCAAGCATTGCAAACAAAAAACTTAACAATCACATCCGTCGCACTTGAGGGCAAATCAGAGATGATGCTCGAACCTGTCATACCAGCAGCGATGGTGTCGACAGATCGATCAGAGGAAAAAACAAGTGCGTTACCTGGCCCGCTTTCTTTAACGCAGCAAGTAGAGGATACTGAGCCAATTCAACACAGCATCTCAAAGAAATCTTCAAGTGCGCGTCGGAAAAAAACGATACAAGAACCCAATTCGAAAAGCGCGATGCAAGCAACTGCATCGCTTGAGAATAAGGAGTCGCACGCGAAGGGCGGCGGCAAGACGCAGTCCCTTTCAAAAGGGAAAAATAAGTCAAAGCCAAGTCCTAAGCAGGTAACGGAAATGAGCGAGCAAGCGAGTTTGACCAAGAAGAATCGATCAAGCCGTTCTAAGAAAAGCTGAACTGGTGTTAGGTGTGCTTTTTAAGCTGTGCTCAGCATGTAGACAGTCAGCAAAACATGCGAAATCAAAGCGTGCGGTACATGACGAAATCGATTCGCCGACGTGCAAGTGTTTTGATCGAAGAACTGTCGGAAATCGAATAATCTTCTTTCAGAATTTAATTTCCATGCACTTCCGATCCTACAGCTAGGTGCATTCAATTCCAGTCGCATAAAAAAAGCCATCAGACCGTAAGGCATGATGGCTCAAATTGTCGGTGAGATCGCTTTCAGCAAAACTCACACAAAACAATGGTAAACACTTAGGTGTTTCGCTTACAAACTCACTTGCTTAGAAGCGATAGCCAATACCAATTGCAACCAATACTGGATCAACTTTAACAGCACTGACTTTTGCACCAGCAATATTCACATCGCTACGGATCTGTACTTTCTTCACGTCTAAATTCAAAGACCAGTTTTTATCGAGTTTAAAGTCCACGCCCGCTTGGAAAGATAAACCGAAACTACTGCTTTCCAATCCACCTTTACCAGCTAACAAATTGACTTTTGAAATGTTTGTGTAGTTCACGCCCAAACCTAAATACGGATTGATGTCGGCGTTTGGTGCGAAGCGATATTGTGCAGACAAAGTAGGTGGCAAATGCTTGAACGTACCGATATTTGCACCGTCCAAATAAACATCATGTTTTTGTGGATAGGTCAAAATCAATTCAGCAGAAACATTGGGTGAAAAGAAATAGCTAATGTCGAATTCTGGGATTGTTTTTTTGCTGACAGTAATACGATCAGACGCGCCTGTTCCACCAACTGGATCTGAACCATTTGCTGGGCTGATATTGACTACGCGGCCACGCACCAACCATGGGCTTTCTTGTGCCATTGCTTCTGCGCTGACAAAACCAACTGCTGCTAAAGAGAGTGCTAAAACGAGCTTTTTCATTTTGATTTTCCTTGGTTATGAATGGTTTAAATAAAAATTTCCTTAACTTGATGAAGACAGTTTAGTTGCGCAGTGCAACATCTCACTTGAGCTAAATCAAATTTCGTGGTGCACTCAGTTCAAAATAAGGAGGTCAGAAGTGAAACTTTGTTTTAGCGCAAAAAAAACGCCAGTTTTAAGGCTGGCGCTTTCTTTTTACAACAATGGGTATTGCATTTCGCTTTTTTTTTGTAAGGACTGTGGTCGACTTTACCGATTCGATTGAGTCCTCTTTGAGATTCTTGGTATGACTTCACTACTTTGATTCACGACGCTATTTTGTAGCGCCGTAGTCGTCTTTACTTCATTTGACGAATACTTTGTATTCCCATGGTTTCAGTTCAAATTTGACTTGCTCGCCGTGGGGAGCTTTGGCAGCCGTATTGAAATCACTTAGTCCATTTTTTGCTAAAACTCCTTTGATCTCAGCAGTTTGGGCTTTCGGTGATAAGTTAAATATAGCGACAATTTTATGTCCAGCCTTTTCACGTGAGAACGCAAAGACTTGATCGTCGTTACCTGTATTGAGGCGCTGCATTTCACCGCCTTCCAGGCCATTCCATAAAGCCTTGTTTGTCTTCTTTAACTGAAATAACTTGGTGTATAACTTTTTGAAAGGATGGGGTTTCCATTCAATCGGATCACGGTCGAAGAAGTTCAGCGCTTTGTTGTTCCCCGCTTCTTGTCCGCTATACATGAGTGGCATTCCTTTCATTACATTCGAAAGCACCAAGAAAGTTTCGACCGCATCGCCAAGACGAACAAATTCAGTTCCTTCCCAGCTATTTAAGTCATGGTTCGTAATATGCAACATGCGATAGGAATTCGGGTGGTAATTTTTCTCCTCACCATTCAAATAAGCATCGAGGTCCTTCACAGACTTTTTGCCTTGAGCGATGTCGTTGAACAAATCCTTGTATTGCCAACCGTACGTCATATCAAACGCTTTCTCTTGCAGCTCGAACTCATGCGCCTCGGCGAGCATGAATACCTTTTTCGTTTTATCGAGCTCTTTGCGCGCGTCATTCCAGAAGTCAGTTGGTACCATGGCAGCGACGTCGCAGCGGAACCCGTCAATATTGTATTCAGTGAGCCAAAAGCGCATGGCTTCAACCATTTCAGTACGAAGCGCTTTGTTGCTATAGTCGAGTGCGATCACGTCCGCCCAATCTGGCACTGGCGGGACAAATTTTCCATCTTTATCTTTCTTGTAATATTCGGGATGCGTTTTAGCCCAAGGGTGATCCCAAGCAGTGTGGTTCGGTACCCAATCGATAATGACATACATCCCTTGCGCGTGAATTGACTTCACTAATTTTTTGAAGTCGGCCGGTGTGCCAAATTCAGGATTGACACCTCGATAGTCGCGCACAGCGTAGTAACTACCGAGTTTGCCCTTGCGATTGACTTCACCGATAGGATTGATTGGCATAATCCAGATCACTTTGACGCCCATTTTTTTTAATTCAGGGAGATATTCCTCGAATTTTTGGAAGCTGCCTTCTTTTGAGTGCTGGCGAATATTTGCTTCGTAAATTGTTGCGTTCTTCGTCCAAGCTGGATGGATTACCTCGGATTGGGTCTGTGCCGCCGCTGGGACGGCGCTAATCGCACCGACCCCGAGAAGGAGTGAAAAGATAAGATGTTTCATTATTGTCCTCGTACGTTCATTGGGGGGAGTGAAAACAACTCGAGAATCAGGGCTGATTTACCTTGCACCCGCATGATGGGTTCGAGCTGAATTGTTTGATCTAGGAGAATATTGTTGGCACTTTGGGCGTCTTGAATGATTTCGCGGAAGCGCTCCGTTTGCAGTGCGACTTCTTTCTCATTACGATTGATTACGATCATGATCTTTTGTCGTCCATCGAAACGGAAGTAAACATAGCAGTTGTCTTGGGGGATGAAGTGCAGGAGCTTGCCTCCGTGCAGTGCCGACTGCTGCTTGCGCCAATTAAATAGGCGACGTGTGAATGTCTGCATCTCAGATTGTGCTGGAGTGAGATTGGTGCCGATGAATGCATTCACTTCATCGTCAGACCAGCCGCCCGGAAAGTCACCGCGAACCTTGCCATCATCACGCTGCTTTGGGCTCGTCATCAAAATCTCTGCACCATAAAACATTTGTGGAATGCCACGCAAAGTCGCGAGCATGACCATCGCCAATTTATTGAGGGCGAGATCTTCATTCAGTGCAGAAAAAATGCGAGGGGTATCATGGTTTCCCTCAAAAATCGTCAATTGTTCAGGATGTGGATAGATAAAGTCATTGGCGATAGTCTCATACATGGTCATCATGTCCGCTGGCTTAATGGCGTCGCCGACTAGGCTTGTATGCAATGCTTGATAGACCGGAAAATCCATCATGCTCGGCATTGCTGAGCGATAGCCGTCGCGGTTTTCATTACCCCGTTGCCAATAGGCGACGACATTGGGATTCATGCTCCATTCTTCACCAACAATAGTCATGTTAGGATATTCCTGCATGATGCGGGCTGACCAGCGTGCTAGAAACTCTTTATTTGAGTACGAGTAGGTATCGACACGTAAGCCGGCGAGATCTGCGTACTCTATCCACCAAACGGCATTCTGTATCAAGTAATTGGCAAGAAAAGGATTCCGTTGATTCAGATCGGGCATCGTCTTCACAAACCATCCATCTGCAAATTGATTCAAGTCAGATTTTGCTGCATGGGTATCTTGAATCGTGCTACGGATGTGATTGGTTTCGGTATATTTTCCATCCGAATTCAGCCAGTCCTTACTAGGTAGATCTTTCATCCACCAATGATTTGATCCGATATGGTTTAACACGACGTCCTGAACCATACCAATATTCTTTTTTCTGGCTAGCGCAACTAGCTCGCGATAGCTTTGATTGCTACCGAAACGAGGATCAATTTGATAAAAATCGGTTGCCGCATAGCCGTGATAAGAATTAATCGGCTGAGCGTTTTCTAGCATGGGTGTCGGCCACAACATCGTGAAGCCGAGTCCAGCAATATATTCTAGGTGTGCTGCGATACCTGCGATATCACCACCGTGGCGACCACCAGGAATATCACGTGCAAGTTTATCGCTGTAGCCATTAACACTGTCGTTGCGAGGATCACCATTAGCAAATCGATCCGGCACGATCAAATAAATTGCATCACGATTGCTGAATCCTTGACGTTGAGCTGACCCTGTACGGCGCTGCTGCAAATTGAAAGTTTGCGTGGCTAGAATTCGCTTGGAGTTGTTGCTTTGCTTGAATAGAATCTGCAGTTCACCTGCCTTTGCATTCGAGCCAATATGCAAGTCGATAAACAAATAATTTCGATTGTCACTTCGATGAACTTGACGAATCGTGACCCCGGGATAGCGAATTTCGGGCGTAAGGTCTGCGATATTCTTTCCATGTACCATCAGTTGTAACGTAGGGTTTTTCATTCCTATCCACCAAGATGACGGCTCTAGGTGGCGAACTTGATAGCTAGGCGATGGATGCGATGAGCTCGGAATTGCTTGACTTATCTCTGCGAGAAAAAGCAAAGCAAAAAAAAATACAGCGCCGCCGAGCGCGCGACATAGTGGGGCTAGTCTCGCGCTTCGTAAAGTGATGATAGGAGGAGTCAAACGGCGCTGCATAGGGCTAAGCTTCACTCTGTTCGATAGCAAAAGCTGCACCACTTAAAGCAGCCAATGTATCAATAATCAATGCAGTGGGAATGTCTTGGAGGTAGGCGTGAAAACGACCTTTCGCCTCAAATTTTTCTCGGAATCGTGAATGAAAGAAAAAATCGCCCAGGCGCGGGACGATTCCACCGCCAATATAGACACCGCTTCGCGCTCCAACAGTTAGTGCGATGTTGCCGCAAAAACTGCCGAGTAATGCGCAAAAGCAGTCCAGTGTTTTAACGCACACCAAATTGTCACCTGATAAACCCAGCTCAACTATACGTTCCGTGCTGAAGTCTTGGGGAAGATCCCCCATCGTTTTCGCAACTGCCCGATACAAAACCGGAAGTCCAATTCCTGATAAAAGTCGCTCTGCGGAAACATGAGGAAACTCGCAGCGTGCATTGCTTAATACATGGGATTCAAAGTCATCCGTTGCCGCAAGTGTGGCATGTCCACCTTCGCCTGGTATCGCTATCCAACCATGGCGGGTTTGTATCACTGAGCCTACCCCAAGACCAGTGCCGGGTCCGACGACAGCGAGAGTGCCGCTCTGTTCAGGAAGGCGATCATGGGCGCGGATTTGCTCCGGACTCAAGCAGGGTAGTGATAAGGCGAGTGCTTCGAAGTCATTTAATACTAAGAACTGATCGAGTTTTAAGGCGGATTTCACAGCAGCTTGGGAGAAACTCCAATGGCTATTCGTAAAGCTAATTTGGTCTTGACCAACCGCAGTTGCTACAGCAAATGCTGCGCAATGCGGTGTTTTGAACTCTTCCCCTAATTTCGCATGGAGGTTCGCTAAATATGTTTGGCTGGCCGCGATGGGTGTTGCGAACTCATGTACGGCCAAGGTTTGAACGTGTTCAACACCTTGATTAGGGCCTGCAACCCAACCAAAACGGGCATTACTGCCACCTATATCTGCGACTAGCCATGGATATGGAGAGGTGTTTCGTGATGTTGAGGATGAGACAATATCCATTACAAATTATTCCTGTCATGATTTTGCGCGAAACGATGGGAAGTCATTCAAGGCATTCATTGCGATTCCAGTCAGCAATTTCAATTAGCTAAGAATTTTTGTTTTATCCAACGAGCGTAAAAAATAAGCGTGATATATTGAGGTGAATGTAGCAAAACTACATAATTCATGCAATTACTTTTTTCAGGATTGCCGGAAAAAATGGGAAAGTGTCGTTTTCCAAATTCGAAATAGGTGTTCATACACGGTATGTAGTTTTGGAATGTGCATGAAAATTGTACAAATAACTAGATAAGAAGCGTAAATCTTGTCTATGAAGACGGCGATAGCAATATGAAAGTGGTGCTATCTTGATGGGCATCGTTATCTTCCATTCTGAAAATAGTGATAAAAAGAGCGCTGCAAACAGTCTAGTTTGGTATGTTTTGTAATAAAGGAGTGAAGTGTTCTGTAGTCTAGTTACATGAGTTTATGTTTTTGTCCTGAGCTTAGGTGATTTATCCAGAATTCAATTTGCATATTTCCAATGTCCTTCTAGTCAGACTACAATGGAAGCATGCTTGTTGAGATGATCACTCGTGCCGCACTGCCAGCGAAAATTCGGGTGCCCTGATCGAAAATTGGCAGCGAGTTCCTTCTTTCCTTAGAGTTTTCTTATGACGACTATGCAAGCGCCCAAACCACAAGTTTTGCAACATGCAACGCCCCATTTATTGGCCGATATTGGCGGCACCTATGCGCGTTTCGCCTTGGAAGTCAGCAAAGGTGATTTTCAACAAGTGCGTTCTTTGTTATGCGCGGATTACCCTGACTTTTACTCTGCGGTGAAAGCCTATCTCGAAAGCTTGTCGGGGGTGCAGATTGAACATGCTGCGGTGGCAATTGCGAACCCAGTTGATGGTGATTTGGTCAGTATGACGAATTATCATTGGCAGTTTTCAATTGAGGATATGCGTCAAAAATTGGGCTTCGACACCTTATTGATCGTGAATGACTTTACCGCCTTAGCGATGGCGCTGCCGCGTTTGGGCGCCCAAGACGTCCAGCAAATCGGGCAAGGCGAGGCACGCAAACATAGTGTGATTGGTTTATTGGGACCCGGTAGTGGATTGGGAACGTCTGGTTTGATTCCTTCTGGGGATGGTTGGATCTCTTTAGGTTCGGAAGGTGGACATACCAGTTTCGCACCCCGCGATGAACGTGAAATCGTGATCTTGCGCTACGTTTGGAAGCACTTTGAACACGTGTCATTTGAAAGATTGGTTTCAGGACCGGGTCTAGAATTGATTTATCGAGCGCTTGCAGAGCATGCAAATCAGACACCCCGTGAATTAAGTGCGCCAGAAATTACTCAACATGCATTGGAGTGCAATGATCAGCAATGTATTGATGCCCTTGATGTGTTTTGTGCTTTATTGGGCACCGCTGCTGCGAATTTGGCGGTGACACTTGGTGCGATGGGAGGTATTTATATTGGCGGTGGGATCGTACCGCGATTAGGTGACTACTTTGCGCGCTCAAGTTTCCGTACTCGTTTTGAGCAAAAGGGTCGATTTAGTCGATATGTTTCAGCGATTCCCACCTTTGTGATTACTGCCGAGCATGCAACCTTCATTGGCGCCGCTGCGATTTTGGATGCACAACTTAAGACTCTGAGCGCTGAGCCAGGCTCAGCTATTCTTGGACAGATTCGTCGGATTCGCGCGGATTTATCTCCAGCGGAATTGCGGGTGGCAGACCATGTTTTGGCGCATGCACGGGCGGTCGTGAATGACCCAATTGCTGATATTGCTCGTGCCGCTGATGTGAGTCAGCCCACGGTGATACGCTTTTGCCGATCGCTCGGCTGCGAAGGTTTGTCCGATTTTAAACTGCGTTTGGCATCTGGCTTGACCGGCACTGTACCTGTGACGCATATCCAGGTCACGGATGATGATTCAGCATTGGAGTTGGGAGCGAAGGTTCTGGGCAATACAGCATCATCGATCTTACAAGTGCGTAGTCAATTAAATCGTGACATGATTGAACGCGCGATAGAATTGATTGGGCGTGCCAATAAGCTTGAGTTTTATGCCATTGGACACTATGGCGTCGTCGCGCAGGATGCGCAATTTAAGTTTCTGAGATTGGGGATTCCAAGCATTGCGCACACTGATTCTCGCTTGCAATTGCTATCGGCGAGCGTACTGAGCGAAAAAGATGTTGTGGTCATCAGTAGCAGCAGCGGACGTTTGCCGGAGTTATTGGAAGTCGCGGAAAAAGTACGTGAACGCGGTGCTAAGATTATTGCAATTGCTGCGAGTCATTCCCCTCTGATTCGTAAAGCGGATGTGGCATTGATAGTCGATCACGTGGAAGATGTGACGACACATTTGCCAATGGTCAGTCGAATTTTGCATTTGTTGGTTATTGATATGCTGGCTGTTGGGGTAGCAATGGGGCGCAATCCGGGTGCTGCAAGTTTGATGCAAGGTGAAGCGGATGAACGTTTAGATGAGGCGCGACCGGTCGAGAAAAAAGCCAGCGCCAAAAATCAAGCACCTGGGGTCAGCCTCGCATCACCATTTGCAAAGCTGACCTCGCATAGTCGATGAAGGGCGCGCACCACACCAATTTCCCTAAGTAATAGTTTGTCTAGTGGTATCGATAAATTCGATTTGCCGCTTCTCTGAAGCGGCATTTTTGTTATTTGATCCGTGACTTTCTGCACTTCGTCGCATAGTGCTAGAACTTGATTCTAAGCTTGATTACAGTACATCCATCGAAACCCAATTCGATAAATCAAGGAACAAGATGTCGACAGCAGCACTGCACCTTTTGCTCCTTATTACTCATCATTAAATGAATCAGGAGAAATTATCATGAAAACACTTACTGCAACTGCCATTGTTTCTGCCGCTTCCGCTTGTGTCTCTTCGCTGATCTTTGTTGGGATCCTCAATGTTGCGACAACTAGCCAAGTTGAAGCGTCACCTATCCCAGTGCAAACGGTGACAGTGCGCCATGCTCGTATGACAGAAGCGGAAAAACTGGCATATGATCAAGAAACTGCAATGTTTCAAACTGTGGTGATCAGTGCAAAGCGTTTGACTGCAGAGCAAAAAGCAGCAATCTCAGCTGAGTAGAGCGACCAGTATTAGATACAGAGTATGTCTATGTATCCGTAAAAGAAAATTGACGGTTTTAAGTCCGCGTGCCGACCTTTAAAACCTGTGGCGTAGTGGCGTCAACAAATCAACGCGTTTGAATTTATCAAGGTGTTGAAGCGTAGTGATCCGACCTTCTTCAGGCACGCATTCTTCCTACTATTCTTATCGAACATCCTTTCTAAAAGCCAAGGCCCACTCTCTTTTGGGGATTGGTAGCTTACTTGAGAAGTCTATCTCTTCCTTGTCTATCCTTGTGGGTGATTCACTAAATATCAAATGCGTTTTTAAGATCGCCTTGCCCGCCAATGTACGCATGCCATATTCGGTATAGACGATTCTCTTAAAACGGACAGGGTACATTGTGCTCAAGTTGAAATGCGGGTGAGATATGCAGTCAAACGAGATCGATCTAAGTCAATTTTGAACGCGAGAGACGATGTCAATCGCCCGTATGTTGCGCTTAGGATTCTGCATTGAGAGGGTATTTTCTGTCGTTGATTCCCGTCTTTTTGCGTTTCGTCGCATCGCGCTGGTGATTGACATTGGGCTTCGCTAAAGTACACACATCGAAACACAAATCGATAAAACAAAAAGCGAAAGAAAGACATCATATCCGACTAATTTTCGCTTCTTTTCTAGTGTTAATTTAGGAGAAATATCATGAAAACATTCACAGCTACAGCAATTGTTTCCGCCGCTTCTGCTTGCTTAAGTACATTGATTTTTGTCGGCGTTGTGAACGTCGCAACCAGCGCTGATGTAGGTGCGAGTGTCGCACCTGTTCAATCAATTACAGTCAGTGCAAAACGGATGAGTGATGAAGAAAAATTGGCCTACGATTTGGAAATGTCGCAAATGGTGGTGACTCAAGTTGTGGAGATTCGCGCAAAACGTTTGACTGCAGCAGAAAAAGCGACAATGACTGCCGAATAAACTACCGAGATCAATGATGTCGGTATCATTGCACAGTGACTTACATACATGCTCGATAGATTTCACTGATTGAGGTGCGCTGAAGTCTTGCGTGTAACACGGCATTGTCAGCAATCGAAGTCATTCCTTGTGTGAGTGCGAGGCTAGCAAGACGCTCTGCAGAGACATCACTTTGAATTTCCGCCCTGATCGTATCGTCGATGATCATCAATTCATAGATGGCGAGACGTCCGGAAAAACCTGTGAAATGACAATGTTCGCAGCCTTTCCCTCGATAAAACACCTCATCGTTTGATAAACGCAAATGCGCGCGCATCAAGGGAGTCACGGGCTCAATTTCTAAACAATGTGGGCAGTTTTTTCTCACCAAACGTTGTGCCAAGATACCAATGACGGAAGCACGAATGAGATAGGGATCCATGCCCATTTCCATTAGACGGATCACACTGCTCGCCGCATCGTTTGTATGCAAAGTGCTGAACACCAAGTGTCCGGTGAGGGCGCTCTCCATGGCGATTTTACAGGTTTCAAGATCGCGCATTTCTCCAATCATGATGACATCTGGATCATGCCGCAAAATGTGACGAAGCGCCTGCGGAAAGCTAAATTGAATTGCTGGAATGAGCTGAATTTGGCGCGTACCTGATAATTCATATTCGATCGGGTCTTCAATTGTGATGATATTCACGTTTGACTTCGCCACTTCAAGCAAGGCAGCATACAAAGTTGTGGATTTCCCCGATCCAGTCGGTCCTGTGACCAGAATAATTCCGTGTGAGCGATGTAGTAAATCGTGTAAATTCGCCTCGTCATGCGGTGCAAATCCGATGGCATCGAGGGTTCGTAAACCTTGATTTTTGTTTAGTACCCGAACTACGATGCTTTCGCCAAATTGAACAGGAATAATCGAAATGCGTAAGTCGATTTTATTGTTGTCAAGGCGATAGGTAATTCTCCCATCTTGAGGTAAACGGCGCTCTGCGATATTGAGTCGGGCGAGGATCTTAATACGGCCGACGACCGCAGGAAGTAAGCTCTTCGGGTATTCCTTTATCTTAAGCATACTGCCATCAATGCGATAGAGCAGATCAAAATGCTTGGCCTCAGGGCGAATATGAATATCCGAAGCGTTTCTAGTAATGGCTTGCTGCAAAATCGATTCGACGAGCTTGACGATAGGTTGCTGTTTTGCCATAAATTCAGCATCGCTGTAGGACTCGGGATTGTCTTCCTCAAGGTCTAGCGTTTCTTCGAATAATTGCAAGCCGTCGTCTTCTGATCTTTGTAGATAGCATTGATCAATCCGTGATTGCACCGATTTCGCATCAGCAATCACATTGATTAAATTTTTTTGACACAGGAAGCGTATGAAATCATAGGCCTGAGGAGGCAGTAGATGGGAAGTGCAGATGACGAGGCTCTCCCGATGCAGCATGACAGGCAGCACTTGGTAACGCTGTGCAATCTCGGGCGTAATGAGGATCAATGCTTGCGCTTCAAATTCGAACTGATCTAAGACTAAGCTTGGAATATCCAGTTGATCGAGTAAGGCTTTTTCAAGTGATTCTTTTGTCAGAAGGTTTGATTCGAGCAGGACTTCTCCTAGTTTCTTTGAATCCGAGTGGCGTACGATGGATAGAGCGTCGCGTAGATTTTCCGGCGTGATCAACCGTTCGTTGAGTAAGTACTGTCCCAAGCGTTCGTGGCTCAACCCTGTTTGCAAGTCGAGTAAATGCCTGAGTTCATTCAGATTATGAGCTAATGGGCGAGCGCGATGGTGTGGGATCTGCATGATGAAAACGGAAGGTTGAGCCGATACAATGGGAGGTTCATGCATCAAATCATGCACCAATTTTCATCAGCGACATTGCGACAACGCAAGTTATCGCGTATCGCCACCCAGAATCTGACTCTCCCCGTTATGCATTCGGCACAGACGGATTGTTGTGTCGCAAGAATGTCATCAATTGATCGGCCGGAATTGGACGAGAGAGTAGATAGCCTTGTGCGAAATCGCAATCCATCTGCTTTAGGATGGTCAATTGCTCTTCAGTTTCCACACCCTCTGCAATCACTTGCATACCGAGTTTATGTGCCATGACGATAATCGCCTCGCAAAGTGCAAATTCAGATGAATCTAGCTTTAGACTTTGGGTGAACGACTGATCGATTTTGAGATAATCGACGTGGAATTTTTTTAGATAAGATAATGAAGAATAGCCCGTACCGAAGTCGTCAATCGCTACCTGTATCCCAGCATCACGACATTGCAAAAGACTATGGCTAACACGGACATCATTGTTGATCAGTACGCCCTCGGTAATCTCGATGACGATACTTTCTCCTGAAATATTGGCTTCGTTCATTAATTCTAGCCAATGATGTTGGTCACCTCGATCTTCTAAAAATTGAACGGGAGACTTATTAACGCTAATTTGTACGCTTTGACCGAGAACGGTTTGGCAGGACTTGATTTGTTCCAATGTTTGCATAAAGACCCAATCGCCGATTGCGTGGATCATCCCGGTGTCTTCTGCAATAGGAATAAACTCTGCCGGTGAAACAAATCCCAATTCTGGATGCTGCCAACGCAGCAAAGCCTCGGCTTTGTAGAAATGATTTTGCCGTAAATCGAGAATGGGCTGGTAGTAGACATGCAATTGATTTTGGCGAATGGCGTGGCGCAAGTCGGTAGTGAGACGCATTCTCTGGGTCGCACTTTCCTGCATCGTTTTGGTAAAAAAGCGGAAACATTGGCGACCGCTATTTTTCGCTGAGTACATTGCTTGGTCTGCGTTCCGTGTTAACTCGACGACGGTGTTCGCATCGTCGGGATACAGTGCGATTCCAATACTCGCCGAGACATATGATTCGACGCCACCGATGACAAATGCTTCAGATAAATGGTCAATTATTTTTCCAGCGAGATTGGCGATATCAGCGCTTTGATGAAATCCCGTCAAAATCACGGTAAATTCATCACCACCGAGGCGTGCGACCGTGTCGTAAATACGTACGGAAGATTTGATGCGATCGGCTGCTTGAATCAGCAATTGATCGCCAACGTCGTGACCCAGCGTGTCGTTTACCTCTTTAAAATGATCTAAATCGATAAAGAGCAATGCAATCGTTTCGTGCTCACGCTTGGCTTTCTTTACATTCTCTTCGATACGGTCGTAGAAGAGTCGACGATTGGGGAGTTTCGTTAAAGGATCATAGTTCGCTTCAGTCCAAATTTTGGCTTCGACATTTTTCATTGCTGAAATATCGGTATGGGTACCCACCATTCGGATTGATCTTCCAAATTCGTCGGTGCTAACGACGATGCCGCGACCAAAAATCCATTTATACGAGCCGTCTTGGCATCGCATTCTAAATTCAGCGGCAAACTGCGATGTTCGATGTTGAATATGCTCCTCCATCTGATCGATAAGACACGCAAAATCATCAGGATGGATGAGTTGATAGATCTCCTCATAATTATTCGCGAATCGCCCTTCGCTATAGCCTAACATCTCCAAGTATCGTTTAGAAAAGTTACCCTTTTTCGAAATGAGGTTGATATCCCATACGCCGTCACCCGCACCTTCCAAAGCAAATTGCCAGCGCATTTCAGCTTCTTTGCGCTCAGTGATGTCATTGAAGTTGACGACAATTTGAAAAATATTTCCCGCCTCATCCAGCTCGGGAAATGCACTGACTTGGACCCAACAAGTCTCATGGTCGTCGGGACGCCGAATTCCAATCACCATTTCTGAAAAGGATTGCCGTGTACTTAGTGCTCGTTGGACTGGATAGTGTTCGGGGCTTAATCGTCTACCATTCTCGTCAGTAAAACACCACGCCGGATCAATCGCTACTTTTCCATGCAATTGATCTTCTGATAGACCTAATAATTCGGAGGCGCGTGAATTACTAAAAATAATGCGGCTATCTGGCGCGTGGACGACGATTGCCGTATAGAGTTTTTCTAAAATTGAACGATGCTGGTTTTCTGAATTGATCAAGAGTTGATGTTTCTCTTGTAATGCTTGTTTGCTGTCCTCAAGAGTCTTCATCGCAGAGTCATATTGGCGCCAAACATAGTCGACTCGTCTGACTAAAAAAAAGAGGGTGAGCGCGAATAAGCTAATTACCGCGATCGCTACTTTTAGCTGATTGTCCCAAGTTTGCAGTGCGATATCTAATTCAAGTCCGACATTCACCAGATAGCCATATTTGGCACTACGCTGGTACGAGTAGCTCCGCGTCAAAGGGTCAGTACTTGTCGCGTCACTAATGTAGTTGCCTTGGGTCGGATTCCTCTTGAATGACTGTTGAAATGGAAGTGATAAGCTGGCACTACCTATCGGAATCGGATTGCTGCGATCAAATGTAGTACGGGCAATCAGACGCAACTGTTGGTCGCGTAGAGCGATCGAACCGCCCGAGCCGATCTGAATTTTTTGAAAAAGTTTTTCTAAATCGTCTGTGAAGATTGAGGCGTACACCATGCCCCCGAACCGCCCGTCAGGCTTGTTTATTCTGCGAGCGAAAGTCCAGAGCCAACGTTTTGTAATCTTCCCAAACAGCGGTTCACTAATCGCTAATCCAAGCTGTGGGTTGTTTGCTAGTTCCTGAAAGAATTCGCGATCATTTAAATAGACGGGCTCTTGGTGACTGTCCGCGCCATGGATGACAAGGCCGTACTCATCGGTAATCCGCATGAAAGCGACATGCGGTACACGATGGGCTTGTGAGCTTAAGATGGCATTGATCGCATCACTCGACTTTGCGTATTGGATTTGATCGACGACCGAGAGGAGTGCGACATCAATTGTATCGATCATCCCATCGAAGGTTTGTTCAATCGAGCTTGCAAGGTTCTCAGTTGTCTTACGTGCCTGCGCATAGGCTTCATGTCGCAAATAGTTCAAAGTGACGACGGCACAAAAGATAAAAAACAGAATAACAAAGCTAACACCTAAGGCAAGCAGCTGTCGTTTGTTGTGTAATTGAGTGGGTGGAATTGAAAGATTGTTTTTATTCATGTTTGATAAGACCGACATCAAGCCGATCAAACGCAACGACCATTAATTGGAGTTTTAAAAGCAATGCGCGATTAGTCTTCACGCTTGGCAAATGCCGTTTTCGATATCATCCGCTTCGCCATTTTGGATATTCGACTATATTTCAAAATTTATCTAGTGAAATATTCCCCAATGCGGCAAGTTGAACACGCTACAGCTTCGCTGAGCAATAGATATTGAAGTAAGGGTAGATTTGGTGCGGCGCGGAAAAAATTATCTAATTCCTCTCTGCTTAGGTGTGTAACGAGTCCAACATCAAACACATGGTCGAGATTGACAGTGGTCATCTCAGCGTTACGAAGTGAGTAAATCAAAGTAATTGCGTGGACTTCCAGTGCTACTTTTCCGACGGCATCGTTTCTCGTGAGATTTTAATATTGTACGAACTAGAGTGTGTGTTGTGTATATTTAGCAACCCCCGCATGACCTAGTACCAGTTAGCGCCTTAGTATGCAGAATAAAAATCGACGACATTTTAAAAAACGATCTCTAGCCAAAATACATTTAATATAGGCCGATGGAGCTTTCTTCTGCACAAATTTACGCTAAAGTCGAGAAGAGGATCGCATTGGAGCTGCGCAGTGATTTTAATTTAACGGAACTTTATTAACGTGGAATTTACTAACTTCGTCAGCGCGCCTAGTTGCTATTGATACGAATCGATATCCTTTAATTCGTTCGTACTCATTCTGATTGATTTCGATACCATTGGATTAGATCCTTATGAAAAAACTTTTGATTTTGACTGCCTTACTTTGTGTCGTTCCTTTTCTCCACGCGCAAGAACAAAATCCTCTTGTAATCGGTTTTGAAGTCAATTCGCAGTCAGTCATGCTGCAAGCAGAACGAAAATTTTGGGTTCATTTGCCTGATGGCTACCAAAGAAACACAGTGCAACGCTACCCCGTTATCTATGTGCTCGATGGTGACTCGCAGTTTCGATCTCTAGTCGCGATCACAGAGCACTTGAGTGAATTGCGCCTTATTCCAAAGATGATTGTCGTTGGGATTATTCAGGGAGACAGAATGGTCGACCTGACATTTGGCAAAGACAAGGAATATTCTGGCGCGAGTGGTGGTGGCGATCAATTCTTAGATTACATAGAAAAAGAACTGGTTCCTTATGTTGACCTGACATATCGGACAGCACCTTATCGAACCTTTGTCGGACATTCGGTGGGTGGTTTAACTGTTGTCCATGGCTTGGTGCATCGACCTCAATTATTTCAAAATTATATTTCTCTCGAAGGTGCGCTTTGGTGGAACGGGCATCAAATAGTTAAAGATGCAAAAAGTCGAATGGCTACTTCTTCGCTGGCTGGAAAAACATTGTTCTTGGCGATCGCCAATCACATGGAAAAACCGGTAAGTCTAAAGCAACTTCGATATGATAAAACGAGTAGTAGCGATTTAGCCCGTGCCAATTTAGAGCTTAGCGATGAAATTGCCAAACACAAAAATTTAAATTTGCGTTTAGTTCAACGCTACTATCCTGAAGATAATCACAATTCTGTGACCTTACAGGGACAAATTGACGCGTTGCGTTTTATATTTGATTTTTATCCGCTGAAAATGGGTGAGAAAGATCGTGACAATCTTCGTTTCGATATCGTTCGTCATTTTTCGGCGCACTATCGAGATCTCTCTATGAAAATGGGATATACCGTCCGACCAGAAAGCGATGAGTTGGTCAATTTGGGTTATATGTTTTTAAACCGTAAGCAATTCGATAAATCCGAATATTTTTTTCAACAGTTAGTTAGCAATTACCCGAGTGATTCCAATAGTTATGATTGCTTAGGTGATCTGTATTTAGCCAAAGGAGATAAATCAAAGGCGATCGAGAGTTTTCAACGTGCCTTGGAATTCGGCGAAATGAAAGAAACGCGTGAAAAGCTGAACGCGCTTTTAAATCAACAATAAGGTGCCAATGGTGTCGATAGCTTGAAATTCGTTGTCGATATTTGTTCGAATGTCCGAGACTGAAAAGAATGGGACTCTGCACCTCTAGGTTGAGTGATGCAAGCAGTGTGCCCGCTATTTTTCTTTGCGTTTCACATAACAATATCAACTCAAACTGTCTCAAACAGTTTGATGTTGGCAGGAAAAAGACGGAGTTGAATCGAGGAATTTTGATAAAACAAAAAAGCCCTGTTATTGCTAACAGGGCTTTGTGTTCTGGTGGGATTGGTGGAATTGAATAGTGCCTGAAATCCTTTGCTGTAAATGAATTTGTGATTTTTTAATTCGATTTATACCAACATAGATACCAACAAAGACTTTTGCTTGGGTATTTAATCTCAGGGTAAGGAATAGATGTTGGTTTGTTTGAAAAAAACGATAATTTGAAAGTTGTTTTCTCGCACCTACTTGCGCGGTTTCCAATCACTTGCCTGTGCTTGTACGATTGCTCGTTGCTGTGGAGTCAATTTTCGTTCAACAATACTGAGATTCCTCGCTGTATCGGCATTACCTTTTGTATTCGCCAATAGCCACCAGAAATATGCTTGCTGTTCGTCTTTCTGGACGCCTTCGCCTTTAGCATACATTAAGCCGAGGTTGGTTTGTGCTTCAGTAACGCCTTGATCAGCCGCTTTGCGCAACCACATCAGTGCCTGCTCATTGTTTTTTTGCACACCTTCCCCAGTAGAATACAAAAAGCCGAGATTGTATTGAGCGTTCGCCACGCCTTGTTCAGCCGCCTTGCGAAACCAATTGAGTGCCTGTTGATTATCTTTGGGTACACCTTTGCCTAGGACATAGATTAAGCCAAGAGCATATTGTGAGTCGGCATCGCCTTGATCGGCCGCCTTACTAAACCAAAAGAGCGCCTGTTGATCGTCTTTCGGTAAACCATCGCCAGAAGAATATAAAACGCCAAGATTGCTCTGTGCGTCGGCATCACCTTGATCCGCCGCCTTACGAAACCAAATCAAAGCTTGTTGGGTGTCTTTCGGTACACCAAAGCCGTGAGCATACATCGCACCGAGATTGTATTGTGCAACGGCAATCCCTTGATCGGCGGCCTTGCGTAACCAAACGAGACCCTGTTGAATATCATTCGGGACACCTTCGCCATTAATATACATTGAGCTGAGGTTATACTGTGCCGTGGCTTCGCCTTGTTCGGCAGCCTTAACAAACCAAAGGAGCGCCTGTTGATCGTCTTTCGGCACACTTTCGCCTTTAGAGTACAGCAAACCGAGACTGCTCTGTGCGTCAGCATCACCTTGATCGGCGGCCTTGCGTAACCAAATGAGACCCTGCTGAATATCTTTGGGGACACCTTCGCCAGTAATGTACATTAAGCCGATGTAATGTTGTGCTTTGACATCGCCCGACTTTGCTAGCGGCATCAACTTTCGAAATTCTGCTAACAAATCATCCTTTTCATTCGCTATGACTGCTTCTTTCAATAGACTTGCTTGCGAAATGCTTGCAGAAGCAAGTGTAAGTACAACAGTCAACATTCCAAAATATCTCATTTAAATTCCCAATTTTTGAGCTTTACTATTGTCCCAAACATTTTCGCTTGGAAGATTTCAAATTAGCCAAAACCAATTTCGACATACCAAGCGGCGATTCTCTGTTGTGTTCCAATTTTAATTGACTAAATGTCGATATTGTAATCAATCTAACTAATAATTATTGCGCGAAAACTCAAGAGGAAATTTCGGGCAAAGGTAAATCTGTATTAAGAGATGGTGCGCGGAAACTTTTCTTTAATTGCCAGTAACGAGGGGGATATTCGATATTTCATCTTTTTTTTTGTGAAATTTTGTGAGTTCGCGTGTTCTGAATATTGCGACGCTTTGCAAAGAAAACAAACAAAAGACACCCATCTCAAAAGGTAATATTTTAATAAATAATCTTGCAATTTAATAATTGTTTGACCTAGGCTGAAGCCACTCTCAATTTTTCTCAAAATGGAGGAGGTGGTTCATGCCGATGGCACGTAGTCGTTATATCTCTTTGGAGGCAACACCGTATTATCACTGCATAGGGCGCTGTGTTCGTCGTGCTTTCTTGTGGGGTAAAGATCATTTCTCTGGGCAAGATTTTTCGCATCGTAAAGGCTGGGTGGTGGAGCGCTTGGCCGAGCTCTCTGAAGTGTTTGCGATGTAGGTGTGCGCGTATGCAGTCATGTCGAACCATTACCTTGTGGTGCTGCATGTGGATCGTGAGGCTGCGGCGAACCTAAGCCAAGAGGAAATACTGCAACGCTGGTCTCGGCTTTTCTCATTACCCACCATCCTTGACCAGTTTCCTCAAGGCCGCGAACTTGCCGCTTAGTTTCTACTTATCGCCCGCATTAAAAATGTGGGGATTACCCTGTTGAATAAATTGGATAATTTGATCTGAGTGGTTCAAAGCCGTCTCAAATCTGTCTCAAGTGAATAGGTAAAACGTGGAGTTGTGCTGAGAAAGAAAAAGGCTAACAAAAAAGCCCTGTTATTGCTAACAGGGCTTTGTGTTCTGGTGGTGATAGGTGGACTTGAACCACCGACCCCAGCATTATGAGTGCTGTGCTCTAACCAACTGAGCTATATCACCAAGAAGCCCAAGATTATGCCAGTTGAAGTCTGATGCGTCAAGAAATAATGTGATGCGTTTGTTCTCGATATTTAAAATACATTAACATCGCTCAAGTTGGTTTAAATCGCCTTGATTAGCTCGTGCGATTGGACAAGAACTTGTTCGTTAATTGTGTTTTTTGTGCAATCGATAATAATTCGCTCAGGAATAGAGCGACACCAGGTCAATTGACGTTTTGCTAATTGACGTGTTGCGATGATGCCGCGCTCGCGCATTTCTTGAAACGGAATATGACCTTCTAGGTAGTCCCACGCTTGGCGATAACCGACACAGCGGATTGAAGGGAGATCGGGCGTGAGATCTGGTCTTTGTTTAAGTCGCCGTACTTCGTCGATAAAGCCCTGTTCCAACATGTCGTCAAATCGTTTGGCGATGCGTTCGTGTAAAAAAGCCCGATCACTCGGTTCTAATGATATGGCGTGCAGTTGGAATGGCGCACTTGGCCGCACTTGTTGCGAGATCAAGGTCGACATCGCTTGTCCCGTCAGTTGATAAATTTCGAGTGCGCGTTGTATGCGTTGGCTATCGTTAACTTGGAGGCGCGCGGCAGTAATTGGATCGACTTGCATTAAGCGTGCGTGCAATCCTGCGACGCCAACTTGTGCCATCTCTGATTCGAGTTGAGTGCGAATCGTTGGGTCGGCCGGTGGCAGATCATCAATACCGTTGATCAGGGCTTTATAGTACATCATGGTGCCACCGACTAAGATGGGGAGCTTCCCACGCAGTTGAATTTCTTTGACTAGGCGAGCGCTGTCATTGAGAAATTGCGCAACGGAATAGGCTTCGCTTGGATCGATAATATCAATCAGGTGATGGGGAGCGGCTGCGAGTTCCTCTGAATTCGGCTTGGCTGTGCCAATATTCATGTCTCGGTAAACCAGTGCAGAATCGACCGAAATGATTTCTGCCGGTACTTCGCGGGCGATGGCTAAGGCTGCGGCAGTTTTGCCGGAAGCGGTAGGTCCCATGATTGCAATGATTTTTTGTTGTGGCATGGTGTTGTTCGTTTCAATAATTTGATCGCGCCCTTAGCCCGCTACGTTTGACGCTTTGAAATCGCTGGGCTGAGGCCTTTAGGTCTTTAAAACAAACTATTGGCCACGCATAAACATGCGGTCTAGATCGCTCATTCCTAGCTGGACCCAAGTTGGACGACCATGATTGCATTGATCTGCTCGTTCGGTTTGTTCCATTTGCCGCAAGAGTGCGTTCATTTCGACGATCGTCAGGCTGCGATTGGCACGAACAGCGGTATGACAAGCAAGTGTACCGAGTAATTCATTGCGTCGATCAATGAGGACGCGTGAGCCACCAAACTCTCTGACCTCGCGTAGGACATCACGGGCTAGCGATTGGGCATCTGCATTTTTTAACAGAGCTGGAACAGCACGAACCGCTAAGGTGGTGGGTGAGATCGCTGCAATGTCGAACCCGAGAGATTGCAAAATATCTTGATTTTCTTCCGCTGTGCCGACTTCGACAGCATCGGCATGGAAAGTCATGGGAATCAAGAGTGATTGAATCGGCATCGCATTTTCATCGAGTGCATTTTTTAGTTGTTCATAAAGAATGCGCTCGTGCGCAGCATGCATATCGATGAGAACCAAGCCCTTGCTATTTTGCGCTAGGACGTAAATGCCGTGGAGTTGGGCCAGTGCAAAACCAAGCGGATGCTCATCGGTTGACGAAGTCGAGGAGGCCCCAATATTGACAGAGGAATTGCCGCTAAACAGTGCTCCGTATTGTTCGGTGGACTGTCCTATGCCTGCAACTTGCGCTCGTTGCTGCATAAATTGGTAGTCATAGGCTGCGCCTCCGATGGGGGAGGCGGTGCGGGTCCCAGATTCCGAAAACGCTGGCGTGGCAAATTGTGTCGAGAAACTGGTTTGCTCTCCTCCAATCCATGGTAGTCGACTTCTTAGCTCGCCATTCTCGGCGATTCCTGCTGTGGCTGGGCCAGGAACGGTACCAAATGCAGTGGCTGAAGTTTGCGCTAAAGCGCGATTGACTGCATGGAAAACAAATTGGTGTACTGCGCGACTATCGCGAAAGCGGACTTCAATTTTGGATGGATGGACATTCACATCGACCAACGCAGGGTCCAAATCCAGGGCGATCACATACGAGGGATAGCGATCCCCATGGAGAACGTCTTGATAGGCAGCGCGGACTGCATGGGTGAGCAATTTGTCTCGGACAAATCGTCCATTGACATAAAAGTATTGCGAGTCGGCGCGGCCTTTTGACGCAGTTGGCAGTCCTATGAAGCCGTGTAGTCGCAGAGGGCCTGCGCTTTCATCAATGGGTAGCCGGGCGGCAGCGAATCCTTCGCCAAGTATGGTCGCGCTACGTTTGTCGATCGCACTGATGTTCCAGTGATCAACAATTTTGCCATTATGCGAGAGCGAGAATGATACGTCCGGACGTGCGAGCGCGATGCGGCGTACTACTTCAGCACAATGCCCAAATTCGGTTTGCTCCGATTTGAGAAATTTCCGTCTTGCTGGTGTGTTGTAATACAAATCTTGCACATCCACGGTCGTTCCTTGCGCTCCAGATGCGGGCGTGACTTTGCCATTTTCGATTTGCCATGCATGTGGTGCATCCGCAGTGCGTGTTGTAAGACTGAGTACTGCGACAGAGGAAATCGAGGCAAGAGCTTCGCCACGGAATCCGAGTGTTGCGACATTTTCTAGTTCTTCTAGCGAGCTAATTTTTGAGGTCGCGTGCCTTTGCATCGCTAACGGTAGCTGATCCGCAGGAATGCCGCGCCCATTATCGATGATCGCAATACGCTTGACGCCGCCTTCTTCAAGTCGGACTGTGATATTTGTCGCCCCTGCATCCAATGCATTTTCGAGTAATTCTTTTACTACGGCAGAAGGGCGTTCAACCACCTCACCGGCGGCAATTTGTGAAATTAAATGGTCTGGCAAGGCCAGAATTGGGCGTGGAGAGTAGGATGTCGTCATGCTGTCATTATAACTGGGTTCGCTTGGTGTATGATGTCGCCGCGAGTTCATTGCTTGCGTGTTTTCAGCAGTGTTTATTTCATTCAATCGTCAGAATTTTCCCTCACAGAAAGTTGAGCATTATGGATTTGATGCAGTTTTTAGATATGGTGTTGCATGTCGATAAAATGGGACAACTCATTGAACAATACGGCACCTTAATTTATGTCGTCCTTTTTGCCATCATTTTTTGTGAAACCGCGTTTGTTATTTTTCCGTTTTTGCCGGGGGATTCTTTGTTGTTTATCGCGGGGACCTTTTGCGCTGCGGGAGCCATGAATCCTTGGTTCTTGATCATACTGTTATTGGTCGCCTCTATCGTCGGAAATACGATTAATTATTGGATAGGCGCAAGTATTGGGCATCGCGTCATGGCCAGCAATTCACGCTGGATAGACAAATCTGCATTAGAAAAAACCCATGCCTTTTACGAAAAACATGGTGGTAAAACGATCGTACTGGCCCGCTTTACCCCCATCGTTCGAACCTTTGCACCGTTTGTGGCGGGCTTTTCTGAAATGAGCCATAAGAATTTTCAGTTCTTTAATGTACTGGGTGCGATCCTTTGGATTGGTTCTTTGGTATTGGCAGGGTATTATTTTGGACATATCCCCCTCATCAAGAATAATCTCTCTATCATCGTAATGATAGGAGTTGGTGCGGCAATTGTTCCGATCATTCTCGGCCTCGCATGGAAATTTGGTCGTCGTTTATTTTCCAAAAAAACACCGTAGATTCTCCTGCTTAAGTGTTCTAAATAAGCGCGTTCTTACGGGGTTGTGGGGTGGTGTGTTGGCATGGTTATGTATGGGTGAGCGATGAAAACCCCTGAACACCAACAGATTATATGGCTTCAAGTTCAAGCCCCAAATAAGCCAAAAGCGGGACAGCCGTGCAATGGTTGCGGGGTTTGTTGTGCGGCCAGCCCTTGTCCCGTTTCTCGCGTGTTCCTATGGCAGTGGCACGGAACTTGTCGTGCGCTTGAATGGTCAATTGAAGCGCAACAGTATCGCTGTGGCATGCTGCTCCGGCCATCTCATTATGTCAAAGCTCTACCCGCATGGCTTGTTCCTTTGTTTCGCCGTTGGATTCGTCGCTCAATTGCGGCGGACGTGGCTTGCGATTCGATTATTCAGCCCGAATAAAAGGGATGATTTGAACATTTCAAATGACTAAATGCCCCTACCTTATAAGCATAGCTTTTTAAATGATTGGAAAGTGGTATGTGAGTTCGTTAGAATGTGGGGACTTTGTGTAGCACTAGTTTAGCTGACATCAACTAGGTAGGAACGCAAATAGACAGAAGGATATTTTCAGTGATAGAAATCACCCAGTTAGAAAAAGAGTATGTGGTTCAAGGACGTGCAATACCTGCGCTAAGCGACATCAATCTAAAGATTGAACAAGGCGAAGTCTTTGGCATCATCGGGCGCTCAGGCGCGGGTAAAAGCACCTTATTGCGTGCTTTGAACTTACTGGAACGACCAACACGTGGCAAAGTCATCTTTGAAGGCGAGGATATTAGTCAGTTTCAAGCTGGACAACTGCAAGCTTTGCGTCAACGTATTGGCATGGTGTTCCAGCATTTTAATTTGCTGAACGCTAAGACAGTCAGCCAAAATATTGAGTTCCCGCTGAAATTGACGGGTAAATATGATGCGAATGAACGCCAGCAGCGCGTCGCTGAATTATTGCAATTAGTTGGTTTGCAAGAACACGCTGATAAATATCCTGCCCAATTGTCCGGTGGACAAAAACAACGTGTGGGAATTGCCCGCGCTTTGGCGAATTACCCACATTTATTGCTTTGTGATGAAGCAACTTCCGCGTTAGATCCTGAAACGACACAGCAAATTCTGAAGTTGTTGCTCGAGATTAATCAACAATTAGGCCTAACAATTGTATTGATCACGCATGAGATGCAAGTGATTCGTACGATTTGTGATCGCGTCGCTGTTATTGATCGGGGCGAGATCGTTGAGGTGGGCAATGTAGTAGAAGTATTCCTACATCCGCGCCACGCCGTGACGCAGAGTCTTGTCGCAGAAAATCAAGCGCTAGATCTCAGCTTGCTACAAGAATTAGCACAGCGTGGAAAGCGTCGTGAACACAGCCATTTATTACGTTTAACCTACGTGGGCAATTCGACACATGAACCGATTTTAAGTCGTATAACGGCACAGACGAGCGCGGAAATTGCGATTTTGCAAGGCGTCATCGCACGCATTAAAAATACACCGTATGGCCAGTTGATCGTCGAAGTGATTGGCGCAGAGGACGAAATCGATAAAGTTTTGAAGTTGTTAGGGCGGGCAGATATACGCGTCGATGTGTTAAATCATTTGCTCAATCAGATCGGAGGAAAATAAGATGGACTTCGCTTTAATTGATTGGGCAGATATTTTTCAGGCGACACTCGATACGCTGACCATGACGGGAGTGTCTTTGATTTTTACAATACTCTTGGGACTACCGCTAGGTGTACTGCTGTTTTTGACGAGTAAGCAGCAGTTGCTTGAGCAGCGTGGTATTTACGCTTTACTTTCGTTCGTCGTCAATATGCTGCGTTCGGTTCCTTTCATTATTTTACTGATCGTACTGATTCCTTTTACTCTGTTGTTGGTGGGGACATCCTTAGGCGTGGCTGGAACGATACCACCATTGGTGATTGGAACGACGCCATTTTTTGCAAGATTGGTCGAAAATGTGTTACGTGATGTCGACAAAGGTATTATCGAAGCCTGTCAAGCAATGGGGGCAAAGACACATCAAATTATTTTGCAGGCTTTGTTGCCTGAGGCCTTGCCGGGATTATTGGCCGCAACGACTGTGACCACGATTGCTTTAGTGTCTTATTCTGCGATGTCTGGCGTCATTGGCGGCGGTGGCTTAGGTGATCTCGCTTTACGTTATGGCTATCAACGTTTTCAAACGGAAGTCATGGTCGTCACCGTGGCGATTTTGGTGATCTTGGTACAGTTGTTTCAGTGGTGGGGCGATCTACTGGTGGCTAAGTTTACCCGTAAATAAATAATTGAAAAAAATTGAAAGGTTTTATGTCTGCTTTATTCCTCTTTTCACGTCGTGTCGCGGTAATCGCTAGTGTCGTTTTGCCCTTTTTTATTGGAGCAGTGCAAGCACAAGAGTCTTTAACGATTGCTGCGAATCCTGTGCCACATGCTGAGATCTTAGAATTCGTTAAGCCGCAATTGGCGAAACAAGGTGTGAACTTAAAGATCAAAGTTTTCACCGACTATATTCAACCAGGAGTACAGGTTAATGAGAAACATCTCGACGGAAATTACTACTTAACGCAACCGTATTTAAATGAATTTAAGAAAAGCCATAAAAACGATCTACAGGTTCCTTTGGTGAAGGTCCATGTCGAACCATTTGCAGGCTATTCAAGTAAATATAAAAAACTTAGTGATTTACCGAATGGAGCAACGGTTGCCATTCCGAATGATCCAGCCAATTCAGGTCGTGCTTTAATTCTCTTGGCGAAGCAAGGTCTGTTGAAGTTGAAAGATCTGAATAATATCTCGGCGACGAAAAAAGATATTGTTGAAAATCCGAAAAATTTGAAATTTAAGGAGCTGGAGGCAGCGACCTTACCGCGTATTTTGGGGCAAGTTGATTTGGCACTGATTAATACCAATTATGCGATTGAGGCCAAACTGAATCCTTTGAAAGATTCACTGTTTATTGAGGATGCGAATTCGCCGTATGCAAATTTATTGGTTGCACGTGAAGACAATAAAAATTCTCCGGCTTTCAAGAAGCTAGCTGCTGCGCTGAATTCACCCGAAGTGAAAAAATTTATTCAAGAGCGCTATAAGGGGGCCGTGGTACCGGCGTTCTAGTCACGTACAAGCGCAGTTACTCGCTGGTTCAGGCGAGTTTGCTGCGTTGTAGCGGGGGATTCTTCGCGAAGTATTTTTTAATCCCTTTCACGATTGCCTCCGCTAACTCATTTTGATAGGCTTCATCGGTCAATTTCGCTTCTTCTTCTGGATTCGAGATGAATGCTGACTCGATTAAAATACTCGGAATATCAGGCGCTTTTAAGACCACGAAACCAGCCTGCTCGACCGATGCTTTGTGCAATCGATTGATCGACGCAATCTCTTTTAGAACCACTTTTCCTACTTTGATACTGTCATTAATTTGAGCGGTCGTCGATAAGTCTAATAAAACACCGGCAAGTTGTTTATCTTGATTCTTAAGATTGATACCGCCGATCAAATCCGCATCGTTTTCTTTTTTCGCGAGCCAGCGCGCTGCGGTTGAAGTTGCACCGCGTTCTGACAGTACAAAAACAGAAGAGCCACGCGCAGTTGGCTCAACAAAGGCATCAGCATGAATAGAAACCAGTAAATCCGCTTGGACGCTACGGGCCTTACTTACGCGGGTTTGCAATGGAACGAAATAGTCAGCGTCGCGAGTTAGCATCACGCGTATATGTTCTTCCTTCTCAAGATGATGCTTGAGGCGCTTGGCGATCGCCAACACCACATCTTTCTCGCGACTTCCACCGCGTCCTATTGCACCAGGATCCTCGCCACCATGACCAGGATCGAGTGCGATGGTGATCATAGGAATTTGTTTGTTTTGGTCTTTCGCATCGTTATTGGTTTCGCTATTGCGTTTGTCACCTGCTTCGGCGGGTTTGGCAAGCTTCTCAGATTTGTTTGATTGTATTCCGGGCACTGACTTGTTACCTGCTACCGCAGCACTTAAGGCATCCTCTTTTTGCCATTCGCCTTTTTCAATCAACGCGGTGATTGGATCGATGGGATTCGCTGGATATAAATCAAATACCAACCTGTGTTGATAAGTACCAATAGGCTTGAGAGTGAAAACTTGCGGGTTAATTTCTTCTTTGAGATCAAATACCATTCGCACCACATTTGGGCGATTTTGTCCGACACGGACTTGTTTGATATAGGGATCATTGGTTTGTATCTTTGCGACCAACTCCTTTAAGGTCGTATTCAAAGTTAAACCTTCGATTTCGACCACGAGTCGATTTGGATCCTTTACGAGAAAATGGCTGGCTTTGAGTTCAGCATCATTTTCAAGCGTGACCCGAGTGTAATCTGCTGCTGGCCAAACGCGGACTGCCAAAATTTGCATTGCAGTCGCAGTCTGTGGCGCAAGTACCGATAAAAGCAAGCAGCCGCCTGCTTGAAGAAACGTACGGCGGGTCCCGGCACACGTGCTGTTGGACGTAAGTTTCTGGTGACGCTTGTGCATAGTGAATGGATGCTATTAAAGATTGGGCGCAAAGCGCAATTGTGACAGACTAGACTCACCTTTGTCAGTGTGTGCCCTGATGTCGACGTCGCGACCTTCGTCGAGAATGGTAATGTCAATTTGAATATCAGGAAGAGGGAGAACTCCATCCGCTTTGTCGGGCCATTCGATGATACAAATCGTTTCTGTATTAATCTCATCACGGAAACCCGCTTCGGTGAATTCATCGGGACTACGTAGACGATATAAGTCAAAGTGCATCAGTTTGATGCGATTTCCTTGAACGCTAATTTGATACGGTTCAGCGAGAGTATAGGTTGGGCTTTTAACCGTACCAACATATCCCGATGCATGCAAAATTGCGCGTGTCAGGGCGGTCTTGCCAGCACCAAGATCTCCATTCAAATAGATGATGAGTCCCGCGCGTAAACAATGTGCGAAACTCTTTCCTAACGCGAGTGTCGCCGCTTCATCTGCTAAGCTTGTCTTATAATGTTGCATTCTCAATTCACTGCTGCCTGTCAAGGCTCAAAACATACCATAACATGAGTGATTACGTCCAACTTGCGCAGGAGATCAAAGACCTAGGCCGACAGGCGGGGTTCGCGGACGTGCGCATTAGTGATGTCGATTTGTCGCACACCGTAGAGCGCTATCAAGAATGGATTGCCGCTGGGCATCATGGTGAAATGACGTACATGGAAAGTCATGGTAGTAAGCGCTATCGGCCCGATGAATTAGTCCCTGGAACCGTTCGGGTAATTAGCGTGCGAGTTGACTATTTGCCTCGTTCAAGCACAAAAAATTGGCGTGAGCGAGAACAGCGACATGCAGCTGATACTGCGATCATTTCGATCTATGCACGTGGACGCGACTATCACAAGGTATTGCGCCAGCGTTTGCAGCAGCTTGCAAGCACCATAGAAACACGTCTTGGAGCTTTGGGCTATCGCGCGTTTACCGATTCGGCGCCGGTGATGGAAGTGGCTCTAGCGGAAAAAGCGGGCCTAGGTTGGCGTGGAAAACATACTCTTTTGTTGAATCGAGAAGCGGGTTCGCTTTTTTTCCTAGGTGAGATACTGGTGGATATCCCTCTACCTGTTGATCCACCAACTTCGAATCACTGTGGTAGTTGCCAAAGTTGTATTGATGTCTGTCCTACTCGTGCAATTATTGGACCTTATCAATTAGATGCGCGTCGTTGCATTTCGTATTTGACAATAGAGTTGCACGGTGCGATACCTCTAGAGTTTCGTTCCATGATAGGCAATCGTGTATATGGTTGTGATGACTGCCAATTGTATTGTCCTTGGAATAAATTCGCGCAGATGGCCGTACTCGATGATTTTGAGGTCCGACACGGCTTGGATCAAGCGAGCATGTTAGACCTGTTTGGATGGAGTGAAAGTGAATTTTTGCGAAAAATGGAAGGCAGTCCAATTCGCCGTATTGGGTATGAAAGATGGTTACGTAATTTAGCTGTGGGTCTGGGTAATGCTGCGAAGGAATTCAAAGGTCGCGCAGATATAGTACAAGCGTTACAGAGACGACGCGATGATTTGGCTACGTCTGAATTGGTACGCGAGCACGTTGTCTGGGCTTTGGATCAACACCAAGTTTGAGCAAGATGGGAGGATTTCCTACTCGCATTATTGCTTCAAAAGTCCAGCGAGTTCGACCGCAGTTTTGATCTGCATTTTATCGAAAATATGCGCGCGATGGACTTCGACTGTGCGCATGCTAATACCGAGTTCATCGGCAATATTTTTGTTCATTTTTCCTTGTAAAATCCGTTCCAATACTTCCTGCTCACGCTGCGAAAGACTCTCTAAGCGCAATTGTATTTGATGCTTTTCGCCAGCTTTGATGGATTGTTCTAAGGCTTGTTCTACCCTGTCCATGAGTGCATTGTCGTTGAATGGCTTTTCGAAAAAATCAAACGCGCCACGCTTCAAGCTATCGACTGCCATCGGGACATCACCGTGACCCGTTAAGAAAATGACTGGTAGGCGTTGGGTTAGGCGGCGCACACTTAAAATCTCGAATAAAGCGGTGCCGCTAAGTTCCGCCATACGGACATCCAGTAAGAGACAATCTCCCTCCTTGGCAAAATCGAATCCTTGATTCATTTTCGCAAGAAATGCTTCAGCATTCGGATAGGTTTGTGAAGGAATTTGCCGAGATCGCGCGAGCCAACTCAATGCATCACGTAGAATATCTTCATCGTCAACGATATGTAGCATAGTGTTCCTATGTCGATTGATGCTGCTGTATTTTCGAATTAGTTAGGGGAAGTCGCGCAAGGAATGGTGAACTCGAAAATTGTGCCACCAGTCGGATTGGCTCTGTGCTTTAAACTTCCACCATGAAACTCTAGCGCAGTTCGACAAATATTCAAACCCATCCCCATTCCGCTCGCTTTTGTCGAGAAAAAAGGTGAAAAGAGTTTCTCGCCGACTTCGGCACTGATACCATGTCCTCGATCGATCACTTGTATCAAAAGATGTTTGTGGGTGTTGCCAGGGGGCGTATTTGGGTTTGTATTTCGCGTTGTCTCGTCCTCGACTGGGATTGCATGCGCGTGAATTTGCAGTTGACGCTGCTGAATATCAATTTCATGCATTGCTTCAATGGCGTTTCGAGTTAAGTTTAGAATAACTTGTTCGATCAGTACTTTGTCAGCAAAAATTTCCGGTAAATCAGGATCAATTTGGTAATGCACGTGCACATGATGGCTTTGTGCCTGAAGCGCAATAAGTGGCATGACGCTCTGGAGTAATGCGTTGACATTAAAATTGACGCGGCTTGCTTCGCGCTTGCGGACAAATTCATGCACACTGCGAATTACCTGTGCGGCTCGAAGTGCTTGCTGGCGCGCTTTTTCCATCGCCTCACGCAATAAAAGCGGATCGGTTTGGTTTTGACTAATAAGGTTGATCGCTCCCGTGGTGTAGCTCGAGATTGCCGCCAATGGTTGATTCAACTCGTGCGCCAACATAGATGCCATCTCTCCCATCGTTGCAAGACGCGCGTTTTGATGCACTTTTTCTTCTTGTTGTCGACTTAATTCTTGGGCTCGTTTGAGTTCAGAGACATCCAAGATGGAGCTCATCCACCCCGTTTGTTTGCCATGCTCGTCGACCAGTGGTGATTCGTAAATGAGAACCGGAAAACGTTCACCGTTTGCGCGTTGGTAGATGGTTTCAAAACCCTCAGGTTGCACCGTGCCGGTTAAAATTTGTGCGAACCGATTTTCGTATTCTGCGATTTCTTCTGGCGCCCAGTAAGGCATGGGAGGAAGCTTGCCAATCAGTTCGTCCTCCGGGAAACCGATCATTTTACAAAAAGATGGATTGACATAAGTTAGGCGCCCCTGCATGTCGCGCGCGCGCAAGCCGGTAATTAGCGAATTTTCCATGGCAGCGCGGAATGCCGCTTCTTTGCGTAGCGCCCCTTCTGCTCGTAAACGCCGATGGATGTCGCGCCATAACGCAAATAAACTCCACACCAAACCGAGTGATAAGAGAACCACACTGACGACCAATAGATTAGAGAGGAGTTTGGGCTCGGCTTTCGTACTGTTGGTGTGTAAGTTAAGGCTAAGTTGCGGAAAATCGAGTTGACGATTGTGTGTGTAGACATTTTTTCCACGTCCGCCTGCCGCACGCCGTGCAATTACTTTGTCTTCGTTGTCGATCAGACTGATGTCATTTTCTTGGGCGAACCACCATGGAACGATTTCATCGAGCAAAGTTTGCAGGCGAAATGAAACCATAATACTGGCGCGGTAGATGTGATTCCGAAATATAGGATAGCGGCACAGAATATCGCTACCATTACTTGTCTTTGTGGGTAGGAGTCGACTACAGGATGGCTTATGTAGTTTTTCAGTAAAACTTTCACTTGCTTTGAGCGCTTGTTGAAATGGAAAAATGTCTTCCTCGGAGTTGCGGTAATGACTATCGAAATTACTCGCGACTAGAAGGTTTTGCGCGTCCCACAGAATGATATCTTGAATTTCGTGGTTATTTCCACTTAACAATCGCAAGCGTTCTGCCACCGTTTGTTTGTTGAGTTTATTGTCAACGAAGTCGTCAGCCAGATTGGTGAGACTTTCTTCATGGCGTTTGAGTTGGAATTGCAGGGCTTGTTCGACCCACAGCGTGTCGGCAATCAATTGCTCTTGGCGCTCGTTTGTTTCCATCTTTTGCGCCTGCCACGGTAACCAAATCAAGATTGCAACAAATAGCATGACCAAAAGGACGGGTAAGATCCAAGGTAGAGTGGTCTGGAATCGTCTGCTTTCTAAAGGTTTGATTTTCATACTAAAAGTGTAGCTGAAGTGAGGCAAAAATCGGTGCGGATTGGGAAATTGTCGATTTCTGACGACATTGTGGTTTACCACAGTTGTGTATTTGATTTAACAAGGCTAATAATGAGGCATAACATTTAATAGGAGACACCGATGAACACCAAGAATCAAGCACTTTTGCAATCTCAAACCAAGCGCCAGACTTTACGTGTGATGTTGACAACGATGGGCGCAGCTCTAGCAGTCGCTGGCTTTAGCCATTATGCCCATGCACAAAATCCTATCGTGATCAAATTTAGTCATGTCGTCGCGAACGATACGCCCAAAGGTAAAGCGGCTGAGCGGTTTAAAGAGTTAGCGGAAAAAGGAACAAAAGGTCGTGTGAAGGTTGAGCTTTATCCGAATAGCACTTTGTATAAAGACAAAGAGGAATTAGAAGCATTGCAACTCGGTGCAGTCCAAATGCTGGCGCCCTCCTTGGCAAAGTTTGGTCCCTTGGGTGTGAAAGAATTTGAAGTTTTTGATTTGCCATACATCTTTCAAAATCGCGATGTGCTACACCGCGTTACGGAAGGTCCTGTCGGAGCGGGTTTGCTAGCGAAGTTAGAACCTAAAGGCATCACAGGTCTAGGTTTTTGGGACAATGGCTTTAAAGTGATGTCTTCGAACGTACCGATGCGGCTGCCGAGCGATTTGAAAGGAAAAAAACTGCGCATACAGTCATCAAAAGTGTTAGATGCACAAATGCGGGCGCTCGGCGCGAATCCTCAAGTGATGGCATTTTCAGAAGTGTACCAAGCCTTACAAACAGGCGTGGTTGATGGAACCGAAAATCCACCGTCTAATTTGTATACGCAAAAAATGCATGAGGTGCAGAAACACGTGACCGTAACGAATCACGGTTATCTTGGCTACGCCGTGATTGTGAATAAAAAATTCTGGGATGGTTTACCCGCTGATATTCGTACCGAGCTAAATAAAGCGATGAAGTCAGCAACGCAATATGCGAATGCGATCGCACAAATTGAAAATGATAATGCCTTAGATGCGGTTAAAAAGTCGGGCAAAACAACGGTTTATCAATTGACTGACAAAGAACGCGCTGACTGGGTGAAAGCTTTGATGCCGGTGCAGAAAGATATGGAAGGTCGAATTGGTAAAGACCTCATCCAAAGTGTCCACAAGGAAGCTGCCGCTCTCGGTTTGAAATAATCCTTAGGCATTACTAACACGTCTTCGAATAAAACCAGATTGGCAATGCGGTATCGCTGATCTGGACAATTCCTTTTTTTAAATTTGATTCTCAAGGAGCTCGCATGAAATTGCTTGATCACTTGGAAGAGTATTTGATCGCCTTGTTGATGGCTACGGCGACCATAATTACCTTCATTGCAGTCGTACATCGCTATATGTCTGGGTTCAATATTCCTGGCGTGCAGGATTTCCTGATTAGCCTCAACACAAGTTGGGCGCAAGAATTGACAATTTATCTGTTTGTTTGGATGGCGAAGTTCGGCGCTGCTTATGGTGTTCGATCTGGGATTCACGTTGGGGTTGACGTTTTGGTGAATCGATTAAGTGAAGCGAATAAAAAACGCTTTGTCGTGATCAGTTTAGGCGCGGGTGCCTTGTTCACGGGAATCATTGGAACTTTGGGTGCCTATTTTGTCTACGGCATTGCACAGACAGATCAAACCTCTCCTGATATGGAAATCCCAATGTGGTGGGTCTATCTTGCCATTCCTTTGGGATCCTATTTAATGTCCTTTCGATTCTTGCAAGTCGCGTGGATATTTATCCGGAGCGGCGAGCTACCTAAGCATGATCACGCCCATGTTGAAGGCTTAGAGGATGAGGTGACAGCATGAGTGCCCTGATCATTTTTGGATTGCTTTTATTGTTAATGCTGACGGGGATGCCAATTTCGATTGCGCTTGGCCTGACTGTTTTAACCTTTCTTTTTACCATGACCTCAGTGCCGATTGAATCGGTCGCACTGAAACTATTCACGGGCATTGAAAAGTTTGAAATCATGGCGATTCCTTTCTTTATCTTGGCAGGGAATTTCTTGACGCATGGTGGTGTTGCACGACGAATGATTCAATTTGCGATTTCTATGGTTGGACATTGGCATGGTGGATTAGCGCTTGCCGGCGTATTAGCATGTGCTTTATTTGCTGCGGTTTCTGGATCCTCGCCAGCGACGGTTGTTGCAATTGGCTCGATTATTTTGCCAGCGATGGTGAAACAGGGGTATCCCAAAGGATTTGGCGCAGGGGTGGTGACAACCTCAGGGGCATTGGGTATTTTGATTCCACCATCGATCGTGATGGTGATGTATTCGGTTTCGACCAATACATCGGTTGGGAAATTGTTCATGGCAGGGGTGATACCTGGCCTCATGCTGGCATTTTTTCTTGGATTGACGACGTGGTTTTTGGCGCGTAAACACCAGTATCCGAGAATGCCTAAAGCAAGTTGGGGTGAGCGCTTAACAGCGTTTAGAAAGAGTGCTTGGGGTTTGTCGCTTATCGTCATCGTCATGGGAGGAATTTACTCAGGGGTCTTTACGCCTACCGAAGCGGCCGCGGTTGCTGCGGTGTATGCATTTTTCATTGCCGTCTTTGTGTATAAAGATATGAGTCTCAAAAAGGTACCGAAAGTCCTGATTGATTCCGCTGCGATGTCTGCCATGCTTTTGTATATCATCACAAACGCGGTTTTATTTTCATTTCTGATGACGAGCGAAAATATCCCGCAGGCGATGGCCGGCTGGATACTGGATAGCGGTTTCGGCATGATCAGTTTTTTATTTGTCGTGAATATTTTGTTGTTGTTAGCAGGGAATGTGATGGAGCCATCGTCGATTGTATTGATCATGGCGCCCATTCTGTTTCCGGTCGCGATGAAGTTGGGTATTGATCCCGTGCATTTTGGCATCATTATGGTAGTGAACATGGAAGTGGGAATGTGTCACCCACCTGTCGGATTGAATTTATACGTTGCGTCAGGAATTACCAAAATGGGGATTACAGAATTAACCGTGGCGGTTTTACCTTGGCTGTTCACGATGCTGGGGTTTCTGTTACTCGTTACTTACGTGCCTTCGATTTCAACGTGGTTGCCGAATTTAATTTACAACTAAATGCTTGGTTGCTCGTTGTAATGAAGACTCAAAAAGCTGCGACATTCATCACGAATCTCGCAGCTTTTTTTGGGTATTGGCGAATTGCAAGATTTCAAAATTTCTCGTTGGCATTACTTCTATTTCCACTGAGAAAATATCATCTCTCATTTTGAATTAGCACATTTTTTTTGAAGTTTGCGATCTTTCTCTGCTGCAGAAGCACAAATGCAACAAAGCTTTTTTTAAATGAAAAGCGATGATTGTTTTGCGCAAAAGACATGCTATATTTCGCACACCTTAAATTTTCAATGTCGATGGTTCCGAGGAACGCCACTGTCAATTTTCGAAGGCCGAATAAGGAAGTGCAATAATAGTGCCCAGCAGGGTGCAGTCAAAAAGGGGGGGAGATTCGCGTTTCAATATAAGCTGAGTCCTGTTCAATAAGACTAAACAGCTCAAACGTGAAAAAATTTGGAAGGCGCATCAAATGATGCGCCTTTTTTCTTGGCGATTTATGTAGGACAATCACATAAAAATGATGGATTGGAAAAATCATGGCAACGCCGGAAGCAAATTTGCATGCAACAATTTTCTCTGCAATCATCCCAGCACCGTTCGGTTTTATGGGTGTGCGAACAGAATTGAATCAACTGACTGAGTTAGTTTATCTACCTCCGCGTTTTCAAGAAAAAGCGCCGAATGATGCAGTGTCAGAGCAGACTGCACGACAAATTGAACGTTATTTTTCTGATCCAACATTTCAATTTAATCTGCCATTGAAGCCATACGGCAGTGCATTTCAACAAAAGGTATGGCAAGCGATAGCTCGTATTCCATGTGGCGAAGTGCGCACCTACGGACAGATTGCAAAGCATATTCAATCAGCCCCGAGAGCGGTCGGACAAGCTTGCGGCGCGAATTGGTTTCCGCTGATCATTCCATGCCATAGGGTTACCGCTGCGGGTGGTTTGGGCGGTTTTGCCCATCACGACGATGAAACGGGATTTCATCTCGGCGTCAAATTATTTTTACTGCGCTTAGAAGGCGTCGCTGAATATAATCGATCGAGCCAGCAACAGGTGCCAATGTGGTAGCGCGAAAGAAAGTCGCATCGCGGAGTGAGTTGATGCCGGACCAGCTTGCGCATTCATCCAATTCAGTTGAATTGACTCCGCAAGTTCAAGCGCAAATTGACCAATTTTGCGATAGTTTATGGTTAGAAGATGGATTGGCAAAAAATTCGTTGGATGCCTATCGACGTGATATACGTTTGTTCGCAGAGTGGCTACAGCTTGAATATCAAAAAGATTTGTTAGACGTCAATGAAGCCGATATTTTTGCGTATGTAGCAGCAAAGCATCGTAGTTCAAAGGCGACATCTGCGAATCGCAGGATGACCGTTTTAAAGCGGTTTTACCAACAGGCATTTCGGTCGCATCAAATTGCGGTCAATCCCTGCACGAAGCTTCGATCTGCGAAACAGGCGGACCGACTACCGAAGACCTTGAGTGAGGCACAAGTTGAAGCCTTGTTGCATGCACCGGACGTGCAAACTCCTTTAGGTTTGCGTGATCGTACGATGCTCGAGCTTCTGTATGCTTGTGGGTTACGGGTATCCGAACTGGTGTCACTCAAATCGTTTGAAGTGAGTTTGAACGATGGTGTGCTGCGGGTGACAGGGAAAGGAAGTAAGACCCGACTGGTTCCATTTGGTGAGCTCGCTAGAATGTGGCTGCAGCGTTATTTGGGTGAGGCTAGACCGGTGATTTTGAATGGACAAATCGACGATGCACTCTTTGTTACTGCACGAGGAGGGGCGATGACTAGACAAATGTTTTGGGTCGTCATTAAGAAGTCCGCTGCGCAAGCAGGAATTACCACACCCTTGTCACCACATACACTTCGACACGCCTTTGCGACTCATTTACTTAATCATGGTGCCGATTTGCGGGTGGTGCAATTGCTCCTAGGTCATGCTGATATTTCGACAACGCAGATTTATACTCATGTAGCGCGTGAACGTCTCAAACAATTGCACGCACAGCATCATCCACGTGGGTGAAATACAAAGATGTATCGTGATTGTTTTTGCGCACAACTTTTAGCAGCAATCCTTCGTCGCGATAGTCAGACTATGTTAGTCGCCAGCTGTACTCGGTATAATGGTCATTCGTAAGTTGTATCGTAGGATGAGCGATGCAGCGCGTCATATTTGAAAATTTGAATTCTGGACGGATGCATTTTGGCAAAAAAAGAACATGTATCAGAGACTCCGGCAACCCAATTGCTGCGAAAAAAAGGGGTGCAATTTACCGAGCATCCTTATGCGTACGAGGAGCATGGGGGAACCGCAGTCTCCTCTCGAGAACTGGGTGTGGATGAGCATGCAGTGGTGAAAACGCTGATCATGCAGGATGAACAGGCCAAACCGATGGTCGTGTTGATGCACGGAGATAAAACCGTTTCAACAAAAAATTTGGCTAGGCAAATTTTTTGTAAATCAGTCGAACCTTGTAAGCCGGATGTGGCACAGCGGCATTCTGGTTATATGATAGGGGGGACCTCACCGTTTGGAACCAAGAAAGCAATGCCAGTCTATGTTGAACAGAGCATATTTGATTTGGAAAAAATCTATCTGAACGGTGGACGGCGTGGTTACTTGATCGGAATAGATCCGCAAATTTTGATTGAAATTCTAGGTGGCAAACCTGTCAATTGTGCTTTGTAGTGTTGAGTTTGAGTAAAGCACTAGAGTTTCGAGATTGACTGTGCAAAAATAGACGGCTAAATTGGATTGTCTGCGCTACATTCGACTTGATTGACAATCAATGCGATCTGATTGGACGTTCAACCTACGACATAACTTAAAATGATAGATGAGGTAACAGATGGCTTCAGTGCTCGCGATTCTTGCGGCTTATTTAATTGGTTCCATTTCTTTTGCTGTGGTGGTAAGCCGTTTGTTTGGCTTGTCTGATCCACGTACTTATGGTTCAAAAAATCCAGGGGCAACCAACGTTTTACGTAGTGGTAATAAGGCAGCGGCGGCTCTAACTTTGTTGGGTGATGGATTTAAAGGCTGGCTCGCGGTCTGGTTGGCACTCACTTTCAAAGAGCAATATGAATTGGGAAGCAGCACCATTGCGGCGGTAGGATTAGCTGTGTTCATCGGTCATTTATGGCCGGTATTTTTTCGCTTTGTCGGTGGTAAAGGTGTTGCAACGGCCTTGGGTGTGCTGTTGGCAATCAATGTTTGGTTGGGCGTTGGTACGTTTGTGACTTGGTTAGTGGTTGCGTATGCCTTCCGCTATTCTTCTTTGGCAGCCCTGATAGCGTCCTTGTTTGCACCGTTTTACTATGGTCTATTATTTGGTCCCGATTTGACTTTATTGGCGGTTGCCATCATGAGTGGTCTTTTAATTTATCGGCACGGTTCGAATATTGCGAATTTGATGCGTGGTAAAGAAAGTCGGATCGGTTCTAAGAAAAAATAAATCAACTGACTTGGGCGTGGAGTTGCCCCCCATACAGTTAAAAAACCTCGTCATAGATTGACGAGGTTTTTTTATGCTTATTTGGGGTCGATCTGCGTGCTAGGGTAAGAACTCAAGCTTGAACTAATTCGTGCAACGGCCAACGAGGACGCACGTTAAAACTATAGTTTTTGTCCGCTTGCTCTGGGTAAGCAAGTAAGCGCATGGCACCGGCGAAAGCGATCATCGCACCATTGTCGGTACAAAATTCTAGTTCGGGGTAGAACACTTCAAACCGTTTTTTCGGATTCGCTGCGTTTGCTGCCGCATTCAAACTTGCTCGGAGTTGGCGATTTGCACCGACACCACCGGCAATCACCAAGCGCTTGAGACCGGTTTGTTTCATTGCAGTCTGGCATTTAGCAACCAAGACGTCGATGATGGCATCGACAAACCCTCGCGCGACGTTTGCCTTGTCCTGCTCGCTTAATGCATTGGGATACTTTCTTACTGCTGTTAAGACCGCTGTTTTTAGTCCCGAGAAACTAAAATTCAAGTCTTTTGAGTGCAACATGGGTCTTGGAAACTGATGTACATCAGGATCACCTAGGCTTGCAAGTTGCGAGATCGCTGGTCCTCCTGGGTAGGCCAAACCTAGTAATTTTGCAGATTTATCAAAAGCTTCACCCGCAGCGTCGTCCAAAGTTTCACCAAGCAATTCATATTGACCCACTGCGTCGACTCGCATCAGTTGGGTATGCCCACCTGAAACGAGAAGGGCGATAAAGGGAAATGAAGGCGGTTCGCTCGCCAGCAAAGGAGAAAGTAAATGTCCCTCTAAATGATGGATGCCAATGAGGGGCTTATCTAATGCCATCCCCAAGCCACATGCAACCGAGGCTCCGACCAACAAGGCGCCAGCTAAACCGGGTCCTTGGGTGTAAGCGATCGCGTCAATTTGATGCTTAGCAATTTGTGCTTTTTCGAGCGCTTCGGTCAAGAGTGGGATAGCACGTCTGACATGATCGCGAGAGGCAAGTTCAGGGACCACACCGCCGTATTCTTGATGCATCGCAATTTGTGAATGCAGGGCGTGCGATAGCAAGCCACGCTCGGTATCAAATAAGGCAATACCGGTTTCATCGCAGGAAGATTCGATGCCAAGGACGATCATAATTAAATTTTAAGAAAGAGAAAAATCAGTGTGCCGCTATTATAAAGCATTGCGTCAGCCCATTTAGCTTGCCTTAGCCTCGGTGAACCGAACGTGGCAAGTTCTCCAGCCAAGTGTCTAATGCAGACCCATGCAGAGGTTTGCTAGCGAAATAGCCCTGTATCGCATCACAACCGAGATCGGTTAACGTAGTACGCTCCTCTTGAGTTTCAATTCCCTCTGCGATGACATGAAGATCTAAGCCATGGCCCATGTCGATGATGGTTTTCACCAATTTTTGCGTTGCGTCGTGTTGATCGAGATTGATTACAAAACTGCGATCGATCTTTAATTCGGATACTGGAAGCTTTTGTAAATATGCAAGCGACGAGTGGCCTGTACCAAAGTCGTCGATTGATAGTCCAATACCTGTATTTCTCAGCATGTCGAGCAAAGTTATCGCGTTCTCCGGATTTTCCATGATGCCACTCTCCGTCAATTCCAAATGAAGATTATTCGGCGTGACTTGATATTGATGGAGGAACTGTCTGACGCGATCTGGGAAATGATGATCACGTAAGTCATTGGTACTGACGTTGACAGCAATACTCAAAGTTGGATAGCGATCTCGCCACTGTGCCAATGTTTTCACTGCTTTCTCTAGCATCCAATTTGTTACATGGTGGATATAACCTGCTCGTTCAGCGAATGGCACAAATTCTGCGGGTGAAATGAAGCCTCTTCTCGGATGTTGCCAGCGGACTAGTGCTTCAAATCCATAGCAACTTTGATCACATAAACGAATTTTTGGTTGCAACCACATCTGTAGCTCGTCATTTTGAATGGCGGCACGGAGGTCCGATAATAAACTGAGGTGGCTCAAGCGCGAGGCCTCTTGCGCATCGGAATACCATGCAGATGATGCTGTGCGTTCTTTCGCTGCATACAGTGCGATCTCCGCATTCCGTATGAGTGTGGTTAGATTCTTGGTTTCCGCATTTGCTAATGCAACACCAAAAACAAGATTGATATCGACACTGTAGCTGTTGCATTGAATTGGTAGATTGAGTGCATGGTTAATGCCCTCGATGAGCCGTTGTACTAATCCTTTACTATCGGAATCAGACTTCTCGGCGCAAATCAATGCAAATTGACCCCCTGAAAATTTAGCGAGAAAAATCCGGGCGTCAACATAAGGATTAACTGCATGTTGAATACGTCGACAAGTCTCAACAATTAAGGTATCTCCTGTACCAAAACCTAGAGTCTCATTCACAATTTTGAGGCGCGCCATGTCCATGATGATCATGGCATGATGTTGCAGGTCTTGGTGTTCATATTTTTTCAGTAAGTGTGTGCGATTGGGTAACCCACTTAATTGATCAAAATAAGCGAGCTGCTTGATCTCTGCTTCACGAACGGCGACAGCATCTGTCATGATATTCAGTGCTTGGCTTACTTGACTGATCTCGGCGGTGTTGGTTGGTGGTAGTTTATGTGAGTAGTCTCCTGAGGCGATTCTTAAAGCGTTAAGTTCTAGCATGCGGAGCGGTTGTACAACGCTGTGTTGTGTCATAAACGCTAGTCCGATACCTAACAATACAGCGAGAATAGAAATGGCGAGAATCTCTAGTTTAAGTCGCGCTAAATCAGATCGGACTTCTTCCTGCCTCAGTTGTATGCGTTGCTTCGCGAGTACAAGTAGGGTATTGCTTTCGTTTAAGAATTGTTCGCGTGCTGGAGCAACCTGTGTTTCAAAAACTTGTTTTGCACCAAGCGCATGTTCTAATTCGATTTCATCAAATAGATTTAAATAGGATTGCCGATATTGTTGATGAGTTATCGATAATTTTTCTAAGCAAAGTCGTTGTGCTTCGTCTTCGAATTCGGTACTGAGTTGCTGAATTAGTTCATCAATATGTTTTTTCTTTGCATCGATGGCGTCATAAGCTGGCTTGCGTTTTTCTTGAGTAGCGTTAAATATCAAGACTAAGGCACTAGTAGAACCTTCAATATCCAGCGCGAGGTTCTGTACTTGCAAGAGTTTTTGTAGATCTTGGTTTGCAAATTCCTGACTTCGTTTCGAGACCTCTTGGACATGAACGACGCTGCGCACGGTAACAAAAATAAATAGCGACAAGATTGCTAAATAGCTGAGTGCGAGTCGGTAACTAATTCGACTGGGTAGGCATCGATCAATTAAAGACTGATAGACATTTTTCATGATTCGATTTCGGTGAATTTCTTGAGTGGCCTGCATTGATGGCGTGTAACAGCAAAAGTCATTGGTTAGTCGCTTGCAAATTGCAATACTAGTCTAAAGCATTAAAGCAAATTGCCCACAGACTGCAAAGCGATATTTTGATTCTATGTATGAACCGTTGTAAGTCGATACAGAATATTTACCAACCTAGTGCGAAAATAAATAAAACAACCTTATCGCTACGTGCTTGGGCTAAAATCAATAACTCATATTCAATAGGTTTGAGGAGAATGCGATGTTTTTAGATCACGCTAAAATTTCTGCTACGCATAGCGAGACAGAGCCCGATCGGATTGAAAGACTCAATCGCGTGTACGGCTATGCAATGGCCATGGCTGATGCGGATGGGAATAGTGATTGCATTACAAAATTAGCTAAACTACACGATCATAAAGGGACGCTGATGGTGATTTGGCATGAGGCACCGACGGAGTTCGAGCGCATTTACTTTTTGAAAGCATGGAAAAGTAAAATTGGCGACGAATCGACGCATGTGGAACATGCTTTGATGCTCGGTGAACCCACCTCAGAAGCTGACGTTGTTGACGATACTCTCTAGAGATATTGGAGAAAGTTGTTACGCGATCTAGACCTTGAATGACAAGGGAATACCTCAGAGTTTTATTCATAAAAAAAGCATGTTGGACACGCGCGGTAGTGTGATCAACATGCTTTTTTTTCGCAAAGTGTTGCGATTAAATGGCCATAGCGCAAGTTACAGTTTTAAATCTTCCAACAATTCTGAGATTCCAGACCAACCGATCTCGATGCCGATGCACAATAAGATAAATGCCGATAAGCGCATCAGTACCGTCGCTCCCACGTCGCCAAGAAAGCTCTCCAGATTGCGCGCAAATCGATAGGATAAATAGATTGCAAAGCTGGTAATGAATACACCGATAGTTGCGGCAATGCCTGTGATTAACCAATCAACTGGCTTGGTTGGGAGTTGCGCGCCGAGAGTGATTGACGTTGCGATTGCTCCGGGGCCGACGGTTAGGGGAAAACTAAATGGATAGAAACTATGGCGACGTAATTCCTCTTTAGTCCAATTTCCTGCCGATTCTGCTACAGAGTTGCGTAGTTTATCTTGCCCCTGATCGTTGAGCAGTTTCCAACCAGCCATACCAACGACAATTCCGCCCGCAACTCGTACGATCGGTAAAGAAATACCGAAAAAGTCGAGAACGTACGATCCCACAAATACAGCACCCATCAGTAGGAAAAAACAGTTAAATGCGATTCGCTTTGCTAGCCGATTTGCCATAATTTGATCCATAGGACCCGTCATGGATAAGAAGATAGGGGCGACCGCAATGGGATTTAATATTGGTAACAAGGTCACGGGTACCACGACGAGTGCTTTAACAAACACCGACAATGCAATACTCATCTTAACTCCTAAAATTTCGAATGCTTGTGATTATGCAATATTTAGTGAGGCTGGTGACAAACTAAATCATCCACTGTCTTGAATGTGTCACGTTGCCATTGAGCAGCAATGGGAATGCAGGGTTTGGCTGTCATTAAATGGACATGAAATTGTCACAATCCTGAAGTATTGCCAGCTTATTCTGCGTGCTGAAGACACAACGAATAAAGGAGCACAGTGCATGAGAGTGTTAACCATTCCCGGTGATGCGAATCCCAGTTTCTCAAAATTGAGTTTGAGTTTGGCTAGTACAAAAAAAGAAGTGAAGGAAGTGCAACGTCTGCGTTACAAGGTTTTCATCGAAGCGATGGGGTTGACGGCATTGGCGAATGAAGATTGTCTCGACAAAGATGAATTTGACGAATACTGTGACCATCTGATCGTACGGGATACCAAGACCTTGAAAGTCGTGGGAACATACAGAATATTGAGCCCGAATGCAGCTCGACAGATCGGTCGTTATTATTCAGAAGCTGAGTTTGATCTCTCTCGTCTGGCGAATATTCGAGGTAGCATCGCGGAAGCCGGACGTGCTTGTATCCACCCTGATTATCGAAGTGGTGCGGTGATCATGCTATTGTGGGCGGGCATCGCGGCGTACATGCGACGCGAACGTTGTGAATACTTAATCGGTTGTGCCAGCATTAGCTTGTCCGATGGTGGCCATAACGCAGCCGCTATTTATCGTCAATTTAAGGACGAAGAATTTGCTCCCTTAGAATATAGGGTCACACCGCTCTTAGCTTTTCCACTTGAGAATATGGATGCTAGCCATGAGGCCAGAGTTCCTCCTCTCTTGAAAGGCTATTTGCGAGCTGGCGCGTGGATTTGTGGCGAACCTGCGTGGGACCCGGACTTTCATAGCGCGGATTTGTTTGTGATGTTACCTCTATCGAATCTCGATAATCGCTATGCCAAGCATTACGGCACTGAGGAGCGTCAAGCATGATCCCAGCAGATCAGTTTCTGAAGCAAGAAACCAGCTCAGCCGTAAAGTGTCCAAAAAAGGATGCCAAGAAGGAAGGAATGCGTTTTCGCAGTATTTGGATTTCTGATCTCCATTTAGGGACGACAGGCTGTCAAGCCAAACGTTTGTTGGAATTTTTAAAGGCGACGGAGTCGGAGACTTTGTATTTGGTCGGCGATATTATCGACGGCTGGCAGCTGAAACGACGATGGTATTGGGACCAAACTCACAATAACATTGTGCAAATTGTGTTGAAAAAGGCGAAGAAAGGAACCAATGTGATTTTCGTGCCTGGCAATCATGACGAGGCTGCGCGTCAATTTATTGCACTCGATTTTGGCGGGATACAGGTTCGGGATGAGCTAATTCATACAACGGCCGATGGTAAACGTATGTTGGTGCTACATGGCGATCGCTTTGACGGTGTGATTGCTTGCGCTAAGTGGATCGCTCATTTGGGTGATAGTATGTACACAATGATCTTGAAACTAAATCAGATTTTCAATCATTGGCGAGCACGTGCTGGATTGCCGTACTGGTCTTTGTCACAGTATCTAAAATTAAAAGTTAAAAATGCAGTGAGCTATATCACGAAATTTGAAGACGCTTTGGCGGATGAAGCACGGCAACGAGGCCTGGACGGCGTGATTTGTGGTCATATCCATAAACCAGAAATACGAAATATCGGTGGCATCCTGTATTGCAATGATGGCGACTGGGTGGAAAGTTTGTCCGCTTTGGTGGAAGAAACGGATGGTGAGTTACGTTTAATTACTTGGCACGACGTGGTGCCACAAGGGCGAACTCAATCACTCTTGGCAACAACAATGACGGCATAAGCAATGCCTAAATTTATGATTTAATGACTAAATCAGGCGACATGATCGCCTTTAAGTAAGTGCGCAAACCTTCCCCATCTCTTTCTTTTTGTGTGATCCACCACACATTGGCTTTACGTATTGCGCATTCTGGTTGGGTGGGAGTGATGAGTTGCGCGGCGACCAGTCCCAAGCTTGGCTGATGGCCAATGAGTAAGACGCTCTCACGGGAGTTCGGCCAATTCGCAGCATCAAGTAATGCGCCGGCGTCAGCATTCGGTGCGATGTTTTCTTCGATCTTAAATTTCCGCATGCGTTTTGCAAGCGGTATCATGGTTTCGCGCGATCGCAGCGCTGGGCTTACTAATATCCTGCAGTTGTCAGGTAAAACCGAATCTAACCAATAGGCCATTTTTTGTGCCTGCTTCTGTCCCTTTGCGGTGAGGCGGCGAGCGTGATCATCGATCCCCTCGTGGAGATCTTCAGCCTCTGCATGTCGCCATAAGATTAAGTCCATGGTCTTGCTTAAGTATCGATATCGGGAGAACCAAGGCTTTGCATCAGGAACTGTTGGGCTCCGAATGGTTTCTGCTTGCCACGCGCCTTTTTACGCTCATAGTGGCCATTCGAATCAAGCGTCCACGCATTTAAATTGTCTTTCAAATAGGGCTCAAGTCCTTCGCTGAGTACGCGTTTTTTTAGGCTTTTCTCGAGTACAGGGAAGGCGACTTCAATCCGCCGAAATAGATTACGGCTCATCCAATCTGCGCTCGCAAGATAGACATCATGTTCCAAATCATTCCGGAAATAGTAAATACGAGAGTGTTCTAGGAATCGCCCAATAATCGAACGAACTTTAATATTTTCAGATAATCCCGGCACGCCTGGACGTAAGGTACAGGCGCCACGCACGATGAGGTCGATTTTGACACCATCAGCTGAAGCTGCATATAAAGCACGGATCACCGATTCATCCACCAAAGCATTCATTTTTGCAATGATACGTCCGGGGCGTCCTTCTCTTGCAATGCGCGCTTCGTTGCGAATCGCTCTAATAATCTTGGGTTGTAATGAAAATGGAGCAAGCCACAGATAGTCGAGTTTTTTCGGTTTCGTTAAGCCAGTGAGATGAATAAACACTTCATTGACTTCTGCCGCTTTTTTGGGATGTGCCGTGAGCAAACCAAAATCGGTATAGAAGCGTGTTGTCGATGGATGGTAATTTCCCGTTCCTAAATGCGCGTAGTGACGCAAACGCCCACCTTCTTCACGTCGAATCACGAGTGCTAATTTCGCATGTGTCTTTAATCCCACCACGCCATAAACGACTTGCGCTCCCGCTCGTTGGAGTCGATCAGCCCAATTAATGTTGGCTTCCTCATCAAAACGGGCCATCAATTCAACAACAACCGTGACCTCTTTTCCCATCCGAGCAGCGGTAATCAATGACTCCATTAAATCCGAATTCATGCCAGTTCGATAAATCGTTTGTTTGATCGCAAGTACGGTTGGATCGAGTGATGCGGTTCGGATGAAATCGATCACCGTTTGAAATGGTTGAAATGGATGATGCAATAAAATGTCTTGCTTATTAAGGACATCAAAAATATTCTTTTGAGCCAGTTTGGGATCGGCTTTCGGTGAAAAAGCAGGGAAACGTAAATTGGCCTGATTGACGTGATCAATTAGTTCAGATAAACGCACCATATTGACTGGGCCATCCACAGGATAGAGTCGATCTTTGCTGAGGGAGAATTGCTCTAAAAGAAACTGCGATAGCGCTTCCGGGCAATTTTTCGCTACTTCGAGGCGGACAGCAACACCAAATTGTCTGCCTTGTAATTCACCTTGGAGCGCTTGACGAAGATTCTTCACTTCATCTTCGTCAACCCACAAATCACTATCCCGCGTCACACGGAACTGCGAATAGGCAAGTACTTCTCTGTCATTGAATAGATCGCCTATGTGCGCATGAATGACCGACGATAATAAACAAAAGGCCATGCCTTTTTCAGTCAGTTCATCGGGTATTTTAATCACGCGGGGCAACACACGCGGCGCTTTTACAATGGCAATCGCTGTTCCTCTTCCAAACGCATCTTTTCCGGCGAGGGAGACGATAAAGTTGAGACTCTTGTTGACAACTTGCGGAAAGGGATGCGCTGGATCCAGCCCAATTGGCGTTAGTAGCGGTCGAACCTCACGATCAAAATAGGACTTAACCCATGCCCGTTGCGCTTCCGTACGTTCACTATGGCGTACGAGGTGGATACCCTTGCGCGAGAGTGCAGGCAATATTTCTTGGTTTAAGACTTCATATTGGCGAGTCGCTAGTTCGTGACATTCATTCGCGACTCGTTCCATCATCGACGTAAATGCGGCATGCTGCGCTAGTTGACCATCAATGATATTTTGGGCTAAAAGGCTGGCGACCCTTACTTCAAAGAATTCGTCAAGATTGCTCCCAACAATGCATAAGTATTTGAGGCGCTCAAGTAAAGGAATCGATTTATCTTCCGCCTGAGCCAAGACACGCCAGTTGAAAGCAATTTGTGACATTTCGCGATCAAGATAAATCCCTGATCGCGGCAGACCCCAGGTAGCCATCAATGCCGATTCACTATCATTACTTGCTTTTATATTCATGCTGGTAACCGGACTGTCGTTAGGATGTAATTCTGTGGCGTTTGTTTCCACTACGCTTGGCGTGTCATTTGCGCCATTGGAGCCAATTGTGACATCGTGGTTCATCGTTCTCTTTTCTACATTCAAGTCATTGTAGTCGAGGCCTTGCCTGCGACAGCATAAAAATCCATAGGGATTCTATTTGTCATTTGTGACAAGTTTATGACAAAAAATCACCTTTATTTTCCGATTTTCATAGACAAATTTTGTTTGTCATATTCTTGTCATATTCGACTTGTAAAGTTCGGCACATGTTGTTGCATTGCCAGACCATCCAAGCAATGATTTAGTTAGGCAGTGCGAAAAATAACATACCGGTTTGTTTTCCCATTTAATCGAGGTCAATATGCAATTTAATCGTATTGTTAAGTCTTTAGTCATCGCGGCGGGTGCTGCATTGGCTTTTTCGTCTGTGCATGCTGCCGAAGTGACTGGCGCTGGCGCGACTTTCCCTTACCCAATTTACGCTAAATGGGCAGATGCTTACAAAAAAGCAACGGGTAACACTATTAACTACCAATCTATTGGATCAGGCGGCGGGATTAAACAGATCAAAGCGAAAACTGTCGACTTTGGTGCAACGGATATGCCGTTGAAACCGGAAGAATTGGCAGCCGATGGCATGATGCAATTCCCAGCCGTGATTGGCGGTGTCGTCCCTGTTGTGAATTTGGAAGGCGTCGCACCGGGTCAGTTAAAAATGACAGGCGAAGTTTTGGCAAAAATCTACATGGGTACCGTGACAAAATGGAATGCTGCGGAGATCGCTGCCATTAACCCGGGCGTGAAATTGCCAGCAGAAGACATCACGGTCGTGCATCGCTCTGATGGATCTGGCACAACTTTTATTTGGACTGACTACTTGTCAAAAGTGAGTGCAGAGTTTAAATCGACCGTAAGTTCTGGTACTGCGGTCAAATGGCCAGTTGGTTTGGGTGGTAAGGGTAATGAAGGCGTTGCTGCAAACGTGCAACGTATTAAGGGCGCGATCGGCTATGTTGAGTATGCCTACGTTAAGCGGAATAAGATGATCCATACCCAAGTGAAGAACTTGGACGGTCAATTCGTTCAACCGGATGATGCCAATTTTAAAGCTGCAGCATCGGGTGCAGACTGGGCGAAAACACCAGGGATGGGTGTGATTCTGACCAATCAAGCTGGTAAAACAACTTGGCCAATTAGCGGAGCGACTTTTATTTTGTTGCATAAAGTGCCGGCAAATCCTGCAAACACACAAGAAGTTGTCAAGTTTTTTGACTGGGCATTTATGAATGGTGAAACGATGGCAACTGAATTGGAATATGTTCCTTTGCCAAAAGACGTCGTGAAGTTAATTCAAGCGAGTTGGAAGGCGAACTTGAAAGATGCTGCTGGTAAAGCATTGTACTAATCTAGTTTTTTTAGTGATAAAAAATGACATCTCAACCGCGTGTTGGGATGTCTGCACATAAAGCAAATAAGCATGTCTACTCCAGCGATGAACTCGTCATTTCAAGATGGTAGAAATGAACAACAGGAAGTCAGTCAAGTGATGACAAATACGCAAACAACTCAGCATAGCTCGGCTATGCGGAAACAAAAATTACAAGATTTTTTCTTTCACAAACTGACCTTTAGTTTTGCGCTTCTGGTTTTGTTGGTGTTGGTAGGTATCGTGGTGTCATTGTTTTACGGTGCCTTACCAGCAATGAAAGAGTTTGGATTCGCTTTTATTACGACGATAGAGTGGGATCCGATTAATGATAAATATGGTGGAATGATTGCGATCGTTGGCACCTTGGTCACTTCAGGAATTGCCTTGTTGATTGCTTTTCCGATTAGTTTTGGAATTGCCCTATTTTTGACAGAAATTTGCCCCGCTTGGCTAAAGCGTCCCTTGGGAACAGCAGTTGAGTTGTTAGCCGGGGTGCCAAGTATTATTTACGGTATGTGGGGATTGTTTGTGTTTGCCCCTTTCTTCAGTACGTATGGGCAGCCATTTCTTGCCAATACTTTGGGTAAATTGCCAGTCGTTGGCGTTTTGTTCTCGGGCTCGATGATCGGGATTGGCGTACTGACCGCAGGCATTATTCTCGGCATTATGATTATTCCCTTTATTGCCTCGGTGATGCGCGATGTGTTTGAAATTGTGCCCCCGGTTTTGAAGGAATCTGCCTATGGTTTGGGATGTACGCGTTGGGAAGTCGTTCGAAAAGTTGTTTTGCCTTACACCCGCGCTGGGGTCATTGGCGGCGTAATGCTCGGTTTAGGCCGTGCACTGGGCGAGACGATGGCGATTACTTTTGTGATTGGGAATGCGCATAAATTACATTGGTCCTTGTTCGCCGGCGGAAATAGTATTGCTTCTAGCTTGGCGAATGAATTCGCCGAAGCAGAGTCAGAATTACATGTTGCTTCTTTGTTTTTGTTAGGTCTGATTTTGTTTGTCATTACTTTTATTGTGTTGGCTTCTGCGAAATTGCTGTTGTTGAGTATGAAAAGAAAAGAAGGTGTGAAATGACCCCAACTGCCGTGAACTCAGTTTACAAGTCGCGTCTGCGTCAACACAAGATAGGAATTTTCTTGTCTACCGCTGCGATGGCCTTAGGTATTTTTTTCCTCATGTGGATTCTCTTTACTTTGGTCATTAAGGGATTTGGGTCCTTAAGTTGGTCTGCTTTGGTCGAAGCAACGCCAGCTCCCGGTGAAGAAGGTGGGGGTTTAGCCAACGCCTTGGTCGGCAGTTTGATGATGGTAGGGTTTGCGACTTTAATTAGTACGCCGATTGGAATTTTGGCGGGTATTTATTTGGCCGAGTATGGCGAGAAAAATTGGTTCAGTGATTTAACCCGCTTCGTAACCGACATTATGCTGTCTGCACCGTCCGTGGTGATCGGCTTGTTTGTGTATGCGATCTATGTTGCTCATATTAAGCATTTTTCAGGTTGGGCAGGGACATTTGCAATTTCGCTGATTGCGATTCCTGTTGTGGTGAGAACCACAGACAATATGCTGGCGTTAGTGCCGACTAGTTTGCGCGAGGCTGCGTTTGCACTTGGCGCACCACGTTGGAAAGTCGCATTGTTCATTCGGGTGAAAGCAGTGAAGGCTGGCATTTTGACAGGCGTCTTATTGGCTGTTGCTCGTATTTCGGGTGAAACGGCACCGTTATTATTTACAGCTTTGAACAATCAATTTATTAATACAGACATGAATAAGCCGATGGCAAATCTGCCTGTTGTGATTTACCAATTTGCGATGAGTCCTTACGATAACTGGCGTGGATTGGCTTGGACGGGCGCCTTATTGGTGACCTTTAGCGTGTTGGCATTGAATATTTTGTCACGCACTGTTTTCGCACAAAAAATCAACAAATAATGAAGAGTTGAACGATCATGATTCCAAATACAAATCCCGTAGTTGAGCCAAAAGCTTGTATCGAAACAAAAAACTTGAACTTCTTTTATGGCAGTAATCGTAGTTTGCACGACGTGAATCTAAAGGTGTATGACAAGAAGGTGACCGCGTTTATTGGTCCGTCTGGCTGTGGAAAATCGACTTTGTTGCGAACTTTTAATCGTATGTACGATTTGTATCCAGGCCAAAAAGCAGAAGGTGAAATTATCTACAACGGTCAAAATATTCTGTTGCCTGGCCAAGATATCAATTTATTGCGTGCGAAAGTCGGAATGGTTTTTCAGAAACCAACACCTTTCCCTATGTCTGTCTATGACAATATTGCGTTTGGTGTTCGCCTCTATGAAAACTTGTCTAAGGGAGAAATGGATGAGCGCGTAGAGTGGTCATTGAAAAAAGCCGCTCTTTGGAATGAAGTGAAAGATAAACTGACGAGTAGCGGATTGAGCTTGTCGGGCGGTCAGCAGCAGCGCTTGTGTATCGCTCGTGGTGTCGCAGTAAAGCCTGAAGTTTTGCTGTTGGATGAACCGACGTCGGCTCTTGACCCGATTTCGACAGTTAAGATAGAAGAACTCATTAATGAGTTAAAAGAGGATTACACGATCGCGATAGTGACGCATAACATGCAGCAAGCCGCACGTTGTTCTGACTACACGGCATATATGTACCTTGGTGAATTAGTTGAGTTCGGTGAGACAGACAATATTTTTATGAATCCTGTGCGCAAAGAGACCCAGGATTACATTACTGGTCGTTTCGGTTAATCAACAGACGATACAACTTCATTCAAAAATTAGCGTTAGACCATTCAGAATTCAGGAGTCAATATGACAGGCGAACATTCATCAAGTCAGTACAATCACGATTTAGAAGCAATCCGCTCTCAAGTGTTATTGATGGGCGGATTGGTGGAGAACCATTTTCAAGATGCAATGAATTGCTATCGCACTGGAAATAGCGAGCATGCGGCAGCGGTCGTTAAATCCGATGAGGAAGTAAATCGTCTTGAAGTTATGCTAGATGATATGTGCAGCCATCTGATCGTAAAGCGTCAACCTGCGGCGAACGATTTGCGGACGGTGATGGCAACAGGAAAGGTGATTACCGATCTTGAGCGTATCGGAGACGAGTCCACCAAGATCGCGCGAATCGCACAAGAAATGGCAAGTAAGAATCGTACCAATGCCATGTTCAGTGGTTATGAAACCGTGCGTGTCTTGGCAAACAGTGTTGGACAAATGTTGCATCAATCGCTTGATGCATTTGCCCGACACGATGACGCAAAAGCCGTACAATTGATCGCATTTGATGAAATTATCGACAGTGATTTTCGATCAATTATGCGTAATCTGATCACCTTTATGATGGAAGATCCTGCCACTATTTCATTCGCATTGGATGCACTGTGGGTTGCTAAAGCGATAGAACGCATTGGAGATCATGCAAAGAATATCGCCGAACATACGATTTATATTGTTGAAGGCAGGGATATTCGTCATTCTGACTATGTCGCGACCAAACAAGATAAGCAACATCAAGGCGAGTGATACCTTAAACGAGGTGATCGCGATTGTTAAGCGGAGATGGACTTGAGACATTACAATGGCCCGCGCATTTCGACTCTACTGAATTGAAATGCGCGTGGAAATATTTATATAAAAAAATAAACTATGTCAGTTGATAAAACCACGATTTTGATCGTAGAAGATGAACCCGCGATCAGTGAATTAATTTGCTTTACCTTGCGAGGTGCAGGATGGAACACCGTTCCAGTTGGTAGCACTGCAGAGGCATGGGAGTTCCTACAACATCGGACACCACAATTGATCTTGTTGGATTGGATGCTGCCTGATCAAAGCGGTCTGCGTCTATTATCGCGCATTCGTGGCGACCGCAATTTTAACGAGATGCCAGTCATTATGTTGACGGCTAAAAGTATGGAAGAGGACAAAATATCTGGACTCGATCATGGCGCGGATGACTACATTACAAAACCATTTTCGCCGCGCGAGTTGACGGCACGAATTAAGGCCATGCTGCGTCGTAAGAGCCCTGAGCACGCGCAAACCAGCTTGGCGATTGCAAACGTCCTGCTTGACCCAGTCAGTTGCACGGTCAAAATCGATGACAAGAAAATTGAAATTGGACATGCGGAATATAAGTTACTTAAATTCTTCATGGCTCATCCAGAGCGTGTTTTTTCGCGTAGTCAATTATTAGATAAAGTCTGGGGGGACCACGTGGTTATTGAGGAGCGTACCGTCGATGTTCATGTTTTACGTTTGAGAAAAGTGTTGAAAGAGGCGGAGGGCTTGATCAGAACCGTGCGTAGTGTGGGATATATGTTGTCGGAAAAATAAAAAATAGTTAGTTTTTCGACTAGCGGCGACGATTCTCGATTAATCTCCCAAAAGTAGACTATTTGTCGCATGACTTCTTTTCAATTGCAAATCTAAACAATGCATCCTCACCTAATTTTTTGGATTTCTGCTTCAGTGCGTCTCGGCATTGTGCTTGGTACAGCCGCGGTGTGTGGCTACTTCTTTGGTTTGACGACCGGATTTGCGCTCGCTTTGCTCGGCATGTTGTCGCTGATTTTTGTGCAGCTCAAGTATTTGTTGAATCTGTCTGATTGGCTGGATAATCCCAGTAGTGCGCGACTTCCCGATGGATGGGGTGCATGGACAGAGATTTTTTCACGCTTGTATAAACTGCGCCGCGGCGATGAAAAAAACCAATCTGAATTAGCCGAGTGGCTCGCTCGCTTTCGGCAAGCGATGACTCTGTTGCCTGACGGCGTTGTCATTATGGACGACGTCATGTTTCTCGAATGGTGTAACCCGATTGCTGAACGTGATCTGGGACTTGATTTAGCACGCGATAAAGGGATGCGTGTGACCAACTTAGTTCGTGCTCCAGAATTTATTGACTATATTATTTTGGGGCGCTATGAGACGCCTCTAATTTTATCGGTGCGAGAACGTAAGCTCGTTGTACACGTGATACCTTTTGAAAATCGACGTCAAATCTTGGTTACACACGACATCACTGAGTCAGAGCGCATCGATATGATGCGCAGAGATTTTATCGCTAACGCGTCGCATGAATTGCGCACCCCACTGACGGTCATTAATGGCTTTTTGGAAATTGCTACGATGCAGCCCGATTTGGATGTGGCGATTCGTAACTCACATGTCAAATTGATGGTCGAACAAGGTGAGAGGATGCAACGTCTTGTCGAAGATATGCTGACCCTGAGTCGGCTTGAGTCTGCCGACTTTCAATTGCGACCCGAGCGCGTGCGCATACATTCGATGTTATCGCAAATTGTGCAAGAGGCCGAGGCACTATCAGCGGGCAAGCATCAGATTTCTTGTGAAATTGATGGCCCAGACATTCAAGGTAGTAGTGACGAAATTCGTAGCGCACTCAGCAATTTGGTGACGAATGCGGTGCGTTATACGCCAGTGAATGGGACCATTAAGCTGGTTTGGAAAAATACCCAACAGGGACCGCAATTTTATGTGCAAGACAATGGGATAGGTATTAGCCCAGAACATATCTCTAGGCTTACTGAGCGTTTCTATCGAGTGGATAAAAGCCGTTCCCGCGAAACGCAGGGTACAGGCCTTGGCTTGGCAATTGTCAAACACGTATTGATCCGTCATCATGCCCATCTTCTGATCGATTCTGTACCGGGTGTCGGCAGTCAATTTGCTGTGCAATTCCCTTCCCGTATAGCCTTGTTAGACGACTAAGGTCTATACGTGCAATTCGCCAGCCCATGCTCCAAAATTGTGCAGAATAAGGAGCGGATTAAACTGAATTGCCTACACTAAATCCTCTTCATGAAAGTACGCTGAATCCTTTGATTTCGGTTAAAGTCATTTGGGTTTATTGTCAAATTTTCTTAAATGTAACATTTCTGCATTTATGCCTTTAGCTTTGTAGCTGGAATACGTTACACTGGTTTCACCACAGCAATGCTTGTGGCAATTCCTGATGTGACAGTTTGAGGGCTGCGAAATGGAAATGCAGGTACTGGTCATTGATGATGCACAGATCAATGTAACGTTGCTATGTCGCTTGCTCGACAAGTTAGAACATTGTTCGTCCTTGAGTTTCCTCGAGCCAGAGCGGGCTCTGGAATGGTGTGAATCGCATATTCCTGACTTGGTTTTAGTCGATTACATGATGCCGAGCATGAATGGGATAGAGTTCATTCGTCGCTTTCGCGCTTTTCCTCGTTGTAAAGATATTCCAATTTTGATGATCACCGCGAATGACGAGGTTGCGTTGCGGTATGAGGCTCTCGAAGTGGGCGCGAATGATTTTCTGATCAAGCCAGTTGATCGCATAGAGTTTTTAGCTCGTACAAAGAATATGCTCACATTGCGTAGCCACCAACGGATGTTGGAAGACCGAGCTGAGTGGCTGAATGCCGAGGTGTTGAAAGCAACCGAGGAAATTCGGGCACGCGAACAAGAAACTATCTTACGTTTGTCAAAAGCCGCCGACTCGCGGGACCCTGAAACGGGAGCGCACATCGTCCGTATGGCCAATTATTCGCGTCTCATTGCCGAGCAGTTGGGTTGCTCCTTAGAAGAACAGCAAATGTTGTTGGAAGCAGCCCCGATGCATGATATCGGCAAGGTTGGCATTCCCGATCACATCCTATTGAAGCCTGGTAAGTTGACGCCTGAAGAGTTCAGTATTATGAAAAGTCATGCTCTTTTGGGATTTCAGATATTAGATGGAAGTGCCTCTTCGACATTGCAAATGGGTGCGCAGATTGCTTTATCACACCACGAAAAATATGACGGTAGTGGCTATCCACAAGGCTTGATTGGTACGCAGATACCTTTGGTCGCGCGTATCGTTGCCGTGGCCGATGTGTTTGACGCACTCACTTCGGAACGCCCTTATAAACCTGCTTGGCCGATTGAACAGGCCTTGGATTTGTTGCGAGAAGGGCGTGAAAAACACTTTGATCCTGAATGTGTGGATGCATTTCTCGCTCGTCTGACTGATGTCATGACGATACGTGAAAAGTATCAAGAAGATAAAGATGACCTCAAGCGATTTGGTTCCTATTAAGAGCCATTAATATTATCAAATTAGAACCAAAGAACCGCACTTGTAATTTACCTGTGATGCAAAAATTAGCCGAGATGCCTTCACTTTTTACATAGGACTATTTATGAAAATCGCACAAGTTGTACTTAACAATCTGGAGAGTGATGCGGATCGCTTAGCGAGTTTGGTGTCACTCGAGCCACAACTCGTTTTAGTCTTTGGTGCAGTCGAACATTTTGCAAATCCTTTGTTAGCCGAATTGCTGCAAAAACATTTTTCGTCAGCGCAAATTGTGGGATGTACAACGGCAGGTGAGATTGCTGGAAGTGCTGTATTGAATCATACGACGGTTGTAACGGCGATTCGATTTGCTTCCATCGCGTTTCAGGTTGCAACGGCCGAATTAGCGAATATGGAGCAGTCTTTTCAAACGGGTGAAGAACTCGCTCGCAAATTGCTTAGGCCCGATCTACGAGCTGCGATGGTGTTTGGCCAAGGCGTTAGTATTAACGGAAGTGCTTTGATCGATGGCATGGTGAGCCAATTAGGTCCAACGCTTCCGATCACAGGCGGACTTGCAGGTGATGATGGAGCCTTTGTGAAAACCTACACCATTTCCAATGCCGGTGTTTCAACTTCTCAAGTTGTCGGTATTGGCTTGGGCGGCGATGATTTGGTTTTTTATCACGGTAGTTTTGGGGGATGGAAGCCCTTTGGGCCGACCCGTAAGGTCACACGTTGTGTTGGAAATATCTTGTATGAACTCGATGGTGAGCCCGCTCTCGAGGTGTATAAGCGCTACCTTGGCGACTATGCCAAAGATCTTCCTGGTTCTGGTTTGTTGTTTCCTTTCGAAATGCTTACAGACGCCCGCGAATCTTTGGGACAAATACGGACTATCCTTGGGGTCAATGAAAGCGAGGGTAGCCTTGTCCTAGCCGGTGCGATTAACCCAGATGGTTACTTGCGGCTTATGCATGCACATACCAACGATTTGGTAGATGGCGCTGAAACCGCAGCGAACGCTGTTTTGGACGGTAAAAGCGCAGGCGCAGGACAGTCCTTGGGATTGCTCGTTAGTTGCGTCGGACGTAAGTTGGTGATGGGTGGCCGGGTTGATGAGGAATTGGAGGCAGTTCAGGATGTACTCGGTGATAGTACGGTGATTTGTGGATTTTATTCAAATGGGGAAATTAGTCCTGGCTACCAAGTACAAACTTGTGGATTGCATAATCAAACTATGACGATCACCTATTTGACAGAGAAGAATGCTTAGAATTTTGGTTGTTGGATTGCGTTATATGGGTAAAGGTTGAGGAAGAATGGCACACAAACTTGCAACGCGCCAATTCAAGCGTTTGTTGGGAATTCAAAATGAAGAACAACTTGCCCTTGTTCTGGACGAATTTGATCGTTTGAAAGAAGGTGAGCCACTGAGTGATCAGGCCTTGACTGTGGTACGCGGCATGCGGCAATTTTTTTCACAAGTTGAAGAAGCCTATGAACAAGCAGACCGTGATTTGGCGCTCGGCAAGCGTAGTTTAGAATTAAGTTCCGAAGAATTAACCAATGCAAACATCACTTTACGTCACGAAGCCGAGATGCGTCGTTCTGTCATGCAAACCTTGCGTGACACCACAAATGAAGTTCTAGCGCAACTAGGGAAACGTTTGGCCGATGAAGAAAGCCTTGAAAATCTCAGTACTTTACTTGCGGGATTAGTGGTCGAAATTCTGAATACGCGAAGCGAATTGCAAAATGCTTTGGCTGCAATTAAAAATCAACAGTTTGCACTGGATGAACATGCGATCGTGAGCATCACAAATGCTTCAGGTGACATAATTTATGCCAATGATAAATTCTGTGAGATTAGCCAATATGCTCGGGAGGAATTAATTGGCGTCAATCACCGAATCGTTAACTCCGCATTGCATAGTAAAGACTTTTTTCAGGGCATGTGGAATACGATTAGTAGTGGCAAGGTTTGGCACGGCGAGATTCGTAATCAGGCGAAGGACAAAAGTTTTTATTGGACGAATGCGACCATCGTTCCCTTCCTGGATGAAAATCAAATTCCCTATCAATTTATTTCAATTCGCACGGATATCACGCACGAACGTTTTTTAAAGGATGAAATCGCTTCACGCGAACGGCTACTCAAAAATATTATGAATACGTTGGGCGAAGGGGTATATACGCTTGATGCCGATGGCCGTTGTACCTTCGTCAATCCCGAGGCTGAAAAGATTTTGGGCTGGACCTTCGATGAAATGCGTGGACAAACTTTGCACGATTTGATTCATTCAATGACTTTGCATGGTGACCATGTCGATCGGGAAGACTGTCCAATTACGCACGCGGTAGGGCAAGGCGAGGTCTTCCGTTCCGATAATGAATACTTCCAGCATAAATCGGGGCGTCTGTTGCCGATCTCGATCGTCGCATCTCCCATTTTTGAAGACGGAAAGATTCTTGGATCGGTCGCGGCATTCCAAGATATTTCTGCGCGTCGCGCTGCCGATGAAGCGTTGCGGGAGAGTGAAAATAAACAACGTATGATGCTCGATAACGCAGCGGATGCGGTGTTTGTTGCTGGTAAGGATGAACGCTGGGCTTACGTGAATGATCTTGCAACCCAAATGCTGGGATATCAACGTGACGAACTGATAGGCATGAGCATTTATGATACTTTGCCAGAGACGCATCGCGAAGTCTCACGTCGGACATTTGCTGGTCAATTGGCCGAAAGTAAATTGATTCGTCAGGAAATTCGTTTGGTTAGGAAAGATGGCAAGCATGTTCCGGTTGAAATGAATGCGGCTTTGCTCCCAGATGGAAGTATTTATGGCTCTTGTCGTGACATCACGAGTCGCAAAGAATTTGAATCCGCATTGATTCAAGCGAAAATGGGTGCTGAATCTGCGAGTCGTGCGAAAAGTGAATTTCTCGCGACGATGAGCCATGAAATTCGAACACCGATGAATGGCATCATTGGAATGACAGAGTTGGCATTAGATACCGATTTGCAACCGCAACAGCGGGAGTATCTCGACTTGGTGAAGGTCTCTTCTCATGCCTTGCTGGGTATTATCAATGATATTTTGGATTTTTCTAAAATTGAGTCAGGTAAGCTGGTTCTTGAGAATATTGAATTTCCTTTGCGCGAGTTAATTGCGACGACATTAAAGTCATTGGCACTTCGCGCTGAAGAGCGCGATTTGGAATTGGTCTATCGTATCGATCCATCGATTCCAGATCTCTTAATTGGCGACCCAGGCAAGCTACGGCAAGTTTTAACAAACCTGGTCGGCAATGCCATTAAATTTAGTGAAAGCGGTGATATTTCTGTCGAAATAAATCGGGCCGGCGCTGAGTCGAATTTGGGTGAAATGCCGATTCTATTCTCGGTTAAAGATTGCGGGATCGGTATTCCAAAAGAAAAACTCGAGCATATTTTCGAGCCATTTAGTCAAGCTGATGCGTCGACGACCCGCAAATACGGTGGAACTGGATTGGGGCTTTCTATCTCCTCACGTTTAGTCCAAAGCATGCAAGGTGAGCTGCAAGTTGAAAGCGAATCGGGGCTTGGTAGTCGTTTCTACTTTAATGCGATTTTTGGGGTTAGTCGTGCAGAGAAACAATTCTCTGCGCCTATCGAATTTAAAGGAATGCGAGTTTTAGTCGTCGACGATAATGCGATTAATCGACAATATTTGTTGGATACGCTAATGAATTGGCAGATGTCGGTTCAGCTCGCCGACTCGGCAGCGAAGGGGATTCTGGTGGTCACAGAGATGCATGATAAGCATGCGCCAGCTGACCTAATATTGCTTGATGTTTGCATGCCTGAAATGGACGGCTTCTCATTTGTCGAGTCCTTGCAGAAGCAAGGCTTAGTTGGCACGACAAAGATACTGATGTTGTCATCGGCTGCAGGGCATGATGATGTACAACATTGCGAAGCACTTCAAATTGATGGCTATGTTCGGAAGCCGCTTAGTCAACAAGAATTACAGAGTTCCATTGACGCAATCATGCGCGGCTTGCCAAGCGGTGCGATGCATTACTCAGTCGTCGATCCTGCCCCCGTCGTTACTGCACGCGATAAATTGAATATTTTGTTAGTCGAAGACAATCTGATTAATCAGAGACTAGCGTTGTCATTATTGGAGAAATGGGGACACCACGCCGATGTCGCGGAGAACGGCATTGTTGGTATCGAAAAGTATCAGAGTCAAGCTTATGATTTAATCCTGATGGACATGCAGATGCCTGAAATGGGCGGGATTGAAGCCACGCAAATCATCCGCAGTCTCGAATCAAATGGACAGCATATCCCGATTATTGCGATGACGGCAAATGCCATGCCCGGCGATAGAGAGCGATGTTTAGAAGCGGGGATGGATCACTATCTTTCGAAACCGATCAAATCAGAGTCATTGCGTGAGTTGTTGTCGAGCCTCATGTCGACAAATCGAATTGAACGTCGGCCGTCAGAACCAGCGCAAACTATCGAATTGGAAGCGACCCCGCGAGCCACAGATGAATATGGTCTTAAATTTGATTTTTTTGCCGCAATTCACGAGGGTGACACCGAGGTTTTAGATATTATTGCCCCCATGTTTTTGGAGGGCTGCGACAAAATGACTGAAGAAGTGCAGCTTGCATTAGATCGACACGACGCCGAGTTGTTATATCGTAGCGCTCATACTCTGAAGGGACTGGTTGCGAATTTTAATGCTAGGCCGATAGAGGAACTTGCGCGTGCTTTGGAGCAAAAAGGCAAAAACGCGGATTTTTCTCGAACACCGATTATTTTTGAACAAGTCGTGAAGCAGATGCCCTCCTTAAAATCAGCAATCCGACGTTATTTGAAAATTGAAAATTGAAAATTGAAGATTGATGGTTTATTCCGTAGAGTTGAAATGATTTCTTGCAAATCCTTCTCCTGAATCGATTGCCGTAAATCCCGTTGCCTTATACAATCGCACGCAAGGAGAATTGCTATGTATCGTGTGATGTTAGTTGAGGATGATGAGCGTCTGGCAGAGCTTGTTATCGAGTATTTACAAGCGTATGAATTTACGGTTGATTTGGTTCCCCGCGGCGATTTGGCCCTGTCGCGATTTACTGAAAATCCACCGGACATGGTTGTTCTCGATTTGATGTTGCCGGGTATGGACGGAATGGTTGTATGCAGGCAAATTCGCGATATTAGCAAGGTTCCCATCTTGATCCTTACTGCGAGAGAAGATTCTTATGACGAGGTGTCAGCTTTAGAACAAGGAGCGGATGATTTCGTCAGCAAGCCTGTCCAACCGCGAATTTTGCTTGCTCGTTTGCGCGCTCTAGTAAGAAGAATCCCGAGTCAAAATGCTTCCTTAAAGACTGAAACAGAAAGTCTGAATTTTGGTAGCTTGCACATATCCCGCAGCGACCGAGTTGTGACATGGCGTCAGCAGGTGGTTGATTTATCGAATACAGAATTCAAATTATTGATGGTATTGGTTGAGGCGCCCGGCAAAGTACTTTCTCGCGATGACATTTTGAAGAAAATGCGTGGGATAGAATTTGATGGGCTAGACCGTAGTATCGATAATTTAATTTCTCGACTACGCCGCCGTTTTGACGATCAGCAGTCAGAAAAAATTAAGACAGTGTGGGGCGAGGGGTATTTGTTTTCGCCGTCCGCCTGGGATTAAATCTGCCGAAGGGAATTGTTTATTATTCCATTTGAGATCCAGCGAAAGCGAAACACTTTTGGATTTCTTGCGAATCGATAACTTCGCGTATTCTTCTTGACCGATACGAAATCTATCAAGAGCTTGGTGTTAATCGAACCCCATGGATGCGCATTTTTATTCAATTAAAGCGATCACGACCAACGGTGTCGTACGAGTGATGATTTGGCCTTTGTCACTCGCATTCGCAAACAGGTAATTCCCAGTTTTAAGATTGCTGGCGGTTTCGCTCCAGACTGCTGTATTGTCAGTGATTGTTAGAGTTTGAACAGCTTGATTGGTTTGTCGAATTTCAATTTGTGCGGCCTGATCTTTTTTCGCAAACGCAAATCGTACGCCAATACATTTTCTTCCAGTGCCAGTTGTCATGCCCATGTATGACTGAAATGCCAGTGTTTGCTCGCATGCAGTTCGTAGATCGGCAATCTCGTAGATACCATCAGCACGTAAGTTAATGCTTGTGCGAAATCGGAAACCTGCTTGTCCGGCTTTTTGATTCAAAACTAATTCTGCGTTTTCATCATAAGCTGCTTTTAAGAGGGGGAGGCTAGCACGTCCAATAGGATCCAAGCTTAAATCCAAGTGCGTACTTTTGCTAAGAATATGCAAGCGTAAACTCTCGATTGAGATGTTTTTATCTTTTGGGAAAACTTGCAGGTGCCATTGAATCAAATTCTTTGCCTTGCCAAATTTTTCGAACCACAACATGGATTTGTAAGCATCGCGATAGCTCATCCATTCCGCATCCTTTGCGCGTATAGCGTCGTCAGCTGACTGCGCTGCTGCAATGGATGCAGAAGATGCGAGTAAGATGGCAAGGAATTTTTGGCGTAAGGTCACGATGAGTAAATACAAGTTTTGTAGTTGATAAATTAAAAACGATAAGCGAGTGCAGTGGAAATCGAATAATTTGTCTTGCGATCTATTAATGGGCTAGCTTGTACTTCTTGTAGTCGGGACACATTCAGTTTCGAAGTGATTAACCAAGCTGAGCTTAAATTCCAGTTCCAGAAGATATCTGCGTGGTAGTCTTTAATTCCCCCACTTGCCGAATAAGCTGGATTAATGCTTCTTCCTGCTTCACTATCACTGACGCCAAAATAGCTTTGCGCATAGGCATCATTAACAAGGTTAACCCCAATACCAAAAGTTAATTGATGGTGGGGCGCAATATCTTTCAAGTGGTAACGCAAGTCGCTAGTCCAACGTAATCCTTTTTTATTATTACCCGCACCAGCTAAGAAAGTGTTTGTGAAACGCAGATTACTAGTCAATTGGCGATTATAAAAACCGCCCATCAACAAGCGAGTACGCAAATCATCCATACCAACCAGTTTGTTTGTGCTCTTTATCTGAGTTCTACCTGCACTTTCAGGTCCCACCAAACCGGATTGACTGTCATAGGCAACATGAATGCTATTTGAGGTTCCCGACGGGGTGCGATTTGGTTCCAGCGTGAGAATGGGGCCATACTCGACATCAAATTGGTTCGAAAGATGCCAGCCTGCACTCATACCTGCTAGAAACAAGCCATTACTCCATTGAATCTGTGCCACGGGCATCAAGGTTTGCTTATTTTTTATCGCACCTTCATATAACGGACGAGACAATATACCCAAGCCAACATACATATCATGACTGCCATCAGGCATCAGATTTTGTGCGGGGCTTTGTGCGTAAGCATTGCTACAGCTAGCCAATGCAACGGTAAAAAAAGCGTATATTTTTCTCATTGTTAAATCTCGGGATTGCTAGAAATGTTCTAAAGGTTTGACCATTTTACAATCGAGAAATACTTTCATGTTTGAATCGTGGCAATTTGGTGTAAATTTTGATCACAAATCGTATTAATGTGCTGGTACGATCACTTGGTTAAATTCGACTGTATCAGACGAACGGTCAATTTCACTGATGTAGTAAGGACGCGTGATATTCGCCGTACATAGATCGAGGGGGCCCGCTTGTCGAACGAAAAAGCTGACGTTGATGGCATGACTATCTCGCCAAACTCTGACATCTTGGAGTCCCGAACAACCCGAATTTCTCTCGCCAAGAAAAACGGCGATGATCATTTTTTTGTTGAAATCAACGATGGGTGATGCGCTGTTTGCATGTTGTTTCCAAAGCTGATGCCAGCTTGCTTGATCGCGAATCACTAATTGTTGTGCGATCTCTATGTCAGAGTTTTCTCCTGTCGCGATGGCGTTGTCTTGAATTAAATTAGCACTAACGTTTTTTAGATCGATCGGAAGTAAAATCTTTGGTAACTCGATCATTTGCATCGGGGTCGAGAAAGCCGCATCGTTGTTACACTTCTCTAGTGCAATTCTGTCCTCTCGAAAAAAATTTGCCCGTACTTGCTGGCCGTCGGATGTTAATTTCAAGAACCGGGTGATGCTGCATGAATTGGCAGTCTTGTAAAAAGTCGTGAGGGTCATGCTCGCGTTAAAATCAGGCACTAGCTGTGAGGCAGCTGGTTTCACGGTAAAAGCCCGCCAAAACTGATCCCAGCCAGCTTTATCTTTGATAAGTAACCAGTCAATATCCAAGCTAGTGTAAAAAGGAATGCTCAACACCTTGATCGGTAGTACGGTTAGCAATGGTTCTGGGATAGTCAATGCTTGCACGCTATGCTGTTTTCCTAAGCCTAAGTCCGTTTGATCGATATTGTCGACGATTGTTCTAAAAAGTTGACTCGCACTCACATCCTGGCAATGAAAACGAGGACCGGCAATGCTGTCGACATGACTGCACAGGAGATTTTGTGTTGTATTGCCATACAAGCTACGAGAGTAGGACGCATCGCTGCACGAGCCTGCTTTATCCCAAAGAACATACTTTTGATCGATTACCAACAAACGATTTTTGAATTCTGCACAGTTTGCCGTCTTTGCCATGGCGATAAATTCGTTTGTGGCAATCGGTGCAGGTGTCTGTCCGTTTTTGATTTGATATTCTGTCGTGCTGCCACCGCAGGCTGCCAAAGTGAGCAGGCTGACGATCGCAACAAGTTGCAATATGTTATTTCGCACAGACCGATCCTTTCAAAATATGACACGTCAATCATCTGTATTGTTATCTTAGAGGCGATCAGGTTTTGATTCATCCGCGAATTAAAGGGAATTTGTCTTCAATTTGTACAAAGCTTAAAAAATTTCCAAAAGGAAGAGAAATCCTGTAAAAAGATCCACGTTGGCCTAAGCATTCGATAAAATAAATAAGAAATCTTTATCATGGCGCCGAATGCCACTTGTTCATTTACATAGGAGTAGCTGGCATTGAATCGCCTGTTCTTACGTTTTTTGTTTCCAGTCTTACTGTCGATCGGATTCGCGACAGCGCTTGTTTACATTGTAGTGATAAGCCTGTTTGGCGATCCAATTGAGAAGAATGCGGAACATCAAGCTGCCCCACAGATTTTTTTGCTAGAACAATATATCGATAAAGCTGGAACCGACGAGTGGCTGGCGCGATTAAATAAGGTTCGAGAGGTTTCGCAAGTTCAATTTGAATTGATCCCAATGGGAATCGCCCTTGAAAAAATGGGGCGAGGTCAACGTGAAAAATTATTGCGCGGTGCAATTGTGATGGATGCCGCCAACAAGGCGTTTTATCGTCGAGTTGATTTGAATGGTGAGCGCTATATCGGTAGTGAAGAAGACGTACTGTCTGTGCAGAATTTGCCTATCGATTATTGGTTCAATGTGCAACTCGAAATTCTTCGGTTTGTGATTATCGCATTCGTCCTATTGATTCCCATTGCTTATTGGTCACGAGCTCACTGGCGAGATATTCAAGCATTGTCTAAAGTTGCCGCTGATATTGGCGAGGGTAAATTGAGAGCGCGCTCCAACATGGCGGAGCGCGCAAGTATTTATCCCTTGTCAGAAAAAATTAATCAAATGGCAGGCCGAATTGAGGAATTGTTGAGTGCGCAGAAGTCGCTCTTGCATTCGGTTTCGCATGAGTTGCGAACTCCAATTGCCCGCCTTGAATTTGCATTGGAGATTTTGCAGGAACAATTAATTTCGCAAGGTCATCATCAACAAGTAACGCGCATCGTAGCGATGCAGGATGATTTGGGTGAGTTGAACCAACTTGTCGCCGAGTTGTTGAACATGGCGAAGATTGATGCGCAAGATGCAATTCAAAAAGAATTTATTTCTTCGGACGAGCTGATGCATTTGAGTGTTCAACAATTGCCGCCAATTCCCGATCACATCGATCTACAAATTCAGAACCATTCCGCGCATGGTCTGATCTACGGGGATCAACGATTGTTACTACGTGCGATTCAAAACTTACTCAAAAACGCGATGAAATACGCAGATCAGCGGGTATTGTTGTCGCTTTCAAATAATACAATTTCGGTTGGACAAAATAAATCCACTCGGTATCTAATTGTCGTCGAGGATGATGGCGCTGGAATTCCAGAGTCAGAATATGACGCTATCTTTGAACCCTTTTACCGACTAGATCGTAGTCGAGACCGTGCGACAGGTGGTTTTGGACTCGGTCTGTCTATCGTAAAGCAAATTATCGCCCGACATGGCGGATTGGTGATCGTATCCCGTTCGAGTTTGGGCGGTGCCCGTTTTGAGATTCAATTACCGCAATGAATGGTGAAGACATGTATTGAAACCCAAACTTTCGATACTCGATTTCAAACTGAGCACGCACAATACTCGTTTCAATCTTCGTTCGAGATATCACTTTGGTAGTCTCGCAATGCGCCGTGACGGGAAGATGGGCATTATTTAAGGGAGTGATGTTTTGATTTTGATGAATGAAACGAGACGTAGACAGAATCAGCTTATTGGTCTCGGCATGGCAATCATTGGTGCAATTTTATTCTCCACCAAGGCGATCGTTGCCAAACTACTTTATCGCTATCAACTTGACGCCGTCACCGTCATCGCCTTTCGTATGTTGTTTTCATTGCCCGTTTTCGCATGTGTCGCGATTTGGCAGGCACGCCGGCATCCAAAATTAGATGCTATTGATCGATGGCGTCTCCTATTGCTCGGATTGCTTGGTTATTATTTGTCGAGTTTTCTCGACTTCCTTGGACTACAGTTTATCTCTGCCGGATTGGAGCGTTTAATTCTGTTCTTAACGCCATCTTTTGTCCTCACGATTCATGTAATTTGGTTCAAGCGTCGAGTGCGTTCGATCGAATTCTTGTCGTTGGGACTTGCATATTTAGGTATTGTTTTGGTTTTTATGCACGATCTTTCATTTCTTGGAACAAGTGTAGTGTTAGGTTCGGGCTTGGTATTGGGATCTGCCATTGCCTATGCGAGCTATCTAATACTTTCTGGAGAGATGGTTGCTCGGATCGGCCCACTTCGTTTGGTTTCTTATGCCATGTGCGTATCGAGCATTGCATGCCTATTGCAATTTGTTCTCCTCAAGCCTTTATCGACTTTGGTCCAACCGCAAGTCGTGTTGAGTTTATCTTTCGTGAACGCGATCGTCTGCACTGTTTTTCCAGTTTTTTTGACGATGTTTGCGATTCAAAGAATCGGCGCCGCGACCGCCTCTCAAGCAGGGATGATTGGGCCGGTCTCAACACTGATTTTGGGCGTTTTTATTTTGAATGAGCCAATCAGCGGCTGGCAAATTGTAGGGTCTTGCTTGGTGATGATCGGTATGTATTTGTTGAGCAAAAAATAAGAATTGGTATCGTGAAAGCGCGGAAATCCTGCGAATTTACCGAAATTCCTTTTATTTTGTTGATTTCGTCGTGGCTTCGTTCACAAATCGACATTCGACCCTAGTCGAATTGACACAAAACAACATATACTCTTCCCCTATGACGCTTACTTATCGGGGCGATTGGTAGTAATGATTAGGAATAATTTATGAGCGAAGAAAAGTCGAGTAAACCGATGCATGACACTTCTGATGATGGGAGTCCAAAGTTTGGTCGCCTTTTGCTCGTGTTGTTGTTTGCGGTAGCCTTGATCGTCGTGATTACTTTTGCTACGGAGGCATACCACACACGTTGATTTTGAAACCATCAACGACTTGGCCTCCAGACCTTTGATTGTCATCACAAAACATAAATATGGACACGATCCCATTCATCCCTGAGATTCAGGCTACAACCAAGAGAAATTCCGCGAGATCAATGACGGCTGCCGGGAAAAAAGCAGAGTCGTCGAATGCTGCGCGACTGTTAATCTTGCAAAACATGGTGCCGCTTGCAACTAATTTGGTTTCGTCACAATTGGAAGGTTTTTCGACGCGATTAGCTGACGAGCTTTTTAAGTTATCGGATCAGTCAATTCGACCTGATGAAGCCAAAATTAGTTTTGAAGCACATCAATTGGTGATGCGTAATAGCACGGCGTTTTATCGCTTGGTCGCGGGTCAAATTAACGCGGCTTTGAGTAAAGAAGTCAGTGTTTTCAATACAAAAAAGCGGACAAGAAGGGATGACGCACAACTCGATACTACGGCGCAGACCTATGAACAAATGGAAGCAAAGATCTTGCTTCGTAATGCGAGTCAGGCTTTAGAAGTCCTAAATGCCGAGCCGTTGGTGTTGCTGAATACTTTGATTGGGCGTATTTTGAATCGTATGCCCATCGATGTGAGCCAGAATCCTTTTCGACCAGAGATTTTTGTCGATGCGGTGCATCGTGCATGGATAGAGTTAGATCCGGATCCAGCGACGCATTTACTTGTACTAAGACTTTTGCAGCCATCTATTTTCTTGCAACTGACTCCAATTTTGGAGGAAATTAATGAAGAATTGATGGCACGAGGGATTCATCCTGAAAGTGAAATTGCGAGCGAGTCTTCGCATGCGGGAGCGACTTATTTACCGGCACAAAAATTCTTTAGCCTTGACCCTTATTTGCAAGATAAACTTCGCCGGGTTTTTTCCGGTCAAATCGAATTAGCTCACAGCGATCCGCATTTCGATTTACATAGTTTGGCGCAAGTCAGTGACACCTTGACCAATCAGCTCGATCTGGAGGCTGACGAGGAAGATGCCGACAAAGCCAGCGTCGATCAGCATTTTTTTGCTGACTTGTTGGAGATGCAGAAGCGGATTGCGCAGCAAGAAACAACACACGCCCACTATGAATCGCGATTGCACAAAGTATTGCACGCAGGTTCGGCGCAAAAATTGAGCGTGGTTGAACGAAATACCATCGAATTGCTCGCGCGAATATTTGATTATATTTTTGCGGATCAAAGTTTAGGTGATGATATTAAGTGTATGGTGGGACAATTGCAGATTCCAATCGTTCGAGTAGCACTATTGGATCGTGACTTTTTTTTCCGCGAAAATCATCCAGCGAGAATTTTGCTGGATATGCTGGGAAATTCAGGCATTTTGCTCGATCAAGAAGCGAGTGAATCTGATCCACTCTTGGGTCTAATTGGAGATGTGGTTGAACGAGTCCAAACCGAATTCGATGAGCAAATTGATCTGTTTTCTGATGTGGTATCTGATCTCGAAAGTTATTTGAAAGACGAAGAGCAGCGCGCTCAGGAGGCGATAAGTCAGCCTGTTCAGACAGCGTTGAGTGAAGAGAAGATGCGAATCGCGCGGGAATTTGCTGAACACGATGTCGCTATTCGTGTCGAGACAGGCGAAGTTGCCGGATTTTTAGAAGTCTTTTTACAGGAGCAGTGGATACGTATTTTGACCATTGCTCACAGCGTGAAGGATGAAAAGCCCCACGCTTTGGAAAACGCTTTGAAAACGATGGATGATTTGATTTGGAGTTTAAAGCCCAAAAATAGTCCTGAAGAACGTAAAGAGTTAATTTCCAAGCTACCTTCGATGTTGACCTTATTGAATGCTTGGCTGAATGCGATTCGCTGGGATGAGCCAGATCGAGTACTATTTTTTTCCAAATTGGCGGAACGTCATGCAGCGATGGCACGTGCACCACTGGAGTTGTCGCCGAGGCGTCAATTGGAAATCGCCGTCAACATCGCACAGCGAGCGAGCAATCGACGTTTGGATCGTTTTGCACAAGAGAAGGTCGTGCAGGAAGACGATGAGGCAATGAAACAAGTTGCTGCACTTGAAACGGGGATGTGGCTAGACTTCAATGAAGAGGATGGTCAAGTGACTCGCTTTAAGCTCGCGTGGATTAGTCCAAAACGAAGTAGTTTTATATTTGCAAATCGGTTGGGCGACCAAGCCTTCTCGATCTCCGCAGCGGACTTGGAAGCTCGCTACCGCTCTGGAACAGCGACAACTTTGCTGGCGAATTCGTTGATTGACCGCGCATTGACGTATGCGTTACGTGATTTGGCGATCTAGTCGACCCGGCTCAGGGTCGGGTCATTAAAATTCCCCGACAATGTATCAAAACAATTTGTCGGGGGGAGACATAGATTATTTTTCGACGCGAATTTCAATCCGTGCATCACCGCTTTTACTTGGGAAGTCCCTTAAGGCACTTTCGACCAATAGCGGTAAATAGGATTCAATATAAGGATCATTTTGATCTGTCTTCGCGTTCACCGCATAGAGTAATTTTCCTGTGGCATTCTCACTAATTGCAATTTCGACGCCATGTTCGAACGATTGCCTTATCTCGAGTTCAGGTCCCCAGAACGGATCGTAGCGACGTCCCCATAGAAATGGAGTGTAGAAAGGGCTATACAAGCGCGAATAGATGATGGGTCTGCTATAGAAACGTTGCGGATAGCGAAACATGGGCGTATAAGCACGAAAACTTGAAATACCACCGATTGGAATGACCATGCCAGATGGCGTTACAAGGTAGTTAAGTGTACCGAATGGACTCGATACATGCGTATTGCCTGGCGTTGTATTGAGTTGCAACGTGACTTTAAGATGGGCAGTCGATGCATCGCTTTGGCTGAAACCTAATTCTTGAAGTCGTGCTTTGATATCTTCAGCGGCATGTGTGTATTCAAGGTCGTTAGATTGTTCAGGATGGGCTTGAAAGACAAACGTCTTGTCGCTTAGCGTTTCTGGCAATTGATTGACCGTTTGGACTTTACTCGAAAAAGTGCTGGCACAGCCAGTCAATAACAGTGCGCCAATTAGGCTAGCAACGCGAAAGTATCGTGAACAGAACTGTTTCATTTTTTTGCTCCAGTATTACTCAGAATTCTTAATTTAAACCTGTTGTGACTCTATCATGATCTAAATGTGAGGGAAAGTCTGTGAGCATTTGTAACGATGCGTAGAGCAGAGCGATTTGCATACCACTTTGAGAGATCGCTAGAGATTTCTCTTGTTTTCCTGCATTTGCGATGGATTCCTTAGGCATAATCCAGGCTTTTTGCCGCGCAGTGACTCATCTGCTTGGTAGAATAACGGTTTTGCTTATTTTGTTTGCAGTCCTTTCAGTAAAGTCTGACTAGTCATTCGGGAATTTCATTACTGGCCCCATGGAAGAAAATTTATTATGCGTAAACCTATTCAACAAAGTGATAGTGAAGTACCAGTTAGTATTTACCGGAAGGATTATGCGCCGCCCAATTTTTGGGTTGATAAAGTCGAAATGGGTTTTGATTTGCATCCGATTCGTACTCATGTTGCGACGCGCCTATTCATGCGGCGCAATCCTGATCGTTCTGAGAATGATTTGATTTTGTTTGGCGAAGATATCAAATTATTGCAGTTACGTCTCAACGGGGTTGACTTGAAGAAGTCAGCTTATCGACTGACGAAAGAGTGTTTGACAATTGTGAATGCACCCGACGAAGTGTGTTTGGAAGTAGAGACGACTATTGCTGCCGATAAGAACACGACGATGTCGGGTCTTTATGTGTCAAATGGAAATTTTTACACCCAGTGTGAAGCTGAGGGTTTTCGAAAAATTACGTATTTTCCGGACCGTCCAGATGTGATGGCAAGTTTCACCGTCATGTTGCGTGGAGATAAAGACGCTTACCCAGTGTTGCTTTCTAACGGCAATTTGATCGAACAAGGCGACCTAGGGGATGGTCGACACTATGCTAAGTGGGAAGATCCTTTCAAGAAGCCTTCCTATTTATTTGCCTTGGTCGCAGGAAAACTCGTTTGCCAAGAAGAAAAGTTCAAATTGCAATCCGGCCGTCAAGTTTTATTGCAAGTATGGGTTGAGCCGGGCAATCTTGATAAGACCCAGCATGCGATGGATTCCTTAAAAAAGAGCATTCGTTGGGACGAACAACGGTTCGGATTGGAGCTTGATTTAGATCGCTTTATGATCGTTGCAACCAGTGATTTCAATATGGGAGCGATGGAAAATAAAGGACTCAATATTTTCAATACTAAGTATGTATTAGCAAACCCTCGCGTCGCTACCGATACGGATTATGCGGGGATAGAATCGGTTGTCGGGCATGAATATTTCCATAATTGGACAGGCAATCGTGTCACTTGCCGTGATTGGTTTCAATTGTCCTTAAAGGAAGGCCTGACTGTTTTTCGCGATCAAGAATTTTCGGGTGACCTGGTTGGCACCGAAACAGGACGAGCAGTGAAACGGATTGAGGATGTACGTGTCCTGCGACAGTTGCAATTCTCGGAAGATGCAGGACCAATGGCGCATCCAGTGCGACCAGATTCCTTTGTTGAAATCAATAATTTTTATACCGTCACTATCTATGAAAAAGGTGCCGAGGTGGTGAGGATGTATTACACCTTATTGGGGCACGAAGGTTTTCGCCGCGGCATGGATTTGTATTTTCAGCGGCATGATGGTCAGGCAGTCACTTGCGATGATTTTCGTGTGGCAATGGCGGACGCCAATGGACGTGATTTAAAGCAATTTGAACGTTGGTATAGCCAAGCGGGCACGCCACGCGTTTCTGCGCAGGGACACTATGATGGAAGCAAGAAAACTTACTCTCTGAGTTTGACCCAAAGTTGTCCAAAAACGGCAGGTCAGTCTAAGAAAAAGCCATTTCATATCCCAGTTGCTTTTGGCTTAATCGATGTGCAAGGAGGTGAAGTGCCGCTGCAATTGGAAGGCGACACAATTGTTGCGCGTACTAAGATTTTAGAGTTGACCAGGGAGTCACAACAATTTGTTTTTGTCAATGTTGAGCAAGACGTGACGCCGTCACTGCTTCGTAACTTCTCTGCCCCAGTTATCTTGGAATTTGAGTATTGCGATGAACAACTCGCTCACTTACTTGCCTATGATAGCGATCCGTTTTGTCGCTGGGAGGCTGGTCAGCGCTTGGCAATGCGTCGCCTTCTAAATCTCGTGTCGGCAATTCAAAAGGGCGTTCCGCTAAGTTTAGATATTTTATTCCTCGATGCCCTAAAGAAAACCCTGATCGATACTTCGCTCGATCCAGCATTCCGTGAGTTGGTGTTAACTTTACCGTCCGAAGCGATGATTGCAGAGGAAATGAAAGTGGCAGATCCACAAGGCATACATCAAGCGCGACAATTTGCGCGTGCTGAAATAGCGCAATACTTGAAGTCCGATTTGTTGCAGGTTTATCAGGATAATCAGACGCCAGGAAAATATAGTCCTGATGCTCTATCTGCAGGTAAGCGCGCATTGAAAAATTGTGCATTAGCATACTTGGTTGAGTGGGCAGAGAAAAGCACTTATGAACTGGCCTATACACAGTATCAAGATGCAGAGAATATGACTGATAGAATGGCAGCTTTGCTCGCAATGTTGCATTGTTCTTCTGCATTAGACAAAGTTTATCGAAAAACGCGAAATCAAGTATTGCTCGAATTTTATAAAGAGTTTCAGAATGATGCCTTAGTCATCGATAAATGGTTTACTTTGCAGGCAACTGCACCGACTACTGATGTTACGCAAGTGCGTCAGCTAATGCAGCACAAGGCCTTTAGTATGGGTAATCCTAACCGTGCTCGGAGTTTAATCTTTGCATTTTGTAATGCGAACCCAGCGCAATTTCATTGCGCGGATGGCAGCGGCTATGAATTCTGGGCGGATTCGGTGATTGCTTTGAATAAACTCAACCCGCAAGTTGCTGCACGTCTTGCACGTAGCTTGGATCGCTGGACAAAATATCCCAAAGCCCAACAAACGCGAATGAAGGCAGCTTTAGAAAGAGTCGCTAAAACGAAGAGTCTATCTAAAGATGTGGCGGAAGTGATTAGTAAGGCTTTAGCTATTTAAGGCAGAAGTGACAATAATTACAGATTAATTTAAAAGAGGATGAATATGAAACGTATTAGTTTGACTCGGTTTTTGGTTGAAGAGCAACGGCTGAATAACAATATTCCGGCTGAATTACGACTGTTGATCGAAGTGGTGGCCCGTGCTTGCAAGACCATTAGCCATGCTGTTGGTAAAGGGGCATTGGGCGAAGTACTGGGGACGGCACATTCCGAAAACGTACAGGGTGAGGTTCAAAAAAAGCTCGACATCTTATCAAATGAAATCTTGTTAGAGGCCAACGAGTGGGGTGGACATTTGGCCGCGATGGCATCCGAAGAAATGGAAACGATTCATCCGATTCCGAATCGTTATCCGCAAGGCGAATATATGCTGTTGTTTGATCCACTTGATGGATCAAGTAACATTGATGTGAATGTATCAATTGGTACAATCTTTTCGGTATTGAAAGCGCCTGAGGGGATGGCAATCCCCACAGAGCAAGATTTTCTACAAAAAGGTAGTCAGCAAGTCGCGGCTGGTTACGCGATTTATGGTCCACAAACAATGTTGATATTTACGACCGGTAATGGCGTTAACTGTTTCACTCTAGATCGTGAAATGGGCTCATGGGTACTGACTGAACGGAATATTCAGATTCCAGTTGATACACAAGAATTTGCAATTAACATGTCGAATGTGCGTCATTGGTATCCACCTGTTACGCGTTATGTGGATGAGATGTTGGCAGGAAAAACCGGCCCTCTAAATAAAAATTACAATATGCGATGGATTGCTTCTATGGTCGCTGATGTACACCGCATTTTGCACCGCGGTGGCATTTTTATGTATCCGGCGGACAAACGTGAGCCTGATAAAGCGGGTAAATTGCGCTTGATGTATGAGGCTAATCCTATGTCGATGATTGTTGAACAAGCAGGCGGTGCATCGACTGACGGAAAACAAAGGATGTTAGATATTCAGCCACATGCATTGCATCAACGCGTTCCCGTGTTTTTGGGATCGAAAAATGAAGTGGAATTGATCACGCGTTATCACGCTGAACATTCAAACTGATGTCGCGAGTGGCGCGGTGTGGTCTCGGCACCGCGCGACTTTAGGCTTCATCTAAAGCTCACTTTTCGAGGCAGTTCGCCTGTAGACGGGTTTATGGAATAAAGATCACTTCATTGCTTAACTCATCAGGATTCGCGCTGTCACCCACTTGCGGAAAATGTTGACGTAACAGATCTCCAAATCGTTGACTTGCATCGCATAGACCATCAATTACTTTGTCTGCAGCGAGTTGATTTTGCAAATCTGCACAGATTTTGTCCCAAGCAGATTGTTCAACCATTTTGGTAATGCCGCGATCGGCGATAATTTCAATTCTGCGCTCAGCGAGAAGGAGATACAACAATATCCCTGAGTTTTCTTCGGTATCCCATATCCGAAGATTAGAAAACCATTCGAGCGCCCGCTCCCTAGGAGTGAGCCCGCGCGACAATTGATTTAAACTGAGATGCGTTTCAACGACAATTTTGATTTCACCACGATGGCCGCGTTCTGCCTGAGTGATGGAAGTGCCCAGTCTTTGTCTATTTTCGAGATTGAAATATTTGCGATACGGATTGATTTGAAACCGTGTTCGTAGATTTGACCAAACGCGATGTTGATTCATTACCAATCTCCCGAGGCACCACCGCCTCCAAAATCACCGCCACCGCCACTGAAGCTATCATTGCTGCTCCCACTCTCATCGCTAGAATGTCCACCACCAAAACCACCGATCGTTCCGCTTTGAATGACCGTTCCTGCGATATCCCAAAAGAGGCGACTTGCGAGCAAACTGTATAGAACTACCATCGCGAGTCCCGCAAGTGCTGCCATCGCAATCGGAGCACCAGCAAACAGTGCTGTCCCAGCACTGGCTATTCCCAACCCACCTCGACCTGGCCAAGGGCCGACTATTTTGCTTAAAATTAAGCCAAATATGAGTAAGACTAACCATACGAGCGGATGGACCCCTAGTATTTGTGTTTTGTCAGTGAAATTTGCGGAATGTCCTTGGCTAGCTTCGGGTGCTGGGAGTGGCTCTCCCTCAATCACGGTAATAATTTTATCCACACCCAAATTAATGCCGCCAAAAAAATCATTCTGTTTGAAAGCCGGTCTAACGAACTCACGAATGATGCGTGCACTTGCTACATCGGTCAAAGCACCTTCTAACCCTCTACCAACTTCAATGCGCATTCGTTTGTCATTTTTTGCGATAAGAAACAGCGCACCATCCGCAGTACCTTTTCGGCCAATTTTCCATTCATCCACAACACGAATCGAGTATTGTTCAATAGATTCTTCTCCAGTTGTGGGGATTAGGAGTATGGCGATTTGGCTACCTTTTGTTTTTTCTAAAAGGGCTAATTTTTGCGCCAATGATTCTGTTTGCTCTGTAGTAAGGGTTTGCGTAAGATCGGTTACTCGTTGTGTTAGTTTAGGAATGGCGATCTGATCTGCGTATGCAGGCCTGCTTCCGATCAAAATACTCATCGGAAGCAAAATTAGCCATAGGAAGTGAACGCTAATCCTTAGCTTCTGCATTATTTTTTACCGAAATCAACTTTAGGGACGGTCGAAATGGCTTTTTCATTCTCGACTGTAAAGTTCGGCTTGATTTCCATGCCAAACATTTTTGCGGTCAAGTTGTTAGGAAAAGAACGCACGGTGACATTGTAGACTTTGACATCCTGAATATAACGATTGCGTGCGACCGAGATGCGATTCTCTGTTCCTTCCAATTGTGAGGATAAATCGCGGAAATTTTCATTTGCTTTCAGAGCAGGATAGTTTTCAGAAATCACCATCAAGCGCGAGAGGGCAGAAGTCATACCTTCTTGCGCCTCTTGAAATTTTTTGAGTGCTTCTGGATCTTTCGCCAGTTCTGGCGTCATTTGTATGCCACCCACTTTAGCGCGTGCTTCTGTTACGCCAAGCAAAACATCTTTTTCATGGCCAGCGTAACCTTGAACAACTTGTACCAAGTTCGGAATTAAATCAGCGCGACGCTGGTACTGATTGAGTACTTCTGACCAAGACGCTTTGACTGTTTCATCTTGCGCTTGCAAGGTATTGTAACCGCAGCCGCTTAGGCCAGAGGCGAGGCTAATGGTAAGTAGGGATGTTAAAAGCAATCGTTTCATGTAAATGACCTCTTCAAAGAATAAAAATGAACACGGCGGAAGCTTACTCTATGCATAACGATAAAATCTTCGGTTATTTTGCCAAAATTTTTATCACAACTTTTTTAATTTGCATTCCTCTATCAACTGCGCGGCAAGGTCTATGTAGCTCACCTGGAAAGAAAACTGCAAACATACCTTTGGTCAGGACGATCCGCGTTTCCCTAGTTTGTTGCGGCACAAACGCAATGTCACGATCTGCTAAAAAATCCTCGTGCGGACACAGTGTTGAATTGGGCGGTAAATATCCAATCGCTTCTTCCCCTTCCAATACCAACTGTATGTCGATATAACGTGCATGGAATTCTGGGTAGCCTGTTTCCCAAGATTGTGTGAAGGGCTCTTGAACGATCGCAAACATACGTTCACCCTCGATAGGATACTTTCCCGCTTCATGACCGCTGTAATCGGTGCAGTTTAAATGTCTGATTGCAGAAGCCAAAGGTTCGGGAAAATAGCTAGTATCTTGATTTAATTTTCCGATATACATAAATCCTCAAAGCTTAGAAGTTCATCCTAGACACATTCTATGTGTCCTTTTTAATCCATTATCGCAGAGAATTTGATTTCTACCATGTTGAATTGAAGGACATTGATTCGAGAGTCATGTAGAGTATGCGGTTTAATTTTGCAGAGTGCCCCCCGCCGCATTTGAATGGGAAATTGCTGTTATGTTGAATTTATTGATATGTGTATTCGTGTGTTCCTATTTAGCGATTGTGTTCGAACACGCAATCAAAGTGAATAAGACTGCTTCAGCGTTGATTGGTGCGGGTCTGCTTTGGAGCATTTATGCACTGACAAAAAATGATGTTAGCTTGGTCGAACATCAATTAGCGGAATCGTTGACTTCAACTGCACAGATAGTCTTTTTCTTGATGGGCGCAATGGCGATTGTTGAAGTGATCGACGCACATAATGGTTTTGAAGTCATTACTTCGCGAATTCAAACCAAGCGGCTTTCACATTTGGTGTGGATAGTGGGGGTCATTACTTTTTTCTTAAGTGCGATTCTGGATAATTTGACGACCACCATTATTATGATTTCGATGTTGCGAAAATTGTTGGAGAGGCGTGAGGACCGATTGTATTTCGCTGGGATAATTGTGATTGCTGCGAATGCTGGCGGTGCGTGGACCCCGATCGGTGATGTGACCACAACCATGCTGTGGATCGGTGGGCAAATATCAGCGATTGAAATCATGAAAGGTTTATTCTTGCCTAGTTTAATAAATTTATTGGTGCCTTTGATCGTAACAAGCCTCGTTCTAGGAAATAAGTTATTGGTCACGTCAGTTCACGGTGAGCATGCTGTCAATCTGGCGGGAAAATTTGAACGCAACTGCATATTCTATTTGGGTTTAGCGATTTTGATTTGTGTTCCAGCATTCAAGACTTGGACGCACCTACCCCCATTTATTGGTATTTTATTTGGGTTAGGAATATTGTGGATGGTCGGTGATTTACTACATAGAGACAAAACGGATGAACAAAAAGAGCGCCTCACACTTGTGAGCGCATTGACTCGGATTGATCTGAGTTCTATCGTGTTTTTTGTTGGAATATTATTGGCTGTCGCGGTATTGGAACACGCGCACATTCTGAGTTCTTTGGCGAATTTGTTGGATCAATATGTTGGACGCCAGGATCTGATCGTTTTATTAATCGGCTTGGCTAGCGCGATCGTTGATAATGTTCCTTTGGTCGCAGCATCGATGGGAATGTATAGCTTAAGTCAATTTCCCATCGATAGTTTTCTGTGGGAATTTATGGCTTACTGTGCTGGTACTGGTGGTTCCATCCTGATTATTGGATCTGCAGCGGGTGTTGCAGCAATGGGTTTAGAAAAAATTGACTTTTTCTGGTATGTAAAGAAAATGAGCGGTCTTGCATTGCTGGGCTATTTTGCTGGAGCACTAGCTTACATTTTGCAATATGCATTGACCCATACTGGCGCCATTACTTGAGCATAAAGATATTTGGCGCTGATTTTATTGGCGGCGGTTTGTGCAATTCTAATTCACCGTCGGGTCAATGGACTTTGGTTACCTAGCTTTTACGCGGCTGTATTCTCAAGCGTGGTTTTTAAATTTTTCGCGGTGGTTTGGGGGGGCTTTGGATCCTTATTGGATCATCGCTAGTGTGACCGCTTTGATAGTTTGCTTTGCGATCACGCTCTGTGTTGGGAAATACCTGTACGAAAAATAGCAAACTTAGGTCTGTGTTCGTTCTGGCAATAGACATGCATCTAAGATTTGTAAATCATTGTCTTTTGCAAAACTCAGCACGAAATGGAAAGCCAGCGGCTCTATTTCCCGCAAAGCTTCGTTCACCACGACCGAGCGCACACCGTTCAAAAGTATTGGTCGAACAAAAGGGGAATATTGCAAATGCGCATTCCGGCCACCCTCAGGACGAAAACATGACATAGCGCCGCACAATCGTTCTGCCCAATCGCTTGGGCGGAATTGCTTGCCATCGCTAGTAAGTCCTTGGATAAAGAATTCACGTATTGGCTTTTGGGCTGATTTAGCTGAATCGGTCATGTGGTCCGCAGGTAAAACGGCTAAGTGCAAGTTGGTTTAGGTTAGAGCTGAAGCGCTTGACGCATCCTTTATGTAGCATGCAATTGTAAGCTACCTATGTATTATATCTTATAGAAGACTTCAACTAAAACAGGAATAAAAAATTTCTTTAGTGCAATGATGTTAAGTATAGTCCAAATTTGGGAGGTGTAAAGATGGTCAAGCGAATCCTGATGATTTATCGTTAAATCTTTTAAAAACAATCGCTTATCGCCATAGGTGTTAGAGATTCTGGAGTTGGAGCTATCGCCCCACGAGAAAATTTTTCATGTTTGTGAAGTGTCGGATCTGAACTTTGTTGGCGAAGTGAGGTCTGGAACAGATGTCAGTCTGCATGACTGTATAAAAATTACATTAATTCGTGATAGGAAGGGACACATATGCGGCGTCTAACTGGTAGTACATCATTTCACCTTGTTTCGATGTGTTTGTTGGCAATAGGGCTAAGTGGAGGATTTTCTCTGCAAGCCAATTCTATGGAAAAGCCAGGAGTGAATACGATTTTTTCTGAAAGAGAATTACAAACTGCTGCATGGATTCGCGATGCGGCACGTCAAGATAATTTGAGTTACAAAATCTTGGAATCATTGACAACAGAAGTCGGGCCAAGAATGGCGGGTACTCCTGGCGACGCGAGAGCAGTAGCTTGGGCGGAATCGAAGTTTAAAGAGCTAGGCTTTGATAAAGTGTGGAAAGAACCGGTCACATTCCCAAGTTGGAAACGTGGGGTTGAGAAAGCTGAAATTGTTTCGCCCTTTCCACAGCCATTAGCAATCACGGCATTGGGGAATAGTATCGCAACGCCAGACAATGGCTTAGTTGCGGATTTAATTGAATTTGCGAGCTTGAAGGACTTAGTCGCAGCGCCTCCAGAGAAAATCAAAGGCAAAATAGTTTTCATCAATCACAAGATGCAAAATTCGAATGAATATGGATTGGTTGTACCAGGACGGTCTAGTGGAGCGAGCGAGGCGGCTCGGAAAGGTGCTGTCGCCATTATCATTCGCTCAGTAGGTACCGATAGCCATCGCTTTCCTCATACCGGTGTCATGCGCTATGAGGCAGGCGTACCGCCAATCCCTGCCGCCGCGATGTCAAACGTTGATGCCGACATGGTGGCACGCATGATAAAGCGCGGTAAACCTGTTTCTCTTAAATTAGAACTTAGCTCGAGCGCCAATGGGAGTTATACTTCATACAATGTGATCGGAGAAATCACGGGCAGCGAATTGCCCAATGAATATGTCTTAATCGGTGGACATCTTGATTCATGGGATTTGGGGACGGGTGCGATTGATGACGGCGCAGGCTGTGCGATTGCCATGTCTGCTGCGGAATTTATACAGCGGAATCGGATCAAACCAAAGCGCACGATTCGAGTTGTTTTGTTCGCCAACGAGGAACAAGGATTGTTTGGTGGCAAAGCCTATTTGGAGGCACACAGACAGCAGATTTCTCGAATTCAGGCTGCCGCCGAAGCGGATCTTGGACAAGGCCCAGTGACTAAAATGTCCTCGTTCGTTCGGGCTGAGGCACTGCCTTTAGTCAAGCAAATGCAGATGGTACTCGCACCTTTAGGGATCGAGGCTGGTGATAATAATGCATTCCCTGGTCCAGATATGGGTGATTTGCGCTTGGCTGGGGCGGCGAGTTTTGGACTTGCGTTAAAGGCTGATGACTATTTTGATTTGCATCACACCCCAGATGACACTTTCGATAAAATCGAACCAGCTAGAATCAACCAAGCCGCTGCTACTTATGCCGTCTTCGCTTGGATGGCAGCTCAGGCGCCATTGCATTTCGGCTCTGGACCGGAATTGGAGAAACTGAATAAGAAGTAATGGATAGATGGCTCGGTCCGGTTTGACGATGAATTGGACTGAGCTCTTTTGTCTTACATGACCAAGATTGACTGGTGACGCTTCGCTTCAATCGCACAACTTGCTTTGGTATCCTCCTCTCGGCGCGGTATTCAAGGTGGCGACAGATTTTTAATCACGCGCTCATAATGGTCAGCGTTCAATCTTTTTTATTCGTCAATCTCATCGAAAGTGCCGGGGCGAGGGCTAAAGCAACTAGCGCGAGCGCGAGTGGGATACTGGCAATAAATCCAAGGTGCTTGAAGCCAAATGCGCCCATAATGGCACCACAGCCAAATGCGAAAACAAGCTGAAGATGCAAGCTTAGTTTTTGCTGATTGACAATAACTTTCGTATCGGTTGGTGTGGCGAGATTTCGATTCCAATAAAGGAGCTTGCCGAGCTCGATGCCGATGTCGGTGACTATACCAGTGACATGAGTGGTACGAATTTCTGCATTTGAAATCTTCGTAATTAAAGCATTTTGTAAGCCCATCATATAGCACAATAAAATCGCAGTGAAAGAAACCGTAATCATCTCGTGCTGCAATAGCCCTTGGCCTAACATCCCAAATACAAGCAATAGTATAGCCTCGAGTAAAAGTACTGGTGTATAGATAAAGTGTTGGAAATGACGCTTTGTATAATTCACGATGAGTGCAGTACATGCGGCGCCTATCACAAATGACAGCAGCATAAAAAGCGCCGCTAGCGCTGTGGTCGCATTCCCTAAAACCAGGTTATCCGCTGCGCTCGAAAGTAAGCCTGTCATGTGGGACGTGTATTCGCCAACAGCAAGAAATCCTCCAGCATTTAACGCCCCAGCGATCCAGCAAAGTGCCACCCCAAGGTGACGGTTTGTTTTGGCGCTGCGTTCGGTTGCTGTCAGTTTGGCTAAGTAGTGTTGTGGCATAGATGCTCGGCAAATTTTTGCCGCTCGCGTAAAGGTAGCATTGATTGAATCGCTGCTCCGAGCCTGTCGAATTGCAATTGAGTATACCTCTCCAGAGTTAGACATGTTTCCAAGTTTTAATCAATCGCTTGGTAAATCACCTAAACTTTGGTGACTGCATAACAATTTTAGCATTCTATTTTCCTCATTGACACTTACAGGGTATATCCATTTGGTGCGCCGATTGCTTCCTGTTCGACTTTTTCAGAGTATTTTTTAATAAGTATTCTTGATAAGCAACTTATTTCTCAAGAAAGCACTTATCAATGCCAAATAAATACCTTTTATTGAAATGGTATGTTGGATTGAGTCAACATACCAAATGCAGCATGTCTCAAATTTTTGGTAATTAAAATGTTTAAAATCAATAACTTAATTTGGATTTTGGAATGGTAAATTAATACCATTTGGTATATTTGAATTCTTGTTGACTATTTTGAATAATACCACCTAGATACCGCTTGACAATTGGTATTAGCAAATCTAAAGTGAAGTCTCTTCGAAAATTAAATGTTTAGTTTGCTGTCTTCTCTTTGTTGAGCGGTTTGGCCGAATAAATATTCCTGTGGGGGGAGTTTCCGAAGATTGATGGATCGCATCGTTTTTAGAATTAGATTGCGGTCGTCGGTAGTCTCGATTTGGCGAAAAGTGCGGCACATATTGATTGGTTTTTAAATGAATAGGGTGCCGCACTGTGCTAGCTATTGCGGGGCTATCGTTAAGTAGTCGGCTTTTCTTCAATTGTAGTAAATCGCGCTGGGCATGTTTCTGATGAAAATCTGCTAGGCATTAACGTTTTTTTAGGAAGTCTTGGGGGAATAAATGAAAAGTAATTTGAAGCCTGGTTTGACACCAATCGCGGCAGCGGTTTCTGTCTTGGTGATGACGGCGGCAATGTCAGCACACGCGCAACAAGCTGATGTGAACAAGGCTGAGCCGCAGCAAGTCACTGTGACCGGTATTCGTGGCGCATTGCAAAGTGCGGTCAATATTAAACGCAATTCGAATTCTGTTGTTGATGCCGTGTCCGCTGAAGATGTGGGCAAATTGCCAGATACGGATGTGGGTGAGTCTTTGGGTCGTATTCCAGGCGTCACTGTTGGTCGTGCATTTGGTCAAGGTGCATCGGTTTCTGTGCGTGGCTCAGATCCACAAATGACCTACACTACGTTGAATGGCCAAACAGTTGCTTCAACTGGTTGGTATGATCAACAAGCTTTGGATCGCTCTTTTAACTATTCTTTATTGCCATCAGAGTTGATCGGCGGTATGGACGTTTATAAGTCATCTCAAGCAGATTTGACGGAAGGCGGCATCGGCGGGACTGTAATTGTTAAGACTCGTAAGCCTTTAGATTTGAAATCAGGTTCCGCTTATGTCGGCGTAAAAGCCGGCAAAGGAAGCGTGAGCGATAAAGTATCGACAGATTTGTCAGCGATGTTTAGCTGGAAAAACGATGCGAACAATTTTGGTATCTTGATTGCTGGCGCCAATGAAAAGGGTGATTACATCCGTCGTGGTGTCGAGTCTGATTCCCGTTGGTCTGCTGACGTCGCGCCGACAACTTTTGTTCAAGAACGTAAACGTTCTGCTTTGAATATTAACTTGCAGGCTCGTCCAGTTCAAGGCTTGGATCTCGGCTTGAATTATATGAAGTTGGAGCTTGATGCTGATAACTCTAATACGAGTCATTACATTTTCCATGATCCAAATTGCACCTCACGTAACACAAGCGTGAAGTCTGCTTTTAATCCTGATGGTGTGTGCTTGACTAGTAATACGACTGCAGCAAAAGCCTCCGATGCATTCTTACAGACTTGGGCGCGCCAAGGCAAAATGACGTCGGATAGCTTTACCTTGAATGGTACCTACAAAGCGAACGGCATTAAGCTTGACGCCGTAGCAGGCACCACGAAAGCAGATGGCGGCACTTCGATGACGACCAACTATTCCTATGGTTGGTGGACGACAGGTTCTTCCTTGCCAAAATGGACTGGCGCAATTGACGCGACAGGCAAACAAATTGTTATCACTCCAGCGTCTAACCAAAATGTCTCCGTTGCCAATTTGCCGGCTTCGACTGGCCCAGCGGGTTCTTGGGCAACTTCACGCGGACCGAACGCGGACAAAGAAAATTTTGCACAGGCCGATTTGACATTGAACGTTGATTGGGGTGCGATCACATCATTCAAGACGGGTTTCCGCAAGTCTGATCATACGTTCCAAAAGGCAACTGATCGCGCAGTCTTTGCGGCAACTGCAAAAGAAGTGGCGACTTCCAGCTTGTACGATGGCACTATCGCGATGGGTTCATTGGGCTGGGCTTCTCCACGTCCAAATATTGCAGCGATGATGGCGAATACAACGCAGAATGTGACGGGTTGGGTTGAAGAACGTGGTGGCTACGGCAAATTGAACGAAGACAATACTGCTCTGTACGGCATGTTTAACTTCGAACAAGATAAGTGGCACGGCAATTTCGGCCTCCGCTATATCAGTTCTGATGTAACAGCGGAAGGTTATAAATTAGACGGTACGGCTGTTGCTGCTGGTGATATCGCGCAAAATGCAGGTTGGGGTCGTGCGAAGAAAACTGAAAAAGCTTCTTACAACGATGTATTGCCAAGTCTCAATGTGGCCTATGACGTCGACAATAATATGATTTTCCGTGCGACGGCAGCGCAAGCTATTACCCGTCCAAATTACGAAAACATGTTTATTGCGACACAGACTGGCTTCCAAGATACCGTTGCAGGGAACGAATCTGTCAGTTTCGGTAGTGCAGGTTTGAAACCGATGAAGTCAACCCAGTTTGATTTGGGGCTGGAATATTACTATGGCAAAGGCGATTTGATCTCTGTCATGTATTTCCACAAGAACATCAATAACTTCATCACGACTGCAACTAAGATCAACCAAAGCATTGGTGTTGTTAGCCCAGACAGCGGAAAAGATAGCTGGACAGTGAATCAGTACATCAATGCGGGTGGTGGCAAGATTGATGGTATCGAAGCACAAATCAATCATTCCTTTGATAATGGATTCGGCGTCGTAGCGAACTACACTTTGGCGAATGCAAAAGCACCGTCAACGAGCTACCAAGACGAATTGAACGTGTTCACATTGTCGTCCAAACATAATGCGAACTTGGTTGGATACTGGGAAAACGAAACGTATTCTGCTCGCTTAGCATATAACTGGCGTTCAAAATACATGGTTCGTGAGACTGGCTGGTACGGTAATCGTATGCATGATGCATATGGAACTTTGGATGCAAGCTTTGGTTGGAACATTAACAAGAACTTGCGTTTAGCTTTCGAAGCAACAAATCTATTGAAAGAAGATGACGTGCAATACGGAGCTGCTGCTGCAAGCACAACAGTCAAAGATCCTTTAAAAGCCGGCTACCCAGCATGGTCTTTCTTGGGTGAGACTGTCTATAGAATTAGCCTCAGTGCAAAATTCTAAGCAGTATTAGCCATGTCTAAAAAAAACCCGACAATCGTCGGGTTTTTTTTGCCTTTAGAAAACGCATTGCAAGCAAGTCGAAGCAAGTCCTTTTCTTTTAAGTTTTCGATTAATCCTAAAAATCGAAAAACGTATTGACAGTGAGTCGCCCGGTTGTCGGATTGCTGTTGATGCTGATTGAAGGATTGATGCAGGCGGTATGAAGTAGGCTACCTTGATACATCACGAGACGGTTAAATTTTGCAGGAATCATACCGAGGAATTGAAAGTGATCCGTGCTGTCGTCAAAGTAGCGTTGTGCTGGCGGGACGCGATTAATTTCTTCATAGTAGACGTCTAGATAACGTTCTTTATTGCCTGAATTGATTTGTTGAATCCCAGTTGCTTTGTGGCGATAGAAGCCAGTTCCGCCATGGCGCTCATTGCATAGATAAAGTAAGACGGCCATATGGTGCGGCGTACTGGCGTCAAAGTGAGGTGTTCTCTGCAAGGGGCCGATCTCCTTTGCTGCCATTGTCGTTAAAGAGAAAGCACAAATACTTTTGCGTAGGGGGAGATCGTTTGGAATTGAAAAATGTAATTTGATAATAGGTTCCAAAAAGCTCGTGATGGTTTGCGAGTAGAGCTCTGGCGCCTGCGCGCGTATTCCCGGATAACCTTTACGTTCAGCATAGCCGGGATAGGTGCTGTATTCTTCCTTGGCCGCTATTTCTACCATCTCTTGTGGGTGAAGTAGGAAGTCATCAATCATGATGGCATGGTGCTCTCCGATCGCGATGGACTGAAGTTCGATGGCGGGGTTGATAAGAAATTGCTTGGACATTATCGTCTTTCGAAAGCTGTTTTGTACGCATGATGAAATTGATTTAGCCAGTCGCGATGGTCTAATAGCTCCTTGCTGAGTCGATGACTGCGTTGTCTGATTTTATCGAGTTCTTTTCGAAAATATTGCTCCTCATAAGTGGTCATCGTTTTATCGCGCGTATTGAATTTCATTCCATACAGCACAAACAAAAAATTATCCACATCAAAAAGATCAAAACGGCTGAAAAAATCGGACTTCTTTGGAGAAATAAAACGCCACATCGCAAGCCTTTCAGATAAGACATCGGATAGTTTTGAATTCTTAGTGTTGTCAATCCAAAAATCCGAATCTTTTCGATTCGAGAGATAGTAGTGTAACTGCACAAAGTCGATTACCCGCTCCCATGCATAGGTGACCACTCGATTACAATACTCGGACGCGATCGACATGTTTTCTTTATTGGTGGAAAAATGACTTGCAAACAATTCTGCTGCAAAGTCGGTGACGAAGATAGAAGTCGCTTCTAACGGCTCTACAAATCCTTGAGCTAGCCCAAGCGCGACAACATTTTGATGCCAAAATTTTTCGCGATAGCCCATCCGCATAGGTATTTTTCGCGGAGATAATTGGTCAGCGTCAATTTGTAAATAATGCGATAGGCCTTCAATTGCCTGCGACTCACTGAGATGGGCGCTGGAATAGACGAATCCGACACCACGACGATTGATTAAGGGGATATCCCAAATCCAACCTGCTGAATGGGCTTTCGCCAAAGTATAGGGGGCCAAGCTTGCATTGCTAGTCGTTGGAATTTGTACCGCGAGTGCTGAATCGGTCAATATTTGTGATGATTTGTCGATCAATTTTACGTTTAAGGCTTTGCCCAATAGGATAGATTGGAAGCCTGAGCAATCAACGTAGAAATCAAACGCTTGTCGTTGACCATCTTTATAAATCACGTGTTGTATCGCACCTAGTTCATCACACTGGGCACCGATAATCGTTGCATGTTGATGTTTTACATTCCATTTTTCACGCGCATTTTTTGCGAGCAATTGTCCAAATTTCACGGCATTGAAATGATAGGCATAATTGACCTCACCTTCATATTCAAGTGAGGAAATTTGCTTGGGCGATCTCAGCGATTCGGCCAGCGTCGCCGATTCGCAAAAGTCGGAGAACTGCATTGCATGCGCGTGCTGCTGATATAGAGCGGTCGCATCAACACCGCCAGGAAAGGGCGAAGCGAAAGGATGGTAATACCATGACGATTGCTCCTTGCTTTGTTCCATCCAATCGACGAATTTAATACCGACTTTAAAGGTCGCGTCGCATGTGGCAAGTAAGTCGGCTTCGGAGATACCGAATTTTTGTAGTGATTTTTTGATGTGTGGGACTGTGCCTTCGCCAACCCCGATAATGCCAATTTCAGGTGATTCAATCACCGTGATTTCAATATCCGACTCAGCGCGCAGTTCGACAGCCAAATGGTTTGCAACCAGCCATCCAGCTGTGCCACCACCAATAATCGCGATTTGTTTAACTTTCATATGACACCCACAAATAGAATGAGAAGAACGCAAAAATTCTTAGACCTGCTTGAAAGCGGGTCTTCTCGATACCAATGTGGGAGGGGATTTGGCGGGATTTAAATCGAATTTTGAGACTGGAGTATTCCATACTTTTACGGCAGTCACAAGGTCGATTTGGCATGTTTCGATGCATAGCAAAATCGCGTCGCATGCGTTTTCTAGACGACGAGATGGGTTGCCTTACTTGATGACGATGAAACTTGTTTGGCGTTCGATTGGATTCGAAAATTGAGCCATGATTGCTTTGTGCTAACAGCCTTTGAAATTGAAACGGTGTCGGAATTGCTTCAAGTGGAAGGTAAATTATCTAGTTTAATTAACACCTTGCTGGGGGCAAGTCGAAGGAATGAAGTTGTATGCTCGGTCTAAAGTGGTATTTTTAATACGTGTGTTGGATTGACTCAACATACCAATGGCCAATTTCTCTGTATTTTTAAATATTTTTCACTTTTAAATCAAGGTGTTATTTGATTTGATGTGTAATTGATCTTAATACCAATGGGGTAAATTTCCATAATACCAATCAAATAAATGTAATACCACATGAATACCGTTTGACAATTGGTATTGAAGATTCTAAAGTGAGAGTACATCAAAGCAGAAGCTCAATTTTGATGTGTTAGTGATGAAGAGGCTTTGAAGTTGAGGAAGTTATGTCCTGTGGGGGGATGGTTTTTGTCACTGCCTTTCGTGATTTACTTTCGACGGACTTTGGTACAGCGGTAAGGACTAAAGTTGCTCAGAAGTCGTTGTTGCGAAGAGCGTTTTGCACGCTAAGTTGAAATGTTTAATAAGTGGTAAATCGCGCAAAGCGAATTTCTTTTGGAGTTTGTTTTGCACTTAATGTTTTTTGGAATCCTTGGGGGAATAAATGAAGAGTAATCTGAAATCAGGTCTGACGCCAATTGCTACTGCGGTTGCGGTGTTGATGATGACCGCTGCAATGTCGGCACAAGCTCAACAAGCTGAAACGAAGAAGGCTGAGAAGGAAGAGCAGCAGCAAGTCATCGTGACGGGCGTGCGTGCTTCTATGCAGCAGTCATTGAACCAAAAACGTAATGCAGAATCGCATATTGAAGTCATTACTGCAGAAGATATTGGCAAAATGCCGGACAAAAATGTGGCAGACTCCTTGCAGCGTGTTTCAGGTGTGACGACAAGTTCGGCATCCGGTAATGAAGGTGGTTTTGATGAGAATGATCGCGTCAGTATGCGTGGTACCAATCCAAGTTTGACGCAAACTTTGATCAATGGTCATAACATGGCTGCTGGTGATTGGTTTGTATTAAATCAGTCTGGTGCAGGTGTCGGTCGTTCGATCAGCTATACCTTATTGCCTTCCGAGTTGGTTGGTCGTATTGAAGTGAATAAAACTTCTCAAGCGAGTTTGGTTGAGGGTGGGGTTGCTGGCTCAATCAACGTTATTACCCGCAAACCTTTAGATTTCAAGAAACAATTGACTGCCGAGGCTTCGCTAGGTGTTGTGTATGCAGATTTGCCGGCAAAATCTGATCCGCAATTGAGTGGTTTGATTAACTGGAAAAATGATTACAACACTTTTGGTTTGATGGTTCAAGCCTTCTCAGAAAAACGTAGTTTGCGCCGTGATGGTCAAGAAATTTTGGGTTGGTCACAAATTTCTGCAACCAGTCCAATGGCAAAAACCAATCCTGACTTGGCTGGCGCGTATTATCCCAGTTTGATGGGTGCTGCATTGTTTGAACAAACGCGTCATCGCACAGGTGGTTTAGTGAGCGCTCAGTTCAAGCCAAGCAAAGAGTTTGATATTGTGTTGAGTGGTTTTAGTTCTAAATTGGACGCCGCCAACTACAATCGCAACTATATGTTGTGGGGTTCGCATTTTATTGATGGTGGTAACGGACAAGCTCCTGAACCAGGCTACACCGTAGCTAACAATAACGGTGTCAAGACTTTGACAAGCGCCACCTTCAAGCCAGTTGCGGGCACGACTTACGGTGTCTACGATCAGATCTCACGTCCAGATGCAGGTTCAGAAGTCAATTTCTTTAGCGCAGATGCGACATGGAAAGCAAGTTCTGATTTGCGTTTTAATGGACAACTTGGCACTTCCAAAGCGAAAGGTAAAACGCCAACTCAAGACGTTGCTGAATGGAATGTCGGTGTGGGTTCTGGTGCGTCTTACAAAATCAATGGCGTCAACAATGCTGCTGACTGGAGTTTAGGTAATACAAATTATGCTAGTCGTGCCAAAGATACCTTGGGTTGGGTCTTCGGCTATCAAAATACGCTCGTGAATGACGAAGAGTCATGGGCGAAATTGGATGGCGAATATCAATTGAATCAAGGTGTATTTAGCTCTCTGAAATTTGGTGTCCGTGCAACTGAACATAAACGCGATAGCGGCGCTGCCTTGGGTCAAGGTCCAGGTTGTAAAAATGCTGCTGGAACGCAGGCACCATGGGATTGGTCTCAATCGAGCTGGTGTCCAGTCGGTACAACGGCACAAAACGATCCCGCAAAATTCCCTTCAACAGTGGCAACGTATCCGTCTAACTATGGCAATGGCTTGGGTGGTAACTTCCCATCGAATGTTTGGTACTACACGCCAGCCCAGTTGGCTGAGTTCAACAAGTATTCTAACCGCGACAATAACGGTACACGTTTAGATTATGGAACGCAGTTTGCACTGAAAGAAAATGTCAATGCATTCTATGTTCAAGGCAATATGGAAGGAGAGGGTTGGAGTGGGAATGTAGGTGTGCGCGTCGTGCAAACCAAAGAGAGTGTAGTTTCGACTCTTTCTGGTCCGGGCGCTGGGCAAAAAACTTCGGATTTCGGTACCTTCCACTTCGAGAAAAGTGATAATACCTATAACGATGTATTGCCAAGCTTGAACTTGCGTTTTGATGTGCAAAAGGACTTGGTTGCGCGTTTAGCCGTCTCGAAAACAATGACACGTCCAGACTTTGGTGCATTGGCAAGTGCGATCAGCTTGAGCCCACCATCGACAGCAACTGGCATTGGTAGCGGTAGTGGTGCGAATCCGAACTTGAAGCCAATTCGTTCGAATAATCTTGATGCATCCTTGGAATGGTATTTTGCACCGCGTGCCTTGGTTTCTGGTAGTGTCTACTACATGGATTTGACGAGCTATGTTGGAATTGGTCAAGTGAACCGTAGTTACTTCACGACCAGCTCTGCGATCCCACAAGGCGCAATGGTTCCTTACGTTCTAAGTGTTCCAGTCAATTCCAGCGCAAAGGTGAAGGGTTTTGAGCTTGCATATGAACAACCAATTGGATCTAATTTTGGTGTTGCAGCAAACTACACTTACGCTGATGCAAAAGATGCGAAAGATCAAGAGGTTGTTGGTGCTTCGAAAAACACGTACAACTTGAGTGGTTACTATGAGGATGACACTTTCAATGCACGCTTATCTTATAGCTATCGCTCTGCGTTCTACAGTGGCTTGGATCGTGAAACAGCATTCTCACAAGCAGCAACTGGATCTTTGTCAGCTTCTTTGGGTTACAAAATTAATGAGCATTTCGCGATTTCGTTGGATGCGCATAATTTAAATAATCCTTCTTTGAAGTATTTTGCATTGAATGAAAATCAGCCTCGTTCGATTTACCAAAGTGGTCGTCAGTACTATCTGACACTCCGCGCGAAAATGTAATTTGAGTGGGTAATGGTCTTGACGATTACCCAAACATCTTGCGGCTGAGTATAAGGAGTGACGAGGCAAATCTTGCTTCGTCACTTTTTTTTAAACCAAATTTACGAAGTGGTATGGTAATTCTGGTTTTGTTTCCATTCCAGAGTTTTGTTTTGATTGTCTTTCAATATCCAGATTAGTTTGGAAGGGCGCTCAAATCAGTATTCTGAAGGTATTGATCAATAAATGCCGTTGGGCGAGCATAAGTTGTTGGGTTCAAGTGAAATTCTTTGAATACCACTTAAATACCTATTGACAGCCACTTTAGAAACACCTAAAGTGTATCTATGTCCCAATTTTCGCCTAAGCTTACGTGCTGATGGCGCATGTATTTTGTTGGAAAAAACCGTGAAGCAAACTCAGCAAATTCAAAGTACGCAGTTTCAATATCTTATCGGTGTCGATGGTGGTGGCACTGGGACTCGCGTTTTATTGGTCGATCAGAACGGTCGAGAGTTGGCTCGTGCAAGCGCAGGCCCGTCTGGTTTGATGCATGGTGCTGCTGCTGCATGGAAAGCTATTTTATCAGCAATTGAACAAGCGTTTAAAGAAACTGGTATTGTTTTTCCCGATTTGAATAAGATTGCAATCGGGTGCGGCTTGGCTGGAGTAAATAATAAACAATGGGCAGCTGAATTTGTTGCTGCCAATCCAGGTTTTGCAGGTCTGGTCGTTGAAACTGATGCTGGCACGACTTTGCTGGGCGCTCATCAAGGGCAAGCGGGCGCGATTATTGCCTTAGGAACTGGTAGTGTCGGTGAGGTGATGGAGCTCGATGGCAGTCGGCGCGAAGTTGGTGGGTGGGGGTTTCCCTCGAGCGACGAAGCGAGTGGAGCTTGGATGGGATTGCGCGCTATCAACCACGTGCAGCATGTATTGGATGGACGTAGTGAGTCAGATGTATTTGCGGAAGCAGTGATTGACTACTGTGGCGGTGGGAAAGATGCTGTGTTTGCATGGTTGGGCGGTGCAACACAAACGAAATTTGCACAGCTCGCACCGTTGGTAATTGACTATGCGCCATCGAATTCTAAAGCGAGAGCAATCTTGCTAGAAGCGGGCAAAGAAGTTGAGAAAATGGCCGATGCATTGGATCCACACGGCACGATGCCGATAGCCTTGTGTGGTGGACTTGCTGACGCAATTTGGAGTTATCTGCCAGAAAAACTATTGCCGCGGGTGACTAAGCCAAAGGGCGATTCTGCAGCTGGTGCACTTATTTTGGTCAAAAACCAATTTATGAAACCTTAGTTTGATACTGAAGTTCAAAGGAATAAAAATATGCTGGCTCAATTACTCGATTTTAAACCGGATGGAGATAGTTCGACTCCCTTGTATTTGCAGTTGGCGAATAAGCTAGCGAATGGAATCCATAATGGCTATTGGCAGCCAGATGAAGCCTTGCCATCTGAGCGCATGTTAGCGGAAACACTTGAAATTTCTCGTGTTACCGCCCGCAAAGCCATTGAGATGCTTTGCGAACGCGGGTTGCTGACCCGCAAGCATGGTTCAGGTACCTACATTACGCCTAAGTTAGAACAGCCGCTATCCCGTTTAACCAACTTTAGTGAAGAGTTGCGTCAACGCGGATTTATGCCTGGTTCACAATGGTTGTCGCGTGATACTGGTGTCGCGTCGCCGGAGGAAATATTGTCGCTAGGCTTGTCGCCGCATGCGGTGGTCTCAAGATTGAAGCGATTGCGAACTGCTGACAATGTTGTCATGGCGATTGAAAGCACAACGATTCCGAATCAATATTTATCGAACCCGAAGTTGGTGACTGATAGTTTGTATGGTTACCTCGAGCTGAATAATGTTGCTCCAACGCGTGCCTTACAACATATCCGAGCCGTCAGCGCGACCGCTGAGCAAGCCAAGTTAATTGGCTTAAAACAAGGTACAGCAATGTTACTAATTACTCGCGTCGGTTATCTCGCAAGTGGCGCGGCCGTTGAGCTGACCCATTCCTATTGCCGTAGTGACTATTATGACTTTGTGGTGGAGTTGTTCAGATGAGTGTCGAGCAAGCGGGAGTAAAACAAGTTTCGGATGCCGCGCGTCCATCAAAAGTACAACAATTGAGTGGTACTATTTTGACGCCGCAAGGATGGGTGAGTGGTGTGATTTCGTTCGCTGAAAAGATAGAGAGTATCCAAGCGGATTTGACCCCAACGAACGCCAAAGAAGCAATTTATATCTTGCCTGGATTCATCGACCTGCACGTACATGGTGCAGGTGGAAAAGATACGATGGAAGCCGACGGTGCGATTGAAGTGATCTCGCGGATGCATGCGCAACACGGTACGACCAGTATGTTGGCGACGACAATGACGGCACCAATGTCAGATTTGGAAAATGCATTGAAGGCACTGTCTAGCGTTTGTGAGCAACGACAATCGGGTGCTGCTCGCGTTCTAGGAGTGCATTTGGAAGGTCCTTATATCAACCCAGGAAAATTAGGTGCCCAACCGGATTTTGCGCATGCTGGATCAATCGAACAAGTGAAGCACTTGAACGCGATCGCACCGATTAAGTTGATTACTTTGGCGCCAGAAGTCGAGGGCAATTTATCGATGGTTAGCCAATTGACCGCTTTGGGTATGCGGGTGCAACTTGGGCATACACTTGGTACGTATGAAGACGGCGTTGCTGCCCTAGAAAATGGTGCGAGTAGCTTTACCCATTTGTACAACGCGATGTCACGTCTTGACCACCGAGCGCCAGGTATGGTTGGCGCTGCTCTGGCCCATGCGAATTTCGCAGAAATTATCCCTGATTTATTGCATGTACATCCAGGTGCAATTAAAGCTGCATTGCGTGCAATTCCAAAATTATATTGCGTCACTGATTCGACCTCAGCATCCGGAATGCCTGACGGTGACTATATGCTTGGTCGTCAAGTTGTGCATAAATGCCTTGGCGGCGTGCGTCTCGCTGATGGCACGCTTGCTGGCAGTACCTTGACCATGGATCAAGCGCTAAGAAATTTAGTCAAGATTGGTTTGGAGCTAGATGATGCCTCTAAACGTGTTTCTACCTACGCAGCAGATTTTTTAGGATTATCTGATCGTGGCCGTCTGCAACAAGAGGCTTATGCAGACCTAGTAGTTCTTGATCGGGATTTGAATCTGATTGCTGTTTATATTGAGGGAGAAAAAATTGAGCTCGAAGATGCTTAAAGAGGCCTGTTCGTCAGGTGAATTTGTTGCTGAACAATTGCGTCATGATTGTCAACGCTTGGAAGAATTGGGACAATATTTGCGGGCAACGCCCCCGTCTTCTGTTGTAACTGTCGCGCGCGGAAGTTCAGACCACGCTGCCAATTATGCAGCGTATTTGATCATGGCACGTCTTGGACATATCGTCGCTTCATTGCCGATGTCACTAGTTACATTAAATCAAGCACCGCTACATGTAAAGAATGCCCTAGCAATCGCCATTTCACAATCGGGTCAAAGTCCAGATGTGGTTGAGCCGATTCGTTATTTTCGCGACAATGGTGCAACCACAGTCGCACTCGTCAATGATGCGAATTCTCCGTTGGCGCAAGGCGCTGGCTGGACTATGCCTTTGCATGCTGGCCCAGAATTGAGTGTGGCCGCCACCAAGAGCTTTATCACTTCGATGGTTGCAGGTGCAAGACTTGCAGGACATTGGCAGAATGATCCGGCCTTTCTTGCCGGTATTGAGGAATTGCCTGAAGTTTTGCAGAGCGCAACTCAACTTGATTGGTCGAACGCATTGGATGTTTTGGTACCTGCACAGCGAATCATGGTGGTCGGTCGCGGAATTAGTTTCTCCGTTGCGTTAGAGTCAGCTTTGAAGTTTAAAGAAACGTCTGTCATTCAAGCAGAAGCCTTCAGTGGCGCAGAAATTAAACATGGTCCGATGGCCTTGATTCACGATGGATATCCACTGTTGATTTTTGCGACACGCGGACCCGCTCAGGCGGGCCTGATCGCACTGGCAGAAGAAATGCGCGGCCGTGGCGCGAATGTGTTGTTGGCCGCACCAGCCGATGTGAAGGAACGTAATTTGACCTTGGCAACGACTGCGACACCGGATCTTGATCCAATTGCGGCGATCCAATCATTTTATGTGATGGCTGCGCATTTGTCTGTCGCGCGTGGACTCGATCCCGACAAACCGCGTCACCTCAGTAAAGTTACGAAAACAAATTAATGACTTAAGCGGGAATTCATCAAGATGATTCCCGCTTTTCTTTGTCCTTTTTTCCTTGGTCTTTATTTGGAAATCCAATGAGTTTAATTAGTAAAGAAGAAGCGCAGCGATTGGCAGGGCAATCGATAATGATTCGAATGCCGGAAACGGTACTCAGCGAAAAAATGGCAAATTTTATTCGTGAGCATCATATCCGTGCGATTTGTCTGTTTCGACAAAATATGCAAAGTCAGGAACAGTTGGTAAAGCTGACATCCGATTTGCGGGCGGTAATGGGTCCTGAAGCATTGATTGGTATTGATCAGGAGGGTGGGGCTGTGGTTCGGGCGACTTGGGTTCCACAACCGCCAGCAGCAATGTCTTTAGGGGCTAGTAAGGACCCTGAATTATGTCGTCAGGTCGGTGCTGCAGTCGCGCGAGCGGTAAAGTCTCTCGGGTTTAATTGGAATTTCGCCCCTGTTCTTGATCTTAATAATAATGTCAATAATCCTGTTATTTCGGAGCGCTCGTTTGGAGCAGATCCTATCCAAGCAGAAAAGTTAGCCAGTGCATGGATGGAAGGTAGTTTGAGCGAAGGAGTGGCCTGTTGCGTCAAGCATTTTCCTGGACATGGTGACACGCACGTTGATTCGCATCGCGATTTGCCGATTGTAGATAAATCACGTCAACAGTTGGACGCCTTAGAACTGATGCCTTTTAAAGCGGCGGCGAAACATGCTCCCGCGATGATGACGGCGCATATCGTGTATCCGCAAATTGATCCCGACAACCCTGCAACGATGTCGAAATCAATTCTAACGGGGATCTTGCGTGAAGAATGGAATTATCAAGGTGTCGTGATAACGGATGGAATGGACATGCACGCGATAGCTGGACGATATGGTGTCGGTGCGGCGGCAGTCAAAGCGCTCGCTGCTGGTGCGGATATGGTCATGGCACTTGGTAATGTCGAAACCCAGATAGAAACTTTGGAAGCTTTGAGCGAAGCCATTGAATCAGGACATATTCCCTATCAAGCCGTGCAACAGAAGTTGGCTCGTGTTAGTCGCTTAGCGCAGACCTATCCTAGTCAGGTAAGACCTTATGCTCAGGATCAAGAGTCAAATGATCGTCAGCTGATGGCAAATGCATGGCAACGAGGTTTGACGCCGCATCGTCAGCCGCAAGCACCGGCAGTGGGTAGTCGAGTACGTTTGATTATCAGTGCCGATGTGGTAAGTGATGGCGTCTCGGAAGCTGGAATTCCAGCGCACAAGGTCTCTGCAGTGTTAGCGCAAATTTATGATGTTGAGACGACGACTTTTGATGATGCGAATACATTTGATTGGACCAGTATTCCGCAAGATGGCCGGAAATTGATTTTAGCTTCGACGGTACGGATTCGATATAACGAGCATGCACGTCAAACTTGGAAACCTGATTTACATTTGGTTTTATGGAATCCATTTCAAACTTTAGATATCGATGCACCTGCGTTAATTAGTTACGGCTTTGCCGATCCCGCGATTCAAGCCGTCGCCAATTGGTTGAAGGGGCAGTGTCGTGCAGATGGTGAAATGCCGGTGATGAATTTCGACCAAGCAGATTGATGGATTCAGTGAAATAAAGTGAAATTGGTAGAAAAAAACTTGGATGTGAAAGCATCCAAGTTTTTTTATTTGCGCTTTTGACTTGTCAATTTATTCAAGACCAAAGCGCAAAACAAAAGCGCATAGCTAAAGTGCCAATTGAATTGGTACGGTCTTTAGCTTTGATAGAAATATGATGTGCGTCAATTGGCGCTATTCAATCCTGAGGCAGTTCTGCTTTGTTTCCCGTTTCTTGTTCAATGGACTTTGGAACGATCCAAAGCGATAGAAGCAAGACAGGGATCGCAGAAATGATCACCCATAAAAAGAAGTTCTTGTAGCCGAGCGCAGCTTGTATGTCGCCGCTAAATGTGCGGAACAACACCAAGCCTAATGCCATGAAACCCGTGCCAAAGGCGTAGTGGGCAGTCTGATACTTTCCAACAGACAGGACCTGCATCATATAGAGAATTAATCCAACAAATCCAAAACCAAATCCGAAATTTTCGATGAAAATCGCTGCGGTAATGATGGTTAAGTTTTCCGGCATCGTACTGGATAAGAAAAAGAAGGCAAGATTTGGCAAATTCATGCCAATAATTAAGAAAACCATCCCTCGTCGCAGCCCTAGCCAACCAGCAAAATAGCCACCGATGATGCTGCCAGCGATGAATGCGATTGTGCCTGCTGCACCATATGCCCAGCCAACTTGAGCGGTGGTTAAACCTAATCCGCCAGCAGTACGTGCATCAAGCAAGAACAATGGCGCAATCGTCGAGACTTGTGCTTCACCAGCACGGAATAATAAGATAAATAAGATGCTCAACCAGATGCCTGGTTTTTTGAAGAAGTCGATAATTACCTCGAGCAATGTCTTGAAGCCTTCTTTAATCGATGTTGGCGCAACGTTGCTAACAGGGTTGGATGGTAGGGACCACCAATGATAAATGGCGATGCCAATTAAGCCTGCACTCATAATCGCAAAAATGATGGACCATGCTTGCTCTGGTGGCATCTTCATTTTTGTTTGCAGGTCACCTGCCAATACGACTAATCCACCAGAGATGACAAATTTCGAGGCATTGTAGAACGCCCCTTGCCACCCTGCGAAGGCAGTTTGTTGTTTGGTCGATAAACTCGCAATATAGAGACCATCTGCTGCGATATCATGGGTCGCCGATGCAAGCGCGACGACACCTAATAAAGCAACAATGACAGCGATCGAATTGGGGACTTGCAGTGTGAGCGCTATGAGTCCTAATGCGACGCCACCGATAATTTGAAAAAGTACAACAAAGAAACGCTTATTGTTTGACGTTTCTAACAAGGGGCTCCAGAGTGGCTTAAAGGCCCAAGCTAAGACTAGAACGCCGGTCCAATGTCCAATGTCCTCGTTGGAAATTCCCATGCTCTTAAACATGACTCCAGCGACAATTAGGACAACCCAGAGTGGTAGACCTTCGGCAAAGTAAAGTGTAGGTACCCATGCGAGTGGATGGCGGGTCTTACGTTCAGTCATTGAAGAGATCTCCGATTAAGGTCATGTTTTAGCTGTATCAATTGATTTGAATGTCCACAGTTTCGCGGAGTCGCGATTCCATCCTTACCCCAAACTAGGATAAAGATTTGACCGATTCAAAATAAATTACAGATTGATAGATAGCCTAAAGATTAAGTGAGCAAATTAAGATTATTTGTGATGCTTGATGATCAAAATACTAGGCTCGCGTAACACGGTCAACTGGTTTTATAAAAATAATGCCACTTAAGTACCAATATACCACTATACTGTATTTTTTATGGATAAAATTTGCGTTGCGATGGCAATAAGCGACAGTGCACGCCATTGTTTTGTCAGAATTGAGGCATGCAAGAAATATTCGACTGGATTTCGTTAATACCCTTACATTTTGTTTGATTTTTTGTTGAACTGGTATTGCAGCGCAGCAGCGATGCGTCTTTTATATCCTTTCGCGCTAGTTCTGCGATCGATGGCAAACACACGAGTCTATTCACATTGAAAGTAATTCGAAGATGAGTACAAACACAGAGAAATTAGCTCGATATTTATCAATTGACGCGTTGCGAGGGCTGACCGTTGCCGCGATGTTGTTGGTCAATAATGCCGGTGATTGGGAGCACGTTTATCCTTGGTTGGAACACGCGGTTTGGCATGGAACGACGCCAGCAGATTTCATTTTCCCGTTTTTCCTTGTCATTGTCGGCGTATCCATGCAGTTGGCCTTTGCCCCCAAATTAGAACAAGGTCAACTTCCTTCTGAATTGATGCCGAAGATCGTTTGGCGCTCGGTGAAAATTGTGGGCTTAGGTATCTTGTTACACTTGATTGCTATGTGGCTCATTCCTGGTCGGGAATTTAGGTTGCTTGGTGTACTGCAGAGGATAGGGATTTGTTTTTTGTTTGCTGGTTGCATCATGCTATACGTTCGAAGCTGGCGTACTCAAGTTGGCATAATTGTCAGCATCTTGCTGGTTTATTGGGCCATGCTGTGGTCGTCAGGTTCTTACCAACCTCATCTAAATTTGGTTGACCAAATCGATTCCAAGATGTTAGGGCATCTCGCTTACAGTTTTGATCCCTTGACAGGTCGTGCTCAGGAGCCAGAAGGCGTACTTAGTACCTTGCCTGCTCTCGCCTCTGTGATGCTTGGACTCCAGTTAGGGGCTCTATTGCGGTGCGGACAAACTTCACGGATTTGGCTAGCAGGACTTATGATGATTTTTGTCGGATGGATTTGGTCCCCATTTTTTCCGTTGAATAAACAGCTCTGGACTTCTTCATTTGTTCTATGGACAGGAGGCTTTGCGTACTTGACGATATACGGAATGCATCGCTTGATCGATATTGCTAAGTTTCCTCCGATTGGTATTAGTTTTGGCGTGAATGCAATCGCAGCGTACGCAGGTTCGTGGGTCGCAACTTGTATATTGGCTGCAACAGGCTTGATGGATAAGATCTATGCTGCTTGGTTTGCGACGCAAATCACTCCTCGATTTGGACCTTTTTTCAGCTCTTTATTGGCGGCAGTCTTATTTACTGCGATCTTCGCATTGCTCATGTGGGTTCTCCGACGCAGAGGTTGGCGGTTTTCGATTTGATTGCACATTTTGCCTCTTTTTCTGAATTGTGGAGGCAAGATGTTGCATCGTGGAACAACGCAATTCAAGAAAACCTAGCGTAGTGACTAGACTCTGATACGATAGAAGTAAGCACAGATTTTGACGACTAAAGCCTGCCAAGCTTCAGGCTCACCTATTTAATTTGGGGTAATGCATGTCGAATAAGCGTATTTCTATGTCAGACATTGTATTGGGTCAACCTTTGCAATGGGATATTTATGGCAGTGATGGAAATTTGCTGTTGCGTCGCGGGTTTGTTGTGAATAGCAGCCATCAAGTTGAAACTTTGATAGAACGCGGGTTATTTGTTGATGGCGAAGTATTGGATCAAGCTGCGCGCGACAAAAAAATTCCTAAAGTTATAGAGCAAGCTTCAGTACTCAGAATCATCTCACAGGTTCGTAATGAGCTGCGGACCTTATCTTACAACTTGGCGACTGAGCAAAATGCGCGAGAGAAATTCTTAGCACTAGCAAAGCAAGTCGTCGTTGCAACTTATCTCGATACAGATGTCGCTTTGGGATGTATTTTGTTACATCAAGAAGGCAATTACTCCGCGCGTCATTGTGTCGATAGTGCGGTTGTGTCCATCGTGATTGCACGAGCACTTAAGAAAACCGAAGAGGAAATTACTTTACTTGCAGCGGCTTGTTTGACAATGAATTTGAGTATGTTACGTCAACAAGAGCGTCTGCAAGAAAAAAGTGAAGGGCTCAATCCAGCCGAGCAGGAATTGATTTTCAAACATCCTCAAGAAAGTGTGCAACAACTGATGAGCGCAGGAATCCGGGATGAGGGATGGCTGTCGTGGATTTTGCATCATCATGAGAACGAAGATGGTACGGGATACCCGTTAAAAAAACGGAGTGCTGAGATCCCGCAAAATGCCAAAATTATCTCAATTGCAGATCGATATTGTGCTCGTGTTTGCGCCCGTAGTTATCGCAAATCTTTGTTGCCCAATGCAGCGCTGCGTGACATTTTGGTTGGAGGAAAGACGACAGTCGACCTAATGTTGGTCACTTTGTTTATCCGCGAGTTGGGAACATATCCAATTGGCACTTTCGTTAAGTTAGAAAATGGCGAGATCGGTGTCGTGACGAGTAAAGGTGCGACCACCACAACTCCGTATGTACACTGTCTGATCGGCCCACGCGGCGCACCTCTCTCAGCGCCGATTAAGCGAGATACCCAACGAACGCTGCACGCAATTCGAGAAGTACTTCATCGTGATCAAGTCAATATTCGTTTTTCGATGCGCCAATTGTGGGGGGATGTAGCAGCCCAATAATAGGAGGCTACCCTTGAATTCAAATAGCGCTAGAAACAAATTTAGGATCGATAATTAAAATGACACAATCTTTCGAAATAGCTGATTCATCAACCGAAATGGAATCGAGCTCCATGCGATATTTTGATTTAGTGTACGTATTTTCTGCTGATACGCAATATGCGGCAGAGCTATCTGCGGCGCTCAGTGTTTATGAGCACGAAGTTGTCGGATTTTCAGACTTGGACGAATTTCGTTCTGCGATTTTAGTAAGGGCACCTGCAGCCGTCGTATTGGATATTGATTCGCCGCAAGGTAAGATCGCAAAGGAGGCAATGGCAACGAGGGTGATTACAAGTTTTCCTGCAATCTATATCTCAACAAATGATAATTTTGAGGACCGCTTGACTGCTGTTCGAGAAGGTGCGGAGGGGTATTTTATTAAACCCATCGATGTGCAAGCACTAAGTGTCCGCATTGACGAAAAAATCGCAAAAAACACTGTCCGTTCTTATCGCGTATTGGTGGTGGATGACGATGAATTTTTCTTGAGTTTCTTCGATGCTGTGCTGAGTAGCTCAGGGATGCATGTGAAAGCATTGATGGACCCCACCCAGATTTTGGATGCGATAAAGAAATTTAAGCCAGAACTGATCCTAACGGATTTGTATATGCCCCAATGTAATGGAATTGAAATGGCAAAGGTTGTCAGACAGAATAATCATTATATGGATATTCCTATCGTCTTTTTGTCATCAGAAACGGAAATGCAAAAGCAATTGGGGGCACTTGAAACGGGTGCTGACGAGTTTTTGACCAAGCCAATTGACCCAGAAAAATTGATTTCGGCAATCTCTACTCGCGCTGAACGTTATCGCAATTTACGCAAGCAAATATAGTGAGAAGAAGCACGCTGTCGGGTGTGATTGGCGTGCGGTTGAAAGTCCCTGATTATGGGTAGAAAATGTTGACTAAGTAATTTGAGGCTTTGATTGAATCTAGTTCAAAATGGATCTTGTGATTGCTTTCACTACGTGCAGGCATGCCTTTGGGAAGGTCTGAAGGCGTTCTAAGATAATCGCTTGGTTTAAAAATCTTTTGTAGTACCGTCTTGCCACGCACATCTTCCAAAGTGAGTTCAACAACCGGCCATTCTTGCACGGTATTGCTTTTGTTTTGAATTTGAAATGCGAGCGTGCTAATCCGTAAGTCTTCATTTAAGATTAACAATTCACTGCCGACTAATTCCAACATGCGACGTTCAGCCGGCAATTGGATTTTGCATTGAAGTCGTTGACACGCTTGGGTCAACAGCGGCTTGGTGGAAGGAAATTGTGAAGCAAGAATTGATCGCGAAAAATAAATGCTTTGTCCTAATATGCCTAAGCCCAATACGAATAGTGCTGTCAGATATGCCCAACGCTTGTGTTTGCTGTAGCGTTGTTTTTTCTCAGCCAGTAATACAAAGTCCGGCGTAATTTCGGACTCGTCTTCCAGTTCGAGTGACTCTGATTCACTCTCTTTTGTGCTTTCAATTGCCTCTTTATTGACGATAGGCGTTGGCGTCACAACCTCATGCGGGACCTTCGCGTTGACCATTGCTGGCTCAGGTATCTCGATATCATCGACTTCCATCTCGAGCGCGCTCGAGTTGGTTTCTGATTCATGTTGTGACCACTCTTTGGCGTTTTCATCAAGCAGTGCGGCCCTAGTTTGCAGTTCAAGTTGATGCAGATGTTCAGCTTGATCAATTAATTCTCGCTCTTCAGGTGTCAGTTCAAACTCAAGTTTGTTCGAAAGTTTTTCTTCTGAATGCGAGCCCTTGTCCTCGCTAGCGACACCCAATTCAGGCGCGATCGTTTCAAGTTGTGCTGAGAATTGTTTGATTAATTCTTGTTGTTGCGCTTCGAATTCTATTTCCGATGCTTGCTCGATTTCCTCTTCTTGCCCTGTGCCTGAATCGAACTCCTGCGATGCAATTGCTTGGAAGTCAGATTCCGATTCGGATTCAGTTTCAGATTCAGTTTCTTCAAATTCGGACTGGTCGAAATCAAGTGAAGATGAATTGATCACTTCTACGTCTAAATCGTGCACACTACAATTTGTGGGTTCAGATAAGCGTTTCGAATCTTGAAAATTCTCTTCTAAGTGTTGGGGCTGATCGATGGGTGTTTGATCTGTCTGATCATTTGTTGGACTCGTGTCGACGAAAACTTCGGCGTTTTTGTCTTCGAATACCTCTTTAACTTGCAAGTCATTCGTACCAGGATCTTCAGACTTCGATTGTTCCTTGCTTGTTGTGGCGCTCTTAATTAAAGAATTGTCGGGGGCTAGCTGACTGAGTCCTTGACCTTGCTCTGTCTCCGGCAAACGCTGTGGTGTTGATGCCGTAGCAGCGTTTTTCTCGACCAGAATCTTGGATGGATTGATTTGATCTGCAGCATCAGTCTGTCGAGGTGATATTTCTACGGTTGGGCTGCTCTCTTTTTTTCTTGGTGTAAGGTCCGGCGCAAGCAGATGTTCAATCCCGTTAAATGTTTGCTTACACGCGCCGCATCGTACCATGCCGGCGTGTAATTTCAATTGGTCGTTGGCGACCCGAAAACTTGTCAAACAGTGGGGACATTGCGTTGCGAGTGCCATATATCGTTCAAGTTAGTTTGGAGTACGGCGACCGTGTAAAGCGACCCAACCCTCTCGTTCTTGCCAAACGCTGAGTTGAATAAAGGGAGCGTATGCGGCTGCCACTTCTTCTGCTTGCCGTGCCAATACGCCAGAGAGTATGAGAGCCCCGCCAGGTGCGACACGTCCCGCGAGCATAGGCGCCATGAGTTTTAATGGGCTAGATAAAATATTCGCGACCACTACGCCAAATTGATGGGAGGAGGGATAGTTGTCAGCAAATGGTTCTGGTAAATAAAATTCGATCTCGCAATGATTTTGCGTGGAATTAAAATTCGCAGATTCAATCGCTTGCGGATCAATGTCAACGCCCACAACATGACTGGCGAGCAGTTTTTTCGCGACCATAGCAAGAATTCCCGAGCCGCAACCATAATCAAGCACTGTCGCATCTTGGGGAGGATTTGCTTCTAGCCACTCCATGCACAATCGTGTTGTGGGATGGCTGCCTGTGCCGAAGGCCAGACCTGGATCGAGTTCGAGCACAAGTGCATTCGGATCTGGAATCTCATGCCAGCTTGGTACTACCCAAATGTTTTTACCGATATGAATAGGTTCAAACTGTGATTGCGTTAATCGCACCCAGTCTTGTTCTTCGACAGTGCGTGTAGTGAAACTTGGCACGCTTGGCAATCCGATCGATGTTGCCGCTTCTGAGAGTAGGGATTGCAGATCCGCATCCATTTCCGCTAGCGCAACAACGCGGCTGCGCTCCCAAGCGCGCTCAGTAATTTCCATGCCTGGTTCGCCGAAGAGGGGTTTCTCAGCATCTGTTCCTTCATCGGCATCTTCGACTGACACAGATAGTGCGCCAGCTTCCATTAAGGCATCGGATAGATTTTCTGCATATTCTCGTTCTACTTCAATAATAATTTCTATCCAAGCCATTAGCTGCCTTCTCTTTCCAATTCGTAGTACCGGACAATTCACGAGAACGAACGGTTAAATCAATTTCAATTAAAAACGCGATTGAATATAGTATCTCAATCGCGTTCTGGAAACTACTGCACATTAAAGCGCATGCGTTTTATTTTTCTTTTTTCGATAATACCGGCATATCAGCGAGTTTATGTTCGAGATAATGAATATTCGTTCCACCTTCAATAAATCGTGCATCAACCATCAACTCACGGTGTAACGGTATATTGGTTTGAATTCCTTCGACAACCATTTCCGATAAAGCAATTTGCATGCGACGTATCGCTTGTTCGCGCGTTGCCCCGTAAGAAATCACTTTGCCTATCATTGAATCATAATTCGGGGGCACGAAATAACCAGCATATGCGTGAGAGTCCACACGAATGCCTGGCCCGCCCGGCGTATGCCATGTCACGATGCGACCTGGTGACGGCGTGAATTTGAATGGATCTTCTGCATTGATACGGCATTCAATTGAGTGACCTCGCAATTCGATGTCAGATTGCTTAAACCGAAGTTTGTTGCCGAATGCGATGTGGATTTGTTCTTGCACAATGTCCACGCCAGTGATCATCTCAGTGACAGGGTGCTCAACCTGTACGCGCGTATTCATTTCAATAAAATAGAATTCCCCATTTTCATACAGGAACTCAAAAGTACCGGCACCGCGATAGCCAATTTTACGGCAAGCTTCGGCGCAACGATTACCGATTTTTTCGATAATTTTGCGTGGAATCCCAGGCGCTGGGGCTTCTTCGATGACTTTTTGATGGCGACGTTGCATAGAGCAATCACGTTCGCCTAACCAAACTGCATTGCCATGTTGATCCGCTAAGATTTGGATTTCCACGTGACGTGGATTTTCCAAAAATTTCTCCATGTAAACTTCTGGGTTGCCGAATGCCGCGCCCGCTTCGGTTTTGGTCATTGTGACCGCATTTAACAAGGCTGCTTCGGTGTGTACTACCCGCATGCCGCGTCCACCACCGCCCCCAGCGGCTTTGATGATAACTGGGTAGCCAACTTTTCTAGCAGTTTGCACGATGACTTTTGGATCATCTGGTAGGGCGCCTTCTGAGCCGGGTACGCAAGGTACGCCAGCTTCGATCATTGCATGTTTCGCGGATACTTTATCCCCCATCAAGCGGATGGATTCTGCACGAGGGCCAATGAAGACAAAACCCGATTGCTCTACACGTTCGGCAAAGTCTGCATTCTCAGATAGAAAACCGTATCCTGGGTGAATTGCCTGTGCATCGGTTACTTCTGCTGCACTAATGATTGCCGGCATGCTTAGGTAGCTTAGAGTGGATGGTGCTGGTCCAATACAGACTGATTCATCTGCTAACTTGACATATTTTGCTTCGCGGTCGGCTTCAGAATGGACGACTACAGTTTTGATCCCCATTTCGCGGCATGCGCGTTGAATACGGAGAGCGATTTCGCCTCGATTGGCGATAAGAATTTTTTCAAACATAATTTACTTTGCTTTGGCAGAGGTTATAGCCCGAGAGCGTCGTTGCTCTATCGATTTGCTTTGTTGGCGCGAATCATGAAGCAAACGGCGTCATCAAACTGTAAGAGCTTAGGTTAACCAATGATGAATAATGGTTGACCAAACTCAACAGGTTGACCATTTTCGACCAGAATTTGTTTGATGCTGCCAGTGAAATCGCTTTCGATTTCGTTCAGGAGTTTCATTGCCTCGATAATGCAGAGGGTGTCGCCGGAGCTTACATTTTTGCCAATATCAACAAACGGTGCAGAGCCAGGGGACGCTGCACGATAAAACGTTCCAACCATGGGTGATTTGACAATGTGACCTTCGGTAGCTGGTGCAGCGGCAGGTGCAACGGGTGCAGTTGCGGCCGGTGCTGCGGCAGGCGCAGGCATCGCATGTTGCATTTGTGGTTGCATCATGACCATTTGGCCTTGCTGTACTGGTGCAGATTTCACGATGCGAACTTTACCTTCGCCCTCTGTGACTTCTAGTTCAGAAATATCTGATTCTGCAACGAGGTCAATAAGGGTCTTGAGTTTTCTTAAATCCATGTGAAATCTCCTGAAAAATGGAGCGTTAAAGCGTACTTTTGGTCACTTTAGCGCGATTGTTGGGATGGACGCAATTAATAGTTATATGAGTAATGTGTGTTAATTGCGTGAAGATGCGAGAATTTAAAGGTTTTTTATTGCAAAGTCAATTGCAAAGCGATATCCATCTGTACCGAGGCCGCAGATCACACCTTTTGCGATGTCGGAAAGATAAGAGTGATGACGAAATGTTTCACGTTGGTAAACATTTGAAATGTGCACCTCAATAAATGGGATGGCGACACCTGCAAGAGCATCACGAATGGCGATACTGGTGTGAGTGTAAGCCCCTGGATTGATGACGATTGCAGTGAATTGTTGCTGCTTGGCAAGGTGAATCCTGTCAACGATCATGCCCTCGTGATTGCTTTGAAAACAATCAAATTCAGCGTCGTGAGAGATACATTGTGATTTTGCAGCGTTTTCTATGTCAAGCAGCGTTTGTTTTCCATACACTTCGGGTTCTCTGGTACCAAGCAGATTTAAGTTGGGACCGTTGATGAGCAATATTTTGCGTGCCATAGATTGCAATGAGATTGTCGATTTGCATGCATTTTGCCGTTATTTGCCACTAATTGGCAAGTAAAAATCATCTTTCTTTTTAAGATTTCTTATTAAGTCGTGTGATGTCGGCACGTAATTCTGGCATTTTAAGGCGACCGCTGTAGGTTTTGATCACTTTGCCATCCTCGGAAATCAAGGCCGTAAATGGTAAGCCGCCTGCTTTGTTTCCCATTTGCTGTGATACGCTGGTTCCATCCATTCCTGCGGCGTATAAGGGGTAGCTAATTTGATATTTTTTTGCAAATTCTTGCATATTCGATGGAGTATCAATTCCCATTCCAATAAGTTGCACGTTATTATTTTTCAGGTCTGCTTGCAACTGTTTGAGCTCTGGCATTTCTTCGACACATGGTTTACACCAGGTTGCCCAAAAATTAACCACGAGAAATTTTCCTTGCCATTGTTTCATTGGCTGCGGTTTCGCCTCGAGATCGTTGAGGGTCAAAGAAAAAAATTGCTTTGCTGCGCTATCCGTCGCTGGTACAGGTTCATATTTTTTTGCACCTAGGCTTAAGCCCGCTGCGGTAAAAACGGCCGCAATAATTAAAGCTGAAATTGTAAATGTTTTATTTTTCATTCTCTTTTCCAATGAGGTTTTCCAAGCCGGTGAGGTTTGTGCGTTCTTTTTTGTCCGTATGCCTTAAGTCATCTAAGCTATGGATCATTAAATGGACGCCTTCGTCTTTGTGCAAGAAACTTAGCGTCTCTATTGGTTCTCCACGCTTGGTTTGATGCTCTGATACTTCGTAATTGATGCCGAGATTTAACAAGTAAATGGCGACGTCTTTCGCGTTGTCAGTGTAGAGCTGCAAATAAATGTCTGAATGCTCTCCAGCAGTTCCGTTAAAAACGGCACCAATCAAGTAGGGATTGAATTGCTTTAGTTCACTCATCAGTTCTGCAGCCAAACGTCGCAATTGCTGTAGCCGTGCCGGCTGTGTATCTGCAAAAAACAAAGCCTGATAGCTGCGGACTTCTTGTTCAATCTCCTCATTGCTGGGAAGAATATTCCCATTAATGCGTTGATTTCCTAGTAATTGTTTGGCGGCTCTTTTTTTTGCTGTGCCATATTCAGCCCCTTCCTCAGCGATCATTTTCGCAGCAAGTGAGGCAATCTCGTTTCGAAGATGGGTGATTTGATCACCCTCGCTAAAATTAAAATTCGTCATCCTTCTATCATATCGTATTCGGCGAAGTAGCGTGTCTCAGGTAGAATTGCGGTCGCTGTTGAAAAATGATCAAATCAGCGATCTAAAAAGCTCAACAGCAGGGCACTGATCCTAAATTCACTTGAAAGTAGTCAGAGTAATATGCATATTCACATTTTAGGCATTTGCGGTACGTTTATGGGTGGACTCGCTGTGTTAGCAAAACAGGCGGGTCACACTGTGACGGGGTGTGACGCGAATGTCTATCCACCGATGAGTACTCAGCTCGAGTCGCAAGGAATTAGTTTGATCGAGGGCTTTGATCCTTCGCAACTTGAGTTAAATCCGGATCTTTACGTCATAGGAAATGTGGTGTCTCGCGGAAATCCGTTGATGGAAGCGATACTCGATCGCGGCTTACGTTATGTTTCTGGGCCGCAATGGATAGGTGAGCAATTGCTTCGGGATAAGTGGGTGTTGGCCGTCGCTGGAACCCATGGTAAGACAACAACATCGTCAATGTTGGCTTGGATTTTGGAGTATGCGGGTTATTCTCCTGGTTTTTTAATCGGAGGGGTTCCGCTGAATTTTGGTGTTTCGGCTCGTTTATCAGGTCGAAGCGGTGATGTCGGGGGGGCGCAAAAAGAAACTCATCATGCCTCGGATTTCTTCGTCATCGAGGCAGATGAGTATGACACGGCATTTTTTGATAAGCGTAGCAAGTTTGTTCATTACCACGCAAAGACGGCGATTCTGAATAACCTTGAATATGACCACGCGGATATTTTTCCCGATATTGGTGCAATTGAAACGCAATTCCATCATCTCGTTCGAACTGTTCCTCGTATTGGGCGCTTAATTGTGAATGCAAAAGAGCAGACCTTGCGGAATGTGATTGCGCGTGGGTGTTGGAGTGAAAAGGAAGCTTTTTCTGATGGGGATGATCAGACTGATTGGTATTTTAGATTGCAGGAAAATGAGGATTTTGAGGTTTTTTTCCGGGGACAATCACAGGGTGTCGTCGCATGGCAACTAAACGGTGCGCACAATCGGATGAATGCAATCGCTGCGATTGCAGCGGCACGTCATGTTGGAGTGGCGCCGCAGCTTGCAATTGAAGCGCTGGCTCGCTTTGTGAATGTGAAGAGGCGCATGGAGAAGCGCGGCGAAGTCGCCGGCATTTGCGTGATCGACGACTTTGCACATCACCCTACCGCAATTGCGACCACTCTTGAAGGCTTGCGCCGGCAAGTTGGCAAGGGGCGTATCTTGGCTGTTCTCGAGCCACGTTCAAATACCATGAAGATGGGGGCGATAAAACAGGCTTTACCGGCGAGTCTTTCCGCGGCAGATAAGGCGTATGTGTTTGGTGCGCAGGAGGGGAAAGATGCAATCGGTTGGGATCTTGCCTCAACTTTTCAGGAGCTCGGCTCGCGCGTGGCGACGCATCATGTGCTAAGCGAACTAGTGAATGCCATTGTGCTTGATGCCATACCTGGTGATACGGTGTTGGTAATGAGTAATGGTGGATTTGGTGGGGTACATCAGTTAATTCTGAATGCACTTGAAAAGAAATTTAACGCAGTGATTTAGTCGCGGTTCACAATGATATTGTATTTGCACGGTTTTCGATCCTCACCCGCTTCATATAAAGCGCAAGTCCTTGCCGCGCACTTTCTTGCATTGGGGAGAAACAACGAATTTGCATGCCCACAGCTCCCGGCGTCCCCCAAGTTGGCGATCGAACTGGCCCAGACTTTGATCGATGAAAAGCCGCTAGAAAAATGCACGATCATCGGCTCTTCATTGGGCGGATATTATGCGAATTTTTTGGCGGAAAAAAATGACTGTAAAGCGATATTGCTCAATCCTGCTGTAAAACCGCCACGCGATTTAGAAAAATATGTCGGTATGCAAACGGCTTATCACAGCGAAGAATTATTTGAATTCAAGGAAGAATATCTCGAAGAACTCAAACAATTTGAAGTTGAGCAGATTACACTACCAAAGCGGTATTTATTGATCGCTGCTACCGGAGATGAAGTTCTAGATTGGCGTGAAATGCAGATGCATTATGCGCAGGCTCAGCAGTTGATCATCCAAGGGAGTGATCACGGTATTAGTGAATTCCCAGATTATTTAGAACAGATTTTGGCGTTTTGCGATGCGGACAAATAGGGTAAAAGTGACGCCATCAGTTGCGCATTGGCATCGACATATCAATGGCGTTCAAGCTCCACAAAAAATTGCGGACTGGTTGTCGAATCGTGATTCATTGACTGCACGACTGATGGCACATTCTGAACAGTTTCGAGTGCATCGGTTATCACAAGGGCGTGCCAAATGTTTAGCCGATGAATATGCCGAGATTCGTCTGCAACGAACTCTGCAAGTGACTGCCCGCGAAGTTTTGTTGTGCTGCGATGATGTTCCTGTCGTCTATGCGCATACCATCCTGCCATTGATAGCGAATGCGAAGCAGTGGCCTTTGTTCGCGAGTTTGGGAAATCGATCGCTCGGTACCACCTTGTTTAATGATCCAAAAGTAAAGCGCGGTGCATTATTTTACGCACGCCTACACGCGAGGCATCCTTTGGTGAAGAGGATTTTGAGTTTGGATTTAATTCAATCGCCCGTTCCACACTTATGGGCAAGGCGATCGATATTCACGCGACTTGGCTCACCTCTGTTAGTGACCGAGGTTTTCCTGCCTGACATAGATCATTTATAGTGGGTGGCGATGAACAAGGTGTGAGGCATCCATTCGTAGTTTACCTCGATGGAAAATATTGCAAGTGTCTGATGTGCGTCTCAGTGCGCCTCAATGAAAGAAAAACATAGAATGAATTTATTTTTTGAAGAATCCGGTGATTTCAAAGCAGGTAGTGTTTTATCGCAGGCTGGAGAGGCTTTTCAGGTCGAACTACCGAGTGGTAAACGCACTAAAGTGAAATCAAAGGATGTGTTACTACACTTTAGCAGTCCAGCCGCAGCGGAATTGTTGGAGTCGGCAAAGCAACAAGCTGCAGATATTGATTTGGAGTTTTTGTGGGAAGTCGCTGGACAGGATGAATTTGAATTTGTCGAACTAGGAGCCGAGTATTTTGGACATGCTCCACAAGCTGTCGAAGCGGCTAGCTTACTCTTCGCGTTGCACGGTGCGCCATTTTACTTCTATAAGAAAGGACGTGGGCGTTACAAAGCAGCACCTGAGGCTGCACTAAAGGCAGCACTCGCAGGTATCGAAAAGAAGAAGCAGCAGGCGGTGATTCAAGCAGCTTACGTTGAAGAATTAAAGCAGCTTCGTTTGCCAGATGCCTTCAAAAATCTCGGCTTGCAGCTACTTTTTAAGCCAGATAAAAATAGTATTGAATACAAAGCTTTAGTCGAGGCCTGTAGCGTGTTACAGATGAACGCTGCGCGATTGATGTTAGCGACTGGCGGATTAACCAATGCCAAGCACTTTCATCTTTCTAAGTTTTTGTTGGAATATTTTCCAAAGGGATCGGGCTTTCCTTCGACCCCCATGCCAAGCTTGCCACAAAATTTACCAGTTGCCGATGTGCGTGCATTTTCAATTGATGATGTGACGACGACTGAAATTGATGACGCGTTTTCGATAACGCATATTGATGCAAGTACGGTTAAAGTGGGTATTCATATTGCTGCGCCCGCTTTGGGAATTCAGCGTAACGACGGATTAGACCTGATTGCGCGCAGTCGAATGTCAACGGTATATATGCCAGGCGACAAAATAACAATGTTGCCGGACGAGTTGGTCGATATTTACACACTTGGGGCCGGGCAAACACGACCAGCGGTGTCTTTATATGTCACATTGAATACGGATGATTGGGCAATCAAAGCAAGCGAGAGCAAGCTTGAAGCGATTCCGATGAATGCGAATCTTCGCCATAACGATCTTGATTCTTTGGTCACGGAGGAAAATCTGGCAAACAGTGCAGGCGACTATCCACACAAAGAGGATATTGCTTTGTTGTGGAAGTGGGCCCAGGTCTTGGAAGCTGGACGGATGGTAAAACGCGAAAGTTTTGGTCTAAAACCAGAACAGACAAACCGTGTTGATTTTAATTTTTATGTTGAAGATGATGTCGTCAGTATTGTGCGACGCAAACGCGGAGCACCTCTTGATAAAATCGTCGCAGAGCTCATGATATTAGCGAATAGCACATGGGGAAAACTGTTGGCTGATCATGGTATTCCGGGTATCTACAGAGCACAAGGTGGCGGTAGTGGTGGTTGGGCTGCCAAAATGCAAGTTCGGATGTTAACGCACGCGGCACCCCACCAAGGATTGGGAGTAGATCAATATGCGTGGAGCACCTCTCCCTTGCGACGTTATACCGATTTGGTGAATCAATGGCAAATCATCGCATGCATACAACATGGCGTCACCGCTGCGTTGGTCGCACCATTTAAACCTAAAGATGCCGATTTATTTGCCATCGTATCGGGGTTTGAGGCTGCGTATGCAGCCTATGCTGAATTTCAAACCAATATGGAACGATATTGGTGCTTGCGCTGGATCGGACAAGAGCAAAGACAACAATTTGACGCTGTTGTTTTAAAAGAGGAAGTCTTGCGTTTGCTCGAGATTCCATTGATTATTCGCTTGCCTGGGATGCCACAGATGGCGCGCGGAGCCCAGGTTCGTCTTGAAGTGATTCGATGGGATGAGCTGGATTTGAGTATCGAAGTTCGCGTCTTGGAAATGCTCAGTACGGTTACGGAGGACGATCTGGAGGAAGCACCAGAAGATCCGCCCGGAGTGGAAGGACATGAATCGACAGAGACCTTGACGACGACACCAACGATTTCAGAATCTGAAGCGATGCAGAATTTGGGCCCGATTCAGGAGTCAAATTCGGTTGCAGATGCAGCAGATGATGAGAACACTTCTAGCTAAAGTTGTTTCAGGCGGCACTCAGGGTAGAACGAGTATCTTGGCTGGATGGCATGGACACAGAATGAAGTAGAAGTGCAATGAGGAACGCAATTTGTGAAGCTTATTCTTGATAATTTAATATTAAGCGCAGCGATCTTGGTCTCTGTACTTTTCCATACCATTTTATTGATGGTGCACTTTGTTTTGCCCAAGGCCGACACAGTGGCGGTTGAGGATTCTGGTTTGGAAATCATTCTTGTTAATGCCAAACATGCGAAACGTCCAATGCAAGCCCAAGCCTTGGCGCAGGTCAACCTAGATGGTGGCGGCGCCAATGATGAAGGGCGTTCGAAGTCACCACTACCAGATATGCGTCGTAGTGAAGATGGTGATAGTGTCCAAGTTGCACAGAAAAAAATCGAAGAACTTGAAGAGCGTCAGAAGCAATTGATAGATCAAGTGCGTAATGAAACTCGATTTAAATCACAAAGAGTTCTCGATAAAAAACAACTTGAAGATAACCAGCAAACCGAAAACGGTAGGGATCAAACCGACAGTAGTAAGATCTTGGCGCGTTCGATTGCAGAGATCTCGCAGACGATAGAAGATCAAAATAAACGCCCGAGGAAGACGTTTTTATCGCCAAGTACACAGGCGGTGGGACATGCGATTTATTACAAAGCTTTGCAAAAAAAGATAGAAGAGATCGGCACCATTAATTTTCCTCAATTTAACGGAAAGAAGATGTATGGTGAGGTGATCATCTATATTCCGATTTTTCAGGATGGAACGATTTATGAAAAAGCTGGTGGCCCCAAAGTGGAAAAGACTTCTGGCAACGCGGCGTTAGATTCGGCCGCGCTTAAAATTGTCAGGAAAGCTGCGCCATTTGGAAGTTTTCCCCCGAATATGCGATCCAAAGATAAGGACGACATTTGGATTGTCATTACGCGATTCAAATTTACGCGGGATCAACAACTTGAGACAGAGATGCGTGGGGGGCAGCAATGAGTCTGCCTGACCAATATGGTGTGTTCGGCAATCCGATTCAGCACAGTAAATCGCCTATTATTCATGCGCTATTTGCTGAGCAGACAGGACAAAATTTAGATTATCGAAAGTATCTTGCTCCGTTAAATGGCTTTGCGCAATCGATCCATCAATTTGCTGAATCTGGTGGTTTGGGCGCAAACGTGACAGTGCCATTTAAAATAGAGGCGTTTCAACTGGCTGACGTGTTGAGTGAGCGTGCGCGAATGGCGGGAGCTGTCAATACATTGTCTTTTCGCGAGGGCAAAATTGTAGGTGACAATACGGACGGTGCAGGTCTGGTTCGCGATATCGTGTTGAACGCACGATGCCCGATTGCTGGGTGTCGGGTGTTGCTGTTGGGGGCAGGTGGTGCTGCACGCGGTGCAATCTTGCCTTTGTTGGAACAAAATCCAGTACGTCTCGACATCGCCAATCGTACCAAGCAGAAAGCTGAGGATTTGATCAATCTCGCCAAGCGAGAGATTTCGGGAGGCGCACCGATACCGATGCAGGCCTTGAGTTGGGAACAGCTAAATGGGAACTATGACGTCGTGATTAATGCAACTTCGGCGAGTTTACATGGTGATTTGCCGCCGATTTCCGCCAGCATCTTTGCGGACAGATGTCTTGCGTATGACATGATGTATGGTGATCAGGTGACGCCTTTTAATCAGTTTGCTACTCTGGCTGGCGCGCAAATTCGCGATGGTTTGGGGATGCTGGTAGAACAAGCTGCGGAAGCATTTTGGATATGGCGGGGGATTCGACCTGAAACGCTCAAAGTGATCAATGCTTTGCGCCCAAGAGTAGGAGTCTAACGATGAAAAAGCGACTCTTTATGTGGTTGATTGTGCTTCCAATAAGTTTGTTTTTGTTGGTTCAGATGTACTTTCTTGTGCAAATTGTTTGGTGGCGTAGTTTCAATCCTACTTCGACAAGTTTTATGCGTCATCAAGACGAAGTTTTACGCGAGAAAAATCCTCAATTTCAACTGCAGCAAAAGTGGGTAAGTTATTCGAAAATTTCAAAAAATCTTAAACGGGCGGTAATCGCGTCAGAAGACGATGGATTTTCTGAGCATGACGGGGTCGATTGGGATGCAATGCAAAAGGCATTTGAAAAAAACAAGAAGAAAGGTAAAGTGGTTTCAGGCGGTTCGACAATTACTCAGCAGTTAGCGAAAAATTTGTTCTTGTCGGGTGAGCGCAGTTATTTGCGTAAAGGGCAGGAATTGATCATTACCTTTATGTTAGAGATGTGCATGGATAAAGAGCGCATCCTAGAAATTTATTTGAATGTGGTGGAGTGGGGTGTTGGTGTGTTTGGTGCTGAAGCGGCTGCGCAACACTACTTTGGCATCAGTGCTGCAAAACTGTCCGCAGCGCAGGCTGCGAAAATGGCAGTGATGTTACCGAAACCGCGATATTACGATAAGAACACGGGCTCCGCTTATTTGCAAAAGCGCAGTGAGATTATTTTACGCCGCATGAACTCATCAGAGTTGCCATAGCGAGCAAGGGGTTGGCATGATTAATGTTTTTGTTTTGCACAATGGTCGGTTGAGTCAAATCCACATTGAAAGTCGTGAGGACTTGGAAAATACTCTGCCTGTGTGGGTAGATTTGACCGATCCGAATGAAGAAGAGCGCGAATGGGTTAAAGGAATTTATGGAGTGACCTTGCCTGGCGAGGATGAGGTAAAAGATATTGAAGCCTCAGCGCGTTACTACGAAGCGGATAATGGTGATCTGCATTTGCGGACAGATTTCTTAATTGATGACGACGACGATGACGAGCCAGCGCGTACGGTGACAGTTGCCTTTATTTTGGCAAGAGAAATTTTGTTTTCTGTCCACACTGTGGATTTGCCTGTTTTCAGATTGGTCAGAATGCGTGCGCGTTCGCGACCCGGATCAATTGCCGACTATAAAGATGTATTGATGGACTTGTATGCGACGGATGCTGAGTATTCAGCTGATGCGCTAGAAGGTATTTATCAAAATCTAGAGGATGTCAGTAGAGCGGTATTGCAAAAAGATTTTTCAGATCAAGATGCTGCAGTTGCATTGAATGCGATTGCACAGGAGGAGGATTTGAATGGTCGGATTCGTAGAAATATGATGGATACGCGGCGAGCTGTTAGTTTTTTGATGCGCGGAAGACTGTTGAATGCGGAGCAATTTGAAGAGGCTCGGCAGATTTTGCGTGATATCGAATCCTTAGATGGTCATACGTCGTTTTTGTTTGATAAGATCAACTTCTTGATGGATGCGACGGTCGGTTTTATTAATATTAATCAGAATAAAATTATTAAGATATTCTCGGTTGCCTCCGTTGCTTTTTTACCGCCGACTTTGATTGCGAGTATTTACGGGATGAACTTTAAAGTGTGGTTCCCTGAGTTGGAGTGGAGTTTTGGTTATCCATTTGCACTCGGACTCATGCTGATTTCTGCAATCACGCCATTTTGGTATTTCAAACACCGCGGCTGGTTAAAATAAGTCGTACCCTCTGACTGCATTCGTGTAAATTCGTTAAGAATTGTAAAGACGCTGACTTTAAGGGTAAATTTCCTTTCGGGAAATTTACCCTTATTGTAAAATCAACTAGAACAGCGCATTTGTCCTTAATTTGTTAGCGCGCAGCATGTTGTGCTGAATAGTTTTGGATGGAAGCTGCGAACCTTGATATGTATAGTTGTGATTTTTTTACATGTTCTTGATACGACCTCAGATGGCGGATAACGAATGACTCAGCAAGATACTCAATCTGCCCAACAAAGCAGGCCTACCAGCAATATCGGGTTTGGATCTGGTATTCGAGAAGACTTATTGCATCGTGATCCTTTGCTAGATTGTTTGGTTGAATTAACGAGAATTCATGGTCGCCCGAGTACACGTGCGGCATTAACTGCTGGCTTGCCGCTTCCTGCAGCGGGCCTAACGCCTTCATTGTTTGCACGTGCCGCTGCGCATGCAGGTTTTTCGGCTAAGGTGGTTCGACGCGAGTTATTCAAAATTGATACTGCGTTGATGCCTGTCATTCTCCTACTGAAGAATAATGAGGCCTGCCTATTGCAATCGTGGAGTGCAGACGGTGAACATGCGCAGTTATTGTTGCCAGATTCTGGACAAGGCGCAGTCAGTATGTCACGCACTGAACTTGCTGAGCGTTACACGGGTGTCGCCATCTTTTCCCGCCCCCATTTCCGCTTCGATCGACGAACGCCACCACTGGTGTCTGTGCCTCAGAAACATTGGTTTTGGGGCGCGGTATTGGAGCAAAGCCCGATTTTTAAAGATATTTTAGCGGCCGCATTATTGATCAATGTATTTGCACTAGCAATGCCTTTGTTCACGATGAACGTGTATGACAGGGTTGTACCAAATTTTGCATTTCAAACTTTGTGGGTCTTTGCAATTGGGATCACACTCGTCCTTATATTGGATTATGTCGTGCGAGTGCTGCGGGGGCATTTTATTAATTTAGTCAGCAATCGTATCGATTTAAAGCTCTCCGGAATGATTATGGAGCGAGTTTTGGGTATGCGAATGTCGGAGCGACCAGCTTCGGTCGGTGCGTTTGCGTCGAATTTGCGGTCGTTCGAGGCTGTTCGTGATTTTATTGCATCCGCCACAGTCACCGCTTTAATCGATCTGCCGTTTGCGATTTTGTTCTTATTTGCATTGGTATGGATTGCTTGGCCAATCGCACTCTTACCATTAATCGGTATCATTTTAGTCGTTATCTACAGCTACACAGTGCAGCACAAAATGCGAGAATTATCAGAAACAACATTTCGTGCTGCTGCTTTAAGAAACTCAACTTTAGTCGAAAGTCTAACAGCGTTAGAGACGATTAAAGCGCATGGCGCTGAGAGTCAAATGCAAGAGAAATGGGAGAAAACAACCGCGTTTCTCGCCAAGGTGAATTCTGAGTTGAAGCTGCTATCGTCGTCGAGTATGAATGGGGCGTCAACGATTCAACAACTAGTGAATGTGGCTGTTGTTGTTGCTGGTGTTTATTTGATCCAAGAGAAGATGATGTCGATGGGTGGATTGATCGCATCAACGATGCTCGCGGGACGCGCGATGGCACCAGTTGCGCAAGTAGTTGGTTTGATGTTGCAATTTGAAGGTGCCAAGAACTCGCTCGCATCGCTAGAGAAAATTATGGCGACCCCGACAGAGCGTAGTGATGAAACAGCTTTCGTGCATAGGCCGGAAATTAAGGGGCAAATTGAGTTTCGTAATGTCCATTTTAGCTACCCAGGTCGCAGTGAAGAAGCGTTGCGAGGTGTGAATTTCAAAATTGCACAAGGTGAGCATGTCGTCATTATTGGGCGTATTGGTTCGGGCAAGTCGACCTTGGAGAAATTGATTTTGGGTTTGTATGCACCGTCTAAAGGTGCGGTGTTGCTAGATGACGTGGATCTGAGGCAGCTTGATCCCGCTGATTTGCGGCGTAACTTAGGCTATGTCGAGCAGGACTCGATGTTGTTCTACGGGACGTTGCGGGAAAATATTACGATTCGTGCGCCTTATGCAGATGACCGCGCGGTGGTTGCCGCGGCGGAGTTGGCAGGGCTGACGGAGTTTGTGAATGCGCACCCTGAAGGCTTTGATATGCTAATAAGCGAACGAGGCGAGTCGATATCTGGTGGTCAACGCCAGAGTATCGCGATTGCCCGAGCTGCTTTGTTAGATCCTCCTGTGTTGCTGCTGGACGAGCCAACGAGTGCAATGGATTATCCTTCAGAGGCGCAATTTAAAGAGCGGATCGGACGGTACGGTAGGCACAAAACGATGATTATCGTGACCCATAGGCCAAGTTTAATGGATTTAGCGACGCGTATTATCGTCGTGGATCATGGAACGATTGTCGCTGATGGTCCGCGTGATAAAGTGATGCACGCTTTGCAGACTGGTCAAATAGGACGAGCGAAACTATGAGATTTTGGCAACGCTTTGGTTTAAAGCTCCTTGCAGCACTCGAGAGGCTGCGTTTGCGTCTTGGCATCACACCTGGGGGGTGGTTGCAACATTGGCGTGACGATGCGCGACTTCCCGAGTCGGATTTTATGCGAGATGCAGAGAGCATTATTGCGCAGCAGGAGCCTTTGCGTGCGCGCATCCTATTGCGAGCAGTCTTGTTTTTTGCGCTTTTATTTATTGCTTGGTCCGCGCTTGTTCATGTCGATGAAATTACCAAGGGCGAGGGAAAAGTTATTCCTTTGCAGCAGTTGCAAGTTTATCCAAGCTTAGATGGTGGGATCGTAACCGACATCTTGGTTAAAGAAGGCCAAGTTGTGAACGAAGGTCAGGTTCTATTGCAAATTGATCCAACCCGCTTTGAATCTTCAGTGAAAGAGAATCGTGCAGTATACCTATCGCTGACAGCGAAAGCTGCCCGTCTCAGAGCGATTGGGGAGGGAAAAGCTTTTTTGCCGCCTCCAGAAGTCGTGGCGGAAGATCCAAAGACTGCTGAGGAAGAGCAAAAACTTTATGAGACAGCGACTTCAGAATTGAACGCGCAAGTGTCAATTGCACGGCAACAGTACGAGCAGCGCAGTCAAGAACAAGCTGAAGGAATTGCACGGCAAAAACAAGCGGCAAATGCCTACGAATCGAGCCTGAAAGAATTGAACGTCACAAAACCACTTTTGAGTACGGGGGCCGTTTCTGAAGTTGAAATTCTACGCTTAGAAAGAGATGTCTCTCGTTTCAAGGGGGAACGTGATGTCGCTGCAGCACAGATTGCGCGCGCGGCAGCCGCGATGAATGAAGCAACAAGAAAAATCCAAGAAGTGGAATTGGCCGTCCGAAATAATGCAAGTAAAGAGCTTTCTGAGACTATGGCACGTTTGAACTCTCTCATACAAAGTGGGACAGGTTTGGCCGATAAAGTGAAGCAGACGGCAATTCGTTCGCAGGTACGGGGTACGGTTAAGCGTCTTTTGGTGAATACGATTGGTGGCGTGGTGCAGCCGGGTAGAGATGTGGTTGAGGTAGTTCCAAGCGATGGTAAATTGATTTTGGAGGCGAAAGTCGCACCTAAAGATATTGCGTTCTTGGTCCCTGGTCAAAAAGCTGTAGTGAAGTTTTCAGCATATGACTTTGCTACTTATGGCGGTCTAAGTGCCAAGCTTGAACATATTGGTGCTGATTCAGTGACAGATGACCGTGGGAATACTTTTTACACAGTTCGTGTGTCTACCGATAAGGCGACTTTGGATGGTGGACAACCAATTATTCCAGGTATGGTTGCTGAGGTTGATATCATCACTGGAAAGAAGACGATACTCTCCTATATGTTGAAACCCGTTTTGCGCGCAAAACAAACAGCATTCACGGAACGCTAGGTGATGAAATTGTTTGAACAAGTCAGTTTAACTCAACACGTATTTTGCTCCACTTCAATGGAGATGCCCAGTTCATTGAAAAAAGCCTTCCCCTCAGTGAAGGCGTTGCCGATTTCTAATGTCATTGTGGACGAGAAAAACAATACGATTGTTTGGCTCCATTTACACGCGAATCAAACTATTGCAGCACAGTTGTTAGAGGTGAAGCAGAAAGTGCATCAGGCGAGAATTATTGCGATGAGCGATATGCCAAATGATCTAGAGGCGCTTGCAGTTTTTTCGATGTTGGCAAAAGCCTACTGCAACACCCATGCGGGCGTGGAAGTTTTGATGAATATTGCCAGTGTTGTTGAGCAGGGTGGGATCTGGATTGGCGAGTCAATCATGCAAAAATTATTGGGTCAGAACGAGATTGAAGAGCAGAAATTAGAAAAAGTCTTGGGAACCTGGTCAAAATTGTTAACCGGGCGAGAGCTAGAAGTAGCAAAAGCGATCGCAGTCGGACTAACCAATAAAGAAATTGCGACCCAAATGCATATCACTGAGCGCACAGTCAAAGCCCATGTCGGTGCAGTTTTGGATAAATTGCAATTAAAAAATCGACTTCAACTTGCACTTCTTGTAAAAGATAGTTAAATCAAAATTCTCTAGTACCTTAGTACAATTATCCTAGGGAAACGAATTTGTTAGAGTCTGGATATTCAATTTATCCGTCTGGAGACTTAATATGGCAAATTCGACAAACATTATTGGCAAAGTAGTTGCGATCCAAGGTCAAGCAATTGTTAAGTCGCCCGACGGAGCTCAACGTCAACTTAAAGTAGGCGATGTTGTCACGGAAAAAGATGTGATTGTCACCGCATCGGGCGCGCAAGTAGAATTGGCTTTCGACTCCGGTCACAGCTATGTTGTGCGTCAGAATGAAACGGTCACGTTAGACGCCAGTGTGTTTGCTCCCTCTCAAACCGAGATTGCCAACGCAGCTTTATTGCCAGCAGATGCCTCTCCACAAAATGTCACCAATGCAGTTATTGGTGAAAATAGCCTCGATAAATTATTGGAAGAAACTGCTGCCGGCTTAGGCGGTGGTGATGCTGGCGATGGGAATAGTTTTGTTCGCGTCGATCGTATTGCGGAAAACGTCACGCCGACGACTTTGGTTGGCGACGTCCAAACAACGCCAGCAGCTCCGCCAGCGGACACGGCTGCAGCACCGGCAACGCAGTCGGTTGAAGTTGCATCGGTCTCAGGTTCGAGCATTACCGAAGGGGGTGTCAATCAATTCGAAGTTCGTTTGAGCGGTGCATCGTCTGAAGCGATCAATTTAAATTTGAGTTTGATCTCTGGAACTGCGACGGTCGGTGTTGATACAACAACGCAGTTGGTATCCGTGGATGGGGGCGTAAGTTTCACTCCTTTGAATGGTAGCGTTATTGTGCCCGCTGGTGTGACGAGTGTATTGGTTCGCGTTGCAACAGCGAACGATGGTGTGACAGAGGGAAATGAAACTTATTCGCTTGCGGCAAGTACGGCGTCCAATACCAATGTGATTCTTGGACAATCGACTATCGTTGATCCAGTGACACCGACAATTAGTCTAAGTGGTCCTGGCGTCGTTAATGAATCGATTGGAACGGTAACTTATACAGTCACTTTAAGTGCCGCGAGTACCGCAGCAGTCAATGTTAATTACACCACTGTAAATGGTACTGCTTTTGCTGGTAGTGATTACGCAGCGGGATTCGGTACTTTGACGTTTGCACCGGGCGAGACCAGTAAAACTATCACGGTTGCCATCACCAATGACACTGTGTACGAGGGCACAGAAACCCTACAAGTCGTATTGTCGACTCCAAACAACGCGGTCTTAGGCACAGCTAGCGCGACGACCACGGCAATCAATGATGATGGAACTGGATTGGGTGGTATTGACAATGATATTCCAAGTGTAATTTCGGTCTCTAGTCCGAGCGTAGCGGAAGGCGGTAATTTAGTCTTTACTGTGAGCCTGAGCAATGCCAGTGCAAGTACCACACAAGTGAGTGTTTCGGCTGCGTCCGGGACTGCAATTCTGGGTGTTGATACAGGAGCGCAGGAAGTATCGTTGGATGGCGGTGCAACGTGGTCAAGTTTGACGGACACAGTTGGCGTGCCAGCAGGCTCTACAAGTTTTCTGGTGCGTGTCGCAACGATACTCGATGGTATTGCTGAAGGAAGTGAGACGATTAGTTTATCTGCGTCGACCAACCAAAATACTGCCCCTGCGAGTGGAATTGGTACGATTTTAGACGGAACGGTACCTTCAATTAGTATTAGCGGTCCAAGTGATGTGGATGAGTCCATCGGCACGGTGACTTACACGATTAGTTTGAGCACGGCAAGCAGCGCGGCGGTAAGTGTTAATTATGGTACCTTGAATGGAACTGCTTTGGCTGGTAGCGACTACACATCCGTCGCCGGGAGTGTTACGTTCGCTCCAGGGGAGACAAGTAAAACCATCACTGTAGCCATTACCAATGACACCATATTCGAAGGTGCCGAGAATTATCAAGTGGTCTTATCGAATCCAACCAATGCTGCCATTGGTAATGGTGTCGCGAACACAGTGATTCACGATGAAATTGGTACTGGGAATGATATTCCACGAGTGATCTCGGTTTCCAGTCCGAGCGTTACTGAGGGTGGCAATTTAGTTTTTACAGTTGGTTTAAGTAATACGAGTACAACATCCACATCGGTCAGTGTGGCGGCTGCTTCTGGCTCCGCGACCTTGGGTATTGATACTGAGGGACAGGAATATTCGACTGACGGTGGCGTCAGCTGGAATCCTTTGACAGGTTCAGTGACTGTGCCCGCTGGAGCAAGTAGCTTCCAAGTGCGAATAGGAACAGTGATTGATGGGATTTTGGAAGGTAATGAGACCTTAACTTTAGCGGCAGCCACAGAGCAAAATACTGCACCTGTGGTTGGTACTGGTACGATTATCGATGGTGCAATTCCAACTGTAAGTATTGCAGGACCAGCCGATGTCAATGAAGCGATTGGAACGGTTACCTATACCATCACATTAAGTTCGGTGAGCACAGCTCCAGTCAGCGTGAATTATGCCACCGCGAACGGCACCGCAATTGCAGGTAGTGATTACGCTGCTGCATTAGGTACGGTGACTTTCGCACCAGGGGAAACTAGTAAGACAGTTACAGTCGCCATCACCAATGATACGGTATTTGAAGGTGCTGAGAACTTTAGAGTGGTTTTGTCTAACCCAACTAATGCCGCCTTAGGAGCGAGCAATGTTGTGACAACTATTCATGATGATGGTACAGGTGACGGTGGTAATAATTCTGATTTTCCAACGGTTGTTTCTGTATCAAGCCCAAGCGTAGCGGAAGGCGGTAATTTAGTTTTTAGCGTCGGTTTAAGTAATGCGAGTAATTTTGCAACAACGGTCAATGTGAATGCAGCATCTGGCTCGGCAATCATAGGTGTTGACACTGGAGCACAGCAGTACTCGACAGATGGCGGTGCAAGTTGGAATACGCTTGGATCCAACGTTCAAGTTCCAGCAGGTGCGACTAGTTTTCTTGTCAGGATTTTAGCAATTCAAGATGGTATTGTTGAACCGAATGAAACAATTACCTTGTCTGCTGCCACGTCTCAAAATTCGGCAGCAATTGTTGGAACTGGAACAATTACCGAGGCAACCCAACCGACAGTGATAGTCGTTGAGCCAGGAGAGCCTGGAGTTGGCGACAATAATGTTGTTGAAGGCAATGACTTGACTTACTCGGTTACCTTGTCTGGGATAACAACAGTGTCGTCGACCTATGCGTACAGCTTGGGTGGCGGTACAGCCACGGCAACGAGTGACTACAACACCACTCCCACATTCAGCAATGGCGTGAGCTTGGTCGGTAGCAACTTGATCGTCCCAGCGGGCGTGTCTAGCTTCACCGTAACGGTGGCGACGATCGACGACACGATCGTCGACAGTGCCTCCCCAGAAAGTTTGCCATTGGTGATCGGTGGCGTGACCGGTGCCGGCGGCATCATTGACAATGACCAACCTAGCATCAGCACGGTGGAACCAGGTGCCCCAGGCGTGGGTGACAACAATGTGGTGGAAGGCAATAGCTTAAGCTACACCGTGACCTTGACGGGCAGCACCACGATTGCCTCGACCTATGCGTACAGCTTGGGTGGCGGCAGCGCGACAGCGACGAGCGATTACAACACCACCCCGACATTCAGCAATGGCGTGAGCTTGGTCGGTAGCAACTTGATCGTCCCAGCGGGCGTGTC
>NZ_JAGSPJ010000065.1 GCF_018139545.1 Affinundibacterium fentianense | reverse complement strand
TACAACACCACTCCCACATTCAGCAATGGCGTGAGCTTGGTCGGTAGCAACTTGATCGTCCCAGCGGGCGTGTCCAGCTTCACGGTGACGGTGGCGACGATCGACGACACGATCGTCGACAGTGCCTCCCCAGAAAGTTTGCCATTGGTGATCGGTGGCGTGACCGGTGCCGGCGGCATCATTGACAATGACCAACCTAGCA
>NZ_JAGSPJ010000064.1 GCF_018139545.1 Affinundibacterium fentianense | reverse complement strand
TAAATAGCAGCACAGCGATCAGTGCATCACAAGCGGTGACGATCACGAATCCTTTGACTGCCCCGAATGCAGCACAACTGAATATCACCAAGCTGTATTCTGGTGACACCGTACCAAGTAAGGTCACGACGCAACCAACAATCGGTGTGCAAGCGGTTTGTTCAATCAGCGGCACCAAGACCACGAGTTTTACAGCAGGAACCACCGGCAC
>NZ_JAGSPJ010000063.1 GCF_018139545.1 Affinundibacterium fentianense | reverse complement strand
CAATCGGTGTGCAAGCGGTTTGTTCAATCAGCGGCACCAAGACCACGAGTTTTACAGCAGGAACCACCGGCACGATCACGGGCTTGGTACAAGGTGAAACGTGTACGGTCACGGAGACCGCGATCACCGGAGGCGTCTTAGCAGGCGGTTATACCTTCGGTGCAACAAGTGCAGCGGTGATTAGTTTAAATAGCAGCACAGCGATCAGTGCATCAC
>NZ_JAGSPJ010000062.1 GCF_018139545.1 Affinundibacterium fentianense | reverse complement strand
TTACAGCAGGAACCACCGGCACAATCACGGGCTTGGTACAAGGTGAAACGTGTACGGTCACGGAGACCGCCATCACGGGTGGCGTCTTAGCTGGCGGTTATACCTTCGGTGCAACAAGTGCAGCGGTGATTAGTTTAAATAGCAGCACAGCGATCAGTGCATCACAAGCGGTAACGATCACGAATCCTTTGACTGCCCCGAATGCAGCACAACTGAATA
>NZ_JAGSPJ010000001.1:612663-1126126 GCF_018139545.1 Affinundibacterium fentianense | reverse complement strand
TCACCAAGCTGTATTCTGGTGACACCGTACCAAGTAAGGTCACGACGCAACCAACAATCGGTGTGCAAGCGGTTTGTTCAATCAGCGGCACCAAGACCACGAGTTTTACAGCAGGAACCACCGGCACAATCACGGGCTTGGTACAAGGTGAAACGTGTACTTTTAATGAAGTCAGCATGTCCGGAGAAAAGTTGAGCGATGGCTATACATTGAGCACGCCAAATCAGGCTGTTTTTGCACCTGCAAAAGTGATGCTGCTTGCAGCCAATACGAATGCACTCACCGTCACAAATCGAGTATTGCCTCCTAATCCTATCGTCAATTTGTCCATTAGGAAGAGCCATAGTCCATCTGTTTTCACGGAAGGAACGATCGGCACTTATTCAATCATAGTTTCAAACAAAGGATCAGCGCCAAGTAATGGTGTTTATACCGTAACAGATTACCTGCCAAGTGGTTTGACAATTGCTGCGATTCCACAGATTCCAGGGTGGGATTGTAGTGCGTCAAGCATTGGATCGAATCAGCTCAGTTGTTCTAGCTCAGTAGTTATCAGTGCCGCAGGTAGCCAACCCGCCGATCATCCAAATCCAATCTTGCTTTCAGTGAAAGTTGCTGCCAATTTGGTGAAATCGAATGGCCTGAGTTGTGAGCCAGGTAGTCATTCCGTGACAAATATCGTGGTCGTGAAGGGTGGCGGTGAATTGGATGTGCCAGCAACGAACGCTGATAATCGCTATGAAGATGTCACCCCATTGCAGGCTCTGGGAGCAATAAGCGGTGAAATCTGGATCGACATCAATCATGATCGTCAACGGGATTCGAGTGAGCTCCCCAAGGCTGGCTTTGTGGTGGAAGTGTTGGATAGTAAGGGAACAGTCGTCGGGACAGCGGTAACTGATGTGAATGGTACCTACCGCGTAGATGGCCTTTTACCTGGCGATGGCTACAGTGTTCGATTTAAAGATCCAAGCACGGGTGCTTATTATGGCCGTCCTGTATCGCGTGATCCGAATGGTGGAAATGACCCAAGTGCACGACCAGGAACTGGGGTTGTGGAAGGGGCGATGATTCGACAGCTGTCGATCCCAGCCTGTGGAGTGACGCGTACGCATCAAAGCTTGCCTTTGGACCCGCAAGGGGTAGTTTATTGTAACAACACACGTAAACCCGTTGCAGGTGTCAAAGTCGAATTATTAGACGCAGTTGGCCGTCCAGTGCCAAGTAGTTGCTTGGTTGGAGGTGGAAGCTCGATGACTACCTCGGTGGGGCAATTGGGTGGATTAGATGGCGCATATAGTTTCCTACTTGCGAACCCCGCGCCAGCTGAGTGTCAAGGCGCTGGTGATTATCAATTGCGCGTTACTACCCCAGATGGCGGTAGTTACAGCAAACTAATTCGTCCTCAATCAGGGACTTTGCAAGCCCCCCAAAATTGTACGAATGGTGTAAAGAATGGGATTTGCGCGGTACAAACACAAGAGACAGCGCCATCTCTTGAACAAAATACGACTTATTTCAGTCATCTATACCTCGATCCAAAGAATGGCCCCGATGTTGTTAACAACCACATCCCTGTCGACGCCTGCGAAATGCCTCGTATCGCGATCGATAAGAAAGTTGATCGGCCAAATGCGGAGATTGGTGACAGCGTCCGATATACCGTACTAGTCAAACGTGCGGATACGACCGGAGGTGTGATCGGTGCTGTTGTGGCGAACGACTTTCTCCCTCTGGGATTTAGTTACATAGCGGGTAGTGCACAAGTTGATGGTAAACATATCGCCGAACCACAAACTATCGCGGGAAATGGCTTACGGTTCACGCTTGGATTAATGCCTGGAAATGCAGTCCTCAAGTTAACTTATCGTGTACGAATCGGTATCGGTAGTGATCGCGGAAGTGGAATTAATCGCGTTCGAGCTTGCTTGGAGGGTGCGGATCTTTGCTCAAATGAAGCAGAAGTCAAAGTTAAGGTCACAGGGGGTGTTTTTACTGAAGCAGCCTGTGTCGTTGGGAAAGTCTATGTAGATTGCAATCACAATCAAATGCAAGATCCCGAAGAGCTTGGTATTCCTGGTGTTCGTTTGTATCTCGAAGATGGAAGTTTTGCGATCACCGATGTTGAAGGGAAATATAGTCGTTGTGGTTTGACTCCGACTACCCATGTGATGATCGCCGACCCATCGACATTGCCAAAACTTAGTCGATTAATCGTAAGTAGTAATCGTAATGCAGGTGATGCACAAAGTTTGTTCCTCGACTTGCGTCGTGGCGATTTACATCGTGCCGATTTTATCGAGGGAAGTTGCACGGCAAGCGTCGTGGATGAAGTTGTGCGCCGTCGTCATCGGGGTGAAATAGGCGTGCCTCAGTACCACGAAGACAAAGCGCCACTAAAGATGGCAGCAGTATTGGCCCCAGTGGCCGCCGTAGTTGCAACACCGCCTGAGCCAGTTGCGCCACCACCTGCGCCAATTGAGCAAGCAAATTTACTGGGACGAGTGGTTTCTGAACCTCAAATTGCTTGTATCCCGCGGCGCACGGCTGTCTTGACGATGCCAGAGCCAGTCATTATGAAGCCAGTAAAAAAAGTACGGCCAACGACAGCAAACACAACACAGAAAGTGGTGGTGAAGCCGACTAATCCAGCTGCGAAGAAAATGATTAAGAAACCGAAGCCAGCGAATAGTCTTTTGCCACAGTTGCAGATGCAATCTGCTCCAGCGCTTCCAGATTGTGCAGGTTAACTCATGAAAAACATATCTAACCACATGGTTTTTGCCGTAGACAATGCTTCGAGAGAAAGTCGTATCGTTATGCCTAGTAATTCGAAAATTGTGAGGGGCAAATCTTTGACTCATGGTAGAACCTTACCGCAATTACGCTGTTTGCGTGTCATGGCGTCGATCGTAGCACTGGCCTGCGCAGAAATGGCGCAGGCACAGGACAATCAGGTTGTATTGAAATTGGCGCCCGAGCTGGGTGCACAAAGCCAACGATACCAAAGTCCAGTGGGTGTTTTGCACTTTGAAAGTCAGCCACAGATCGTATTGGAAGGGCCGTACGCCAAGAACCAAAAAGTTGCCAAATTAGAGGTGCATGTCTTTGGTGCGACCGGTGTGGCGAACGGAGTTTCACGTCTCAAGATTGTCGTTTCTGCCTTCGATAAAGACGGGCGTTTTTTAGAAGACGATGGCTTAGTGACGATAGAAGTGAATGGTGGCAAACTCGATTTGAATCAAAACGCAAGTTCAAATTTGGCGTCGCCTAGTTTTGATCAGGATCGCCGTACACCGGGCAATCAGTTGAAATTGGAAAAAGGCGAAGCCCGGTTTGTTTTAGTCGCGCCGAACCATCCACAGGATGTGAAGTTACGAATTACTGCCGGTTCCACAAGTGTTGAGGGAGTGATTCCGTTTGACGCCGAGCTGCGCGATATGATTGCCGTCGGACTTGTTGAGGGCATATTGCGCATGAACAAGGAACAATATGACGCTCATGTTAAACCCGCTGGGTTAAATGATGGTTTTGAGCGCCAATTGCAAGCATGGAGTCGGCGATTTAATGACGGTAAGACCAACGTTGCTGCACGAGCTGCGATGTTTGTTAAGGGTAAAATTCGTGGCGATGCTTTGATGACGATGAGCTATGACTCTGATAAGAGTAGTCGTGAATTGCTTGCTGCAGGAATTCGACCTGACGCCTACTATCCGGTGTTTGGTGATTCGAGTGTCATCGGTCTGGATGCAAATAGCTCGGGAAAACTGTTTGTTCGCATAGATCAGGGGCGTGATTTTGTCCTGTATGGTGACTTTAATACTGGCAATGGCTTTGTTCAAAGCCTAGGCTCGGGTATGGTCGCTGGGAATACTCTGTCGCAGCTTGGCAATTATAATCGGACTCTTCATGGTGTTCGCGCCCATATCGAAGGCAAAGAAGGCTTTGTGAATGCGTATGCGAGCCGCGATACCTTACGTCAAGTCGTTCAAGAATTACGAGCGAATGGCACCAGTGGTCCATTCGCTGTCGAGAGCAATAATGCGCTAGAGAATACCGATAAAATTGAAATTCTTTTGCGCGATAAAAACGACCTGCGTCGTGTTATTTCAACGAAAGTTTTGCAGCGTTGGACGGACTACAATTTTGAGCCATTTAGTGGTCGTATTTTATTGACGCGTCCACTGCCCAGTTTAGACGATCAAGGAAACCCTCAAAGTTTGCGCGTCAGCTATGAAATTGATCAAGGCGGCGATCCGTTCTGGATTGCCGGGGCCGACGGACAATTGAGAATTTCGACTAACTTGAGTGTGGGCGCAACGCTTCTTGAAGACAAAAATCCACTTAGTCCATATCAATTGCGTAGTGCCAACGTCGGTGCGAAACTCACTGATAAGACGACTTTGATTGCCGAAATCGCACAATCGGATGGACAAGCAATAAATCAAAGTTTGCCGTCAGTTGGCAGCGGTACGAAAATATTTGGCGATGTACATGGACAGGCCGAGCGTATCGAAATTCATCATGATGACGAGCAATTACGAATGCGTGCTTGGGCGAATCGGACGGATGCGAATTTTAGTAATCCTAGTGCAGGCGTGACACCCAATAGTACGCAGCTTGGTGTGAATGTCGCTGCAAAAATTACATCTGATGTGACACTCGTGGTGGACGCGCGAGAAATCAAAGAAAATGATACTGATGCGAAGAAAGATGGTGCAAGCGCGGGGGTCAACTATCGTCTTTCACAGGATGTTCAATTAGGTGCGGGGGTTCGTCATAGCACTGAGCAGGGACGACTGGTTGGTTTGATGAGTAGTATCGCCGGAAATCCTTCCCCCGGCAGTGCGTTTTTCCCTGGCGCCAACGGTGGTTTTCAAGGGATGGGCTCTGGATTGTCCAACTTAAATGGTGTTGGCATGGGCACTAGTGTGCCTTCTTCAACGGTCGCTGATCTAAGAAGCGATACGCTGTATTTCTCGGCCAAAGCAAAACTGGCGGATCGGTGGACGGTCGATGGTCTCGTCGAAAATGGTTTAAGTGATCATGAACAACATCGGGTAAAACTTGGCGCGCGCTTTCAGGCTAGTGAACGGACAGGTATCTACGCACTTGCGGAAAGCCAAACTGGCTTGGCATCGTATTACGGCCTAGATCCAAATCGCCAAAGCAATACGCTTGCGTTCGGAATTGACTCAACCTATATGGAAGGGGGAAATTTCTTCAGTGAATATCGTCTGCGCGATGCGACAACTGGACAGGAGCAACAGTTAGCCAGTGGTGTAAGAAATCTATGGAATGTCGCTGAGGGTGTTGCCTTGAGCACCGGTGCAGAACGACTAGCGATTGTTTCTGGCACGCCCCAAAAGGCGACTGCGGTCAATCTCGGCTTAGATTACACCGCAGCGGAAGATTGGAAAGGATCTGCAAGATTAGAATGGCGACGGCTCAATTTAGGATTGAATTTGGCCGCCTCGAATAATCTTCAAGACAGCTTTTTATCGACCGTTGCTGCAGCGAGAAAATTGAATCGTGATTGGACAGCCTTGGTGCGCAACTACAATATGTTGATCGATAACCATGATATTCGTCCGAATGGTTTGCAAAATCGTTTTCAAGTTGGCGTTGCGTATCGACCAGTCGATGAAAATCAACTCGATATGTTATCGATGATTGAAGATAAACGTGAGCGCCAAGTGAATGGACTAGGCGAGTCACGAAATGTGCTGGTCGCTAGTATTCAAAGTAACTATCATCCGGCGCGCCCGTGGTGGTTTAACGGAAGATTTGCCGCAAAATCGGTGAGCGAGACACTGCCGATTACAGATGGGGCAAGTACAGACCGTTATCGTGCCTGGATGGTGAGCGGACGAATTATTTACGATATCTCCGAGAATTGGGATTTGGGACTTCTGTTGAGTAGTATGCGCAGCAATAAAAATAGTGAAAATCAATTCGCTACAGGTCTGGAGATTGGTTATCTACTTCGACAGAATTTATGGCTTAGCGCTGGCTACAATTTTAACGGCTATCGTGATCGAGATTTAACAAGTGATTACACCGCGCAAGGATTTTATTTGCGGATGCGATTCAAGTTTGATCAAACTTTGTTTTCTGGGTCGAAAGAAAAGACGATGAATGAATAAAGTTTTGATCATAGGGCGAAGACAAATTTGCTTGCTTTTGCAGCTGAATCGGTAGTCTGACGTTAGCGTCAACATCTCGAACAATCTGTGTCGAAAAGGAATAAATAAATGAAATGCAATGCGCGTGTGGATTCGAGTACCAATTCGAATATCAATTCGAATATATGTTCGAACATAAGTCCGAGTACTAACTCGAAGGTGGTAGGCAGTTCGCGTTCTGTGTCGCATGTTTTTGAAACGCGGTATTTACAAAAGTTTGCGCAATTCTGTTGTGTCATTCTGATGACGGCTAGCGTACCGACGGCGAATGCCCAAACCTCACCAAGCCCGGCGAATAAGCAATTGACGCCGGCACAAGAGAGATACAGCGATCAGCGGATAGCAGTCGATCTCAAACTCTACGACGCGCAGCAAGAACGTTTGCGTACTTTAAATATGACTGGAAAACATCCACTCAATGACTACAGTATGGCAAAAGCGCAATGTTGGCTTGATGTGTCGCGTCATGAATATTCGCGTAATGATAGAAGTCCATTCCCGCAGGATGCATTGGATCAATCGATACTTATCTCAGAATATTTGGAACAAGACGGAGATAAAGTAGACCCGAGAAATCCTGCTTTAAAAACGCCATTTATTAATGGCGCAAAACATCTTAGGGATGATCTCGAAGCGCAAATACTTGCATTGAAATCCGTACCTGGCTTCTCATGCGTGGCAGCGCTTGTTGCTTGTGCAGAAGTAGAATTGGTGCACGCTGGGAATGAATTTCAGCAGCAACAATGGCGGCATGCGCAACCCTATATTGGCATAGCGGAACAACTCATAGATCGGGCAAAGGCTGAACATGGTTTGTGTCCTCAACAGAATGTTGCAAAAACGACCGAAGTAGTGCAAGAATCAGCACCAGTAAAGGTCGTAGAGGTCGAAAGCGTATCGCAAACAAGTGTGGAAAACTGGACGCTCAATGGGGACGCACTCTTTAAATTTGATCGCGTGGATATTGATGGCCTATTGCCTGCCGGACGCCTCGCGGTGGACGAACTCATTCAAGCCATCAAATCGCATTATGCCCAAATTGATCGGATTCAAATAACTGGACATACGGATCATTTTGGCCCGATTCGATACAACGAGAAATTGTCTAAACAACGAGCAGAGACCCTCCGTCACTTTTTTATCGCACGCGGTTTGACCAATCCAATTTCAACGCAAGGAATGGGGCCACATCAGCCAATTAAAAAATGCCCAAATGATATGTCGAGAACCAAGCAGATTCAATGTTTGCAAGAAAATCGTCGGGTGGAAATCGCCGTAATTGGTGTTCAGAAGAAAAAATAGCGTCTCTATTGTTTTGATTGAGCCTGCTGAAGGCGCTCATTCCTTTGAAAGAGTGAGCGAGATTTATCAAGGCGATACCGTTCGACTAGATTGAAGAGCCATGACGGATCCATTTCGATCGACATGCCATTGCCGAGTGGTCGGCAGCACATTACTTGAACGAGAGCACGCAGTGTTCATTCGGGCCGCGGTAAAGACGTAAGAAGCGACATTGCAAGCTGGCAAAATGGGAACTTAGCTACGGAATAAATGCCTTCGCAGACAGAATGAATCCGACACACATTCAGAATACGTGAAGCGTTGTATTAACTCGTGATTGGTCTATCGATTCAAATCGATATGTCACTTTGCATCATTGACTTCGATCCAATAACCATCAGGATCTTGAAAGAAAATTTGTCGAACTCCATCATTACGTGATGCTGAGATCGTTCTATTTTCACCTCTGAAACTCCCCCAGTTGATCTGCTTGGCATCCAATTGCTGAATTAATTCATCGAGATTGGAAGAGCGAAAAGCCATATGAATATTTTTATTTTGAACTAATTCTAGTTGGCGCTCCCCGAGCAAATGCAATTGCAGACCATCGTTGATCTTAAGCCATTTGCGACCTGCCGCTGCTGCAGGAATTTCCTCTAAGCCTAAGATAGTCGAATAAAAATGCATGCTCGCATTTAAATCTTTGACATTAAGTGCTATATGATCGATCGCACGTAGCAGCGGTTTCTTTGTCGCAGTATCTTGTCCTGCCGAAAAATTTGGCAATGTCCCTAAGGCGAATGAAAATAAAATTGACGCTGCAAAAAACACTTTTTTTGTTTGCATGGGGTGACTCCTGTATGCGTATCCTTGCTTTGAGAAATTATAAGTCTAACTTGCTAAATATCGCTTCCTGTTTGAACATAAACCTTGGCATACAATATTTGTGTGACAACGCTTGTCGTTTCTTGCCGACTTTTTTTCATTAGATCGGTTTATTGCCATACCGAGCCAAGAGTCGTTGCTTGCGATACTGTGCGCTGTATTGTGTTGATTTGCGCCTGCTTTGGATGGTGTCCGACGCCAAGCAGTATCCCTGAGCAGCGTGTTCCTCGGCGAAATTCTCAAATTAAATTTATACTTCGACACTGATTTAATTTTGTTAATTTTGGGACTCAACGATGCGAAGTCACTTCCTCCGATTCAAACTATGGCGCTCCTCAAGTATCAGTTTGGCGTCGCTCATTGTGCTGTTTGGCTGTGGACATCCCAACCAAGTCAAAGTAAGCCATGCGAATGATTACAAGCAAATCATCAATCAAGAAGGGCGCTATCAGAACGCCTACCCTGGCAAGCAAAGTTATCCCTTCACTTGTGATGCGGATTGCTATCAACAGCAAGTAACACTGCAATGCCAGGCCGAGAACCCTGCGGAGCAATGTCGCTACACAGGGACACAGCCAAACGTTCAACTCAACAGCGGTTTTAAGGTACGCTGGTTCGGACATGCCAGTTTTGAGATTGTGACAAACGATGGCAAGCGAGTCTTATTGGATCCTGTCTCGCAGCAATTTGATTGGCCGGTGAATTGGGGATTCCATTTGTTGCGGGGTTTTAGTCGCGGTTTGCCGCCGGGCTTGACGAACCAAGTCTTAGCAAATCCCGATGCGGTTCTTTATTCGCATATTCATTACGACCATTTTAATAAGGCGGATATTGAACGGATCGGTAACCGTGCAGAATATTTGGTGCCGCTTGGATTTGCAGACCATTTTCCAAGCGGTGCTTATCAAATTAATGAAATGGGTTGGTACGCCCAGCACAATCTCGCAGCATTACAAATCCACGCCGTTCCTGCGCATCATTTTAGTAATCGTATTTTGGTTCCGCTGATTTACGACGATTTCGGCAAGAGTTCGTGGAATGGATGGATCATTCAGTCGCAAGGTAAGTCGCTATTTTTTGCCGGCGATACGGGTTATTCGCCGCATTTCAAAGATATTCGTCGGCGCTATGGCGCGATCGATGTCTGCCTTTTGCCGATTGCCTCGTATTATCATAAAGAAGATGGGGAACGCTACCGCAATGTTCATACAACACCCGAAGACGCATTGAGCGCGGCCGTTGAGCTGGGATGCAAAGTAATGATCCCATGGGGGTATGGAAGTGCAAGTTGGAAGATGGGCGACCATAGTACCCATTCCGCACTACAACGTTTATTGACGGTACGACAAAGGATACATGACAGGCCGGAAGGACAAATTCCCCTCATCATCTTAAACGAGGGAGAAGAAGTCACACCTTAGGAGTCATCGTAGGCATGTCGCCTCGATAAGTCGTCCAAGCAACTCTAGAGACGCCGGCAATCCGACAAGAAAATGGCATAGGATGTCGAGGAGATTTTGAGTACAATACTTTTTCGCAAACTACAGAGGGCATCTTTTGATTAAACGTCTCTCCCTATGGACATATTGATTATTCTTGGCCTAATTTTAGTCAATGGCTTGTTTGCCATGTCGGAAATTGCGGTCGTCTCTTCTAAGCGTATTCGATTACAGAAGCTTTCCGAAAGTGGTAGCCGTGGTGCACAAGTCGCGCTCGAACTCTCTGATAGCCCAAGTCGGTTTTTGTCGACTATTCAGGTAGGTATTACGCTTATCGGAATTTTTAATGGTGCTTTCGGTGAAGCATCCTTAGTCGCCCAGCTTACGCCAAAGCTGGAAACTTTACCCTTAATTGCTGAGTTTGCGCGTGAAGTTGCATTGGGAATCGTTGTGGTTTGCATTACGTTTTCTTCTTTGATTTTGGGGGAATTGTTACCGAAACGCATTGCGATGCAATATCCTGAAACGGTCGCATCGCTCATTGCGATGCCGATGCAGTACCTATCCAAAGTGATGGGTCCTTTCGTTAAAGTCCTCACAATCACGACTGAAGCCTTGCTGCGATTGATTGGATTGCATCAAGCAAAAAATGTTGCGGTGACGGAAGAAGAGATCGCCGGTATGTTACAAGAAGGTACGGATGCCGGTCTTTTTGAAAAAACTGAACACGAGATTGTGTCGCGCGCGCTTCGTTTGGATGATATTCGCGTTGTCTCACTCATGACACCACGAATGGATATCGACTTTATCGATATTGAAAAACCGCTTGAAGATAATCTAGCGAAAATTGCGTCTAGCCCCTATAGTCGATTTCCGGTTTGTAAAGGCGACCTCTCGAATGTGATTGGCATTATTCATGGTGGACATCTTTTCGATCAGGCCATCGAAAGAAAATCAATGCAAAGTTTGGATATCGTTGCAGCAATCAAGCCACCACTGTTTATTCCTGAAGCACTGAGCGCCATGCAGTTGCTCGAATCTTTTAAGAAAAATCGAGCCGAGTTAGCCCTCATTATCAATGAATACGGTGAAATCGAGGGAATCGTGACACTGAGCGATGTGCTGGGCGCATTGGTGGGTGATGTGGTTGCGGTCGATCATCAAGACGAACAAGATTGCGTACAACGTGAAGACGGTTCGTGGTTGGTTGATGGCGGCGTGTCATTTGACCGTTTTCGAGAGATTCTCGATTCAGAGGTCAGATTTCCCGAGGAAACATTAGGCTCGTATCACACCTTGGCGGGCTTTGTGTTGACGCATTTTGGTTATATTCCTAGAGTTTCTGAACACTTTGAATGGGAAGGGTTTCGGATCGAAGTCGTCGACATGGACAAAAACCGAATCGACCGTTTATTGATCTCGGAAAAATGAACTAAGACTCTGCTCTAAGTAAATAGTTGGTGTTACTTTCGTCATCGCCTTTCTTCGGAATGGATAACATTACGCTTCGATGGCCGAACCATTTATGAATTCGGTGGGGATGTTTTTTGCACGATATGCATCACGAACACCCAAAGAAAGAAAATTTGCTATTCAGATAGCGGCGAGAGCTTCACAAGCAAAGTCAGCTTTGATAGAACCATTCACTCAACAACATGAAAAAAATTGATATCAGCACTTGGAATCGACGCGAGCATTTTGCATTTTTTAGAAAAGTCGATTTGCCTTTTTATAATGTGAACACGCCAGTTGATATCACAGGCTTACCCGAATTCGTCAAATCAAAATCGATTTCTCTCAACAGCACTTTGATTTATTTGACGATTCAGTCCATGAACCAAATTGAGAATTTTCGCTATCGTATTCGTGACGATGCGGTGTTTTTACACGATGCAGTGCATCCATCCTTTACCCATCTCAAAAAAGGAGAGGATTTGTTTCGAATCATTACCATGGATTGTGGCAATGATTTGATGCAATTTGATCGCGATCTGAAACAAGCCGTTGCAGAGTCAACCAGTTATTTTAATTTTAGTAGTGCAGAGGGACGTGATGATTTGGTGTTTGTATCGTCGCTACCTTGGATTGCATTTACAGGCTTAGATCACACTTTAAGCCTCAATAGAGACGATGCCATTCCTCGCGTCTCTTGGGGACGATTCCTCATTCGTGATGGACAGACGATGTTGCCTTTCAATATTCGCGTTAATCATGTATTTGTCGATGGTTTGCATGTTGGACTTTTCTTCGACGAATTCGCACGGCAATTACAACGGATTCTCGAACAGTCCTGATCTGGTTTGCCTTTTTGAGTCACGAAGGAATCAAATATTAGAGTCGTCGACTCGATATGCCTCCACCATCATCGATCACTTGTCTTAGAACTGAGTTGAGCATTGATTTTCACCCCTAAGTGCTAAGGCTTAGTGAGCGCGTTTTGGCGCTTATTCATAGATGCAAAACGAATTCACGTATTCAACATGGCGGCATCAACACGATGAAGAAAGAGCATTTGAAGGGATTTTGGTGATCAATTGCGTGAGTCTCAAATCAACTTAAGTCTGGAAGATGATTTTCAAATGAAGATTGCGATTTTTTAGCTTCGATATCAGGCTACGTGAACAAGGAAATGTTACTAGTTCAAGTTTAATCTTGATGTTAAGGCAATCCCTTAAATGAATTAATCTAATAGGGTTATTCTCATTCCAAAATGGCTGCGCATACAATTTTTCAACAAAAATTCGTGAAATTTTTTGAAAGTAAATTCGGAAATTAAGAGCCGATCGAACTTCGAAAAATAGCGCGAATAAATTTTGTTATAGCGACCTCGTTAATCTTTAAAGAGCATTACCATCAGTATTGGCATGCTCATTCAATGATGACGAGACAAATGTGAAAAATAGAATGAGGAGAGTGGTAATGAATACGAAATTATTAGTGAAAGGCCTAGTCTGTCTTCTGGGAATATCAACCTATCTATCAGCCCACGCACTGGAAAGAACTTTGGTAGCAAATCATGTGATGATCACGGTCGAGAAAATCACGATGAATGGAAATGTCGTGTACTCACCCTGCCGGCAATCGAATGAATGCGGCTGGAGTTGGGGGCGAGGAGAATATTCCTATCAAAATTACCTTGATTTGGGTTCGAAGATGATAGGATTTATTGACGCTCAGGGAGGATACAGGGATCGCTTTACGAAAAATACTTTTATTGTTCGTACATCCGAAACGGCGCGTGCAACTCGTGGCGCTATATCAGCAACGGAAGCACGTAAACGCGCAGCAGATAGCGCCACACTACTGATGTGGGAACAAAAACTCTCCTCTGAGAAAAAGCGCTTTTATGCGTGCGCTGCGGTTAATCGTGGTTTGATCAATTTAGCCGGGCCGAAAACGATTTTGCTTCGTTCATATGGTGCCATTATTTGGAGCGGTCTAGAACATGATGATGGTACAGGTAGAGCGTTTTTTAATGGAGCGGGCGGTGAATCTCCATTAGATAAATCATTTGTTTGCACTGGATTAGAACAAGCGTTGAACGAATAGATAAGTTGTTTCATCGTTTATCTTTGACTTCGAGTGCGTGTCAATTTGATGCGTACTCGGTGGGTCATTCTTAATCATTATCCGTGTGTCCTGAATAAAATGAATTCCATTCTGAAATCGAGTCGAGCCCGATTGACATTAGTTATTTTATTTTTTTGTACAATTGCCTCGGCTTTTTTTAAATTTGATGAGGGGTCACAGTTTGATGCTGCGGTGCTGGGATTTGGAAAGTCCAAGGCAGCAATCGATGTAGAAGGTGCGAAAGCATTCAAAGAGGTGCTGAGTGGGGAAGCGAATATCGGATGGGGTGCTTCTCCATTCTCTCAAGGAACGGGAAATTTTCGTCGTACTGAAGTTGATGATGAATTTGAAGTTTCGGCCGCAATAAAAAGACTTGACGATGCCGAGAACAGAAAAGCAGCCTTAGAGGAAAAATGGTTGCCTGAAAAAATGGAGAGGTTGAAATATCGTATCCCTGCCGAACTCCTCACGAAATCCGACGAAGACCTTTGGAAACTTGCTCAGAGTAAGAATCCTTACGCGATGAATATGATCGCAGAGCGTCTTGATTCCCCTAAAACAATGAACGACGAAGAACGTAAGAATTTCGAAGAATTACGCTTGAATTTAAAGGCAACTCTCAATCAGGGACATATTCGATCTGCATCAACGCTCGGTGCAATGGCCTTGAGAAATGGCGAGAAGTCAGAAGCCATGATTTGGTTTTATGTCGCCGATAGTCTAGGAGATACTTTTGCAAAGCAATATTTCGAGCATGCAGAATTCTTCCTTGAGGCAAATGAGGCTGAACGTTTGTTGGCGCGTCAAAAGGCGGCAGAACGACTTGATGAAATTCGTCGTGGCGCGAGAATGTAGTTTGATTGCGTGTGTTGACTATTGAGATCTAACACAATGTTGATCAGCTTAATTTTGATAGTAACTTAATATTCGCGTAGTCTTAGGTACAAAGACTGAACTTTCCAAACTTTTTTAAGACAGTAAGTGAAAAAGCAGCTGCTAGCCCACCTTTCCAAATTTTTATTCTGTAGCAATGCGCTGAAATAAATGTGGTTATCAAGGTCAACTCACTGATGTATTAATGAGTCCAGACTAGACTGCGGACTTATCTCTATCGCCATAGAGAGTATATCTTCTTATTAATTTTCATTGCATCGTGTGGGCATTCGATTCATGATCTCGTGCTGGTTGCGACGACGTTGATTATTTCTTTCGATTAGCCTTAACGCTCGTTCTATCCTTGGACGGTTATAACGTTGCAAGATGACAGGGTAGAAATTGAGTACGATATTGAAGATCATTAACCACAAGGCGGCTCGCAAGCCGTGATTCCATGCTACGACTATGCTCACGCCAAGAACGAGCAGAAAAATAATCAGGTGGCCAAGTTCGGCTTTCTTCGTGCGCAGAAGATTATGCGCTAAAGCTTGCGCGTTTTTTTCGACAGGATTGGATTTCTTGTTCAATTTTTCCCAACCGATGATGACCAGCAATTGTCTGAAAAGATGGATGCCGAAATTTTCATAAATGCGTCCGTTACGCTCCCAATCTTGCGCGTTGTAGTAGGGGGCGTTGAGTTCCTTGGTTTGTGTTTCAACGTAGATTGATATCCAGAACATCAAAAGAAAATTAAGCCCCCAAGCAAAGGCAAGACTCTCCACGCGCATTATTTTCACGAGTAGCAGCGAGGACACGATGGTCGCGAACCATATCAATAGTGCGAAAAAGTGTTTCTTCATTTTGGCGCAGTGAGTTTGTGGGATGAATCCACATTTTGTTCTACTTCACGTTAAAAGTACAAGTGGAAAAGTTTGTAGGAGTTGTATGTTTGTGTGGTCGATTTTCAGCGACTTGATACGATATATACCAGATTTTGCTTGTGATAAAGAATCATGAGCCGGATATTGGAGACAGATCGCCTCGGGCACAAGTCCTTTTTCCGGAAGATGCGAATTCAAGGCTTGGCGTTTTTGTTTCTTCGCATTTAAGCCAATTTCTTAAGGTAGGCAAAGGAAATCGAAACGTATTGCCCTTTAACTGTACAGGGGAATACGTTTCGATAATGACGTCTCAGAACCAGTCTCGCCTTGTGGAGTTTCTTCTTTCAATGCTGGGTTTTGACGTATGGTCGAGAGTGGCAACTGCTCGAATCATTAATTTTGTAAAACTGTAATACTGCTGTAAAAAGCGCCAATGAAAAAAGCAGCCCATACAAAATAATACTATGGCGATACTAATCGTGTGGTCTTTGTTTAATAGGCCGCTAACCGCTGGTAACTGGCTACGAAATGCACCTGCAAAGAAACCAGCTGCGATGAAGCATGCTAATGCTTGATTTCTGGAAAAAATTGACGCCAAGCGAATCGATTGTATCAATTTTAATGCGGCATGATTGCTCGACAATAGTATGAAGAATGGAAGCCAGAATCTGTCATTATTTTGTAGCTCAACCCATTTCACATTGAGACGTTTAGCGATTACAGATTCGAAACGGGTAAAGGTCTGCCTGTCAATTTCTTTGTTTAATCGAAATAGCGCCCGTATGTTTCGATCAATAATGTCGTAGGCGAATAGGGGGATGAAAAAGCAAGTAATGAACAACCAATGCAGAAATTTAGATAAAACTTGGAGAAATAAATTCGCTCGTATTTTCCTACGAGTGTTGTGGCGAAGTCTGGCAATAAATTTGCGGCGCTTTTTTAGCGTTTTAATGGGGGCGTATTTGATTGCAGCTGCCATCAATGCAAATGCGATTGAAGTCAATAAGGCGAAATAAGAGTAGTTCAGCAAGTTCTCCAGTAAAAAAACTGAAAGAGGATGCAAGTTTGGAATACGTTCCAATATTTTGATCGCCGCGATCATAATCATACTTGCTACAAACAATTTTGCACCAGTGTAGAAAAATGTCGGTAATTTAAAATTCGAAATTTTTCTCAACAAAAAATTCTTGTAGCGCTTAGTGGTGTATTCAGTTGGAACAATCCTTTCATGCGGAAAACCATCTAGCTTATCCGCGAGTAGGCGTTCGAACATGATTTGGCTTATTAGGTCAACGATATGCCCTAAAAGAAAAACGGTAAAAGCAGCGAGCATTGAATAGATGGTCAATGTGGATATTGGCATATGCCCAAGTTTGCGCAACAAAAAAGTAATGTTTAGATCAGCTTTTCGTGCAGCTAAATAAATGATGAAGCTACACCAAATCGTTAGGGCGGGTAGTAGAAATGATGATCTTTCTGGTAGTGCGACGGTTAATGCTGGCGACAAGCGATTTTGATCGGGCATTTATTGTCCTTTCGAGATGGAAATTGGAATCTACGCCAATGCTCTTTCTAGCCTAAAGTTGACTTAAATTTTAAGCATTATTAATGCTTAAAATGTATAGTAATTTGGTATACATAAAAAAGCAATTTTAAGTATTTATGGTACTGCATAGAGAATGTAAAGTTGAATCGATAAGACGTGCATGCAATTTAAATTGCATCGTTTTTTAACCATTTACGTTCGTTCGGTCGTTCTATATCGATGGACTATTTTTTTGGTCTTCTCGATAAAAAAATGCTAGCCGAGTAGTAAGGTGATTTGATGAATGATCTTGTGGACTCTGAAGAGCAATGATGAGTAATGGTGCATGAAGTGAAACATTCGTTATTGCAAAACTTGTGACCTTGCTCTGTGATCCAACCCATTGGCGTCAATAGATAGCTGGAAAAATCTGGTTGAATCTGTACTCGCAGCGTTCTCAAAAAAAACCAATTGAATTTTTTAATTGGCTAATTTCTCTTGTCAATGCCTCATCGATGGTACCTCAGACAGGCTAGAAAGATAATAAAAAAAACATATAAAATAAATGTGCAAAATGACAATCTAACCACGTGTCATTGCTTCTAAACCAAATGGTCTTTTGGTAGTGAATGCTTGGTGAGGACATTCGTTTTTGCAATTACCGTTGGCGGGCGATACCCTTCTGCGCTCTTCGATTTTAGATGAATGTCGATGAATATCTGGATTCTCGACATTTAGACGAGGGAATACAAATTTATACGGAGATAAAATGGAGTCAAAAAAAGGATTGAAATTGGTTTTAGCCTTCACTGCAGGCCTTTTAGGATTTGCAACTTCAGTTTCGGCACATGCGCTAGAACGATCCACAGTCGCAAATCACGCCTATATAAGGATTGACAGAGTCAATAATTTCGACATTAACCCATTGGGTCACTGCAAAAATACCTATTTTGCAGAATGGGGAAATCCTGATGCCGATCGACCACGCCTCGACGCCTGTGTTACGACTTCAACTACGATCGGCTTCAGAGACCGTCAAGACACTAGCTACATAAACACATACTATGGATTGGCTGTCGTCGATACTTCCCAAGCATACCGCGCCACTCGAGGTGCAATTTCGGCGACCACAGCGAGAAAACGTGCAGCATACTCTGCTGTTGAAGGTCTAAAAAATATACTTACCGAGGCTGATTTGAGATATGCGGCTTGCGCAGCTGCCAATCGCGAATTTCAAAATATGGGAGGGGCAAAAACCATTGTGGTTTCTGAATGGGGAGCCATAGCATGGACTGGATTGCGGCAAGCCAATGATAGTGGTCGAGCCTGGGTGAGTAATAAAAAGTTCGATGGTACCAAGATTATTTCCTGCTTGGGTACAGAACAATCTTACGATGGATGGTAAGCTTTCATAGTGTTTGATGCAAGGCGAGGGAGTCGTGTGTGATTCAAATACGATACTGTTTCGATATTAAATTTCTGCTCTAAAACATGTAGAAAAAATTTAAACGAAAAGGCTGCCGCGCCCTACATTTATACGATTTATTGCGCCACACGTCTTATATATGAAAATCTCTCTTTCGATATTGTTCGGATCGACGTTTACAATTCTGTTGTTAACTCAAGTTTTCAATGATGAAAAAGTAGTAGAGCAACTACAACCAATCCATTTAGACGCTCGTATTGACGATGGTGAGCTTCGTATTCATCCAAACACTAGCCGTTCGATTCAGTCCCGGCAATCTAGCCCATGGGAAGACTCCCCTTTTTCGATCGGATCTGCTTCGGTCAACAAACAGAATGGCGCAGCGATTAATAAAGCTGATCTGCTGAATGACGACGAGTATTCGAAAAGATTGCAACTAGAATTGAGAGATCTACCAGAGAAAATGAAAGCGTTGAAATATTTAACTCCGCTAGATCTCATGCGTAAGTCAGATGATGAGCTTTGGAAACTTGCGCGAGAAAAGAATCCGTACGCGATAAATTTGCTTGCGGAGCGCACAAATTGGTCAGGAAAAAAAAGTCCGGATGAACTCAATAAGTTTGATCAATTGAGAATCGATCTGAAGTCCTCACTTCTCCAAGGACATATCAAATCAGCCTCCACGCTCGGCTCAATGTCCCTCAATATGGGAGATAAAATCGAAGCGATGGCCTGGTATTTTGTTGCGAATAGTATGGGAGATACAATTGCAACTCGATATTTCGAAAACACCGAATTTTTCCTTGAAGCTAGCGAGGCAGAGAAGCTTCAAGCACGCCAAAGAGCGGATGAAAGAATGATCAATATCCGCCATGGAAGGCTAAACTAAGTTGCGGTAGCAGGTTTGATTGTCACAACCACGTTCAATCACAACCACGATAATCGATGCAGACAATTGGCAACAATTCTGACGTTCATCGAAATACTTAAATTTTAGAATGAACAGCCGTCATTCTCCTATACGCCTGCCATCGCTTGAAATTGGTCAGGAATTTTTTTGCCTCGACATGATACTAGAAACAGAGCTAAGGTCAGGATTTGATTGTTTTTCACAGATAGTTGGTGTAGGGCAGTGGGGGATTTGCGGGAAGTTAGAATATCGTGATGTGAATCGCGTTGGTGACTGAAATGAACGATTTTCTGTGGATGATTTATATTAAGGATCGGCCACAATCGTTCGTAATTCCCAGTACCCAGAGTTTTCCTGAAAATGAAAGCAGGACAACGTCGATGCGATCATTTCTTCAACGATTTAGCGCAAAACATTTGGTACACGTTCAAAGCAATCCCAACGTTCTCCACTTGCTTGAATTTTGTATTGAAATGGATTCCGCTATTTCGCTTTTCTCTACCGCAATAAGAAATTTGTCACATAAACTGCAAGAATGTTCTCTATATACGGCTGAACAATTCTAATGTTTTCCTTTCCTGTATCCTGTTCAAGAACTGGCTTTGATTGTTGACGGCATGTCTTTTGGCAGTTTGGTTACAATCGACATGCAAGTGTATTCGATAGACGTTTAGCTAGTGACGATAAAGTTTTGTTTTTTTAATTGGACAATCAGGGCTACGACTAGCAGCCTGTCTTACAAATTTCCCACCAATTGAATCCGTTTAGTGAGATTGAATTCATTAATTTCGATTAAAATCCTTATCTTTCTCACTTCGTTTGCCACTACTTTTTTGAATTGAAGATGTAAGATTTTAGATGAACAAAACAAGTCGATATTTTTGTAAGATGTAAGATTTTAGATGAACAAAACAAGTCGATATTTTTGTATTTTCCTTTTAATTGGATAGGAATGTTGACGCTACAAATCTTATTCGACTTTCTATTAATCGTGTATTAGTGGGGAAACTTATGTTCTTTTCTGATCATGCTTTGCTTCATTGAAGGAGTACTCATTGCGCTTCAGAAATTTTGAAGTATCTATTTAAATCAATCACCTTCTATGGTTGCCACCATGGATGAATATCAGAAGTGGATAAAGCAAGGCACTCATGTCTTGCACGATTTCGAATTTCTGTCGAAGAAATGTTCTTGTAATTGCTTGGGCATAGGATTGCCGTATCGCCAAAAGTGAATAAGTTTCGCGCAGTGACTAAATACAGATCGCCATCGAGCCTCTCTACTTGCCAATGGGTATTCAAATCACGCCCAAAGTATTTGGCATTCAAAATGTACCGATTTGTTCCTTTCTCACGCATCCCCAGTGAATAAGCAACTCTTTTGAGTGTTAGTCCGTAAACTTGCGGTGAAAAGAGAAGTACGATAATTAAGATCGATATTGTAGCAAGACTCATCTTTTGAATTAACTCTGCAGAAGTCATGCATTGCCGCTTCAAGCGCACAAACAGAGGAGCAATTGCGAGTAAAGATGCACTCACGACTAGTGCATCAAAAATCTTACTTAAAATGCCGACGTCATTGTCGCGCAAGGTTTGGCTTAACGGCACGCAAACCATCATTGCAGCAAACCATCCTATTACGCCAAGTGTACAAAAACGTAGTTCCTGTCGGAAGGAAAAGCTTGCGTACTCTTTCTTATTTAGCCTGCGGTATCGCTGCAGACTAAAATACATTAGAAGAGGTAGTGTGATTGCAAGTTCGCCCCATGCCGGGAGATGAATAAAACTATCGATCATCGCTCGACGCGCAATTTCTGCTATTACGATTAGATTGACTGTAATCAGGCACATTGCCATCAGATGGTGTGGAATATTGTCATCGAAGAGGGCGTGTTTCTTCAGAAATTGGTATGACCGATAGGTGAATATTCCAGGCAGTAGAAATGCTAAAATGAGCAGCGGAAAGTAAAGCAAGGACGCACCGAAAAGTGCGAGTAATCCTTTTGCGTTGGATAGCGCTGGCAATAACTGATCCTGACGGCCAATATAGGTCAAGTATGACCAAAGGTAGGCAACTGAAACGATCCCCGAGATTGGCGTACCGATCGTAACCGCCTGTCTCACGAATTCGGTAAGTCTTTTTTCCAATGGCTCTAATGGAACAATACGATTTGATTGTATTTTCTTGGTTAAATTTCTATTCTTGAAATGCATATTTGCCCCTTTTTTTGGGTTTTTCCTTGATACTGAATCAAATAACCAAAACTTGACCTCGCATTCCAGCCTACTCACCCGATACCGCCTATTCTGAACTGAAGGCGGTCAAGTTTTCTCCTCAACTTCCTTGCGCACGTTGCTTATAAAAATTCAAAATAGTATCTGCCGTATCGCTGACCAAATAACGCGCGCAAAAATCTGCGTACCAATTGAAATGTGTAGTCACACGTGTACCAACTTTCACGGTTAGTCGAGTGCCACTACCCTCAGGGCTGAGCGTGTATGAGGTGTCTTCAATATCGAAATATTTGCCACCGATCACCACATGATCATCCAATGCGCCACTTGGAAACGATTCAGGACTAAATAGGTATTTCCAGGCAATGTGACGATTCTCTTGCCATTCTGTGATTTCTTCCTCGAAACGCACGCCGCGTTGCCAGACCAATTGACGCTTGCCCCCGACCTTCGGTTCCAAAGTACGCGCTTCAATTGGATATGGCACACCGATTTTATAGGCGATGCCACCTTCTAATTCTGAAGCTTGAATATTCAGAGGGAAATTAATGAGTTTCCATATTTTTTCTGGGCTGGCCTCGATATAAACGGAACGTTCTGTGCGCTGATGCACCGTTGTCGCATCGAAGTGTTGTTCAACACTGCCGAAAGCAAAGGGCATCACAAACATCACGGCTGACAACTTTCCAGAATGATTTGGTTTGGTTGAGGAGAAGATCGCTGAAAGCAAAGCACCGAGTAGCATGAAAGGAATAAACAAAACCAATGCCATGACCAAACAAATGATTCCTTCGCGGAACAAGGCCCCTACTGCAAAGGCGAATAGACTCAGCGAGAGCATCGTCAAGCCACCCGCCATCGCCACCCCTCGCATTTTTCTTTTTTCCGCAAGATAGGCGACCAAAAATCCCATCGCGAGGGGCACGCCAACCAGAAATGAAGTCAACATCACACCGCTGCCAACAGACAACACATGCATAAAAAATGAATAAGCTGTGACCCCATAAATTGCCCCTAGGCTTGCCACGCCACCGCACCAAACGATATAGACAATCCCCTTAAGGAAAGACAAATATAAAGGTCTGGTTGGTGTTTGATGGGTATGCAGTTGAGTGGTTTCATCAATAGCGGTGCCCGATGCAAGTGCCTCGTCTTTGTTTGAGTGAGATTGATTCATGTGGTCTTTTTGATTTTTGTGTTTTAAAAAATGAATGCTGTTGATATCTTCGAAATTAGGTAAAAAATCTATTATTTATTTTATTTTTGTCGTCGCGATTATGACACCAAAAAAGTCGATATGGTCAGATATGTTTTTAAGAAATTTCCTATGATTACTTTCACATTCTCTTTAGAGCTTTTGTGCGCTTAGGCTTTTAAATGCACGATGATTGCATCGCAAATAATTTGCTAAAATAACCACATTGCTAACCATTTATTTAATTATGAAAAAGAAAATAATGAATATCGTGCGTACCGCATCGTTAGTCGTAATGCTGGCCACTGTTACCTCGGTAAGTTCTTTCAGTTTTGCCCAGATTGGTGATATTCCCAAAGGCCAAGACCATCCATTGATACAGCGCTTTCAGGGTTCTCGTATGACAGGGTATTTGCAGACAGAATGGACTGAAGCGGCCATACCTCAAGCTAAGGTCGCTAAGTTGGATGGTATGAAAACAGCGGAATGGAAACTGCTAGAAGGCAAAGAAACGCGCTTACATTATCTTTCGCCTGTAGGTAAGACAACGCTAGAAGTTCATCGGAATTATCGCGATGCTTTGCTGAAAGCGGGTATGCAAGTCAGCGTCACCTGCGATCAAAAATGTGAAGACCTGTATCGTGCTTGGCGTGATCAAGCGAAACCCTTTGAGCGCCAATTCAAATGGGATAACGGACATCACAATGGATTTAGTCATTATGACGCTATCGATAATCAAGAAGGGCGCCTGATTGTTGGCAGTTTTCCTGCCAACGGTAGAGTGCCCAAGACCCACGTGCTTGTGTATAACTCGCTCGCATTTGGTGGTGGCAAAAAAGTCGATCCTATGGTGTCCACTTTTATCCAAATTATTGAAGAGAAAAGCCAGCCAACGGGACAGGTCAACGTGAACGCCGAGGCTTTAAAGCAAAGCTTAGATAACATTGGCCACGTTTCCTTGTATGGATTGATGTTTGACACAGGTAAGACGGAGTTGAAGGCAGAGAGTCAACCACAGCTAAGTGAACTCGCCAATGCACTCAAAGTGCAGAGTAATTTGAATATCATCGTTGTCGGACACACCGATAATATCGGCAACATCGATGGCAATCTCAGCCTAAGCCAAGCCCGTGCTCAAAGCATTGTGCAGGCTTTGATTCAGGCCGGCGTAGATAAGCGCCGTCTCATCGCGAAAGGTGTCGCTAACTTCGCGCCAATTGCGACAAATAAAACCGAAGAAGGGCGTGCAATGAATCGACGCGTTGAGATTGTGGTGCAATAAACTGGTCTAGTGATTACATTCAGCTTTATTTGAATTTCTTAATGCAATCTGAGTCTTGTTGCTTGAACATAATAGTGAAAGTCTGATGATCATGTTTTTTGAGAAGTGAAAGAAGCATCAATGATTGCGAAGTTGATTTTGGTATTGGTGGGTGCTGCCGCCGTAACATGGTATGGTTTAGTTGGTGGAAAAAAAGTCGATGAAGACAAAGTGCAAGCCATGTATCGCGACTACATGTCCGCCTTTGACCGTGGTGATGCGAAGGCAGTGTGTGACTTTTTTCATGAAAAATTAACTGGTAAAGCACGTTATCAATCCCATGTCACCCCCGCGATTCAAACCTTGAATAAAGCGAAGGCCTGTGCAGCGGTGGATGAATTTCGCGAGACAAAACAGAAGTTAGAAGCGCAAAGTGGGCAGGAGCTTTATACCAACTTGGAAATGACAGTACAGTCTGTCAATGTCGCCGCCGATAAAAAATCGGCAGAGGTCGAAGTCTTGTTAGAGATGCGCATTGGAACCGAGCAGAGACCGTTACTCGATGCACGTAGTAACCAACGTGATGTGGCGAAAGCAAACTGGGGCAAACTTCAATTCGTCGAGTCGCATGCGGTGGTTAAGTATTACCAATAACCTTGAATTTATTGCACTCAAAATTTGTGTGAAACTTTCCGTCCTCGACACAAAGATGAGCGAATTTAGCCGCGACTGAAATGTAGACGAAAAATGTAGCGCGGGTGCAACCCGCGCCGCCAGCAGTTTCAAAATGCAGAGCGGTGAATTTAAACTATGAAAAAATTGTAGCGATAAATCCTTGAGCGTAGCTACAGCGCGGGTTGCACCCGCCCTACATTGCTTTAAAAAATAACGCTGTCAATCGGAAGCGAAATACCGAGCTACGATTGTTTTAACGAATAAATGGAGAAGGAATGCGATTATTAAGTATTGTGTTTGTCGTGTGGCTTGCTACTTTCACTCCAGCGCGTGCGCATGTGGGAAATAACGCGCTACAAAGTGTGGTTCCCCATGATTTTAACGGTGTCGTCTTTCATGCAGAAAATCGTGCAGATGTTGGTCATTTCTCAGGCTTCGGTTTGCCAGACTTTAAGAATACCCGTAAATTTGATGTAAATACACGCTTTCAAGTGGGTTCGGTTTCTAAGTTTTTCACCGCATTAATTGTTCTACGCTTTGTCGACAAGCAGCAGTTAGACCTTGATGCGCCAATCGTTCGTTATCTTGATGGCTTGCCAAAGCAGACAGGTGATGTTGTTACGATCCGTCATTTGCTGAGTAACGCAAGTGGCATCCCCGATGGTGCAACGGCCGCCTTGCGGCTGGATTCGTCCTTGCGGCAATCATCGATCAATGCACAAGACGCTTATTTGAAGTGGGCACAAGCACCGCTCGCATTTAAACCAGGCGAAGGTTGGGACTATTCAGTAACTAATTGGATTTTGATACGAGCACTGCTTGAGCGAGCTAGCAAAATAAGTTTTGAAGCGCTAGTCAATCGTGAGTTAATTGAACCACTGGGCTTAGCGAATACGGGGCTGCCTGCTGCGAGTTTTCCGTTTAGTGACTTGGACGCGAAAAACTATTCTTCTAGCGAACCGCGTCAAGAGCAACAAAGCATAATCCCGAAATTTGCTGCGGCATCAGGTTCATTCTATAGCTGTGTTGCTGATATACGGACCATAATGGATGCACTGCGTAACACGCAATATCTGTCGACATCCAGCCTGCAACAACTGAGCACGGTGCATGTCGCTTCCGAAAATTATGCACTGGGTGGTCGTGTTGTTTTAGAAAACAATCAAGCAACATTCTGGACACCCGGAAAAACAGCAAACTATCGATCCCTAATTGCCTATCGCTTGAGTGATGGAAAATTCACTGTGGTCTTAAACAACGTCGGCGTAGATCAAAGTGTACTCACCACGATTGTGCGTAGTTTGAGAGATAAATAATCGCTGCTTGGGTAGCGAAAATATTTTTGAAGCTGCAGGTGCGAGGTAAAAATATATGAATAGATGACTTGCTTCGTCTCCTTGTTGCGTTCTTAAAATGTCAAATGTAAGGCTTGACCCCGCGCTTACAAGATCTCAAAGAGCCCAAGGCAAAACGGCAGAAATCGACAGTACCTTCAACGCTCGCAAAACAGAACAAAATACCGCTCCATCCTTTTGGCAATTCACTCAGTGTCGCACCAGCCCAAGGTCTACCATGCACCGCACGTGATTACGTCGAGCTCGTCGATTGGGCAGCACGCATTGTACGCAGCGATAAAAAGCATGCGATGTCGCAACGCGTTCCCCCGATCTTGAATCGCCTTGGTTTTACACCAGAAGAGTTTATCAAGGCTACACGCGCTAAAGCGATGACGCGTGGTACTGCAATCGCTCAGATAGAGCGCTTGCGTGCCTACGCAGAACATCTAAAGAAACGCCACGTGGTTGGAGTTGCGATACCGGTTTGTACATGATGTAGTGTGCGCTTGTACTTATTTGTTACGTGATTCCAAAATAAAAAAGGAGGGCTCGACCAAACGACGAGCATTATTGATCGACTTTAGGTGAGTGAGAAGCTTAAGGTGTCGAGATCGTTGGTGTTGGTGTTGGTGTGGTTTTGTGTTGAAATGGTGATAGAAGCGAGCTGAGTGCTCGCTTATTTTTTTGGTTTTATGTGGTGGATGTCCACTGGTTTACTGGTTTTGTGCCTAAGGTGTGAAAACTAAGGCTGCACCTTCTGGATTAAACGCAGATAAACCAGCAGCGATTTAATCTGCATTCACAAAATCAGGGATCGCTAAATAATCACGCAAGACCAAAGGCGCGATGGTGGATTTACCTGCACCATTGGGACCTCCGATAACGATGACGTGGGGTTGTGACATGTACTTTTTGTTAGTTGATTACTTCGTGATTTTGAGTATTTTTTATGTGCTCGTCAAAAAAATATTTAATGCTTGAAAGTTAGAACTGACCCCATTCATGCATCAGTAAAGTTTAAAAGGAGGATGTCAGTTTTTGGATAATCGGTGCAAGCTTTTCGGCGATGACTGCATAACCCGCAGCGTTAGGGTGTAGACCATCGCGGAATAACTGTGCGGAAGGCGCAGGAGCTTTTCCAGGTTCATAGAGTGCCTCGCTAATGTTGAGAAAAGTCACGCCATCTTTGGCAAGTGAGGCGTAGCGGCGGTTGGTGTCAACAATCGCATCAGCAAGTTTGAGCTCAAAGCGTGGATAGATACCCAACAACAGAATTTTTGCGTTGGGTTGCTTAACACGAACTTCGTTGAGAAGTGCCTTCATACCGCGTTCGCAGGCTTCGGGATTATCGCCTTTGTGGCCGAGATTATTGGTACCGATATTGATGACGATAAGCTTGGGTGCGATCCCATCAAGTTCGCCATTTTGTATACGCCAGATCGCGTTCTCGATGTAGTCAAAGCCAAAGCCTAGGTTTGTCACGACTAAGCCATTGTTCGCCGTTTTCCATGAAGCGGCATCGGTGGGACGATACGATACAGGTTCACCACTCCAGAAATGGGTGATGCTATCGCCAAGAAAAACTAGGTCAGGCTTGACTATCTTGTTGCGCTCAAGGATTTGCGCATGCCGATCAAGCCAACTTACACCACCGTAGATTTCGCGTTGTTGGGTGACGGGAATAGTCGATGAGAACGTATCTTGACTTTTGCCCGCATTATCTTGAGGGGCAGCAATTGAAAGTGCTGAAATGGCATAGAGAAATGAGAAAGCAAGAATGTGATATCGCATAGCTAAACCTAGAGGTAATCCAGCTTGTTCAAAGGGGTGGAAGTTTTTCGATATGTACTAAAGTAAATTTAGTATCGGTGCCAATTGCAAATAATATTAAGGAAAAAATGTAATAGGGTGTGGGAAATTTTGAAATGAGAGCACCTGCTCCTCGTAAAAAAATTAGGATCAATTGGACAGCCTTCTCAAAATGTCAAATGTAAGGCCTGACCCCAGCTATGCGAATTGTCGTATTAAAACAATCAATTATTTATATGTTTGAAGTTATCTTCCGCGTGGGCACAAAAACGTGCCCACCCTACATGGCTGAAGCCGTTCATTCATTTATCTGCCTTCATAGTAACAAACCCACTTTTCTGCATGTACTTTCTTTTCATTAATGTAATCAAGACATGCCATATATTGCAAGCCACTAGAATATGTTAGGTACGATTCTCCACCTGCTAACTTTGTAGCTGCACCAGGGGAGATGTATGGGTCTTTATCGATATTTACCTGGGCTTGCCAATGTACCCATACGGTTTCTGTGCAATTATTTGTAAATACAATTTCCCCTGATTTCGGTGAGCGAGTCGTAATGCAACGCGGTGCGGCATTTTCCACATATTGTTTCGTTGAAGTAGCGTAGCTTCCATTGGAGGATGATGAAGTGGAGGGCAAAGGCTGTGATCTGGAACTCGCCCCATTTGATTCGGGAGTACTGCGCCGGGTAGTGGACAGTTGCTTTAAATCTATCACTGCTTCAACCAGCTCTTGCAATCCTGAAATAGAAGTATCACTATTTTGGCTTTTTTGGGTAATTTGTTCATCTTCTGCAATTTTAAGTTTTGTGGCCTTTTCTCCAGGCGCTAGATTTCCTCCAATTGACAAACATGTTCCTGCAGGTACCTTTCGCCAATCAAATGAATCAAAATTTTTTTTTGCTTGACCAGCGCAACTATGAACTCCATTGACTGTTGCACAGTCGTTTTGGCCGGCCTTTACAACCCCGTAACATCTTTCTGTAGACTTAATATTTGTGACCTCTCTTTGCGGCTCAGGTGCCATCGGTGTTTTGGGATTCGTGGATTGTCCAGCAAGAATTCCCCCACGATCGATACAAGTTCCTTTGGGCACTTTTATCCAATCGCCAGGATCAGAGTCTCTTAACGCTTGTCCTGCACAACTATGAGCTCCAAATTTGGATGCACAATCATTAAGGCCTTTTTTTGCGATTCCGTAACACCTCTCAGTAGCTTGCTGCGGCGAGGCAACCGATGACTCTGAATGACAGGCTGCTATTAATGATGCTAATGCAAGTTGAATTGTCTTTTTTGATGATTGCATAACACATCCCTTTTTAAATGCCAAAAAAGTGAAATAAAATCGGATCCATGAGGAAACTGGATCAAGGTTCATTGAATTTTATTTTTTGTCTAGAAATAAATAAAGCTGACGAATCTATTTAAAAACTAGGGCCAAGTCTAGCATCAGAAATCGTCAAACGTCATTCACATTTTGATTCACACTTAATTTATAAAGCAAAAAGGGAAAGCAATAAAAAAAAGAGAAGGGAATATCAGCATTAGTAAATAATCCAAAAGCTGAAATTGAGCAACAAAATCTTCAGCAAGTTACAGTAGTTCTTAAGGAATACTGACAGTCGGATCTCTGAAATGCGATGTTAACTCACTTCCCCCAACTATCCTTCAAAGTAGTCACCCGATTAAACACAGGCTTACCCTTCACAGAATCCACACGATCCGCCACAAAATAGCCATGGCGTTCAAACTGCAAACGCGTATCAGGTTCAACATTGACCATGCCTGGCTCAACAAAAGCACGAATCGTTTCGAGTGAAGATGGATTCAGCAAAGCCATAAAATCTTTACCCCCCGCATCTGGATTCGCGTCGGTGAATAAACGGTCGTACAAACGTACTTCGACTTCTAAGGAATCAGACACACTCACCCAATGGATGTTGCCTTTGACTTTGTAATTGGCGCTGCCTTCTGTGCCGGATTTACTGTCTGGGAAGTAGTTGCAATGCACGGCGATGACATTGCCGTTTTCATCTTTGTCGCAGCCGGTGCATTCGACCACGTAGCCGTAACGCAAGCGAACTTTGTTGCCTGGGAAGAGACGGAAGTAACCTTTTGTTGGTTCTTCCATGAAGTCTTCTTGTTCTATCCACAGTTCTTTGCTGATCGTGAATTCACGGTTGCCTAGCTCTGGGTTGTGTGGATGGATAGGTGCGGTACAAGCTACTGCTTCACCTTCTGGGAAGTTGTCGATGATCAGTTTGAGTGGACGCAAGACGGCGGTGGCACGTGGTGCTTTTGGGTCGAGGTCGTCACGCAATGCACCTTCTAAAGTGCTGTAGTCGATCCAGCCGTCGGACTTGGAAACACCAATGCGGTCGCAGAAGAGTTGAATCGCTTCGGGTGTGTAGCCGCGACGACGGATACCGACGATGGTTGGCATGCGTGGGTCGTCCCAACCGCTGACGATGTTTTGTTCGACGAGTTGGCGCAGCTTACGTTTGGAGGTGACGACATAGGTCAAATTCAAACGCGCGAATTCGTATTGTTGTGGCACCGGTTGTTTGAAGAAACCACCTTCGGCGGCACGGGCGATGATCCAGTCGTAGAACGGACGGTGATCTTGGAATTCCAAAGTACAAATCGAGTGCGTGATGTTTTCAATTGCGTCTTCGAGTGGATGCGCGTAATCGTACATCGGGTAGATGCACCATTTGTCGCCGGTATTGTGGTGATGCGCATGACGAATGCGATAGATCGCTGGGTCGCGCATGTTCATGTTTGGTGATGCCATGTCGATCTTGGCGCGCAAGATGTGAGCGCCATCGGCAAATTCACCGGCTTTCATGCGGCGGAATAAATCTAAAGATTCAGCCGCTGGACGATCGCGGAAAGGCGAGTTCACGCCTGGCTTGGAGAAGTCTCCACGATTGGCGGCCATGTCTTCTGCGCTTTGGCTATCGACATAGGCGTGTCCCGCTTCGATCAAGTATTCGGCAATCGCGTAAAAGGTGTCGAAGTAGTTGCTGGCGTAGTAGAGGTGGCTGCCGCCAGTGTAGCTATCGCCATTCTTCTCGCCATAGTTCCAATCGAAGCCCAACCATTTGACACTGTCCATGATGGTGTCGACATATTCTTGATCTTCTTTTTCTGGGTTGGTGTCGTCGAAACGCAAGTGGCAGCGACCTTGGTAGTCACGTGCTAATCCAAAGTTCAAGCAAATCGATTTGGCATGACCGATGTGCAAATAGCCATTCGGTTCAGGCGGAAAACGCGTGATCACATTGGGCAAGCCGTCGCGCGTGTATTTGCCGTCGGCCAGATCGCGGTCGATGATGCCGCGTAAGAAGTTGGAGATGACTGGGGCTTCAGCGTTTTTGTTGTCAGGTTTATTACTCATTGCGGAATTCTTTGTAAAAGGATTTTAAATACTTGATTGGCAAGCATTTTACCGCAGGGGAAGGCGTTTATGGCGTTCATCGCCTGAAGTGACGCGAGATTCGAAGAAAACGTCGATTTTCGACCTTAAATGACGCCAAACTCACTCATATTGTCACGCAAAATAGTAGTGGAACTAAATGAATATTTATCAATCTAAGTGGGCCATTGTGCGTGATGCCAAGCTTGTCAAGAATTATGTTAAAAAAATTGTGTTTCCCTGCCTGCATGTTGTCCCTCATTTCAGTGGTGATGTCGGCGAACTCCGCAGCATCTTCTTTTGCTGCTTTAGCAGCTGCGACTTCTAGTGTGGCGAGTTCAAGCGCATTGCAACTTGGACAGGGCTCTGTGAACAATACGATCCCTCGCGCCAAGTCTGCACCGCAATTGCGGGATTATCTCGATACAATTCCTCGCGATGCCGGTTTGGCGATCACAGATTTTCGTCAGCGCAATCCGGGTGATGGGGTGCCCGCTTCGCGTCCTACTACGGCTTATTTGTCCTATGACGATACTCATTTTTACGCGGTGTTTGTTGCACAAGATGAGCCCGACCAAATTCGCGCCAAAATCTCAAAGCGCGACAATATGGATGGGGAAGATTTTGTCGTGTTGGAGTTGGATACCTTTCACGATAAGCGACGTTCATTTTCTTTTTTTGTGAATCCATATGGTGTGCAGCAAGATTCCAAGCGCACAGAGGGGCAAGAGCCCGATGTGAATTTTGATACGCAATGGGAATCCGAAGGGCAAATTACAGCAAATGGTTATGTTGTGCGCATCGCGATTCCATTAAAAAGTTTGCGTTTTAAGAGTGCCGATGTGCAGACTTGGGGGATCGGTGTCGGGCGGGTGATTACGCGTTTGAACGAAGAATCATTTTGGCCCTTGATCACTAAACAAGTGGCCGGCTTTGTGCCGCAATTGGCGAGTCTGCAGTTGCCGGAAAAATTGAGCGCCGGGCGAAATGCTCAAATCAATCCCTTTGTTTTTATGGGTAATTCGCAATTGCTGAATACGGAAAATTTCCAACGTCCTTACTGGCAACAAGACAATAAAGTCCAAGCGGGGCTCGATGCGAAATGGGTATTGGGGGATTCGACGGCGATTGATCTCACACTTAAACCTGATTTTAGTGAAGTCGATTCGGATGAGCCACAAATCGTTGTCGGAAAGCGTTATGAAGTCTTGTTTCCCGAAAAACGTCCATTCTTCCTAGAAAACGCGAGTTTTTTTACCACGCCTAGCCCTTTGTTTTTTTCAAGGAGGATCCATCAACCGCAGGCTGGCGTACGCATCACCGGTCGACATGAGGCTTGGGCATATGGCGGCTTGCTGATCGATGATCAAGCGGCGGGGGAGGATGGTCTACAAGGTGAGTCGAAAGCAACGATCGCGATGGCGCGCGTCCAAAATGACCTGACACATGATCTGGCGCTCGGCGCTTTGTTCACCCAACGCCAAATACGACCGCAAGAACAAATGTCCGGTCAGTCGGCCTTGGGACGCGACACGGTGATGAGTATCGATGGACGTTATCAATTTGACGAAAATTGGATATGGCAGGCTCAATTTGCACGCAGCCAGACCATCGCATCTCGTCACGTCAGCCTTGATAGCAGCGATGGCAGTGATCGTGATGCAGCCTTCAGGCAAAGTCAGCTAGCTGGTCGAACTCAAGGCCACCTCATGTTGATTGAGGCAAAGCATCAAGGTCGGCATTGGGAATACCAGGGGAAATATCTTGATACGAGTGCCAATTTTGCGACCAGCTTGGCGTTTTTGCCTCGTACTGATGTCAAGCAACTGCAACAAGAAGCTAAATACATTTGGCATTTGGACGAATACGAGCATTTGCAAAAATTGGGTTTGCACGCGAACACGGAGATCACTCGAAATCAAGATAATCAATTGCAGGACTGGAATGTCTATTTGGGTGGGTTGGCCGAGGCAAGTCGAAATTCTTGGCTAGAAATTTATCAACGACGCGGCTTTGAACGTTTTGCTGGGCGGGATTACCAAAAACAAGGTTGGCAGGTTAATTTGGGAACTGACTGGTTGCCGAGTTTGAGCGTGATGACCGAATTTGGTGTGATGGATAGCATCAACTACACGCCTACATCAAATGCGGCAGCGTCGATGGGACGAGGCCGGAGTATCGATCTGACTCTGGTGTATAAACCGCACCCACAGTGGCGCTTAGAAGAAAAATTGCTTTGGAATGATTTGCAATTACCGGCAAAGCTGAGTACGGGGCAGAGCGTCGTGAATGCCTATCGTAATCTCATGTGGCGGAGCAAATTGAGTTATCAACATAATCGCTTTTTGGGTGTGCGTTTGATTGCTGATTATCACGTACTTGCGAGCGATCCGCGCTGGAGTGCCTTGGAGTCTGGCAAACAATTGAATACGGATTTGCAGGTCAGCTATATGTTAAGTCCCGGTACAAGTTTGATCGCAGGCTATGGTAACCGTCAGGAAAATTTGGCTCTGACGGGTAATCCAAGTTACCTACAACGCATTGAGGATTTGTCTTTGAAAACTGGGCGGCGTGCTTTTGTAAAAATGAATTACTTGTATCAATTGTAGCCTCTGACGCCGACCGTATTCGTGGGTGCTGCAGTATGTTCAAGCAGAGTGCAGTCTTTGGCGCTGATTTCTATGATTGAGAGAATTGCTAGGACTGCGTGGATTGCTAGGATTGTTTAGGCGAAAACAGCATCTCGATATGCGGGATATCGTCTTCCAAATACATTTCTGAGACGGTGACAAAGCCAAACGATTGATAGAATTTTTCCAGATATTGTTGCGCTCCAATGCGAATATCATTGCCGGGAAATGCTGCTTGGCAGGCGGCTAAGCCTCGTGCAATCAATTCCTTACCAATCCCGCTGCCCCGTCCCAACTGGGTCGTTAGTACCCGGCCAATCGAGGCTTCAGCAAATTTCAGTCCTGGCGGTACGATGCGCAAATAGGCTGCGACTTGTTGATCAGTCGTCCACGCGATCAAATGGCGACATGATGGGTCGGCACCGTCTATGTCGAGGTAGACGCAGGTTTGCTCGACCACAAATACTTCCGAACGCGCTTGCAATATTGCATAAAGTTGTTCGACGCTGAGTGCGGAGAAGTCATGACATTGCCAATCGATAGTTTGCATAGGGAGCATAAAAAAAGTGAGATTGAAGTGCACCTGTTTGTTGATTGCGTACCTTCCTAGAATTCAACAAAGAGGTGCGTTGATGGGTATTTTACATTTGCTTGAATAAATGGGCGTAGACGCGGCTGACTTGCACTTTTTGTGGACTGCCCTTTAATTGCAAACTCAATTTGCCCGTTTCGTCACGCGTCGCAAATTGGAGGTAACGCGTATTGATGATATAGCTGCGATGAACTTGCCAAAAAATTTGCGTATCAATTTGTGGCAACAATTCTCGTAGACTCATTCGGATTAAGCTTGATTGCTCGGCAGTGACCACGTTGATGTATTTGTCAGTCGCTTCAAAATACAGTACGTCTTCAATTGGGATCATGCGAATTTGATTGCCGACCGCAGCGCGTATCATGGTCAAACGTTCTGGCGTCACTGTTCTATGACCTAAAATCGCAGGAGCGAGCTTGCTCAGACTCGCTATCATTTTGTCTAATTCAGAATCCGATGTAGTGGTGTGGTCGGCGCCTGTCACATCAGTAGAGTGGTTGGGCAATGGTGCTTCATCGCGCAATTTCGTTTGTAGACGTTGGACAGTTTTTGCGAGGCGCGCGTCATTGATCGGTTTCAACACATAGTCACATGCTTCCTGCTCAAAAGCTTGAATCGCGTATTCGTCATAGGCAGTGACGAAGACGATTTGTGGAAAGTCGCGATCAGCGGGCCACTCTTCTGCGAGCTCTTCCGCGACTTCGAGCCCTGTCTTGCCCGGCATTTTAATGTCAAGGAAGATGATTTCTGGTAATTCTTTGAGGGCCATGTTGACGGCCTCGACACCATTTGCAGCGAGGGCGACTAGCTTGAGTTCTGGCCATAATCTTTCCAATGATTTTTGGAGCGTAATTGCAAGAATTTCTTCATCTTCAGCGATAAGAGCATGAATTGTTTTCATAAGCCTGTGTGGTCAAGGATAGTTAAGGTGAGTTCGATCCGTAGCGGGTCTTCGTGTCAGACGTGGTTCGGATGAGATTGGGGAATCGTGAGCGTTGCGATGACCCCTTGTGGCGCATTGTTTTTTAAATGGAGGTGAGCGCCTGGGCCATATAGTGCGAGTAAACGTTCTCGAACATTCGCATTTCCAACATGACTTTGATTGTCTGGGCTGCGGTAGTGTTCATCGTAGTCAGGAGGTAAGCCGAGTCCAGTGTCGATCACACTGAGTTGCAGAGCGTCTTGTCGCATTTCTGCCTTTACGAATATGTTGCCACCTTCTAATTTGGGCTCGACACCATGTTTAATCGCATTTTCGACTAGCGGTTGTAATAGCATGGGAGCGATAGCGCATTGCTCTAACTCGCTTGGTAATTCAATTTGATAGCTGAGACGTTTCCCCATCCTGATCGCCAATAACTCGAGGTAAGATTCTAGTAATTCGAATTCGTGCTTTAGGTTTGTTTGTTCCGTTCTAGAGGAATTTAAGGTGGCGCGTAAATAGCGGATCAATTGTCCTAGCATATGCTGTGCGCGTTCCGGATCGATTGCGATCAAACCTTGAAGATTCGCTAAAGTATTGAATAACATATGGGGTTCGATCTGGGCTTGGAGCAATTGTAATTGCGCTTGCATCGCTTGACGCTCGATTGCCGCGCTACGCGCTTTCTCTTTCTCTTGTTCTGTTTCGAGTTCCGCGACCTTGGATTGATTCCAAAAAAACACGCCGCCAAATAAACTAATGAAGGCACTCATAATGACCAAAATGCCCTCGCCGCTGCGCATCACACTCATAAAACTGGGTGCTTTGTATCCGTAGTACAGCATGCCTATCGAGCCGCCAATAAAGTAACCAATGGGGGCGGCCGCGATGCACACGATGAGAAAGGCGATACGGTGAGGTTTTTGTTGACGCCAAATGACCCAACGCATTGCGCTAATCACAATGTTGATGCTGAAGCCGATTAACATGGAGAAAACCCAATTGACCAATAAAGATTGGCCAGTGCGCAGCACGACGGTGATGAACAGCGCGATAGCCGTGTTAAAGATGATCAACCATGTCAACGTTTTGAGATGTTGACGCACGCATTGTGTCAACGTTTGTATAAGTCGCTGCATGTGAGTGTGAACAGATTGCATGAGGATGATTAGAAATGCTATTTGTTGATATTGTCCGCATCGTAAAGCGTGTTCGAAGGAAAACGTAAACAATGTGATCGATCGTACTGTCTACTGCGCGAAAGGTCGAAATTCAGTGTGAACGGTTGCTTGTTCGCATTGTGTCTAGCCGTGCCACTGCCTTAAATTGTCTGCATAAGATCAAAATAAATGTCATTTTATTACCTAAATTGGAGGCTTCTGGGTGTAAACTTGTCATCGGATTAAAACTGATTGCAGTGAATCGCCAAAGTATTGATTTCTTGAAAGGGAGCAGATGTTACACATAAAAAAAATCGCAGCCGCCGTTGCTGGACTGACGATCTTGAGTTTACCACTCGCCACTCAGGCACAGAGTAAAAAAGCAGCACCGACTGTGGTGGAAGCCGAACGTTTTTTGAAAAATGCCGAAGCGCGTTTGGAAAAACTCGGAAACGCTGCACAACGTGCAGCATGGGTCTATGAAACACATATTACCGACGACACCGAAGCGATCGCCGCGCAAGCGAATGAAGTGTTGCTGGGCGCAGTCGGTGAGATCGCGATCCAAGCACGACGTTATAACAAGCTGCCTTTATCTGCGGATAGTCGCCGTAAGCTTAAACTTTTGCAGTTGAGTTTGAGCCTCAGCAATGACAAAGATCGTGAAGCCTATGCACGCTTGTCTGCACAAATGAATGGCGCCTACGGCAAAGGGAAATATTGTAAAAATCCAGCGGATGAGAGCAGTTGTTTGAATTTAGGACAATTGGAAGCGATTTTGGCGAAGAGTCGTGATCCGGTGGAGATGAAAGAGGCATGGTTGGGCTGGCATCAAACTGCGAGCAGTTACAAAAACAGCTACGCTGAATACGTTGCCGTATCGAATAAAGGCGCACGTGAAATGGGCTTTGCCGACACGGGCGCTTTGTGGCGTTCGCAATACGATATGCCAGCCGATGCATTTGCCGCCGAAACCGAACGCTTATGGCAACAAGTCAAGCCGCTTTACGAGTCATTGCATCAATATGTTCGTCTCAAGTTGCAGCAAACGTATGGTAAAAATGAAGTGCCGAGCAGTGGGCCAATTCCGGCGCATTTGTTTGGCAATATGTGGAGTCAGTCTTGGGAGAATTTATATCCGATTGTGAAGCCACAAGGACCCGCAGCGAATTTAGATATTGCTGAAACATTGAAGCAAAAGAATTTGGATGCAAAAGCCATGACCAAAATGGCAGAAGGTTTTTATACTTCACTTGGGATGGAAAAGCTCCCAGCATCGTTTTATCAACGTTCTCAATTGACTAAACCGCGTGACCGCGAAGTGGTGTGCCACGCATCGGCGTGGGACGTGGATGGCGATCAAGATGTACGGATTAAAATGTGCATTAACCAAACGAGTGAAGATTTTTTGGTGATTCATCATGAATTGGGACACATCTATTACGATCTCGCTTATCGCAAGCAGCCTTTGTTGTTTAAAGGTGGTGCAAACGATGGTTTCCACGAAGCGATCGGTGATACGGTGGCGTTGTCGGTGACTCCCAATTATCTAAATAAATTAGGATTGTTGAGTGAAGTGCCAGATCCTTCACAGGACATCGGCGTGTTGATGGATCGCGCTTTACAAAAAGTCGCGTTCTTACCATTCAGTTATTTGGTTGATCAATGGCGCTGGAAAGTCTACGCCGGTGACGTCAAGCCACAAGATTATGACAAAGTGTGGTGGGAATTACGTGAGAAATATCAAGGCGTAAAACGTCCAGCTCCGGCTGCTGCGAATGGTTTTGATGCGGGTGCAAAATATCACGTTGCTTCGGATACGCCTTATTCACGTTACTTCCTAGCGACGATCTTACAATTTCAATTGCACAGAGCGCTCTGCCGCGAAGCAGGCTATAGCGGTCCACTAAATCGTTGTTCTATCTACGAAAATCAAGCTGCTGGCAAGAAGTTCCAAGCTATGTTGGAAATGGGAACCAGTCGTCCATGGAATGAAGCACTGAAAGCCGTGACGGGAGAAGATCAACTCGACGCTTCAGCGATCTTGGATTACTTTGCGCCTTTGAAAGTCTGGCTGGATGCGCAGAACAAAGCCTTAGCGCAATAAGTTATACGGCTTGCGTTTGGGTATTGACGGACTCAAGTCGCAAATTTCGAGACGCAAGCCGGTCTTTTTTAGTGTGGGCCCTTAAACCCTTTTCTGCTTGCAGGAAAGGGTTTTTTTATACCTTCGTTAATAGGTAAAAGTGGGATTCAAGCGATATTGAAAAATTGCGTTTTGGCAAGGCTTATTTGGCGAGTGCCGCATCAATTTCTGCTTCGATTGTCTTTGCTGATTCTTCATTAAATCCCTTGTGAATAGCAATAATTTTGCCATCTTTATCGATTAAAACACTACTCGGCATCGCAGCGACTTGATACTGTGTCGCAGTTAGACCTTTGTTATCGAATGCAATGGCAAATTGTGCGGGAACTTTATTTAAGAAGATCTGACTATCCTCTGTTTTGGCATCAACATTGATCGCGATCACACGTAGTCCTTTTGCTGCATTCTTTGCCTCCAATGCATTCATCCAGGGAAACGATTTTTTGCATGGCGCGCACCAAGATGCCCAGAAATCGAGGTACACCACTTTGCCGCGATAATCACTGAGTTTGATTTGTTTGCTTTGACTTGGTAAGGAAAAATCAGGTGCAATTTGCCCTTTTTCAATGGCATATGCTTTGGCAAAACTAAGCAATAAGAGCGAGGCGATTGCGGTTCGCTGGATGTCGCTAAAGATCGTCATGGCTTCGCTCCGAAATGGTTGGTAGAAGTATTGTAGAAGATTTTTCTTTATGCGGGACAAAATAAGAAGAGAGTCTTGTGCAAGCGTAAAGATAAAAAAACCATGGATACATGCTGTAACAATTTTTATCGTAGTGACTTCCTGATTCGTCTTTAAATTGAGTCAAAACTATTGAGCGAGCGATCGGAAAACTGCTAGAGTGTGTCGTCGTCTTGAATTCGATCGACCATGCAACATGGCCTGTTCAATCAAACCTGTTTGGAGGAGATGCATGTTGTTTTATGCCACATCAAAAAAAATCTGCTTCACTTTGCTAGTCCTCTTCTCGGTGACGGGGTGCGCCCAACTGCCGAAAGTGCAAGCGTGGGAAAAAGGAAAGTTGGCACGTCAAGACATGAAATTTGACCGTGATGTATTGGACGGCAAATTTAATGATCATATTTATTTTAGTAAAGAGGGCGCCAGCGGTGGTAATGGCGTGGGCGGCGGTGGCTGCGGTTGCAATTAATAGACACTATGCAAACTCATTTAGATGATTCGGCGTTGAAGAAAGCGAATGCGGGAGTCGGCTCCCTACTCTTGGCCGCCAGTATGTCTCTCGTGGCGAGCGCGCCAGCCTGTGCAGATGAGCCGCCTGAACAGGGATCGTTAGCGATCAAACAGCTAGACTATTTTGATTATCAAAGTAATGCAGACCGGATTCGTGTGAAGGCGACTGCGTTGAAGCTGATTGCACCATTCGCCGGCAGCTGGATGTTCGGCAGCTCAATCACGACCGATGCGATATCGGGAGCATCACCGGCATATCACGGCTCGGGTTTAAAAAAAATGCAGGATAGACGCAATGCAGCGGATATGGACCTGACGCGTTATTACGAAAATAGTAGTTATACCTTGGGTCTAAATTATTCGCATGAAGAGGATTACATCTCCAAAGGTTTGATGTTTCAAGCGAATTTTTCCTCAGTGGATAGGAATACCACGTATGCATTTGCCGCAGGTGCGAGCAATGATGTGATTAATCCTGCGAACCAACTGGTACAAAATGAAAAAAAGACAGTGCGGGATGTACTACTGAGTGTGTCCCAAGTACTTACCCCCGTCGATATTGTGCAATTAGGGATAGGGTTCTCGCGTGGTCGCGGTTATTTTTCAGATCCTTATAAAGTCTTTGATGAGCGTCCAAGAGAGCGTGATAACAAAACTTGGAATCTGCGTTGGAATCACCATTGGGATGCGCTTGATGCGTCGACGCGTTTTGCTTATCGTTACTATCTTGATAGCTGGGGTATTAAGGCTCATACCTTCAATCTCGACTATGTTCAAAACTTGTCGAATGATTGGACGCTAACACCGAGTTTGCGTTTACATAGCCAAACTGCCGCTGATTTTTATGTTGATGCGGGACCTGCGGATTTTCCATTTCCACCGAACCCACCAGAAGGCGCAATTCATTATTCAGAAGATCATCGGGTTTCTGGATTTGGTGCCGTGACTTACGGATTCAAGCTGAGTAAAAAATTGGGTGAGGATTGGTTAGTGGACTTGAAGTACGAACAATATCGACAGGCCGCTGGGTTAAAGTTGTTTGGGACGGGAAGTTTGGGTTTGCCGACTTTTTACGCTCGAACGATACAGTTGGGATTGAGTCGTCAGTTTTAATGCCAAAACGCGGAGAAAATTCAATGATGTCAATTCATCGCCACCCTTTTAAAGCGATGGCGTGCGATTGTGAAATTGTGATCGCGTCTCAACCTGATAGTGCGACACCGAGCTCAAACAATACAAATGGTGATAGCGCGGAATCGCTAGCAGTGAAATGCGCGATCGAGGAAGTACTGCGTATTCAACAAAAGTATTCGCGTTATTCCGACATGAGTGTGATCAGTCAGATCAATCAGGCCGCTGGGTATGCACCGGTTGAAGTCGATACCGAAACTTGGTCATTGCTGAACTATGCGGACATCTTATATCGGTCGAGCCGTGGACGCTTTGATATTACGGCGGGTGTTTTACGTCAAGTGTGGCGCTTCGATGAGGCACGCTTACCTAGTGAGGCAGATCTCGCTGCCTATCAAAATTTGATTGGTTGGACAGATGTTGAACGTCACGATCAACAAATCAAATTGCCTAAGGTTGGAATGGAATTGGACTTTGGTGGATTTGGCAAGGAGTATGCAGTCGATCGTGCAGCGCAGAAACTGATGGAAAATGGCATAAAGTCGGGCTACGTAAATCTCGGGGGAGATTTAAGAGTTATTGGCCCAAAACCAGATGGATCGGATTGGCAAATTGGGATACAGAATCCACGTGCACCCGAACAAATCTTAGCGACCATGCCGATTGCCCAAGGGGCGCTTGCAACAAGTGGTGATTATCAACGATATTTCGATTTGGATGGACAGCGATACTGCCATATTCTCAATCCCCAGACTGGATGGCCAGTACGCTATTGGCGCTCGATATCCGTGACGGCTCCGCTCGCAAGTATGGCAGGTAGTTGTACTACCATAGCCATGTTGCTTGAGGCCGATGGCTTGGAATTTTTGGAGCAAGCGGGCGTGAATTATTTGGCTGTCGATCATGCTGGGCTTATTTATCAAACGAAACCCTTAGGTCCTTAAATTTAGGTCGCGTACGGTTAAACACAAGGAAGGAAGCAATATGGCAACCATCAAAGGCACAGACAAGGACGACTCGTGGTTAGTGGTGAATCCTGGAACATTCGTGATTGACGGCTTGGGTGGAATCGATACCTTGAATTTGGGCACATCATTGCGACGTGAGTACCAGATTAGCAAGAACGCCGACGGCACGATTCAGGTCGATACAGTGTCAGGCGCTAGCTCACAATTTCATGCAACCCTGATCAATGTAGAACGCTTAGCGTTCAATAATGGCCGTGACATTATCGATTTGACGACCTATTTTGCGGATACCATAGGCCCATCGGTGATCACGTTTAGCCCTGTCGACCAGGCAAGTAATGTGGCAGTCAATCGAGATCTCGTATTGACTTTTAACGAGCCGATCGTGAAGGGGGCGGGAACGATACAGCTGAAAACGAGCGAGGGCGTTGTCGTTGAAACTTTTGATGTTCAAACCAGCGCGCAGCTAAGTATTGCATCGAATGTTTTGACGGTGAACCCAACGGTGAATCTGCAGTATGGGAAGAATTATGTTCTCCAAATGTCGGCGGGGCTTTTTAAAGATAGCAGTGGCAATGCATCGAGCGCACTCACGAGCTATAGCTTTAAAACAGCGATCGGTGAATTCATTAATGGAACCTCAGGTAACGATGTCTTAACGAGTAGTGTCGGGAGTGACACGATTTCCGGGAATGCTGGGAATGATACCGTCGTTTATGCGGAAAAATTGAATGGATTTAAGCTGAGTCGGGTCGGCGACACGCTCACTGTCGTGTCGAAATCTGGCAGCATTGCGACCGACACGCTAAATAGTATCGAGAACCTGCAATTTAGTGATATGACGGTGAATTTGCAAATTCAAGCGTTGACAAAATCAGCGCCAGCGGCAGATGTGCAACGCTTAATTGAGCTGTATGTGGCCTTTTTTAATCGTGTTCCAGACGCTGATGGCTTGGCTTATTGGACTAGTGAAATGCTCAATGGGCAAAAGCTCAATACGATCGCCGAGACTTTTTATAATGCGGGTGTGCAATTTTCTGACTACACAGGTTTTTCTGCCACCATGAGTAATACCGATTTCATTAATGTGATTTACCGAAATGTATTGGGGCGTAGCGATGGGGCTGATGCAGATGGATTGAGCTATTGGAACGGCGAGTTATCGAGTGGCAAGGCGAATCGGGGAAGTCTGGTTTCAACCATACTAGACGCAGCACATGGTTTTAAAGGGAATACGACTTGGGGTTGGGTTGCGGACTTGCTCGACAATAAGATTGCGGTTGCTAAAACCTTTGCGATTGATTGGGGATTGGGTTACGCCTCGTCAGATCAGGCCATTACGCAAGGGATGAAAATTGCAGCAGCAGTGACACCAACTGATACCCAAGTCGCAATTAGCTTAATCGGTATCGCGGCAACTGATATGCATTTGACTTGATGTTTTTTTTTCATCGCGACTATCGTTTATTGACTAACGCTTAGCGACTACTAGGCGACCACTAAGCGACTATTTTCTAGCGGCTTGGAACATCGTGATGGATCCATGTAAAAAAAGGAGTGCATTCAAGCTGCACTCCCTTTTTTATTTCACTCGCCTTTAATGAACTTGCCTGAAATTTATTTCAAATGTTTGTTCATCCAATTTAAGACAGTGTTATGCCATAGGATCGAATTGGCAGGTTTTAAGATGTGGTGATTTTCATCCGGAAAGGTCAATAATTGGCTGTCGATACCTTGACGCTGTAAGGCAGTAAAGGCGCCAAACGATTGTGCACTGGGTACGCGGAAATCGAGTTCACCTTGTGTGACCAACATTGGAGTCTTCCATTTCGTCACATGCGCGGAAGGATTGAATTTTTCATGCTTAGCTGGCACTTTGAAATACGGACCACCATTTTCCCATTCGGTAAACCAAAGTTCTTCTGTGGTGTAATACATAGATCGGCTATCAAAAATCCCAGCGTGGTTGACGATACATTTAAATCCATCGCTCCAATTTCCTGCGATCCAGTTCATCATAAAGCCACCGTAGGATGCACCGAGTGCACAAGCTTTACTGCTATCTAGCCATGGAAATTGTTTCGCTGCTGCAGCCATTCCTAGTTTCAGATCGACGAGTGGCTTGCCGCCCCAGTCTTGACTGATCGAGTCGGTAAAAGCTTGTCCATAGCCGAGAGAGCCGTGGAAGTCGATAAATACGACAGCGTAGCCAGCGCCCGCGTAAGTTTGCGGATTCCAGCGATAACTCCAGTTATTCGCAAAGCTTCCCTGTGGCCCACCATGGACGATGAATGCAACTGGATATTTTTTACCTGCCTCCGCGTTCCAAGGTTTCATCACATAGCCATACACTTTTTCACCTTTTGCCCCCGCATAACTAAACTGCTCGAAGTCACCGAAACGGACATTGGCAAGGGCTTGTTGATTGACGGAGGTAATTTGCCGCCAATTGGCTTTGTTGAGATCAGAGTGGAATAGCTGGACAGCCGAGCGCAAATCGGCTTTGGCAATGACGGCACTGTTACCTTGTATGTCGTAGCCCGCAACCGAACCTTGATCGCTGAGGGCACTTACTTTGCCAGATGCGATATCAATCTTAAATAATCGTAGCTGACCTAGATCGAATGCAGTCGTAAAAAGTGATTGACCATCGGCTGACCAATTTAGATTCGTGGCAGAGCGATCCCAATTTTCAGCAAGTGGACGTTTCTTACCTGTTTTGACATCCATTAACATAATTTGAAAGCGATCTGCCTCAAAGCCAGGTCGCTTCATCGCCAAGTAAGCGAGGGTATTTCCATCGGGAGAGAAGCTTGGTTTCGCGTCCCAAGCAGGGTTTTCGGCAGTGAGATTTTGAGGCGCAGAACCGCCAGTCGCGGGTACCTTGAATAAATCAAAATTGGTTGACCAAGCCTCGGTTTTGCCCGCAATACGTGCAGAAAAAACGATTTGATTGCCATCCGGTGTGAACGTGTAATCTTCTTGGTCACCATCGGGTTTAGAATGAACGTCAGCCTCCAAGCCACCGGATAAACTGACGGCCTGTGAACTGGCAATATGATTGGCATCTAAAGCCGAGGAAAATAAAACATTACGGCGACCGTCCGCCCAAGTGTCCCAATGACGGATGAACAGTTTGTCATGGAGGCGACCGGAAGCTTTTACCTTTGCTTTATCTTCTAAACGATTTTTGGTGCAGCTTAGATCGGCGCAGTCGCGGAATACTTCCATCGCGATTGCAATACGATTTTCCCTTGGTGAAACTTTGAAACTTTCGACATCAATGGGGAAGTCCGTGACTTTTTGAGCCGCACCGCCAGCGATGGGAAGACGCCAAACTTGACCGCTACCCGAACGACTTGACACAAAATAGATGGCGTCACCTTTTGCTGACCATTGAGGACCAGAATTGTTGCCATCATTGTTGCTACCAAGGTTAGTGAGTTTTCTCGGGACGGCTTGTGCATCGGTGAGATCGATTTGCCACAGATCCCATCGGCTGCGATTCTTTTCCACATCCGTGCTACGTTGCGCGTACACGACTAACTTTCCGTCAGGGGAAACAACGGGGCTGACGACACGCTCCATTTTCACCATATCTTCGACGGTGAAGCCACGTCCATCTGCGAAGGCTTGGGCGCTCATACCAAGGCCGGCAATTGCCATAGTCACCGTACTGAATACCATCTTTCTTATTTTCATCTTTTCTCCTTTTCTGGGGGGGATTGTGTCGGTGCCGATAGAATTCGGCAAAACATCACATTTTAGCTCTACACACACTTTGTCCGACGGCGTTTTCATCAATATCTCAGCGAAAAACGATCTAGATTTTGCCATAAAGTTAATGGTTTGAAGTCGTTAAGTCATTACATGGTGGATACTGGTAGATACGGAGAGGGATAATAAAGAGCAGCCGCATTGCTTAATAGAAAGTAATAGAAAGTAATAGAAAGTAATGGAAAGAAAATTCATCGACTCGATTTGCTTAGTTCGATTAGCGAGCTAATTTCGAGTCACCAATTCGAACTTTCGTCCGGTTTAATGGGAATTTCATCAGAAAGCCAACGCAAAACAAGTCAAATTTGTTATGCTGCTGACTTCGTTTTTGTTGAATTAACGATAAGAAATACTTGTAGCACTGGCGGGACTGAATATCACAGCATTTCCTGCACCACGACCTTAATCATTGATGGGATATCACATGAAATTAAAACCAATTTGCCTAACCCTTGCTCTCGCTTTTGGGGCTTTGAATGCACCATTGTCGGTGTCTGCTGCGGATGCCAAGGTAGCGACAAAAGCAACTGCGAAAGTGTCGCCTGCCGTGAATTACACATCAGTTGAAGGAATTACTGAATATCGTCTGGCGAATGGTATGCGTGTGTTGTTAGCACCGGATGCATCCAAACCGACGACAACAGTCAACGTGACCTATTTGGTTGGTTCACGCCATGAGAGTTACGGCGAAACTGGGATGGCGCACTTATTGGAGCATTTGTTGTTCAAAGGGACAAAGACAAGTGGCAATTTGATGGATCAATTGAGTAAGCGTGGCATGCAATTCAATGGCACGACTTTCTATGATCGTACCAACTACTATGAGACTTTTCCAGCAAGCGAAGATAATTTGCAATGGGCGCTGAGCATGGAAGCAGATCGTATGATCAATTCCAAAATCGCTCGAAGTGACCTCGACACGGAATTCTCGGTTGTCCGTAATGAGATGGAAATTGGCGAAAATAATCCTTTCCGTGTTTTGTGGAAGCAACTAGCCGCAGTGTCATTTGACTGGCACAACTACGGCAACAATACCATCGGCGCACGTGCCGACGTTGAAGGTGTCAAGATCGAGAATCTGCAAGGTTTTTATCGTAAATTCTATCAACCTGACAATGCTGTATTGATGGTCGCGGGTAAATTCGATACTGAAAAAACCTTGGCATATATCGAAAAGACCTTTGGTGTGATCGCTAAACCGACCCGCCAATTAGAAAAAACTTGGACTCGTGAGCAAGCACGGGACGGCGTTCGTGAAGTGACTGTACGTCGCGTAACAGATCAACAAATGGCCGCAGTGCTATATCCAACGGCGCCAGGCAGTCACGCAGATGCGGCCGCGTTGGCAGCGTTGGGTGATATTTTAGGTTCAGCACCAAATGGGCGTTTGCATAAACAGTTGGTTGAAACGAAACAAGCGGTTGGTGTGGGAAACATCGTTTTTCAATTGGCCGAACCAGGTTACTCAATGTATTTAACCATGTTGAGCAAGGACCAAAGCGTTGATACAGCCAAAAAGACTTTGATCGAAACAGTCGAAGGTTTAAGTGCGAATCCAGTGACCGAAGCCGAGTTGAAGCGCGCAAAAACGAATCTTCTGAATGAATTGGAGAAAACGATCAACGATCCGCAACGTTTGTGCGTGAGTATGTCTGAATCGATAGCATTAGGTGACTGGCGTTTATTTTTCTTACAACGTGACCGCGTTGAAGCTTTGAGCTTGGCGGATATTAATCGCGTCGCGAAGAATTACTTTAAAGCCGACAATCGTAGTTTTGGCCAGTTCATTCCAGTCGCTGCACCTGACCGCGCTGAAATTCCTGATGTCCCAGATGTTGCAAAATTGGTGGATGGCTACAAAGGACGTGCGAAAGTGGCAGCGGGTGAGACGTTTGACGCAACACCAGCAAATATTGATAAACGGACGGAAAAATTCAACTTGGCAAATGGCGCGAAAGTGGCATTGTTGAGTAAAAAGACTCGTGGTGAAACTGTGAGTGGTCGTCTCAGCCTACATTTAGGAAATGAAACTTCATTGTTTGGCCAAAAAGTGCCAGCCGATCTCGCAGCGGATATGTTGATGCGCGGGTCTAGCCAGTTCACACGCGCAGAGTTAGACACCAAATTAGGTGAGTTGAAAGCAAAATTGAATGTATCTGGGTCTGGACAAAACGTGACGGTGAGTTTCGATACTGTCCGCGCAAATTTACCAGCATTGTTGGATGTGTTGCGCGAAGTTTTGCGTGCGCCAAGCTTTGCAACCAACGAATTTGAGCTCTTGATCAAGGAAAATCTTTCTGCGTTGGAAAGTGCACGTAGTGAGCCGCAATCAGTCGTTTCTGAGGCGATGAAAGCGAAGAAAAATGCTCCTTACAAGAAAGGCGATATTCGTTACTCTTCGACAATCGATGAAAGTATCGCGGAGTACAGCGCAACGAAATTGGATGCTGTCAAAGATTTCTACAAAAACTTCTACGGTGCAAGTAATGCTGAATTGAGTTTGGTCGGTGACTTCGATGTCGCAAGCGTGAAAGCAAAATTGGCAACCGTCATTGGCGATTGGAAAAGCGCTAGTCCATTTACCCGTATTCCAACTCTGGCAATTCCCGCGGAAAGCGCGTCTGTAAAATTGGAAACACCTGATAAAGCGAATGCGATTTATATGGCTGAATTGCCATTTGAATTGAATGACCGTGCGCCGGAATATCCAGCACTGTTAGTCGCCGATAATGTGTTGGGTGGCGGCATTAAATCGCGTTTGTTTGGCCGTATTCGCCAGAAAGAAGGGATTAGCTATGGTGTCGGTAGTTTTGTATCCGTACCCGCATTAGATAAGACTGCAACGTTTGCGATTTCTGCTATGTTCGCACCGCAAAATTTAGAACGTTTGCAAAACGCGATCAAGGAAGAATTGGCTGTATTTGTGAAAGACGGCATCACAGCGGCTGAATTGGCGGATGCAAAACAAGCTTTGGCACAAACCTATGCATTGCGTCGCGCGCAAGATCCTGCGTTAGCGGGTGCTTTACGCAATCAATTGTATTTGGGAAGAAGTATGGCTTTTGATGCTGAACTTGACGCAAAAATTGCTGCTTTGACTTTAGATCAAGTGAATGCCGCGATTCGTCAATTTGTGAAGCCTGAACAAATCGCACATTACTATGCTGGAGATTTCGCCGGCGCAGCAAAAAAAGCGGCTGCAAAATAGAGGCAAGTCGGTTGGATTAGGCGGCGTTTGTCAAAGGAGGTTGCCTTTCCAACAAAAATGGTATTTGTTTTGAATAAAAAAAAGCAGCGTGGAATAACTTCACACGCTGCTTTTTTTATTGCTAGCTATTTTAGAAGATCATCCATTTTCCTCCTTGGTAACCAACTCTTACACGGTCACCAACCCGGAATTGACCTGGCGAGGCCATCAAAATTGCTTGTGCTTGGCCATTTGCCATTCTTACGGTAATTTCGGTAAAGCTTCTTTGTTCAGAATTGCCACGGTCGATTTCATTTCCGATTACGCCGCCAAGAATCGCACCGCCTAGAGTCGCTACTGCGCGTGCTCCATCATTATCGGATCCACCGCGGCGATATGCATGGCCGCGACCACGATAGGAAGAATGACCATCGTCCCGGCCGATCTGATTGCCAATAATCCCGCCTAGAATCGCACCCACAACCGCGCCACCACCGCTTGATTCACGCGTCTCACCGATTTGACGGATACTGATAATTTGGGCAACGTCGCTCGGTCTTTGTTGGTAAGCGCTCGAATAAGTATCGTGTTGATAATTCGATTGACTTGCATATTGATCGGCGTATTGGTTGCTATATTGATTTGGGTACTGGTTTGAATATTGACTGTTGTAGGTACCGTAGTCTCGCACAGGTTCGCTTCGGTAGCGGTGGACGACGCAACCGGTCAATTGGGTCATGATAAGCGCTATGGCGATGAGGGCAAATTTACGCATAATAATTCCAGTATTGAAATGTAGAAATTCTTCACCCTTGATCTGCATTGCACGATGCATCGCAAAAATACGCGGGCGCATGACAATAACGTGTCATACATAGACGTAGTTGACTGCCGTTGAGGAGCAATTCACAGGTCGTTTTGCGGAGTAGCGCCTAATAAGACGACCCGGTGCGTTAGATAATACGTTTGGTCTGCAACGCATGAATTTCTTCATCGCTGAGGTTGAGAATGTTGCGCAAGCAAGCTTGCGTATGTTGACCCAAGGTGGGGGGCGCTTGATGATATTGAACAGGCGTCTTAGAGAGGCGCAGTGGACTTGCGACCAGTGGCACCGACCCCGCAATGGGATGATCAAGTTGAATTTGCATTTCCCTTGCGATAACTTGCGGATCGCGAAAGACTTCGTCGAGATTGTTGATTGGGCCGCAAGGTACGCCGGCGGCTTCAAGTGCGCTAATCCAAGCTTGTTTTGTCTTCGTTTTACACATGACCTCGAGTAACGGCACTAATATTTCTCGATGTTGAACTCGAAGGGGGTTAGTTGCAAAGCGTGGATCGTTCGCCAAGTCATGACGCTCGCCAATCGTAACAAATTTCTTGTATTGCATATCGTTGCCCGCAGCAATGATGATATGGCCATCAGCAGTTGGAAAGGTTTGGTAGGGAACGATATTCGGATGGGCGTTGCCCCATCGCTGTGGTGAGGATTGGCTAGTTAAGTAATTTGAACCCATGTTGGCAAGCATGGCGACTTGTACGTCAAGTAGTGCCAAATCGATATATTGGCCTTCTCCAGTACGATCTCTGTGGGTTAGCGCTGCCAATATCGCGACCGTCGCATACATGCCAGTCATGAGATCAGTAATCGCGATGCCAGCTTTTTGTGGGCCACCACCTGGCATGCCGTCTCGCTCGCCAGTCAATGACATCAGGCCGCCCATGCCTTGAATAATGAAGTCGTAGCCGGCACGGTTTGCATAAGGGCCATCTTGCCCAAATCCCGTAATGGAGCAGTAAATTAAATCAGGTTTAAGCTTGCTCAGCGTTGCGTAGTCCAAACCATATTTTTTCAATTGACCGCATTTAAAGTTTTCTATCAAGACGTCCGAATGTTTCACGAGCTCAATAATAAGTGCTTGACCTTCTGGCGTCGCGATATCGATGGCAATGGCTTGTTTGCCGCGATTGGCGGCTAAGTAATACGCTGCTTCACTCGTCTCGTTGCCGTCCTGATTTTTTAAATATGGAGGTCCCCAGGATCTTGTATCGTCACCTTGATCAGGTCGTTCGACTTTGATAACTTCCGCACCGAGATCAGCTAAATTTTGTGTACACCACGGTCCGGCAAGAACGCGAGTTAAATCTAAGACGCGAAGATGTCCAAGTGAAGTCTTGTGTTGATTTGTTGTATGCATATATGCTGTAAGCCTGAAATTTGTCCGATTCTGCTTTGAAGGAGTGTTTATGTGGCCCTATCCAAAAGTCGTTGCTCACCGTGGCGCTGGAATTTTTGCTCCGGAAAATACCTTGGTGGCAATGCAATACGGCTATGAACATGGCTTTCGCGCTGTTGAGTTTGATGTGATGTTATCAAAAGATCGTGTTCCAGTGCTCATGCACGATCCTGATTTCGGTCGAACTATTGCTGGAGTTGGTACAGTGTCCAGTACATTCGCGAGAACATTGATAGAAATGGATGCGGGTTCTTGGTTTGATGCGCGTTACGCAAATGTGCGTGTTCCATTGTATGAAGATATTTTTAAATACTGCCGAGAAAAGGGCATTTGGATGAACGTCGAGATCAAACCAGCACCCGGCTATGAAGTAGAGACAGGTGAAGTCGTGGCGGAATTGACGCAAACTTGGTTGCAACAGTTTGATTCGACTGCTCAGGCACCGCTTTTTTCTTCTTTCTCTGAAAGTGCCTTGATGGCAGCGAAACGGCAAGCACCCGACATTCCGCGTGGCTTACTATTGGACGAATTCAGTCCGAATTGGCGAGTGCAGATAGAAAAAACGGGTGCCATTGCCTTGCATACAAATCAGCAGCACTTGACAGCAAATTGGGCGAAACAAATTAAGGATAGGGGCTTCGGCTTGTTTTGCTATACCGTCAACGAAGTTGAGCGTGCGCATGAAATAAGCAGTTGGGGGGTGGATGGTTTTTGTACCGACAGATTAGATCTTTTTGATGCAAGCTTTGATTAAGGCAACATATCTTTGCTGATTCAACTTTGAGTATTCCGCAAACAAAAGTAAAGCTTCGTTTTTCGTTACAAATGCTTACCTTGCTTACAAGAAATCAGTCATCTGGCGGTGGTCTCTGGCGTTATAGTGCTACGAGCGATTTGCTCGCCAGTGATTTATCAACAGTTGTTCGCAATCGATTCAATCTAATTTTTTGATGGGAAATGAAAATGACGAAATTATTAGCAACTTTAGTTTCAATCGCAATTGCAATCCCTGCATTTGCGCAAACGACCGCGACACCCAACGTTCGTCAGCGCCAAATTAATCAACAGAAGAGAATTGCAGAAGGTGTGCAATCGGGTGAATTAACTTCAAGAGAAACGGCTAATTTGGAAATGAGGGAGGCAAAGATTCAAGCTGATAAGCGTGCAGCGAAGTCAGACGGCGTTGTGACTGCAGCTGAACGCGCAAAGTTACATGCTGAGGAAAATCGAGCGAGCCGAAAAATTTATCAAAAAAAGCATAACGAACGGACTTCGCAATAATTTCGCAGTAATTTCGGAATAAAAAGCGAAAATGTGCCTTGCTGATGTGACCTCAATTGTGCCCTCAAAATGAAGTCACGTCAGCACGTCTTAGCATGGAAGTATTGTAATTTTCTACACCCTAGTGAATTAAATCAATGAAATGGTTTGACTAAAATCAAACACTTTGTATGTCACCTTAAATTAAAAGGTTCCACAAGGAAATATTTCATTCAATAAAGTCGAAAAACCATTCATACTTATATAATTAAGTATGAACTAAAATTTACCTATGTTTTCTGGTCGAATTCTTCGGGCGGTGATGTGTCTTGCGATGTTTCTTTTTGCTCAAGTTTCGCAAGCAAATGATGGACGCGGCGTCAAACTTTTCCTACCAGAAAATTTGGATGTCAAAGGCATACAAATCCCCATTACGCCTCAAATTGAAAGTGTGTTGCGCTATATTCAACGTGAGACCAAGATTAAATTTTCGATTGTTTATTTGCCTTGGAAACGGGCTCAAATTGAAGTCAAACAGGGAAATGGTATTTTATACGGCTTTTCAAAGTCAACTGAACGGCTTGAATCATACCGATTCTCAGTCCCTGTGATTACTCTCAATATTTGGGCAATCTCCTATGGTCCCAACAGTGGAAACCTTGCCGAGCTCAATGACCTAAAAGGGAAAATAGTAATTAGCTCACTGGGGATCAGTCATGGGATCGAATTTGAACGTGCACGTAATCAATTGTTCGTTGTTCAGGAAGATTTTCTCACTATCCAAGAGCGATTCAAGAAACTGATCGCACAGAAAAATTCGGTTATGTTGATTCCCGTTCGACAAGAGTTGTCGCGCGAGCAGGCCGAAGAGGTCTTACATCGTCAAACGATCACTGAATTTAATGATCCTGATTTTTCTGGAAGAAAATTCAATATTTCTCAGAATCCTATGTTCTACGATACGATTCACTTTGCGAGTTCAAAGAATCACTTCCAAGACGTGATGAATAAAATTGACCTTGCAATTCAACGTGGCATGAAGAATGGCAGCTTGCCAAAAGTGTTGCGAGAGTACCGCTAGATCCTAGCGAATGAACTTTCTTGATTTTCTAGTTTTGCAACTTCAATGATAGTTTGCGTTACACCCTCTAAGATATAGTTTTGGGTGGTCTGGGATTTTGGCGAAGATGCTTGAATTCGACAAAAAGTGTTCGTAGACCTGAGTTCTCTCTTATATGGATAATCGGAATTTCGTTTGAACGCAATCAAAGCGCACTTCTTCACGTATAATCAAAGGTTACTCTTACTTTTTGCACGACCTTTACCTTTATAAAACCTATGAACTCGTCAGAAATTCGCGAAAAATTCCTTAAATTCTTTGAATCCAAAGGGCATAGCATCGTCCGTTCTTCCAGTTTAATCCCTGGCAATGACCCGACTTTGTTGTTTACCAACTCCGGTATGGTGCAGTTTAAAGACGTGTTCTTGGGTCAAGATAAGCGTAACTATAGCCGTGCAACCACAGCGCAGCGCAGTGTGCGTGCTGGCGGTAAGCACAACGATTTGGAAAACGTAGGTTATACCGCGCGTCATCACACTTTCTTTGAAATGTTGGGTAACTTCTCGTTTGGTGATTACTTCAAACGTGATGCGATCAACTATGCATGGGAATTGTTGACCGTCGTCTACGGTTTGCCAAAAGACAAATTGACGGTCACGGTCTACCAAGAAGACGATGAAGCCTACAACATCTGGAAAGATGAGATTGGTGTGCCAGTCGAGCGCATTATCCGTATCGGCGATAACAAAGGTGCGCGTTACGCATCGGATAACTTTTGGCAAATGGCAGACACCGGTCCTTGTGGGCCTTGCAGTGAAATTTTCTATGACCACGGTCCAGAAATCTGGGGTGGTCCTCCAGGTTCTCCTGAGGAAAACGGTGATCGCTTTATCGAAGTATGGAACCTCGTTTTCATGCAGTTCAATAAAGATGAACAAGGCGTCTTGCATCCATTGCCAAAACCATGCGTCGACACGGGCATGGGCTTGGAACGTATTGCAGCGGTCTTGCAGCATGTGCATTCCAACTACGAAATCGATACTTTCCAGGCTTTAATCAAAGCAGCAGCGCGTGAAACCGGTTGCGCTGATTTGAACAATAACTCTTTGAAAGTGATCGCTGATCATATTCGCTGCGCAGGTTTCTTGATTGTTGACGGCATCATTCCGGGTAACGAAGGTCGTGGCTATGTACTGCGCCGTATCACACGTCGCGCTTTGCGTCACGGACACAAGCTCGGCCAAACCAAGCCATTCTTCTACAAGCTGGTTGCTGATTTGGTCAAAGAAATGGGTGTGGCTTATCCTGAATTGGCGGAAGCCGGTGAACGTGTTGCACAAGTCATCAAGCAAGAAGAAGAGCGCTTCGGCGAAACGCTGGAACACGGCATGAAGATCTTGGAAGCGGCACTGGCAAAAGACAGCAAAAACCTCGACGGCACCACAGCTTTCACTTTGTATGATACCTACGGTTTCCCATTGGATTTAACTGCCGACATCTGCCGCGAACGTGGTGTGGTGCTCGATGAAGCAGGTTTCGACGCAGCGATGGCGAACCAAAAACAAATGGCACGTGCGGCTGGCAAGTTCAAAATGAACACAGCAATTGAGTATAACGGTGCGAAATCGAAGTTTGTCGGTTACGAGCAATTGAGCTACGACAGTAAAGTGATTGCTTTGTATGTCGATGGTGCAGCGGTACAAAAAATTGAAGCGAACCAAGCGGCGATCGTGGTCTTGGATGTGACACCGTTCTACGCAGAATCAGGCGGTCAATGTGGTGATGCCGGTGTGTTGCAAACAGCAAGTGGTGTTAGTTTCGAGGTTGTCGATACACAGAAAATTCAAGCTGATGTATTTGGTCATCATGGCACTTTGAGTGCAGGTAGTTTGGCGGTTGGCGATGCCGTCAGCGCACAAGTCAACAAAGTAATGCGCACTCATACGATTCGTAATCACTCCGCAACACATTTGATGCACAAAGCTTTGCGCGAAGTATTGGGCGCGCATGTGGCACAAAAAGGGTCTTTGGTTGATGCCGAAAAAACACGTTTCGACTTTAGCCATAATGCCCCGATGACTGCCGAAGAAATTCGTCAGGTTGAAACGATCGTCAATCGAGAAATCTTGGCGAACGTGGCGACGCAAGCGCAATTGATGTCGTTTGATGATGCGGTAAAACACGGTGCAATGGCTTTGTTCGGTGAAAAATATGGCGATGAGGTGCGTGTGTTAGATATAGGTACCTCACGCGAGTTGTGCGGCGGTGTGCACGTGCATCGTACTGGTGATATTGGTTTATTTAAGATTGTTGGCGAAGGCGGTATTGCGGCCGGCATTCGTCGTGTCGAGGCAGTGACGGGCGAAGTGGCGTTTAATTTGGTCCAAAACATGGACGCGAGCATCAGCCAAGTAGCGGCAACGATGAAAGTGCAGCCAGAAGATATCGCTGCGCGCTTAAACCAATGGCAAGAACAAATGAAGTCGTTGGAAAAAGAAGTCGCTGCATTGAAATCAAAATTAGCTGCGAATCAAGCTGATGCGATGTTGTCGCAAGCGCAGGATATCAATGGCGTAAAAGTTTTAGTAGCGACTTTAGATGGTGCTGATGCGAATGCTTTGCGCGATTCTGTTACACGCCTGAAAGATCAATTAAAAACGGCGGTCGTTGTATTGGCGTCTGTGATTGATGGCAAGGTGAGTTTAACGGCTGGTGTGAGTGCCGATTGCACTTCCAAAGTCAAAGCCGGTGATCTGGTGAACTTTGTTGCACAACAAGTCGGTGGTAAAGGTGGCGGTCGTCCTGACATGGCGCAGGCCGGAGGTACTAATCCGGAAGGCTTGCCTGTTGCCCTGGCAGCGGTGCCAGCTTGGTTGAGTGCAAAGCTATAGTAAGAGTCTGGTTTTAAGTGCGTGCCAACGAGGGATCGGTTTTTTGTGACTCCTTCGTTGTAATAAGGGAAAGATATATTCTTTCGTTGTATAAAATTTTTCTGAAGTCGTATTTGACGAAAGAAAAAGTGATTTTGCTTGTTGCGTTGCACAAAAAAATGAAAATTGCGGTAGAATTCCCTGCATAATGTTTCAGCAAACGGATTTAAGCAGTTGGCTGGTTTATTGAAAAATAGGTTTAATTTATTTTCTTGCCTCAAGGAAAATTATGCAATTTAATAGAGAACTGGACGCACGTGGCCTCAATTGCCCGCTTCCAATCTTAAAGGCTAAAAAGGCATTGTCAGAAATGATTACGGGTGAAGTTTTGCGCGTTATTGCAACTGATCCTGGTTCAGTGCGCGACTTTAAGGCTTTTTCAAAACAAACTGGCAATGAATTACTGTCGCATCTAGAAGTAAGCAATGAATTTGAATATTTCTTGAAGCGCAAATAGAGTTTAAGCTAGGATCGCTTTGATAGTTCGATACTGACAATTTTTGTACTGAATTTTGTGACAAGTCGTCGCGATATTTCTTAAAAAATATAAAAACCACAAATGTTTTTGTGGTTTTTTTTTATCGAAATCAGATTATTTCATAGAGTAATTCATCGGTTTTTATAAAAAAGAACGAACGTTCTAAAAAAGCAGACGCGTTTCCTGTTAACATCTATAATCAGATGGTTTACGTTTACGTCAATTTGAATTTATTTGCATATGGTTTCATGCAATTCAAATGTGAACCTGCAGCAGAATTTTTTTGTTTTATTATCCGTTTTTTATCCTAGTAAGCACAGTAAAGGCAAAACTATGAAAGTCTTAGTACCAGTTAAGCGCGTGGTTGACTATAACGTTAAAGTCCGCGTCAAATCCGATGGTTCTGGCGTTGATGTAGCGAACGTCAAAATGTCTATGAATCCATTCGATGAAATCGCAGTGGAAGAAGCGACCCGCTTAAAAGAAGCTGGTGCAGTCACGGAAGTTGTCGCTGTTTCTTGCGGTGTTGCGCAATGCCAAGAAACCTTGCGTACAGCGATGGCGATCGGTGCTGATCGCGGTATTTTGGTTGAAACGGATGAAGAGTTGCAACCATTGGCAGTTGCAAAGCTATTGAAAGCTTTGGCTGACAAAGAGCAACCACAATTGATCATATTGGGCAAGCAAGCAATCGATGATGATTGCAATCAAACTGGTCAAATGTTGGCGGCCTTGTTGGGCTGGCCACAAGCGACTTTCGCTTCTAAAGTCGTGGTCGCAGACGGTAAGGCGACAGTGACACGCGAAGTGGATGGCGGCTTGGAAACTTTGAGCCTGACTTTGCCAGCAATCATCACGACGGATTTGCGTTTGAATGAGCCACGCTATGTGACTTTGCCAAACATCATGAAAGCGAAAAAGAAAACTTTGGATAACGTTAAGCCCGCCGATTTGGGTGTGGACGTGACTTCTCGCATCAAGACTTTGAAAGTCGCAGAGCCAGCAAAACGTTCTGCCGGCATTATCGTGCCTGACGTTGCGACTTTAGTCAGCAAATTGAAAAACGAAGCCAAAGTGATTGGCTAAATTTTTTATTTGAAAACTTTTTCCTTATTCATTTCAATCAAATTTTTAAGCAAATTCATTTGTGAATTTGCGGAAACTAGTGGAAAACATCATGACTACACTCGTCATCGCTGAACACGATAATGCTTCCTTGAAGGGAAGTACCTTGAACACAGTTACTGCTGCTGCGAAATGCGGTGGTGACGTACATGTATTAGTTGCTGGTCACAATGCGGGCGCTGCTGCGCAAGCGGCTGCACAAATTGCAGGCGTGAGTAAAGTTCTGCACGCAGACGCAGCATATTTCGCTGAAGGCTTGGCAGAAAACGTCGCTGAGCAAGTCTTGACGATTGCGTCTGGCTATACACACATCTTGGCGCCAGCAACCGCCTATGGCAAAAACATTTTGCCACGCGTTGCAGCCAAACTCGACGTCGCGCAAATCTCCGAAATCACGAAAGTGGAATCTGCTGATACATTTGAACGTCCAATCTATGCTGGTAACGCGATCGCTACTGTGCAATCGACAGATTCCATCAAAGTAATCACAGTTCGTACAACTGGTTTTGATGCAGCTGCAACAGGTGGTTCTGCAGCGGTGGAATCTGTGGCTGCGGTAGCCGATAGCGGTAAGTCTGCCTTCGTTTCTCGTGAAGTTGCAAAATCTGATCGTCCAGAATTGACAGCGGCAAAAGTTATCGTTTCTGGTGGTCGCGGTATGGGTTCTGCCGACGCATTCAAAGTGCTGGAGCCATTGGCAGACAAACTCGGCGCAGCGATGGGTGCATCTCGCGCGGCGGTGGACGCTGGCTATGTGCCTAACGATTGGCAAGTCGGTCAAACAGGTAAGATCGTTGCACCAACGCTGTACATCGCGGTTGGTATTTCAGGCGCGATCCAGCATTTGGCTGGTATGAAAGATTCTAAAACCATCGTGGCAATCAACAAAGATCCAGAAGCGCCAATTTTCTCTGTTGCCGATTACGGTATCGTCGGCGATCTGTTCGAAATCGTGCCACAGTTGGTGACAGAGTTAGGCTAAGCGCTAGCTACACATTGATGTGTTGATTTTCGATTCGCGAGAATCATCGATCGTAGAGGGCGCAGGGAAATCATCCGAATTCTCTGCGCCCTTTGGTTATCTGAGCAAAAGAATGATTTGAAATATTGGAGACTGTATGAGTTATGTAGCGCCAATTAAAGACATGCTGTTCGTGATGAACGAATTGGCTGGCTTAAATGAAGTAAATGCCTTGCCTGGCTGCGAAGACGCGACGATTGAAACCGTAGAAGCGGTACTCGAAGAAAACGCACGCTTTACCAGTGAAGTCATTGCCCCATTGAACTGGGCGGGCGATCAAGAGCCAAGCTATTGGAAAGACGGCCAGGTATTTACGACTAAAGGCTTTAAAGAAGCATTTAAGATGTTTGCCGAAGCCGGCTGGCAAGGTGTGCAGCATCCTACAGAATTCGGTGGCCAAGGCCTGCCAAAATTGGTGGCGACACCGTGCATAGAAATGTTGCATGCAGCGAATTTGTCGTTTGCTTTGTGCCCCTTGTTGAGCGATGGCGCGATCGAAGCTTTGTTGACAGCAGGTAGTGAGGCCGACAAAGCAACTTACCTTGAAAACTTGGTGTCTGGTAAGTGGACAGGTACGATGAATTTGACTGAGCCGCAGGCTGGTTCTGATTTGGCGATGGTGCGTACACGCGCCGTGCCACAAGGTGATGGCACGTATAAAGTTTTCGGTACGAAGATTTTCATCACTTATGGTGAACACGATATGGCAGAAAATATCGTGCACTTGGTATTGGCTCGCACGCCAGATGCGCCAGAAGGCGTCAAAGGTATCTCCCTGTTTATCGTGCCGAAATTCTTGGTCAATGCTGACGGTAGTTTAGGTGCGCGTAACGATGCGCATTGTGTCTCTATTGAACATAAACTTGGTATCAAAGCCAGCCCAACTTGTGTATTGCAATTTGGTGATAATGGCGGCGCGATTGGTACTTTAGTGGGCGAAGAAAACCGCGGCCTCGAATACATGTTCATCATGATGAATGCCGCACGCTTTGGCGTTGGTATGCAAGGTATTGCGGTGGCAGAACGTGCTTATCAAAAAGCGGTGTCTTATGCCAAAGATCGCGTGCAATCACGTGACTTGGCTGGTTCTCCAGGTCCTGTTGCAATTATTAATCACCCAGACGTGCGTCGTATGTTGATGTCCATGCGCGCGCAAATTGAAGGCGCACGTGCTTTGGCTTATGTCGCTGCGGCGATGAGTGACAAAGCGCATCATGCGAGAGATGAAGTGGTACGCAAACAAAATCAAGCTGCCTACGAATATTTGGTACCTATCGTTAAAGGTTGGTCGACCGAGATGTCTTTGCATGTGACATCAACGGGCGTGCAAGTGCATGGTGGTATGGGCTTTATTGAAGAAACAGGTGCAGCGCAATACTATCGTGACGCACAGATTCTGACGATTTACGAAGGTACAACGGCGATTCAGGCGAATGATTTAGTCGGCCGTAAAACAGCACGTGATGGCGGTGCGGTTGCTAAAAACTTCATCGCACAAATTCGTGCAACGCAAGCAGAATTGGCTGCAAGCAGTAATGTCGATTTGCAGGCTATCGCTAAGCAATTGGCGCTCGGCGCAACGGCATTGGATGAGGTGGTCAACTTCGTGGTTGCCAACTTTAAGTCAGACATCAAAGCGGTATTTTCAGGAAGTGTACCTTACTTGAAATTAGCTGGTGTCGTGTTCGGTGGCTGGCAATTAGCTCGCGCCGCGAAAATCGCACAGCAAAAATTGCAAGCGGGCGAAGGGGATACCAGCTTTAATCAAGCCAAACTGGCGACAGCACGATTCTTTGCTGATCATGTACTAAGTGCTGCGACGGGATTGCGTTCTTCTATCGTTGACGGCAGTGCGGGTGTGTTGGCTTTGGGTAATGAGCAGTTTTAAGTTGTGAGAATAGGCAATGCCCAAATTGGGTATTACTGAGGTCACAAAATGAAAGTAAGTGGTTTTAACGACCTACACTAAATGACGAAAAAAATGGCGCGATGTCGACAGACTCGCGCCATTTTTGCATTCTACTTTTGAGGCGTTGCGCTAATAAGATCAGAGCGTCGATTCTAAGCCCGAACTTTTGTAAGGCAGTTATATTAGTCCCATCGGTACGATTGATAGGACTTAGCCGTACGCACCACCAGTGTAAAGCAAGTCAAACCCACGTGCTAAGACGAACAATAGTGAAATAGCACCGAGGCCTACGCTCAAGACCAATAACAGTGCTAATGGCCAAGAGGAGTCGCTCGTCTGACCAGAATGGGGATTGAATTGTGCGTCCCAATGCTCATCTGATTTTAGACCGAGTACGAGACACATCAAAAGGCTGATGAGAAACGAGAGCATCCACGGTCCGTAGGTGACGAAGAAATTCAGATTAAAGTATAGCTTCGATAGCAAGAATGACAATGGCAGAGTGATGCAATGTAGCCATGCAAATTGATCGCGTTTGCCGTATAAATAAAATCTGTGTCCGCCAATACTGCCAAACAAGAGGCAAATAAGGACGGCTAGTGTTTTGTTCTTGTGTTTATTCGTTGTCATTTTGAAATTTTAATGCTCTAGAGGAGAGAGTGATTTTATCGGAATTGTTGGATTTCATTCAGTCCCATCGTAGGAAAAAGGGAAAATGCCAAGGAAATTTAAATTCACTTGCGTGAAGCTAGAAATTGACAAGAAAAATCGGGTACAATGCTTGGTTTTACAAAGCCAATATTCAATAGTTCTTGCGGTAAATCTGCTTTACGGGCTATAATTTGCGGCTTTTTCCGTCCTTTGACAATTTTTTGGAAATATTATGGTCGTTATTCGTTTAGCTCGTGGTGGTGCAAAAAAGCGCCCTTTCTACAATATCGTTGCAGCTGATTCACGCAATCGTCGTGATGGTCGTTTCATCGAGCGCATTGGTTTTTACAATCCAGTAGCAACTGGCAATGCTGAAGAAGTTCGTATTGCTGCTGATCGTTTGGCTTACTGGCAAGGCGTTGGTGCACAATTGTCACCAGCTGTTGCTCGTTTGGCTGCACAAGTAGCAAAAAAAGCAGCTTAATTGTCTGCTTCAATTGATGTAAAACAGGCAGTGCAAGTCTCTGCAAATCAATCTGCTCCTGAAGATCTGGTCATTGTTGGCTATGTCTCAGGGGCATTTGGTCTTCAAGGGTGGGTGAAAATTCGTCCATACTCGACGACAGCAGATGCCTTGTTAGATGCGGCTTCGTTCTGGTTGGAAAGTGCAGCACAAGCTGCAGTTGTTCCAAGTTTGCGCGAGCTCAAGCGTTTGAGTTCTAAAGTACATGGCGAAGATGTCGTTGCAAGACTGGACCAAGTTCCAGATCGCACTGCTGCGGAAGCTTTGAAAGGATGTGTCGTCAAAGTGTCACGCCAAGCTTTTCCTGCTTTAGAGCAAGACGAGTTTTACTGGGTCGATTTGATTGGCCTATCAGTTCAGAATTTGCAAGGTGAGAACCTTGGCGTTGTCCGAGCCATGATGGACAATGGTGCGCAATCCATTTTGCGTGTCGCGGGCAGTGATGTGCCTGAAGCTGAATTGATGAAGCATGAACGCTTAATTCCCTTTGTTGATCACTTCATTAAAGAAGTTGATCGCGAAGCGAAAAAAATCATCGTTGACTGGGGCATCGATTATTAAAGCAAAGTTTGTTGGAATTGATCGATGTTCGTTTATTGGAGCGTAATGAATGCAATTTGATGTCATTACGTTGTTTCCGGAAATGTTTGCCGCGATTACGCAATCTGGTGTGACCCGTCGGGCATTTGAGCAAGATAAATGTGCTTTGCAGTTTTGGAATCCGCGCGATTTCACCGCAGACAGACATAGAACGGTCGATGATAGGCCGTATGGCGGTGGTCCTGGCATGGTGATGTTGGCTAAGCCGTTGCAGATGGCGCTGCATGCAGCAAAAGCGCGCCAGCAAAACTTAGGATTGGTAAAGCCTAAAGTGCTTTATTTGTCACCGCAAGGCAAGCCTTTGAATCACGCGCGTGTGATGGAGTGGGCAGCGCAAGACGGTTTGGTCTTGTTATGTGGTCGTTACGAAGCTGTCGATCAACGCTTATTAGACAGTGAAGTCGATGAAGAGATTAGTCTCGGCGATTTTGTATTATCTGGTGGTGAATTGCCAGCAATGGCTTTGATGGATGCGGTGATACGTCAAATACCTGGCGTTTTACATGATGAAGCCTCTGCAGTTGAAGATAGTTTTGTGAACGGTTTGTTGGATTGCCCGCATTACACTAGGCCAGAAGTTTTTGAAGAGCAAAGTGTTCCAACAGTCTTGTTAGGTGGCAATCACGCAGAGATCGCAAAATGGCGACGTCAGCAATCTTTATTGGTAAGTTGGCGGAAACGCCCAGAATTAATTGAGCAAGCGCGCAAAGCGGGTTTGCTAAGTAAGGCGGATGAGCAGTTTTTAAAATCGCTCAATCCTAAGTAAAGAATTCGCGACTTTCTGTGCGAGTAAGCATGCAGATAATTGTGCATGTGTTTAGCGTGGGCTGAAGAAGTAATCAGCTCACATGTTTAATCCCATCCTCTACTGAGCAAAGTAGCGCAAGCGAATATAGGCGTCAGCAAGATGGTAATTGGAGTGAAAAAAATGGATTTGATCCAAACATTAGAGCAAGAAGAAATTGCTCGCTTAGGTAAAAACATCCCTGACTTCGCACCTGGCGATACAGTGGTTGTGAACGTTAATGTCGTTGAAGGTACACGTAAGCGTGCTCAGGCGTACGAAGGCGTTGTTATCGCTCGTCGTAACCGTGGTTTGAATTCGAACTTCATCGTTCGTAAAATTTCTTCCGGTGAAGGCGTTGAACGTACATTCCAATTGTACTCACCATTGATCGCTTCTATCGAAGTGAAACGCCGTGGTGACGTACGTCGCGCTAAGTTGTACTACTTGCGTGACCGTTCTGGTAAATCTGCTCGTATTAAAGAGAAATTACCAAATCGTAAAGCAGCAGCTGTGTAATCTACACGATGTTTGTTTTGTGATTGTAAAAAAGGGGTGCCTATGGCATCCCTTTTTTGTTTGTAAACCTTTTTCATGATCGCGTTAACAATGGCGATACTCAACTTTGATCCACAATCTTTAGCGATTCATTCCTATGCGGATGAGGCGGCACTTCCAATAAATAAAATTTCTTTGGATTTTTTGCGTCAACGTTTTCAGTTGGAACTGTCTTGGTCGCCAGAAAATACGGGCGAATCTAGTATGTACCAAGGAATAGATTTTAAGCCTGCATCTGTGCTATTGCCATTACTTAACCGTGAACACGGTTTGCAAGTATTATTGACCCAGAGAGCTGCGCATCTACATCATCACGCTGGTCAGATCAGTTTTCCAGGTGGGCGCGTAGATCCAACGGATACTTCCGCCGAGCATACTGCTCTGCGTGAAGCGAAGGAAGAGGTGGGATTGGCAGAGTCGCAGATTGAAGTATTGGGGCGTTTGCCAAACTATGTGACTGGCACAGGATTTTCTGTTACACCCGTGGTTGCATTGGTACATCCACCTTATGAATTTCGCTCAGATCCATTTGAAGTTGCCTCTATTTTCGAAGTGCCTTTAAGTTTTTTAATGGATCCTCGACATCATCAACGTCGTCAATTTGATTTTCCGGATGGCCGAGGTAAGCGTAGTTTCTATGCGATTCCTTATGAGGAATATTTTATCTGGGGAGCAACCGCTGGCATGCTGCGCAATTTATTCCATTTTTTACGTGCAGATCTCCCAGAATGAGGATGTGATCTACTTCATAAACGGGTCAAATCAGTTTACACTGGAGATCTTTTCTAAGTCATCCCCCAAAGGGAAGTTTGAATACCCGCTATGACATTTCTCTCCATACTTTTCGCGCTCTTAATTGAGCAACTCAAGCCACTGAGAGTGGATAATCCAGTGTATACCCAGGTGCAGCATTTTGCCGCCAAAGTAGAAGCGTGGTGCAACGCTGGTAAGGCGCATCACGGTCGTACAGGCTGGTTTATTGTGGTCGGTGCGTTAACTTTGCCAACCGCTTTGGTGTATTGGCTGTGTTTGCGTTTAAATCCTTTTGCGGCTTTTATTTGGAATGTCATTATCGTATACCTGACTTTGGGCTTTCGTCGTTACAGTCATTATTTCACGTCGATACAAATTGCCTTAAATGCAGGTGATGAAGATGCAGCGCGCAAATATTTATCGGATTGGATTAATAAAGACTGCTCCGGTATGGACGCAACCGATATTGCCCGTGGTGCGGTGGAGCGTTCTTTGATCGCTTCGCATCGCAATGTATTTGGCGTGTTTTTTTGGTTCTTAATGCCAGTTGGACCAGCCTGTGCTGTGATGTATCGCATGTCTGAATTTCTTTCGCGTGAATGGTGTGAGCCTGAACACATGCAAAATGAGGAGTTTGGGCAATTTGCGAAGAAAATCTTCTATTGGATCGATTGGGTGCCGGCGCATTTAACAGCAGTGGCGTTTGCGGTGGTTGGTAACTTTGAAGATGCGATTTATTCTTGGCGTAATTATGCAAATCGCTGGAGTGATGAATTGCTAGGGATTATTTTGTCTGCTGGCGGCGGGGCAATTGGTGTGCGTTTGGGAGAGCCGGAAACCAAAGCACTAGTTGTTTTGAATGCGGATGCAAGTGCGGTCGATGTCGATAGCTTGGAGCTGGAAAGTCAGCCTGGCGTAGAGGCTAGTCCGCGTGCGTTGCAAAGTGCTGTGGGTTTAGTTTGGCGTGCTTTGCTATTGTGGATGTTATTGCTCTTGCTATTGTCCTTCGCCGTGTGGTTGTAACGGTGCTTCAATAAAACAAAGCCCGCTTCACGGAATCTCTTATGTTGAGGGTCGTGAAGCGGGCTTTTTTGTATATTCAGCGGGGCGTACTATTTCTTAGTGAGTCTTATGCGCTGGTATTAATCGTTCCGCCAGTGACTTCTCCTCGAGTATTTACGACAGGTGTAGGTTTGGGCTCTTGAGCTGGTTTTGCCGTTTGTTTGGGTTCTTGATTTTCCTGCGACTGCTTCACTTCCTGTGCTTTATTGATGGCTTCTTTTGCTTTGATTGCTTCTGTCTCGTTGACTTTGTTCTTTGGGGCGAAGGACTTGAGCTCTTCATTTCGATTCGCAAAGATCTGGTCTCTTGCGGCTGTAGATGTGATGGGTGCGGTCGCCATAATGATTCCTATTGAGAAAGAAATTAGTTATTTTGGGTCGATAACTGCCTGAAGAATAGATGAGATCACGGCATTCTTCAAGTGTGTAAGTGTGAATTCGCAGCGATTCTTTGACTTAGTGTGCTGTTGGCTTGGTCGCCTGTCAGTTTTGATGATTGATTAATATTTAGGCAAGCCAAGCAATCAATAATTAGTGGAACTAGAAAAAAAGTCGAAAAAAAACGCCGTTAAAAAATTAACAGCGTTTTTTTAGAACGAAGCGTCGATTAGTTACGAACTACGCGCTTGTATTCGTTGGTACGTGTATCGATTTCGATAATATCGTCTTGGCTAACGAACAATGGTACTTGCACGATATGGCAATGTGCTTCAATTGCATTTTCGATTTTTGCTTCTTTCAATACGTTGCCAGAAGTGTTGCCTTTAACAGCAGGCTCAGAGTAGATCACTTGGCGAGCGATTGTTGTTGGCAATTCTACAGAAATAGCTTTGCCATCATAAAAAACTGCTTCGCATTCCATGCCATCTTTCAAGTAGTGCAATGCATCGCCCAAGTTTTCTTCTTCGATTTCATACTGATTGTATTCCGCATCCATGAATACGAATAACGGGTCTGCGAAGTAGGAGTAAGTCACAGGTTTTTTATCCAGCACAACAACGTCAAATTTGTCGTCGCCACGGAACACGTTTTCCAATGGGCTGTTCGTCAACAAGTTTTTCATTTTCCACTTGTAAGTGAAGCCAGTACGGCTAGAGCCGTTGACGTCAGAACGTAGAACGATCATAGGTTTGCTGTCGACCATAATGATGTTGCCAACGCGAATTTCTTTTGCAGGTTTCATAGTAATTGAAATAAAAAGTAGGTTGCTTAAAAATCATCTGTTGCCTACTGGAATATTAAAAATATTGCCCTGCAAGCTCAGTATTGATTGAATCGAAAATACATTAAAAATTAACCGCACATTTTAACCTATTTTTGGAGGCTTTTATCGTTTCGTGTTGATGAAGCTCAATAAATTCGATGTCATGTCACCAATATCCTGCATTTCAGCTTGCCACTCCGCACTTAAGGTCCGTATTTTAGGCAAGTCTTGGCGAAACTCCTTCCATAAATCGGCCCAGTTAGGGTTTGCTGAAGCGTCGTTCCATGCAAGAGAAAATGCCTTGCTTGCAGGGGTTGTTGCTAAGTGTTTTGCAAGGAATGCGCGTAATTTTTTGTGATGTAAATTTTCATCTTGCGGATAAATATGCCAAATAAAGGCGGTTTGTGCCCATTGTGCTCGGACGAAAGAATCTTCACCTCTAACAAAATTCAGATCGCAACTCCACAATAATTGATCGTAAGCTTGCTGCGGAATGAATGGAATGATGCGTAGATTGAGATTGTCGCGTTGAATGCGGAGTCCAGTTAACGCTTCCTCTTGCAAAAAGTTGTGTACCGCTTGTTTCGCAACGCCGACTGGGATTAAGCAATTGATTGTTTCACCAGAAGCCTCCCACGTACGCAATAAATCTTCGACGGGTGCATGTGGATAGCAAAATAGAGAAACCGTGAATCCCTGAGCTTCTTCATGGCTCAGCCCTAAACTACTTAGGAAAGCGAGTCGATTACCTGGGTCTTTTTGAAAATCGGCATAATCAGATGCGATATTATTTTCTCTTAAAAGTCCACCTGTATTCGAGGTAAAGCCCGGAAAAAAGAAATACTTCGTCAACGGATATTGAGGATGTGACGAGGGTAAGGTATGGCAGCCTTCCACCCATTCTTCTGCAGTCAATCCCTCCAGATTGATCCACACTGGTTTTGGCTCACATTTCGCCATCGTTGCAATGTAGTCGGGAGGGATGTCGCAGCCGAAAAATTCAATAACGATGTCTGCAATTTCCTCGGTTTGAAATTGTTCATCTTGGCTATGCCAATGGTGAATGCAAATTGATTGAACAAATTGTTGTCTTAGATCGATCTTTACTTCAGGGCAGATTTTCTGAAAACTGATCAGATCATCGACCCAGAGGGTGACTGCAATTTTGTGCTCGTCGCAAAGTTGACGAGCCAGTCGCCAACAAATGCCAATGTCACCAAAATTGTCGACTACTTTGCAAAATAGGGCGAGCTTCGTCGTTTTGTTAGCTACTTGCTGGATCATTTTTCATACAAATTTTGGAGTGAAATAAAAATAACGCAGAGTTATGCGTTGGAATAGGCCCTTAATCAACGGAAATTATTTTTCCACTCACGTAGCGCGGCAAAATTGGCCGCATCGTCCTGCTGTGCCGCGACTTTTCCCATATCGACCAGACGCGATGTGATTGCTTTCACACGGCTACGTAAGAACGGATTAGTCTGTACTTCAAGATCTATTGTGCTCGGTACTGTTGGAATGTTTTCTGCGCGTTTTTCTTGTTCACGTAACATGCGAGCTTGGAGAGCTAGATTGTCAGGCTCCACTTCCAACGCAAATTTTAAATTCGACAAAGTGTATTCATGCGCGCAATACACGGAGGTTTGTCCCGGCAATTTAGCTAAGCGATCGAGCGAGTCTAGCATTTGTGCTGGACTGCCTTCAAACAGCCGGCCGCAGCCGCCCGCAAATAAGGTATCTCCACAAAAGACAGACGCTAAGTTTTCAGAATAATACGCAATATGGCCAAAAGTATGTCCCGGCACAGCGATAACTTGAAAATCTAGATTCAGCGCGTCAATTGTAATTTTGTCGCCTTCATCCAATGGTTGGGTGACTGCCGCAATACCATCATGCGCTGGACCAAACACGGGAATCGGATAATGTGTCAATAACTCCGCTACTCCTCCTGTATGGTCACTATGATGATGTGTCAGCAAGATGGCGCTCAAGCGTAAACCTTGTTGACTCAGAGCCTGTAAAATAGCGGTCGCATCACCTGGATCGACGACGATGGCGTTCTGACCATTGTGTACTAACCAAAGATAGTTGTCGTCAAATGCGGGTACAGTCAATATACTTAGCGCTTGCTCGTTGGTCGGATTATTCATAGTGAAATTGCCCTGATTTTTGTGAAGTGAATGAAGTGAACGCATCAAATTCTACGCAAGCCGCCATTATAGACTTAGGTGATTGGCTCCTGCAGCCCGCTGGAAGTTATATCTGTGCGTGGGAGCAGGCACAATTTGATTTATTGACGGCCGATATTTTCGGGTTTCACGCATTGCAAATTGGATTGCCGCAGTTGCCAGCGTTAACCGCGAGCCGAATGCCACACCAATGGCAGACAGCGCATCAGGTGCCACTGATGAATGCAAGCTTACGTCAACAAGTTGTGTTGGTACACGATTTTGCTGAATTGCCGTTTGAATCGCAAAGTATTGATTTAATCATACTCCCGCATGTACTGGAATTTGCTGAGGAGCCTCATCAAATTTTGCGTGAGGTAGATAGGATATTGATTCCCGAAGGTAGAGTGATTATCAGCGGCTTGAATCGCGCCAGCTTGTGGGGTATGCGACAAATGGCAGGGCGAATTACACGCAGCGCGTTTTTGCCCAAAGAGGGCGAATTCATCAGTGCGCATCGTTTAAAAGACTGGTTGAAATTGTTAAGTATGGAAGTGAGTCAAACGCGTTTTGGTTGCTATGCGCTACCAGTTGAAAATACGCAATGGCTAGAAAACTCCACATTAATGGAAAACCTAGGGCATCGTTGGTGGCCTCGGTTTGGCGCGGTTTATATGATAGAGGCGATCAAGCGTGTTCGAGGCATGCATTTAGTCGGACCTGCGCTGAAACATAAACGTGTACCTCAAGCGAACGTCGTACCCGTCGCGAACAAGATAAAAAAACATGGACAAAATTAAGATTTACACCGATGGCGCGTGCAAGGGCAATCCTGGTGTCGGCGGCTGGGGTGCTTTACTGATTGCCGGGCATCGTGAGAAAGAATTGTTTGGTGGTGAACGCGAGACTACAAATAATCGTATGGAACTGATGGCGGTTATTCAGGCGCTCGGCGCATTAAAACGCCCATGCGAAATTGCCTTGCACACGGATAGTCAATATGTGCTCAAGGGAATCACAGAATGGATAGATGGTTGGAAAGCGAAAGCTTGGAAAACGGCATCTAAATCTCCAGTCAAAAACGTCGATTTGTGGCAACAGCTAGATGCGGCGCGCAGCGTACATAAAATCGAATGGATCTGGGTGCGTGGACATGCTGGTGACGCCGGCAACGAACGTGCGGATCAATTAGCAAATCGTGGTGTTGAATCAGTACTTTGACTTGATAGAGGCCGCATTGATTGTCAATGCGGCTTTTCTTATAGCCTTGTAGATGGAAATATGTGCGACTCAGCCCGTCCTAACGAGTTGTGCTTCGTACTCATAGTGTTCAATACTCTACGCTCAGTCTTACTACAAGCGATTAGCGCATACTGGCGATCATACTTTCTAGTTTTATCGTATCAGCACAAAATAAACGAATTCCTTCTGCTAGCTTTTCTGTCGCCATCGCATCTTCGTTGAGCATAAAACGGAAGGTTTTTTCACTGATATCTAATTTTTCCATTTCAGCGGATTGCGCACTTTCAGGATTGAGTTTTTGGGACACGGTTGTCTCTGAGTCATTGAGTTTTTGCAATAAATCTGGACTGATCGTTAATAAGTCACAACCGGCAAGTTCTAAAATTTGTGAGGTATTGCGAAAACTTGCGCCCATAATTTCTGTGCGATAGCCGAATTTTCGATAGTAGTTGAAGATTCGTTTAACGGATAAAACACCAGGATCATCCGCGCCATAAATTTCTTGGCCAGTTTGCTTTTTGAACCAGTCGTAAATGCGTCCTACAAATGGAGAAATTAATTGCGCACCCGCTTCAGCACAAGCCGCAGCCTGTGCCAAACAAAACAATAAAGTCATATTGCAACGTATGCCTTCCTTCTCCAGAATCTCTGCGGCGCGTATACCTTCCCACGTCGAAGCAATCTTGATCAAGACACGTTCGCGCGGAATCCCAGCGGCTTCGTATAAGGCAATTAATTGACGGCCTTTAGCGACAGTTGCCTCGGTATCAAATGACAGTCTGGCATCCGTTTCCGTCGAGACACGACCCGGAACAATTTCCAATATTTTCAAGCCAAAACTGATGAGGAGTTGATCAATAATCTCATCGCTTGATTTGCCTGCATTACGGGCGATAACTTCCGCTAACAAGGGCTGATATTCGGCTTTTTGAACCGCTTTTAAAATCAAAGAGGGATTGGTCGTTGCATCGCGCGGTGTATAGGCTTGCATCGATTGAAAGTCACCTGTATCGGCGACAACGGTTGTGTATTGTTTGAGCTGTTCAAGTTGATTCATGATGGCTAATGTGAGAATGTAAGTGGAGTAGATAGAGCGTATTAACTGACCTGAATTTGCGCTGGGCCGGCGAGGATATCGCCAATCACTGCCGCGTCTTTAAAATTATTTTTATGAAATAATTCTAGAACCTGCTCTACAGAATCGGGAGCGCAGGCAACGAGTAAGCCGCCGGACGTTTGTGGATCACAGAGTAGGGCTTGAGTAATCGCGTCGGTTTGATTAAGAATGACTTCGTGCCCATAGGCAGCAAAGTTGCGAGCTGAGGCGCCAGTAATGCATCCAGCGCTTGCTAATGCTTGTACTTGCGGTAAAAAAGGGATGTTAGCAAGGTTGAGCTTGGCACTCACTTGGGCACCACGGCAAATTTCCAGCAGATGCCCGAGAAGACCAAAGCCTGTGACATCGGTCATGGCATGGACTCCATCTAATTCTGATAATGCTTGACCAGGCTTATTTAGCTTAGTTGTATTTTCAAGCATGTTGGTATAGCCCGCCTCATCTAATTTTTGTTTTTTGAGTGCAGCGGAAAGTACCCCAACACCTAAGGGCTTGCCTAAAATGATTTTGTCACCAACTTGCGCTGCTGAATTGCGTTTGACCTTAGATGGATGAATTAATCCCATCACTACTAGACCATAAATTGGCTCAACAGAATCGATGCTATGGCCGCCTGCGATAGGGATTCCCGCTTCACGACAAATGCTTTCACCGCCTTCAATGATCTTACCAATCACTTCTAGCGGAATTTGATTGATAGGCATGCCAACCAGAGCTAAGGCCATAATCGGTGTGCCACCCATCGCATACACGTCGGAGATGGCATTCGTTGCGGCAATTCGGCCAAAATCAAAAGGATCGTCAACAATCGGCATGAAAAAATCGGTCGTTGCAATCAAGGCTTGTTCATCATTCAGGCGATAAACGGCAGCATCGTCGGATGTTTCTATACCAACCATGAGCGCTTCCGGAATTGGGAATCCACCCGATTTTTTGAGAATCTCCGCCAATACACCCGGCGCAATTTTGCAGCCACAACCGCCGCCATGAGAAAAGGAAGTGAGACGTATCGGTGCTGTACTCATAGCATTCTAAAAAATGATGAAAGGTCGAAGGAATGGAATAGGAATTATAGGGGAGAGCTAGCGCAAAGTCGAAAAAACAATGGATGATGTGAAGTGCATAAAAAAAGCGACCTCAATGAGATCGCTTTTGTTTTCCGACTAGTCAATCATCAATTTGATTAACGATCGCTAAACGAACGACGGCTTGCGTCGCCAAATCGCGATTTCGCACCGCCACCAAATCCGCCGCCTTCACTACGTGGCGCTGCATTCGGTTTGGAGAAGCTGCGTTGACCTGGTTTGCTATTGCCAAAATTATTACCTGTTGAACGCTTGTCGCCTGGTTTCCAGCCACTTGGCTTACGTGCTGGTGATCGTGCAGCCATTGCGCTTTTCTTTGGTTCAAAACCTTCAATAACATCGACAGGAATTAATTGCTTGGTAAAACGTTCGATACGTTTGACGTTGATGCCTTCCGCATGATTCACCAAAGAGACTGCCAAGCCTTTACGACCAGCACGACCTGTACGACCGATACGGTGTACATAATCTTCTGGGAACTTAGGCAAATCATAATTAAATACATGCGTGATGCCAGGAACGTCAATTCCGCGTGCTGCCACATCGGTTGCGACCAAAACACGAACTTGACCACGACGCAGTGAATCTAAGGTGCGATTACGTGCGCCTTGATGCATATCACCGTGCAAAGCAGCGGCTGCGAAACCTGCGATATTTAAACGATCAGCGATTGTATCTGCGTCGCGTTTTGTTGCGGTAAATACGACGGCTTGATCCAAAGATTCATCACGCAATAAATGGTCTAACAAACGGTTCTTGTGTGACAAGTCATCAACGAAGTGAACCTTTTGTTGAATGTTTTCGTGTTTAGTGGAAGAGCCTGCAATTTGAATAACTAATGGATCTTTAGTGATGCGACGCGCCATACTACCGACTACGCCATCTAATGTTGCAGAGAACAACATGGTTTGACGGCTTTCTGGAGTCGCTGCAACGATCTTTTCGATGTCTTCGATAAAGCCCATATCGAGCATGCGATCCGCTTCGTCTAATACCAAAATTTCTAATTCAGAGAAATCAATTTTGCCCGATTCCATGTGATCAATTAAACGGCCTGGCGTAGCCACTAAAATTTCTGGATTGCGTGACAATAATTGCATTTGTTTTGGGTAAGGCATACCACCCAAAATTGACACTGCCTTTACGCGACGTGAATACGCACTGTATTTATCGGTTGCTGTTGTTACTTGCAAAGCCAATTCACGAGTTGGCGTCAGTACCAACATTTTTGGTTTTGCAGCTTGAAAGCGTGGACGTTCGCCGCGTGAGCGAGCAGCTTGACGTTCTTGATTTGGCGTTTTGCCGCTAGCAGGCGTCATGACATCTGCTGCCGCTGCAAATTTATGCAAAGCAGGCAACATGAATGCGGCAGTTTTGCCAGAGCCAGTTTGCGAGGACACCAACAGGTCACGACCAGCGATCGCAGCTGGTACTGCTTGCTGTTGCACTGCGGTTGGCGTTGTGTAACCGGCATCAGCGATTGCTCGAAGGATGGAGGTGTGGAGGCCAAGTGTTTCAAAAGTCATTGTGTTCTTCTTTCGTTATGAATCCGCGCACGGCAAACACCGAGCGCGCAAAAAAAGCAGCGTCAACCAATCGAAATGAACAAAGAAAACCCGTACCAAAATTTGGTACAAATTAGGAATACGTTGAAATTTCGGCACAAAAGCTTTGCGCCGGGACGATGTCTATGTGTGAAACCAGACATACAGGGCGGGAGGGCTTTACATTGCAATATCTTTATTTGATTTGCAAGGGCGATGTTGCTACCTACTACAAAGACTGCAATTTAATTTATATTGCAGTGCAAAAACGAGACTATACATTAAATTGATTAATAACGCATCAAAAAGATTTGATTGCATTTGAAAAGCTAATGCGCGTATTCAGGAATCTTTGTTCTTTAGGACGGTGAGTTACGCTTGATCTTTTTTATGCAAGCCTCTTGAAAAGGAATCCACGATTTTTGCATACAGAATTGAGCTTGCTCGTTGGAGCTTCAAAGCACTGCTGAAGCTCCTAACTTGTTTTAAACAGAAGAAATGACATTAATCAGGTGTCAGTCCCATTACATGCGAAAAACCGCCGTCGACGTATGTGATTTCACCAGTAATTCCGCTTGCCAAGTTTGAAAGCAGGAAAGCAGCGGTATTGCCTACTTCTTCAATGGTGACATTACGGCGCAATGGCGCGTGCTCGGCAACGAAACCAAGCAAGGTGCTGAAATCTTTGATGCCACTTGCAGCCAAAGTCTTGATTGGGCCTGCGGAAATGCCATTTACACGAATTCCCTTTTTGCCTAAATTCTCTGCAAGATATCGGACGCTCGCCTCAAGTGAGGCTTTAGCAAGTCCCATTGTATTGTAATAAGGAATAGCACGGATTGCGCCTAAATAAGACAGAGTCAAGAACGACGAATTTTCATTCATCATTGGAAGTGCGGCTTTAGCAAGTGCAGGGAAGCTGTACGCGGAAATATCATGGGCAATACGGAAAGCTTCACGTGAGAAACCATCTAAGAAGTCTCCGGCGATTGCTTCACGCGGTGCAAATCCGATTGCATGAACAACGCCGTCTAATTTTTCCCAAGTTTTCGAGAGATCGCTAAAGACCGCTGCGATTTGTTCATCGCTGCTCACGTCGCAATCGAATACGAGATCGCTGTTGAATTCTTTGGCGAACTCAGTAATACGATCCTTGAAGCGTTCGCCAACGTAGGTGAAGGCAAGTTCTGCCCCCTCGCGATGACAGGCTTGTGCGATACCGTATGCAATTGAGCGGTTGGACAGTAAACCAGTAATGAGTATTCTCTTGCCTTGCAAAAATGCCATATCAACTCCAAGTGTAATTGTGGGGCGCTCGACTTATTAATGATGTCCCACGCAAAATAGTTTTAAATGTTCGTTCCGCAGCCAGCGTGTCAATTGAATAGGATCGTTTGACACGATATTTTTCATTTCCCTAATTGCGAATACCATTTGATTCGACAATACTTTACGAGTAGAGGGGAAATGTTGCCTCAGAATTTACTGATAGGTCGGAATTGTAGTGGTTCGGACTCGATAGGGCAAATATAAAACTTCGTGTTTGACTTAAACAGATGCGCTCAGAATTGTCATGAATTTGTAAAAAAATATAGTTCATCATGCACAGCTCGGCAATCTTAGCGTAAAAAAAGCAAGCACTGTTGTAGAAATGCGCGAATTTTCTTCGATTTTGCAAGACTTTTCTACGCTTACTTGACACAGGTTTGATATTTCCCATTAGAATCGTTGCCGCAAGAAAAGAACTTAATATATTGAAGATAATATTTTCTTTTGGAAAGTTCAAAGCAATCGGTAACCGTGTATTTTTTTAGTCATTTTAGTCATTTTTGATTGAATTATGATTAAATAGATATCGGAAACTTCAAAGCTTGCCTCGTGGTAAATTAATGTTGCGGAGCAGCATAGAAGCGACTTCCATTGATTGCTTTAATTGTGTCAAAATAAGCGCTGTTTTTCGCGAAGATTTAAAAAAAACAATGTTTTGTTGAAAGTTATTTGTCAATTCTTGGTGAATAAGAAAGACAAAACAGCCGCTTCAATTTTCGGCATATCTTTTCAAGATATGATTTGAGTTCAGTGAACGTAGGTCTGGTAGGGCAAGTGTTGACTGAAGTAACTAAAGTAACTAAACGATTTGTAAGTGAATAGTAATATTTGCGTGAGTCGAAGAAACCGTGGTTTCTACTTTCATGCGAATATGGGGGCGCAAACGGTAAGTCGATGCAACTTGTTGACGAGCGAATTGCAGGTTGTAGAGATAAGTATGATTCGTTCATTTTCAAGATGAGCGATTGAAACTATCGTAAGCAAAGGTTTCGCGCGTTTGAACCTAATTGAAATTGTTGTGGTATTGGAGGAGTAGGTATGGATTTTTCAGGACGCCAACAGGAACCGGGAAAGAAATTTTTTGGTTTAGGTTTGGTAATTGTTTTTCACATTATATTAGGCTGGGCTTTAATGAACGGCTTAGGTAGTAAGATCGCTAAGTTTATTCAAAAGCCGATGGAAGCTGTGGTGAAGGAGACGCCGCCGCCACCACCACCACCGCCAGATACGCCACCGCCGCCGCCACCAAAATTGATGACGCCGCCGCCACCATTTATTCCTCCACCAGAGGTTCAGGTTGCGCAGCAGACTCCTTCGCCAAACGCTATTTCGGCTGTTTCTAATGTAAAACCAGATAGCAATGTGATGACAAAGTCAGCTGCACCAGTAGCTGAAGCGCCAAAAGCAGCAGCTGGTCCGGTAATCGTTCCTGGCCGTGTTGACTTTCAACAGGCAGGTTGCACACCAGAGTACCCACGTGCTTCGTTGCGCAATGAAGAAACCGGTGTAACAAGGTTGACAGTTACAATTGGTGCAGATGGTTCAGTCACCGATGTAGCAATCGCAAAATCTAGTGGATTCAGGGGTCTAGATAATGCAGTGCGTGCCCAATTGTTGTCTGGGTCGTGCAAAAATAAACCTGGAACAGTGGACGGCAAGCCGCAGGCTACCACGACTCAAGTTGAATACGTTTGGAAGCTTGATTAAAACAGAGCCAACATGTAACAAGAGTCACAAAAAAAGTATCGTTTTACTCACAACCAACGTAAGTATTAAATTTTTTTTAAAGGAAGTATCTACATGAAAACCCGCGCTAAAGTAAGCACATTCCTGGCGGCAATTTTGTTTGCATTGACAGCTACAATGACAACCGCACCTGTATTCGCTCAAGAAGCATCCGCGTCTGCTGCAACGACTGAAGCAGCTGCAGCTGCACCAGCATCTGCGGAAGCGACTGCGCCTGCAGCAGCTGCTCCTGATGCTTCTGTTCCAGCTGGTGAAGCTCCTGAAGTTGTGGATCAATATAGTTTGGCTCACTTGATTAAACACGGTACTTTGGTTGACCAAGCAACATTGGCAATCATGTTGATCATGTCTATGTTTAGTTGGTACATTTTGATCACTAAGATCATTGACTTAGCTAAATTGAGCAACCAAGCAAAAGAAGCACGCAAGTTTTGGAAAGCGGCAAACGTTGCTGCAGGTTTGTCAGTGTTGAAAGAAGGTAGCCCATACCGTTTCATCGCTGATTCTGGCTTGAGTGCAAGTGAACACCACGAAGGTGCGTTGTTGGAACAAATCGACCTGAACTCTTGGGTAACAATGTCTATCCAACGTTCTGTTGATAAAGTACAAAGCCGTTTGGGTGAAGGTTTGACATTCTTGGCAACTGTAGGTTCTACAGCACCATTTATCGGTTTGTTCGGTACAGTTATGGGTATTTACCACGCTTTGGTAGCGATTGGTTCTACAGGTAACTCTTCTATCGATAAAGTCGCGGGTCCAGTTGGTTCTGCTTTGATCATGACTGCAATTGGTTTGGGTGTTGCGGTTCCAGCAGTATTGGGCTACAACTACTTGTTGCGTCGTAACAAGTCTGCAATGGAAGACATCAACGCATTCGGCGCTGATTTGCACTCTGTAGTTTTGTCTGGTGCAATGAACAAAGCTAACTCAAATAAGTAATCTGAGTAATAAGAAGTAAGTTGTTTTTATTACGATAACTCTTTTGCACCGAGCGGTTTTAGTAGATTGTTCGAATCGATGCAAAAGAGTTCACTAAAGAGAAAATATTATGGGAATGCAAATCGGCGGTGACGGTGGTGAAGACCAAGTCAACAGCACCATTAATACCACACCACTTGTGGATATTATGTTGGTTTTGTTGATTATCTTTATCATCACATCACCCGTAGTTTTAGACTTGACAAAAGTTCAGTTGCCAGCTGAGAAGAACGAAGATTATCATCCTGATGCTAAGAACGTGATCATCACGGTAAGCAAAGATGGTGATATTTACTGGGGCGGGATCCGCACTCCAGTCGCCTCTGATGATGCTTTGTTTGATTTGATGGCAAAAGAAGCAGTGAAAGTTCCGCAACCAGAGGTTCATATTCGTGGCGATCAAAACGCACGCTATGAGTCCATCGGTAAAACGATTTTGACTGTGCAACGTGCAGGTATTGCAAAAGTTGGTTTCGTACTTGAACCACCACCAAAAGGCTAAGAGGAGAATCGCATGGGCATGAATATGAGCTCCGGTTCTGGTGGTGATCCAGAACCAATGATGGAAATGAATATGACACCAATGATCGACGTCATGTTGGTGTTGATTATTATGTTTATTACGACATTGCCAATCGCCAATCACGCTGTCAATTTGAATTTGCCAACAAATACGCAAAATCAGCCTCCACCGGAACCGCCTGTGGTAGTTAAGATTGACGTTGATTTTGATGGCACGATGACGTGGAATGGTGAAGTTGTAAGTCGTACCCAGTTAGAAGATAAATTGTCTGCAGCTGCAGCAACGAATCCTCAACCTGAGATTCATTTGCAACCAAATCGTTTGGTTTCTTATAAATCTGTTGCTGCCGTGATGGCTGCTGCCCAAAGTCGTGGTATCACGAAACTTGGGATGATTGGTAACGAGCAATTTTTGAAGTAAGAATATTCACTTCAATTGGTTCATATAATTTGAACGATTGTTAAAAGAAAGAGGGCAGGGATTTCCCTGCCTTTTTTTGTATTGTGAGTTTTGCGCAGGCTATGATAATCTGCCGTATCCACGGTGTAACCCGTAGTTTGTTAGGCTCGAAGTTTATTAATTTTATCGATTTTATTGATTGAGAGATCAAATATGAAGCACCTACGCTTATCACAATTAGCTATTCTGCTCGCCGCAATTGGCTGTGCGACAGTCCCTGAATTAACTGGTGTTGCGGGCAACCAAGCCTATGCACAAGAAGCCATGCGCGCGGAAGTTGGTAAGCTGGTACAGCAAGCTGGCGAATTGTATAAGGCAAAAAAATATCGTGATGCTTTAGGTAAATTGCAAGAGACGGATCGTATCGGAAATAAATCAGTGAATGAAACATTCACGATTGAGCGTATGCGTTTGTCGGTAGCATCAGCGGCGGGAGATAACGATGCTGTGATTCGTTCTGGCGAGATTATTGTTGCGGCAAATAAATTACCAAACAAAGATCAACTGCAATTGATTCAGGTGCTGGCGAATTCATACTTTAAAGCGAATAACTACGCTAAAGCAGCGAAGATGTATGAACGTTATTTTAGTGAAGGAGGTACTGATAGTTCATCTCGCCAATATATGATTCAGGCGAAGTCTATGAGTGGTGATAGTGCAGGTGCTTTGAAAGAAACCCGTGCGGAAATCCAGGCAGCCGAAAAAGCGGGACGTGTCCCAAGCCAGTCAACTTTGGAAACTTATGCATATGCGGTGCAAAAGAGCGGAGATAAGGCTGGCTACTTGGCGACATTAGAAAAATTGGTCATGCATTACGGTAAGAAAGAATACTGGGTAAATTTGCTGAATAGTGTGGAACGTAAGCCAGATTTTTCTTCTCGATTGACGATGGACTTGTACCGATTAAAATTGGCTGTGGGGCAAATTTCGAAGACTAGCGATTTTATGGAAATGTCTCAAATGGCGATTCAGGATGGGAACGCAGGTGAGGCATTAAAGATCATTGAACAAGGTTATAAATCTGGTGCCCTGGGCACAGGTAATGAAGCTGCTCGTCACGGACGCTTAAAAGACTTGGCGACTAAACGCGTGGCTGAAGCTAAAGCAGCGTTTGCAACAACTGAGTCGGACGCACAGAAGTCTGCTGATGGTACTGCCTTAGTGAATCTGGGCTTCTCGTTAGCGACTGGTGGTGAATACGAGAAAGGTGTTGGCTTGATGGAGCAAGGCATCAAAAAAGGTAGTTTAAAACATCCTGATGATGCAAACCTACATCTCGGCGTCGCGCACTTGCTCGCTGGTAAAAAAGCAGCTGGCCTAAAAGCATTTAAAAATGTTCAAGGTAAAGATGGTTCTGCGGATTTAGCGCGGTTTTGGACGATTTACGCGAATCAAGCAAAGTAAATTCGTTGAACTTCTTAGAAAAGGTAGCTTTATTAAGCTACCTTTTTTTGTGACTAAAAAAATCACTTCATTGCGTTGTTCATTTGGGTAAAGCATTCGGCAAATGATTCGGAAGTCAGCCGTGACGAAACAGAAGGGCGATCCGGAACAATAATACGAAATTGATGGCTCTCTTAGCCTAGAGTGTGTGCCTACGAAGGCTTCACACTGCGACGTGTATCAATGATTTGGTTTCTGGTCGTCGCTGACATTTTTCAGCGGTTGTTTGAACTATCTTTTGGGACGAAATTCTGCGTCCACAATTGACTGCTGATCGATTAACAACTTCTTTCAGTTACATTTTTACCGCAGTTTGCCTACCTTAACTCTGTTTTCGCGATTTCTTGGTATTGCTAGCGACTATTTTCTTAGAGCGACCATTCTCATTATGTTTTACCAATCGAGATGTTTTCTTTTTTGACTCATGACGCTTGGTTAGTTTTGTAGAGCCTGCCTTAGGAACGTGAAGCACAAGTTTTTGCCCAGGATTTATTTGGTCTCGACGTAGCTTGTTCCATTCTTTGATATCCGCAATCTGTAATTGATATTTTTTTGCGATCGTCGTTAAGTTATCCTTCTTCCCAACTTTGATATGTATTTGACGCGTGCTCGGTTCCGCTTTGGCGATACTGAGTTGTGCTTGTTCAGCGATACTTTGTGGAATATTTTCATCGGAAGAACGTGCCGTTTTAGGAACCAAGATAGTTGAGCCCGCTTTCACCAGCATTTTGGCGGGTATCGCATTCACTTCACGTAATACGTCTGGTTTGTAGCCGAAACGTGTTGCGAGATTCTCGACTTTCTCCGTCTTATTGACGTTTAAAGTTGTCCAAGAAGAGTATGGACCCTTCCACATTAAAAAATTGTTTTCGAATACATCGGCTTTTTCTATCGGTAGCAAAATACTCGTGTTATTGCCGCCAGTGATAACAGGTCGGTTGAATTGGGGATTTAAGGCTTTAAATTCACTTAAAGGGAGCTCTGCCAATTTTGCTGCAAGATGGACATCGATGTCTTTGTCTTTCTTTACACTTGTGAAGTAAGGAACATTGTCTAAGCGTGGCAAGGTCAAGTTGTATTGTTCCGGGTGCCCAATAATATTTTTGACGGCCTGAAGTTTTGGCACGTAGTTTTTCGTTTCGTTGGGCATCAAGGCGGACAGGCTGTCAAAGTCGATTGGCAAGCCAAGGGCTTGCTGTCGTTTGATGGCGCGTTGTACGGAACCTTCTCCCCAATTGTATGCAGCCAAAGCTAACTGCCAATCGCCAAAAATATTATAGAGCCGTTGCAAATAGTCGAGTGCTGCTTCAGTTGAATCTAAGACGCCACGGCGATCATCTTTGAAAATATTTTGTTTTAAATTGAAATCGCGACCTGTAGCAGGCATAAATTGCCAGATGCCAGAAGCCTTCGCACTGGAAATTGCCTGCGGATTAAATGCCGATTCGATAAACGGTAACAATGCCAAATCCGTTGGCATGCCGCGTTTATCTAATGCATCAACTACGTGATACAAATAACGGGAACCGCGTTGAATGATACGTATCAAATAGTCGAGACGTGCGCTGTACCAACTGGTTTGGTAATTGACGAGATGATTATCTAGATTCGGGATGGCGTAACCGCGACGAATCCGATTCCATAAATCCGATTCTGTGAAATGCAAAATGTCTTCTTCGACTTGGTCGGGAACGACAGTCTCGATTAATTCAGGATAAGTTTTTAATGCTGAATCGCTCAGTCGTTTGCTGAGCTTTAGTTGCTCAGAGGTTTGAGCTTGTGCTGTCATTGGATCTTGCATCAAAAATGCGAAGATTGCACTGCTCAGACTATATGTGAATCGTTTCATCATTTCCAAAATATCGAAGCATTCGATGCTAAATTGGGTAACAGCGAAGTGTACGCAACAGGCCAATTTAAGGTCAAGTGAATCTGATAAAGTGAAGGTGAATTTGCGCTGAAGTTTTTTGTGAGCAATATAACTCTGATTGAATTTGCTAGAGAATTTCCGCTTAGTAATATTTAGTGGGGAAAAAGTCATGCTTTCTTCGCTTGAATAGCGTAAGTCATGTTTGGAGTATCATTAGGATAAGGAGCAAAACCGACAGGGTATTGTTGTGCTTAATTAAAATAAATGAACATTATGGAGATACTGATGCTGAAAAAAAATAAGCGATTAGAAATGTTTTTGGGCCTATGCTTGAGCGGTGTTGTCGTGGGTGGGGTTCAGGCCGATACCTTGTTTGTTGCCGCAAATGGATACACTCTCAATGGAAGACATCAACTGCAGAAGTTTGATGCAATGTTGGTTGACGATCATGGCAAAGTAAAAATGACGGGCGCGAAGTCGGTACTACTCAAGCGTTATCCAAATGTAGCCCAAGTTGATCTAGGTGGAAAGACGGTCCTACCAGGACTGATCGACGCACATGGGCATGTTTTTAATCTCGGTACTGCGGAAAGTCAGCTCAGTCTGCGTAGTACAAATAATTTGGCAGAAGCCCTAGCGGCAATTGCTGCTTATGCAGAGAAGGCGACTCAGCAGCAATGGATTTTGGGTGGGGAGTGGAATCAGGCTATATGGAAGCTGGGGCGCTTTCCTACCGCGCAGGAACTCGACAACGTTGTCGCTGATCGCCCAGTTTGGCTGCGGCGAGTCGATGGCCATGCTGGCTGGGCGAATACACGTGCATTGAAGCTCGCAGGAATTCTTGATTCGACAGCTGATCCCGTTGGCGGAAAAATAGAACGAGATAGTCAAGGTAAAGCGACTGGTATTTTGGTCGATGCGGCGATGGATTTGATGGAAAAAGTAATTCCACCACAAAATGATGTGGAATTACGACTCGCTTTGGATGCAGCATTAAAGCAATTACGTAGTGTTGGTTTAACGAGTGTCCATGACGCAGGCGTTGATGCCGAATCCGACCGTCTCTTTCGGGAGTATGCAATACAAGGAAAACTTACGACACGTGTTTACGGAATGATTGGTGGTGTTGATCAGTTTTTTGATCGAGTGTCGCGTGATGGGCCCTTACTCAATTTGAAGGACGATTTATATTCTCTACGTGCCGTCAAATTGTACTCAGATGGTGCCTTAGGCAGTCGTGGCGCTGCACTTCTCGAACCCTATTCAGATGCGCCACACACCAAAGGGCTTTTATTCTCGAAGGATGCTGATATGCAGGCGATGGTGCGCAAAGCTGCAACAAAAGGCTATCAGGTGAATGTACATGCGATCGGTGATGCTGGGAATCGACAAGTCATTGAAGCATTGGGACAGCTACCAAAGGCATATTCTGCGAAGTCCCTGCGGCATCGAATAGAACATGCGCAAGTTTTGGCGTTGAGTGATATTCCTCGGGTTGCAAAGTTTCATATTATTCCATCGATGCAACCTACACACGCGACCTCTGATATGAATATGGCGGAAGATCGCGTTGGTAAGGAACGTATTCAGGGGGCGTATGCATGGCGAACTTTTTTAAATCAAGGTTCAACGATACCTTGCGGTTCCGATTTTCCAATCGAAAGTCCTAATCCATTTTGGGGTATTTACAGTGCTGTAACGCGTCAGGATCATCAGCAAATGCCTATTAAAGGCTGGTATCCTGAGCAAGCAATGCGTGTTCAAGAAGCGTTTAAATGCTTCACGCTAGATGCAGCGTACGCGGCTCACCAAGAAAAAACTTTAGGTAGTTTGGAAAAGGGTAAATGGGCCGATTTTATCGTGATCGATCAAGATATTTTTAAGATCCCAACCAAAGATATCTTCAAGACACAAGTTTTGGAAACTTGGCAGGCTGGTAAGTTGGTCTACAAGAAGTAATTGATTTGTAGGAAGTTGAACTCTTCGTGGAAAGTGGCGTCATTTCAGAATGCGTAGAAATGACGTCCTACTATTTTGCCAATCCAATACTTGAGTTCGGAGTACATTCAAAATATTTTGTTGAGTTGATTCCGCGCTAAAAGAACGCAACGATGTCATTCATGTTAGTGCAGGTTAAATTGTAAGGATGCAAGACGGGCATATGTGCCACCCAACTTAATGAGCTCGTTGTGGGTGCCAGTCTCAATGATCTTTCCTTGTTCTAATACCATAATGCGATCTGCGCGTTGAACTGTGGAGAGTCGATGCGCAATAATCATTGTGGTTCGTCCTTGCATCGCGGACTCTAGTGCTTGTTGAACCAGACGCTCTGATTCAGCATCAAGCGCGCTGGTAGCTTCATCAAGTAGCAAAAGACGTGGATTTTTGAGGATCGCACGAGCGATAGCGATGCGTTGTTTCTGACCTCCTGAAAGTCGCACTCCACGTTCGCCTAAAAATGAGTGATAGGCGTCGGGTAGTCGTTCGATAAATTCATGTGCAGCTGCTTGTTTCGCAGCAAGAATAACTTCTTCATCACTCGCGTCGATGCGCCCATATCGAATATTCTCCATTGCATTTGCTGAAAAAATCACAGTGTCTTGTGGCACGATCCCAATCACTTCGCGCAAAGCATGTAGGCTAATTTGGCGAATCGGAACCCCCTCAATTAGAATCTCGCCTTGCTGCGGATCGTAGAATCGTAGGAGTAGTTGAAACAGACTAGTTTTTCCAGCGCCTGATGCACCGACAAGGGCAATCGTTTCTCCCGGATTGACGTGAAAGTGAATATTCGCCAGTGCGGCGGTTTGTGGGCGCGATGGGTAATGAAATTCGACCGCTTGGAAACTAATCGTTGCGCCGTGTACATCAAGGACTGGAAGGTGCAATGGGTGTTCAGGTGAACTGACCGGTGATCGCACTGCAATGAGTTCCAACAGTCGTTCGGTTGCGCCAGCCGCCCGTTGCGCCTCACCCAGCACTTCGGATAGTGCACCAATTGCTCCAGCAACGATCGAAGCATAAAGAATAAATTGACCAAGTTTGCCACCACTCATTTCTCCTTGCAAGACAGCCTGCGCCCCCAGCCATAAGACAAATACGATTGCGCCGAAGACCAGCAAAATCGCCATCATTGTCAGTAGAGAGCGCGCACGAATTCGTCTCATCGCAGTGTGAAAAGCATGTTCGACGGAACTCGAAAATCGATTCGCTTCAATTTGTTCGTGGGTATAGGCTTGAACAGTGGGCATTGCATTCAGAATCTCTCCTGCAAGAGCGGATGCATCTGCGATTCGATCTTGCGAATCACGTGACAATGTTCTGACTCTTCTCCCGAATAAAATAATCGGCACAATCACTAGTATGAGCATAACAATAATGATGGACGACAATATCGGGCTGGTCACGAACAGCATGATCAGTCCACCTGCAAACAACAATACGTTTCGTAACGCCAAACTAATACTCGTTCCCACGACGGATTGAATTAAAGTTGTATCTGTTGTCAGTCGAGATAAAACTTCACCCGTTTGAGTGGTCTCAAAGAACTCAGGACTTTGGGTGACAACATGCGCATAAACCGCATTGCGAATATCAGCAGTGACTCTTTCGCCAATCCAAGAGACCATATAGAAACGCGCGGCCGTTGCGATACCAAGAACGACAGCAACCACAAATAGGGCGAGAAATGTAAGGTTAACATGCTCGATTCCATGACCCCCACCTTCGCCAACTTTGCTAAAACCCTGATCGATCATTTGTCGAAATGCATAAGGGATAGTGAGGGTTGCAGCGGCAGCAATAAAAAGGGCGATCCCTGCTAATAAGAATTGACGTCGATACGGACGCAGAAATGGAAGCAATTCAGCCAGTGTTTTGAGTGTACCGGTTGTTGGTTTTGAAGATTTGGTGGCTTCTACTGCGGTGAATTGGGTGGACATACGGGATTCGTAGAATGGAGATAATCGCTATTGTGGCAGCTTTTCGTACATTCTGTTGAGGATACATTTGTCGCCTTGGTCCGCAACAAATCGTGTTAAGGAAGCGCACGTAAGGGAAAAGAAGCGTGAACAAGAAAGACCGAACTTAGGCATGGGTTCGCGTGAACACTATCGTCATGTGGATGACTGCGAGTCGATCGGATTTCTACACCAAGGGCAATTGAACCAAATGGCAACGCAATATTTAACTCGCCGAGTGGTTTGCAAACGATCTCTGATTACAGTTGCAATCGCCATTGTTTTTGTAGGTAGAAGAGGAGAGCGATGGATGCTGAGTTATCCCTCGCTCTCGCGCTTTGTCTAACAGGGTCTAGCAGGTGACAATGCGTAAGATGTAAAGTTGCTTATATATGCAATCAGTACGCAATTAACGTGCTTTCCCTAAGTGTTGTAAGAAGAAACTTTCATATTTTTTATGCCAAGCTTTCGGTTTGATGGCACCACCTAATCCGTGTTCACCATCTGGGTCAAGGAAGAGATCAACGAGACCTTCTTTGCCATTTTCAAGTAATGCACGATACACATTGACGGTATCTTGATATAAGACGTTGGGATCTTGCATCCCGTGCACTAACATCAGGGGTTTTTTCAATCCTATGGTCAGTGGTAACAATGAGTAGCGGCGCAGGTTGGGCTTGCTACGATCAACTTTACCAATAGTCCTTCCGCTGTACCAGCTGTTATAGTTTTCCCACTCCGTCGGACCCGCCCCGGCGATTCCTGCGGCAAATGTATCCGGACTGGTGTACATCGTATATTGTGTTTGAAATCCGCCAAAACTCCAACCTGTCAAACCAATCCTTTTTCCATCAACCCCCAGTTTTTTCTGCAAGTACTTACTTAAGTCTTCTAAGTCCTCTGTCTGTGGTTTGCCGACTTGTTCCCAATTCGCATCGCTAAATCTTCGGCCATAATTTGAGTGTCCACGCGGGTCTACGGCGACAGTCACATAGCCATGCTTCGCTGCCATATACATTCCAAACTGATAGGCCGTCGCTTGGAAGCTATCTGTTTCGATGATATGCCGGTCACCTAATGGGCCACCATAGGTGTACACGATGGCGGGACGATTATCGCTGCTGCTCCAATTAGATGGTTTGAAAACGTAAGCATCGATTTTGTCGCCATGTCGGTTTGTAAAATTAAAGCGTTCGGGCTGGAGCAAATGAACCGCATTCCATTTGGGATCATGGCTATCGGTCAATGTACGAGCTTGTGGTTGATCGCCTCTCAAATTGATCAACTTTAATTCGGGTCGATTCGACCATTGTCCGGCAACACTCGCGACTAGTGAGCCGTTTTCCGATACTGCGGTCGCACGATGAAAGTCACCCAGCTGACCCAACGCGATCATTTCACCGGATTGCATTTTTACTTTGAATATATTCATGGATGCAAAGTCATCACGATTCGCGAGCACAAACATGGTTTGGCTATCGGGTGTCATGTGAAGTATCTGATGCGCCTCAAAGTTACCCTTTAAAAGCGGCTTCGCATTGCCATTACTTAAATCAATTGTAAAAGGCTGACGGTAGCCAAGTTCGTCAAGGACTGCAATTAATTGCTGGCCGTCAGGAGTGAATTGCGGTGCAACCACATCAACCACTTCATGCCCAATATCGCCTCGTTTTTCGAACACAATCTTTGGCTTACCTGATTCGGCTGTACTGCCAAGATAAATACGCAATAGTTCTTTTTCTCGTTCCCAAGTTGCAAAAGTATATTGCCTACCGTCCTTAGAAAAGCTAACACGGCTCATTTCAAACCAGACATCACCGCCGTCATTGGTGAATACTGGCAAAGGTTGGCGCATGGATTCATCACTGACCCGACGAATATACAAGGCACTTGCGGGAACGGTTCTTTTATCATCTGATACTTCACGACTGACTTTTTTAGCGGTTGCAAATCGTTCGTTATAATTCATGATTTCAATTTGACGCCCGCTCGGTGACTTCGCTGGGTCTGCTGGAGTTGCATTCGCAGAAATTGCCATCCACTGCTTGTCTTCGCTGAGAATCGTTGAAGTGAGGCTATACTTCTTGTCGGCGTCATCCGCAAAAATGAACTCCGGATTTAATTGGCGTAGTTTGCTGCTGTTAAAACTTGAAGCAAATATGCGTTTATCATCCATATATAAGTAACCGCTATCGTCGGCGAGATAAGAGACGATGCGCTCGACTTTATCGGTTTTGCTGAGGCGCTCAATTTGGCCAGATTGTGCTTGGAGTCGAAATAAATCGCCACGATATTGGAAGATGAGCTCCTGCGCATTTTTTGCCCATACGTAGTTTTCCACTCCTGGATAGAGATCATTATTTTTCAACTTTTCTTTGGCTAGCTTTTTTTTCAATTCATCTCGAAGCTCCCATAGCTCTTTGTCGACTTCACTTTTCTTCGTATCATCGAGTTTGCTGGTCGCTTTGCCATCCGTTTTCATGTCAGATAACGGATCTTTTTTCTCTTGTGGGTCATTTGACTTGCTATTTTTTAATGCAGCAACTGCCATTTTTTCCTTGGCAATGTCGAGATCCTTTTCAATCTTGAGCGCTGCTTCTCGCGCTTTCTTATCAGCTAGTTCTTGTTTGAGATCGGCAATTGCAGCACGTTCCCATTGAAGCAAATCCACCTTTTCACCACGAAGATAGGCAGCTTGCGCTTCGGCTTTGGCCTGACGTTCATTCAGCTCCTTCTCTTTTTGGCGGAGTTTCTTTTCGAAGCGATCCCAATCTTCTGGTGGGTCATACGTTTTCATCAGTGTTGGGGAAGTAATTCTGGTCGTTTTGCCTGTCTCGGTGTCGTGGAGGTAAAGGTCATTCCCTTCCTCGCCAAATGGATTCCAAGTGTAGGCAAGAAAGCGTTCGTCCTGGCTGAATCGAATCTGTGTTGCTGCTTTGCCCATGTAGGAGCGACTACGGAAAATTTGCTCTAAACTGAGTTCACTTGCTTTTATCTTGGGAATAGAAGTTGTCGTGCTTGCTATTGCAGGCGTCGCAATAATACCGAAGTTGTAGATGACGCAGAGACTAAGTGCGATGAGCTTTTTTTTCATTTTTTTCCTTTGAATAGGCTATTGATGACAATGCCATGATTGAGCACCGGACCACAGCAAAAATAGACTGACTCTTGGTTGGAAAGTTCCAGAGAAATTCAACTCAATTCGTGCATGGTGATTCGAACTAAAAATCACCAACAGGAAGCACTAGGAGATGGTAGTTTTGTACAGTAGAATTTGCACTCTTCTTTTTTATAGAAAGTCATTATGCCTGGCGCAAGTTTGCTCACACTTTTTGATGATATCGCTACCGTTTTAGATGATGTTGCCCTGATGACGAAGGTTGCCGCTAAAAAGACTGCTGGTGTCCTTGGCGATGATCTTGCCTTGAACGCGGAGCAAGTTGCCGGCGTGCGCGCTGAACGCGAATTGCCAGTCGTGTGGGCTGTCGCGAAGGGATCGTTAGTCAATAAAATGATTTTGGTGCCGATCGCATTGATTCTTAGCGCAATCGCCCCTTGGGCAATCGTACCATTGTTGATGTTAGGTGGTGCCTATTTGTGTTTTGAAGGTTTTGAAAAATTGGCGCATAAATTCTTGCATAGTGAAGCTGAAGATGAGGCGCATCATGTCGAGTTGGTTCATGCTTTGGATGATCAAAATGTCGATATCGTACAATTTGAAAAGGACAAAATTAAAGGGGCGATCACAACGGATTTTGTGTTGAGCGGTGAAATTATCATCATTACGCTTGGAACTGTTGCGGAATCTGCATTTTCCACCCGTTTAGCCGTATTGGCGGGGGTTAGTTTGTTGATGACTGTTGGTGTGTACGGCTTTGTTGCTCTGATTGTTAAGCTTGATGACATGGGATTCTATTTGCAAAAATATCAAGGGCAATCTTTTTTAAATCGATTTCAGCGCAAATTGGGGGATGGCTTTGTCGCGTTTGCACCCCGTCTTATGAAAGCACTAACGGTGATTGGTACCGCGGCGATGTTTTTAGTTGGCGGTGGAATTTTGACACATGGCGTACATGCTTTGAGTGAATTTTCACATCAGATCGCCCACAGTGCATCGGGTGTGATTGGCATAGGCTCACTTTTGGCTGCTTTTATTCCTTCGTTGTTCGATGCATTGTGCGGGATAGTGGCCGGCGCTGGCGTCTTGGGAATAGTCAGCCTGTTTCAGAAAATAGTAAAGCGAAAAACAGTTTAAGAAATCAGGTTAACTTGGTTAGTTTGATTCATTTAAATAGGAAACCAAGCTGTGTTCTAAAGCTTGGTTTCTTTTTATGGCGATGATCTCCAACTCAGTCACTATCGATCGAATGGACTCGCGCTGGGATCGCTTAGGCCTTTCGAGACAAAGATTAATTTGTCTTTATTTCGAACACATCGCTGTCTTTTTGCATGCAGCCGTTGGACTTAAGTGCTTTGTTTAAGTCTAAAATCTCCTGCATCATTTGAGTTTGAAATATGCGTTCAACTTTTAAATTCGCGGTGCTGCTATCTTTTGGATCGATACCCAATACCATCTGGTCATTCTCACTGAACAACTGACGACACCTTTCAATCAACTGAATGTCACGTGAACTCATCGTAAAATGAAAACGCATTTGTTCCCGTTTCTTTGATTGCGCAGGAGAAGTCTTATTCGAAGTCGAGGCCAAGGCCGACGTCGAAGCCGAAGCCGAATTGGGCGACAGCGAAATACGATCTTTTAATTGATTGATTTGGATGCTGTAGTAGGCAATGCCAAGGGCGCAGAATGCGATGATCAGTTTGCGTATCATTATTATTGGTAAGGTCTATTAAATGCGATGGTGACTACATCCATATCATGAAGCAACGACAGACCGTTTTTTCTCGTAGGTTCTTCGAATTTATATGACGCGGATTGTAAGCGTGCGGTCTAGTCGATTTTGTTTCTCGTATTGTTGATCCTGTAAGAACTGAAACTCAATAGTAACTCTCAGAATTTTTGGTCGGTGAAATCTTCAATTTGTAGTTGATAATCTTGGCATCTTGTTCCGAAATTCGTTTAGGAAAATTTGATTTTAAAAAGTCCCACATTTCCTTCTCTAATGCGTCACATTGCAAAGTTGAGCGACTCTTTTCAGTGTAGCGATGTTCGAATAGTAGGTCGTCGCCTTCATTTTCTGGATCGTTGTTTCGATGAGGGCGTCGTTTCCCATTTAATTGATCTTTTTCGTACTGTTTACTCGGGATCGAACAGTTTTCACGAAACACTGTTCCGAGTTCGCTGATTACGCGTGGATAACATTGAGAATCTCGGTGACCCAGAATCCAACAGGATTTTTCCAAATTTTTTTGACCATTAATTGAGCTAATTTTTTTTAATAACTCGCTATCTTTGACTTCAGCCGCGTTCTCTCCCGCCTTGCTGGCACAGGGCTGATCCGTATAGATAGACTTTCCACCGCTCGTAATACATTTGCGCATTTGCGCGTTGCTGCCAATTGACAAAGTTAACAGAGCGATGAAGATGCAAATACGTTGAAAAGATTTCATAGTTATCGCGAATAAAGGGCGTGGGGCAAAATTGATTCTTCGACAGGGCGTCGCTGTAACTTCGTGGAAATTAGGTGTCGCCTAATTTCTTGAAATATTAATTAAAAAACAGCTCAAGGATTATAGCGAAAGAGAACTGACTGTGTCACAAAAATTGACATTGAGCGTTTTGAGCATTGGCGTGGAAGAGATTTGGATCATGCGGAAAGTTCCAATCTCGCGTTGAGATCCCGAGGGGATTCGATGCAACAACTATTTAGGCAAGCTAGGATGATGTAAATGCATCAAATCGTTTACTAACGAAGTTCGTAAGATCTGCCGCCAGAGAAAAATGGTTTGCCCCTTGAATGAGGGGCAATTGGGTTCTGCACTTTGAGCTGCGATGCAAATATTCAGTTTTTATTGGCGTTTCATGGTTGTAGAAATTGCCGACTCTTAATTTCCTTTTGGGAACAATACTGAGCAGGAAACGACATGATCTCCCTATGCTTCAATTAAGTGTCGTCCACGTTCAAGTTTATTCAAGTGGGGATTGACCTCGACAGAAATAGTCTGCTGTAGAGAATCAATCGCCCCCCCTGTTCGATAGTTGAATCGAACCTCAATAATGTCGCCAGCGTTGACATTGATAGGTGTTTTGAGTGGCAAAGCCATATAGTGGTTAAGCCAATCAATGGTTGAGTTGGTCTCTGGAACAATTGCTAAGACATTCTTTGTGATGAATCGCAGTGCGCTGAGTCGCCCACTTTGTTCTATTTTGATCTGACCGGCCCAATTCACGAACAAATCATTGGCTTGGGTAAAATCGATTATTTTGTAGAGCACTGGTTGTGCAAGTTCTTGGGTGTCTGCGGTAAACACACCACCTAATTGAAACTGGATAATTGGTGCTTGAAAACCAGAAAAATCATAACGTTGTTGCAGAGGTTGGACCGCCATTAAGATTGCTTCAGGAATAAAGACGGGCATATTGGCATCGGGAAAACGAGCCGCATAGCGACGCTTGAAGTTTTCAATGACCTCGACTTGCTTTTCGCGAAGCATCGCGACATGGATCATCTCACAAATGACAAAATCGACAGGTTCAGGTGGTAGGTATTCAAAAGCATCAGCGTGAATGACTTCAACTCGTTCACCGTGTTGATTCATGCCCATTAAGCGACGCGCCTCTGCCACCATATCAGGATTAAATTCGACGCAATAGACTTTTGCTGCATGTTGTGCAGCAAACCACGACAAAACACCAGTTCCGCCTCCTAGCTCAAGTACCTTTGCTCCCTCAAATACTTGGTGCTGTATGGCTGCTTTGAAATTGTCCATACGATTTGCATCCATCAACATATTGTGATGATACTGAAGGGGAATGAATTGACCCAAATAGCAGCTTTCAGCTTCGCGTTCGACTAGCATAGTCTTCCTTCTATCTTTAAAGTAAATATCGAAGGCTGAATAAATCGGCTGTCGATTGATTCTGGCCCATGTCTTGTTCGCCAATAGAAGGATTATCCAATTTCCTTTGAGAAATGAAACGATGAGATGCAAGGTGTTTTTACTTCTATTCGGGCTTTATCGAAATGGAGGTCAGGTTTTGCGCTTGTTAACCAAGCGAGTGAGCGGGACGTTTTGTTCAAAGCCAATCTTGTGATTGCATTCGCGACCTTTGCCTTTGTTGTTTTGCATTTTTTTACGACTCGGTGGCATTTTGATGTGACGGTTTTATACTCAATTGATGGTGCACAGATAAACAACAAAGTCGCGGAACGCGGATTGACGAAACTTTCAAAAAAGTTGATCCTAAGCCACTTTTTTTGACTTTTCATTCTTTCCGCTTTGGTGGGGACCAACAATGTCTTTTTCTCGTTTGATTTCACAAAAAATTCAATACTTTCAAATCAGTAAGAAATTGCGTTTGTTGGCCTATTGTGCGACCTTAGGTTTGGTTCTATTGACAATCATATTTTTATTGTCAGAAAAGCGACTCTTGATGCAAGAGCGGCAGAACAGTGTTCGCCAAGCGGTAGAAGCCAGTCATGGAATTATTGGACATTTTTACGAGCAGAGCCGCAAGGGTTTAATGAGTGAAGCGGATGCCAAAGCCGCCGCGCTCCAAACCATTCAAAGTTTGCGCTATTCAGGGCAGGAGTATTTTTGGGTCAATGATATGCAAGTGCGCATGTTGATGCATCCTATCAAACCTGAACTCGACGGTAAGGATGTTGCGAATATCAAAGACCCTGACGGTAAACAACTATTTGTTGAATTTGTCGAGACTGTAAAAGCACATGAGTCGGGTTTTGTCTTTTATATGTGGCCCAAACCCGGACAAAGTAAACCTGTCGAAAAAGTTTCATTTGTTAAGGGATTTGCACCTTGGGGTTGGTTAATCGGTTCTGGTGTGTATGTGGACACAGTTAATGCGGCTTTTTGGACCAGATCAGGCCTATTTATGCTTGGCGCCGCTTTACTGTCAGGTCTATTGCTTTGGATTTGTGGCGTGATTAGTGCTGGTATCACGCAACCTGTGAACTATGCAGTCGAAGTTGCTAAAGGTGTCGCTCAGGGAAATTTGGGACAAAAGATTAAGGTCGACACCTCAGATGAGACGGGGGACCTGCTGCGCGCACTCGCAGAAATGAGTCAAAGTTTAGCCGCTGCTGCTGCCGTGGCAGAGGACAATCAACGCATCCGTCTCGCGCTCGATTCTGTGGTGAAACTGGCAGTTGATATAGCGCGACGTGTCGCAGAAGGGGATTTTTCTCAGCAGATTCAGATTCTCTCGGAGGATGAAACCAGTGATCTGTTGCGAGCGCTGAAAGCAATGAGTGACAACTTGGCCAAAGCGGATCAAATTGCAAAGGAAAATCATCGAATTTGTATGGCATTGGATGCGGTAGCCGTGCCTGTGCGAATTGCTACGATGGACGGTACCATCATTTACATCAATCAAGAGTTAAGGAATACATTGCGAAGAGATGAAGCCGCCTTCCGTGCCAAGATTCCGCAATTTGAAGCGGACAAAGTTGAGGGGGGCAGTATTGGAATATTTTATGCAGACCCTGTTGCCGCGCTAAATCGATTACAAAATCTTGAAGGTACCGTTAAGACTCGACTTGAACTGGGTGGGCGTGACTATGATGTGATCACCTCCGCAGTCTATGCTGATAGTGGAGAAAAAATCGGGACCGTGGGCCAATGGCTTGATGTCACTGACCAATTGGCAGCCGAAATTGAAATCAATCGCATTGTGTCAAGTGCCGCAGCAGGCGACTTTAGCCAGCGCGTCGATGAGAAAAATAAAAGTGCATTCTTCTTACAATTGGCGCAAGGTATGAACAAATTGATTGCGACAAGTGAGGCTGGTCTGAATGATATCGCGCGGGTTCTTGCAGCCTTATCTCACGGCAACCTGACGCAACGAATCGAACATCAATATGCGGGGACTTTTGCACGTCTCAAAGATGACGTGAATGGGACAGCGGCAAAACTTGCGGAGATTATGAGCGAAGTTAAAGATGCCGCCGCTGCACTCAGTTTGGCATCTGAACAAGTTAGTGCCACCGCGCAGAGTTTGGCGCAATCTTCCTCTGAGCAAGCAGCGGGAGTCGACAAAACCAGTGCCGCGATTGAAGAGATGTCAGCGTCGGTTGCGCAAAATACCGACAATGCAAAAGTAACGGACGGAATGGCAACAAAAGCGTCAGAGACGGCAAAGAAAAGTGGTGTTGCTGTCACGCAGTCGATTGAATCAATGCGCCAGATTGCCGCCAAAATCAGTATTATTGATGACATAGCTTACCAAACCAATATGCTGGCTTTAAACGCTGCAATCGAAGCTGCACGTGCCGGCGAGCATGGTAAAGGGTTTGCCGTAGTCGCTTCTGAAGTTCGTAAATTGGCCGAACGCAGCCAAGTTGCCGCGCAAGAAATTAACGCGCTTGCTGAGCGGACCGTGAATATTTCCGATGATGCGGGGCAATTACTTAGTGACATGATTCCGAGCATTGGAAGGACTTCAGATCTAGTGCAAGAAATTGCTGCTGCATCAGAAGAACAGACTCAAGGGATTCGAGAGATTAATGTCGCGATGAATCAATTAAATCAAATTACACAGCAAAATGCTTCAGCATCGGAAGAGCTTGCTGCAACGGCAGAAGAATTGATGGAGCAATCGGAACAACTGCAAAACTTGATGGGTTTTTTTCAAATGAAGTAGATAGGCAAAAATGAGACGGAGTACGCTTGATTAGAGGTTTTTGTTGACGCTACTCGGTTGCGAACCAGTGATTTTGATGCAAAAAGGAAAATTACCGTTTTATTTGACATTATTGGAGTGGATTGTCGTTGACTATTCACTTATCGGTGCGTTGATTCATCTTGAGAAAAATTCCGTTCGGCTTCCTTAAGGTGTTCAATCAGGACGTGGGAAATAATGTTGATACCAATTCCTGCAAAAATTGCTGGAACGACATACAAGGCAATGGAAATTTCCGACGCGAATAGTTTTTCATCCGCAAGTGAGGGTGTTTTCATCGCGATGTCATGCAACAGCCTGAGTAGGACCACATTTAAAGCTGATAACAAAACGAGTACGATACCATAGGCTAATACGTGGATTTTTGAAATAGACCGCTTTTTTAGCATCATCCAATAGATACCAATAGGCAGTAAAAAAGTAAGCAAAATGAGGACATAAAACTCAATTTCAAAAAATGCTGATTCTTGCATTACCAGTCTCCACTAAAAATAGATAAGCGAGCGCATTGTAATCCCAAAGCGTATTCGCGAATTAACAGTCAATTGACATTATGATGCGTGAAGGGAATAAGTTGCATCGGGGCTTAAGTAAAGCCATCTGACTTACATTGCGCGCCGTAAAATCGTAAAAAATTGCTCGCGCACCCATTCATGGCGTTTTTGAATGAAGGAGTCCGCAACCCCATGAGCGGATTTAAAGGACGATAAAAGTCGATCTGGTTAGCTAGCTTAGCCAGATCGAATGGTCTTTACGAATTTGTTGGCGTTCTTTTCAGAGAGGCGGGTAATTTGAATATGCCGAGTGACATCGCAGTTGCCAATAGAACGATCATGATGCCTGTGATGATGCCAGGTGTGATTGGTTCGTTTAGTAGTAACCAAGCCCAAATGGAAGCGGTAGCAGGAATCAAAAAGGTCACAGTCACGGCCTTGCTTGCACCTTCTGTTGAAATAAGATGAAAGAACAGCGCATACGCGATTCCTGTGCAAACGATGCCCAAAATCAGAACAGAAATGAAAGCTTGTATCGTGCCGTACGCAATGGCATGGGGAACAGCAGGAAATGCAAACGGAAGCAGGGCCAGTGCGGCCGCGAATTGACTGCCCGCAGCGGTCGCCAGCGATGGAATTTCTTTGGCATGCATCCGTGTGTAGATGGCAGCGAAACCATAATTGACTGCAGCACCCATTCCCGCCAAGACCCCTAGTATGACCAGTGGGGTCACGCTCACAGGGCCGATGCCGACTAAAACTGCGACGCCAAACAAGCCCATGATGAAAGCACTAATTCTCAACCAACTTAAGCGTTCGCCCAATATCAAAAAACCGAACACCGCAGTAAAGATGGGGGCGAGAGAATTCATGGTTGCCATATAGGCAGAAGGAATATGCAGTGCAGACCATGCGAACAGACTGAACGGGATGGCGGTGTTGCCCAATCCAATGATCAGATAGGTCTTCGCATTCTTTTTCCAATGAAATTCAATGCCACGATGGCGTGCAAATAAGTAGATTGCGAAGGCTCCCAAACTTGCACGTCCGAAGGTGGTGAGGAAGGGGCCATACACTGGTGACGCGATCCGCATCAGCATGAAGCTGGTTCCCCAGATAAGTGCGAGTAGTAAAAGTCGAGTTAAGTTTGAGAGTGACATAGCAATTCAGTTTATAAAGTAATGGAAATCCGTAATGCCTGCGTTTAGGTTGCTGGTGGCACCAATTCTACTGGTTACAATGGTTCCAGCTGAATGACAAAAAGGTAGCTTCACAACTGTCCAATGCGGATAAAAAAGCGTTTGACATTCCGTCATTAAGGTTTGCATGCTAACGGCTTAGCTTGAAAAAGGCGAACGATACTTATTGACATCTATTGTAAGAAAAACTAACAATACTACATGTTTCCAACCTCGTTAAATTCGCTTGTTACTTTTGAAGCCGCTGCACGTCACAAGAGTTATTCTTTGGCTGCGGCGGAGCTACATATTACGCATAGCGCAATTAGCCAGCAAATGCGTTTGTTAGAGGAGTCGCTTTCGGTAGCTTTGTTTGAGCGCAAGGGACGGCAAATGCAGTTAACCCCAGAAGGGCAACAACTACTCAAGCAGATTCAGCCAGCACTGCGGCAAATAGCTCGAGCCTTGTCGCAGTTGACTTCTGATAAACGAAACAATGCAATTCGCGTCGCAACATTGCAGTCTTTCGCCACCTTTTGGTTACTTCCTCGATTGGGGCAATTTCAGTCGCGGCATCCCGATCTTGCCATCCATATCCAAGCAGCGATTGGACTCGTGAATCTCGATCGAACCAAAACCGATATTGCAATTCGTTTTGGTCTGGGAAAATGGGAAGATTACGATGCAGAAAAATTACTCGATGATCAGTTATATCCGGTTTGTAGTCCGAGTTTCAACGGTGGCCGATTTCCAAGCAAGCCCAAACAATTGCGAAATTATCGAATTTTAAGTGTGGAAAACGGGCGCGAGTGGCACAACTGGAGCTGCGTAGCAGGCGTTGACATCAACCACTTTCAACACGACACCCATCATAGTGATAGTAATTTGATGTTAACAGCAGCGAAAGCGGGTCAGGGGATCGCGGTAGCACGGCATAGTTTGGTCGCGGGGGAGATAGAAGCGGGTAATTTGGTGAGATTGTTCGATCTGATTGCACCATCCGATTATAGTTACTATTTGGTCACGCCCAAGGGACTACAGAAAAGTGAGGCCTTATACGCATTTGAGCAATGGTTAAAAGAAGAGGCGCTTCATTTTCAACTAAAGAGCCAATCCTCACTTCAGGTTCCTGCTTAATTGAACATTGAATTCAAAACTTCGGATGTATGATCGATTGCATTGGGTCATCCTTGCGCTCAGCGTAGTTTAAATACCGATACCGCGGTGATGAGTTCGCCAGCTTGCGATTTGAGGCTGGCTGCTGCTGCTGCCATTTCTTCGACCAAGGCAGCATTTTGCTGCGTGCTGGCATCCATTTGTGTCACAGCCTGATCGACACGCCCAACCCCTCGCGATTGCTCTTCACTAGCCGCACTGATCTCGGCCATAATGTCGGTCACACGTGTGATGGCACTGACGACTTTTTCCATCGTTGAACCAGCTTGATCAACCAAAGCAGAGCCTTCATTCACACGTTCGACACTGGCACCGATCAAATGCTTGATTTCTTTGGCAGCTTCCGCCGAGCGACCAGCCAAACTCCTGACTTCTGACGCGACCACCGCGAAGCCTCTGCCTTGTTCTCCTGCGCGAGCTGCCTCAACCGCAGCATTGAGCGCGAGAATATTTGTTTGAAATGCAATGCTATCAATCACACCGATAATATCGGCAATCTTTGTTGATGCTGTATTGATACCTTTCATGGTTTCCACAACCTCTGCGACGACTTGACCGCCTTGTGACGCGATCTCCGATGCTGAGACCGCGAGCTGGTTGGCTTGCCGTGCGTTCTCCGCATTTTGTTTTACGGTTGTATTCAGTTGTGCCATTGCGCTGACGGTTTGTTCCAAGCTCATGCCTTGATCTTCAGTCCGCTGACTTAAGTCCATATTACCCGTTGCGATTTCGGCGCTTGAGGTTGCAACACCGTCAGAAGAATGGCGAACCTTACTAACAATCTCAATCAGAGCTTGTTGCATTGCGTGGAGCGAGGCGAGTAATGGACTAAATTCATCATGGCTATCGTCGATAACGGCGTGGACTAAGTCGCCGTGGCGCACGCGCTCCGCAATTTCTTGCGATATTTCCACCCGTTTGCGGAGCACACGAGCGAGGTAAGCAGAGAAGATGACCAACCCGATTGCCACCACTAACACTAAGCCTACGATTTGATAGCCTGTCATATCCGCTTCTTTGGAAAAAGTCGCCAATTCGTGTCTTAGTTGTTTGGTTTGTCGGTCTTTTTCTTGCCCACTCGCAGTCAATAGTAAATTACGTGCTGGAATCGTTTTACTGACAAGATATTCGAAAGCTTCGTCTTTTTTTCCATCTAAGATCAATTGAATGTTTTGCTCACCGATTTCCCAAAATCGTTTCATGATGGGCTTGAAATTCTCAATAAATGCACGCCCCTCTTTGGTGAATACGCCATGTTCGAAATCATTTAGATTTTGGTCAATTAGCTGCCGCTTTTCTTTGATGTCTGCCATTGTCGCGGCCAATTCTTCTGGCGAGCGCGATAAGATACCGTGGCGAAGCAAAAGTGAAGTGCGTGTGACATTTAATTCGATCGCTGCAATTTGCATCATCTGTGGCACGCGCTTTTCTTCGGTTTGAACCACCATGGTTTTGATCCCTTTTAATGAGACCCAAGCATCAATGGCGACAACCGCAAGCGCGATGATCAGGAGAAAGGAGACCACATACAGTCGTTTAGCAATACCCATTTGAGAAAACATTGTGAGCCTTTGAGAAAGCAAGTATAAAAGACGAGCAAATAAAAATTACCGTATGGCAATATAACGATGTTTTCGTTCCGGTGGACATAAAATTTATCCTAATGCATTGAAATTAAACATCTTTAACGAAATTCATGATTATTATTTAACTTTGTATTGCGATTCGTGCGTTGGGGGCTGTTTACCATCGTAGTCGTCTGTGAGATTTCTAGCTAGCTCAATTGCTTACTTTTGATGCGTTTTTGGTGAATCTGCGACACGACTGAAAAACCTTATTCTGCGTGGTGGCAAATCGTCTCAACACTATTGCCGTCTGGGTCGAATACGAAAGTGCCATATTAATGTCGGTGGTAAAGCGGGCGCAGTCTCGGGAAGGCGTTTAGACAAGGGAGTTTGTATTTCGTTCAGCTCTGATAATTTCGCTCGATCTTTCGTTTTGATTTTAATTTATGCCATTGAGTTGAGATGCACTAGTGAACTGCGTCCATCGAATTGGCTCTTGTTTGGAACGTGTCCAAAACTACCTTGTGGCGCTCGTTGTTGGCAGTTATTTGCTGTTTCTGCTATATAGTTCAAATGTAGCAACTTAGTTTATTGGTTTTTGGTTTGTTGGTGTGTTCGATGGCTGTTTCGTTTTAGTAAAAGGAAGTGTTGGAATGCAGAGGAGTCCGATGAACGTTTTGATTGTGGTATTCACGCTCTTCGTGTGCGGATTTCCACAACTGACATCGGCGGAGATTCACATACGGACAGCAGCGCAAGAATCATCCGAACCCAAATTTATCGCAATTAAAAGCCAAGGGAAACCCGCGATTAGTGGTATTTGTGTTGATATTTTTCGTTCGATAGAAAAGCGCTTTCCCACGATACATTTTAGTGGTGACCAGGTGTGGATGCCGCGCAGAAGGATGGATTTGTATTTTCAGGATAAGCGCATTGATCTCATTTGCGGTGTGCAAGATCTTCCACGTAATACGGCACAATATCAGTTATTAAGTACGGTTTTGTTTTCTGTTGATTACATGCTTGCCGTTCGGGCGGATGATCCAGTGCAAGTGAAGTCTTGGGAGGAGATACGGCAGCTTGGGGACAATGGCGTTATTTTGGCACTTCAAGGCTTTGGAATCGTCGATATTCTGCAAAAGATCGGCGGATTAAAATTAGATCCGAGCGCGACTTCATCACTTTCAAATCTAAGAAAACTGTTAGCAGGGAGAGGCCGATTTTATTGTCACCGCTCCCCAGGTCTCAAGTCGTCGATCCAACAAGCGGGGCTGTCTCGGGAAGTGCGTGTTCTAGATCACGTTTTTCATACTGAGAAGTTTTACATGGGATTGCGGAAAGACTTACCCGCTTTCGAGGTCAAAATGATTCAAGATGCTTTGCTTGATCTATCGAAAAGTGGAGAGTTGAAACGAATCTTTGATCGCTACCGCGACTGATACACCCTGTGATGGCGAAACGCCTGCAAATTCAATGCTATTAGGATTTATAAATCAAACCTAGACGGTCGATTTAGTATTTCGCATCGATGTTTTTGTAACTACCGTCTTGCTTCATTTCTCGCAACTTGGCGTTTAATAATGCAATCGTATTTGAGTTCATTTTAGGATTGCAGGCTAGGTAGTAATCAGATGTTTGGTAGTTAAACAGCCAAATGACTTTATCTTCGAGGTGATGTTCTGCGATGATTTTCTTGCCGTGAATGTCACCTGCCGTCGCATAATCAATCCGCCCAACAGCAACGTTCTTGAAGGTTGTTTCAGATTCACTAGAAGTAATCATGTGAAAACCGCGTTCCGAGAGGTAAGGCACTGAAACGTTGCCAATCTCGGTTCCGATTGTCGCGTGTTGAATGTCTTCGAGGCGTGTCACTTTTCCCAGCTTTTCAGGACTGCCAAAAACTGCCCAATGACCTGATGCGATGGGACCCACCCATTGAAACCATGATTCTCTTTCTTTGATACGCGCCGTTGAAAATACACAAGTATCTGGGTTCTTACGTGCGAGTTCGAAGGCGCGGTTCCAACTCATCATATTCATCTGGTAAGGCAGACGACTGCGCTTAAACAGTTCATGGACTTTGTCGGCGGATTGACCGTAGATTGCCTCGCCTTCTTTATCAACGATATTCAAGGGGAAAAGGTACTCTGTGGTGACTTGAATCGTCGTGTGTTTTGTTTGAGCTGTGCCAGCCCCGCTGATAGCCGACAGTAACAATAAGGCGGCTCGAGAGAGTTGTTGAGACAAGTACTTTGTTTTTCTCATTCTAATTGTACATTGTGGTTCAGAAGTGTATTCTCAATCTAAGGCATCGTGATGCGGCTTCAGTTTCGGCTTCGTAATTAAAGTGCATGCAGAGTAATCCATGCTACTTTTTTGGTCAATCATTGTTCATCAATTGAAGACGCAATCTCGCAGATCAGGGCGCAGCAACAACGGTTTACTGAATACCTTTTTAAAAAATAGAAAATTTATTGACAATAAAAGAGCAAAAATCTTCGATAAGCATGGCTTTACTCCTCTTTGAGCCAACCATTGCGCGTCGCTGTCTCAATCTGTGCTAGAACATAGTGCCATAGTTTAGGTGCCGACTTTTCTAAATACTGATTGCGTTGGATGACTTGATTTTTAGTGACGCTATTTTGCGCCCAGCTGCCGCCATTATTCTGCATGTTTTGGATCAGCGGCAAAATCCTATCCATCGCTTTGGCAAATTGGGCGTCAGGCGTCATGGCTTTTTCAAACTCATTCCATAAATCGATAAATTGGGCGTTATACGGTGCTGGCAATAATCCGAAAATACGTTCGGCAGCAGCGCTTTCCTTAATCGATTGTGCACTTAGGACAGCGAGGTGATCAAATGCGAATGTATCTCCCGCGTCGATCTCGACAATATCGTGAATTAAGAGCATCAAACTCACGCGCGCGATATCGACCGATGAATCAGCATAAGGTGCGAGGACATGAGAAGTGAGTGCGATATGCCAGCTATGTTCTGCACTGTTTTCGTAACGATTATTATCCGCCTTGATCAATGCTTTGCGATAGACTGCTTTGAGCTTATCAAGTTCTAAGATGAAATTGAGATGGTGGTGAAGATCTTGCATAATTAACCTGAAATGAAATTGGTCGAGTCTGTGCGTTTTGAAAGCTTAGTCGGGCTAGTGCGTTATGGTTGTCAGTCGACTATGTCATGGCAGAAAGCGTGGTCGAAGCGATAGCATGGACAGGTGTTGAATTAGATTTGAATTCGATTTGAATTCGATATGATACGGCTAATCATGCGTTGATAACGCATATTATGGATCGCACGCTTGGATGAAACGTCGATCCGATTCAGCGTAGGCTGAAGGAGAAAGTCTGGCAGATGCCTAGGAAGACGTCGACAGGACACCAAAGTGAGATTGCTTGGTGCCCGTGTCGTCGTAACAATTTAGTTCGACTCATATCTTGTCGGTGACTTTGGATTAGCGGTGCATGCATTAGTCGAAATCAAACAGCTCAGAGAGGAAGCTCTCCTTTCGTTTCTTATATTGAGTATTTTGCTGAGGGTAATGTGTTTGGTGGTGGTTAGAATACTGTTTTTGAGCTGGTGGATGATAGGCTGGTGCTGGGATATGTTTGTGCTCAGTGTGCCCAGGATGCGGCGAACTCGTTTGATGGATCTGACTTCCCATTGGGGGAAGGCTAGCGGTATCGGATTGCGGAATATGCGTTTGCGTCCCGGAAAGTTGGATAATTTTGTCTAATTCTCCTCGATCCAACCATACACCGCGGCACTGCGGACAATAGTCGATCTCGACGCCCTGACGTTCTGACATCAATAGGTGGCAGGTGGTGCAGACGGGACATTTCATGTGCTTTTCTCCTATGGGTAAATGCTGATTCAATGAGTCAATTTTTATCTGTCACTATCCGATTTGTGATGGTGTTCAAGCGATGTTGATTTCAAGTCCAAGTACCATCCTTATGTTCGTGCATAGGTCTTTCTTTAGCCGCAAATATGCCGAGTACGGTTTGATCTCTAAGTGAATTTTGCTTAGCTAGCAGGGCCTTAATTGGCACCATATCATGGTCAAAGCAAGGTCGATACGGAACCATGTGAGGCAACATTTTAAGTGTTTTGCATTGCGCGTGAGGTCGTAGTTGCTGGTAAAAAATCTTCAGATTTACCGGTAGGATTCGCAAGTGTTGGGTCGGATGGGTTGCTTTTTTTGCGAAATAAAAAAATACAGCAATGTGCTACCCAGTTGCCATGAGTGTGCAAAAAGTATCGATTCGTTATCCTTTGTCGTGCCATGTCGTCTTCGTGTCACATCGCTTTCGCCCGATTTCGTTACTGAAAACTGCAATTCCTCGTAAACTGGAATTTCCTTTAATGATGCAAGGAATACGCAATGTCGATTAAAAATCTTCGTAATGAGCGGGGCTGGACGCAAGCACAGTTGGCGGAATTCAGTGGTGTCAGCCAACGCACAATTCAGCGAATTGAAAAAGGGCAAGCTGCGACGGCAGAAACAGCCAAGTGTCTTGCTGCCGTATTTGAGCTCCCAATTACACAGCTTGGGCTGATTGAAGCGGTCGATGAAGCCCAACTGAATGAAGTGGAGAAAGCTGAACTCAAAAACATTCGTGCAATTCGGCACTTGATTGTCGAATTGGTGGCCTATTTCATTGTTGTGCCACTAATTTGTGTCGCGTCGTACGTCCACAATGGTGAAATCCGAAACGGTTTGGGACTCGCGGTCGGATGGGGCTTTTGGTTGGCATATCAAATCATCGAGCTATTCGATGCAAAGGCATTTTTCGGGGCGAATTGGGAAAAGCGCCAATTGGATCAGCGTTTAGGGAGGGACAAGAAATGAAGCGATGGATAACTTGCATGTCGATGTTCATACTGATTGGGTTTGATGTCTCGAATGTGGCGATTGCTCAAGATCAAGCGGTCGTTTTCCCTGAGAGGCACGGACAAGTTAGTCAACAATTGTTTGTCGGAAGTGGCAAAAAACAGGGATTGATCGTTGGATTGGGCGGCTCAGAAGGAGGAAATCCTTGGGCGAGTCAATTCTGGAAAGCACAGCGTGACCGCTTTTTGGAGCAAGGGTATGCTGTCTTAGCGTTGGGCTACTTTGGGACAAAAGAAACGCCAGCGAATCTCGACCGTATTGCTATTGAATCGATCCATGAAGCTGTGATGCAAGCCGCGCGCGCTCCTGGCATCAACTCTGAGTGCATAGTCGTGATTGGCGGTTCGCGCGGGGGGGAACTAGCTTTGTTGCTTGGCAGTCTTTATAGTGAATACGATGCGGTCATCGGGATTGTTCCAGGTAGTTCAGTATTTCCTGCTTTAACACTGACAATGGATACGCCGGGGTGGAGTCATCATGGCAAGGTATTCCCCTTTGTTCCAGTGTCAGAGGCGACTTACCCAGCCTTAATGCGACGCGATCTACGCGCAGCATTTTCCATTATGATGGAGGACCAACTTGCGATGGAAAGAGCGGCGATTTCCGTCGAAAAAATTAATGGCCCCGTGATGCTTCTTTCAGCAAAAAAAGATGAGATGTGGCCCTCGACAGAAATGTCTGAGAGACTTGTGCAACGACTTGAAGCAAAGCGTTTTCCTTTTCCAGTCCGACATATTGCTATAGATGGAAATCACCGAGCTCCACTTCGCCATTTCGATTACATCGAACAATTTTTACGCAGCGAACTCAAAGAGAGTAAATCAGAATGTGCAATGTAGTAAGCGCGGCGCTTCGGTAAATTGAAGAACCTGATGTGACAGCCAACAGCGATGGTGAACGTAACACGTGCGTACCTTGCGTATTGATTGAAGCCCTCATAACTAATTGAGTAGCTTGCAGTTTATCTCGAAAACAACAGTTGGTTTGGCGTGGCAATGATTTGCTTTACTCGTCTATATAATGGACTTTTAGTCAGAACGGTATTGCCGAACTAGGTCAAAGTTGACACGATGTATAGCTTACTTTAGAGGTGACATTATGGGGAAAAAGAGTCTTCGCTTGCGATCGATGGTGGCGTTGCTTGCTTTGGGTGTTTTTAATGTAACAATTGCCCATGCCGATGATTTATTCCGCTATTACCAACATTTGCATGCGAATCCGGAATTGTCGCATTTCGAGAAAAATACTTCTGCAAATTTGGCAGCAGAGTTACGCAAGGCTGGCTACAAAGTGACCGAGCGCGTCGGAAAATATGAGGACGGTAGTCAAGCCTATGGTGTCGTTGCTGTGCTAGAAAATGGGCCAGGGCCACGCCTCTTAATTCGCGCAGATATGGACGCGTTGCCGATTGTCGAAGAAACCGGATTGCCGTACGCTAGTAAGATTAAAGCCAAGAACGCCATGGGGCAAGAGATTGGTGTAATGCACGCTTGTGGCCACGACTTGCATGTGACAGCCTTGGTTGGAACGGCGCGAGAGCTTGCGGCTCGGCGTCAAGAGTGGCGTGGAACTTTGGTTCTGGTCGGTCAGCCATCTGAGGAGACCTTGGATGGCGCACAAGCGATGTTGCGGGATGGATTGTATGAGCGTTTTGGGCGACCAGATATGGCATTGGCCATGCATGACAGTGCCGCAATACCAACAGGCGAGGTGGGCGTATATGCTGGTGCGACCCATGCTGCGGTAACGTCCATTGATGTGATCATACGAGGAGTGGGTGGTCATGGTGCTGCCCCCCATCGGGGACGCGATCCTATCGTGATGGCCGCACAATTTATCAACCAAATTCAAACCATCGTGAGCCGTAATCAAGATCCGCTTGACTCAGCTGTGGTGACGGTCGGAAGTATTCATGGTGGCACCAAACGTAATATTATCCCCGATGAGGTAAAACTAGAATTAACAACACGAGCGCATAGCGATAAGGCAATGAAGATCATCATCGATGGGATCCGCCGTGCCGCCGATGGTTTGGCAGTGAGCAATGGTCTTGCGGAAGATCGCAAACCTATCGTTAAAATCATAGAAACGGAAACGGGACCCGCGAATGTCAATAATCGGGATCTGGTTGCGCGCGTAAAAAAATCGATTGCAAAGGTACTTGGTTCGGCTAAAGTCAGTGATGGATTCCCTATCATGGGCAGTGAGGATTTTGCCCTGTACAGTTTGCCACAACGCGAAATTCCAACCGTTCTTTTTAATGTGGGTGTAACCGAAGCCGAACATCTAGCGAAAGCTAATGCGGGGCTAGCCTATGTTCCTGGTACTCACACCAGCAAATTTGCGCCGATTGCGGAGCCCGCGATCAAGGCCTCGGTACAGGCAATGAGCGCCGCAGCGATCGATCTACTGCAGTAGCAATAGCATTCCCCCTCGCGGCGCCGAAGTTGGGAATGCTCATGACAGACAGTTTTGCAGGAGACTAGTCTTCTGTTGGCATTGCAGACATATCCATCCATACCGCACCCCAAATATGACCATCAAGATCAGCGAAGTCGCGGCCATACATGAAACCATGATCTTGAATTGGATTGATATCGGCGATTCCGCCCTTTGTTAGAGCAACCTGATTCATCGCATCCACATCTTCGCGCGAATCACAGCTTATATTCAGCGCGACTTCGCTTGATGTAGTTGGAGGAATTGGGCGTGTCGTAAAGCTGCTCCATTTTTCGTGCGTCAACAACATGACGCTGATGGTGTCGCTCCACACCATTAATGCTGCACTTTCGTCGCCCCATTTTGGATTGAATGTAAAGCCGAGCTCTGTATAGAACGCTTTCGACGCATTGATGTCGGTGACGGGTAAGCTGATCGTGATGGTCTTAGCCATGTTTTTCCTTTTTTTAAATAAAGTGACTCATTGAAAGCAAACAGTGAATTCGTTCTGTCCTCGTAATGATCGTTTGACCCTAGCAGGTTGAATATGATTAGCTCGGCGCGACACCCAAATCTAATTCGCGTACTGGCCGGACTTCGATACTTCCGAATTTGGCGGGAGGAATTTTTGCGGCCCAGCTGACTGCCTCATTGAGATCTTTGGCATCAATTAAATAGAAGCCTGCTAAATGTTCTTTGGTCTCAGCAAAGGGGCCGTCAGTCATCGACATTTGTCCATTACGTACTCGTACCGTTGTCGCGGTTTGTATTGGGTGTAAGGGTTCTGCGGCGATCATATGCCCACTTTTGGCGAGTTGCTCGGCAAAGGCAAAACATGTTGGGTCAGGACATGCATTCCAATTCTCTTCTGATAGATAGACGAGACACAGGTATTTCATGACGGTGCTCCTTTTTCAATTAGGATAGTTAGGTGGTGGCGAGTGCAGTAGGGTCCATCCAAAATATTTCCCACACATGACCGTCTGGGTCTTGTACCGAGCGACTGAACATGAAGCCGAGATCTTGTTGCGGATTGGGATCTGCTAGGCCACCTGCAGCGACCGCAAGATCAAGCGTTGCATTCACCTCGTCGCGACTATCGAACGTGAGTGCAAGCAAGCTGGCACTAGTGGCGTGCGTATTTGCAATCGGTCGGGTCGTGAATGTGCTGTATTTGGCGTGGGTCAGCAGCATGACATGGATGGATTCTGAAAGCACCATGCAAGCGGCGGTATCGTCTGAAAACTGCGGATTTCTGCTGCCGCCGATCGCAGTATAAAAGGCAATAGAATTTGAGAGCTCAGTGACTGGTAAATTGACAAAAATCATTTTTGGCATAGGGATTCCTTTGAGGTTTGATTAATCAAGTGTCGTGAAATGTCGTATTCAATTGAAAGGTTTTTTATTCAATTTCTAGTAGCATCTCAAAGCCACCATAAATGAGGCGCTGCCCATCAAAAGGCAAAATTCGATCTTGATCACTCAGTCGTGGGTCTTGCATTACCTTTCCCCAAGCCTGATCTCGTATAGTGCGCGAAGGCCAACGTACCCATGAGAAAACGACCGTTTCATCCTCTTTTCGTTGGACAGCTAGTGGAAAAGAAGTCACTTTTCCATCAGGCACATCATCCCCCCAGCATTCCACGACTTGTAGTGCCCCATGCTCTTTGAATACGCTCGCAATGAGCTTTGCATGGGTAAGATATTGTTCTTTGTTCGCAGTCGCGACCGCGCATACGAATCCATCAACATAGGCCATCATTCGTCTCCATTTCTGTTTTTGATTGTCAATTCAATGCTTGTTTGAGCCCGTTCTCAAATCTAACCAGCAATGTCTGGCTCGACCAATTTTGCCAACTGCTCTAGAGATTCTTGCCAGCCGAGATAGCACATTTCGACGGGAATGACCTCAGGAATACCACTCTGAACGACATTCAATTCCGTGCCACAGGCGACTGCTTTGAGTGTAATCGTGACGAGCAACTCGCCTGGAAGATTGGGATCTTCAAATTTGTCGGTATAGCGCAGCAATTCGCCTGGAATGAGTTCTAAATACTCACCCCCAAAAGCATGTGAATGTCCTGTTGAAAAATTCTCGAATGACATCCTAAAGGTGCCACCGACTTTGGTATCCATGTGGTGCACCGTGCAAGTGAACCCGTAGGGCGCTATCCATTTCGCGGTGGCCGCTTTGTCCAAAAAAGCGCGATAAACTTTGTCGGGACTCGCTTTGAGAATACGGTGTAGTTGAACTGTACCTGTTGTCATTGAAGGTTCTCCTCATGTTGAATGATGTTGAATCGGATGCATGGAACGCGAACTGCCCGTGTCACTTGTGTTCTTAGCATGACTGCTCTCCTTTTCTTTACTTAGTCGAACCGAGGAAGCCCAATTCGACACGAACTTAAAATTTTTTTTTATATTGTTTGGTTTTTGAGTGAAGACTCGTACGCGAGTCTTTATTAAGGCGAGATTTGTTTATGCGATTCCTTGAGAAAGTGTCTGCATCTCAGCGATACGTCGTTTCAGAAATCGTTGTTCTGCACCTTGTTTGCTTAAGCTTAACGCTTGTTCATATGCTGCCTTGGCTTCTTGAAAATAAGCTAAACGCCGATACATATCCGCTTGTGCGGCATGAGCTAAATGGTACTTTCGCATCGACTCGTCTTGCAAAAGTGTGGTCACTATGGATAATCCTCGCGCTGGTCCTTCGTGCATGGCAACAGCGACCGAGCGATTGAGGCTCACAATCGCACTAGGCTCTAGACGAAACAAAGCGTCATAGAGTCCGATGATTTGAATCCAATCGGTGTCCTTGCTGGTTTTGGCTTCCGCGTGCACGGCAGAGATTGCTGCTTGCAAACTATAAATACCGAATTGTCCTGTGCGTAGTGCTTGCTCCGCTAAGCTACATCCCTCGTCAATCAATGCGGCATGCCACAGACTCCGATCTTGTTCGTCGAGTGGGATGAGATCATGTTGGGTTGAATCTTGTGTCCTTAACCTAGCGGTGCGGCGAGACTCATGTAACAACATCAGAGCCAATATGCCCATTATTTCCGCTTGTTCAGGTAGTAGATCACGTAGTAAGCGAGCCAATCGAATTGCTTCATTCGACAGTTCACTACGAGTGAGAGAATCGCCACTTGAAGCAGAGTAACCCTCGTTAAATACCAAATAAATTACACGTAATACACTCGCGAGTCTTTCTGGAAGCTGCGCTGCTTCTGGCACTTGATATGGAATCCGTGCATCGCGAATTTTGGTTTTGGCACGAACAATCCGTTGCGCCAAAGTTGGGGCGGGTAGCAAAAATGCGTTGGCAATTTCTTCGGTCGTGAGTCCGCAAACTTCACGTAAAGTCAGCGCGACTTGCGCATCAAATGAGAGGCTAGGGTGACAGCAGGTGAACACCAATCGTAAGCGATCGTCTTCCAGTATTTGGTGCTCTTGGATTTCGTCCCATGTTGGGGTCTCGTCTGCTATGTTTTCGGCCTGTTCGGCTGCATCGTCCCATGCAGTAAGCCGTTGGTTACGTCGTATCCCATCAATCGCTTTAAAGCGACCTGCGGAGACTAACCAAGCATTCGGATTAGCAGGAAGTCCTTGTGTGGGCCATTTCTCGATAGCTGCGCGAAAGGCCTCGTGTAGCGCTTCTTCTGCCCAATCGAAGTCACCTAAAAGGCGCACCAATGTGGCGAAAATGTGTCGCGATGAACCACGGTAGATCTGGTCAATTGTGTCTCTAATGTGATCGTGATGAGCGTGCATAGTGTGTACCAATTTGAATAAAGACCAAAAATTTAGGCGTATCGCATCATCGATTGATTCCTTGGTAGGTTGAAATCTATTCCACAAGGCCCCGCATACTTTCCCGAAGATCTATTGCAATGTATTATTTTATATTTTCTCGTTATCTTTTATTTTTGTTACTTTTTAACCTAATGTGCGGCTTGAAATTAAATCGAATTGTACTGGCTAGCATCGCACAAAATACTGCCTCTATTGATTCTTTTTTTCATGGCGATTACGACTAACCATACGATCACAAGCATATTGATTTCGGTGCGGCAGATTGTTTGGCACTGACGATCGATGAAGAAGATCAAACTTTAGGATGGATGTATGCGTTCATTACCATACAGCTTACTTCGTTTTTGTGCCGGTATCATCTTATGTGCGAGTGGGGTTTCTTGCGGCGGCTCTGGCGGAACGAACGCTAGTTCAAACCCAGCGCTACCAAATAATCCCAGTACAGGAAATGATCTGCCCGCCATTCCTACAGTGGCACCAACTTATCTGGTGCCACCACCAAGTGGGAAACTACCATTTCCGCAACATGCTCCCAATATGACGGCAATGGAATATGAGCAGATGCGATCTAGCTTGTGGGTACTAAACAATTTTGCGATGTACCAAGGCAGTGATGACGGGCGCAGTAGTATGTATTTGCATGATGGTTTAGACTTTATGCTAGCTGACGGTAGTCCAGTGTATGCAGTTCAAACTGGTGTGATTCGCGATATAAGTGGTGACATTATTACAGTGGATGATCCAGCCAAGCCTGAAACAGCATGGCAAATGGCGCACTTGGTGGTTGATCCACGCCTCAAAGTCGGCTCGCAAGTATGGCAAGGCCAGTATGTAGGGCGCATATTAAAAGGGAATTCGCATACCCATTTCAATTACGTACAACGTGCCGCAACTGGCTCATGGTTTCGCGATACGATTTCACTCTATCCCAATCATTTATTCACGCTTCCGGACGAACAAAAGCCCGAGTTTAATAGCGGATTGCGTTATTTCAAGAATGCGAGTGAAGTGGAGATCAATCCCAGCCAAGGCATTTACGGCAAAGTTGATATCGTCCTCGCCATACGCGACTTGAGTCCAAATCATCCAAGCAATTATGTTAGTCGAAGCGCGCCAGAAAAATTCGAGATTCGCATCAGTGATTTACAAGGCCAAATAAAATGGCAACATCAATCACAGCTGCAGAATATTCAGTTGACGCCACCATTTCTGGGTGACATAAACACAGCAAAAGCAGAGGCCAATTTGTTATTTAAACGCCCCGATTTACTCGAGGCTGGCTCGTGGACTAAGAAGGCCTATCTTTGGTGGGTGCTAACAAATTTACCGAATCATACCGTGCCGCAAAAAATCAATGCGCGCGACGAAGATTTATACTGGGATACCGCTGCCAAGAATGCACAAGGCGACGCTGTATTTCCGAATGGACTGTATTCCGTCATCGTCATTGCAAGCGATCAGAATGGCAATGTCGGACAAATGCAAGAAACCGTTCGTATCAATAACTAAAAGGTGTGGATCGTCAATCTGTCGAGAATGCTACAAGACCATGCTTAGCACACTTAATTCGTTTGGTGATGGCCTCAAGCTCTTTCATAAACTCAAAATCCAACAGAACAAAACAGAGCAAAATAGAGCAAAGCCGAAGTGTATTTCTTTTGGCTTGAAGCTTAGTCCTAAGTCTAGTTCTAAGCACTTTCTTCGCACTATTTAAGTGGCGTCAAGCAAAGACAGTGACGGTTTGACGGCTAATCGCAACGAGTTGGCCATCTTCATTCCAGACCTCAGCCGCAATATGACCATAACCGTTGTGCGCGGCATCCGTCTGTGCGCGGTATTGCCACCATGGATTAGTTTGTTGTGACAAGGCCGCCGCGTCTATGCTGGGAAATTCCAAAGTCCACGTTAAGCTGCTGGCAGGGCTGGGACGTTCCAGCATTTGCAAAATTGCTGGCGGCCACGCGTCGATGAGTGCAATCAAACTCAATAGTGGCGCACATGCAGCGCTCACTTCCGCGCTGTCCTTCCAACGCATCCAGCCATTGATGTGCGACTTCGATGAGGCGCTGAATGGCAAATCACAATCGGTATAAAGAAAGTCGATCTTGCGCGTGAACTCGGGCACGATTCCGTCGATATACGGGAAGCTTAGGCCATCTTTGATCGCACCAATATTCGGCGCCGCCTCACTCGTGACGACGACTTGCGAACTGCGTGCCGCACCAAAACTGGCGAGTGCGCTTACAACGACCTTATCTTGTTGCATTACATGACATTGCATTTGCGTGACCGATTTTCCTGCGCGTAGCACCTCAGCTTTGAATTCAACTTCGCCTACTTCAACTGGCGCAACAAATGAAATTGTCAGGGCGCGCAGCTTTGCATCACTCGTTGAGCGCGCTTGCAAATGCGCAACCACTAAGGCACCTAAAATGCCTCCAAATAGAGCGCGACCTTGTCCCCAACCAGACTCCATTATCACGGTAGAAGATTGCTCGGCTTGTTCTAACATCGTTTCAAAACTCATCTCATTCCTTCTATGTTTAAATTCTATTCTTGCAAACCTGTGTCTCGCTGTGAATGCAGGACAATGTAAGAGAATGCTTAGTCGTTATTCACATGTACATCCCAGAGCAAATCTTTATAAGAAAATTCGGGCTGGAGAGACTCGTCGCTCGGAAAGTACATGTGCATTGGATTGTGAACCAATTCACCGAGATCTGCTGATGAAATGGCGGCTTGGCAAAAACAGCCGCCTTACTAAGCTTACTAAGGAATGACAATGGTTGATTGTAATCGATGCGCCTATATCATTGGCGATACCAATGAATTTGCCCTTTGAGTGCACTGGTTCCGCCTTCGCAGTGCTGCTCAAAGCGCATTTCTAACGCGGCGACTGAGCCAGCGGACCATGTAATTTTATCGATTGCAAACCAGCCCGTTAAAGTGTTGCAACCTCGGCCATTGCCAGAAAAGCTTAATCCGCCTTTGGCTGCATTATGAAATGGATAGCGTTGGAGGCCACCATAGTAGCCTGGCTTCAAAAGTTCTAAAGAATTCATTGCTTGGAAAGTCGCACTCCAATATTCTTGACCACTGATGCCAAGGTTAATTCTCCCTGTTCCAATATCCAAAGAAATCTTGGCATTGGTGTCAGTATAAGTGTAGGTGCGCCCGGCGCCAATGTAGTCGTTGGAATCACTTTGAAGATAGACGTAATTGCCAGTACTCGGCACCATGTTTGTTTGTGGGCGCCAGAGTGTCGCTGGGATTGGGAATACGGGACCTAATGAAGAGGCAACGGCGTTTTTATCCCATTTGATCTTTCCGCGTAACGCCGATGAGCCACCTTCACAATACTGTGCAAAGCGCATTTCGATCGATTGCAGTTGCCCACCACTAAAGCTAATGCTATCAATCGCAAACCAACCATTGAGCGTGTTGCAGCCTCGTCCTTCGCCGCTCCATGAGATACCGCCAATCATAGGATTGTTGAAAGGGTAGCGCGTTAGTTTCCCGTAGTACCCAACTTGCATTTGAGACAGACCTTGCATCGCTTTGAATTCGCCTCGCCAAGCTTGATCCCCGCCAACGTTAATTGACAGAAAGTCTGAACCGGAATTCAATACGAAGTTTGTATCGTCATTGGTGTAAGTGTAAGTTTTTCCACCTCCAATGTAATCTCCTGAGTCACTTTGCAGATATACATAGTTACCAGTAGAGGGTGTCATGCCTGATTGTGGTTGCCATAGATCGGAGGGGATCGGTAAAACAGGTCCGAGTGGATTGGCAGTATCGTCTTTTTGACTCCAATGAATGGCACCACGCAAGGCGTATGTTCCGCCTTCGCAATGCTGTTCAAAGCGCATGTCAAGTTGGGAGATGGCCCCGGAGGTGATTTCAATTTTATCGATAACGAACCATCCAGTTAATTGATTGCATCCACGACCTTGACCAGACCACGATAGACCGCCTTGCCCGTTACTATTAAAAGGATAACGGGTTAAACCACCGTAATAGCCTTTGAGTAATTTATTTTGTGAGGCCATCACTTGAAAATCACCACTCCAAGATTGGTTGCCAGTGACACCGATATGAATTGTGTCGGTCGAATTACGCACAGAAAATATCGTATCTGTATTGGTATAGAGGTAGGTTTGTCCTCCGCCAATGTAATCACCGCCGTCACTTTGAAGATAGATGTAGTTGCCACTAGCAGGTAATGAAGTCGGGTTCGGCGACCATAAATTCGAAGGTGTGTTTGGGTCGCGTGAAGGATAGGATTCAATACCGATCATTGCTTTGGCAGTCTCCGTATCACTGGCCGTGACCGCGGCGGCGATCGCCATCCCTTTCTTGATCGAATCTTCTGCCGAGTTATAGGATAGGCCGTGCTCGACACTAAAGTAATGCGCTATTTTGATTTTGTTTGTCAATAATTGGTCGACCCAACCCCATGTCACATCACCTTTAAAATTATGCGCGACCGATAGCATGGTGCTGACTAATTTTCCTTTGGTCACTTGGCCAGAACGAAGCAAATCGGCCCAATAGTTCACGTCAGCATCAGGTGGTGCCGTTGCACCGGAGCGGCCAAGAACGTTTTTGTAAATGACTTTGACGAAATCGACGTTACTCATACTATTTGAGTAGCCAGTGATCGATGCATATTGAATCGCAGCTTGGTAAAAGCTGTCTGCAATCTGTTCTAGACTCGCGCCACCGCGCAATTGATCGATCCAATAGTTTAAGCCGTCTGCGTCTGGAACTCGATTGAAAAAGGCAACATAGAGTTCGAGCAAGCTGTTTAAATCGGAAGATTTGAGCTTAGCTGCTTGAAGTTGTGTTGAAAGAGTGACGGAAACATCGTCAAATTTTAGAACGCTCGAATCTGATACTGTCGTAGTCGTCTGCGTCTTGATATGTTGAACTGCGTACCCCGTGTTTGTTTTGGTGATTACATAGTCTGCACGTTGACCAATAAACGGGATGATTAAATTGCTTGGAGCAGGTGCGTGGCTGCTGTATTCGCTTACCTGATTTGAGCCAGCGCCACCGCAGCCGGCCAGCACACATGAAAGTACGAAAGCGACAAGTCTAAAAACAAAACGCATTAATTCCCCCCCCTTAAAGTAGGCGCATATTAGACACTGAAAGTAATTAAAAAATCAATTTAAATTTGCTAGATTGGATGCGCAACTTTAGCTTAGTGAGGTCAGACACTTCTGCGAAGTGAAACTCTGCTTCGACTCAACTGGATTCTCTGAATAAATAGCCGAAGCTTCTGCTTACCGTTAAGCGTTCCGTACAGTTCTTTAGATTCACTTCTAAGCGTTCGCTATCGATTCTTTCTGCTGATTCAATCGCGTGTGCGTTCACCACCGTGCCGCGATGAATTTGCCAGAAAATTTCTGGATCCAGCATCTCGATTAAATCTTTGAGTGCCGTGCGAATATAAGCTTCACCGTCTTTGGTTACGATGCGTGTGTACTTGGTATCTGATTGCAAGAATAAAATATCATTGAGATGAATCAAGCGAATTTGCTTGCCAACACTGGCCCTGAGCCATTTTGGTTTGGTCTTTTTTTCGTTCGCTTGGTTTTCATGAGCAATGCTATTTAGTGCTTCCGTCTGTGATTTTGAGATACTACTTTCTACCGTTTGCGAAATGAGCTTGCCTGAACTTTGAATGCGTTCAACGAGACGCTTGATCGTTTGCTCTAAGCGTTCTAGGGTCACGGGTTTAAGCAGGTAATCGAGCGCTGCATGTTCAAACGCTTGCAACGCATGTTGATCGTAGGCGGTGACAAAGACGATGTGTGAACGTGCGCGAATTCGTTCTGCAACGGCCAGCCCGCTTAATCCAGGCATTTGAATATCGAGGAATACCACATCCGGTTCATGCTTTAACCACAAGTCCCAGGCATCATTGCCATTCTCAGCAATCGCGACAATTTGGGCTTGCGGGCAGCACTGTTTCAATTGCGAGACAAGGCGTTCGCGCATCATGTCTTCATCTTCGGCGATTAGCACTGTAAACGTGGATTGGACTAAATGATTCATATATTTTCTATTCGGTGGATAGTCTGAAATTATGTTGGCAATACCAAGCGTGCAATCACGCCACGCGGTTCATTTTCTTCTAGTTCTAGCTTTGCCTTGTCGCCATAGCTAAGCGCCAATCGATTGCGAATATGCTCGAGACCTAAACCATGTCCAATATCGTCTCCAAATCCAAGCCCTGTATCGATAACGGTAATGTGGACTTGTTGATCGACTTGATGCGCGACGATGTTGATATGACCACCATCAACGGCGGGCTCAATCCCATGTTTGATTGCGTTTTCGACCAAAGTGAGTAGTAAAGCCGATGGCAATCGAAATTGCTGTAATCTGGGCTCGCAATCGATGGCATAACTTAAACGACGAGGTAAGCGCGTTTGCATAATTTTGAGGTAGGCATCGCAAGTTTTGCAATCGTCTTCCAGTGAAATCGTATCTGACCTTAAGCTCTCCAGTGTGGCGCGCAAAAACTGAATCAAATCAGCGGTGAGCGCTGCGGCTTGCGGTGCGGTGGGTTCGGCTAAGTGTTGTACCAGACCCAATGTATTGAACAAAAAGTGTGGCTCAATTTGCGCTTTGAGTAACTGCAGCGTGCTGGTGATTTCCAATCGATTGGCGCGTTCACGTTCAGCATCGTGACGTGCGATTGTTTGTGCGATGGCACGTTTCAATAAGAAGTTATGTGTTAGGAACCACATGACAGCGAGCAAGCTCAACAGCAATTGTTGCGACATGCGCCACGTCTCGAATTTCAAATCGTCCGCATTGCCTGCCATATTCCAGCCATCGATAAAACCGCTTACAAAATCCTCGAAGCTTGAAATCAAATAAACACAAGCCAGCGCGAATGCGACGGCCAAGAAAATGCGGAGTACAAGTTTCTTCAGTTCGCTTGCCGAGCTTGTCGACAGTGAGGAATTTGCTGAAGTCGATTGATCTTGCTCAGGTAAGTTGATACCGAACAATAAGTAACCAAGGCGAAATAATCGCTCACGTTTGCTTAGGGATGAAATAGGGGTGGTCATAGGGTCTTGCTCCTCAATGAATGAAACGTCTGCTTGTTTTGTTTTCTCGTAAAGATGACGCTGTTGGCGTTGATAGAAGTGTCGTTGACATTCACCAACGAGAAAATCCTGATGTGACGAATGAAGCAATAGCGGGCATGAGTGAAGGTTGAAAGTTGAAAGAATTGGCTTGCTAAAATTAAAGGAAGTTTGCGAGCAACTGGATTCGGGCTGCAAATAATGCTTTTTTCACCTACGTATAGTCGAAAGCAATGCGCGTCATGCAGACGATGTGCAATAGGGAATCTACTCTCAATAGAGTTTGAGTTGCGCATTTTGCCATACGACAGTCGCATTTGGCTTGAAGAAATAGTGTCTTTCACCGCGTAGTGTTGATCGCAGGATGATAGTGCTCATCACTTTTTACTCTAATGAAGTGACGCAATGAATTTGTATAATAAGTAAGTAATTTGGCGATATTGCGTATTGACGAGCATGTTTGAATTCATTGTGATATGATGACCATCATGAAAACTAAATCCAGCCGTTCTTCAAGCAATTCAACGACGCAATCTCGCAAAGAAGCGAGCCATGAGCGTATTGTCGAGGTCGCATCGCGTGCGATTCGGCGTAGTGGCTATGACGGCACTGGCGTGGCGGATATCATGAAAGAAGCTGGTTTAACGCATGGTGGTTTTTATGCGCACTTTCCATCGCGAGATGCCTTGTTGGCGGAGGCGGGGGATCGTGCTGGTGCGGAGTCGGTGGCGATCGCGGCGCAGATTGCCGCAGCAGCACCACCTGGCGAGGCCCTGCAACACATTATCCAGGCTTATTTGTCTGAAGAACATATGCAGTTGATTGAGACAGGTTGCCCCGTGTCTGCACTCGGTTCTGAGATGCCGCGTCAAGCGCCAGAGGTACGTCGCGCGGCGACGGTGCATATTAAAGAGATGATTGATTTGATTGCCAGACAGATGCCAGATTGGGGGCAGTCTGTCGCGCATGAAAGAGCGATGCTGTTGCTGTGTAGTTTGATTGGTACGACGATTGTTTCACGCGCAGTGGATGATCCCAAGTTGTCTGCGGCTTTGCGTCAGGCTGCACTTAAGCATTTGGCAGTGCTTGAAAAATAAAGCAGGGCAACAGTCGCAGTAATTTGAAGATTTAAATGTTGGATCTCGATGCGAGATCCATACAAGATCCAAAAAAGAGATTCAGATGTAAGAATCTCGTTTTTTTTAATAAAAAATATGATGATCGTCATATTTGTGGAAATTTGCAGTTTGAATGATCAACTTAGTAGTGTTTTAAAGAATGCATTGAAAAATGTCTCAATTAATGAAGGATAGGGCTTACGAAAAATTGCGCTAGCTAGGCGCGTCGTCGAAGACAGTACGCTTGCTTGGACTGCCTCTGCGGAGGCAGAGGGGCGAGGCGACAACAACGACGTTAGCGTCTGTTTTGCGTAAGACCCAAAGAAATAAAGGAAATTAAGATGAACAAACAAATAGCTTTGGTCACCGGTGCCTCATCCGGTATTGGTGAAGCGGTCGCCAAACAACTTACCGCCTCGGGTTACACCGTGTATGGCACCAGCCGTCATGGTGCAAAAGGCGGTCAACGCCCATATGCCATGCTGAGCTTGGATGTCACTGACGACGTCTCAGTACAGCAAGCGGTGGATGCGGTGATACAGAAAGAAGGGCGCATCGACTTACTGGTGAATAATGCCGGATTTGGTATTGCACCTGCTGGTGCAGAAGAAAGTTCATTGGCACAAGCACAGTCGCTGTTCGACACCAATTTCTTTGGTGCCGTGCGGATGACGCGTGCAGTATTGCCGCACATGCGACGCCAGCGTGCTGGTCGCATCATTCAGATCGGCTCAGTGTTGGGATTTTTGCCAATGCCTTATGGTGCTCTCTACTCGGCAAGCAAACATGCGATCGAAGGCTATTCAGAATCGCTCGATCATGAAATTCGCCAATGGGGCATCCGTTCCATTGTGGTCGAACCTGCCTACACCAATACAGCATTTGGTGCGAATGTGGTGGAGGGCGATGCTTTACTGGGCGATTACCACGAGGTACGTACTGCCGTCGATGCGCATCTGCGAGCCGTATTGGCAAGTGCCGATAGTCCAGAGCTAGTCGCTCAAATCGTGCTCAAAGCAGCGCAGGCTCGCAAGCCTAAATTGCGCTATACCGCAGGCGTGATGGCGGCGCGCTTACGCTTATTACGCAGCTATGCACCAGCGGCTTTGCTCGACGCAGGTCTGCGCAAAGATTTGCGGCTGGCTTAATTCAATCTACCTTCTTCCTATTCAGAAAGCACAACATGAAAGCACTTGTCCTCAAAGGCTATGGCGCAAAGCAAACATTGGAATTTGCCGAACTAGCCCGTCCAACGATCAAATCGAATGAAGTACTCGTTCAAATTCATGCAGCGGGCATCAACCCAATCGACAATATGATCCCGAAAGGTATGTTTAAACCTATCCTCAAGTTTCAGCTTCCCGCTGTGATGGGTAGTGATCTGGCTGGCGTCGTGGTTCAAGTGGGCGGAGCTGTGCGACACTTCAAGGTAGGCGATGCGGTATTCGCCAGTGTCTTCGACATGGATAGAGGCAGCTTTGCCGAATTCGTCGCAGTACCCGAAAGCGCAGTTGCCCACAAACCGAGCAACATCAGTTTTGTTGAAGCTGCGGTTCTGCCTATGGTTGCGCTGACGGCGTGGCAAGCTTTGCATGAGCGTATGCAATTAAAACGCGGCCAGAAGATTTTTATTCCGGCCGGCGCTGGCGGCATTGGTACTATCGCGATTCAATTAGCAAAACAAATTGGCGCCTTCGTAGCGACCACCACCAGCACCGGCAATGTTGAATTGGTACGCGAACTTGGCGCCGATGAAGTCGTCGATTACAAGAAACAAGAGTTTGAAAATGTCTTACAAGGCTATGACGCGGTATTAGGAACCATGAGAGACGCGGAGCTAGAAAAAACATTCAAGATTCTCGCCCCAGGCAGCAATGTAGTCTCGCTAGTTGGTCCGCCAGACGCCAACTTCGCCCGCGCCCGTGGCATGAATGTCATTATGCCTCTCCTCTTTAGTCTAATCAGCAGCAAGATTCGACGCCTCGCCAAGAGCCGTAACGCCAATTATAGTTTTATGTTCGTACGACCAGACGGCCAACAATTAAGTGCCATCGCAGCACTACTCGAAGCGGGCAAGATTCGCTCTGTGGTCGATAAAGTATTTGGTTTTGATGATGCGTTACAAGGTTTGGCTTATCTTGAGCAAGGCAGGGCGAAGGGCAAAGTGGTGTTGCAGATGATTGCGGATTAGAATCCTAAACTGTGACGCAGTATAGAAATGTGATTTTCTAGATTAGCTAAATTGCAGGGTAAATTGGTATGGCAAAAATACTCTGCATTCTGAGAAAGATTGCCAGGATGTTTCCCTATCTTAAATCAAAAACCTCCGTTTTTTCACGTTAGCCCCGAGACTACAATATAAATTGGGGCTCATTCGGTTTGAGGTTTTTGTTAGCGCGCTGGTTGTTTGAACTCGATAAACAAAGCGCGAGTTTCCGTATCTCCGATGTTCTCGCCAGCATGGGATTGCTTCGGCATCCATCTCACGTCACCGGGTTTGGATTCTGTCTCGATGATCCGCCCGTTTCCCAAAGTAAGCTTACGTTTGAAGGGGGAAAGGACCACCATTAGCGTGTCAGGGTGTCCATGCATGGCGATCTTTTCTCCGGGAGCATCAAAGCCCTCCAACACTCGAACCCTATCGTTTTCGAAACGGACTTTGTAGTGGGTCGGCTCTATGATGAGTGGATCCTCGGAGGCGGTCACTTGTGCAAGCGCCCAATTTACGAACATGCCTCCACTAAATGCAGCCAAGAGAGCCGTTACTTGTATGCTTTTTTTCATGATCCATCCCCTTTGAGAGTGAGTGGTTTGCTCGAGTGAGTAATCTCACTTAGTGCTTCTCTAAATTTTTCAGGCAATACTTTGCCGCCAAAATCGATGAGCGATTATAGTCGGTGCATTCGCGCCAAGCTAGATTGTCTGTTACCCATGATAGCTCTAAACCCGGTCAAATGCGTTGTTTAGCAGAGCGATTTTATCAATCCATTCGAGCAAATTCGCTCTGCACCCACTTCATCGCTGAAGTCTGATTCAACTTGAAATCAGGTCGAACTTTCACTTTCGCGATTTGTTCGCCAGCCATATCCAGTGCACTCAAATACGCATACGGCTCATCTTCATCCGGAATGATTTGTAAGCAGATTTTGTAATCCATTCCGTCGCTGGCGATGATCAAACTTTTGTTCAAAGTCGCATGTAGTTGTTGCTCATGACGGCGTACAAATTCATTGGCGGTTTTGACCAAAGTATTGAAGGCGTTGTGATCTAAGGGTTTAGGGTTCTTCTTGTCGCGACCCATGGTCCAGGGACCAACCAACGCTGGCTCAGCGTGGCCGTCTTTATACATTGCCACCGCCCAGCCATCGTCATCTTCATTTTTGATGACTCGGGCGGTCCATTCTTTGCCTTGCCACACGCGGTCTTCTTGAATCAGCTGAACTTCTTGATCAGACATGGTTTTGCTCTTTTATTTGCTCTGTTATTTCTTCGCTGCGGTAGATTTCGCCGCGTTAAACACCTTCACAATACTCACGCCTTCGCTGCCTGTGTCGCAAACATAACTACCGTCTTTCAACTGGATGAATTGCTCCGCTTCCAATTCCACGACTTGACCGTTGACGTTCAAAGCACAGCTACCAGTCAAAACATACAGACGAAATCCGTGTGATGCCTTAATCGTGATGCTTTGATTGGCTTCGTAGGTATTGCTATAGAACTTAAAATTTTCAGAAGGACGATGCTGTTGGCGTACGGCGACTTCAGAAATGCTAGTGTCTGAAATGTCAGACCACGATTGAACTTGTGACATGGGGATTCCTTGAGGAGAGTGATGCGATGATTGTCTATTCGGCGCTGCTTCCTTTTTCGGTATTCAAATAGCATCGAGAATTCGAAAAAGAGTGATGAAACCGCGAAGAGGGTGGTGGAGTATACGTGAAATTTGGGGTTTGCGACGCAATCATCGATTGGCGGCAGGTAGGAGCGATTAGGCTTCATCAATCGCCCGTATTTTTTTTGGGCTAAGGACGAACATGGGTTTGAGATGAATAAAGTCGGTTCATTCAATTTCGGCAATTCGATTGTGTGATTGATGAAGTCTGATGCACTTGCTGTTCTTGAGTGACAAAAAAACCTTATCCACGTGATAATTGGGTTGGACTAACGCGTTTTATACGCATAGTGTTTTAAGGGAATTGATCATGCAATCTATATACGATAAGAGCGCCTCGAAAAAAGCGAGTAACCTGAGCATTAACAGCGATTTGTTAAGGCAAGCGAAAGCCTTAGACATCAATCTATCTGCGACCCTAGAGACGGCATTGGTAGTAAAGGTAAGAGAGTTTCAAGCACAAAAATGGCAAGAAGAAAATCAAGCTTCTATTTCAGCTTACAACGAGTCTGTCGAAAAAGACGGCGTATATAGCGATAGCTTGCGGAGTTTTTGATGGCGCAGTTTTGTGTTTATCACAACAGGAATACGCAAAGCAAAAAGACCTGTCCTTATTTGTTGGAAATGCAAAGTAATCTATCGCAGGATCTAGCCACCACCGTGGTCGTGCCACTCGTCAAATTTGAAAAAACAAAACCAAAATTCTCACGGGACTCACGCCGATTTTTTCACTCGATCAATAAGACTTTGTCATGCTAACGTCGCAATTGGCAAGTATACAGAGGAAAGAGTTAGGCAAGTTTGCTCTCGAACTTTCGCATGCACGAGCTGAGATTGTTGGGGCTTTGGATTTTTTGATTTCTGGTGTTTAGGGTTAGGGAAATCATCGCGAATTCATCGGCAAATTCGTAGGGTGGGCACAGCTTCATCGTGCCCGCGCGTTATGGTTGAAAAAGGTGAAAAAGATAAAAAGCGAGGTGAGGTTTTAGTCGGCATTCCAAGCAATCCGCGTGGGCACATAAAGCGTGCCCACCCTACATGGCTTATATATGAAAAGAAAGAAAATCGCGCGCACAGAGTATGTGTACGCGATAGTTGAAACAAAAAATCATAAAGACCCTATTTAACGTAAGACTTTCTATTAGAAAGGACAGGAGACAACTGCGTAATCCCAAACATTTACCGATCCGTTGGTTGATGCTGGGCCATTCCATCGCCATTGATAGCAGGCACCGGAATTTTTTTCTTTAATGATGTATCCTTTATCGTTCCCTATAACATAGGATAGTTCTGGAGACCAACTTTGAGTAATTTCTGCGGACGGGTTCATTAGTTCACCTGTATCAGCAAAAAATGTCATAATATTGGTTTTACCATCCGGACGCAGGATTACACCGAAAATAATTGGACGATTTTCGACCCCTGCACCAGAACCATCCATCTTTGCGCTTGTTTGCACAAATACTGCTTGACCGTTTGTCACAAAATCTTTCCAACATTGCATGTTGACCGAAGTGCAACCTGCAGGAAGCTGTTTGAATTCTGTTCCATCAACTCTTGTTCCCATCGGAATAGAAGTTTTTGGTGGCCACCATGTAGTAATTGGTGCATCTTTGACCTTCCAGCTAATCGATGCTTTTGAAGGCAATGAATCGCCGTCAGGACCACTTGCGATCAGAGTCACCTCCGCGGTGCAATTGGCACCGTAGGAGGTCGTTGTTGTCATTGACGACGTTGCTGATGTGGATGTTGTTGACCATGCTGCGATGCTTGCGGGGACATCTGCGTTATTACATTTCGCGACCACTGATGATTTGAGCGATGTCACATTACCCGTATAGTTTGCCGTCATTGGAAATGCAGCATCCTTGTCGATAAGGGTAGGAATTTGGGTGAAAACAAATGATGTGAATGCTGGTTTTGGAACCGGCAAGGTGCAGGTCGGGTAGTTGGTTGCGCCGTTAGCACAGGTATTGCCACCACCCGAAACCGGGCTTCCTCCGCCACCCCCACCACCGCACGCGGCGAGCGAGATCGCCATTATTGCTGTGAGTATCTTGACGATGTGTTCGATGAAGTTTTTCATCGTAATCTCCTTAATAGGATTTGAAAAAATACAGCTTCTTATGCACTTTCTTGACTTCCCGCTTTTGTATGCTTTCATTTCTGAAGGCTTACATACTGTATGGCGAAAAACAAATCACATCTAGCCGTCATCATTCTCAAGAAGATACATTGACACGAATGTTTCGGCGTTGGTCTAACCATTTAAAATTAAAAATCAAAAAGGTGAGCATTTGCCCACCTTTCTGATCAAACCAAAAAATTAGAACCGCACATTCCCCGGAGTACGCGGAAACGGAATCACATCCCGCACATTACCCACACCAGTGATGTAAGACACCGCGCGTTCGAAGCCTAAGCCGAAACCTGCATGTGGCACTGTGCCGTAGCGGCGCAGGTCGCGGTACCAGTAGTACGGTTCTTTCGCCAAGCCGACTTCTTCCATGCGCGCGTCTAATACGTCTAAGCGCTCTTCACGTTGTGAGCCGCCGATGATTTCGCCTATGCCTGGGGCTAAAATATCCATCGCTGCGACGGTTTTGCCGTCGTCGTTCATGCGCATGTAGAAAGACTTGATGTCCTTCGGATAGTTTTGCAGAACCACTGGGCCGTTGACGTGTTTTTCAGCGAGGTAGCGTTCGTGTTCCGATTGCAGATCGGTACCCCATGACACTGGGTATTCAAATTTTTGACCGCAGTTTTGCAAGATATTGACCGCTTCGGTGTAGTCCATACGTACGAATGGTTTGGCGATGATGTTTTGCAATTTCGCGATCACGCCTTTTTCTACGCGCTCTTCGAAGAAGGCCATATCGTCAGCACGTTCGTTCAATACTGCTGTGAACACATATTTCAACATCGCTTCAGCGAGGTCGGCATTTTGTGCCAAATCAGCGAATGCGACTTCAGGTTCTATCATCCAGAACTCAGCCAAGTGACGGCTGGTGTTGGAGTTTTCCGCACGGAAGGTTGGGCCGAAAGTGTAGACCTTAGACAAGGCCATGCAATACGTTTCGACGTTCAGCTGACCAGAAACTGTCAAGAAGGTTTCTTTGCCGAAGAAGTCTTTAGAGAAGTCTGGCTTGCCTTCTGGTGTTTTCGGGAAGTTCATCATATCCAAGGTGGATACGCGGAACATTTCGCCTGCACCTTCGCAGTCAGACGCAGTCAAGATTGGTGTGTTAACCCAGTAAAAATCTTGCTCGTGGAAGAAGCGGTGAATAGCTTGTGCGATGGAGTGACGTGTACGAGCTACGGCGCCCATGATGTTGGTACGCGCGCGCAAGTGAGCGTTCTCGCGTAAGAATTCCATGCTGTGCGGTTTTGGTTGAATAGGGTAGGTGTCTGGGTCTTCCACCAAGCCAAATACCTGCACGCTTTCTGCCTGCATCTCAAAACTTTGACCGCCGCCTTGCGATGGCACGATATTGCCTGTTGCAGCAAACGATGCACCTGCAGTTAAGTGCAAGACTTCGGCATCGTAGTTAGACAAAGTATTCGGTACCACGATTTGCAAAGTGCCGAAGCAAGAGCCATCGGTGAGTGCCAAGAAAGACACGCCCGCCTTGGAATCGCGGCGGGTACGTACCCAACCTTGAACGGTGACGCTAGTGTCACTTGGGGCTTTGCCATTGAGGACGTCTTTGACGCTGAAAGTTGTCATGTTTGTTTTCTCCAATATTTCGACGAGTACTCTTGAAAAGGCATTTCGTAATGCTATTTCGTGAAATTCTCTAGTGGCGCATATGATAGCTGTTTGCGCCGTTAAAACCAATTTTGTTGGTTGGTGTTTGCTTCAGTTTTTGTTAAGTGAGGCTTGGATGTTGCTTTGTTTCTTGTTGCTTATGCTTGCTTCTTTTGTTTCCAGTTTGACGTGCTGACGTGGGTTAAGCCTAGTGTTAAGTTCGTCATTCCCGCATGTTTTTGGCGGGAATCCAGAGGCTTTGCTTGATCAAGAAAAGACGCTGGACTCCTGCCTTCGCAGGAGTGACGGTAGTATCGTAGGGCGGGCGGAACACGCGGTGCTCAGGTGCTTAACGGGTTGGCGGCGCGGGTTGCACCCGCCCTACAAATTTATTGCATTACCGATCTCTCTCCAAGATCAAGATGTATTTGCTTGTCTCACCCATTGTATTTGAGGGCTCCAAAACTTGGATCAATCTCCATCCTTCGCTAGCTTGTTCGTTGAGAGCGGTTTGTATATCGGGGTCACCCTTGCTGAGAAAACCGCTTTTGAACTCAAGATTGACGGTCTTATATTCTTTCATTTCTAGCCTTCTCTAATTCGATTGTTATTTTTCGTAGGGCGGGTGGAAGCCGCGCTGCTCAGGTGTTCAACCTTCTGTTGGCGCGGGTTGCACCCGCCCTACAATATTCTTCGGTGCAGACTTTAGTGTTTGCCCGTACTACCAAATCCACCTTCGCCACGTTCGCTTTCGCCAAATTCTTCAACGATGTTAAATCCAACTTGTAGCACTGGCACGATGATCAATTGTGCTAAGCGCTCCATAGGGTTGAGTGTGAAAGCGTTTTGTCCACGGTTCCATGTTGAGATCATCAGCTGGCCTTGGTAATCAGAATCAATCAAGCCAACTAAGTTGCCAAGTACGATGCCGTTTTTGTGGCCCATGCCGCTGCGTGGCAAGATCATTGCTGCATACGCAGGGTCGCCAATGTGAATCGCCAAACCTGTTGGAATCAATACCGTTTCGCCAGGTTGAATCGTGATGGCTTCGTCTATGCAAGCACGCAAATCAAGGCCAGCGCTGCCCGGTGTGCCGTAGGCAGGGAGTTGGTCTTTCATGCGTGGGTCTAGGATTTTTAGGTCTATGTTTTTCATGTTGTTTTAGTTCGTTTGAATTCGTTTTGCAATTTCTGAGACGAGCTGCTTCGCCAAGCTCTGCTTATCCGCCTTAGGCAAAGCCTGATGTCCGTTCGCATCAAACAACACCAACTCATTCTCATCTTTACCAAAGGTCTGGTGGCCGATATTGCCGACTAAGAGTGGGATATTTTTCTTTATGCGTTTGGCTGCGCCGTATTCGAGTAGGTTTTCTGATTCTGCTGCGAAGCCTACGCAGTATGGGGCTTTTGCTAGCGCGGCGACGCTGGCGAGGATGTCTGGGTTTTGCGCGAACTGTAGTTGTGGCGTATCGCTGTCGCTGGACTTCTTGATTTTTTGATTGCTGGCATTTGCTACGCGCCAATCGGCTACCGCTGCTACGGCGATAAAAATATCTTGCGTATTGACCTGCGCCATCACCGCATCGTGCATTTGCTGGGCGGTTTGGACTTGTTGGCGTTGTACGCCATACGGTGCGTCTAAGGCTGTTGGGCCAGAGACTAGCGTGACATGCGCACCTGCTTCCCATGCTGCTTGCGCGATGGCATAGCCCATTTTTCCTGAGGATAAATTGGTGATGCCACGTACGGGGTCGATAGGTTCAAAGGTGGGACCGGCGGTGATCAGTACTCGTTTCCCTGCCATTGTTTTGCTTTGAAACGCCGCTTCGAGTTCTGCCAAAATTTGCGCTGGTTCTAACATGCGGCCCATGCCGACTTCGCCACAGGCTTGTTCACCAGCAGCGGGGCCGAAGACTTGAATGCCGTCTTGTTTGACTTGCGCCACATTGCGTTGCGTCGCTGGGTTGCTCCACATTTCTACGTTCATTGCAGGTGCGATGAATAAAGGAAGGTGGGCAGGGCGGGCGATGCACAGTGTTGAGAGTAGATCGTCACAAGCGCCATGTGCTAATTTGTAGATGAAATTGGTGCTGCAAGGTGCGATCAAAATCGCATCAGCGTCGCGCGTTAGATCAATGTGCGGCATGTTGTTGGCAATGCGCGCATCCCATTGATCGGTGTAAACGGTATTACCCGACAAGGCTTGCATCGTGACTGGCGTAATGAATTGTGTGGCACTTTGTGTCATCACCACTTGCACTTTAGCACCGAGTTTTCCTAATGAGCGACAAAGATCGGCGACCTTGTAACAGGCTACGCCACCAGTTAAACCTAGGACGATTTTTTTACCAGCGAGTCGGGAAGCCATGATTGTTTCCTTATTTTTTGACGCGGCGTAATTCGTCGAGAATGAACAAAGCCGCACCTAAACAAATCGCGCTATCGGCTAAGTTAAATGCCGCGAAGTGGTACATGTCTTTGTAATGGAAATCGAGAAAATCGATGACGTGGCCATACATAACACGGTCGATCACGTTGCCAATGGCACCGCCCATGATCAGTGCGAGTGCCCAGCAAAAGAGCTTCTGTGCCGCATGTTTCTTGAGTAAATAGGTAATCACTAATGAGGCCACAACACCAATCGCCGTGAACATATAACGTTGCCAGCCGCTTTCGCTCGCGAGGAAACTAAAGGCTGCGCCTTTGTTGTAAGCGAGCGTTAAATTAAAGAAAGAGGTGACAGGATAGAGTTCCGCAAATTGAAATGTGCGTTCAATCGTAATTTTGCTGATTTGATCCAGCAGAATTACGATGGCAGAAAGGCCTAACCAGATGCCGAATAATCCATTGGAGGATTTGGGTTTGCTTGAGAAGGTATTGGTTTTTTTGGTTGCCATAGGTTTGCCAGCTTTCGTTGTTATCTCCCTTCTCCCGCAAGCGGGAGAAGGGTAGGGGATGAGGGGTGTTCAGGTTCGTATAAAGTGAATTTAGGCTTCGTCATTTTTTGATTCAATCAATTTCACTGATCTATACTTTTAGGCTTTGCAGCTTCTGAACCACCCTCACCCTAACCCTCTCCCGCTTGCGGGAGAGGGGATTTGTTCGTTCGCAGGGCGAGTTGCACCTGCCCTACATTTTTTTACTGCATTTTCAAATTAAGCAAACTTACGCTTTTCGCCCGCACCAAACAAATTGCTATTGCAACGGCCGCACAAAGTTGGATGTTCAGTATTCACACCCACATCTGCGCGATAGTGCCAGCAGCGTTCGCATTTTTGGTACTTGGATGCGTTGACTACTACCGTTTCTTCAGCTTCACTTGCCACTTGTTCGACGCTAGCAGCGGAAGTGATTAGCGCAAATTTCAAATCGTCTTCGAGGCTACTCAAAACATTGAATTTATCGCCGCTGGCTTTGATCGAGACTTCTGCTTGCAAAGAAGAACCGATCGCGCCAGAGACACGCACTTCTTCTAATTGCTTAGTCACGTCAGCACGCACGGCACGCAAACTTGCGTATTTCGCTTCCAAGGCTTCGCTATTGGCGATGGCTGGCAGCTCGTAGTAAGTTTGTGTAAAGATAGTCTCGTCGCTGCCTTTGAACGCTTCTGCGCTCGCAAAACTTTGCCATGCTTCTTCGGCGGTGAACGACAAAGTTGGTGCCATCAAACGCAACAAGCTTTGTGTGATGTGCCAGATGGCGGTTTGTGCAGAGCGACGTGCAAATGATGTTGTGCCGCTGGTGTACAAACGATCTTTCAAGATGTCGAGGTAGAAACCGCCCAAATCTTCAGAGCAGAAGGATTGCAATTTGCTGATCACAGGGTGGAACTCGAAGGCATCGTAGTGCGCCAAGATTTCTTTCTGCAGAGCTGCCGTGTGGGCGATTGCGTATTGATCGATTTCGAGCAACTCGCTTGTCGCCACAGCGTCTTTGCTGAAGTCGAAGTCTGAAGTGTTCGCCAATAAGAAACGCAAGGTGTTACGGATACGACGATAGGCTTCCGTTACGCGTTTCAAGATTTCATCGGAGATCGAGAGTTCGCCGGAGTAATCGGTTGATGCCACCCACAAACGCAAGATGTCAGCACCCAAAGTGTCGAACACTTTTTGAGGCGCGATCACATTGCCTTTGGACTTAGACATTTTTTTGCCTTCGCCATCGACCACGAAACCGTGTGTCAACAAAGCTTTGTAGGGCGCGTGGCCGTCGAGCATGGATGCAGTCAACAAAGAAGAGTGGAACCAGCCGCGATGTTGATCGGAACCTTCGAGGTAGAGATCAGCAGGGTAGGCAGATTGTTCTTTGTGTGAGCCGCGCAAGACCGTGAAATGCGTTGCGCCGGAATCGAACCACACGTCTAGCGTATCGCGATTTTTTTCATACATCGCTGCTTCATCGCCGATCAATTCTTCAACCATGATGTTTTGCCAAGCTTCGATACCTTCTTTTTCGACGCGCTTCGCAATTACTTCTAACAACTCTGGCGTGCGTGGATGGATTTGTCCAGTTTCTTTGTGCAAGAGGAAGGCCATCGGCACGCCCCATTGACGTTGGCGCGACAAGGTCCAATCAGGACGATTCGCGATCATGCCATGCAAACGTGCTTTACCCCAAGATGGGTAGAAGGCGGTTTGATCGATCGCTGCCAAAGCTGTTTCGCGCAAACTAGCACCGCCCGCTTTAGGCGCGTTATCCATGCTGGCAAACCATTGTGAGGTAGCACGATAGACGATCGGTGTTTTATGACGCCAGCAATGCATGTAGCTGTGGTCAAACATTTTGAGTGAGAACAAGGTACCTGCCTCACGCAATTTGTCGCAGATAGGCTTGGAGGCTTCCCAGATGGTCATGCCTGCGAAGAACGGTAACCATGATGCGTAGCGGCCATCACCCATGACTGGGTTGAGCATGGCGTCGTCTTTCATACCATGCGCTTTGCAAGACAAAAAGTCTTCGATACCGTAAGACGGAGCGGAGTGGACTACCCCAGTACCGGTTTCGGTGCTAACGTAATCGCCCAAGTACACGGGAGACGTACGATCGTAGCCTTCATGCGTAGCTGCTAAAGGATGTTTGAATTGAACCAGTGATAAAGCTTCACCCAAGCAAGTTGCGATGATTTCTGGTTGCAAATTCCAATTCGTGAACGCCGCTTCAACCAAATCTTTCGCCATCAAGATCAAGCAAGGTTCACCATCACGCTCGGTTTTCACCAAAGCGTAAGTGATTTCTGGATGCATGTTCAAGGCTTGGTTGGATGGAATGGTCCACGGGGTCGTGGTCCAGATCACGCAATAACCTTTGTCGAGTGGTAGTTTGTCTAAGCCGAAAGCTTTGGCAATTTTGGCGTTTTCTTCACCGCCTACAAATGGGAAACCAACGTCGATCGATGGATCGCGCTTGTTTTCGTATTCGACTTCAGCTTCAGCCAAAGCGGAGCCGCAATCGAAACACCAGTTCACTGGTTTCAAACCACGATACACATAGCCTTTGTCGAACAACTGACCGAGCGCACGGATTTCGTCCGCTTCGTTACCGAAAGCCATGGTCTTGTAGGGATTGTCCCATTCGCCCAACACACCTAGCCGGATGAAGTCGGCTTTTTGACGTTCGATTTGTTCTTCTGCATACGCACGTGCCTTGGCTTGCACTTCGGCGACAGGTAAATTCTTGCCGTGCAGTTTTTCGATTTGGATTTCGATCGGCATACCGTGGCAATCCCAGCCCGGTACGTAAGGCGCATCAAAGCCACCCAAGGTGCGCGCTTTGATGATCATGTCTTTCAAGATTTTGTTGACAGCGTGACCGATGTGGATGTCACCGTTGGCGTATGGAGGACCATCATGCAAGATGAATGTTGGGCGACCTTTGGCTGCTTTGCGTACACGTTCGTAAATTTTCTTTTCTTGCCAGTTCTTCACCCATTGTGGCTCGCGCTTAGCGAGATCGCCACGCATAGGGAAGGGAGTTTCCGTCATGTTGACCGGGTACTTACTTGCAGGTTTTGCGGATTCTTTTTTTGCTTGCTTATCGTTAGACATAGTCGTTTCGCTTCAATTTGAAATCTAAAATCGGTATAAAAAATGTTGGATGAGAGAGGACGCTAGGCGTCCTTCAAATTCGGTCTGTAGCGGAGCCATTGCGTTGCTTAAAATAGCTACGCGCTTGATCGGCGTCGCGGTTGATCGCGGCAGTTAAGGTCGGTAAGTCCACATACTTTTCTTCGTCGCGCAGCTTTTGTAAAAACTCGACGTGAATAACCTTGCCATATGCATCCACATGCTGATCAAGGATGTGAGTTTCAAGTAAAACCCGACCACTATCATCCACCGTTGGACGCACACCCATACTTGCGACCGCTGGCAAAGGCTGTTCACTCAAGCCATGTACTTGCACCACAAAAATGCCCATCACGGCAGGTTTATGGTGCGCGATGCGCAAGTTCAAAGTCGGAAAACCTAAAGTCCGACCAAGTTTTTGACCGTGCACAACGTGACCAGAAATTTGATATGGGCGACCAAGTAAATGTTTGGCTTCGTCAAAATCGCCTGCAGCTAAAGCAGCACGTACGGCAGACGAAGAAATTCTCTCGCCATTACGCTCGACGGTATTCATGGTTTGCACAACAAAACCATAACGCTCGCCTGCTTCTTTTAATGTATGGATATCGCCAGCCCGTTTCGCACCAAAGCGGAAGTCGTCGCCGACCATGACTAGCTTGACGTGTAGTCCATCGACTAAAATGTTTTTGATAAATTCTTCTGGGCTGAGCGCAGCAAAGTGCGCATTAAAGTGTTCGACGATGACACGATCTATCCCGGCGAGATCAAGGGCGGATAAATTGTCGCGCAAATTCGCAATGCGAGTCGGCGCTTTTGAAAGGTCGCCGAGCTTTTGTGCAAAAAAAGCGCGCGGATGTGGCTCGAAGCTCATGACTGCCGCGTCAATTTGTAGGCGTGTTGCAGCCGCACGTAAATCAGACAGCAAGGCTTGATGTCCAAGATGGACGCCATCAAAGTTGCCAATAGCCAGTGCGCATGGAGCGCGTGATGTCATATTGGGAAGACCGCGGAAAACCTTCATTCTTTTAATTCTTTTTGAAAATGCCAATTTGATCGAATCATGCTGCTTTATTTTGCAGCTTTGGTTCCGAGAGTCTTTAGGATAAAGATGCTCTCGAAAAACCTTTGATTATAAAGGCTTTTCACTCTAAAAACTCTGCTATTTCAGTGTTTTCCGGCGTTCGCACGATTGTGTATCACAGAAAAGGGCGCTTTTCGCCCTAGGGTGGCTCCATTGATCGCTTTAACTTGTTATTTTATCGGTGAGTTGAGTGAAGATGCGCGGAGTTGGCTTGTTTTCTTCCATCGTCTGAGAAGTTCACGTAAAGCCTCAGGCTTATTGGTTGGAGCCAAAAATCCGGCTTGATCGCGCTGATTCACACCGTGACATGAAGCGCAGACGCGAATTTCTCCCGATTTGAATGTCACCCAATTTCGCTCGCGTACAACGGGCGTTCCCTTCGAGTCTGTTGTCTGCCAGGTTAGTGCTCTCTCTGCTGGCACAATCACTGCGGTCGAACCATCTTTTTCGATGATGACGCTGCTCTGTAAGTTTTCATTTAGGGTGGATGGGACTTTATTGACAGGGTGAAAATTCGGAATTGTCTGTGCAAGATTGCGCCTACCAGCGCGATCTGGATACGCACGAATTTGTTCGGCCTGCAAAATTTGAAAGTGTTGAAGCTGATAGATTTTGCCTTTAGAGAATTCGTTTGACACTGTCTTTGTGCCATTCTCTATTTCTAAATTGAACGGTTGTTGTCGATCAGCGCGATCACGACTAGTTTGATTTCGTGTCACGATGAGTGCAAGCCGTTCATTTTCCAACCATGCTTGAAGTTCCTTCACATTGACTTGTTCTTCTTCAAAAACGGCTTGTTCTGGGCGTTCTAGTGTCATTGTTGTAGGAGGACTGATTGTTCGTGGCCTCAATTCCACTGCTTCTAACTCCCATAACTCGCCATCAAAGTGCCGAAGTTTTTCTCCTTCCCACCAGCTTAGTTTCTTACGAATACCCGATGTGAGTGGCTTGGTGGGCTTAAAATAGCCAGTTTGTAGATCCTCTTCTAAAAAAGTCAAACGTAGATCGCGCAGGCTAGTCTCAGCTTGCGGGGGAAGTTGATCACTGGTACGGCTGGCTAACAAGCGGCCATCTGATAGTGGGAGCGGGTTGCGGTAACGCCCATCATGCAATTGATCGTTTTTCTCCATTTTCGTAACAGCAACAACGCGAATCTGTTCGGGATTAGCGTGCGGCGGCGCGATGAGTTTAATAATGCTATCTGTCGTAAACGACCCTGATTCTCGAGCATTAATTCCATAGTAGGTACCAGGGTGAAGTGGGTCTTCGCGAGGATGAAAAAAACCCCCTTCACGTCGCATGGGGATGCGATTTTCGTGCAGTGATAAATTGGTTTGCTTGCTCAAATTAGGATCCTCGCTGAAGCTAGGCATTAGATATCCAAAATTGAGCTCATGTAAGCCAAGATGATTGATGGTTTCTTCGTTGCCACCTGATTGATCAACTTGCCAAAGCGAAAAAAAATTACTACGGAATGCGTTCACTTGCCCGTAGGTGCTGGTACTACCAACGCGTGATTCAGGAAAAATTTCATTGCGATGGTTCAAACGCTTTGCCTGTACAGACTCGTCGTTAAAATTGAAAGAAGCGAAGGGCAACTGTACTCGATTGCGTTCCGCATCGCGATCACGATCAGCGAGTTGATCTTGCTGTAAATGATCCCAGCGAGTAAACAGTACGCGCCCAAAACTATCGATCATAGGACTGAACGCACCGCTCGGTGTGTGCGTCAGCAATTGCAATTTACCGCTCTTGCGATTTAGTTTCCAAATTCCACTGACGCTCGGCGTTGCTTCGTATTCATCAAGTTGTGGATATAGGTGCGGTTCACCTGTTCTAGGACGATCCGAGGTGAAAATGATATCTCCGTTATCGGCATAAATTGGAGAGAGTTGATTATATTCAGTCGGTTGACCCGCAACTCTCTGGAAGCGCGGTTTTTCGTTTCGCCCTAGCTGCGTGACTTCGTAAATTTGCCATTTGTAGTTTGCGCTGCTTTGGTTTTTGTGCGGTGATCCTATCAAAATGCTGACTAAGATCGTCTGTCCGTTTGGATGCACAGAAGGTTCGCGCACTGCGATCGCTTTGTTCAATTGTATCCCTTGCATCCCGAGCCCCGCTTCTGCACTGAGATTGCGTAGTACACCGTCGGGGTAGCGCAACATGAGATCACCGCCACGTGGTACGTCGATCACGCTGGTTCGATGATTGGCAAATGCAGATAGTCGCGTGTTGAGGTCATGCTGGGTTGGAACTTGGGTGATGAATACGATGGGGTAAGTTCTTTTTTCTATGTGTGGAGTGGGAGCGTGTTTGACGCCTGATCCCATTTGATCTGGTTGTTGGAGAACTTGCTGATCTTCTGCACTTGCTTGCTGCGCTGTTGACGCTGTTTTGTCTTGGCATCCAATCAGCAAAAGTAAGAAAAAAGTGGGCAGAGCAAGACGGGACAGAAATGTATTCATTACAGCATTGAACATGAAAAAAATGATGGAGGTCGTGGGCTTGTGCGTGACGTTCTTAGACGCTTCGTAATTCATATCAAGTCGATCACTGCTCGCGATTTTGTCTTGGAAAAATTCACCAAAATGCATTGACTTTGATTATCTTTCAAGACCACTTGAATTTTTCTTTGAATTGGGTCAATCTTACTCGGTTTATTAATAAAAACATTAAATTCTTTGACTTTTCATTTGCGTGCTTCATCTGAAAAGTGGAAGAATCGTATCCATATAATGAAATAATCGAGACCATCAAAATGCTAGATAAACATAAAAATAAAGATAGAAATACAGATAGAAATACAGCGAAACACAATAAAATTTTACTAAGCTTGGTTTTGGCTGTGTTCACTTCTTCGATAATTGTTGCTTGTGGTGGCTCTGGTACCGGGACGAGCTCATCGAGTTCCGGTTCAGGAACAGGGACTGGAACCGGTACGGGTACTGGCAATGGAAATTCAGGTGTGGTTGGGCCGCCATGGTTAAGTCATGCGGGGAACGCACAGCATGAGGCATTGTCCGCTGTCGCAACGCAATCGTTTTCAAAAATAGTTTGGCAGGCGCCAGTGGATCTCGCTCCCAAATATTCTGCGCAGGGCTATTTGTTAGTGCACTATGGCTCACCAGTCATTAGCGCGAAAAACACAGTCGTCATGCCAGTTAAAATCGCCTCGGATCCAGTGTATCGGTTTGAGGCTAGAAATGGAAACGATGGAAAAGTCATATGGTCTGAAAACACCGACTACATCATGCCACCTTATCGTTGGACACCGACTTATAACGTGACCTTGACAGCCAACAATCGCGTATACGCGCCCGGTGCCGGTGGTAAAGTTTATTATCGCGATGATGTCGACGCGAGTACGGGTACGCTAAAGAATATTGTATTTTATGGCGATGCCGTTTATTCCGCCAATAAGGCAAGCTTAGATCGCAGCATTATTATCAATACGCCGATTACAAGTGATTCACAAAATAACGTCTATTTCGGCTTTATTGCAGCACCAGGCAATGCTGCGAATCTAACTAGCGGAATTACAAAAATCACACCCGATGGCAAAGTCACCACTGTCAGTATTGCGGGTCTCGCACCAGGGATTGCTAAAGCTGCCACGAATAGTGCGATCGCTGTTTCGAAAGATCAAAAGACGATCTATGTTGTCGCCAACGATAATATCGCAACGGGCGTTCGCCAAACAGGCTATATGTTGGCGTTGGATAGTGGCACGCTGGCATTGAAATCGAAAGTACAGCTCATCGATCCATTTGAAAAAGCACCGGCGAACATTTCTGATGACAGTACTGCCTCACCTTTAATTGCGCCGGATGGTGACGTTTATATTGGTGTTCTGGAGGCGACCTATGGGTCACATAATGCGCGTGGTTGGCTTTTGCATTTTAATGCGGACTTGTCCCAAACTAAAACTCCCGGATCGTTTGGGTGGGATGACACGCCATCAATAGTTCCTGCGAATTTGGTACCGAGTTATAAAGGCTCATCTTCCTATTTATTGATGGTTAAATACAATAATTATGAGCGAGCTGGTTCTGGAAACGGGATGAACGAAATTGCGATTCTTGATCCACACAATGAGCAGTTAGATCGAATCTCTCCATTAAAAGTAATGACGGAAGTGTTAACCTTACTTGGCCCAACTCCTGATCCGAATGTACCAGGTGGCTTTATTGAATGGTGTGTGAATACGGCAGCGGTAGATCCTTTTACTAAATCTGTGGTGGTCAATAGTGAGGATGGCATTTTGTATCGATGGGATTTGACGAGCAATAAACTCAGTGAAAAAATACGGTTAACGAGTGGCTTAGGCGAGTCTTATACACCGACTGCGGTTGGTCCGGACGGTAAGGTGTATGCAATCAACAATGCTGTATTGTTTGCAATTGGAAAATAGTCGTTTCTCCAAATAAATTGGATACTAAAAAATGCCGTGATAGTTTCATCGCGGCATTTTTTTTTGATTTAGAGTATTCTCTGTTCTGGTGCCGGATTGGACTCAATCGGCTTGGCAGGTTGTCAGGGAGGGATTCTTCATGTCAGAGTGTAGTCACAATGCAAATGGCACAATTCAATCAGCGCCCGGGCTGAAGTTGTCCGAGCTGATCAGCGCGCTCAGCCATGCTCTAGATATTACCGAGGGACAGCCAGAGGGACATTGTATTCGGTGTTGTTGGATCGGAATGCATATCGGGCGTGAGATTCGACTTCCTGAAGATCAACTCTGGGATTTGTATTACACCTTGCTGCTGAAGGATCTCGGATGCAGCAGTAATGCTGCGCGTATTTGTGAACTGTATCTGGCAGACGATTTGCAATTTAAGCGCGATTTCAAAACGGTAGGGGATAGTCTTCCTCAAGTTTTGCATTTTGTTTTAAAACATACTGGTTTGAAAGCGGGTTTAGCTGAGCGATTTCGTAGTGTTTTGACGATCTTACGTGACGGAAGAAATATAGCGCAGGAGCTGATTGCAACGCGTTGTCATCGCGGTGCTGAAATTGCACGTCTTTTACGATTTTCAGAAGAAGTTGCTCAAGGTATCTACAGCCTTGATGAGCATTTCAATGGGCAAGGGCGTCCAGATCAATTGAAAGCTGAAGCGATACCTATGTTCTCCAGAATCGCATTGTTATCACAGGTCATTGATGTGTTCCAAATCGCAGATGGTCCTGCTGCTGCTCTGAATGAAATTCGTGATCGCTCAGGAGTTTGGTTTGATCCTCTGCTGGTCGATGCATTTGAACGGATTGCACAAAATCAGGCATTTTGGGATGATTTACAGTCGCAAGAGATTACACAAAAAGTGTTGGCGCTTGAACCAAAATCGAATGAAGTGCCACTCGATGATGATTATTTAGACGATATCGCTGCTGCATTTGGTCAGGTCGTCGATTCGAAAAGCCCTTACACCAGTGGCCACAGTGCACGTGTCGCGCTCTATACCGATATGATCGCGGAGGCGTTGGATTTAAGCCCTGAGCGACGTCGATGGTTAAAACGTGGCGCACTTTTGCATGATGTTGGGAAACTCGGTGTGAGCAATAGTGTCCTGGACAAAGCTGGCAAATTGGATATCTCTGAGTGGGATGCAGTGAAACTACATGCTAGTTATACCGAGACAATTTTGTCGCGCATAGCAGCATTCTCTGAATTGGCAAAGGTAGCGGCTGCACATCACGAAAAACTTGATGGCACTGGCTATCCTAAGGGTCTGAAGTCGGAGGAAATTACTTTGGAAACCCGTATTATTACGACGGCAGATATTTTTGATGCGATTACTGCTGAGCGTCCCTATCGCGGTGCCATTCCTATCCCAAAGACCTTGGAAATGATGGCGGAAAATCTCCATACAGCAATTGATGTTCGCTGTTTTGAGGCGCTGAAATTGGCGATTGCCAAATTAGATTAAGGACCGCATGCGTAGGAATCCCATGGACTGCGAGTGCAGTCAAAGTTATGTATGTAATGACTTGTACTCGACAGCGAAATTCCTTTCTCCTTTTATTTTTCAATTAGCTTGACTTGTAGAGGGCAATACGAGGTATTGCTCTCGGCGACGTGAATAAGTTGAATAAGTCTGTCAATGTTCGGGTGTTTTCCCGGAAATTGTGTCGCGTCAGCGGTGTGTTCAGAATAGAGCTCTAAGCCCTTGCTAGCAGCGCGTGCATCGATACAATGGAATTCTTGGAATAATGCAAAGTAAACTCGGACGCTTCCTGATGATCCTGGTTGATTTTCAACGCGAGCCGACAATGCTTCGTTTTCGTAGAGTTCAATCGCCTCGAGATGATCGACTTTGGGGAGTCCCGATAAGACTTCAGTGAATAACATAATGTTTTCTGATCGTTGTGATGTGAAATAAATCAACTGAATAAGAGCCGAATCATAGCTGCATAATTTCGGCTGAAATACTGCCTAGGGCGTCGATGTTAACAGTGAATGCATCGCGCCGACAAGGCATCTATTCAAATAAAAATCGAGCTTGCGACTTGATTGATCTGCGAGTGCTGCTCACTATCGATTTCCTTAGATATTTTCAAATCTGTGTCAACATGAATTTCCTCGGCAGCGTTGTGGAAAGGCGTAGTGATTTCTACGGCAATTAATCTCATTTTTCTGATCGGACTAATTATGAACAAATTATTGATGACTCTCGCGGTTGCCTCAATCACCATTAGCGCCGCTTTCGCACAAACCCCAGCAAAGCCTGCTGTCGCCGTCGAAGCTGCTGCGGCGAGTAAAGCTGCATCGGTCAAGGCTGCGGCACCTGCCGTCACTGAAAAAGCGAGTGCGACAGCAAGTGCAGCGACGGCAGCCACACCTCGTGATGTGGCGACAGGCATGGCAAGCGGCAAACGGCAACATCAACCTGTTCTTAAATCGACAGAGCCGGCTGCTGCATCCGCAGCAAGTGCAGCCAGTGCAGCAAGTAAAAAATAAGCGTGAAGTAAATACCAGACTAAGTTGGTCTAGTTTGGTAAGCGCGGAAGTAAGTTTGAATTCTCCGACTCTAATTCATTCCAGAGAGTGAAACGAGAAAGTGTAGATTCAGCATCATTGTTCAAAGCCCGCTCGGTGTTCCAGCGGGCTTTGAGTTTTGCGAGATCTCGATTTAATGCGAAACAAGATTGCTGATGACGTACTTCCAAGATAAATCAATTTAGAGGCAGTTATTAACGCATTTATAAAACGCATTTATAAGACGCTGTTATAAAACGTCGTCAGTTTAAATGGAAATAAGCAGAATTCTTGGCAAGAGATTAAAATAGCATTTTGCCTTTTAAGATTACCGCTCAATATGGCCTATATCACGATTGAAGACACAATAGGAAACACGCCTTTAGTGCGCTTGCAAAGACTTTTGAGCGCAGAGGCGCAAGCGCGAAATAATATTGTGCTTGGAAAACTCGAAGGAAATAATCCTGCTGGGTCGGTAAAAGATCGTCCAGCGCTGTCCATGATTAAGCGGGCAGAACAACGTGGCCAAATTAAACCAGGCGATACATTAATTGAAGCGACCAGCGGAAATACAGGTATTGCCTTAGCGATGGCTGCGGCAATGCGTGGATACAAAATGGTTTTGTTAATGCCAGAGCATTTGAGTGTTGAACGGCGTCAGAGTATGGCGGCATACGGAGCACAAATTGTGCTGACACCGCAAGCGGGTGGAATGGAAACCGCCCGTGATTTGGCTGAACAAATGCAAAAAGAGGGCAAAGGTCTAATTTTGGATCAATTTGCTAATGCCGATAATCCTCTTGCGCATTACGAGAGTACTGGGCCGGAAATTTGGCGAGATACTGAGGAACAAGTCAGTCATTTTGTCAGTGCGATGGGAACGACCGGTACGATTATGGGCGTCTCAAAATATCTGAAAGAACAAAATCCACAGATACAAATCGTTGGTGTGCAGCCTGAGGACGGATCTCAAATTCCAGGCATTCGTAAGTGGCCAGAAGCGTATTTGCCGAAAATTTTCAATCATGAGCAAATCGACCGACTGGAATCAGTCAGTCAATCAACGGCAGAAGCGATGGCACGTAGATTAGCTGTAGAGGAAGGAATTTTCTGTGGTATCTCGGCTGCTGGCGCATGCGAAGTCGCCTTGCGTCTGGCTGAAACCGTGGAGAATGCAACTATCGTGTTTATTGTTTGCGATCGAGGCGATCGCTATTTGTCGACAGGGGTTTTTCCTGCCTAATATTGGGCTTTGTCCAAAGTGCGAACAACGTGTGAGTTGCGCAGTTGCATCTTGACTCGACAGATATATCAGAGTCAACTCGAAGCGGCTTAACAACAGTGTAAGTGCGCTTGCGTGATCTCGCAGCGCAGCCGTACCAAGAGAAATGAACCGCAGCAAAAATACAACAAATAATAAAAAATCGAAGCTAGCATTTCACTAAGCTTCGATTTTTCTAAACCAATTTCACACCAATTTAGCCATTGTTCTCGGCATCTTTAGGTTTGAATTGCTTGTCGCTAATGCGGAATTTAGCGCGGCGATCACCCATCAGTGCGCGCAAATCTTTAATGCTGACATCACTGATTTCATGCATACGTATCAATAAAGATGCGCCAACTGGCAAACGACGATGACGAATTTTACTGATCACCGGTGGAGCAACTTCCAGTGCTCTGGACAGTGCAGCATCATTTTTCAGATGCAATTGTTTGATCAATGTATCCAAAAGATTATTTGGATCGTAGTCGATTTCATCTGATTCTAGTTGTGTCAAGTTTGGCATCATTACCTCGTTATTGATGATGATTGATGTTGCAGGAGGGCACTGTGTAAATTAATCAAACAGTAATACTATATCTTTAAAATAAATTTATCTACTTCTTGCCAGAGAAATAAAGTAAGAAAATTGTTAAATCTATTGACACTTTCCTCGAAGCCATCATAAATGTATCATTAGATAACATTACTTTAGACCAAAAAATTCTTATTTGCAATATTTATTATTGAGAAGTTCTTTATTTGCAGCATAACATTTGGATATTATCAAATTTGCTACTCTATTCTACGGGTCTGCGCAACGACTCGCCCCAAATCAATCACAGACATGGCATAGAAGTAACTCCGATTGTATTTCGTAATCGCAAAAAAATTATCTGTTGCTAACCAATATTCAGTGGGATCTTCGCCATTTTGGAGATCGATCAGTCCGTATCTAATTTGCTTGGGAGCGGATTCATCTGAGGTGCTAACCAAGTCTTTTAGCTCGGATAATGAAAAAGTTGCTTGAAGGCCGCGCCCAAGTGTCGTTTCTAATTGCGTAACATTCGGTTCTGCACTCGTGAAGGTTGCTGGATATGCATAGGGGACTCCTTTTTTCCAGCCGTGCTTCGCTAGATAGTTTGCTACGCTCCCGATCGCATCGGTTTCGGACTCTCTCAAATCAATTTTACCGTCTTGATCAAAGTCGATCGCAAATTGACGCAAACTACTTGGCATGAATTGGCTTAGTCCGACGGCGCCAGCATAGGATGCCTTCACAGTATAAATGTCGGTACCAGTGTCGCGGCTCCAGAGTAAGAGTTGGGCCAATTCCGAACGGAAGAAAGCCATACGAGCAACGCGATTTGGCGTATCTGGATATGAAAATGCGAGTGTACAGAGGGCATCGAGGGCCCGAAAGCCCCCCATATTTTTGCCATAAATTGTTTCGACGCCTATTAAGCCGACGATAATTTCTGCTGGTACACCAAATAAATTCTCAGCGCGATTGAGACTTTCAAGATTGCGATTCCAAAACAAAACACCGGAATTGATGCGACCATTTTCAACGAATCTCGCTCGGTAGGCTTTCCAATTTTTGGGCTTGCCTGCCGGTGCAGGTTTCATAAGTTGAATCGCGGATTCGACATAACGCGCATTGTCAAAAATCTGCGTCAATTGCTGAGCAGGAAACTGATGCTCGCTTTGCATCTCTTTGATAAAGCTTTGCACCTCTTGCCATTCAAGGTAGTGCACATTATCGGTTCGATTGAGAGCTGGATTACCTAAAGTCTTCTTGGCGTTCTTCTTTGCCGAAGTCTTTTTTGATTTTGTCGATTGATTTGAATTGTTCGATTGCTTGGTGGCCGCGTATGCCGTTTTGAACAGCATTATTCCTGTGGGGTTCCATTCAAAACACAAACCAAAGCAAAGTAAAACGCAAACAACGAGGAGGCGAGAAATATGGTTCAAAATAGCGTCAGAAGAAAAGGTCGATCAAAGTTTTTTGAGCAAAGCGCGCATGTCTTTTAAGACAAGATTTGAATTGGTCATTTTTCCATATTTTAACGCAACATAGTAGGCGATAAATTGTTCTGCATGCTTATATTTTGTTTTTTCAAGAACTGGCTTGATTCGTTCTAAATAGCTAGAGGGCGGTTCATGTATGGCGCGTTCGATTCCAAAGTTTTTAAATTTCGCGCAGAACTTTGCATAGAGCTTGTCTTGGGCGGACATTGGAACAGCCTTTGGAATTAATGGGATTGCCAACAAGCCTACTACAACAATACCGATAAAGAAGAGTGAAGTGAGTGCTTTGCTCCAATCGATCTGATGGAGACCCAATATCTCTAATAGGCGCGATTGTTGTGCCTGGTTGTAGTTGAGAACCCATTGATTCCAAGAGTTATTGATCGCGCTCCAGCGCATGCGTAGTGCTTTGCTCCAGGCGTTTTCTTTTATCAAGTCACCGACTAAGCCTGCGAATCCAGTGCTTTTTTGAGTTGCACTCAGATTTTGTAAAATACGTTCAGGTGCGACGGCTGCCGTCGGGTCAACTCGAATCCAACCTTGACCTGATTCCCAAACTTCGGCCCATGCATGTGCATCGGATTGGCGCACCTCATAATACTGATCTTGCGTATTGAGCGTTCCTCCTTGGTAGCCCGTTACGACGCGAGCAGGGACACCCATCGCGCGCATTAACACCACAAATGCGCTCGCGTAGTGTTCACAGAAACCAGTCTTCGTATTGAAAAGAAAATCGTCTATGCTGTTGCGCCCCAATAAAGGCGGTTCTAATGTGTAATAGAATTTTTCCTCACGAAAGTGCCGCAACACTGCATTGACTTTTGCTTGCGTCTCGTTGAATTTTAAGCTCAAGTTCTGCGCAAATTGTTTTGTTTCTGGGTTCAGATTGGCTGGGATTCTCAAGTTATGGCGCAAAATCAAAGGATCTTCATTGACATTGTGTCGATATCTCGTGTGCGATACCACTTGATAACGAATTCGATGATTGATCAAAGCGGGGCTGAACATTTCTCCTTCAAAATTGATTTCCGTCGGTTTGTTCTCGATGAAAGGTGGTTTAAGCACACTGTCTAATCCGAAGAGTAAATGTGAATTTGCCGGTTCCAGAGTTATTTCTTGCGAGATTCCTTTCCCAAATACTTCCAATTCGCGTTCTTTGACTTCCTTCGTTCCTCGCCCTTCAGTCCAGCGACGACCATCAAAGCTACTTAATACAATCGCGCGCCAATACAAGTCAGATTTTTGGGGGACTTCTTGAAGAAATTTGACCCTAAAAACAAGCTCTTCTGACATTGCTAATTTACTGATATTTCCTGGAGCCATAGAATCAGACAACCCACTGCGCGAGGTATTCGCGTCGCCAGGCAGTCCCCAAAGCGGACCTTGGATTCTGGGAAACAAGTAGAAGCTAATAATTGTTAACGGTATGGCAAAAGCAAGCATTTTCAAAAGTATCACAGATCGTTGCCAAAGACTGGGAATGTGGCTGTTGAATTGAAAACTTAATTGCGCCAACAGTAGAACAAATGCGGCAACCGCGACCTGGAGCGCGGTTCCTATCGATTGTGATTCGAAAAAACTCGTGAGTAAGAGAAAGAATCCAAGAAATAAAATCACAAAGAGGTCGCGTTTTGCATGCATTTCAAGGAGTTTGCAGGATAGTAGCAGAGCCAACATCGCGACACCCGTCTCGCGTCCGAAAAAACTGCGGAATTGCCAGAAAATTCCTGCCATTAAGGCGAGTGCGATAGGAATTAGAATCCATCGGGGAGGTAGCTTTCGACCAAGTAATGTGAGCCAAGCGCGCCATAGCATGAGTCCAACAGTACTGACACTTATCCACGCTGACAGATTATTAAAATGATTGCTCAGTACAAGAAAACAGGCGAGCACTAGCAAAAGGCTCTCTTTTTTTTCGATGGCGAATTTGGCGACAAAAAATGTACGTATTTTTCTAAACATGCTGTTCGTCCAAACCAAAAAGCGCTAACGCAGTCAGACAGGCATTGCGATGTGATTCGCCTTGATTTTCCTCAATCTCGAGTCCTCCTAAACGCAATCCATATTGCATTTGAGCCCGTTCCGCTGCGAGTACCCAAGCGCTTAAACGAGACAGTCTTTGTTCTAAATTTAGCAGGGAAGCAGTTGCGGCAAAATCGAGAATAACTTTGCCGCCATTCGCGCCAGCAAATTGTTTTGACACCAATTTACCACCCATGTCTAGATCGACTCTCGCGATATGCTTCCAAGAGAGATGTTTCAATGGGTCCCCAAGTTGATAGCTGCGGACACCCGAAAAATCTTCATTGCCTGAATTCTGTGAGGTTTCTGACTGGCCTTCATTTGAACTTGGCAACGGTGGCGGCGTCTCTTCTGGTGTTGGGTACACGATGATTTTTGCGTCGGGCAACCATGTACTCCAAGCGCGTAAAAGACCGAGGGGAAACCAAGTTTGCAGACGAATCCGCGGACAAGTTAGGTAGCCTCGTTGTGTTGCGATAGTGCGGAGCTTGAGGTTGATGATTTGGTTGGGTGGCAAGTCGATAATCTGTTCGATTGCCGAGGATTGCAAAAAACCGATATGAATCGCATAGCGTGCGAGGTTCTGCGTATTTTGAATACGTATCGGAAATTCCGCCACTTCACCCAAAAAAACCGCCTCGCCTTGTCCCGTGTTGAGTCGAAGGTAGGCAAGATTTCTAAACGTGAACAATGTGTTGACTACCGCCAGTCCAGCCAACAAATAGGTCATACCAAAACCTAAATTAAGGTTGTAATTTGTGGAGGTCAAAAACAGCAAAATAAGCATCAATCCGAACACGACTCCTGCTCGACCTGGCAAGGTAAACACGCGCCTTTGTTTTAGGATTACCTCGCCTGGCTCGGCTGTCTTTTCGAGCAGAACAAGCTGTTTAAAGCGTTGAGTAAGTTGCTTAATTAGCATTCTAGTTGCGAGCCATCGAGGAGCGTTTGGGATTATTGTGCTGGGTTATTGGTTCTAGCATGAATTGCTTGAATAGCGATAATCATCTCCTCAGTCAGCTGAACATCTAATGCCCGAATATTTTCGTCCAGCTGTTGTAAATTGGTGGCGCCAATGATTGTGCTTGTGACAAACCAGCGCGAATAACACCATGCTAATGCAAGCTGTGTTGGGCTGATGCCAAAGTCGCGCGCGAGTTTCGTATATTCCGCGCTCGCATTGATCACCTCAGGGCGCATATAACGCGGACTCCAAGTTGGCGGGAATTGATTGAGGCGTCCTTGAGAGGAGGGATTGTCGGTATATTTTCCCGTTAGACGCCCGAACGCCAATGGACTATACGCCAATAGGCCAACTTGTTCACGGTAGCATGTTTCGGTTAAACCTTGCTCAAAACTACGGTTCATTAAGTGATAGGGATTCTGTATTGATACGATTCGCGCTTGTTGGTTTTGACAAGCGGTATGAATGAATTCGCTAACCCCCCAAGGTGTTTCATTGGAGACCCCAATATGTCGAATTTTTCCTTCCTTTACTAAGCGATCTAAGGTATCCAAGGTCTCTGCGATAGAGATGGAAGAACGCTCCAGTTCAGGATTGAACTCTTTTTGACCAAAAATCGGTGCATTCCGACTGGGCCAATGTAACTGATAGAGATCAATATAGTCTGTATTCAGGCGAGTAAGGCTTGCTTCAACGGCGCTTCGAATGTTGAATTCATCAAGGTCGTTTTGACCTCCGCGTATCCAAGGCATGCCTCGAGATGGCCCTGCGACTTTTGTCGCCAAAATGATGTTTTGGCGATGGCCAGATTTTTTGAGCCAACTTCCAATGAATTGTTCGGTTCTATTGACTGTTTCAGCGCGCGGCATGACAGGATACATTTCGGCTGTATCGATAAAATTGATACCGCTTGCGATTGAAAAATCGAGTTGCGCGTGAGCCTCTGTTTCGGAATTTTGTTCGCCAAATGTCATTGTGCCTAAGCAGACTTCGGAAACCATCAAATCACTACTGCCGAGTTTTTTTAATTTCATTCTATACTTTCCATTGCTTTAGCTTGAATAGACCTTGGAAATCTTGTTGATGGCAATAATCTTTCGCTAAGTCCAAAAAATGATCACGATTTCCTTTAGATCGATGTATTTTGATTGCGCAATGCTAAGGCGCATTCTCGCACCAAGGCCGGCCCGCGATAAATCAATCCGGAATAGACTTGAACGAGAGACGCGCCTGCTTGGATTTTTGCGAGAGCATCTTGTCCTTTAAAGATTCCGCCCACACCAATAATCGGCAATGTATCACCCAACTCCGCTTTCAATCCCCGAATGACCTTATTTGATAACTCAAAGACAGGTTCACCAGATAATCCTCCCGTCTCATCGCCATGACTTAAGCCTTTTACCGCATCCCTTGTTATTGTGGTGTTGGTAGCGATAACGCCATCTATTTTGTGGCGAATAAGTGAGTCAGCAATATTTTTTATTTGTTCGCTATCGATATCTGGCGCAATTTTTAGGGTAATTGGTACATAGCGTTTATGTTGATCTGCCAATCGTTGCTGGGAATCCTTGAGTTTTGCAAGGAGGTCATCTAGTTCAGATGCTCCTTGTAATTGGCGCAAATTCTTTGTATTGGGCGAAGAAATATTGACGGTAACATAGCTCGCAAACGGATAGACTTTACTCAGGCAAAGTAAGTAGTCGTCGGCGGCTTTTTCGATTGGCGTATCGGCATTTTTACCAATATTGAGACCCAATACACCTTGTCTTTCTTGGTAAAAACGCGATGCTTGGACATTTGCGACGAATGCGTCGACGCCACCATTATTAAAGCCCATTCGATTGATGATGGCGTTCGCTTGCGGCAATCGAAACATCCGAGGTTTGGGATTGCCAGCTTGCGCGCGAGGTGTCACCGTACCAATTTCAATTGAGCCGAATCCTAATGAAGCCAATCCATCAATGTAGCGACCATCTTTATCTAGCCCAGCCGCTAAGCCTACAGGATTGGGAAAGTCAATTCCCATGACTTTTCTTAAGTCAGTTGCAGGTTTGGGTAGTAAGCGCGTCAATCCCATTTCGTGGGCGCGCTTTAAGCTGGGGAGGGTGAGGTCGTGCGCACTTTCAGGGTCCATAAAAAATAGAAATGGTCGGACGAGAGAGTAGAGCAATTGATCTGACATATAAATTTGAACCGTGAAGTTGATGTTAAAGATTTTGCCAACTGCGATTAATGAGAGCTTGCAGCGGTTTGAAATTAGTTTTGTACGACATCTTCCGACTATCTTTGATCCAATAGCCAAGATAGAGATAAGGAAGTTGTGATATTTTTGCTTGTGCTATTTGCCAAAGAACATTAAACGTCCCGTATGAACTGTGTGCGACGTGGGGGTCGAAGAATGTATAAACGGAAGAAAGTCCATCACTTAAAATATCAATGATGCTGATCATACGTAAAATATCATTCGAATCACGAAAGGCAACCAGTCGAGTGTTAACGCGACTTTGCAATAAGAATTGTGCGTATTGGTCGCGTCCATCTTGATCCATACCTCCTCCCGCATGACGCTGAGTTTGGTAGCGTTGGTAGAGCGAAAAATGTTCTTCATTGAACTCTAGGGGAAGGATTTCAGCATGTAAGTCAGCGTGTTGATCAAGTGCGCGGCGCTGGCTGCGATTGGGCTTAAATTGATCGACAGGCGTGCGTACTGGTATGCACTCTGTGCAATTGTCACAATAAGGTCGATAAATGAAAACGCCACTACGGCGAAAGCCTTGACTGATCAATTCAGAATAGACTTCATTGCCAATTAAATGCGCGGGCGTTGCGACTTGTGATCGAGCTTGACGACCCTCTAGATAGCTACAAGAATAGGGTGCCGTTGCGTAATAGTGCAATCGGACATAGCCATCTCGTTGGTCCTCATCGGACAAAAGCTGGTCTGTTTCAGTTAAAGTCGGTGCGGTTGAATTAGTCCGGTTCTGCATTGCTTTTCAGTTCGTCACTCTTGTGAAGTTGTTTATCAACTAAATATTCTTGGAAATTTTGCGAATTGAGTGGGATCCATTCTTGTATCGGGTCTTCTAAAATTGCTTTGTTCATGTGTTTTACGAAATCAGCTCGTCGAACCGGTCTCGCCCCGAAACTGGCCAAATGCGAGGTTTCTTGCTGGCAGTCTATCATTTCTACACCCTGTTGGCGCAAGAAAACAACGAGCTGCACCAAGGCCATTTTGGACGCATCACTAACCTTTGCAAACATGGATTCGCCATAGAACATTTTACCGATGCAAATTCCATAGCCCCCCCCGACCAACTGATTATCTAGCCAAATTTCCGAGCTGTGTGCGTAACCCATATAGTGCAGCTTGGTATAGCCAGTGATAATGTCTTCGGAAATCCAAGTACCGTCTTGACCTCTGCGGGGTGCTGAACAGTTGCGCATCACTTGCTCAAACGCAGTGTTGAAACGAAATGCCCAGCGCCGATCTCCGAGCGAACGTTTAAGTGTCTTTTTTAAGCTGTTAGAAATTTTCAACGCATTTGTCTTCAATATCATCCGAGGATCGGTTGACCACCATAAAATGGGTTGACCTTCAGAAAACCAAGGAAAAATGCCGTGCTGGTAGGCATTCAATAAGCGATAGGGGGATAAGTCGGCGCCCGCTGCAAGCAAGCCTGCGGCTCCTTGCTCTGCACTTAGGGCTTGTTCGACCGGAGGAAAAGGGCTGTGATTTTCTAGCCAAGGAATCATATCTCGATAATTTGCAGAATTTAGTCGGTTTGGATCGATCGATGAAAGTCATGCTCATGTAAGCGGAAAGGCGATCCAAGTCGTGTTTGGCGCAAGTCTTCAAAGAAGAATTTCAGAGTTTGCGCAACGGTCGGAAATGCGATTTCGTCCCAAGGAATTTCTTTTTCACTAAATAGCTGTACGGCTAAACTTTCCGTACCAGCGTGGAAATTCGTGTCGATTAGGCTCGCTCGATAAAAAAGGTGTACTTGATCAACATGTGGCACACTTAATACCGAAAATAATTCGTGCAGTTCAATATTTGCACCAGCCTCTTCGATAGTCTCTCGTTGTGCTGCTTGTCTACAGGATTCTTGATTTTCCATGAATCCCGCAGGGAGTGTCCAATAACCATAGCGCGGTTCGATTGCTCGCTTGCACAGCAGCACTTTAACTTCACCTTGGATATCCCATACCGGCACGCTGCCAACGACCATATTCGGATTTTGATAATGAATCATGCCGCATTGAGTGCATACGAAGCGCTCACGAGTATCGTCGTCAGGAATTTTTAGTGCGACAGGTGCAGCGCAGCTGGAACAAAATTTCATGTTTTAAATCTTTCGCGGGCAGTCTAGTAGAAGAGATTGGCTATCAGTGAAAGTGTATCATTGCTCAGCGTTTTGCTTACCATCGAAAAAAACCTAGGATTCATGACTAGCGTTTTTTCTAGTCGATTTCAATTTCAATCATGCTGCCTATTTACGTATAAATTCATCTAAACATAGAAAGAAATTGCGCAAAGCAGCAAAGTACTGTATAGTTCTACTTATCAGACGCGGGGTGGAGCAGTCTGGCAGCTCGTCGGGCTCATAACCCGAAGGTCGTAGGTTCAAATCCTGCCCCCGCAACCAGAATGCAAGAATAAAGCCACGTTTCATCGTGGCTTTTTCGTTAGCTTGGCAATTTTTTTTAATTGGTTTGGGTTTAGAGCTTATTTCTAGACTACAATCGGGCATCTACTAATTTGATCGACCGTTTTGCTTAGCGCAATGTGTGAAATGCACACTAGCTGGCGGCGGACTGGTCCACCAGGTGCACGTCGTTCAATCGTGCTGCGCAGTGTCTTACAAGACGAGACTGGTAGGGATAATATTTTCCCGCGTGCTTCACTGAATACTTCTTAAGATCAACATAACTTGTTAGTTAAAGAGTTTGCATGAATACTGCAGATGCCAAGCGTATACTTGAAACCGCACTCCTGTGCGCGCATGAGCCGCTGACCATTAATACAATGAAGAAATTGTTTGTCGATAGTGTCGATCAAGCGGATTTGATTGGTGCTGATACGATCAAATTATTGTTAGAGGAAGTGCGCCAGGATTGGTCGGATAAGGGGATTATGTTGGTCTCGTTGTCGACGGGTTGGCGTTTTCAAAGCCGCCCGGAAATGCGGGCGTTTATTGATCGATTGAATCCTGAAAAGCCGCCTAAATATTCGCGTGCGACCTTGGAAACCTTGGCTATTATTGCGTATCGCCAACCGGTGACGCGTGGTGATATCGAAGAAATTCGCGGTGTGGCGGTTGCGTCTCAAATGATCAAAACTTTGGAAGATCGTGGTTGGATAGAAACCATTGGCCATCGCGAAGTGCCTGGACGGCCCGCTTTATTTGCGACGACAAAGCAGTTTTTAGATGATTTAGGTTTGGCTTCCTTGGATCAACTCCCTCCTTTACAGCAGATTGGGCAAGAGGAAGGTCTCGAAAATACACCAGCCGATGACGCATCCCCAGAATTGAATATGTTCGATGGTGTGGAAACGTTGCTTGAAGCCGCAGATGTTCCCTTGGTGGAGGCGACGGAGCCTCCAGTGGCTGATGTTGAATTGGGAAGTCCGTTGTCTTCGTCGGACGTGGAGATTGTACAGGCTCCAGAAGTTGCGATTGACGAAGTTGCAATTTTAAAGGCCGAGATGCAGGTCGATATGCAAAGTGGAATGCAGGAAGAATCGAGTTCTGTCGTGCCGGAAATGGATGAGGCTACGGAAACTCTTGAAATTGAAACAGCCAGTGATGTGATTTTGGATGATGTTGCGACCTTGGCTGATATGAATACAGATGAAAATGTGGACGCTGAAGTAGATGTTCAGGCAATTGCTGAAGCCGATGCACTCACACCTTTACAAACAGAATCAGATAATGAACACAAATAATTCAGACGATATCGCAGGCCAGTCAAATGCTGGTGCAGATAATGCAACCCAACGTCCTCGTGCAAAACGCGTTGCGCGTCCCAAAGCAGAGAAAATTGGGGGTGACTTGGCAAGTGCAAGTTCATCGGATGCGCCAGTTGCAAGCGCAGCAAAAGCGCCACGTAAGCCGCGCGGAAGTGCAGCTAAAAATGTTGAAGCGCAAAATATTTCCGTTTCTAGTGAAGTCAAAGAATCTGCGGAGCCTAGTGATGTTAGGCCAAAAATGCCACGTCAGCCTCGTCCTACAAAGCAGTCAAGAGTTTCAAGTTCAGAATCGACTAGCACCGTACAGGGTGCGGCGAACTCAGCTAACGACGCAAGTGTAGAATTTTCATCAGATCGAACTGAGTCAAACTCGACAAACTCCACCCCTCGCCGTCAGCATGGTGATAGAAATAATTCACGTAATTCAAAATCTCATGACGGTCAGCAACGTAGGTCGCAGGGTAAAAATTCACAGTCAGCGCAACATCGTCAAGGTGAGCAACGCAATCAAAAGAATCCACGCAAACAAACGCAGCAAAATAGTCGCTCTGGCGGGTATGATGCCGACGACGTGTTTTCTTTTGTGACCTCAGATGCGTACGACTCCATGGATGATGTGAAATCTTCTCGTCCTGAAAAAAATAAAAAGCCGCGTCGTGATCTGACTGCAGATGATGATGCTCCTAAATTGCACAAGGTATTGGCAGAGGCTGGTTTAGGTTCTCGCCGCGATATGGAAGAACTAATTATTGCGGGTCGCGTATCGGTGAATGGCGAGCCAGCGCATATCGGTCAGCGTATTTTGCCGCAAGATCAAGTGCGTATTAATGGTAAATTGATACAGCGCAAAGTGACGAAAAAGCCACCACGTGTTTTGATTTATCATAAGCCAGCTGGGGAAATTGTCAGTACGAGCGACCCTGAGGGACGTGCGTCGGTATTCGATAGTTTGCCGCAAATGAAAGTCGGTAAATGGTTAGCGGTTGGTCGCTTGGATTACAACACCGAAGGATTGCTGTTGTTTACGACTTCAGGTGATCTCGCCAATCGTTTGATGCATCCTCGTTACGGTATCGAGCGTGAGTATGCAGTGCGTACCTTGGGCGAATTAGAAGAAGGTATGCGTCAAAAATTATTGGCTGGGGTCGAGTTGGAAGATGGTATGGCACAGTTTTCTAAGATTTCGGATGGTGGTGGTGAAGGCGTTAATAAGTGGTATCGAGTGATCATTGGTGAAGGCCGTAATCGCGAAGTGCGCCGTATGTTTGAGGCGGTTGGTTTGACCGTTTCACGTTTGATCCGCACCCGCTATGGTGTGATGACGCTGCCTTCTGGCTTGAAGCGCGGTCGTTGGGACGAGTTGGGTGAAGATGCGGTCCGCAGCTTGCTTAAAGTAAGTGGATTGGAAAAATCCGTCGGTGAGAAGGCCGACAAACCAGTCGGTAAGCCAAATGGCAATCGTGTTCAGGGTGGAAAAGTGCCGCGCAACGTCAATCCGTTTGATGCGCCAGTGCAAAGAAGCTTTGAACCTACTGTTCGTGGTGGTTTTGCCAATCCGCAAAATCCGCGTGGTGGGCGTCATTCTGGAAATTCGGGTTATGCTAGTGCTCAGGGAAATGGTCAAGCTACTAAGCAAAATAATAAAAATGCTAAGCCACGTAGCCGCCAACCTGATCCTTTGCAAACTGCTTTAGGTTTCCCGACGCGCGATCAAAATCGTCGCGGGCCGACAGTGCGTGGTAGTGGGCCTGCGATAGGTCAAGCGATCGCTGCGCGTCGTCGTCGCGGTGCTTAAATTAACTTGTCCGGAAGTGGGTGAAAGATGTGGTGCTTGCCATGATTTTCACCGACTTCTCATTGCGATTGAGTAATTAATCGTTTATAATCTTGTAGTTAGCAGTTTTTTCCTTAAATTGGCGTTTATTTGATGCGTTATTAAATAAACGACGAATGTTTAAGGCGCTAAGAAAGATGGGCAGGTGCCCATTTTTTTTTGGCAAATCGTTTTTTGAAAATGAATGTGCTCTGCTTAAAGTAAAGCAACATCAAAAAAACGAACTGCGTTTATCGGAGAATTGTCTTGCAATTGTTGGAATTAATTGAAAAGACTGTCAATGGGACGGGGTATGATCTGGTCGACTTCGAACGAGCAGAGCGTGGTTTGTTTCGTGTGTATATTGATCTTTTGCCTGAGGATGTTGAGGAAAAAGGTCATGTGACAGTGGAAGACTGTGCAAAAGTCAGTCACCAATTGTCGCACGTATTGACTGTGGAAGAAGTGAATTACGAACGCTTAGAGATTTCGTCTCCGGGCTTAGATCGACCATTGAAAAAAATCGCAGACTTTGCGCGTTTTGCTGGTGAGAAAGCGACAGTCAAATTGCGCTTGCCTATGCCTGGTATGGCAAATCGGAAGAATTTTGATGGTATTTTGCATGAGCCTGAAGGGGACACTCTGAAGCTCGAAATTGAAACAAAAGATGGCGCGGCGATGCTGGAGTTTACGCTCGCTGATTTAGATAAGGCACGTTTAGTGCCGCAAGTGGATTTTAGGAGTCGCAAAGCATGAGTCGCGAAGTTTTATTATTGGTTGATGTGCTGGCACGTGAAAAGAACGTGGATGAAGATATCGTTTTTGGCGCATTGGAACATGCTTTGGCAACGGCTACCAAGAAACGTTATGACGGTGAAGTGGATATTCGCGTAGAGATCGATCGCGATACGGGTGAGTACCGTACTTTCCGTCGTTGGCATGTTGTGGCGGATGAAGCTGGCTTGCAATTGCCAGATCAAGAAATTTTGCATTTCGAAGCAGTGGAACAATACGCTGATATCGAGGTGGATGAATACATCGAAGAACCAGTTGAATCCGTTGAGTTAGGTCGTCGTTTCGCGCAGGATACGAAGCAAATTGTATTGCAACGTATTCGTGACGCAGAACGTGAACAAATTTTGGCTGAATTCTTAGAGCGTGGTGATTCCCTTGTGATGGGGACCATCAAACGCATGGAACGTGGTGAGGCAGTGGTGGAATCGGGTCGCATCGAGGCACGTTTGCCGCGCGATCAAATGATCCCAAAAGAAAACTTGCGTGTTGGCGATCGCGTTCGTGCCTACATTTTGCGTATCGATCGCAATGCACGCGGTCCACAAGTCATCTTGTCTCGTACAGCACCAGAATTCATCATGAAATTGTTTGAATTGGAAGTGCCAGAAATCGAACAAGGTTCTTTGGTCATCAAATCTGCAGCACGTGATCCAGGCGTGCGCGCTAAGATTGCGGTGCATACAGACGACAAACGTATTGATCCGATCGGCACTTGCGTTGGTATGCGTGGATCTCGCGTACAAGCAGTCACCGGTGAACTCGGTGGTGAACGCGTTGACATCGTGTTGTGGTCTGAAGATCCAGCACAATTCGTGATCGGTGCTTTAGCGCCAGCGAATGTTTCTTCTATTATGGTTGATGAAGAAAAGCATGCAATGGACGTTGTGGTTGACGATGAAAATTTGGCGATCGCGATTGGCCGTAGTGGTCAAAACGTGCGTTTAGCAGCAGAATTAACTGGCTGGCAAATCAATATTATGACAGCTGAGCAGTCCGCCGATAAAGCGGAGCAAGAAACTGCGGGTATCCGTAAATTATTTATGGAAAAACTCGACGTTGATCAAGAAGTTGCCGATATTTTGGTAGACGAAGGCTTCTCCAGCTTAGAAGAAATCGCTTATGTACCAATTAGCGAAATGCTGGAAATCGATGCCTTGGATGAAGATACAGTAAATGAATTGCGTAATCGTGCACGTGACGCGCTTTTGACAGAAGCGATTGCTTCTGAAGAAGGCGTGGAAGGTGTGGAAGACGCATTGATTAATCTGGAAGGTATGAGCCGCGCAACAGCAGGTAAATTGGGCTTGGCTGGTATTAAGACCCTCGCTGCTTTCGGTGGCTTGGCTTACGATGAATTTGGCGCGATATTGGCTCTGTCTACCGACCGTGCGCGTCAATTAATTGATAATGCATTTGAAGATGTGACTGATGATGAGATGAAACTCATCGACGCTAAATATGATGAACATGCGAAAGCCTTATTGGAAAAAGCATGGAAACTCGTTGAAGCAAAATAATCACGAGTGAATAACCCATATTGAAGTGTAGATTTAACTTAATTAATCGTTAAATCGCAGCACAAAACAAGGAAAGAGGACTGAATGGCGAGTAATAATGTAGCTCAATTTGCCACCGAGCTGAAAATGTCAGCGGATTTACTGCTCACGCAATTGAATGCCGCAGGCGTTACAAAAGCGTCTGCGTCTGATACTTTGTCGAAAGAAGATAAAGACAAACTATTAGAACATTTACGTCGTTCACACGGCGTGGCTCCTGATGCCGAAAAGAAAAAAATCACTTTGACTCGTAAAGAAACAACCGAGATCAAGCAAGCTGATGCAACTGGCAAAACACGTACTGTACAAGTTGAAGTGCGGAAGAAACGCACATTCGTCAAGCGTGATGAAAGTTCGCCTGAAGAGAATGTGAAACCAGCGGTAGCTGCGATTGATCCAGTGGAAATTGCACGTCGTGAAGCAGAGGCGCAAGCCGAAGCAGAATTGGCTGCACGTCGTGAAGCTGAGTTATTAGAGAAGCAAGCTCAACTTGCTAAGCTTGAAGCTGAAAAAGAAGCGGAAGCGAAAGCAGCTCGTGAAGCCGAAGCCGCGGCTCGAGAAAAAGCAGAAGCAGAAAAAGCGAAGCAAGCAGAAGAGAAACGTGCGAAAGCAACGAAATCGGCTGCAGTGATTGAAACGCCCGCAGTTGATGATGAAGTAAAACGTTTAGCTGTTGAAGAGGCGAAGAAAAAAGCTGCGTCTGAAGCGAAAGAAGCGGCAAAAGAAGCTGCAGCCCGCGCTGCGAACGCGGAAAGCGCGCGTAAAAAAGTCGCAGACGAAGTTGCGCAAATTAAAGAGATGATGTTGGCTGCACGCAAGCCAAAACCAGTTGAAGCACCAGCCCCATCTAAAGTCGCAGAAGGTACTTTGCACAAACCAGCCGACAAAAAGGCGGGCGATAAAAAGCCTGCTGGCGATAAGAAAGAAGCAAAACCCGCGACGACGGCCGCACCGAGTGGCGACAAGAAGGCAATCAAATCTGCCAATGTGTCTTCTACATGGCAAGAAGATGCCGCGAAAAAACGTAGTGGTGGTTTGAAAACCCGTGGCGCGGCACCCGTTGGCCGTGAAGGTTGGAAGAGTGGTCCAAAAGGTCGTCGTAACCAGCATCACGAAGAACGAGAATCGAATTTCCAAGTGCCAGTTGAGGCTGTGGTAAAAGATGTCTACGTTCCTGAAACATTGACGGTGGCTGAATTGGCGCACAAGATGTCTGTCAAGGCATCTGAAGTCATTAAACATTTGATGAAATTGGGTCAAATGTGCACGATTAACCAAGTTCTCGATCAAGAAACAGCAATGATTCTGGTTGAGGAAATGGGGCATAAAGCGTTCGCAGCGAAGATCGACGATCCAGAAGCGATGCTCACCGACGTTGCAGAACACGCAGACTACGAATCTTCACCACGTGCACCAGTTGTGACGGTGATGGGTCACGTTGATCACGGTAAAACTTCTTTGCTCGATTATATTCGTCGTGCCAAAGTGGCTTCCGGCGAAGCCGGTGGTATTACCCAGCACATTGGTGCTTACCACGTTGAAACACCACGTGGCATGATCACTTTCCTCGATACCCCAGGTCACGAAGCCTTTACGGCGATGCGTGCTCGTGGTGCGAAGGCAACGGATATTGTTATTCTTGTTGTGGCAGCGGACGACGGCGTGATGCCGCAAACGAAGGAAGCGATTGCACATGCGAAAGCAGCGGGCGTTCCTTTGGTCGTCGCCATCAATAAGATCGATAAACCAGCAGCGAATGCAGACCGCGTGACACAAGAGTTGATCGCTGAAAGCGTTGTGCCTGAAGAATACGGTGGTGACTCACCATTCGTGCCAGTCTCTGCGAAGACAGGTCAAGGTATTGATTCCCTGCTTGAAAACGTTTTGTTGCAAGCCGAAGTCTTGGAGTTGCAAGCACCAATTGATGCGCCTGCAAAGGGCTTGGTTGTTGAATCTCGTTTGGATAAAGGTCGCGGTACTGTAGCGACGATCTTGGTTCAATCCGGTACTTTGAAGCGTGGTGACGTTGTATTGGCGGGTTCGTCTTATGGTCGTGTTCGTGCGATGTTGGATGAAAACGGTAAGAACATTAACGAAGCGGGTCCATCTATCCCAGTCGAAATCCAAGGCCTGACAGAAGTACCAGCCGCGGGTGAAGAAGTGATGGTGATGGTAGACGAACGTAAAGCACGTGAAATCGCCTTGTTCCGTCAAGGTAAATTCCGTGACGTTAAATTGGCGAAGCAACAAGCAGCGAAGCTCGAGAACATGTTCGAAAACATGGGCGAAGGCGAACTCAAAAACTTGCCTATCATCGTCAAAACGGACGTGCAAGGTTCGCAAGAAGCTTTGGTTCAATCTTTGGTCAAATTGTCCAACAACGAAGTTCGCGTTCAAGTGGTGCATGCGGCGGTCGGTGGTATCTCCGAATCCGACGTCAACTTGGCGGTGGCATCGAAAGCGGTCATCATCGGCTTTAACACACGTGCAGATGCATCCGCACGTAAGTTGGCTGAAACCAATGGCGTGGATATTCGCTACTACAACATCATTTACGATGCAGTAGATGAAGTGAAGGCAGCTTTGTCCGGTATGTTGGCACCAGAAAAACGTGAAACAGTGATCGGTATGGTCGAGATCCGTCAAGTATTTACGGTCTCCAAAGTTGGTTCTATCGCGGGTTGCTTGGTCACCGAAGGTATGGTCAAACGCACGTCTTCTGTCCGCTTGTTGCGCAACAATGTGGTGACGTGGACAGGCGAACTCGATTCGCTCAAGCGTTACAAAGACGATGCAAAAGAAGTTCGTGCAGGTATGGAGTGTGGTCTCTCACTCAAAGCCTACAACGATATTCAAGTTGGAGACTTCCTCGAAGTCTTCGAAATCCAAGAAATTGCTCGTACTCTGTAATGAGGTAAAAAAGAGGAAGCGCGAGCTTCCTCTTTCATTTTAAAGGCAGCGAAAACATTGCGTTTTCTGCTACCGAACTTAAAGCCTCGATCAAACGGGGTGATGATGTAAGTAGAAGGTTTTGTTTTTTATATGGCTAAAAATAGTAAATCTATCCCAGCTCGCGGCTTGCGCGTTGCGGATCAAATTCAACGCGATCTGTCTGAAATCATTTGGGCTGAACTCAAAGATCCACGCGTTGGCATGATCACTCTCACTGAAGTGCAGCTGACGCCAGATTACGCTCATGCAAAAGTGTATTTCACAACTCTGGCAGACGAGCCAACAGCAATCAAATTAACACAAGAAGGTCTGAACAAAGCCGCTGGCTTTTTGCGGAATCAGCTTGGTTTGAAATTGCGTATTCACACTTTGCCACAACTTCACTTTGTCCACGACACCTCGACCGTGCGCGGTATGGCGATGTCGAAGTTGATCGATGAAGCGAATGCGACGCGTGCTAAAGATAGTGACGTCGAAGAAGCTGATCATCGCGACGATAAAGAAAAGAGCGAAGATTAATTTCTTTGTTTGGTTGGGAAATTGAAAGACGCAGAGAGCATAGTCAAATACTCTGCGTCTTTTGCTTTTGTGCTCCGATATTTGTTTTGAGTTTGAAGAATAACGAATGAATCAAGTCATCAAGAAAAAAACACGTCTTCCGATCAACGGCGTACTGCTATTGGATAAACCGGTCGGTTGGTCAAGCAATGATGCTTTAATTAAAGCAAAACGCTTATTGAATGCGATTAAAGCAGGGCATACAGGCACCCTTGATCCGTTCGCGACCGGTTTATTGCCTTTGTGTTTTGGCGAGGCGACGAAGTTTTCTGCCGACTTACTTGATGCCGATAAGACGTATCAAACCGTGGTGCACCTCGGACAGCGTACCAATACGGGTGATACCGAGGGCGAAGTCATTGAGCACAAAGACGTGAATGTCAGCGTCGAACAGATTCAACAAGCGCTGGCCCAGTTTCGCGGCGATATCATGCAAGTACCGCCCATGTATTCAGCTTTGAAACGCGACGGAAAGGCGTTGTACGAATATGCGCGCGAAGGCATCACCTTAGAACGCGAAGCGCGCCCCGTAACAATTCACATGCTCGAATTCGTCAAATATGAAGCGCCATTTTTGACCTTAAATGTGCGTTGCAGTAAAGGCACCTATATTCGTGTACTCGGCGAAGACATCGGCACGGCCTTGGGTTGTGGGGCACATTTAAACGCCTTGCGTCGTACCCATGTGGGACATTTGATTTTAGAAAACACCGTTACGCTCGATCAATTGATCGCCATGGAAGAAATGCAACGTCTTGAACTATTGGCGCCAGTTGACGCTTTGCTGTCGAGTTTTCCAGAAGTATTGTTAAATGCCGATCTCGCCAAGCGTTTCCTGCAAGGGCAGCGTATTTCCCTCGATAAAGAGCAAGTCGTGTACCCTCAACAAATGGGTAGGGTACGGGTATATAAAGTTGAACCTGATAAGGATTCCCGATATTTATTAGGTTCTGCTCAATTGCAAGAGTATGGGGTGCTGGCACCTGAGCGCTTGATTTCAACCGTGGACCAAGCTGCGACTTAATTTCTTGCGACGCTTTGATGCGGAAAACTTTAGACATAGAATCTACCAGTTCATTATTGAGAGGCCGACGATGTTTCAAGAAATTATCCACTTTTGGTTCGAAGAAATCGATAGCAAACAATGGTGGCGTGTTGATCCAGAATTTGATCAACTCATACAAAGTCGTTTTCAAGGTTTGATGTTGCAGGCGGCTGCCGGCGAACTTTATCAATGGCGTACCGACGATCACGGCCGCTTAGCGGAGATCATCGTCTTAGATCAGTTCTCACGCAATGTGTATCGCCATACGCCAAAGGCATTTGCGCAAGATGCGATGGCGCTTGTCTTGGCGCAAGAAGCGATTCGTATGCAGGCAGATCAAGGTTTGACGCCTATCGAAAAAAACTTTTTGTATATGCCTTTCATGCATAGCGAATCTCGCGTTATTCACGCCTATGCCGAGAAGTTGTTTCATGAAAATGCACCAAAAGCGAATTATGAGTTTGAGTTAAAGCACAAAGCGATCATCGATCGATTTGGTCGCTACCCACACCGCAATGCCATTTTGGGGCGTGAATCGACAGCAGAAGAAATTGAGTTTCTGAAAGAAGATGGATCGAGTTTTTAAACTTATTCTTTGAAAATTGCAGGAGAACGCTATGCGAGCTTTTACACTTAATCAGTATCTTGTCGCCGGCGCCCTCATTGCGCTTGGTAGCGCGGGCACATTACTGGCACAAGCTTTGAGTGATTCGCCGCAGCGCCAAGAAAAACAAAGAGTGGAACTACCAGGCCCCAATGGCGCTCCTACAGGTATGGAAGTCATTTCATCGGTCGCTGAATACAAACCAGGTGAAGGCATTGATTTGCACCTACATCATGGGATCGAGGCACTGTATGTCGTGCAAGGCGCGCAAATTCAAATGCCCGGTAAAGATCCACAAACGCTGCCCACGGGAGCAAGTTTAATGAATTTGCGTATGGTGCAGCATGGTGGTTTTAAAGTTGTTGGTGACAGTTCTTTGAAATTGTTCACTGTCCACATTGTCGATAAGAGTAAGCCGCTTTATGATAAGGAAGTCACTGGCGCTCCTGATGCGCTAGGGAAGCAGTAGCATCGCTGAATAGCGGCGCGTCTATCGCTTATTTAGAATTCACTTTAGTGCTTGGTTTATAAAGTTGATTTGTGTAGGATGCGATTTTGCATTTAATTATTCATTCGCATGCCTGCTCGTCATACTCTGAACCCCAGCAGCAATTTCTCAAACCCTTCCACGCAACGCAATTTTGGCATCGATCTTTTGCGAGGATTGTCCATTTTGTTCGTGGTCATTCATCATCTCGCGATGAACTTTCGCTTGCCTTTGCAGCCAAGTTGGGTAGGCGATTTCCTGAGTAAGCGCATCATCAATGGTATTAGCTTTAACGGCTATGAATCTGTATTTCTGTTTTTTGTTCTATCAGGCTTTTTGATCACTCAACGCTGTTTGCAAACTTATGGCGAACTTGCTGCGATCAATTGGCGTGAATTTTATCGTCAACGCTTTAGTCGCATTTTCCCGTTATTGGCCTTGTTGTTGACCTTGCTTAGCGTTTTGCATTTGATGGGTGTTGATGGCTATGTCGTGCATGAGAAAGGGCAGACTTTAGGACGTGCTTTGTTGTCTGCGCTGGGTTTACATTTGAATTGGTACGAAGGCCAAACAACGTGGTTACCCGCGGCTTGGGATGTCTTGTGGTCGTTGTCGATTGAAGAGGTTTTCTACCTCGCGTTCCCTTTGCTGTGTTTGGCTCTCCCACGAAAATACTTGGTGTTGGTATTGTTGGTGTTGGCATTTTCTTTGCCATGGACACGTGATGCCATCGTCGGTAATGAAATCTGGCAAGAGAAGGCCTATCTTCCTGGCATGTCAGCAATTGCCTTCGGCGTGCTGACAGCGTTGCTCGCACAAGTCTGGAAAACCAGCGAAGCATTCGCCCGCTCGATTGCCATCTTGGGCGGCATAGGCCTGGTGGCGATTTATTTCTTCGGTAGCGAAGTATGGAAAGTGATACATAGCTACAGCATGTTGATGCTGTGTTTGTCGGCATGTTTGCTTGTTTTCGCTGCCCAAAGAATCGTGCTGCGACCAAGTTGGGGTTGGCAATGGTTGGCGAAGATGGGGCGTCTAAGCTATGAGATCTACTTGAGCCATATGTTCGTGGTCTTGTCTGTCTGCACGGCGTATCGCGCTTACTTTGGTGAGAACATGCGCTGGACCTTTGCTGTCTATGTGCCAGTAGTGCTTGCTTGTTTGTATTTAGGCGCGGCTTTAGAGCGTTGGATAAGTACACCTGCGATGCGATCTGTGCGTGCTGCCGGCAAATAGAGAATCATTTCACTTGTTTTGAATCAGAGGAGAGCGTTGATGCGGTCCAACTCGATGTTGATACTGTTGGCAATTCCGAGCCTATTGGGCAGTGTGCTCTTAATGCGTTTAGCTGGCGCTGTGCAGTCGCTACAAGTGCAGCAGATCGTTGTGGCATTGATAGGCATCGCAGCCGTGCTATGGATGGATAGGGCGAAGCGTCAACATAAGACTGAAACGAGCGCCTTAACAGTGCAACAAATTCGCAATGCTGTTGTAATGCTGGTGCCAATGTTAGTCGGCTTACTAGCATGCTTCGTCTTTTCTGAAACTGGAAACCCAAGTCGTTGGCTAAAACTTGGCCCGCTACGTTTGTATTTCTCAGCAGCCGTTTTGCCTCTCGCTTTATTTTTATTTGCGAGATTGCATTGGCGTACACCCTTTTCTGCGATGGCGAATATGGCACTGATGCTGGCCTTTGCTGTGCTATTAGCGTTGCAACCCGACTTTTCTCAACTCGCCGCTTTTTCGTTTGCAGGTGTTTTCATCGTTTGGCATCGACCTGGTAGTGTGGTGCAAAAAATCGTGTTCACAGCAGCGCTAGTTTTGTTGTGCTCGTGGTGCCAACAACAAGCGGATACGCTGCAACCGGTAGCTTACGTGGAAGGCGTAATTCAACTAGCAATGCGCGCGGGCATCGTGGCGATGTTTGCTGCGGTGTTGAGTATCGCCTTGGTACCGACGGGCTTGTTTTACATCGGCATCAAACGCGGTTCACCTGAAATAATCCCGATTGCGCTGTATTATATTGTCATCATGATTTGCGCCTACATTGGTTTGACGCCTATGCCTTTATTGGGGTTTGGGGCTGGGCCGGTTTTGGGGTATTTTGTGTTGCTGGCGGGGCGGCGGGATCTCAAAATGACGTAATGGTATTCAAACGAAAGGTATCTATTTGAACAATAGATCGTTGAGATATATCACAGCGCGGGTTTTACCCGCCCTACATGAAACGACAGACCCCATTCCCGCGAAGGTGGGAATCCAGTGACGTAATAAGCAGGGAAATAAGACAATGTTTCTTGAATCTCTAAAAGTGGAAGGCGCTGGATCCCTGCCTGCGCAGGGACGACAGCAATTTACAGTGGTTGTTTTACATGTCTAGCGCAGGATAATTGAGTTGCTAGCAAATCGGAATCTTACCCCGCCACCTTCACCACCATCCCAGCAGGCGTATCCTCCACCTCAAAACCCGCAGCCTTAATCGCATCACGTAAGCGATCTGACTCCGCCCATACCTTGTTCTGACGCGCAATCTTACGTTGTTCGACGAGTTCTAAAATGTGTGCAGGGATTTCCGTTTTCTTTGGCTCCCAGGTCTTCAAGTTCAAACCTAACATTTGATCGAAATAATCAAGCGTGGCTTTCTTGTCGGCATCGCTGACATTCGATTTCAACATTTCCCACATGACGGCAATCGCCTTGGGTAAGTTCAAATCTTGATTGACTTCAGCTTTGAATCGGTCGGCATATTCTTGATTGATGCTGCCGCCGGCTGGCAACTTGAAGTAAGTTTCGCGCAGACGATTGAGGCCAGTTTGTGAGGCTTTTAAAGATTCCCAACTGAAGTTGAGTTGGCTGCGATAGTGCGCAGATAAACATAGCCAACGATAGGCAAGTGGGTCGATATTGTCATCGATTAGCGTTTGTAGGCGCAAAAAGTCGCCGCTAGATTTAGACATTTTGCCTGCGTCGATTTGCAAGAAATAGCCGTGCATCCAGAAGTTGGCTAAACGTGTGCCGTGGCAGGCTTGGTTTTGGGCGATTTCATTACTGTGGTGAATCGCGATATGGTCTTCGCCACCGCAGTGAATATCAAACCACGGTTCCAAATATTTGGCTGACATGGCGGAACATTCGATGTGCCAGCCTGGGAAACCGCGACCCCATGGGCTATCCCATTCCATTTGACGCGTGCTGCCTTCTGGGCTGAACTTCCACAAGGCGAAATCGGTGGGGCTTTTCTTTTCGCCGAGCTCAACGCGTTTACCAGCTTCTAATCCCTCGCGATTGAGGCGCGCCAGATAGCCGTAGTCATCTTGTTTGGAAGTGTCGAAATAGATGCCATCCGAAGTGCGGTAGGTATAGCCTTTTTCTTCGATGACGCTGATGAAGTCGATTTGTTCAACGATATGGTCAGTCGCCTTGCACCAAATTTTAGGTTCCAAGATATTTAAGCGTTGCACATCTTCTTTGAATGCAAGCGTATATTTCTCAGCGATTTCCCATGCGGTTTGGCCGGTACGACGTGAACCTTTTTCCATCTTGTCTTCGCCATCATCGCCATCAGACACTAAATGGCCAACGTCAGTGATATTGACCACGTGACGCACATTGTAGCCGTTGAGCTCTAGGGCGCGGCGCAAGACATCTTCGAACAGATAGGTGCGTAAATTGCCGATATGCGCGTAGTCATATACGGTAGGGCCGCAACAGTACAAGCCAACCCAGTCCTGGTGAATCGGAGTGAAAGGGCGCAGGGAACGTTCCCAGTTGTCGTAGAGTTGCATGTTCATTGTTGACGGCTAGTGATTGTTAAGTTGAATAGGATCTAGTACGAAGTGTTTCGCTTTGGCTTGTGTTCGTTTTGAGTGAAGCTGCATGCGACACGTAAAGGAACTCAACGACCAAAGCGGTATTATCGCTTAAAACTTCTTTTTTTTTAGGCTTGCGACTTGTTTTAGTGGCTGAAAGTGATTGAAATCAGAGATGAAGAGAGCGATTGCGCTCGAAATTGATGTGGTTCGGAGGATTTGTTGCCGATTTCTGTAGATTTTGAAATTTGTAATTTCACCTCATTGGGATTGAAAATAGTAGTCAAAGCGTTAAACTGATCTAAGAATGGTTTGAATAGCACAGAGACATGATTTTGTGCTCGCAAATTCGCTATCAAAGAATGTACGGTTGGGGGGGATTATGTCGTCTTATCCAGAAGTAACGGAATCAGAGTTTCGTGCGCAATATCAAAAACAAGATCTAGCCCAAGCGCGCCGAATCTTAAGGTGGATGCTATGGATTAGTTTTCCAATGTTATACCTTGATTATGTGGTACTTGGTTGGTCTTTGGGATTCGCAGTTATTGCAGGATTGCGGCTTGTCGCTGCTATTTATTCTGTTCTTATGTTGAGGCGCAGCAATCGTATTCTGCAATTTGCGCAACTTGAAAATTATTTGGTGGTTTGGGCTGCTAGCGTCATTGCGATTCAAGGAATCGCGAATTTTTTATTGCCAATGAATTACAGCGGCCATTTCTTTTTTGATGCTTGGATCTGTTTGGCATTACCGATTATTTTGCCTTTTAGCCTAGAAGTTCAGCGTCGGCTGGTCTTTGCCTATTTGTTCGTTTCAATCTCTTTATGTTTGACCAAATTGTTTACGTCTTTTGCAATACAAATGACTGTGTTCGTCACGTTGTTATTGAGTGCGTACACGGGATTTACCGTGGCGCGACATGTACATCAATTCCGACGCCGATTACTGAGCGCAGAATTTGAATTGCAACGAAAAGAAGTCACGGATCCATTGACAGGCGTGGCAAATCGTCGGGAGTTGATGCGGATTGCAGAGCATGAATTTCAACGGCACTTACGTTTGGAAAAGCCACTCTCAGTTTTGTTGGTCGACTTGGAGCAATTAAAACAAGTCAATGCGCAATATGGAGCGGGTACATCGGATGTGGTGTTGGTCGAAGTTAGTAAGCGTTTGCAAAGAGTAACCCGCAACTATGATTGCCTTGCACGCTATGGTACAGAGGAGTTTCTGATTTTATTGCCAGAAGCGAGCTCTGAGGTGAGCCATCGAATTGCGGAGCGGGCAGTCAGGACCATTTGCGGTATCCCGATCGCCGCTGGTGGACAAGAAGTCAAAATTAGAGCAAGTATCGGTGTGGCAACGAGTCTACAAACGGATCAATTGACCACGTTACTTAAACGAGCAGAAGACGATTTACATCGTATCCAGTTAGCGCCAGTGAATGTTCCAACCGAATCAGCCAATCTTGTCTATGCTTGATTGCAATAGTCGTGTCAATCCGTTGAATTCTGCCTACCTTGATCGGCTTTTGTCACGAGAGACGTGTTGGTCTGATTGAAGCCGTCTTGCTCAAGCTAAGTAACGATCTAGTGGCACTTTGCTTCCTCGCGAGAAACCCTATACTAGAAAGACGAGCTGAGTTCATTTTCCAAGAAGCCCCAAATTCCCTTATCTGACATGGCTGCGACGTTTAGGCGCATATGGTTGGATGGTAATTGATGCGGTGAAAACAAACTTCCCGGCGCAAGCAAGAAGCCTTTTTCCAGTGCTTTTTCCGTTAAAGCGAGTGTGTCTGTGCCGGTATCGACCCATAGGAACATACCAGCGGGGGTTCGATATTCAACTTTCATTCCTAAGCGCTCGACACGGGTCGTCACATCTTCGCGCGCATTATCAAGTTTTGTACGAATCCGATCAACATGCTTGCGATAATGCCCTTCGGACAAAATCTTATGTACGACACGTTCGCTAATTTCATTTGTTGTGAGCGTTGATAGCATTTTGCGATCAGCAAGTCGAATTGCAGTTTCTCTTGATGTTGCGATAAAGCCGACCCGTAGATTGGCTGCAAGCGTTTTAGAAAATCCCCCTAAATAAATGACGCGATTGAGTTGGTCTAGCGCGGATAGGCGGGTTGCAGCTTGCACCGAAGTGCCGGGGTGCATATCGCAATAAATGTCATCTTCGACGATCATGAAGTCGTGTTGTTCCGCTGTCTTCAATACTTGGAAAGCCTTAGCTGCGGAAAGTGAGGTCGAAGTCGGATTGTGAAGGACTGAATGAATGATGTAGAGCTTGGGCTTGTGTAATGCGGCGAGTTCAGCAAGTTTCGTCACATCTGGACCATCATGGAGCCGCGGAATGCCAATGACTTTTGTCCCTAAAGTCGCGAATGTACCAAACATTAAGAACCAAGCAGGATCATCGACAAAGATAGTATCGCCTGGTTGGGTGAATTCACGTGCGACAAGATCGAGCGCTTGGGTGACACCATTTGTTGTCACGATTTGCTCTGGCGCCGCAGCGATTTCCAGTTCGGCTAACTTGAGCTGTAATTGCTGGCGAAACGGCAAAAAACCTTGTTGTGTTCCGTAGTGTAGCAATAGGCTTTGATTTAATCGACTGACCGAACGTAGACCATTCGCGACCAGTTCTCCGTCGAGCCACTCGTGTGGCAATAGTCCCGAACCCGGCATCTTTTGAGGTGGTAATTGACGCAACATATTGCGTACTAACCAGACAACATCGGGCTGTTGTGAGCTCGGAATCTCATGCATAGCCGGGTTGGCTGCGTTCAGCAACGATGCCCTTTCTTTGACGAAAAATCCTGAGCCTCGACGTGACTCGAGGTAGCCATTGGCAACCAAGCGGTCATAGGCTTCCACCACGGTGAAGCGCGAAACTTTTTGTTCGTCAGCAAATTGCCTGATGGATGGCATGCGCGCGCCAGTCCGCAATAACTTGTCATCAATCCTACACGCCACCGATCGGACTATTTGTTCAACCAATGAACCACCAGAATCGCGTGAGACGACATTGCCAATACTTAGTTTGGAACTTGATCGCATCTTGATAGCCTTTTTGTTGTCAGTAGTGACAGTGTATTGGTGAAAGTTCCATGACAGTGTGAATTCTATTTTTTAACTGTATTGGTACTGTATTGTTTTTTGCGAGTAGCATAGCATAAAAAATAATTAACCAAAGCCCTAGTAACAGGCAAATGCAAGAGGCTTATGATGAGAGAGATTGGGACGTAGAATACAAAAATATTGATCTTTTGGCAGTTTGATCGATCTATTTGATGCGTTTTTACTCAAAATAGCTTCAATTTGCACGTCAATATAAGTTGTTTTTGAATCCGTATATAGTTTTGCTCTTGCCTGCCCCGTACAATGTTGACTTCGGTGAGCCCTTATGCACGGAGTCTCTTATCATCGCCCCAATTTACGTACCATAATTCAGATTAGGAAATGTCATGTCAGTTTACGAAAAACTTAAAGCTCTCAACATTCAATTGCCAGCCGTAGCGACTCCTGCTGCAGCCTATGTGATGCATGCTCAAACAGGTAATACCGTGTTCCTGTCTGGTCACATTGCGAAGAAAGATGGCAAGGTTTGGGTTGGACAATTGGGTAAGGATATGGAAACCGCAGAAGGCAAAGAAGCCGCCCGTCTGATTGCAATTGATTTGCTTGCGACTTTGCAAGATGCGTGTGGGGGCGACTTAACACGGGTTAAGCGTATCGTTAAGTTAATGAGTTTGGTCAATTCAACGGCAGACTTTACGGAACAACATTTGGTGACGAATGGTGCTTCGGAGCTGATCGGCGAGATTTTTGGCGAGCAGGGCAAGCATGCCCGTTCTGCATTTGGCGTGGCACAAATTCCATTAGGAGCTTGCGTCGAAATTGAAATGATTGCTGAGATCACCTAAGCCTGAGCACAAATCTAAACTTAACGAAACACGAAAGACGATTACTTTCATCTTGCGATACATAGTTGAAAGCGATTGAATTGTTGTAAAACTTTTTTTGAATTGAATCAAGTATGAGCCTGCAGAATTTAAAATCAATAGAGTGGAAGTTTTCAGAACGCGCTGAGCAACTACAAAGCTCGGCAATTCGTGAAATTCTCAAAGTAACGATGCGTCCTGAAGTGATTTCTTTTGCAGGCGGTCTCCCGTCACCTGAGACGTTTCCTGTAGACCGCATGCGCGCTGCTTTTGACAAAGTCTTGTCAGAAAATGGGAAGACCGCGTTGCAATACGGCACCACTGATGGTTACGCGCCTTTACGCGAATTCATTGCAAAGTCGCTGTCGACGGAAGATTGTACGATCACGGCAGAACAAGTCATGATGGTTTCAGGCTCCCAACAAGGCTTAGATTTGTTGGCGAAAGTCTTGGTCGATGAGGGCAGCAAAATCTTAGTTGAGACGCCGAGCTACCTTGGTGCGTTGCAGGCATTTTCTGTTTATCGCCCTGAATTTGTATCTGTCGACATGGACGATAACGGCGTCGTACCGGCTTCTGTTGCGGCTAAGGGTGAAGGGGCAAAATTGTTTTATGCCTTGCCAAATTTCCAAAATCCAACGGGTCGCACGTTGTCGGTTGACCGTCGCCAAGAATTGGTTGAAACCTGCGCGCGCATGGGTATCCCCTTGATCGAAGATAATCCTTACGGGGATTTATGTTACAGCGGTGAACCCTTGCCAAAATTATTGAATATGAATCCGAATGGAGTCATATATTTGGGCTCATTCTCAAAAATCCTCACGCCCGGGATACGCTTAGGCTACATGGTTGCACCGGTGCCCTTGATTCGCAAATTAGAGCAAGCAAAACAAGCGACGGATTTGCATACATCCACTTTGACGCAAATGGCGGTCTATGAAGTCATTAAAGATGGATTCTTAGATGAGCATATTCCTAGTATTCGTCGTTTCTATTCTGCGCAATGTGATGTGATGTTGGCGGCGATGACAAAATTTTTCCCAGATTGTGTGACTTGGACCCGCCCAATGGGAGGTATGTTTATTTGGGTGACTTTGCCGAAGCATATCCATAGTCAAGATTTGTTAGCAGATGCTATTGCGAATAATGTCGCTTTTGTTCCAGGTGGCCCTTTTTACGCAAACCAAGCCGAGACTAATACATTCCGTTTGAGTTTTGTTACGGTATCACCAGAGAAAATTAATGAAGGCGTCGAGAAGATCGGCAATTTGATTAAGGCGCGTTTGTAAAACGAGGTTGCGGTATTCACTTGCACATCTGATTACAATTTTAATTTAGAAGGCTTGCTATCGAATAGCAAGCCTTTTTTATTGTGCAGAATTCGTCATCGATCGATTTTGGCTCATCAAGACGGAATGCTAGAAATTGTCTACAGTATTGAAAATAGTCGATTTTATTCACATTACACTGAGGATTATCCATGAATTCCACAATAGGCGGTTCGAGTGCCGAAAGAGAATTGGCGAGTATTACGAGAGACTTGTCGCATGTCCGTCTGATAACTGACGATGAACGGCAACAACGACGTGATAAAGCCGCAGTATTGATGCAGGAGCGCGGAATTGCGGCATTAATATTGAGTGCAAGTACCAGTTTGTACTATTTCACGGGACTATCTTGGTACCAAAGTGAACGTTTGGTGGGCGCGGTATTGACCTGTAATGGGAAGTTGATTTTTATTAGCCCTGCATTTGAAGAATCTAAGTTGCGCGAAACCCTAGGGAATCAAGCGGATATTCGGTTGTGGGAAGAAGATGAAAGCCCGTACACACTCGTAGCACAAGTGTTGCGGGATGTGGCGCTCAGTGGAACTATTGCGCTAGACGAAGCCGCACCATTTTTTATCGCAGATGGATTACGTCAAGCATTAAGCGCTTACACCATTGTGAATGGGATGGTCATTACCGCTGAATGCCGTATGCATAAATCTGCCAATGAAATTGCATTAATGCAGGCGGCAAAGAACATCACACTGGAAGTACAAAGACGGACCGCAAAAATTTTGCGTGAAGGTATTTCCTCGACTGAGGTTGCGGAATTTATCAATCAGGCACATCGCGCTTTTGGTGGTAGTAGTTCGACTTTTTGTATCGTAAGCTTTGGCCTGCCTACCTCGATTCCACACGGTCCAGACGGCGTGCAGTATTTAAAAGATGGCGATATGGTCTTGATCGATACCGGTTGCATGATAGAACGCTATCATTCTGATATTACCCGCAGTTATGTTTTTGGCGAGCCTACTGAGCGCCAACGTACTATGTGGGAGTTGGAAAAAGCAGCGCAAGCAGCAGCATTTGAGGCTGCCCAAATTGGCGTTCCATGTGAAGAAGTTGACGCGGCTGCACGTCGAATTCTCGAGGCTGCAGGGCTAGGGCCCGGTTATAAAACCCCGGGTTTGCCGCACCGGACTGGACATGGAATCGGACTTGATATTCACGAGTGGACTTATTTAGTCAAGGGGAATAAAACCCCGTTGGCTGCTGGCATGTGTTTTAGTAACGAACCGATGATCTGCCTGGATGGTGAATTTGGGATTCGCCTAGAGGATCATTTTTATATGACTGAACAGGGACCGCGATGGTTCACAGGACAGAGTCATGCGGTAGATGCTCCGTTTGGAAAATGAGGCGCTGAATCGTTTTTGTTTTCGACTTAGTCTATTGAAGCCCGCAAAATCGGTTATTTTGCGGGCTTTTTGTTGTCTACGCCTTAGAAACTACTCGGCTCTGCGCTATAGCGGGTAAAATGTCGTTTGGATTTACAGAGCATTTACTATGAGCAAACTTTCTTTTGATCGCATCCTCCAATCGCAAGGATTTGGAACCCGTAAATATTGTCGCGAGCTGATTGAAGATGGCGAAGTAACGATTCAAGGGGTGGTCCATGATAACTTCAAGGCCTTGATAGAGACCAAAGATCTGGTTTTTACGGTCTTTGGGGAAGAATGGACATTTCGCGAGCATGTCTATTTGTGTTTGAATAAACCGGCAAACTTTGAGTGTTCGCGTAAGCCATCGCATCATCCGGGAGTATTGACTTTACTACCGGAACAACTCGCGTGGCGGGATGTGCAGCCTGTAGGACGTTTGGATCATGACACGACAGGGATGCTGCTTATGTCAGACGATGGTCCGTTTATCCATGCGCAATCCTCACCTAAACGTCATATTCCTAAGCTTTATGTGGCGACCACGGCTGAGCCAGTAACCTCAGATCTCATTGAACAACTTTTATCTGGCGTACAATTGCACGATGAACCTGCTCCCCTAGCGGCGTTGCGCTGCGAGAAGATTGGCGACTTTCAGTTGCAAATTGTATTGGAACAGGGAAAATATCACCAAGTTAAACGCATGTTAGCTGCCGCGGGTAACCATTGTTCTGCGTTAGCAAGAACGACCATTGGACAATTGAGTCTCGAGAGCCTTGGTCTTGAAGAAGGCGAATGGTGTTATTTAGAGCCAGAGCAGTTGGCGCTTCTTGTGCCAGATGACGTCAAATAGCTCCCAAATGCCTCTTTGCGGCGAGGAATGAAGGCAGGTCGAATCAAGATACAAAGTGATTTGAAAGGAAATTCCTATGTTAGTAATTGCGGTGATAAACCCGAAAGGTGGCGTCGGTAAGAGTACTTTTTCCACCAACTTGGCTGGCTATTTTGCTGCACAAGGTAAGCAAGTGATGCTCGGCGATGCGGATGTGCAACAATCCTCGAAATCTTGGCTGTCACTCCGCCCAAGTCAATTACCGCCGATCGCAGGCTGGGATATTGTTGATGGCCATATCGCGAAGCCGCCAAAAGGCACGACGCATGTAGTGATCGATACACCAGCAGGACTAGGTGGTGCAAAGTTAGATGCGATTTTAAAGATTGCAAACAAAGTTGTCGTTCCATTGCAGGCATCAATGTTCGACATTTTGGCTACAGAAGAATTTTTGCAGAAACTCAAGAAGCGTGAATATCCGTATGAACTAGGAATAGTCGGTATGCGAGTGAATGCAAGAACAAAAGCTGCTGATCAATTGGCTCACTATGTTTCTCAACTAGGGCTCCCGGTACTCGGATATTTGCGCGATACACAAAATTATATTCAACTCGCCGCCCATGGCGCGACGCTATGGGATGTTGCGGCGTCAAAGGTTGAAAAAGATTTAGCGCAATGGGAAGATCTTCTCGTTTGGATTCAAAAGAGATAACTACGATCTAGGTTAACTTGTCTCCGACAGTTACAGATTCAAATAAAAATAGATTTGCCATACAACGATAAAAGCAAGAGTTGGATGAATATTGACGTTCTTTAGGAGTCATTTGCGGTTTCGATCGTAGTGCGATTTGACGCTAAGTTTGTGACCACCGCAAGACTCTGAAAGCCCGTGTCGATTTCAACATCATCTTGATAATAGAACCCACCAAGCGAGACATTATGCATTTCACGATATTTAAGACCCCTGTCATCAATACTTTGATGCGTTGGATTTCCGCTGCGATATTGCGTCTTTTAGGTTGGCGTGTCGATAGCAGCGCGGCCGATGTACAAAAGTGTGTGTTGATCGGAGCACCGCATACAAGTAACTGGGATTTTCCAATCGCCCTCATGATTTGCTTTGTATTACGTTTAGATGTTTATTGGATGGGGAAGGCAAGTCTGTTCCCGCCGATTTTGGGTGCGATCATGCGCTGGTTAGGCGGCATTCCAGTTGATCGCTCTCAGTCTGGCAATTTAGTACAAGGCACCATCGATGCCTTTGATCAAAATGAGAAGTTGTTGGTGATCGTTCCACCAGAAGGCACGCGTGGTAAAGTGACACGCTGGAAGACCGGTTTTTACTATATCGCGGTCGGAGCTAAAGTGCCGCTTGGACTAGGCTATGTCGATTTTAAAGAAAAGATTGGCGGTGTTGGGAAATTGTTCTATCCTAGTGGCAACATTGACGAGGATATGATTTTGCTCCGCGAGTTCTATGCAGGCTTTACAGGAAAAAATCCGCAACAGTTTGATGCCGAGCATATTCAAGTTAATCAACAAAAAAATAGACATTAATATTGGGTTGGCGAGGAGTTGGTTTTGAAATCAAGTGTCAAGAATAACGGTGATAAATCGGGTAAGACATCCTCTGATCGATTCGCAATCTATGCAGCGGTGGTTGTGCTCGTATTTTTTGGGATTGTGACGTATTTTATTTATCAAAGCCGTATGCCAGGCAAAAACGATGCAGAATTATCTTACGTTGAGCTAAAACAGACGATTGTGAATGATCAAGGAATGGTCGCTCGACTTGCGGTGACTGTGCAGGTCAATAATGGCGATGAGGGCTGGCTGAGTGATAATGAGGAACAGCTAAATGCACAGTTCAAGAAGGAATTAACGTCGATTGATTTGAGCAGTTTGCGGACAAAGGAAGGTTTTGTCGAATTGCAAGATGAACTCAAGCGTCGTTTTAATCTCGTATTTAAAACGGACAAAATCCAAGCTGTGATGGTGACGGAGATTTTGTTGCAGGATCAACGCTAATTTTGCACCGACTGGCTAATCACAAATCGATTTGTTCTAGCTTCTTGAATTTGATTGTCGCTTCTTCGATCAGTGTATCGAGCGACGCTTGGTCCAAATTCAAGCTATTCCATGACACAACTGAGACAGAGATGGTTTGCGTTGCTGGCGCATCGTTCCGATTTAGCATGTGGGCGATGCCGTCAGCGACGTGGATGATTGATGCTAAAAAACCGATTCCAGGTTGATCGGGATGGTGATGCCCAGCAATCGCATTTTTCATCACATCTGAAAAATTCCACTCGACCGCAAGTGCTTCGCCTACTGCGGCATGATCAATTCCTAGAATTTTTCTCTCTGCTTCAAACTGGGTTGCAAGACCCGATTGGCGGTATTGAATCACTTGTTCAAATTGTTTGGGATAAAGTGTCACCAAAGCCAATAATCCAATGTCATGTAGTAGTCCGGCTGTAAATGCAACATCTTCATTAAAGTTCATGCGCCGTGCAATTAGCTTTGATACGTAGGCGACGGCATTTGAATGTTTCCAAAAAGCCTTGTGATCGAAGCCTTGGCAATTGTTCTCAGGAAAACATCCTGATAGCGCTGCAGAGAGCACCATTTGTTTGACGGTTTCCATCCCAAGCAATGAAATCGCTTGTTGAATTGTCGTGACTTTAATCAGTGTGGAGTAAAACGGGGAATTTGCGTAGCGTAGCGTTTTTGCAGTTAAGGCAAGATCCTGCGTAACTTTCTTTGCCAGTACCGAAATGTCTGCGTCCTCTTGCTCAAGATTATTCAGCAATTCCATTACAACAGCTGGCAAAGTAGGGAGGTCTTTGAGGTTATCCGTAACTTGCTGCAAACTGAGTTGTGTCATAAACGGCTATTCCTTTTTGTTGATGTGAATAGCTTGCCAGAAATTACAGTTTTAGTGCATGTTTTTTTTGATAATTACAGAGACATTGTTGTAATCGTACTGCCCTTAGTGCACTTAGTTCACTTCATCTAATTTTGATACCAAGCGTTTTTCTGAAATACTTGCTTTCGCGCGCTCCAACATATCAATGGCAGCTGGTCCACGTAGCAAAGTGACTGCGACTGCCAAGGCGTCGATGTAAGTTAAATGCGCCAAGCGTGAAGTCATTGGCGTATAGATATCAGGATCTTCTTCGACGTCCACGCTGATATGTACATCGGCCAATTCGGCGAGTGGACCACCGCTGGCGCATAAGACCAAGACTTTGGCTCCAGTATCTTTTGCCAGCTGTACGCTGCGGATCAAATCACGTGTGCGACCAGTGCGAGAGAAGGCGACGACGAGGCAATCGCTATTGAGCAAGCTCGCTGATTGTGCTTGTAAATGGGCATCGCAAAATACGGTCGTGGGAATGCCGAAGCGGAAGAATTTGAGTTGCGCATCAATGGCCAACGCGCCCGAATAACCAAGGCCATAACATTCAATGCGACGAGCACGTGCTAACAAATTGACCGCTGCTTCAAAGGTCGCGCTATTCGCGTTATTGCGCGCTTCCATTAAGGCGGCGATGGTGCGATCAAATACTTTGGGTAAAACGTCTTTGACTTGATCCGCTTGATTCACGTCGAGATGCAAGTAGGGAATGCCCGTTGCCAAGCTTTTTGCGAAGGCGAGTTTGAAGGATTTAAAACCATCGAAACCTAAAGACTGCGCAAAGCGTGCTACGGTCGGTTCACTCACATTACATACTTGGGCTAACACGCGTATCGACATCTCTAATGCATCGTGCGGTTTCTGTAAAAGAAAATCAGCCACTTGACGTTCAGCGCGACTCAGTGCTGTGCTGGCGACACGTATGCGTGCTAATAAACCTTTTTCTGGAGGATTATTGGTCGTGGTATTTTTATTGGAAAGAACGTTGACCATAGTGTGATTGCCTTTTGTCTCTGACGATTTGTTTTGCAGATCAAGTCAAAATGAATATTCGTTGATTGAAAGTGCGAACTTGTGGAACGCACTTTGTTTGCTATTGAGGTCAAAATTGAAAGCAGACCTGATGCTTATGGGCACCAAAAAACCTCAATCTGACATTGTGCCTGTTTTAATAAATTACCGATAGGCAGATCACTGCTCAATGCGTTTTCAAAGACCTCGCGTTTTTCATTGCCGGTAATGACCAACCAGATTTTTTCAGTTTGTAATATGCGCGGCAAAGACAAAGAAATACGTGTTTGATGGGTTTGCGGATGGACTGCAGCGAGGCAATCTAAACCATCGGCTTGTACTGGTGCACCCGGAAATAATGAAGCGATATGGCCGTCAGCGCCCATGCCTAACAAAACTGCGCTAAAGCGTTCTGGGAGTTGTTTTTGTAAGCGCTCGTTAATCGCTTCCATTGCCACTTCCGGCGTGTTCGCAGCATTTTTTAAGGAGACTAAATGCCATTGTTTGCCAACACTTTGCGACAAACATTTTTTAAACAAACCTTCATTACTTTGTGGATCATTGTCGTGCACCCAGCGCTCATCGGTGGCGGTTAATAACACATTCGCCGTTGCGCGTTGCGCCAGCGCTTGGTCGAGTTCGCGATAGATAGGTGCTGGCGTGGAGCCGCCCGCTAAGGCGAACGCCGCAGTGCGCTTGCTTAGGCTGGCATCGTCAATTAAATGCATCCATTCACTCACCAATGTGTGAGTGAGTTCAGTAAAATTCTCAAAGCGGCGGAATTGCGCTTGATTGTCGAGTTGGTGCTTGGCCATGAGAAAGCTATTCCTATTGCTATTGTGAGCTGCTTGCGTGCTGGTACTTGTGTTGATTACGGCTTCCATTATTTACTTAGCCTTCCACATACTCTTCGCCCCACGCTGCTCCGTGTTGCGCTAATAAGTAACTTGCTGCCGCTGGACCCCAACTTCCTGCGATATAGGATTTCAAACCTTCTGCATCATTGTCCCAAGCAGACATAATGGGATCGATCCATTCCCATGCCGCACCCAATTCATCGTCACGTACGAACAAAGTCAAATCGCCATGCAAGGCGTCGAGCAACAAGCGCTCGTAGGATTCGACACGGCGCAAATTGGATGCTTCAGCAAAATCCAAATTCAACGCCACGTCGGATAAGCGTATACCTTCGCCCGGTTCTTTCGCCTTCATAAACAATTGCACGCTTTCTTCTGGTTGCAAAGTGATGACCAAACGATTCGAACGGAGGGGACCTTGGCCTTTACCGAAAATGGAATAAGGAATTGGTTTGAAATTAATCGTGATTTCTGCGCAACGACTTGCCATACGTTTACCGGTGCGTAAGTAGAACGGCACGCCCGCCCAACGCCAGTTATCAATCTCAGCACGAATCGCGACAAAGGTTTCAGCGCGACTAGAAGCAGGTACACCTGGTTCATGTTGATAGCCGATGACGGGTTTGCCGTCCACAGCACCAGCGCGGTATTGTCCACGTACGGTTTTCTTTGCGACATCGTCGGCTGTGAATTTGCGTAGTGCGCGTAAGACTTTAACTTTCTCATCGCGGATCGCATCAGGATTGGCGTTGACTGGCGGTTCCATCGCCACGATAGACACCAATTGCAATAAGTGGTTTTGCACCATGTCGCGCAAGGCACCAGTCTTATCGTAGAAGTCACCACGAGTTTCTACCCCGACTTGTTCGGAAATCGAAATTTGTACGTCTTGTATCCACTTACGGTTCCACAATGGCTCGAGGAAGGAATTGGCAAAACGCAGTGCAAATAAGTTTTGTACCATTTCTTTACCGAGGTAATGATCGATACGATAGATTTGGTTTTCGTTTAGATACGTGCGCAGTGCGGTATTGATTTCTTTGGCAGATTTGGCGTCACGACCCAAAGGTTTTTCAACCACGACACGGGCATTGCCTTCCACCAAACCGTGTTTAGATAATTGCTCGACCACGGGAATAAAAATATCGGGGCCGATCGCCAAATAAAATAGTTTTGCTTTGGTGGTGTCAGCGTTGACACGCGCTTTCAATGCGTCGAAGTCAGTCGGTACTTTTGCATCAATTTTTGCGTAGCCAGTGAGTGCTAAAAAGGCGGCCAATTGCTCGGCCGTGCCATTTGCTTTTGCCGCATAGGTTTCTATGCTAGCTGCAACGCGGGTACGGAAGTCATCGTCGCTTAAGGCTTCACGTGCTGCGCCAATAAAACTAAATTCGGGATCGAGACGTCCATTGACGAACGCGCTGTACAGTGCAGGAATGATCTTGCGTTTTGCCAGATCGCCAGTACCGCCAAACAATACAAATGTAGTCATGTGGACTCCGAATAATTTTAATGGGTGAAAAGATTCTTCAAGCCGCTCAACATAGGGGTAAAGGCATGCCTTCAGTAGGCACAAAGAAAGACAAGAGAAATCCCTTTGTTGATCTCTTGCTTTTCTCCATAACTCTGTGTCTCTGTGTCGAGAGGTTTAAATTTTAGATTCGTTTGATGCCTAGTTAACGTCATAAATTATGCCATAGCTTAAACCATATTTCTTCAAAAATGTAGTTTCATTACGATTTTTTTGATGGTTTTTATGTTTTAAATGAAAAAATATCGCTTTTCTGAAAGTTTGTTACAGTATTTTTCTGTTTTTGTGCTATCTTTCACTTATTCGAATTAGATACCCCCACAAAACTATGACGACTTCTGGACAACAAACTCAACAAGTTGCAATCAACACGGTGGTTGATGCAGTCACGCAGCGCATTACTGAGCGTAGCAAAACTTTGCGTGCGGAATACTTGGCTCGCCTAGAGCAATTACGCAATCGTGGTCCACGCCGCGCCAGCTTGTCATGCGCCAATCAAGCGCATGCGAATGCGGCTGCGGATAGCAAAAGCAAAATCTGGCTGAATCAGGCGCAAAAACCGAATATCGGTATCGTGACGGCCTACAATGATATGTTGTCCGCCCATCAGCCCTACGCCACTTACCCTGATCAGATTAAGGAAGCCGCATTGCGTTTTAATGCAACGGCACAGGTGGCAGGCGGCGTGCCAGCGATGTGTGATGGTGTAACGCAAGGCCGACCCGGTATGGAATTGTCTTTGTTCTCGCGTGATGTGATTGCGCAAGCGACCGCGATTGCATTGTCGCACGACGCCTTTGATGCGACTTTGTGTTTGGGTATTTGCGACAAGATCGTGCCGGGTTTGCTCATTGGCGCTTTGGCTTTTGGTCATTTGCCAACAGTATTTATTCCTGCAGGGCCGATGGGATCAGGTTTGTCAAATAAAGAAAAAGCCGCAGTACGCGAGCGCTATGCCCAAGGTAAAGCGACCAAAGAAGAATTGTTGGCGGCAGAGAGTGCTGCCTATCATAGCGCAGGCACCTGCACCTTCTACGGTACTGCGAACAGTAATCAAATGTTGTTAGAAGCGATGGGCTTGCATTTGCCAGGTTCAGCGTTCGTACACCCATCCGATCCTTTACGCCATGCCTTGACTGATGCAGCGGTTGAGCAAGTATTGAAGTTGACAGAAGCGGGTGGCGACTATCGCCCTATCGGTCACGTGGTGAATGAAAAAACCATAGTGAATGCGGTGATTGCCTTGTTAGCGACGGGCGGTTCAACCAATCACACAATTCACTGGATTGCTGTAGCACGTGCGGCAGGCATCCTCATTGATTGGCAAGATTTTGATGAATTGTCTTCAGTGATTCCATTGTTGACACGGGTTTATCCGAACGGCACTGCGGACGTCAATGCCTTCGAAGATGCAGGTGGTCCAACCTTCGTGATCCGTGAGTTGTTATCGCAAGGCTTGATGCATGCGGATGTGATGACGATATTTGGCGACCAAGGTTTGGCCTCGCATACAACACGTCCAGAATTAAAAGATGGAAAAGTAGCATTTGTTGCGCATCCCGAAAAATCCAGCGACCCAGCGGTTGTTCGTAATGTCGATGAGCCATTTGCTGCAACAGGTGGCCTTCGTTTATTGCAAGGCAATTTAGGTCGTGCCATCGTGAAAGCTTCCGCTGTGCCGGAAGACGCTTGGATAGTGCGCGCACCAGCAAAAGTATTTGAATCACAAGACGCACTGGTGAATGCCTATAAAGCTGGACAATTGAACCAAGATTTCGTCGCGGTGGTGATCTTCCAAGGTCCGCAAGCGAACGGTATGCCGGAACTGCATCACTTCACACCTGTGCTCGGCAGTCTGATGTCGGCGGGTTATAAAGTTGCTTTGGTCACCGATGGCCGTATGTCTGGCGCGTCGGGCAAAGTTCCAGCCGCTTTGCATGTGAGTCCTGAAGTCGCACAAGGTGGACCACTCGGTAAAGTACGTGACGGTGACATGATTGAACTGAACGTGCATACCGGTGAATTGCGTGTTTTGGTCGATGACGCAGTGTGGGCAAGTCGTACCAATCCTAGTATCAGTATCGATAGTAGTTACGGCTATGGACGTGATTTGTTCGTCGCGCAACGACGCGTCGTCACATCGCCAGAGCAGGGTGCTTCGACTTTGTTTATTTAATTCAGGCTAATTTAATTTTCATATTGAGACGACTATGACAACGACAGCAACGATTATTTCTCAACTGGCACAGGTACGCGTGCTGCCTATCTTAGTAACCGATGACGTGGATCAAGCGATTCGTTGCGTGACGACCTTGGCAGAAAATGGTTTGCCTGCGGTTGAAATTACTTTGCGCACGCCAAACGCCATGACAGTCCTGCGTGAAGTGGTAAAGGCATGTCCAACAGTGACCGTTGGTGCGGGGACGATTTTGACGCCAGCGCAACTCGATGCGGTACGCAATACGGGGGCGGCGTTTGGTATCAGTCCAGGCATTACGCCAGTATTAGCAAAAGCAGCTGCCGAATCTGGTTTGCCTTATTTCCCGGGTGTGGGTGGTGCGAGTGATTTGATGCTGGCCTTGGAAAATGGATTTAATGTCGTCAAATTATTTCCCTCTGATATCGTCGGTAGCGTGAAGATGGCCAAAGCACTTGGTGGACCATTTCCTGATGTGAAGTTTTGTTTGACTGGCGGTGTTACGGTGGAATCGACACCAACTTTATTGCAGCAATCGAATGTTTTGTGCGTAGGTGGTTCTTGGATGTGCCCAGCGAATTTGATCAGTACAAATGATTGGGCGGCAATTGGACAATTGGCAGCACAGGCAGCAGCGGCAGGTAAGTAAATTTAGTAGTTCGGTTTTTAATTCATTTTTCTCAGATTGTTTGATCATGGCTATCTCAGTTTCCCGTACTCCATTGTGGTGTTTATTACAGCAGCGCGCAAATAATATGCCTAGCTTGAAAGAGTTGTTCCGCGCGGATCCGCAGCGCTTTACACACTTTTCGGCTTCTGCTTGCGGTATGTTGTTGGACTATTCGAAACAACGCATGGACACGACGGCGAAACTCAATTTGTTAGCTCTGGCGCGCCAACAAGAAGTGGAGTCGCGTCGTGACGCGATGCTACGTGGTGAAGCGATTAATAATACGGAAAATCGCGCCGTCTTACACACGGTATTGCGCTTGCCTAAGGGCGAGAAATTCATGCTCAACGGCGAAAATATTGCGGCAGATGTGCACAGTGTTTTAGCGCAGATGCGTAGCTTCAGCGACGCCGTGCGCGAAGGTCGTTGGTTGGGTTATACCGGCAAGCCAATTCGCACAATTATCAATATCGGTATTGGTGGTTCAGATCTCGGTCCACAAATGGCTTGCATCGCTTTGGCACCGTGGTCGCAAAAAAATCTGTCGCTACATTTTGTCTCGAATGTCGATGGTCGCCACGTAGCTGATTCTTTAGAAAACGCCGATCCAGAAACAACACTGATCGTTGTCGCTTCCAAAACTTTCACGACGATGGAAACCTTGACCAATGCTCGCACGGCACGTGAGTGGATGTTGAATCACGGTTGTCCTGAAGATCAAATTCGTCAACACTTTGTCGCTTTAAGTACCAATGTGAAAGCGGCGGCTGCTTTCGGTATCGCAGAAGAAAATGTGTTCCCATTTTGGAATTGGGCGGGTGGTCGTTACTCGATGTGGAGTGCGATTGGCTTGTCGATTGCCTTGTACGTTGGCGCAGATCGTTTTGAAGAGATGTTGGCTGGCGCACACGAGATGGATTTGCATTTTGCGCAAGCGCCGTTAGAGCAGAATTTGCCCGTCTTGATGGCATTGATTGGCGTTTGGAATATCAACTTCCTCGGCTTACAAGCTTTGTCCATCGCGCCGTATCACCAACGCATGACACGCTTGCCAGCCTACTTGCAACAATTAGAAATGGAAAGTAACGGTAAGTCAGTGACGCGTGAAGGTCAGCGCGTGGACTACACAACCTCACCGATTTTGTTCGGCGAAGCGGGTACCAATGGTCAGCATGCTTACTTCCAATTGTTGCATCAAGGCGCGACGATTATTCCTACTGATTTTATCGTCGTCGCCGATGATGATGCGGGCTTGCCAGGTCATAACCAAGCTCTGTTAGCGAATTGCTTCGCGCAATCAAAAGCGATGGCATGGGGTAAGAACATCGATGAAGTGCGTGCAGAATTAGGTGATTTACCTGAAAAAATGTTGGCGCCACGTGTGTTTGAAGGCAATCGTCCGACCTCGACTTTGCTGCTCGATTCCTTGACGCCGCGCTCACTTGGCGCATTGATCGCGCTATACGAACATAAAGTATTTGTGCAATCGGTGATCTGGGATATTAATGCGTTTGACCAGTGGGGCGTCGAGTTGGGTAAATCCTTGGCGCAACAATTGATTAGCCTCGATCCTGCGGCGGTGAAAGAAGAATACGATAGTTCAACCAAGGGTTTGTTAAAAGCATTGACCAAGCGCCATCGTTGACGTGAGCAATTCCCTCTCCCGCAAGCGGGAGAGGGCTAGGGTGAGGGCGGTTCAGCAGGTGATACACGCTATATCGACACTATAAATTGTCAATAGTCAGCTTAGACGACTTTAACAGTGGGCCATTTTCTGGATCACCCTCATCCCCAACCCTTCTCCCGCTCGCGGGAGAAGGGAGTAGACGCGGAGACCCTCGAGAAAACGACTAACCGAAATTGGAATTGCCAGTTGTTCCAGTCCAAAAAAACGAGGAGTTTCTTTTTGATCTATGGCCATTTTCCTCAACAAGAATTGTAGGCATTTGATTTATATTGAATGAAGCTGATATACCAGCCAAAGCGCGATGAGCTTTGTTAAGATGTTTTAACTTTTTATTTGCATCAATTCGCATAAACTAATCATTTTTCATATTCCCTAAAACCATTTAAAGCTGATCATGAACGATATCGCTGACGATAAAGACCAGAGCCTCCGTGAAGACATCCGCCGCCTTGGGCGCATTTTGGGTGACACGGTGCGAAATCAACACGGTGAGGAAGTTTTTTCACTGATTGAAACGGTACGTCAAAACTCCATTCGTTTTCGTCGCGATGCCGATGTCGCGGCGCGTGCAGAATTGGAAAATACCTTAGATACACTGACCAATGATCAGACTACGCATTTGATTCGTGCCTTCAGTTATTTTTCCCACTTAGTGAATTTAGCGGAAGATCAGCATCATATTCGTCGTACCCGCGCCCACTTGATCGCGGGCTCGGCGCCGCGTCGTGGTAGTTTGGCGCACACGATAGAGACCTTATTTTCGGGCGACAATGCGACTGAAAATCTGACCAACTTTTTTCAAACCGCCGAAGTCAGTCCGGTATTGACCGCGCATCCTACAGAAGTTCAGCGTAAGAGTATTTTGAATTGTCAAATGGTGATCACGCGTTTATTGGATGAACGTGATCGTATACAATTAACCCCAGAAGAATCGCGCGCTAACGAAGATGCCTTGCAGCGTGCGGTATTGACCTTATGGCAGACACGCATGTTGCGTATGTCGAAACTGTCCGTGCTCGATGAAGTCGAAAATGGTCTGAGTTTTTACGACTACACATTCTTGCGTGAATTGCCGCATTTGTATGCAGGCTTGGAAGATTTACTCGCAAGTAAAGATAAGCGTTTCGAGAAAACGGAATTGCCAAGTTTTATGCGATTGGGCAGTTGGATTGGTGGCGATCGCGACGGTAATCCATTTGTGACAGCCAGCGTGCTAGAAAAAACGCTAACCATGCAATCGACGCGTGCTTTCAAATTCTATTTGGAAGAGTTACACACGCTGGGTTCGCAATTGTCGATGGCGACCTTGCTGGTGAAAGTATCTCCAGAATTGGTGGCATTGTCTGAACGATCTCCCGATCACTCACCACATCGTGCGGATGAACCGTATCGTTTGGCAGTCAGCGGCGTCTATGCGCGTTTGGCGAGTACCTTTAAAAACTTGCTGGGACTTGATCCTGTCATCGCACCGTGTGGTGTCGCCGCTGCGTATGCTAGCGCAGAAGAATTGGTCGCTGATCTCGATGTGATTCATCAATCTTTATCCGACAATGGCTCGATCGGCATTACTCGTGGTCGCTTGCGTCATCTGCGTCGTGCAGTTCGTGTGTTTGGTTTCTACCTCGCACCGATCGACTTGCGTCAAAATTCGGATGTACATGAGCGCGTGGTGGCAGAGTTGCTTAAAGCAGCGAATCCAACTATGGATTATTTGTCATTGAATGAAGATCAACGGATTGAAGTCTTGGTGGCGGAAATCAGTTCTTCGCGCCCATTAGCGTCACCGTATTTAACGTATTCCGAAGAAACTCAATCTGAATTAGCGATTTATCGTGCGGCTTGTACAGCGCAACAACGTTACGGTAAGGGCGCAGTGCCGAATTGCATCATCTCGAAAACTGATGGTGTTTCCGATATGTTGGAACTCGCATTGCTTTTGAAAGAATCTGGTTTATTGCATCCAGCCGAAGCGCGTCTCGATGTGAATATTATTCCACTGTTTGAAACGATAGGCGATTTGCAAAATAGCGCGCCAGCGATGGATAGATTGTTTGCAATTCCGGCTTATGCACGTTTGCTAGCGAGTCGGAATAATGCGCAAGAAGTGATGCTCGGTTATTCCGATAGTAATAAAGACGGCGGCTTCTTAACCTCTGGTTGGGAATTGTACAAAGCTGAAATTGATTTGGTCGAAGTCTTCGCCAAACATCAAGTGCGTTTGCGTTTATTCCACGGTCGTGGCGGCTCCGTTGGTCGCGGAGGCGGTCCAAGCTATCAAGCGATTTTGGCGCAACCAGCGGGAGCGGTCCAAGGTCAAATCCGTTTGACTGAGCAAGGCGAAGTCATCACTGCAAAATACGCGAATCCCGAAGTAGGGCGTCGTAATTTAGAAGTCTTGGCAGCCGCAACGATGGAAGCGAGTTTGCTCTCGCACACAGAATTAGCACCACGTCCAGAATTTCTCAAAACCATGGAAGCCTTGTCCGAAAACGCTTTTAAAGCGTATCGGAATATGGTGTATGAGACTGAAGGTTTCGAACAGTATTTCTGGGAATCGACCGTGATTTCTGAAATTGCTGGTTTGAATATTGGTAGCCGTCCTGCGTCACGTAAGAAATCGACTGCGATTGAGGATTTGCGTGCGATTCCTTGGGTGTTTAGCTGGTCACAATGCCGTTTGATGCTACCAGGCTGGTTTGGATTTGGTAGTGCAGTGAAACAGTATCTGGAGACGAATCCAAGCACCGGTTTGCAGACTCTGCAAGCGATGTTTAAAGATTGGTCGTTCTTCTCGACTGTGTTGTCGAATATGGAAATGGTGTTGGCGAAGAGCGATATAGGAATTGCGAGTCGTTATGCGCGATTGGTGAAAGATGAGGAATTACGTAATCGCATTTTCCCGCGCCTAGAAGCCGAGCATGCTTTGACAATTGCTGTTTTGAAGCAGATTTCAGGTCGTGATGATCTCTTGTCTGACAATCCATTGCTTAAGCGTTCTATCGTTAATCGTTTCCCTTATTTATCGCCCTTGAACCACGTACAAGTTGAATTGTTGAAACGATATCGGCAAGGTGATCAGGATGAGAGAGTCCGTCGGGGAATTCATCTTTCAATCAATGGCATTGCTGCGGGTTTGCGGAATAGTGGTTAGTAAATTCATTGATAAAAATTGACTTGGAACATGCATAAGTTATTGGTGCTCTAAGTCGGATACGAAAGGGGAAAAGTATTTAGGTATACTTTTCCCCTTTCTTTCTTGGGAATTGATTATGGATTCAGCGCTCTTAGGGATAGTCGGTTGGTCCGGTAGTGGAAAAACAAGTTTACTGGAGTATGTAATTCAAGGTTTGGTGAAACATCGAATGAAAGTGAATGTGATAAAACATAGTCATCACGATGTCATCTTAGAGCCTGCACACAAAGACAGCGCACGGTTTCGAAGCGCGGGTGCAGGTCAGGTAGTGCTAGCTTCACCATATCGCTTTGCAATTATGGAAGAATTACGCAACTCACCTGAACCCACATTGCATGAATTATTGACAAAACTTGATGACGCTGACATTACCTTGGTGGAAGGTTTTAAATGGGAGGCGATTGATAAAATTGAAGTGTTGCGCCCCAGTTTGGGCAAGCTCCCACTCTATCCAGATGATCCTCATGTCGTCGCGGTCGCTTCGGATGTTGCGCGCCCGATCGATTGCCCCAGTGAATTGGCTTGGCTCGACTTGAATTCGCCAGAGGATGTGTTGATTTGGATTAAACAAAGATATATCACAGCCGTTTAACTAGTTTGCTGAAAGATATTTTTGTTTTCGATACTTCAAGTTCACATGGCAAGCGCAATTAATTTATTTCAGCTTGACTATAAAGTAGCGAACGAACTCTGCCGTTATTCTCAATGTAGATAAGGAGAAGTGTCATGGACGTATCAAGTATAGCAAGATTTGCAACGACAATGGCTGACGTCGGCGTTAGTCAAGAAGTTAGTATTGCCGTCTTAAAAAAAGCACTTGATGTCAGCAAAGAGAGTGCCACTGCATTGATTGAAGCGATTCCGAACTCGAGTCCGAACGTACCTAATTTGCCCCCTAATTTAGGACGTAATATTAATACAACGGCTTAGTTCCATACTGAGACATGGATATCATTCTGCATTGCTTGCTTTATTAATTATTTACTTGATTAATTAATCCGTTAATTATTAAAGCGATGATTTTTTAGCAGGCAAAAGAATAGACGTATTAATTTAAAATAGAATTTAATGACAAAAAACAGCGCATATTTGCGCTGTTTTTTATTTTGCTTGGCAATAATCGCGATAGGTTTGCGGTGTTTCAAGCAGACTTCATTGTAATCAGCAATAATTCTAGATTAGGACTGGATTTGATAGTTCTTTTGGCCAAAGTGAAGATTAATAGGGGAATATGATGGCAACACAAAAGTGGGAATGGTCTGATCGTTTGCGGTTAAAACACCAATTGATGGATGCAACGCATCAAGAATTTGTAACCTTGTGTGCTGCTTTATCTATGCATGAAGATGGTGAGCCATTTCTTGTGCGTTTGGATATGTTAATTCAACATTCCATTGAACATTTCGAGCAAGAAAATCAATGGATGCGTGATTTCGGCTTTCCGCCTGCGGCTTGTCATCAGGGAGAGCATGACGCTGTTTTGCAAGTGATGCAAGAAGTGCGTCGTCGTTTTGCCGAGGGAGAAAAGGACTTGGGGCAAAGTTTGGCGGAAGAATTGCCATTGTGGTTTGAGCACCATGTTGACACCATGGATAATATGCTTGCTCAATTTATGATCAGTAATCAACTAGCAATGACCGAGGAAGAGAAAGGCTCACTCGCAGTGGTGACGGAGTAAATTTTATTTATCCTCTACTTCAGATCCGGACCGCGTTAGGCCGGATCTTCTTGGGGAAGGTGATTAAGGCGCTTGGTTTTCCAAGACCTGTATTTTGATATTCCCGAGTTGTACCACCTGGCCTGCTCGAATCTTTGCTGTTTTTCTCAATTCTTGTTCGCCATCAACGCGAACATCACCGCTCGCAACGATCACTTTCCCAGCACCGCCACTGTCACATAGGCCCACAAGTTTGAGTAGTTGATTCAGCTCGACATATTCGCCTTCGACGATGAATGAAATTTCTTGCATTGTGTTCTCTTTATATTGGTATGGTTACTGCCGTCGCTTCGGCATAGAAAGCCAGCAGAATACAGTATTTTAATCACTTTACGGACCTCAAGAATCGAGGCAGAATGTTTTTGCAGAAAATTTTTTTAAATCGATGTAAGGAAGCCGAGAGTCTAGCGACTACTGCTGGTAGTTTGAGTTTGCCGCTCATTTCGGCATGTTAGTTTGGAAATTTAAAATTGAGGAGAAAGATCATGAGTAACAAAACGATGATAGCAGTCGCGTTGGCAGGATTGATGGGTTCGACAGCGGCGTTGGCTGCAGAGCCCGTAAAAACAGAGAAGTGTTTTGGCATTGCAAAAGCCGGTCAAAATGATTGTGCCACAAAGAGTGGCAGTCATTCTTGCGCTGGTATGAGCAAGAAAGATAACGATCCAGCGGAATGGAAAAAAGTACCAGCGGGAACCTGTGAAAAAATGGGTGGCAAACTAGAAGCCCCGAAGTCCTGAGGATTAGGTGACTATGCTAAATTGAAATTATCTGTTTATAAAGAGTCATAAAGATGTCCGTAGACTATGCGTAAAATAACGGGAAATGGTATTGGTTTACGGACTCCGCACTATGCTGAGTTCCTAGAAAAGAAGGTCGCGATTGATTGGATTGAAGTTCACTCCGAGAACTATTTTGGGCGCGGTGGTTTTGATTTGCATGTTTTAGAACGATTAGCCCGTGATTATCCGATAAGCTTACACGGAGTAGGGCTGGGCTTAGGTTCCGCAATTAACCACTCAGAACAACATTTGAAACAGTTGCGTGACTTGATCACGAGGATTCAGCCTGGATTGGTATCCGAACATTTATGTTGGGGTAGCATTTCTGGACGTCATTTTAATGATTTACTCCCACTTCCGCTCTCTGAAGATGCCTTAACTTTGATGGTTGAACGGGTCGATTTTATGCAGGAATTTTTGCAACGTTCTGTTTTGATCGAGAATGTTTCAACTTATGTTAGGTTTAAAGAAGACTGTATGTCTGAAGCAGAGTTTCTTCTTGCTTTGAGTCGAAAGACCGGATGTGGCGTTCTCTTGGACGTAAATAATTTATATGTGAATCAGTGTAACCACGGTGAAGATGCGCGGGATGCTATCGCTTTATTTTCTCGGGCTCAGGCCAATGTTATTGGTGAGATTCATTTGGCGGGGCATAGTCGGAATGAATCGGGTCTAATTGACGATCATGGCAGCTGCGTAAGTCCTGAAGTGTGGGCATTGTACGAAGACGTTTGTAAGGGAATTTCTCCGCAGATCCCAACGCTGATTGAATGGGACACCGATGTTCCAGCGCTTTCGGTTTTATTGGACGAAGCGTACAAAGTCGAACAGCATCGTTATCAATCGAGGTCAAAATTTTTTTGAGTTGACAATGCAATTACGCGATATTCAGCAGGCATTTGCCGATCTTCTTTTGAATTCAACTCAAATTAATGACCATCCATTGTTTTCGACAAAGTCGCAGGTTTTGTTTGAACGCGTCGAGATCTATCGAAATAATCGAGCAGCGATTTGGTCGAATACACTGGGAAATGCTTTTCCGGTTTTACGACGATTAGTTGGGAATGAATTTTTTTCGTATTTAGCTCAAGAATATGGTCTTGCATTTCCTTCGACTACTGGTAATTTGAATTTATTTGGTGAACGATTCGCAGAGTTTTTACTGCATGAGAAATCAGTCAGTTCCTATCCTTATTTCTCTTCGATCGCCGAATTGGAGTGGCTCTTGCATCTGGCTTATTACGAGAGGGATCAAGAGGTACTAGGAATCGCGGAATTCTTGTCTACCTCGGCAGACGACCCTGGCGGGTTCTGCTTGAAAGTACACCCAACATTGCATTTCTTCTCATCGGAATACGCGGCAGTTGATATCTTCTATGCACATCAGTACGCCGTTGTGCCAGAGCTTCAAGTGTCAATTACCACACCTTGTTATGCGATTGTGCATAGACCTCAATGGAAGTCGTTAGTGACGAGAGTGTCTGAAATAGATTTTCTTATTTTGCAGGCATTATCGAGCGGGAATACCTTGGAGACTTCAATCGAAGTGGGTTTGAAGCGCGATGCAAATTTTCCGATAGCGGCATCTTTACAGTCATGGTTCGATGCTGGTTTTTTTGTTGGGGCATGCTGTAAGGATTAAGCCAATAAAAAGACTAATTTTCCTATATCCCATAATGTTGGAACTGGAGAGCTAAGTATGAAAATGATCTTAAATTGGTTTCAACGATATTGGTGGTTAGAGAAGCAGATTCAAGTCTATCTGAAAGATCTCGTGATGACTCTTGTTCGAGTCTATGTCGCATGGCAATTTTTTCGCTCTGGGCTGGTAAAGTTTGAGGATTGGCAGTCTACAGTTTCTTTGTTTGTGGATGAGTATCATGTGCCTGTTTTGTCACCTGAAATAGCTGCATTGATTGGTACGGCGGGTGAGTTAATTTTACCGATACTCTTGGTTGTTGGCTTGGTATCGAGGTTTAGTGCCTTGGGATTATTTGTACTCAATCTTGTTGCTATCATGTCTTATCCGATTCTCTGGACTTTAGATTGTCCGGCTGCCCTGAATGATCACTTTTATTGGGGCGTATTGCTTGCCGTGTTGTTTGTTGGAGGAGCGGGGAAATGGAGCCTTGATACTTACTTCATGCATCGTTGGGGTGTCAATAAATGAACGGAAACTGAAATAAAAAAACGGGAGTAAATCCCGTTTTTTTATTGAGGAGCGAAATTACTTCCACTTGCGTTTGCTTAGCTGTTCAGACACGTAGCTTGCAAACAATGATTGACCGAGTGGTGTTGGATGAACGTTATCCGCGAAGTAGTATTTGCTGGTATCGCCGGCGATCAGATTGTTAGCACTACATACCAAAGATGATCCTAAAGGATTTTTAGCAGGAGTGAGGTCACACGCTGGAGTTGTGACATTACTGATGCCATAGGCGCTTGGATTCGCTGCGTGGTCGCGGAAACGAGTAAACAAATCAACAAACAAAACGTTATCGTTACCAGCTAATCCAGCTAATAGGCGTGCATTGAAAGTCACTGTCATGCCATTTAACAAAGTTTGGGTATCGGTGCTTTGTTTTAAAGCATCAGGAGTTTTGCTTAGGTCAGGCATATTGACTACGACAACATACTTCGCACCCTTCGCCAAAATCAAGTTGTTGACGTAACTTGCCAGTTCCGTTCCTGCTGTGCCCATTGCATCGACATAGGTTTGTGCGTTTGCTTTGGCATACGCAGCGCCCGCCGTTGCACCGACTGTCGGAGTCAGTGCTGCAACTGCTGCAGGAATGCAGTTTGAGGCTTGAGAGTCAGCAGGCTTACACGCACCACTTGCAATATCTTTCTGGATTTGCCCTGGTACTGCGGCTGTCACAGCTGCTGTAGCGGCAGCAGTCGCTGCAGCAGATAAAGTGCTCGCTTGGATAAACGCATCATTCGGACCACCGCTGACAAATACAATCTCTGTACCAGAAAATTTACCGCCGTTTGCATCTAAGTGGTTTTGAATTTGTTTCACAACTGGGACAGTCAGCTGACCGAGTACCGCATTCCCACCGCCCAACAATTTGTTGCCAGGTCCAACAGGATTCGTAACGCGAGCTCCGCCTTGAGCGTAGCTTGTGCAGCCAGCATTGTTTTTTACAGGGACACTAAAACCTTGACTTGCTAGTCCGTCGAGTCCTGTCTGTGCCGCGCAAGGAGCACTTAGTCCCAATTCGGCTGCGATAATTTCAGTCCAGTTTTTGGCAGTCGCACTATTGATCGTGTACTTTCCACCACCGAGTGCCGCAACTGTTCCCACCTTGTATGTGCCGACGTCACTGAGACTGTCGCCAAACGATACTTGTGAGCTGAATTTGATTGTTGGCGCTGGATCTTTTGCCGCGCCATTGCTGCCGCCGCCGCAACCCGCGACAACTGCAGCTGCAATGAGGGTGAGGGAATATTTTAGATGACGCATTTTGTCTCCTGGTCAATTATTAGTAGATGCTAAACGAACGATGGTGCTATTTCAGAGCTTCACTATATGCCATTGCACTCAAGTTAGGGAATGTGAGGTGCAATTAAACGACACTCAAAATTAGAACAATTACTCGAAAAAAATGACAGGAAATGCATTTTCAAAGCTCTTTTTTGTGCGCTTGTTTTTTTGCGCTTTGGGTTGGCTCTTCATAGAAGAAATCGGTAAATTTTGAATCTGAAAAGCAGTTTGGCAAACTCGTTTTTTGTGAGTGACAAATATGCGACATTCGTTTTAATTCCATGATTGATCCTATACAAGTTTCAAGATCAATGTCATATTTTGATAAATCAAATTAGTACGTACGTTCGTTTCACCGAGATTGATAGAAATATTCTGGAGACAAAAAAATGAAAGTAAAACTTTTAGCAATTGCACTTGGCGCTTGTTTCGCTGCACCAAGTTTCGCGCAGACCAATGTGACTTTGTACGGAATTTTGGATGCAGGTATCCAAGTCAGTAACAGTGGTAAAGGCACACAAACAAAAATGGTCAGTGGTATTGCTGACGGTTCACGGATTGGTTTCAAAGGCACAGAAGATATGGGCGGCGGTTATAAGGCCATATTTAATTTAGAAGCTCGCGTGGAAGTTGATACCGGCAGCAACAAAGCGGGTAATCTCAGTGACTATCAAGGGTTTGCCTTGACAAAAGGAATGGATTTTCCTGATTTTGGTAGCGCTGCTTTAAAAGGTGCTGCCGCACAAACCTTGGCGGGTGTTCGCTCTGCATTGCAACCTAAATATAATGTCAATGCAACGTCTCCATTGGTTTTGGCTCGAGGCGGTGGTCCAGATGGCGGTTTATTTGATCGCACAGCGATGGTTGGTTTGATTACCCCCGTTGGTGCGGTGTTGGCAGGGCGTATGTATACGCCAGCCTATGAGATTTTTAATTCGGCTGACGCATTTGAAAGTGGTATGGCAGGTAGTTGGGGTGGTATCACTGGCGGTACAGGAGGTTTATTGACGACAGGCATGGCCATCCGCTCTAATAAATCGGTCCAGTATCGCATTGAATTGCCAAATGGTATTGGTGCTGCTTTGATGTATGGCTTCAAGAATTCGGGCTACATTGGATTAGATAAAGATTTTATAGCTGGTAATGTCAAATACAAAGCAAATGGATTTGACGTTGGTATCGGGTATAACCGTGGTACAAACACAGATGGATCGACAGGTTTGGTTACCACAACAGTTGGTGGCTCTTACTCATTCGATGATTTCAAATTCTTCGCTGGTTTTCAAAACATGAAGAATGAAAATTCGATTTTGTTACCAGTATTTTATGACGCATGGGACTTGGAAATTACCCCAGGCTTAAAGGCTGGTGGTGTTCCAGCTCCTGTCATTGCTGCATGGACTTCGATCTTCCGTACGAACATCACTAAGAATTTTAAACTGAATGCAGATAGTTACAGTTTAGGTATGCACTATAAGGTGGGTAATGGGCGTGTGATGGCATCATATAGCCATCAAGATGATAAGACTTTGTCCAACAGTGATGTGACTCAATATGGCTTGGGCTACGATTACAACTTGTCCAAACGTACAGATATATATGCGGTCTATGCTTATGTGAAAAACCAAAATGATGGTCAATATGCACCAGGTGCTGCTAGTGCATCAGGTGGATTCACAGAAGTTCCTGGCCAGCCAGGCCGTGCCATCCAGTTTGGTATTCGTCACCGCTTCTAAGTAAATAAGTTCAATCTAGTGTTGACACTAGATTGAATTTGCAAAAAGCCCAAAAAGTGAGCTTCACTTTTTGGGCTTTTTTATTTCTGGCGAATTGGATTTCTTCTGGACTTCTTTTAAAAGCTACTTAATGGATGATTGAATTTGTACTAGTCAGTGCGAAAAAAGTCGAAGTAAGGATTCAATTTAACTTCATTATCCAATTTGTAAAAATTAGTATTTAAATCGCCTCCTCACCGGTTGTACGGAACTAACTGTATTTTTGAACGTGTCGACGCCTTCAGCGAATAAATTTTTATTTTTGGACGAACTTATTGGTCTCGGATAGGATCTAAATATATCTATTTAGCTTTAATGTGACTAAACAACAGACGCAGAGAATTCTCGAATGTTCTCAGTGTTATGTCAGCTTAATTTTTTCTAAAGAAATCAATATGAAATCAAGTTTTTTGTCTGTTTTAATTGCAACAACATTTTTCGTTCAAGCACAAGCACAAGCACAAGCACAAGCACCCAAACCTTTGCCTGTGTCGTCCGTTCCGACCCCATTTACGATGAGCTCGGGGACACAGCGTAGTCCAGAACAACTAGCAGTCATATTTGAGAATGCGGATTTGACTTTACGTTTGGACCCTGAAACCCGCAGTATTAAGGGAACGGCGATTCTACGTTTTACAGCGAAGTCGAATCTACAAAAATTGGCCGTTGAATTAGATAAAAATTTTGAAGTTGATGATGTAAAAATCAACCAAGTCGTACTTGGATCAGATGCGATTAGCAATCCAGAAGGGCGTCTTTATTTAAGTTTACAGCAGGAATTGCGAAAAGGGGAGCAAGTAGAACTTAGTATCTCCTACCGAGGTATTCCAAGAATCGCACAGCGTGCACCTTGGGATGGTGGATTTGTGTGGAGTAAGACCCCGGCAGGAGCGCCTTGGATAGCGTCTGCAGTGCAAGGAGAGGGGTGCGATCTATTTTGGCCATGCATCGATCATCCGATGGGCAAGCCGAAACAGATGAGTTTACATATCAGCGTCCCAGCGCCGTTGGTGGTTGCGGGAAATGGTATGAGTCAAGGCTCAGAAGAGAAGGATGGATGGCGAACCTACCACTGGAAAATTAAACATCCGAGTACCTATGGAATTGCAATCAATGTCGCACCCTATGAAGTATTGGAAGAAAGTTACCAGAGTCGTTTTGGTAATCAAATCGCACTCAAGATGTGGTACCTGGCTGGGAATCGTGAAAAGGCGAAGGGATTAATGAGCGAATTCGGACCGATGCTCGATTTTTTTGAAAGTCGATTTGGTCCCTATCCATTTGGCGATGAAAAAATGGGAGTTGTTGAAACTCCCCACCTGGGGATGGAGCATCAAACAATCAATGCCTATGGCAATGATTATAAAAAGTCACCGCATGGCTACGACTGGCTGTTGCATCATGAGTTCTCTCATGAGTGGTTCGGAAACCAAATGACCAATGAAAATTGGGATGATTTCTGGTTGCATGAAGGCTTCGCATCGTATATGCAGCCTCTTTACCTACAGTATTTGCGCGGTGAACGGGACTATCAGGTTAGTTTGCACGAGCAACGTATTCGCATTGTGAATAAGTTTCCGATGGTCACGGGACATTCAATGAGCGAGCATGACGTATCGAATGGACCTGGGAATGACGTGTACTTTAAAGGATCAAATATATTGCATACTTTGCGTGGACAAATCGGTGATCAAAACTTTTTCAAAGCAGTTCGACTTTTAGTCTACGGTCGTTTAGATCCTAAGCCCGGAAACTTTACACCAAGATATAGCACGAGTCGGGAATTTATTGAAATCGTCAATGGATTGACGAAAAAAGATTGGACATGGTTTTTCCATGCTTATTTGCGGCACGCGACATTGCCAAGTTTAGTGTCAAATAGGGACGGAAATATTTTAAAGCTTAGCTGGAAGGTCGCAGATGGTAGCAACTTTCCCTTGCCAGTGGAAGTTTTAGTTAACGATAAACTCGTCAAAGTGCCGATGGAGAATGGGCAGGGGAGCGTGCATTTGCCTGCTCATGCGACTTTCACCATTGATCCGGGTTCGAAGATTCTGAAGCATGAACCCAATATTGTGGAATGGGCAGCCGATACGGCTGCGCGTGCAAAGGCTGCAAGGAACAGTCGCTAGTGGTGCAGAGTCGTGAGAGTGTTGGAGTCATCACTGCAATTTGTGAAAAAGCACTGCGCCGTTGCCGTATTCTATTTTTTATTGACTACCATCGTGATTTCCGAACCTCTTATCGGACGAAATTCAGTGTTGGTGTTTGTTTAAGTTATACTTCGTGCTTTGATTTTTTTACATCGGTCTTCGGTCAAGCTTGAAGCAATATTTAAGGAAACCCAATAATGAATTCACGCATTTCTGTCGCAAGTGCTGTTCTTGCTATTTGTCTGTCAGGAGTTGGATTAGCCCATGCACAAAGTGTGCAAAAAGGTGCGATTGAAAAATGTACGAAAAATTTTGGCACTTTGGCCGTTGTTGAGCCGCAGAGCCATATGTTAGCGTCTTTGTCCAATTACAAATTGGGCTCTCCCTCTACGATGTTGAGGATGATTGTCGAAGAATCAGCCTGTTTTACTGTAGTTGAGCGTGGCGTTGCGATGCAAAACATTCGTCAAGAGCGTGAGTTGGCCGCTGCAGGCCAGCTTCAGCAAGGCTCAAATGTTGGTGGTGGACAATTGCAGGCGGCTGATTTTGTGATGACCCCGTCGGTACAATTTGCTAGCGATACTGGTGGCGTCGGTGGCGCGGTGGGTGGATTATTGGGGCGATTTGGTGGTGCTCTTGGCGCATTGGGTGGTTTAGCTGGTGGTGTCAAATTCAAAGAAGCTGAAACTACGTTGCTGCTCGCTGATGTTCGATCTGGAATTCAAGTAGCAAGCGCTGAGGGGCAAGCGAGTAAGATGGATTTTAGTTTAGGTGGTTGGGGGTGGGGTGGCTTCGGTTGGGCGAGCGCAGGGGGCTATAGTAAAACCCCAGAAGGTAAGCTGATTGCAGCGAGCTTGCTCGATAACTACAATAAAATTGTGCAAACGATTCGAAATAAAGATTTGTTAGTTCAAGCGACGTCTCAAGCATCGAAAAACAATGCAGCAAATTCTATTCAGGCGACGTCTCCGTCCCAAGTCGCAGCACAGCAATATGCGCAACCGGCAAGCCCTACTAGTCCTAAATCAAGCGCAGCGCCTGGATTGGTCGGTATGTACAGTGTGAAATTTACGGGTGACGATGAAGGTACGGTGAACGTGATGATTAACAAGAACGGTAGCGTCACAGGAATGGGTAAATCAACGAAATATAATTATAATTTCAATGTCAGTGGAACCGTTAGTCAAGAAGGTGAAATACACCTTGCTGGTAGCGGTAAAGCAGGAAATGCTAAATTTATGGGTAATGTTGATCTTCAAACTGGGACTGTCGTAGGTATGTGGCAGTTTGAAGGAAATCAGGCAGGGCAAGGTACATTCAATGGGCAAAAAATGTAACGCGCTTGCTCAAAGGAAGCCCGTAACCTGATCGAAGTACCAAAAGCATTTTTTTAAAAGTAAAGAATGCTTTTGGTTACATAAATTTAGTCAGGGGCGCCTTAGCGCTCAATTCGTTGTTATCCTCGCTGCCGTGTTACGACTAGCGGCAAACTACCCGCCAATCGCTTCCCATTTTTCTAACGCTGCCATCAACAATTCGTCGATCTCGGCAAAGCGCTCATTCAACTTTTTGATGTCATCTGGGCTTGCATCTTTGTAGAAATCACCATCAGCTAGTTTTTCAGAAATCGTCTTTTGCTCCGCTTCTAAATTACTGATTAAATTCGGCAATTCATCTAATTCTTTCTGCTCTTTGTAGCTAAGTTTCTTTGGTTTTGCCTCTGCTTTTGGCGTAGGTGCGGTCATACTGCTGACCGGTGATTTGTTATCGGTTTTCGCTTTCACTGGTGTTGCGACGGCTTTACCTGCTGGAGAATTTTTATACGTTTCCCAATCGGTGTAACCACCTATGTATTCTTTCCATAAACCATTGCCTTCAGACGCGATCACTTGCGTGACCACGTTATCTAAGAACATGCGGTCGTGGCTAACTAAAAACACCGTACCTTCGTAATCCTCTAGCAGTTCTTCGAGTAATTCCAGTGTGTCGATGTCAAGATCATTGGTTGGTTCGTCGAGCACCAAGACATTCGCCGGTTTCGCAAATAAGCGTGCTAAGAGCAGACGGTTGCGTTCACCACCAGACAAGGTTTTGACAGGAGAGCGAGCGCGCTCTGGTGCGAATAAAAAGTCGCCAAGATAAGACATGACGTGCTTACGCTGACCATTAATTTCAACAAAATCGCTACCCGGAGAAATCGTTTCTGCCAGACTGACTTCTTCATTGAGTTGCGTACGCATTTGGTCGAAGTAAGCGATTTGTAATTTGCTACCTTGTTTGACTGTGCCGCTATCTGGTTGATCCTCACCCAAGATTAATTTGAGTAACGTGGTTTTGCCCGCACCGTTTTGACCAATCAAACCAATCTTATCGCCACGCATAATGATGCTGGAGAAATCATTGACGATATTTTTAGGACCAAAACTCTTGCAGACGTTTTCCAATTCCGCCACGATTTTACCCGAGCGTTCACCGGTGGTGACATCCAGACGTACTTGTCCTTGTTGCTCACGACGCGCCGCACGTTGTAAGCGTAATTGTTCAAGTCGTTTAACCCGACCTTCATCGCGTACGCGACGTGCTTTGACGCCTTTGCGTATCCAGACTTCTTCTTGCGCTAAGAATTTATCAAATTTCGCTGCTTCGACTTCTTCTATTTCTAATTGCTCAGCTTTGCGTACTTGATACGTTGAGAAGTTACCTGGGAAAGAAGTGATCTTGCCGCGATCAAGTTCGATAATACGCGTCGTGACATTGTCGAGGAAACTACGATCATGCGTGATAAACAGCACGCTGCCTTTGAAGTCTTTTAATAAGGCTTCGAGCCATTTAATTGACGAGAAATCCAAATGGTTGGTGGGCTCATCAAGTAACAAAACATCTGGTGCGCTGACCAATGCACAGGCCAGCGCAACGCGCTTTTTCATACCGCCAGACAGCGTGCTCATGATGGCGTCTTTGGAGAGATTCAACTTATCTAAAGTCGTCTCCACCGTGTTGCCCAAGCTCCACGCGTCGGCGGCATCAAGTTGAACTTGAATATCGTGCATGCGTTCCATCAGCGCTTCGTCATTATCACCGCCAAATTGGCCCGTGATCGCCTCGTACTCTTGCAGTAGCTTTGGTAAATCACCTAGGCCAGAAGCAACCGCATCAAATACCGTTTGATCAGGGTCAAATTGCGGCTCTTGTTCGACATACGCAATTTTGATGTTTTGTTGCATGACCAACAGGCCATCATCGAGTTTGAATTTGCCCGCGATGATTTTGAGTAATGAGGATTTACCCGTACCGTTGCGGCCAATTAAACCGACGCGTTCCGAGGTTTCAATTGAGAATTCTGCGTGATCGAGGAGGGCAACGTGACCAAAAGCCAGTTGCGCATTGCTAAGAGAGATGACTGCCATAAAAAACTTCTGTCGAGCTAAAGAGAGCCGATGCGTGTAGAGGAATATCGTTAAAAACGAGGAAAGGCGTTATTGTACGCTAGTTGCCTGTAGTTTCATCGTTTCAGCGGGATTGCAATTGATTGTTATTGGTCGCTCAGGTAAGATGGCGGGCTTCGTTCGCTGGGGTTTTTAATAATCTGTAGTGCGTAATGAAGTCGTAGGAATCCTGAAACGGATTTCAAGAGTCTCTCCGTAGCACAATGGATAGTGCACATGCCTCCTAAGCGAACTATTCTACGCTTGAAAAAATAAAAAACTGAATAAATTCAAGCATTTAAATCCGTTTAAGTCCCGTCGTTTCCCCTAATTTCGTGTCCCATTTTGTCCCAAATTTGTCCCAAAAAATTTAATTTATTTTGTTTGGACGAGTGAAATTCGCCAAGACATATCATTGACGATTAAAATAACAAGTATTGCGAATGGAATTTGCTGCGGATGTTTGGCTAGATATGAAATGGTATCGCCAGCAGGAATCGAACCTGCATCTATCCCTTAGGAGGGGATTGCACTATCCATTGTGCGATGGCGACCCCAAGCCCATCATTATAACCTTTTCAGCAGTTTTATGAGTGAGAGAGAATGGAAATTCAGAACCAACTAATTGAACATCTCAAAGGTAAGACCAATGGCAAACTTGTGATGACCCCCAAGCAGTTGGCGGAAGAAATCCCCATCTCACCAAAACAGCAAAGCAAACTCAGGGAAGAAAAGAAGTTCCCGATTCCACATCAAAACATTGGACGCAATGTTTACTATTCCATTTTCCATATCGCTGATTTTTTGTTGACTGGCTCGGTGCAGCAAACTGCGGAGCCAGAAGCTAAACTCAAAAAAGAAAAACCAGCGCCGAAGAAGGTAAGCCCTCAAACTTCCAGTGTGAATTTGTCGCACTTATTTTTGCTCAGGGCATTCGCTGGAAATCTATTCGCTCAGGCAGAAGAGATTACAAATCTTGCTGAAAATATTTTGAAGTACCAAAATTCTGCCGAAATGGTTGAGCGATTTAGCGAAAAATTCAAGCCCAAAGGCACACCCAAAGATAGTGATGAAGAGAGCGATGGAAAAATCTAAGTTAGCTTGATAAACGGTTTAGGGAAACAGCCAAGACAGCCTTATCAAGTGTGAAGCTGTTCTATTTCCCCAGCCTCGTGATACATTTCACGAATAAAGTCTGCAATCGGCTTGCCAAATCGCTCGGTCAACGGCTGCTCCAAAATTCCCAGCAAAAAATAGTCCGTGTAATTGATCGCCTTTTGGTCCTCTCCTGATTGAGCAAGAATCCATAGGGCGACAATTGCTAGCATAGTGCGACTATCCAAATTTTTAGTCTTGCAGCTTTCGGCAATCGCATTTCTGGTAGGTCTAGCCACTAACTTATCTAAATCCACAGGCGAACCGCACCATGCTTCTTCAAATTGGTACTCAACCATATATTGAAGCAAAGTATGGCATTTTTGCGCCACGTTTTTTCCAGATTGATATAGCCTCGCATCAGCAAGCAAGCTGGATACCGTTCGCTTGCAAACACTCTCTTCTTTATCCAACACCTTCCACATTGGTAGATTATCCACACCAGCCAGAAGAATGCTTGCTGTGCCGGGTAAGACCTTATCCACCTCCAAGACAAAACTCACCAACGGGACAGCCTCAGAGTTTTTGCAGCGATCCCACTTATCACGATTCGTATTGAGTCCGTTTATTGACAGAAATTCGACGAGCGGTTCAATCTTAGTTTGTTGACTTGCCTGCATAACCGCCGCGAACCAAGTATCCACTTTCAACCTTTTGACTCCTACCAATTTTCCGCCAACCTTTGAGCTTGTCTTTACCATGCTTGCCTTTTTTCTGATCGATACATTTTTGCGAAACTATAGCAGGGACGCACGTTTTGCAAAACATGCGGACTCAATTTTTCGCACGATTAGATACGCTTCGCTTTGCGGCGAATTTTGATAATACAAGAGGATGACCGAGACGCACGTTTTGCAAAACATGCCGATTCAATTTCTGTATGGCTCCATTAATATGCTCAACAATTCTTGAATAAGAAGAGAGAAAAACCGAGTCGCACGTTTTGGAAAACGTACCGTGTGAATCAAGCAAACAACGGAATATCATGACTCTACTTTTTAACGACGAGGAGAAATAAATGAACACTGAAAATAATGACGACTTTGATTTTGATCTCTGGCTTAGTGCATTTGAATTCATTGAAACTTGTAGGTTGACCGAAGACGAATGGAACGACCATTACAACACCGTAACCGAAGACGAATTCACGAAAAACGGCTGCCCATCCTGCAAATATGAATGCGAAAAAGACTTTGGGGAGTTAAGGAAATATGTGATTGGTTACTGGGATATGGGAGAGTTCAACGAGGTCATTTTAAGTGCATTCAACGAAGAATTAGCCATAGAGTGCTTTTTGGAAAATTATCAGCCCAGAAATCGCTACGCGCCCTATATCGCCCGTTGTGAAACATTTTGCGAATCGGAAAGACGTATTAAATCAGGTGATACCGACCTTCCGTATGACGGACAAACAGATCGATTTGAAAATTTTGGCAATGCCTATTACGAGGCACTATACAACTGATTAAGCAGCACATTCAGCGATAAAGAATCATCGCTTAACAAGGTAGTTTGTAGCACAAGGAGAAGTAAATCAACATTTAAACGAAAGGAAATAGTATGCAAGTAATTAAAGAAGCAATAAAAAATAAACAAACTTTGATGATCTGTTACAAGGGATTGCCAAGAATCATTGAAGCCCATGTTTATGGCGCAAATTCAGCAGGATATGAATTCGTGCGAGGCTATCAAATTGGTGGGACAAGCTGTACTGACGAAGTAGGTTGGAAGCTATTGGATGTCAGAAAAATCCAAGCTGTTACTATCATTCCTGACCAGCATTTTGCCAAACCAAGGCAAGGTTACGTCAGAAACGACCCAGCAATCACCACCGTCTATGCGCAGGTGTAAAACAGCATAGAAATAATTAACCCACGACAGGTAACAATGAAAGTGGGTTATTGGTTGCAGAAATCCGCAACAAAATACAGCGACGAAATTTCCAAAAAATAGAGCGACTTTGCCGGGAGTAGCGGCAATCCAAAATCTCAAAATCAGACCTGAGATCTGGAAAAACAAAAAGAAAACAATCCACTATTTTTAAAGGAGAAATTATGTCTATCAAACACAAAAAGCACCCAGTCCGTTCTGCCATTTCAGGTATTCAAACAATCAAAGATATCGCTGATGCGGCAGGCATTGTCTTGGATAAAAACCTTTCACCTATCAGCCTATCACTTTGGGCAAATTTGATCGAGGGGTTATATGAGCACATGACTGGCGAAGCAATGGGCATTATGTTTGCCTTGATTATTGATATCGCCCATAAGGGCTATTCCGTTACTGATATTCAGTCTATCCAGTGCAATCAGTCGGGGAATAATTTTTCTTTGAAGTTGTACTTCAAGGACGAATCCGAATGTTCAGCGACTTTCCACTAAAAGCGATTCACTCACAATCTCAGCGACGCACCTATGTGTAGAATCCTGTTGCCGCAGGGTTCATGGTGACACAACGGTTCAGGTCTGCGGGTGCAGGCTTTGAAGTTCCACCGTATCCATGGAAAACAAAAACTCAAAATATTGGAGAACATTATGAACACAACAGACAATTTGAACGAAGAATTTTTTGATCCATTTGGCGATACGCCTCCCACCGTAGGAGTGTCAAATAGGGATGTTAAAGATGGTAAAACTGCCGATAAATTCAGTGGGATTGCAAGCGAATTGGCTTTGCTTCGTGACTTGCAAGAATTCCGTAAAAAATATGCGATTATCAATCGGACAGGAAAGACTTATGTCTGCTGGGAAGACAAATTTTTACAACAATTGGAGTTCCAAAACATCGCAGACTTTCACAACTTTCATGCCCACCATTTTCATTTTATCCCACAAGGAAAAGCGAAATCGGGCAAAGTGCGTGAAGACAAAAAGGTGCTTGTCACACAAGCCTTCCTTGAAGATAAATTGACGACGCGCTATGAAGGAATCGTCTTTGATCCCTCTGAAACCTGCGGTAAGCATTACTGGAATTTGTGGCGAGGATTTAAGGTGCATGCCAAGCAAGGTGAAATTTCCCTTTTCTTGGACTTGATTTCCGCCTTATGCAATGACGATCAAGCTTGTATCACGTATCTATTGAACTATTTGGCACACATGGTTCAAAAGCCTGCCGAATTGCCAGAGGTTGCCATCGTAATGCGAGGAACTCAGGGTATCGGTAAAGGCTCACTTATGAAAACGATTGGCGAATTCACCGATAACTATAAACACTTATCTTCAACCAACAGCTTAACTGGCACATTTAATGGTCATCTCTTGAATGCTTTCGTTATTTTTGCTGATGAAGCCGTGTGGGGTGGTGATAAATCAGCAGAAGGACGATTGAAAGCTATGATTACCGAAGGCACGAATACTATTAACGACAAAGGACGACCTGAAATTCAAGTTCGTAATTATTCTCGTATTTTTGTCGCTTCCAATGAGGAGTGGTGTGTACCTGTGGGTGAGGAAGATCGTCGTTTCTTTGTGATTGATGGTAGCCCTCGCTATAAGGGAAAAACAAAGCCAGGTGAATTCTTTCATCAATACAATGAATGGATTAAAAATGGCGGTCGTGAAGCGATTTTTTATGCCCTTAAACATCGTGACATCTCAGGATTTTCACCACGAGATTTTCCAAATACAAAAGCACGTATGGCGTTAATGATTCGTAGCTTACCGATGCCAGAGCGATTCATTTATGAAGTCTTGAATGGTACAGCCTTGGTGGAAGAAAAAACGATTGTGAAGACTCCTGATGGCTCCCATAGCCGTTGTTATCGCAATGCCATCTATACCGATTGCCTAGAATGGTGCGACAGCCAAGGTTTTCGGTTTATGCCTAGTGCAGATGAAATGGGGAAAGCCATGAGCAAGGTATTTGCCTTTGAGCAGGACAATCCTAACTGGCGATCCAACTGGAAGAGTAAAACACAAGGATATTTTTACCAATTGCCAAGCCGAGCAGAAAGTATGAAGCGATTCGCTCAAAATATTTGCAGGGCTGAGCCAGCGATGGTTTTCTTTGACTATGAAGACGAATGTACATCGGAATTCAGCGACGACAAATCTAATGTTGTCAGTTTTCAGAAACAGGCATAGTCACATTTAACCTCCGATGCAAGAAGAGCCTTTCGGCTCTTCTTGCATTTCTGGGTTAGTCGTACCTAATTATACGAAATGGGCAGAACCGCAAAAACCAATGCCAGTAACAAACTTATCGAGAAACCATTGCTGGCATTGACTCTCAGGTGAGTAGAGTCGGGAAAGTTAATATCCATGAGGTTCTTCGCGCAAAAAGTAGGTTCTGCGCGAATGATTGAATTTCAGCACAGGTAAAAAGCGCTATGGATGTTCTGTTCTTTCTTCCTTATATAAATAAATTAGAGTAGAACCGCAGAACCTATGAGAAGTGAAATGTCTGTCAACTGTTTCAAGGTTCTACGCAACTTTATGGAAAAGTAGAATCGTGCAGAGCCAATTCATTAATACCTACCTTAAAAAATTGGTTAAGATTAGTCTTCGTAGTTCAGCTACCCCATTTCTGCATCGTTGATGAGTCCTTTTTCGAATTTCCCACCTTGCTTACTAAAACGTTTTACCAAATGAAAATTCACGCCTTCTACCAAAGAATCGGGGAGATCATTATCGACAATAATGACTTGGCACTTTCTCTCAGACACTGTCGCTTCATTCAATACGCTAATTATTTGCGTAAAAATTCTTTCATATAATTTCGGATCAGAGAGATTAGATTCCTCAGGAGAATCATCTGGTGCTCTATATCTGCCAATGTTTTGTCCAGGTGTATCGATCATTAAAAAAGTTGGAAGATTGCAGGCGTGTTTTAACAAGTATTGCAATCGGATTACAAACGTCGCAATGGAGGTAATAGTTCGAACTCCTCCAGAAGATGTGTTGTAGTATGAAATTCCTCTTAGATGAGCTGTAAATTTCTTGTCGATTGATATGTCGCTCACGTTTAGAAGTCCGCTATTTTGTAAGTACTGATCAAGTAACGAGCGTAATTCATTTGTAACTTCTTCTATTCCAACGAGACCGTCTTTAATAATTTTAATTGCTCGCCGTAACTGCGAGATCAGGGCAGCTTTGGAGTCGCGTTTTGTACCTATATCCTCAAATTTATTAACGATTGCTACGTTTCTCTCAGCTTGTGCCAAATCAATTTTTAATTGTGTGCGGGATAGTTCAACGCTTTGGATCGCAGTAATCAGCGGAGAGATACTTTCGATGCTATTTTCGTCAAAACTGCGAGTAGCCTCTTTGAGATTATTCTCGATAGTTTCTTTTTTCTTCAATAATTCGCGTTGAGACGAACGGATTTCAGATAGGGCGGTCTGCAAACCTACTTCGCGATTTCGTAACGATTTGAGTTGAAAATCGACATCTTCATCTGCCACCGTAGGTGCGTTGATTTCCAAAGGTGTTTGACATAGTGCACAAGGTATGTGTTCCTGCTTTGGATTTTGAATGCCCAAAATTGACCGAGATATTTTAGACAGTTTTAGTGCGTCGATGTCAAATCGATATGTGTTGCTAAGTTTTGCGAAACTCTCATACTTAATTTCTAGCTGATTAAGTTGATTATCAACATTTTGAGCCTCTTGACGAAGTATCTTTATCGCGTCAGCAATAGAAGAAGCAATATCATTTGCCAAAAATATGTCCTGCTTAAGTTGGTTTAGCCCTATCTCCAACTCTTCAAGGTCAGCTTCGTTTTGTGCAGCTCTATTTTTCTCATTGCCGAATTCATTCGGTTGAATATTGATGTCTGCCAAAAACTTTCGAATAGATCTTTCGTTTCTTTCTAAATCGTTTGCCTCCGCTATTTCTGCGGCTAGATTGGACTCTAATGCAGCCAATTTATCGTCATATATGTTGAAGACAAATTTCTGAATTTCAATATTTTTATTGAATAGTACAGGCGATTGATAATCCAGAAGATTATCGGAACCGACGCGAGTTTGTTTAAGATACAAAAGCTTCATCAAGTCTCGAAAGCTAAGGCGATCGGATGACGCATCTTCTCGCTGTCTAGATTCCTTGATCGTCACTTTTGGAATGCTAAGGTTGTCAAGTAAAAAATCAGATATCCAACCGTCTGGGGCAGTTTTGTCGGTTGATGCAGCAGATACTAGTAGTGGAAAATGCGATGTGCGCTCGATGTAAGTGCCAGTGTAGATTCTGATGAAGGAGTCAGAAGATAAAATGTCTCGTTCAAATGTATAAATTTTCCCGTTCAGATTTGCTTCTAAAAATGCGATTCGACCATATGTCTTCATTTCTCCATAAAGTAATTTTTCATTGCTACCACCTAAGCAGTAGTCAATCAGCATAAGGATGCTAGACTTACCAGAGTCCATATCACCCCATATTAAGTTAAGTCCCTCTTTAAAATTTGCCTCGTAATTTTTTTTGAACCCTTGAACTATAACTTGATTGACGATTAAGTATGGACTGTTTTCCATTTTAGCCCCGTAAAATTCCTGTTGACAGTACTGCTAATGATTTACCCAAGAGCGGTTGAATTAGATCTATTTCTTTTTTCCAGCGATTCGCTAGTTCACTAGCCACGCTAAAATCCACATCATTTGAGACTAAAAAAATTTCACCTTCTTGTCTCATGAACTTGATATGCCCTTGCGATATTAGAAGAGTGCATGTTCTGGAGAAGTCGGTAATGTCCTGTCCGCCGTCGGAATCAATATTATCTTTATACAGCAAGTCGTCTAAATTCAAAGAAGGTGCCGCTTTGTCGAAATGCATTAAGAACTTCCTTAAAATTAATGGATTACAAATGAGAAAATCAACAAATCCAGCTTTCTGTAATGGAACTCCTGCGACAAATTTTTTATTAGAGCAAAGCAGCTTAATCACATACCATCTTCGGAATGTTTTTAAATAAAACTCGTCTCGATAGTCAAAAACTTCAGCGGCACTCATTTGATTGTGCTCCGAATTTTTTCAAAGTCGGTATCATCAGCCCAGACTACATCATCAGTTAAATTATTGGCCAATTGATGAAGTAATCCTTTCTTATGTAAGAAGTTAAGATATTTGACAGTGGATTTAAGTACACCTGAATCTTGTGTGGTAATTTCCGAATGAACCTCAGCGAAAATGTCATTAGATGACATCTTTTTTCCATTGCATGCATTAAATTTTTGCTGATATAAACTTAGAACCTTTCTCTGCAACGCCCGTAGTTCTGCCGCATCTTTTTTATTCGCTGCCTTTGAGATGATTTCGGCACTAAAAAAGCAATCTTTTGCATCTGCAATTCCTTTTCTTCCGATATCGCAAACAATCATCTTTAAAACAAAGATTTCCTTATCGTATTCTGGTGTCGGCAATAGTGAAGATTCATTTGATAAAATTCCCATCGTTTTTTCATATGTAAAAGTATCCAAAAATTTTCTCACTGCGAGATAGGAAAGATCAGTTCTATCCACAGGTTTGCAAATTGATGTGTGATCGTGACTCACCACAATTTTCTGTTCCTTCTTCACGGAGTAAGGCAGTGCACTTTCTTTCACCACAACTTCATCGTGTTGTGCCAACATATAGATTGCGGGGGGCAAATTATTGCGTTGCTCAATCCATTCATTATTCAACTTATCGCATTGTTCCGATAATGGTACGAGTTCTTTTGCATTGATATTGTTGAGTGGACCTAACAATTGCGCACCTAATGATCCTTTATGTGGAACCGCTATGGAAATGTAGCCCACAGGTTTTGGTCCGTGCCCAGGCTGAGAATTTAAAATATGATCTTTCGCAATCAATCCTCCCATGCTGTGGGCTATAAGGATTACTTCATCGTATCCTTCCAAAGTCAAATTCAGGTAAGTAGCCAGCTCTTCGCTTAATTGTGCAATCGGTCTATTCATCCTTACTTTGCCAGTGACGCCAGGTAAGCGATTTATAAATGGTATTGCACTCATGATTTTTTGAAATGGCGCGGAATTAAAAAAATCCGTAAGCTTTGTGAAATAGCTGAACTCAAAAAAATCGAAACCGTTTACAGTTGGATCAGTCTGTAATAAATCTAAAAAACTATTTCCGGTAGCATTTACCCAAGTACTTCCGCTCCCAGTAAATCCATGAATGAACACCACTGCCGTTTTCATTTTGCGCCTTTATTCTTTTCACTTTGCTCAAACCACTCATATGATTCAGGTGGATTTAACATAAACTAAAATCGCAGAATAACATGACATTCAGTAAATAATTTCTCCTTGTAGTGGATTAGTTGCACATTTAGCCTATTTAATTTTGGGTAAGATGTTCTTTTTATGCGATCAAATCATCCGTTCAGTCCGAAGGCAAACGATTAGATTCAAAGTCAGAAGAATCATTTTCCACTCCGAATAATGCATAGTCTCTTGGCTCTAACATGCCAGCCGAAATCAATTCATTCCCCAGTTTTTTCAAATCGTTATCTGCCAGCTTAATCACATAAGCACCTGCCAGAATTTTTCGTCTGGTATCGCGTTTTCTCTCTTCTATCGCCTCACGATTTCTCGTTTGCTGAATTCGGGCTTCAAGCTCTGCTTTTTGTTGAAGTAATTTATTCAAATTCGGTTTGCTCATTTTTTTCATCTCCTATTTTTATTGTTTTGGCGTTGACATTTCAAATTCACGCAGTAGTACTACAAATAACAAACAAAAAAGAAACGTCAAGAGCAAAACAGCGAAATGCGCACTTATACGTCGTTACTCGACGTGTGCTCAAAAGCTGAAAGCGAAAACGTTCAGGAGAAATGAAATATGGCGATTTACCATTTGAGTGTAAAACTCATCACCCGCACCACTGGAAGAAGTGCAACCGCAGCCGCCGCATATCGTGCAGGCGAAAAAATTCACGATCATCGCACTGGTCAAACTTTTGATTACACCCGCAAAAAGGAAGTGTCTTACCGCCGTATCTTTACACCACCGAATGCACCGCAATGGATGAAAGAGCGAGAACAGCTTTGGAACGCCGTAGAACAGTCTGAAACCAGAAAGGACTCACAAACCGCCAAAGAAATTATCGTCGCTTTACCGATTGAATTAAGCCCTTCACAGCACATTATTTTGCTAGAACGATTTGTGCATACTCAGCTCATCAGCAAAGGCATGATTGCCGATGTCGTCATACATAACAAGAAGGGAAATCCACATGCCCACATTTTACTGACCACTCGTGAAATTAATATCACCAACGATGGTTTTGGCAAGAAGAACCGTGACTGGAATAGCAAAGATCAATTGGAAGAATGGCGCGAGCAGTGGGCGAAACACTGCAACAGGCGATTATCTATCGCTTCTAGTAAAAGCCGAATAGACCACCGCAGTCTACAAGAACAAGGACTAGACCAAATCCCAACCGTGCATGTCGGTGCAATCTGTCATGCAATGGACAAACGAGGTATCACAACATCAAAACGAAAGGAACTCAACACACTAATCAAGGAGAAAAATATGAGTAACGAAAAAAATAAACAATTCATCGCTTCATTAAATTTAGAGAGTGAGGCAGATCTAATTCAACAAGAAATTGTTCAAGCAAAAAAATCTAAGCACTTGTTCTTAAACCCTACCGATTTCAATAACAGTAAAAAATACCGTGAGGCGATTTTTGCGAGAACCTACATTCCAATTTTGTTGGAGATATTTGCAGACTACTGCACTGGGGTAGATGAGATTGAAACCGAAATCGGCACATGCTTTCGAATAAATCTCAATGGTGGTGGAAAAGTTTTTGACTACGGGAGTCAAATCAAAGTCGCGAGTGGTACTGAGGAAGAAGTCAAGGTTGCGATCAAATTAGCTGTGGAAAAAGGCTGGCAAGGAATTCACCTAACGGGTAGTGATGAATTCAAGTCAAAAGTGTTTGTTGAAGCCGTTTTATCAGGTGCATTTTCACCAGAAAAAATCACGGGCTATAAACCTAGCAAAGCCGATCTTGAAATCATTCGCGATTGTAAGCCAGCATTAAAGATTGCCAACGACAGCAGTGTGATAAAAAGCTATGTCGTTGAGAAATCAGATGGCAGTGGCACAAGTAGTGCTGAACAAGCTCACCTTCCACGATTGAAAATTTGACTTAGATTGCTGGACAGTCTCATAATAAGACTAAATTTAGTCCAAAATTGGATTTATTGCTAATTTAGCACTAGGAGCAATCATGAAGCTGTCCGAGCAAATCAAACCAATCTCATTCTTGAAGGCAAATGCCGCTGAGATAGCAAGGGATTTCAGCGAAAACCACAGCAACCCTCTGATTATTACTCAGAACGGCGAAGCGAAGATGGTCGTCATGGATATCGATAGTTATCAGAAGCAACAAGAAACCATGGCACTTCTAAAAATCCTCGCACTAGGCAACAAACAAATTGAAGAGGGTAAGTTCCAAGATGCCGATTCTTTCTTTGCTGAGATGGACAAGGAAAATCAGCAATGAGCTACAAAGTCCAAGTCTTAGCTTATGCCAAGGACGACTATCGTGAAATACGCGGCTATGTGAAGAGAAAATTTGGCGATCAGGTTTGGGTGGCTGTCGAATCAGACTTCAAGAAAGTGCTCAAACAGATAGCCGAGATGCCACTTGCTGGCTCTGTTCCTGAAGAAATTGAAGCAATTGGACTTGTTCATTATCGTCAACGACTAGTAGGACAAACAAGAATTATCTATCAGATAAAAGAAGAGGAAATTTTCGTCCATATGTTTGTCGATACGAACAGAGATTTTCCCAGTGTTCTTTACGATAGGCTAATGAGCAGATAATTGCTCAAATTAATCGAAATACCAATCTGGTAACAAAAAAATCATTGATACCGTACAAACACCGTGTTTTAACATTCAAATATAAAAATCTATGGCAATCAAAAAATCAGAACTCTACTCCTCCCTATGGCAAAGCTGCGATGAACTACGTGGCGGTATGGATGCCAGCCAATATAAAGACTATGTTCTGGTCATGCTGTTTATTAAGTACGTCAGCGATAAATATGCAGGTGTGCCGTTCGCGCCGATTAGCATTCCAGCAGGTGCCAGCTTTAAAGATATGGTGGCACTCAAAGGAACAAGCACCATTGGCGACGACATCAACAAGAAAATTATTGCACCCTTAGCAGATGCAAATAAATTGTCGGACATGCCCGACTTCAACGATGCCACTAAGCTGGGTGACGGCAAAGAAAAAGTGGAGCGCCTGACCAACCTGATCGCTATCTTTGAAAAGAAAGAACTCGATTTCAGTAGCAACCGTGCCGAGGGCGACGATATTCTAGGCGATGCTTACGAATACCTGATGCGCCACTTTGCTACTGAAAGCGGCAAGAGCAAAGGTCAGTTTTATACACCTGCCGAAGTTTCAAAAGTGTTGGCACAAATTCTCGGTATCGCCAATGCGAACACCAGTGCCAATACCACCGTGTATGACCCGACCTGTGGTTCAGGCTCATTGCTCTTGAAAATTGCCGACGAAGCCAAAACAGAAGTGACTTTGTACGGACAGGAAAAAGATGCTGCCACTAGTGGCTTGGCACGCATGAACATGATCTTGCACGACAACCCAACCGCTGAAATCAAGCAAGGCAATACACTGGCGAATCCCTTGTTCTTGAATGAGCAAGGCAGCCTAAAAACCTTTGATTATGTCGTCGCCAATCCCCCATTCTCAGATAAACGCTGGGGCACGGGTGTAGATGCCTTGCATGACATCCATACGCGCTTTCAAGAATACGGTGTCCCACCTGCCAAGAATGGTGACTACGCCTATTTGCTACATATTATTCGTTCGCTCAAGAGCAATGGCAAAGGCGCTTGTATTTTGCCGCATGGAGTTTTATTCCGGGGCAATGCCGAAGCCGTGATTCGTGAAGCCTTGATTCGCAAAGGCATCATTAAAGGCATCATTGGTTTGCCTGCCAATTTGTTTTACGGCACAGGCATTCCTGCTTGCATCATCGTTATTGATAAAGAGGGTGCAAATAATCGCAAAGCCATTTTCATGATCGATGCGAGTAAAGGTTTTATCAAAGACGGCAATAAAAATCGCTTGCGTGATATGGATATTCATCAGATTGTGGATGTATTCAACAAGCAAACAGAGATCGACAAATACAGCCGTATCGTGCCTTTTGATGAAATCGAAAAGAACGAGTTCAACCTGAACATCCCACGCTATATTGATAGTTCAGAACCAGAAGACTTGCAGCATATTGATGCCCACCTGCTTGGTGATATTCCCAAGGCGGACGTCGATGCACTCAAAGCCTATTGGGATGTTTACCCGAATCTCAAAGCAAGTTTATTTACAGCGTCCAGCCGTAGCCCACATTTTTATGCGCTCACGGTCAATAAGGATGCCATCAAAACCACGATCTATCAGCACCCAGAATTCGTGCAATTCATGGCACAGATGAACAGCGTGTTTGAGCAATGGCAAACCAGCACTACCACAACGCTCAAAGATTTACAGCCAGGGCATCATCCCAAACAAGTTATTCATGCTATAGGTGAAAGCCTGCTCGCTGCTTACACTGATAAAGCTTTGCTGAACAAATACGACGTCTATCAGCATTTAATGAATTACTGGTTTGCGGTTATGCAAGATGATTGCTACCTGATTGCCAGTGATGGCTGGAAGGCAGACACTTATCGTATCTTGGTCGAAAATAAAACCACCAAGAAAGTCAGCGACAAAGGCTGGACTTGTGATCTGGTGCCGAAAGACTTGGTGATTAACCGTTACTTCGCAGCAGAAAAAGCAGCGATTCAAGCTTTGGAAGCAGAGAGCGAAAACCTCAGCAGTCAGATCACCGAACTGGAAGAAGAGCACGGTGGCGAAGATGGCTATTTTGCGGAACTCGAAAAAGTCAATAAAGCCAATGTCGCCGCACGCCTGAAAGAAATCAAAGGCGATGCAGAAGCAAAAGATGAAATCGTCGTTCTGAAAAAATATCTGGATGTAACAGAAGACTTAGCCACGACCAATAAAAAAATCAAAGAGGCACAAGCCAAATTGGACGCCGCAGTGCTGGCGCATTATCCGACATTGACCACCGAACAAATTAAGACTTTGGTGGTGGATGATAAATGGATCGCGACCATTGCCAAAGATATTTATACCGAGATGGACAGAATCAGCCAGCGATTAACACACAGAATTAAAGAGCTGGCGGAGCGCTATGAAACGCCATTGCCTGTGCAAACACAAGAAGTGGCAGATTTAGAAAAAGCCGTTCAAATGCATTTGGCGAAGATGGGGTTTGTATGGAATTGAGAGCAGGATATAAGAAAATTGAAGGAAGAATAATTCCAAATGATTGGGATATGTATACCGTCAATGATCTGATAACGTTCGAAGGTGGCTCACAGCCAGATAAATCTACTTTTGTATTTTCTGCGAGGAATGGATATGTGCGTCTAATTCAGATTAGAGACTACAAATCTGATAAATATGAAACTTATGTACCGATAAATTTAGCAAGAAAATTCTGTACGCAAGAAGACATAATGATTGGCAGATATGGCCCACCAATATTTCAAATTCTGAAAGGAATTGAAGGTGCATATAATGTCGCCCTCATTAAGGCGACACCCAAATCGAAATTGAGCAATCTGTATGCCTATTTTTTTCTAAAACAAGACTCGCTCTTTTCATTTGTTGAGAAGCTTTCTCAAAGATCTTCTGGGCAAACGGGTATTGACCTGAATGAATTAAAAGGCTATCCGCTTCCTCTGCCGAAATCATACGCAGAACAAACCGCCATAGCCAATGCCCTAAGCGATGCCGATGCCTTGATAGGCTCGCTGCAAAAACTCATTGCAAAAAAACGCCAGATCAAACAAGGGGCGATGCAGACCTTGCTTAATCCTTATGAAAATGGAAAGCTAAAAACGGGCTGGACGGTTCAAAAGTTGGGCGAGATGTGTGAAAAAATCACTACTGGAAAGTTGGATGCAAATGCAATGGTAACGCATGGCGATTATCCTTTTTTTACATGTGCAAAGGAACACTATTGGATAGATAAGTACGCATTTGATACTGAGGCGCTTTTGGTTTCAGGAAATGGCGCAAATGTTGGATATATTCACTACTACAACGGAAAATTTAATGCCTACCAACGAACTTACGTTTTGAGTGGCTTCAGCAACCATATCCATTTCTTGAAACTCTATATGGCGCGAAATTTGCAAGAGCGAATCCGAATTGAGGTCAATGCGGGAAATACACCATATATCGTTATGGGAACATTGACGGAAATGGATGTGTTCTTGCCGATTGATGTTTCAGAGCAAATTAAAATTGCGAAGATTCTGAGTGATATGGACTCTGAATTAGAAGTTCTCGAAACTAAACTCGCAAAATACCAGCAAATCAAACAAGGCATGATGCAAAACCTGCTGACAGGAAGGATACGCTTAGTATGAGTCTCGCCCCATCTTCTAGCGGTGCTATCGGTAAGCCAGAACGTGCCACACAAAATCGTGTGGTGGCTTTGTGCCAGAACACCTTAGGTTATATCTATCTGGGCAATCTGGAAGACAAGGCTGATAACAGCAATATTGATGAAGGCTTGCTGAGCACGTATCTGCGCAAACAGGCATACACCACTGAGCAAATCAACCGTGCCATCTATGCTTTGCGCATCGCCGCCAATAACCATAGCCAGAACCTGTACACCAATAACAAAGCCGTATATGGCTTATTACGCTATGGAGTGGATGTCAAAACCGAAGCCAGCGCACCGACCGATACGGTGCAACTGATTAACTGGAAACAGCCTCACCAAAATGATTTTTATATTGCCGAAGAAGTGACGGTGTATGGCAATCATGAGAAACGCCCTGACATAGTGCTGTATGTGAACGGCATCGCGATTGCGGTGCTGGAACTCAAAAACAGCCGTGTCTCTATTGGCGATGGCATACGCCAAAGTTTGGTAAATCAAAAGCCTGAATTTATCGGTGATTTTTTTAGCACGGTGCAATTTGTATTTGCTGGCAATGATTCCGAAGGACTGCAATACGGCACCATTGGCACACCAGAAAAATTCTTCTTGAAGTGGAAGGAAGACGAACAAGACAACGACGGCTATAAGCTGGATAAATACCTAGCTAAAATCTGCAACAAGCAAAGGCTGATCGAGCTGATGCATGATTTTGTCTTGTTTGATGGCGGTGTGAAAAAGCTACCGCGTGTGCATCAATACTTTGGCATCAAGGCGGCGCAAGAGCATGTGCGACGGCGTGAGGGCGGCATTTTGTGGCATACCCAAGGCAGCGGTAAAAGTATTTTGATGGTGTTGCTGGCGAAATGGATTTTAGAAAATAATGCCAAAGCCCGTGTGGTAGTAATTACTGATAGGGATGAGTTAGACAAGCAGATTAAGCGTGTTTTCACTGATGCCGAAGAAAAGATAGAACAAGCCAAGAGTGGTCGCGATTTGATGAGCTTGCTTGCTAGCCCCAGCCCACGTTTGATTTGTTCCTTAGTGCATAAGTTTGGTAAAAAAGACGTAGAGAATTTTGAGCAATTCATCAAAGAATTAGAAAGCCAACCTACCCAAGCCGTTGGTGAGTTGTTTGTGTTTGTGGATGAGTGCCACCGCACCCAAAGCGGCAGATTGCATCGTGTGATGAAAGCTTTATTACCCAATGCGGTATTTATCGGTTTTACGGGCACACCTTTGCTGAAAAAAGACAAATCCACCAGCCTGGAAGTGTTTGGCAAATACATTCATACCTACAAATTCAACGAGGCGGTAGAAGATAAGGTGGTATTGGATTTAGTCTATGAAGCACGTGATATTGACCAAAAGCTGTCATCGCAGAAAAAGGTCGATGAATGGTTTGCTGCAAAAACCCGTGGTTTAAATGACTTCCAAAAGTTTGAATTGAAAAAACAATGGGGCACGATGCAAAATGTGCTGAGTTCACGTTCACGCATGGAAAAAGTTGTTGCCGATATTATTTTTGATTTTGGTGTGAAGCCGCGTTTAAGTTCGCAGGCAGGTAATGCGATTTTAGTGGCATCCAGTATTTACGAAGCCTGCCGCTATTACGAGTTATTTCAAGGCACTTCACTAAAAAACAAATGCGCGGTCATCACTTCTTACAATCCACAGACCAAAGACATCACCACGGAAGATACGGGTGCGAATACCGAAACCGATAAAGAAACCATTTACAAGATTTATACCGAGCTATTGAAAGATGTCGCTGCCAAGCCGGGTATGAACAAGACTGAAAGCTATGAAGAGACAGCGAAAGAATTGTTTCTGAAACAGCCAGCTAACATGAAGCTTTTAGTGGTAGTCGATAAATTATTAACGGGCTTTGACGCGCCAAGTTGTACTTATCTTTATATTGATAAGCAAATGCAAGACCACGGCTTGTTTCAAGCGATTTGCCGTGTCAATCGCCTAGATACGGACGACAAAGAATTCGGCTACATCGTTGACTATAAAAAGCTGTTTGAGAAGGTTGAGAATGCGGTCGCCGTCTACACCTCAGAGCTGGACTATGACGGTTTTGAAAAGGATGATTGCGATATTTTGTTGAAGAATCGTCTTGAAACAGGACGCGAACGTTTAGACACTGCCATTGAAGAACTGGCTTTGTTGTGTGAACCAGTCAAGCCACCCAAAGGCGATCTGGAACATATTCATTATTTCTGCGGAAATACTGAGGTCGCCAGTGACTTAAAGGAACGCGAAGTACAACGCACCTCACTTTATAAAGCAATCGTTACCTTGATTCGTGCCTATGCGAACATCGCTGACGAAATGCAAGAAGCTGGATACAGCGAAACGCAGATTCAAGACATCAAGGCTTTGGTGGATCACTATCTGAAATTGCGTGAGTTAATCCGCCATGCTAGCAATGAAGTGTTGGACTTAAAAGCCTATGAAGCCGATATGCGGCATTTGATTGATAACTACATTCAAGCAGAAGTGCCAGAAGTGATTTCACCTTTTGGTGAGATGCCCCTGATTGATATTATCGTCAATAGTGGTATCGCAGCGGCAATCAATGCCCAGCCTGACGGTATTAAGGGCAATAAAGACGCGGTGGCTGAAACCATTGAGAACAATGTGCGTAGCAAAATCATCAAAGACCATTTGCTAGACCCTGCGTATTTTGAAAAGATGTCTAAGCTGCTGGATGAAATTATCAAACAGCGTAAGCAAGGTGCCTTAGATTACGAGGACTATCTCAACAATATCGCGGAGCTTGCCAAGAAAGTCGCACAAGGTTATGCACCGACTACACCACCAGCTTTAAACACCCAAGGCAAACGGGCAATCTACAATAATTTGGGACAAGATGAAGGCATTGCATTAGCTGTTCACCAAGTGATGGCAGACTATGCACCCGATAATTGGAAAGATAATCGGGCAAAAGAGCAGATCGTCAAAGGCAAGTTGTACGAGGTATTGGGTGATGTGGAAAAAGTGGAAGCGATTTTCCCGATATTGAAGCAACAGCATGAGTATTGACGCATTTTAAAAATAAGTAAGCATGAGAACAGCCACACATCAATTCAAGCTGGGCAATATTCCCGTTGCCGTGAGCATGAAAGATATTAAGAACGTGCATTTGAGCGTACACCCGCCAGAAGGACGGGTGAGTGTGTCTGCGCCGTTGGGGATGGCGAAAGATACGATACGTGTGTTTGTGATTTCTAAACTGGGGTGGATTAAACGCCAACAAGCCAAACTCAGGCAGCAAGAACGCGAAGCACCAAGAGAATTTATTAATCGTGAAAGCCATTACTTCAATGGTGAACGATACCTGCTAAGAGTAGTGCCTCTCGCACCCTCGCAAGGTGCTGCACATGTTCAACTCAAACACAAAACCATGGAGTTGCATATACGCCCCGATGCCAGTATGGAATCACGAGCGACAGTTGTCAGTGAATGGTATCGGCAACAATTGAAACTAGCCGTGCCAAGTATCATCGCCAAATATCAAAAAATGATGAAGGTAGAAGTCGCGGAATTTGGTATCAAAAAAATGAAAACCAAATGGGGCACATGCAACCCGAATGCCAAACGACTCTGGCTTAATTTGGAACTGGCAAAGAAGCCACCTGAATGCCTGGAATATATCGTCGTGCATGAGATGACCCATTTGCTGGAGCCTAGCCACAACGACCGATTTGTGGCACTGATGGACAAGTTTATGCCAAAGTGGCGGTTTCACAAGGATGAACTTAATCGTTTGCCTGTGCGGCATGAGAGTTGGGGGTATTGAATACGAACAATATTGATTTGTTTGTGTTGATCGATTTGCCTTTATCCAGTTTGTAGATGATGACATTAAAATGAATAAACTAAAGAAGAAAGATAAGTATGTGTCAGAACACGTAGTTACGTTTCATAGCTCTGCTGCATTATTTATTTCGGCAGACCAACTTCTGTCGGACGGAATGATGAGTGAGGAGGAAAGTCAAATATCCAAAGATTCTCATATCTACCTAATTTGCCAACGTCCATCACTATCATTTGAGAAAAGTAGTTTTGAATACTTAGATGGTCATCTCATTGGAAATTTGCTCTACACAAAAAATGAGAAAGAAGAGAAGATTCCCTTCAAACAGGAGTTTCCGCTATTGGATGGAGTTATTGAAGTTAGGCTCTCCAATTATCCTCATCGCGAAGTGCAAACATTTGATGAGCAAGGTAATCAAGTGCGCAGGCTACCTGCTAACTTCTTAGCGCATAAACTTGCGTGGGATGGATCGATAGCAGACCTATCTGATCTTAAAGTTCTGTATATCGGTCAGTCGTTTGGAAGCGGTAAACGTACGGCAATTGAGCGACTACGAAGTCACTCAACTTTCCAGAAGATTTTGGCTGATACTTGCTATTCGTCACCAGACAGCGAGATTATTTTGGTGACTGTTCGATATGAGCCTTATGGGTTTATGACAAGTATGGATGGAAGGGATAAAGAAGCAATATCGGATGAACGTGATGATCGTCGTTTTAAGAGCATTCTAGAAAATCCACTTAAAAAAGGTCAGCAGATTTCTTTGGTAGAAGCCGCGTTGATTCGATATTTTCAACCTCATTACAATGATAAATTTAAGAAAAAATTTCCCTCGCGTGATGTAAAAGTTCTTGCTGAATGTTTTCATCTCGATTTTTCAGGGTTGATTGTATCCCTTGATATTACTGACTCCCCACTTGCGCTCTTCTCCGATGTTGTTCCGTCAAGCCAAACCCATATGATCTCTATAAGCCTTGTCGATCAAAATGAGAGAAGAGGATTTTTTCAAGCGTCAGATGGCGAAGGAAATTTTCGAAAAACTTTGCCGAACATATTTAATTTGTCGAAATAACTGACTCAATTGAATTGCACTTTGGAAAAATGTCTTCATTCAGTTAATTCGCTGCCCGACGAACAATCAGATTTTGTGCGATTGTTGATTGCGGATTGCCATACAAGGTCGCCAGCACGTCCCAAAATGCAGGTGAAATTGCATCGCCAGTTCCAAACCCCTTGAAGTGATTAGCAAGCCCCAATGCATGCCCAAACTCGTGAGTCACAATGTCTTGTGTCACGTCGCAGTGGCCATTTCCAAGATTGACGAAGACAGGATTTGATGCAATTCCATACTCGCTGTTGGGTTGGATCATATTTCCGATACCGGGACCTTCTGAAACATTCGCGCAGTAGCCTTGATAATTGGTCGATCCCAGCGGGACATAAGATGTGCCATAGCTGATCTGAATGAAATTTTCATTAGCTGGCTTCACTGAAACTGGTTCTAAAACCAAGACGTTCCTCAACTTCGTGTTGATTTGTAATATGGCATTGTTCACCTTGTTCGCATAGTCCTGTTCTGTCGTATTCCCATTCGTCGGTGCTGGAATATAGACGAGAACATGTCGGTTTGGTGTTGATAGCCACCTCCAAGTTCCTGGTGGTTTTTGCAGTGAAATAAAGTTCGAGAAGAAATCAATATTGCTGAATTTGAGATTGGCAATAATCTCGGTATCACTTGCGGTGGTGACGGTAGGCTGATTATTGCCATTACCGCTGCCTGAATTACCACCGCCGCATGCTGATAATGCGACAGCAAATAGAGTTGCTGCCATGAAGCTGAATTTCATGTTGTGATCCTTGGGTTTAAATTAATCTTTGAAAATCGGAGTGGTGATTTGTATTAGCTCTTTGAGCGCTTCAACTGATCAGAGTCGAGGAAGAAAAACGTCTTGAACTCGCCGTCCTTGCGAATACCAAATTCTAGTTTTGCATGAACATAGAAAGTTTGGGAGTGTCCGCCTTTGCCACAGACATACTTCTTCATGACACCAAAATTTTTAATGACCAACTTCTGCTTTCATTTGCTGAATCAATTTTGATTTTTTTGACGCAAGCCAAAACAGATACAGGCTGACTGGCATAGTCAACATAAAACCGAGCATGATTATTCCTATGATGATCAAGCCATTTTTTTGTTTTGAGAATGCAGATGGAATAAAACCAATTGGTGTCCTGCCTTCGGCTTTTATTCCATAGATATACAATGGATAACTTGCTTTATCGTAAAACTTCACCAAATACAGTTCCACTTCATCGCCAACATTTAAGTAGTTATCAAGAGTAGATCTGATGGCAACGTTCTGAATGACTGTTGTACGACCGCTTTTTTCTTTAATCTCAATTACGGTGTAGTTTTTTGCCAGATTGGTTGCGATTGCATTCCCCAGCATTGTGATAACACCGCTAATTTTTCTAAAATTTTTAGCCATATTTTCCTCGCGCTTGATTTGGTAGCAAAGTTCTATCGTTAAGTGGTAGACCTAAAAAATCAATTAAAAATGATTGAATATGTCATTTTATAATGACGCATTGAGTCATTCCAAGGTTGACGTAAAAAGATCACACTTCATGCTCTACTATGACGGGGTGTGTCATGCCACAAGAAGAAATTAGCCCAGAAAAACAATTGGCTCGTGAAGTCGGTCAAATTATTGCAACTAGAAGGAAAGCGATGAAATTCACGCAGGCTGAGTTAGCAGAAAGGATGGAAATCGAAAAAGAAACTGTTAGCAGAATTGAAACTGGTCACATTGCACCCACCTTGGCACGCCTAGCTCAAATCGCTAAATTACTGGACTGTGAAATCAGCGACTTGCTGAAAATCAGCACACCTGATGTAAGTGACCGGGCATTGGCACTAATGAACCGCATGGAAAATTTAAGCGATGGTCAGCAGACTATCTTGCTGGATTTATTCGGTAAGGTCGCACTGGCTATGGGCAAGCTGAATGCCAAGGATAGGAAAGTGGTGGAGAGATTTCTAGGTGAGATTTTGTAGAGTAAAAGTGAAGCTTCCTTTGCAATGGAAATAATCATGCCAAAAAGCACAGAAGTACTTATTGGAAAATATATCAGTAATACCGTTGATGCTACTCGTTTACTGTACGAGAACAATTTGTTTGGGCATCTTTTAGTGCTTATATATTCATCAATCGATTCAATGGGACTCTTGGACGCGGAGCCAAGTATAACGAGTGCTTCTGGTCATACTTTTAAAAATTGGGTTAAGAAATATATTCTCGTCTATCCTGGTTTGGATTTCAATGACGTTGATTTATGGGGAGCGCGATGTGCTGTTTTGCACACTTTTACTTCACAATCGGACTTGTCAAGAAAAGGAGATGCTAGGCAAATCCAGTATTTTTCCGGTCCTAAAAATAGTCCAATGGCACTGGCATTTGTTGCTGCCACAAAGGATATTGATAATGGAATTCATGTTTCGGCGCATATTGAAGATACTTACCTTGCGTTTCTTGATGGGCTAAAAAATTTCTACGCTGACCTTGTAAATAACTGCAGAAATAACCCCGCATACGAGATTAGACTCAATAATGTGTTACAACACTATTCACTTTGAGATGTCAAATCAGGTAGTCGTCGAGAGTCAGTAAAGACGATTTCCTAAATTAATTGATGGTGAGTGGCGTCCCCAGTATCCCTGCTTTACCACCCCCTTAGTTGTTGATTGTTCGGCATTCAAAATTAGAAATAGCAAACCTGTTATGTTTGGCAATAGTTCTGCGCGGTTCTGATCTGAAAAATATTTGAGCAGAACATTGTAAGCCTTATCCCGCATAGCTTTCCTTATGGGTTCTGCGGTTCCACTCTCGATAATTCATATAGAGAAAAAAGAGGAAAGGCTACTGCGCTTTTTATATGTACCTAGCTTCCATCATTCGCGCAGAACCTATTTTTTTGTTGAAAGCAATTGATGCATAAGGTTTTCATGGTTCTACTCGGCTGAAATCTAATGCCAGTAAAGGTTTTGAAAAATGAGCCTTATGCAGCAAGGTTTTCACGGTTCTGCGGTTTCTGACGAAACGCAAATCTAAGCCATTATTCAGTTTGTCCATGCTGTCCAAGTCGTTTTAAATCCCTGCAACGTCCCCCGGCATAACTGCGAAATCATTTTCCACAGCATCTCTGTTATTTACCCGTCAATTTATCTGCACCACCTTTTCCCCGTCTCGCTAAAAACGCCAAGATTTGCATGTCTGCGAATCAAAACAAGCATTCCCCTTCGGGATTTTCTGCAATCGGTTCTCACTTCGTTGCGACTGCGATTTTGACAAATTGCTTGCATTGCCTCTTGTCCAGCCATGCCATTCGTGGCTTAGGCGAAACGACTCAAAAATGATGCAGATAAACGAGTTGTGAAGTCTGCAAAAACAGAGCAAGTCTTCAATCAACTTCAGGCTCAACCAGCCTAAAAACGATACGAAAGCAGAGAACACCATGAGCACATTATTCGCACAGCCTTATAGCTTAGATGCAGTTGGTTTTTACTTTGACACTTTGGAGGCATACGCCGAGAAATCGGAAAGTTTGCTGGACACTTTTGGCAATCCTGTGGAAGAGTTCGAAATCCAGTTTATTGATGGTGACGACTGCGAGCTATTTTCAGCTTGTGGGATCAACCAAGGCAATTTGCACACATGGTTTGAAGATGTTTTAGATTTGAGAGATCAAGAAAAGACAGCCTTGTTTTATCTGTGCAGTATTTTGGGCTACAACTTGGAAAATGCTTTGGATAAACTGGAAGACGTGAATTTATCAGAGGGTAATTTGAAGGATGTAGCCGAGACCCTGTTTGACGAATTCTATTTAAGCGATGTACCAGAATCAGTGCGCGCATACATTGATTACGAAAAATATGCTCGTGACTGTGAACTTGGTGGTGACTTGTGCGAATTTGATTTTAACGGCACTACCTGGACATGTACGAATGCATCGAGTTTATGATGAAGGTGGTTTGATCGAAGAGGGCGCATTGGTGCGCCTCCTTCAAATTGTAGAGTTATTTTTCTAGCGACGCCCACAATTTCGCGCCGACCTTATGCGGACGAAGGTTGGCATATCGTTTCAACGTATCCAGTTCAATATGCCCAGTTATTTTTGAGATTTCAATGTCGGATAAGGTGCTATTTTCAAAGAACCACGAACAGCCTTCGTGCCTCAAATCATGTAAGGTTAAATTCTTTGATTTCGCATTTTTACAGATGATGCGGAAGCGGGTGTAGAAATAATGTGGTCCTGCCCAGAATGGGAAAATAAGATCTTCGTCTGATTTTTTCCATTTCATCATTTGATTTTTGATGAGATGAAATAGCTCTGGGCGCATCGAGGCGTAACGATCTTCCGCTCCTTTTTTGTTGGCGGTTTTTTGATGTGCCTTCGGAATGAAAATATACGACTCTTCGGGCTTCTTCTCGTTCAGCTTGATATCTTTCCAGCGAATAAGCATTGTTTCGCCAATCCTGAATGCGGAAAACGTCAGGAATTGGATTAGGCATTTTGATGCTTCTGCATTCACATAAAGCTGGTCGCAGGCTTGAACCAATCTGTCTAGCTCCCCATCTTCCAGTCGCCTGGTTCGTGGATTTTCCCAACTTGGTGGCGGGTCTACATCGTCAAAAGGCTTAGAGTCAAAGTGGTAGTCATTGATTTTGCTGTGCCACTTCAACGCGGTTCTAATATCGTAGTAGAACTTGCGAATGGTAGATGACTTGTAGGTCTTCTTCACGACTTCACCGTCTGTGTTTGTCGTACGATTTCCATCAAAACCTTTGGTCTCTTTTTTCTTGGTTTTCTGGTCGGGGATTTCTTGCGCTAGTTTGAAATTGATGTAGTCCTGAAAACCTTTTGTTTTGAAATTGGCTAATGGGACATTGCCAATTTCTTGGGTGATTTTTGCCAATCTCTGCTTCTTGATTAAAGGCATTGATGGTCCGCCTTCAATGTAGTCCTGAAAAATTTCACCCAAGGTGATTTTCTTCGCCTTCAATGCCGAAACACTTTCACCTTTCAGAATTTTAGAGTCGGTGAGGGTGATGAACTCTTTTGCTTCTTTCAGGGTCGCAAAGGTTTGCGAGACGTTGACACCATTTTTACGAACTTTGGCTTGAAAGGAGAAGCTGCCATTTTTCTTTGCTCGTTTCACGATGGTGCCTGAGCCGACCTTCATGCTTGTTTCTAGTGGTTTTGTTTGCAGTCCCATGCTGTCCCGTGTTGTCGCTAAGTATCAATTTGTCCCAAATTTGTCCCATTTTAGCGTTTTCTTGATTTTAATGTCTATAACTGATTGATAAATATGGGTAAATTTTTAAAGTAATCTTTCCCTCCTAAGCGTGGGATACAAGTTCGATTCTTGTCGGAGGGACCAGATTTTTCTATTTATGTCAGTTTTAATTGTTAAATTGGCACAGTTCAAATTTCCTCCCAAGCATAAATCGGTTAGCATGTTGGTCTAATAAAACAGCGATGATCTTGTCAGCAATCCTGCATGCCGTCGCGCAAATACCGACCACAAGAATTTGAGAGACTACGATGGCAAAAGCATCATTCCAATGGGACGACCCATTATTGTTGAATTCCCAATTAAGCGACGACGAGCGCATGGTGCAAGAAGCGGCACGTGTGTATTGCGAGGAAAAACTCGCACCGCGAATTTTGGATGCATTCCGAAATGAACGTACCGATCCAGCAATTTTCCGTGAGATGGGAGAACTGGGGATGTTGGGCTCCATGATTCCGACAGAATACGGTGGAGCAGGTTTGAATTATGTTTGTTATGGCTTGGTCGCGCGTGAAGTCGAGCGTATCGATTCTGGCTATCGTTCGATGATGAGTGTGCAATCCTCGCTGGTGATGGTGCCTATCAATGAATTTGGTAGTGAAGCGCAAAAACGCAAATATTTACCTAAATTAGCGACGGGCGAGTGGATCGGTTGTTTTGGCTTGACCGAGCCGAATCATGGTTCTGATCCTGGTAGCATGGTCACGCGTGCAAAAACGGTGGATGGTGGTTATTTGCTCACTGGTTCTAAGATGTGGATCACAAATAGTCCGATTGCAGACGTGTTTGTGGTGTGGGCGAAAACCGATGATGGTCGTATCCGTGGGTTTATTTTGGAACGCGGTTGGGAAGGATTATCCGCGCCAGCAATCCATGGAAAAGTGGGTTTGCGCGCTTCGATCACGGGTGAAATCGTGATGGACGAAGTGTTCGTCCCAGAAGAAAATTTGATGCCGCATGTCGAAGGCTTAAAAGGTCCCTTTACCTGTTTAAACTCGGCGCGTTATGGCATTGCTTGGGGTGCATTGGGGGCAGCAGAATTTTGTTGGCATACAGCACGGCAATACACGATGGATCGCATGCAATTTGGCCGTCCTCTCGCGGCGAATCAGTTAGTGCAAAAGAAGCTGGCTGACATGCAAACCGAAATTACCTTGGCATTGCAAGGCTGTTTGCGCCTCGGTCGCATGAAAGATGAGGGCACGGCTGCGGTAGAAATTACGTCTATTATGAAGCGTAATTCTTGCGGAAAATCGCTCGATATCGCCAGAACCGCGCGCGATATGCTGGGTGGTAACGGCATTTCAGACGAATTTGGCATCGTGCGTCACTTAGTGAACTTAGAGGTGGTGAATACCTATGAAGGAACGCACGATATTCATGCACTGATTTTGGGTCGTGCGCAGACGGGGATTGCAGCTTTTTAATCGTATTTCGGCTGGCAATCCAAAGCAGAAAAAGCGATGGTTTATAATGAAGGGATAAAAACTTGCTGATACAGTGGGTTTTGTCCCTTTTTTATTGAGATCATCGACTTGATTTCATTCCAAACGATAGAGATATACCGTGACTTTTTTGCAAAAACTTTCCAGCGCTTGGACTACGAATAATTCTTTGTTATGCGTAGGTTTAGATCCAGACGTGAATAGATTTCCTGCGGAGTTAGCTGGACAGCCAGATGCGATTTACGCCTTTTGTAAAGCGATTGTCGATGCGACTGCCAACTTGACTTGTAGCTTTAAACCGCAAATCGCTTACTTTGCCGCCTTGCGCGCTGAAGATCAGTTAGAAGCCATTTGCCGTTACATTAAAACGACTTATCCGGCAATTCCTATCGTGTTGGATGCGAAGCGCGGAGATATAGGTGCGACTGCAGAGCAATATGCGCGTGAAGCGTTTGAACGCTATGACGCCGATGCGGTCACGGTCAATCCTTACATGGGCTTTGATTCCGTCGCGCCGTATTTGGAATGGAAAGATCGCGGTGCGATTGTGTTGTGTCGTACCTCGAATGCAGGTGGCTCCGATCTGCAATTTTTGGATGTGGGCGGTAAACCTCTATATCAACACGTCGCGCAATTGGTGGCGGATAAATGGAATACCAATGGTCAATGTGCGCTTGTGGTTGGCGCTACATTCCCGAATGAAATCGCGCAAGTACGTGCTTTGATTGGTGACATGCCATTGTTGATTCCGGGTGTTGGTGCGCAGGGTGGCGATGTGGAATCCACAGTGCGTGCGGGGCGTACGGCGAACGGTACTGGCATGATGATTAATTCTTCACGGGCGATTTTGTATGCAAAGCCTGTGGCGGATGAAAGCTATGCGCAAGCAGCACGCCGGGTTGCTTTGGAAACGCGGGATGCGATTAATCGGTTTCGGTAATAGCTTGTTAGTGCCTTTATTGCGGCCACAAATTTAAAAAGCGCGAGAATCGATTTCTCGCGCTTTTTTATTCTGTGAATGCGACTAGTCTGTGTGTTTAGATCTCATCCACGTAACGCAATAACTTAGTCAATGCATGGGCAACAGTCTGTTCGCGCACAGCATGGCGATCACCACTAAACACTTTGCGTTCTGTGTGAGTGATACCTCCGACACGCCAACCAAAACAAACAGTTCCAACAGGCTTACCAGGAACAGCACCACCTGGCCCAGCGATTCCTGTGGTGGAAAGAGACGCATGTGCCTCTGAATTTGCTAACGCACCCTCCGCCATAGCCGCAGCGATTTCCTCACTTACGGCTCCATGCTGTGCTATTAAAGACGCGGGGATATTTAGCATTTCCGACTTTGCAGAGTTGGAATACGACACAAATCCACAGTCGAACCATTCCGAAGATCCAGGCATCTCTGTCAATGCGCACGAAACGCCACCGCCGGTGCAAGATTCGGCCACTGAAAGGAGTAATTTTTTTGCCTTGAGTGCTACGCCAACTTTTTCTGCCAGTTCTAACATATCGTTCATGGTGGTCTCCTTTGCTACCATTCGGTTGATGTAAGTTGTAGAAATTTGTAATAACTGTAGCATCTGCTATTGCAGTTGGGCAGTTTTTCATTTGAAACTGTGGCGCAAGGTGTTGGGTTATTCTTCCTGAATACACTCACCAGCGGTACCAAAGCGAAAAAAATAATAAAGTGAAAAACGCTGCGACGATGTCATCCAACATGACGCCAAAGCCTCCTTTAAATTGCGCATCAAAATAGCCAATCGGCGGAGGCTTCACCATATCAAAAAAGCGGAAAAGAATAAATGCACAAAGTTGTATTTTGAATGAGGCCGGCGTGACAAATAGAAGGACTAACCAAAATGCAATGATTTCGTCCCAAACCATGCTTCCATGGTCTGCAATTCCCATATGTTTACCTGTGATCTCACACGCCCAAACCCCGATAAAATAGCCGATCACGATGATTCCACACCATGTGAAAGTATTGAAAATGCTTGGCCATCTTTGAGTTAAAACAGTAAAGCTGAGCCAAGCAAACAAAGTCCCTACAGTGCCCGGCATGATAGGGGAGAGCCCACTTCCAAAACCTTGCGATAAAATGTGTGCAGGATGCCTTAACATAAATCCCGATGTGGGATTTTTGATCGGAATGGTGTGAAGTGGATCGGAGTGTGAAGTAACTTCCATATGATTTATGCCGATGTGAAGTGATCAAAACTAGATGGTCTCAGGTCGAGTGGATTACCCGCACGATCGAATATTTGAAGGCCTCGGCTCGCGAGAATTTTACCGACCCGAGTAACGGGTGTTTGGGAACGTCTGCCCGCCTCCAATACCGCTTCGCGCAGTTCAGGCGGTGCTGTAAAACATAATTCGTAGTCGTCGCCACCAGCTAAGCAGAATTGTCTTTGGATTTCTTGCGTCTGCTGGGTTAATATGGGTCCAGCGGGTAGGGTATCTACGTCCAAACTCGCACCCACTTGCGAGCTTGTGAGAATATGGTTAAGGTCGCCGACTAAACCATCCGAAATATCTAAGGCAGCATGCGCAATTCCGCGTAAAGCCATACCCAGTTCGATTCTTGGTGCCGGCATGTGCATCCGTCTAGCTGCCGCTAAATGTGCCGAATCGCTCAGTGCCAGTTCATTCCAGTAGGCTGCTAAGGCGAGTCTAGCATCGCCTAGTGTGCCTGAGATCCAAATATCATCATCAACCTTGGCGGCATCGCGCCGCATTGCTGTTGTTGGCGGTATTTCGCCAAATATTGTGATGGATATCGTCAATGGTCCCTTCGTTGTATCTCCTCCAATGAGGCGGCATTGGTATTGATCTGCAAGACGTAGCATCCCCTCAGAAAATGGGGCAAGCCATGATTCATCAGCTTCGGGGAGCGCGATTGCTAGAGTAAATCCTAATGGCTTTGCACCCATCGCTGCCAAATCGGAGAGGTTCACTGCAAGACATTTATGTCCCAGCATTGCAGGGTCTGCGTCGGCGAAAAAATGACGCCCAGAAACCAGCATATCGCTAGAGATGGCTAATTGTGTCCCTTTTGTTGGCGCGATCAGGGCGCAATCATCACCGTTGCCTAAGGCAAAACGAGGGTCGGATGGGTATTGTCGATGAAAATACCGCTTTATAAGGTCAAATTCAGAGAGCATGTGGCATTGTATCGAATGCCATCACGTGTCGGTCAAGAAATTGTTGCGTTCAGTGCCTCTTGGGCGAGTTGAACATCGCCGAAATTTAAAAACAAGCTGACCCCGGGCTTCACTTCTACTCGGTAAGCTCCCTTTGCATGGCTGAGACGCATTGCCAGCGCGGTCAACTCCCAAGCTCGTTGTTCTGTGCATGTCACTTGGCTCTTGGTGAGTTCTTTGACTCTCTGCTCCTTTCCAAATGTTTTGACCGCAGCTGCATTTCGCTGTAAAGCTGGAACGACCGATGGGTGATCCCACCCCCACATAAAAGTTTCATTTTGATGGTGAAAAGTGCCAATGATTTGGGCAGGGGCCAAGGCAAAGGTACCATCATCAAAGGTGAGCAGCAATTGCCCGCTGTTTTGATCGAGATGCCAAGATTTTTCCTCCCCTAAACGCCAAGTTGAGTTATGTAACATATTGGCAATTTGGGCTTCGTCCGCGCTCGCTGCAATGAATGCATCGAGATTTTTCTCATCTGAAAATAGTTTTGCCATCTTTTTTTTGTCCCTCTTATTTTTATTTTTTTATTATTTTTGTTCCGCCAATTCATCTGTGTAATGCTTAATCCAAGAAGGTATTCTAGAAATACGATCCGCGTTTTTAAATGATGAATTTCACCCATTACGTTTTTATTAAGCTGGATTTGCTTCGCAAAAATACTGCAAATTGTCGTCGTAGGCAATTTCCACTTAGCTTTCAATTCGAATAATCGGTTATTTTTCGAATAGATGTGGCATATCGGTATCGAAAAGATGGCGGATTCAGCTTATAAACTGATGTTCATGTTCAAATCACTAAGGATTTACCGCATGTTTTGGAGACCTATTTTGCTTACTTATGCAAAAAAGTAATGGAACACGTAAAAATACGTATGAAGCAAGTGTTGCCTGTCTGCTAGAATCATCTACCCCATTTTGTTAGCTATTGAAGGAATCGACACGCATGGATTCGCCAGATCAAAAAGAATTATTACGTCAACAACTACGTCAAGCCGCCTTGGAATACCATGAGTTCCCAACACCAGGCAAGATTAGCGTCACTCCAACTAAGCAACTCACAAATCAGCGTGATCTGGCGCTTGCATACTCCCCCGGTGTCGCCTCTCCTTGCGAAGAAATCGTTGCCGATCCTGCGGCAGCATTTAAATATACTGCGAGAGGAAATTTGGTCGGTGTTATTACAAATGGAACTGCAGTACTTGGATTGGGCAATATCGGGCCCCTTGCTTCAAAGCCTGTGATGGAAGGAAAGGGCGTATTGTTCAAGAAATTTGCTGGAATCGATGTATTTGATATAGAAATTAATGAAGCAGATCCTGACAAATTGGTGGACATCATTGCTTCTTTGGAACCAACTTTTGGCGGTATTAATCTAGAGGATATAAAGGCGCCTGAGTGTTTTTATATCGAGCGTAAATTGCGGGATAGGATGAAAATTCCCGTTTTTCACGACGATCAACATGGTACGGCCATCATCGTTGGCGCTGCAATTCTAAATGGACTCAAAGTTGTTGAAAAAGATATTCGCTCATGTAAGTTGGTGGTGTCCGGTGCGGGAGCCGCGGCGCTGGCTTGCCTTGATCTTATCGTTGATCTTGGTTTTCCAATCGAAAATATCTTTGTTACAGACTTAGCAGGCGTCGTCTACAAGGGACGCACTGAGTTGATGGATCCAGACAAAGAGCGATTTGCGCAAGATACAACGGCGAGGAGTTTGAAAGAAGTCATCGTAGATGCAGATATTTTCTTAGGGTTGTCCGCTGGCGGAGTCCTTAAGCAAGAAATGGTCCGCGTCATGGCGCAAAAGCCTTTGATTTTGGCACTCGCTAACCCTACGCCTGAAATTTTGCCTGAAGAAGTCAAAGCAGTACGAGACGACGCAGTGATGGCCACTGGCCGTTCTGACTTCCCAAATCAAGTGAATAATGTGCTGTGCTTCCCGTATATTTTCCGAGGTGCGCTCGATTGTGGTGCGACGACCATAACGCGCGAGATGGAAATTGCGGTTGTTCACGCTATCGCCGAGTTGGCGCAAGCGGAACAGTCCGATGTGGTGGCGTCCGCTTACGGCATTTCGAATTTATCTTTTGGTCCTGAATACCTTATCCCCAAGCCGTTTGATCCGCGGTTGATGATTAAAATTGCACCTGCTGTTGCAAAGGCTGCGGAAATGTGTGGCGTGGCTGCCCGACCTATCCAAGACATGCAAGCTTATAGTGATAAGTTACAGCAGTTCGTCTATCACAGCGGTACTTTCATGAAGCCGCTTTTCCAAATAGCAAAGAAAGCGCCAGATGCCCGTAAGCGTATCGTTTATGCCGAGGGTGAAGAGGAACGTGTGTTACGTGCAGTACAAGTCGTTGTTGACGAAAAATTAGCAAAGCCAATTTTGGTAGGTCGGCCGCATATACTGGAAAAAAGGATAGAGAAGTTTGGTTTGCGTTTGCGCCCAGGGATAGATTTTGAGGCAATTAATCCGGAAATGGATGTTCGTTATCGTGATTATTGGCAAACTTATCACCAAATGACGTGTCGACAAGGTATTACAGAGCAATATGCGAAGTTAGAAATGCGCCGTCGTCACACTTTGATTGGGGCAATGATGGTGCACAAAGGCGATGCGGATGGCATGATTTGCGGGACATTTGGAATCGGTAGCTTGCATTTATTTTACATTAATCAAGTGCTGGGTAAGCGGGCGGGTGTCAATGTCTATGCAGCGATGAATGGGCTAGTTTTGCCTGATCGTCAATTGGTGTTGGTGGACACCCATATTAATGAGAATCCTAGTGCTGAACAAATTGCAGAAATTACGATCTTGGCGGCAGAGGAAATGCGACGTTTTGGTTTGCAACCCAAAGCCGCTTTGCTCTCACATTCCAACTTTGGATCGAGCAATAGCGAATCCGCGAAGAAAATGCGCGCAGCCTTGGCGATTATTCAGCGAGATGCACCTGATCTGGAGATTGATGGCGAAATGCATGGTGATACCGCGCTTGATTCTGATTATCGCCAAAAGATGATGCCCATGTCGACATTAAAAGGTGATGCAAATTTATTGGTTATGCCGAATATTGATGCTGCCAATATTGCATATAATTTATTGAAGACAACAGCTGGCAATAACATCGCAATTGGACCGATCTTACTGGGTTGTGCAAAACCAGTGCATATACTCACATCGTCGGCAACGGTTCGAAGAATTGTAAATATGACAGCGCTTTGTGTTGTAGATGCCGTTGCACAGCGATAGTTTTACCTCAGCATATTTTGGAAACCGCCAATTATTTGGCGGTTTTTTTTTGTTTGTTGAAGATAAATTCTTCGTTGCAGTGATTGAAGAATTCTAATACCACTTTCTCTTTCTAATTTTAAGTCTGGATATTGTTCTCTATGGGAAATAAATTCTTCTCTTGTTTTTAGTAGATACCACTCATAGTGTTGTATTTTTAATCCGTAACAAAATGTGCAAACAGCTGATACATTTTATTTGTTAATCTAAATTTAAAAACTTAGTTTTCTGCATTTTTCGCTGTTTTTTATTTAAGTTTATCGAGTTCTGCCGAATTTCCTTCTGTTGTTGCTTAAAGGTTAAGAAAAAAAGCTACTTGTATAGTTAATTTTATATGTTTTCAAGTGAAGCGGGCTCTGTTCTACTTGCACACGCCAATTGAGATTAGTCAAAGATTCCTAGAAGTAAGGACATTCTCAAATAAGAAGAGCGTGTTGCCGCTACAGCCCATACTTTATGTAGTTAAACTGGCAATAATAAAAATGGGGACCTGAGCCATAAGCTTTGGTCGATTCAATACTTAGGGAGTTTTCGACTAGAAGGTAGGAAATAAGATGAAAAAAAGTATCAAATTGCAAGCTGTCATTCGTCCAACATTGTTGGCCACTTTGGTTGCAACATCTTTTGGCGTTGCGGCTGCGGACCGAGTTGATCTGAGCACTGTCGGTGCTGGTTTAAATAAATCATTGATCGGCACATCGGCAAAAACAAATGAATTGTTGGGTTTGGGCGCGAATGATCTGAAGGCTTTGCGTAGTCAAAAGTACGGCACGAAATCGGTGACCCGCTATGAACAATTGCATCAAGGCGTGCCAGTTTGGGGCGAAGCAATCGTTGAGCATGTGGATAGCACAAAATCGTTGGCGTCGAACGCTGCACGTTCTTTCCACGGTACATTGTTGAGTAACTTATCTCGTGATTTGCCATCTGTTAAACCTTTATACAATGCAACGCAAGCTTTGGGTTTAGCAAAAAATTTAAAAAATCCAAACAATTCATATAACGAACAATCTAAATTGTTCGTAAAAATGGGTGCTAACAATGTTGCAAAGCTGGTCTATTTGACTTCTTACGTAACTATAGATTCCAAAGGCAATCCTAGCCGTCCTCACGCGTTCATTGATGCGAACACTGGTGCGGTTCTCGAACAATGGGAAGGCATTACACATTTAGATGCAGGTGGTCCAGGCGGAAACCAACGTATTGGTCAATATACTTATGGTCCAGCAGGCAGTGGCGCGACTTATGGTCCTTTGGTCGTGTCTAGTTCATGCCAAATGACGAGCACAAATGTCGATACATACAACATGAATGGTGCGACATCTGGATCAGGCTCCTTGTTTCAATTCACATGCCCAACAAACACATATAAAGCGATTAATGGTGCGTATTCACCTTTGAATGATGGACATTTCTTTGGAAATGTTGTTTTCAACATGTATCAAGCTTGGTTGGGCTTACGTCCAATTTCTCAAAAATTGCAAATGCGTATTCACTACGGTACGAATTACGAAAATGCATTCTGGGATGGTACTGCAATGAGTTACGGTGATGGTGGTTCAACATTCCATCCTTTGGTCTCTTTGGGTGTGACTTCACATGAAGTGAGTCATGGCTTTACCGAGCAAAATTCTGGTTTGGTATATTCTGGTATGTCTGGCGGCATGAACGAAGCGTTCTCCGACATGGCAGGCGAGGCTGCGGCATGGTACATGCGTGGTACTGGCACTTTTATGGTCGGTGACGATATCAAAAAAGGTTCTGGTGCGATGCGTTACATGTACAACCCAGAGTTAGATGGTATTTCGATTGGCAATGCTAGCAAGTACACCAGCAGCATGGACGTGCATCATACAAGCGGCGTATTCAATAAGGCATTCTATTTGCTGGCAACGAAATCGGGCTGGACAGTACGCAAAGCATTCGAAGTTATGGCAGACGCGAACCGTTTGTATTGGACTGCAAATAGTACATTTAACCAAGGCGCCTGCGGTGTAGAAAAAGCAGCAATTAATCGTGGTTACACTGTTGCTGACGTAACCGCAGCTTTCGCATCGGTGGGTGTCACTGGTGGTTGCGGTGGTACAACGCCTCCATCAGGTGGTGGCGTGTTGACCAAGGATGTTGCTGTGAGTTTTGCCGCTGGTACAGGTCAAACCGCAACTTACACGTTTGTGGTCCCAACTGGTGCAAGCAACTTGACTTTCAAAATGTCTGGTGGTACCGGTGATGGTGATATTTATACAAGCTTAGGTTCTGCACCAACAACGACTTCTTACTTGGCAAAATCTGATGGTACGACAAATACCGAAACAATTACGATTGCCGCTCCAACCGCAGGTACGTATTACTTGTTGGCGCGGGCAGATGCTGCGGTAAGTGGTGCATCCATCGTTGCGAGTTACCAAACAGGTTCGACAGGCGGTAATGTATTGGTAAGCGGTGTTGCGCAATCTGTCGCTTTAGCAACAAATGCTTCCAAGTTGTATAGTATTGTTGTTCCATCTGGCAAAACGAGCCTGACTTTCACATTATCTGGTGGAACTGGTGACGGTGATTTGTATGCACGTATGACGACAGCGCCAACAACAACTAGCTACACGAAGAAGTCTGATGGCGCATCGAATACTGAGACTATTACTTTCAGTGCACCTGCAGCTGGTACTTACTACTTGTTAGTGAATGCTTATGCTGCAGTAAGCGGTGCAAGTGTTAAAGCAGTTGTGCAGTAATATTAGGATTAATTCTTGTTGAATTAACTTAGTTGTTCGATTTGATGATGGTTCAAGATGCTGGTAACTCGTGAGCATCTTGAACTTCAATTGAAACTGCAAAAAGAGCTGCCGTTAATTCGGTAGCTCTTTTTATTTGGTAATGGATTGTTGTTGATTCTCGTTGTTGTCTGTGCCGTTTCTGTCCCTGATTTTGCGCATGCTCTTTTGTCGTGTTTGTGAAACCTATCGATTTTGTTTTCGACGTAGTCTCCAAAGTGAAGTGATTTCTGCTTGGCGTGCCTTTTGAAGTGGGTCTTGACTCTGCTGACTCTTGTGATGACTTGGACGTATGTCTAGTTTGCCGATGACTTCAAGTTCCCCAGCATCAATCCAAGTCCATAGATCGCTGGTTGTTCGCAATCCTAAATGTTCTGCTAGATCAGACATCACAAGCCATGCTTCGCCATTTCTTTCCAAATGCTTACCAACTTCCAGTAGAAATCGTTTGAGCATACGACTCTCAGGATCGTAAATTGCGTATTCGATCGGTGCGTTAGGCCTTGCAGGAATCCATGGGGGATTGCAAACGATCAGTGGTGCTAGTCCCTCAGGAAACATGTCTTGCTGCAATAGCTCAACTTGCGCCAATAATCCTAGTTTACTTAGATTTTCTTCAGCGCAAGCGAGAGCGCGTTGATCTTGGTCGGTGGCGAGGATTTTCTTTACACCGCGATGGGCAAGTAAAGCAGCGATGACTCCTGATCCAGTCCCAATATCAAATGCCAGTTCCAAAGAGGGGAGTGGCGCCTTTGAAATTAAGTCTAAATATTCACCTCGCACTGGGGAGAATACAGCGTAATGCGGGTGTATCTTTGCATTCAATGCAGGGATATGAACACCGTTTTTACGCCATTCATGCGCACCGATTACACCTAGTAATTCGCGCAATGAAATGGCGAAATCCTCCGCGCTACTTCCATATGCCTCGATACAAGCTTCAACGACATTTGGTGCTCTTCTTAGTGGTATGAAAAAATCAGCCTGAATTGGAATGATAAGCATGGAAAGCACACGAGCGCGATGCGCTTGCGCTTGTCGATGTAAATGAAAAATTTGGCTCGGATGCAAAGTCTCGTGTTCTGGCTTTACTTTTGTTTTTGATGGGCGACGATCGATTCGACGCGCGATTGCCTGTAAAAGATTCTTTGCGTTTTGAAAGTCGCCTCGCCAAAGTAACGCTGTGCCTTCACAGGCTAGTCGATAAGCATTTTCTGCTTTCATGGTGTCGTCGGCAACTTGCACTTGTTTTGGTGCACGTTGCAGATTTTCAGAACGCCAAAGTAGACTTTGCTGAGCGTCATTTTCAACCCAGTTTAGCGTCGAGTTAAGTGTAGTCATTGTTGATTTCTTTTGAATGGAGTAAAAAATCGAAGTGTGAATTGAAATCTGATTCACTAGAAATCGCAGTGTATCAAAGTAACCTCAAGTAACTCTGATATATTGAAACAAGCAAGAGTGCGGTTAGTTCGCTATCGCTGATAGCTTAAATTATGAAAAAGCAAAGGCGCCGAAGCGCCTTCGAGTCTCCTATTACTTTGAGTAATTAATTGACACGCGTCACTGAAGTGATAATGATTGGTGTGACCGGGACATCTGCATAACCACTCTTTGTCGTGGTTGAGACCACCTTAATTTTATCCACAATGTCCATCCCCGAGATTACTTGGCCAAATACAGCATAACCGCCACCGCTTGTATCTAAAAAAACATTGTCAACGACGTTAATAAAAAACTGCGACGTAGCAGAATTTAATACACTGGTTCTCGCCATTGCTATTGTGCCGCGCACATTGCTAAGACCATTGTTGACTTCTAATTGGATGGGGGCATAGGTCGAAGCTTGGATCATATCCACGGTGAAGCCACCACCTTGAATCATGAAGTTACTAATGACGCGATGGAATATTTTATTGCTATAAAAGCCAACATCGGTATAGCGCAAGAAATTGGCAACCGTAATCGGTGCCTTGCTTGGGTTGAGTTCGACGATCACATTACCAACGGATGTATTAATACTGACTTGTGGCGCGGGCGCGGCATTACGTAGGTCAAACTGGCTATCATTAACGCCAATCAGATTTTTTGCAGAGCTGATATCGGTCGGAGTCACTGCAGCTGCAATTGCCACGCCTTTCGTGATTGATTCCGTTGGGGTGTTATAGTTGAGTCCTTGTTGGATCGAAAAATAGGTTCCGATCGTGACTTTATTGTCGAGTAAATCGGCAACCCATCCATATTGGCTATCGCCTTTAAAGCCATGCGCGACGCCAACGATAGTGCGAATTAAGTTTCCGCGAGTCTTGCTTCCTCGATTTAATTCGGTGGTCCAGTAGTTGAGGCCTTCTTGATCAACTTCATCGCGCCCTAGTACATTTTTATAAATCTTCTTTACAAAATCGCTATTTGACATGCTATCTGAATAGCCTGTTACCTCGGTTAGGGTGATTGCCGCTGAATAAAAATTGTCCGCGAGTTGTTCTATCGTTTTACCCGCCTTGATTTCACTTATCCAATAGATCATACCTTCCGCGTCAGGAACCCGATTAAAAAAAGCGATGTATAGCTCAATTAAAGAATTTAAATCTGCTGCTGCGATCGTCTTGGATTTGTCGCCGGCCAGCAAACTGACTGTAAAGTCGGTGAACTTAATACTTGTTTGACTCGTTTGCAAACTGGTGACAGTTCCAGCAATACCTTTGTCAGTAACGGCATAGCTCGTACTCGTGCGTTTAATAAGGAAGGAGTCGCGCGTTTTAGGAAAATTTATTGTGCTTTCTGCAGGTGCGGCGCTTGGGGGCATGGCTACCGACACGCCTGCATTCGTACTTGTTTGATTGTCACCACCGCAGCCCGCAAGGGTTAAACAGAGGCCTAATGCTGCACTGATAAATAGGCGGTTAAAAAGTTGTTTTCTCATTGTGCTATGCTCAAAGTTGATGGTGCAAAAGCGCCATTATAGCGATGAACAACTAGAGCAAATGAATAAAATCGTGTGAAAAATGTTCCAAGTTGTAACAATTTAAGCTAGTTAACCAAGACGTTAGCGGTCGAAAATACCAACCAAGGATACCGCTATATGCCGCCCCAATTTGCGCTAAGGATGCTAATCGCAGTAAGTCCTGCCGTTTCGGTACGTAGAATTCTTGGTCCCATTTTTAGAGCAATCGCACCTTGTTCGATCGCCAACTCCTCCTCAGCGTCCGAAAAGCCACCTTCTGGGCCTACCATTAAAGTAATCGCTTGGGCAGGATGATGACGCGACCAATCAGCAAGTGAAAGATGTGCTCGTGGTGACAGCAGAATACGTTTATGTAAATCAGTTTGCGCCAACCATTTTTTTACATCGCAGGGTTCTGCTATGCTTGTTAGCCGAGTTCGACCCGATTGTTCGGTCGCTGCTTGCACAATTCCTCGCCAGTGTAGAATTTTCTTTTCTGCCCGCTCTTGACTCAGTTTGACGACGCTACGTTGTGCTGCAAGCGGCTGAATGTAACTAACCCCGAGCTCAACAGCCTTTTCTATAATCCAGTCCATCTTCGAAGCTTCGGGCAATGCTTGCGCTAATCCAAGTTGAAACGGCAACTCAACCTCTTCTGGATGATAAGCTTTCACCGTAATACACACTTGCTTTTTATTGATGTGGTCAAGTGTCGCGATATAGCTGCCGCCTTCGCCATTGAAGATTTCAATCTGATCACCTAGATTCAGACGAAGCACAAGAATATGATGAGCCGTGGCGCTCGGTAAATCAATATGATGTCCGATTTGAATGGCGTGTGGGTAATAGAAACGAGGCATGTTAGATGTTGTTTGGTTGTCTTCAATAAGTTTGACAGGCTGCGTTCAGTATACCCATTCCAAGGCTCAGGGCACCGAGAAAAATTCCAGACGATAATTTATTTTCAGGTACGTCACTTATTAATCCGGGGAGAATCAGCCGCGCTGCAAAAAATGCGAGCAATTGAATGAGCAAAGCGATACCGCCCCATATCAACATATCGACTAGGTCGACACTGTGCGCGACGGACGAAGCAAGTGCGACGCAGTAGCCCAACATTGCGCCTGACAAGCTCGCCGCGGCGGCGGTATTGCCCTGACGAATAAGGCTTATTTCTTTGTAGGGGGTAATGCGGATATAAATGGTGATAAAAATGAATAGGAATGCCAAGGCAGTTCCAAAATGGCTAATAAATGCGATGAATCCGTCATTGAAATATTGAGCAATCATAGGCGCTTTCATTGAATAGCGATTGATAAAAATGACCTCGTCTTCGGTCAAGCGTTAAAAGGATTAATCGACAAAATAGTGTGGGATAAAACGGCTAGTGTTCTTGGTAATCAAGGTTTCGTCTTCTCTAATGCCAATGCCCGCTGCTGTATCGCCAATGACCCATGAACCAATCGACGTATAGGCGGGGGTGATGCCGTCATCGAATTTCGGTTGGGGCGCAAAGGCTTGATAAATGTATCCCTCGTTACCGTATTCGCCAGCACTGCGAATCACCTCACCATCCGCATAAATTGAGATGTTTTCGCCTTCACGGGAAAGTAGCGGTTTCTTAACAAAATTGCCGTTTATTCGCCACGCCTCGTGGAAGGCTGGAAGGAGGTTAGGATGACCAGTAAACATTTCCCAAAGAACGGGGAGAATTGCTTTGTTCGACAATAGCATTTTCCATGCTGGTTCGATGATGTTGGCTGGGCGAATTAGCAGATGCGGTGCAAATTGTTCACGGCAAAGCCATTCCCAAGGATAAAGTTTGAATAGGTTTTCGATCTTGATGTCGTTATTGTCGACGAGTTCCGCATTGCTGTCGTCCCAACCAAGTTCGTTGATCGAGCATTGCTTGGTCGTTAAACCGGCTTGAATCGCCGTGTCTCTGAGATAGTTTAAGTTACCTATATCTTCTTCACTGTCTGCACAAACAAAATGGACCAAACCCTTTTGACGAAAACGACCCCATTGGCCAATTAATTTTTCGTGAATTGAATTAAATTGATCCGCATTGGGATGCACATCCTGCAACCAATACCACTGGGCCACAGATGATTCTACTAGGCCTGTTGGGGTATCCGCATTGTATTCCAGCATTTTCGGCGCGCCAGTCCCATCCCAACTCAGATCAAAACGCCCAAATAAGGAAAACTCTTTCTCTCTCCAGCTTTCCTCCACCTGTGACCAAAATTGTTTAGGAATGGCAAACTGTTCAAATTGACCATGTCGAATAACAAAATCGACCGCTTCAAGACTCATTTGATGAAGTTCGATCGTCGCCTGTTCCAGTAGGTCGATTTGTTGCGAGGTAAATCGATAAGCGTAGCGCTCGTCCCAGTATAGTCCGTCGATCGAGTGATAGCTAAAGCCCAGTTCTTCAAATTGTTTTTGCCAGCCCAGTCGTGGGCTGAGCGATTCGCGTTCCATTGCTTATCCTCCACCAGAAAAGCCACGCGAACTGGATCCAAAACCACCGCGACTAATGCTACGTGTGACACTGCGACTAACCGCTCGATCGGTCAACTGCGAGGTGCCGCCTAAATAGCGACTTCCAAGAAAGTTACGCTGTGCTATATCGCGCTGACCTTCGCTATATTGTGGCCCCCAATAACGGCCTGTATAGACATGATCACCTGAGGTGTTTCCGGTATGCGCTATGGTGTTGCTATTGGCTGAGGCTGGCTGTGGCTGACAAGGGTCAGAACTGCCCCAATCTTGTTGACAGTCTTCGAGACTGTTGTATTCATCTCTAACGCTGGTCAGACTTCCATTCGATTCATTTCGATTGCAACTTGTTAAACCGACGACCGCCGCAGAGGTCGCCAAAACGAGTGGAAGAGAGTGCGAGACACGGCGCTGTGGTTTTAATTTAGTACTCATTAACAACCCTAATTCGACTGAAAATTTTAGCTTGATTGGTTCATTGCTGGCTTATTGTAATGCTGGGTTGCCGACTTGTGATGGTCTTTGCATTTTTGTTTTACCGTTGCTGAAGTTCCGTTGTATTTAATCTGGATCGTGTTGCAGGATCGAATTAGGAATTGAAAAAGTTAACGTGCACGGCGCCATTGTAAAACTGCAGTTCGCGAAGATTATGTGCAGTTAGACGGGTATCGACAGTCTGGCGGTCAATATTTTTAGGGTCGAAGCATTGATTGCGAATGTTTGCTTTGCACGCGATCGCCATTCCCCATTGCGCTCCATAAATTGGTATGAAGACTGAATAGGGACGGACGAGATCAAACACTTTATGTAAGCAAGAAAGTGTCGCTTGGTAACGCTCCTGATGGTAAAAGGGACTGCCTAAATGCAGGACTATCGAACCGCCTGGCTTGAGGCGCGAATAGCAACTTTCATAAAATGCTTTGCTTGAGCATGATTCGGCAATATTGTTCCCGTTTGGCGAGATGGGGTCGGTGAGATCTAGCACAATGAGATCAAATTGTGCTTCTTGTGTTTTGATAAAATCGTAACCATCCGTATGAATAACGCTAACTTTTTCTGAATCAAAGGCGTTCCGATGTATCTGTTGAAAATACTCTTTGGCGAGTGCAATAACCATCGGGTCAATTTCGCATAACGTGATCGACCGAATACTTGGATACTTCAATAATTCTTCAGTTGATCCTCCATCTCCACCGCCAATAATTAGTACCGTCTCGAGCTTCTCATGTGTTATAGCTGCTGGGTGAACCAGGCTTTCGTGATAGTAGAATTCATCGGCTTCAGAGGTCATCATTGCGCCATCAATCCGCATAATTTTTCCAAATTCTGGTGTTTCTGCAATTTCTATCAATTGAAATTCGCTTTGAATCTGGACGAGCGTTGCACTAATTTTCGTTTGCATCGAAGTATTAGCGCTGAGATGTTCAATGGCAATTGGACTCGCCGGAGTGGATGATTGAATAGGCAAGCCGCGCATTAATTCGTTTTTTGATATCTGTTCGGGTTGGAAATGATTAATGAGTTGTTGGAGAATGATCCTTGCTTTGTCGCTATTGTCTTTCTCAAAATTACAAACGTAAATGTCTAACGTGACGGTGCGGCGTTCGGGCCAAGTATGAATGGCAATGTGTGACTCTGCTAAGAGCAATGCCCCAGTGACGCCAGCGGGCGCGCCATCGGCATGTTTAAAAGGATAAAATTTCTCTCCTACAATAGTTAAACCCGCTTCAGATGCCATTGCGCGGGTTGAGTCGCTTAGTTTTGTTTGGTCAATCAAAAGCTCATGATCACATTGGCACGCGTAACAATCCGCAGTAAGGTGTAAACCTTCCATAAATTCGTCTAAAAATGATGTGAAAGTCGCAATTGTATTCTGAGGCGCGCTGCTCTGGTAAAATAACGGACTTTTGATGAATAAAACGATGATTTTGGGCAATGTTTTGTGACTAAAGCCTAGTCATAGCCTCAAAATGACATCGTTGTCCCCCGCACGATTTTTATAAACTTTTCTCCTCTGCCGCTATGACATCCACATTCCAGCCTGAAAATACCTCTAAGATGGCCAATGCCATTCGCGCATTGTCTATGGACGCTGTTCAAAAAGCCAATTCTGGTCATCCAGGTGCGCCTATGGGCATGGCGGAAATTGCAGTGGCATTGTGGGCGGGGCACTATCGTCACAATCCGACCAATCCATCATGGGTGAATCGCGATCGTTTCGTTTTGTCTAACGGCCATGGCTCGATGTTGCATTATTCTTTACTGCATCTGACTGGTTACGATTTGCCGATGTCTGAAATCAGCAATTTCCGCCAATTGCATTCCAAAACGGCTGGTCATCCAGAAGTGCACATCACACCAGGCGTGGAAACAACCACAGGTCCACTTGGTCAAGGCATCACCAATGCGGTTGGTATGGCATTAGCAGAGAAATTACTCGCTGCAGAGTTCAATGTGGATGGTGCGAATATTGTTGACCATCGTACGTATGTGTTCATGGGCGACGGCTGTTTGATGGAAGGTATTTCGCATGAAGCTTGTTCCCTAGCAGGCACATGGAAGCTGAACAAATTAACCGCATTCTGGGACGATAACGGTATTTCTATCGACGGTCATGTTGAAGGCTGGTTCACCGACGATACACCAGCGCGTTTTGAATCTTATGGTTGGAATGTGATTCGCGGTGTGGATGGTCATAACGTCGCTGCTGTCAATCAAGCAATCATCGCAGCCAAAGCATCGGATAAGCCAACTTTGATCTGTTGCCGTACCGTGATCGGTAAAGGTTCTCCAAATATGGAAGGCACACACAACGTACACGGTGCTGCACTCGGTGATAAAGAAGTCGCTGCTGTACGAGCAAACATTGATTGGAACTATCCACCATTCGAAGTGCCAGACTATGTGTATAGCGCATGGGACGCGAAAGCCGATGGTGCAAAAGCAGAAGCAGAATGGAATGCCGCATTTGCTGCCTATAGCGCAGCGCATCCAGCCAAAGCTGCTGAATTGAAACGTCGTATGAACAATGGCTTGCCAGCGAATTTCGATGAAGTAGTCAAAGCAGTGATTTCCACTGTGGTAGAGAAAAAAGAAACCATTGCAACACGTAAAGCCAGCCAAAACGCGATTCAAGCATTCGCCCCAAGCTTGCCAGAATTCTTGGGCGGCTCTGCTGATTTGACTGGTTCCAATTTAACTAACTGGAAAGAATGTGTCGCGGTGCGCGCTAACCAAGCAGGCAATCACATCAACTACGGCGTGCGCGAATTTGGTATGAGCGCCATCATGAATGGTATCGCTTTGCATGGTGGTTACTTGCCGTTCGGCGCCACTTTCTTGACCTTCTCTGATTACAGTCGTAATGCCATTCGTATGGCGGCTTTGATGAAGATTCGTAGTTTGTTTGTCTTCACGCATGACTCTATCGGTCTCGGTGAAGATGGTCCTACGCATCAATCGGTTGAGCATATTTCCAGTATGCGTTTGATTCCAAATTTGGATAACTGGCGTCCATGCGATACAACAGAATCCACAGTCGCTTGGGCAGAAGCGATCAAGCGTACAGATGGTCCATCGACTTTGATTTTCTCCCGTCAAAATTTGCCTTTCCAAGAACGTAGCGCGCAGCAAGTTGCTGATATCGCTCGCGGCGGCTATATCTTGCAGGACGCAGCAGATGCGAAAGTCGTGTTGATCGCAACAGGCTCTGAAATTGAACTCGCGGTGAAGTCAGCTGCTGAATTAGCTGCACAAGGTATTCCAGCGCGTGTGGTGTCTATGCCTTCGACTGACGTGTTTGATCGTCAAGATAAAGCTTATCAATTGAGTGTGTTGGGTAAAGGCTTGCCACGTGTGGCGATCGAAGCAGGCGTGACTGCTTTCTGGCATAAGTATGTTGGCTTAGAAGGTGCGGTAGTGGGTATTGATACTTTCGGTGAATCTGCGCCTGCTCCTGTCCTGTTTAAACACTTTGGCTTCACGGTAGAAAACGTGGTGGCTAAAGTTAAAGCTGTTTTGGCTTAAATTTGCTTAATTTGACGCTGCGCAAGTAAGCCTAAATCCATATGAATAAAATCAAGGAAATCCAATTACGTCGTGCCACAGTCGCAGATGCGGAAGCGATTGCCGCGATCCGTATCGAGGGTTGGCGCACGACTTATCGTGGCATGATTCCTGATAGCTATCTCGATGAGATGGACATGAACGAAAATGTACTGCACTGGCGTACAATTTTGCAGGCATTGCCAGCAAAAGAAGACAGCCTGTGCGTGTATGTTGCCGTCAGTGAAGATGAAATTGTTGGGTTTGTCTCGGCAATGAAGTTGCCCGAGCCTAAGCTGGGCAAAGATGGTGAAATCAATGCGATTTATATTCGTCCGCAATGGCAACGTTGTGGGATCGGTAAACGTATGTTGCACAAGGCAGCCCGTTCTCTACAAGCGATGGGCTGCACCAGTTGCGTGATTTGGGTGATTGACGGCAATGCACAAGCACGCAATTTTTACGAAGAGCTCGGTGGAGAGATCCTCATCGAGCAAGATTTTAGTTGGGATGGATTGGATCTGACCGAAGTAGGTTACGGTTGGAATGATTTGAGCGTGATGATGGCATCGGCGGATGCGCTGCCGTTTCCGCGTGCTATGCAATAGCGGTTTTTATAAACCTCATATTCGGGCGCATCGCGTCGTAGGCGCTGTAACCACGTTCCTCGCAATATCGATTTATTGCTCAGGAGGGTTGGAGACTCGGCCTAGCGCTGCATCCCGACTAAGAGGTTTCTATAAACCTCGTTCAAAGGATTTTAAGTTTTTTTGTGTTTTATTTTTTGTTGCTGTTTGTCTTTTTGGAGATTGAACCATGACGATTCGCGTCGCAATTAACGGCTATGGCCGTATCGGTCGTAACATCCTACGTGCACATTACGAAGGTGGTAAGTTTAAAAATGAAATTCAAATCGTTGCGATTAACGATTTGGGTAACGCAGAATCGAACGCGCATTTGACACGTTACGATACAGCACACGGTAAGTTCCCTGGCACGGTGAGTGTTGAAGGCGACACGATGATCGTTAATGGCGACAAGATCAAAGTATTCGCAGAACGTAATCCAGCGAATATCCCTTGGGGTGAATTGAATGTAGACGTCGTGTTGGAATGCACAGGCTTCTTCACTACCAAAGAAAAAGCATCTGCGCATTTGGCTGGCGGCGCAAAGAAAGTCATCATCTCCGCACCAGGCGGCAAAGATGTGGACGCAACCGTAGTTTATGGCGTGAACCACGGCGTATTGAAAGCAACTGATACCGTTATTTCTAACGCATCTTGCACCACTAACTGCTTAGCACCATTAGCGAAACCATTGAACGACGCGATCGGTATCGAAAGCGGTTTGATGACAACGATCCACGCTTACACCAATGACCAAGTGTTGACAGACGTGATGCATGAAGATTTGCGTCGTGCGCGCTCTGCAACCATGAGCATGATCCCAACCAAAACTGGTGCGGCTGCAGCGGTAGGTTTGGTATTGCCAGAGTTGAACGGTAAATTGGACGGCTACGCAATGCGTGTACCAACGATCAACGTGTCCGTAGTTGATTTGACGTTCATCGCTAAGCGCGACACTACTGTTGAAGAAATCAATAAAGTACTGAAAGAAGCATCCGAAGGCGCCTTGAAAGGTATTTTGGATTACAACAAAGCACCATTGGTTTCTGTTGACTTCAACCACAACCCAGCATCTTCTACATATGACGAAACATTGACCAAAGTAAATGGTCGTTTGGTCAAAGTATCTAGCTGGTACGACAATGAGTGGGGCTTCTCCAACCGTATGTTGGATACCACTGTTGCATTGATGAGTGCGAAGTAATTTGTATTCTTTTAGTTTGGCCGCAGTATCGATGTAAATAGGAGCCCCGAACTTTCGGGGCTTTTGTATGTCAAACGTTCTTGTTTGAACAATAGGAATCCGAGATGGACTTAAATCCCCGTAAATTAATTGCTGATAATAAGACTTTCTTGTTATTTGTTGCTGGCATGATATTGATGCGTAGCGCGCTTGCTGATTGGTATGTCGTCCCTTCCAGTTCGATGTATCCACATTTATTGGAGGGCGATCGCGTGATTGCGAACCGGATTGCATACGATATCAAAGTGCCATTTACCGATGTCATTTTGAAGCATGTTGGGGAGCCACAACGGGGCGATATTGTGACATTTAGTTCACCAGCGGACGGCGTACGTTTGATTAAACGCGTTATTGGTTTGCCTGGCGATGTGGTCGAAATGCGAGATCAAAAATTGATCATTAATGGTCAGCCAGCCGACTATGCGCAAATACAAGAACCCGATCCAAATTTTCTCACGCCAAAACGTGAATACCCGAATCAGCAATTGATGTTTACCGAGTCGTTTGGAAGTTTTCAACACAATATTATCGTGATGCCAGAACGTTCAGCATTGCGTTCTTTCGATCCTGTTACGGTGCCACTCGGACATTATATGATGTTGGGTGATAACCGAGATAACAGCAATGATTCACGTTTTTATGGCTTCGTGAAGCGAGAGTTGATCACAGGTCGCGTTAGCCGCTTGATGTTTTCATTGGATTACGACAATTACTACATGCCGAGAATTGACAGAATCGGCGCAAAATTGAATCCTTGATGTAGAAGGAAATCACTTAGTCAGATCATTATTTTGATTTTGCGACATAACCGAGCGCCGCTGAGATCTGTTCGGCGGTGCTAATTAAATCGCCAAGCCAAGCCTCTTGTAGGCGATCCGCTGGTGCTGAAATTGATAGTCCAGCGATCATTTTTCCAGTGTCATCATGAATTCCAGCAGCCATGCAACGCACACCCAGTTCTAATTCCTCGTTGTCGCGAGCGTAGCCGTTCATACGCACTGATGCTAGCTCACGTTCAAACTTCGTTACGTCGGTGATTGAATTCTTATTGTGGCCAGCTAAACCCGTCCGTGTAATGTAAGCACGCAGCGCTTTGGGCTCGTCTATCGACAAAAATAATTTGCCAGTTGAGGTTAAGTGCAAGGGCGCTCGTCCGCCAATTGCGCGAACAACCTGCATTCCAGAACGTTCAGAAAATGCTCTATCGATATAGACGATTTCATCTCCTTGGCGCACGGATAGGTTAATTGTTTGGTTGGTGATGCGGTGCAGATTACGCATAAACTCGAGTGCTGCTTCGCGCACATCAAGTCGACTCTTGACGATATTGCCGAGTTCTAATAGGCGCATTCCCAATCGATAAGTCCCCGTATCCGCGCGGTCGACAAATCTCGTAATGCAGAGATCGTTCAAAATACGGTGGGCTGTTGACGGGTGAAGGCCTGTAACACTGGCGAGCTCTTTTAGACTGACAGGATCATGATAGCGAGAGAGCGCATCTAACAAAGAAACCATACGTTCGATGACCTGAATCGACGTTTTTTCGGCAGAAATCGGGAGATCGTTTTTCATAATGTGAATGGTGCATTGCAATAAATCTCTTTATACCATGATGTGAAATCTCTGTGTTGATTTGGTGGCTCTAATTTTTAACTTCGTTGCTGCGGTTGTCGCACGATGGTGATCTGGATCGATTAGAACGATTGCTTTTTTATTCATTCGATTTCGCTTTAGTCAGTACGAGAAACAATAATTTTGACGCTTAGTAATTGCTTCGGTGTAATATAAAGGAGTGAATGATGGTCGAATCAATCCCAAGTTTTTGAAACGCCGTTTTCAGTCATTTTGTCGCTTCATTTGATAAAAAGGGAAGTGCCGTCTATGTCGAATATTCCGCTGGTATCCTCCAAGTCCAACCCATGGAAAATCTTGTTGGTGGATGATGAGCCAGATATCCATGATGTCACCAAATTGACGCTCCATCGTTTTGAGCTGGATGGCCGTCGTTTGCAATTTCTTGATGCCTACAGTGGTCCGGAGGCGAAGGAGATTTTGAGCCGCGAACCCGATATCGCGCTCGTTTTTTTGGACGTTGTGATGGAAGCCGAAAACAGTGGCTTGGAAGTTGCACGATGGATGCGACAGGATTTGAAAAATCAGTTTACGCGCATCGTGCTAAGAACAGGTCAGCCTGGTCAAGCACCCGAAGAAAGTGTAATTGTTGATTATGATATCAATGACTATAAAGAAAAAACAGAATTAGATAGAACGAAATTATTCACCACGACGTTTGCAGCACTGCGTGCTTATCGCGACATTTATACTGTTGAAGAAGCCCGTCGCTTTCAAGTAACTTATCGAGAAGGCTTAGAGCGGGTGATTGAGGCTTCTGCGCATATACATCAGCAAAGGAACATGCATGATTTTGCGAATGGTTTGCTACAACAAGTTGTGGCCTTATTGCGACTTGAAAAGAGCATGCTGCTACGGCTACGTGGTGCAAGTGGCGTATCTGGCGAAAATAGTTACGAAGTGTTAGCAAAGATTGGCGATTTTGAAGAGAATGAACAACTATTCAGCCCAGAACTTTTAGAGCATCTAAATCAAGTTGCGGTGAATCGCATATCCCATCTTTTTGGCGACACCTATGTTGGCTATTTCCCCAACGAGAGTGGCAAAGCATCGTTGTTGGTATTGAAGGGTGTGGAGAGCGTGAGTGAAATTGATGCAAAATTATTGGAAGTATTTTCATCGGGTGTCGCAATTGCGTTCGACAATATCTTGCTAAATCAGGAGATCAGTGACACCCAAGGTGAACTGATTATGCGTCTAGGTGATGTCGTTGAATCACGTTCGCCGGAAGCGGGCAATCATGTACGGAGGATGGCAGAAGTCTGTCATCTCATCGCAATTGCGTCAGGTATGGATCCAGAAGAGGCGGCAATCTTAAAACAAGCTGCGCCGATGCATGATATCGGAAAAATTGCGACCCCTGATGCAGTGTTGCTGAAGCCTGGAAAATTAGACCAAGGTGAGTGGGATATCATGAAGATGCATCCAGAAGTGGGTATGTCTATCTTAGATGGGTCGCAACGCCCTATATTGCGCGCGGCCTCCATTATTGCTCACCAACATCATGAAAAATTTGACGGATCTGGCTATCCGCAAGGACTCGTTGGAAAGAACATACATGTCTACGCACGTATTGTCGCCGTAGCTGACGTATTTGATGCGCTTATGCATGCGCGTGTGTATAAATCCGCTTGGCCCGTTGAGCAAGTGATTGCACATCTGAAAAATGTCAGCGGCAGCCATCTCGATCCTGAATTCGTCGAATTGATGATTCAGCATGTCGACAAGGCTGTTGAAATCAACTTAAGGTATCCTGATTAGCCTTTTGAGGAGCGTTGACTTGTTTCGAAAGCAGGGGGAAACGAATCGAATAGGCGAGGCCATTTCCCAGTGAGGATTGCGCTTTGATCGTGCCGCCAAGTAAGCTGGTAACGAGATTGTAAACAATGTGCGTGCCTAGACCACTGCCACCTTGTCCGCGTTTGGTTGTATAGAAGGGATCAAATAGTTTGCCGAGTGACTCTTGGTTCATCCCGTTGCCGTCATCGAGATAGTCAAATATGAGTTCACCATCACTCAATTCGAACTTGATCGTGATATGTCCGTTTGGACGATTCTCGAATCCATGGTGCAGGGAATTCATGATGAAATTCGTTAATATTTGCGATATGGCTCCGGGATAACTGTCTAGCACCAGATCTGTTGGGCAAAGAATATCAATCGTGATATTTCTACCTTTTAATTTTGGTTGTAGTGAAACAAGGGTTTCATTTAAATAAGGCAGTAATTGAAATTGACGGCGATCGTTTGAAGTTTGATCGACAGCCACTTGTTTGAAGCTTCGCACTAGCGATGCGGCACGTTTTGTATTGGTACTAAGTATGCGCAAGCTTTGATCGACGATATCTAAGAAGGGTTCGAGTTGGCTGACTTCAAATTTACCATCCGCCATATCTTTCCTTGTTAATCGCACTTCTTCGACAAGATGGCTAGTCGCAGTGACGCAAATTCCGAGTGGTGTGTTAATTTCGTGTGCGACCCCAGCGACCAAACTACCTAGTGAAGCGAGTTTTTCTTGTCGAACTAGTTCAGATTGAGCTTCTTTTAGTGCGAGTAACGCATCGTTAATAGCATTGTTTTGATGTTCAAGATTGACTTTGGTTTGACGTAATTCGCGGTCTGCATTCATTCGGGAAATCGCGACTGCAATATGGTTGGCGACAAAAGCGAGTAATTCAAGATCGCCGGCACCGTAGGTATGATGTAAGTCATAACTTTGGACGATAATTACGCCATATATCTTGTCTTTGATGAGGATGGGCACGCCGAGCCAACTTTCAATATCTTGATCTCCCAATACTTGCTTTATCTCTCCGTCTTGAATTAACTGTTTTAGTCTATCTTTGTCGATTAATTGAGCGCGTCCCGTTCTCACGACGTAAGAAGTCATGCCAACCCCCAGCGGAAATCTTTCATGACTAGGGATTGGATCTTTTTCATCAATGAAGTACTGGATGCTGATCTCTTCTGATTCAGGGTGGTACAGCGCAACTAAAAAATTTTTTGCAACAATCAGGTTCTCAACAATCCAATGGAGTTTTCGATAAAGCAGGTCGCCTTCTTCACCGGAAAAAGATAATTCTGCGATTGCATACAATGCACTTTGAATTTTTTCTGAACGTCGTCGTTCTGCTATTTCATGCGCGAGTAGGGCAGTTCTCTCCTGCACTGCGCGCTCGAGTCGGTCGACGCTCTGGAAGGCTTCTAGTGCATTGGATACGTGATGCGCGATCATCTCGAAGAGAGCTTGATCTTCGTTGCTATACATCGCTTGCTTGTCATAACTCTGTATGACCATTGCACCAAGTGTTCGTTTTTGGTGATCGATTAGTGGGTATCCCATCCAATGCTCTGATGGCGCTCCCGAGACGGTATTCTTTTCATCCTCAGTAATTCTGGACATTTCAATGGCATCGGCGACCAGCGGTTTTTGATTTTGAATTACCCATTTCGTGAAGGATGAGCCTGGTGCCTCAAGTTTAAATTTTTGAGTCGGGTTAGGTGGTGGATCGACTTCATCCAGAAAATATGCGAATTGAATCGATTCATCGTCTGCGTCATAGAGCGCGATATAGAAATTTTTTGCATACATGATTTTACTTAATGCCATATGAATGGCTTGTAAAAATTCACGGATGTCGTTGGTGTTGGATGAAATTTTTCCTATTTCCAACACCATGTCCTGTACAGCTTCCAAACGTTGCAATCGATTATTCATAGACAACTAATTCCTTGTTGAATGCGTCGAGGACTTAGCTTATGCTAAATTGTTCTGAAAGGAAATTGTCAGCAGCACTTTAACCACAATGTGGCTTTAGATTGAATGGCATGAGCCATGCTTTGCGTCATTCTATTTTTTAAGCGCAATGTATCTTGTGTGAGGGAATTTTGATTATCAAAAATGAAGATACCAAATTCGCTCACTTAGCCTAATTTCATTGGCTAAAATGAGCGATGTTGCTTCACGATCCATTTAATTCGCAACCAGCTCTGATGGCAGAATTTTACTTAGACTGTCGAACGAAATTGCCGTTCATTTCGTTCGAATTGTGGGGTGTTTGATTCTGTGTCTTGGTATGTCGCGGTTAAGCAATATTTATTCATCTTCGAAAAAAATCTTCTCGATCGGCTTTCCAAATATCTTACTGATTGTAAAAGCGAGAGGTAGACTAGGATCATATCGACCTGTCTCAATCGCATTCACTGTTTGACGCGAAACAGCCAAATGGTCGGCTAAATTTGCCTGACTCCATTCTTTTTCTGTTCTTAGTTCTTTGACGATGTTTCGCATCATTCACGCTCCATCATGAGTTTTCTTCCGCATTGCACGAGAAGCCAAACGCCCATAAATATGCCGTAGTTGGCGAATCCACTCAACCGTGGGAAGCCTATCCCTTCGAGGAAGCCGTAACTAAAATTAAAAAATGCCGTACAACCGCCAGCAATCGCCATGACCTCAAGCAGGGATATGCGCATATACTCATCCATTCGTTTGAAGCTGCGAATAATTGCCCAAAGCGCTCCGAATGCAGGGATAGTTGGTGTCATCACAATCAGGTTTTGAATGAGCCCAGGCTCCGTTTTCTTTCCGAAATAGATCGAAACGAAAAGTGTGACGATATACAAAACCATACTGACGCCGAGTTCATTCAAATAGATCTTCGCGTCTGCGCGGTCTTTTTTGGAATAGTCTTGTTTGAACATAGTTTCTTTCTGTTTTTAATTTGTGTCGCGAAAAGAATGAGCTGTTCTTCTCATCATTACTCCGTTATCCAAGGAAGAAATAGATCGGGCATTTCATTCGTTTCTGACAAAGTTATCTCTATTGTTTCATGTCTTCCATTCCAAACACGGTGATTCTGTTTGGTCTGCATCAACATTAATAGTCGTCTGGACACGTTCCAAGCTTACGTCATGCTTGCTTGAAGACATACGGGAATCATCAGGCTTTTCAAATAAAATGTCAAGTAAACTTTACATGTTTGATTGATCTTCGCGATTGTGGCTGGCGAGAGATGCTCAACGTGCGTCATTCATCCGCGCTGCTATGCCATCAACGGGTAGTGTGAATTCTTGCGAAAGCACGGAGATAAATGCGGAACATAATTTTCAGTCGGAGAATGAAATGGCAATCCTAATGGGAAAGTTTAGCGCTGAAAGAAAAATTCTAAGTAAGGCGGTGTTGTCGCTTGAACCAGCAAATAACACCGTTCCTTAAGTTCTATCAATACTCCACACAGCATGGAATCTTGAGAAGTGATGTATTTTTGTGGGTAGCCCGACGGTCATTTACATCATTCGTTCGGGCGTGAATGTCATTGGATATTATTCGTACTCTTCTGCTAAATTCTTCCAGCCCTTGGTTTTTGCGAATTGGCAAAATTCTTCTGTCGCTTCGAGAACTATCATTTTGCGTTCTTGGATCGTCGGATCGGTTGCACCAAAATCAGGCCCGACGTAGCCTAAACTACGTAGCCGATTAAGAATTCCGCTAATGAGTTTGTGGTCTCGAAAACTGCCTTTCTCCAATGCCACGGTGAAGTCAACAAAGACATCAATCACCCCGTAGGTTTCGTCATAAATGCGAATGGATTTGACGATCTGTTCGCGGCCATTGCCGTCTTGCACTGTAAAGCTTCCACTAATTTCAATATCGTTGTTTTCACTCATCATCTTATCCTTTGTCTTTTGAGCAAGTGCTTCAATGTGAAAATCTTCTAGCTAATGATACGGATTATACGCAAGATCATTGATGCCTCGTAAAATCCCCCTTTGTTGGCCGATATTCAGCGGCATAGTGTTGAACTTTTTAGCGCATTCGCTGCTCAAAGCAGAGCAGAAACTCTGGGCGGCAATGGTCAGTATTTAATAGGCTAAATAATAGGCTAAATTGGCTTTTTAAATACAGCGATTGCCATTTCGTTTTTAAGAATAACGACAATAGACACATTCCGATACTATGAAATTTTCAAAACTGATACTTGCAAGCATGGCGCTCTGCGTGGCCAATGCCTATGCACAAGATTCGAATAATTCGGCATCCAATCCACCACCGACGCCAGTCGAAAAGAGTAAATCGGTCGCTTCCGCAAATGAGCGTATCCTGTCGGCGGAATCGGCGGTTCACTCAAATGGTCAGGTGATGATCAAAGGAAAAGCGGTTCCTTACAAAGTGACAGCGGGGACGCAGCCAGTTTGGGACAAAGACGGAAAGGTCATTGCTTCCTTGTTCTATACCTATTATCAACGTAGTGATGTATCGAACAAAGACAAGCGTCCATTGCTCATTTCGTTTAATGGCGGGCCAGGTTCTGCCTCGGTATGGATGCACGTCGCTTATACTGGACCAAAAATGTTGAACATCGATGATGAAGGTTATCCGGTGCAGCCTTATGGCATTCGCGATAATCCCCATTCTGTGCTGGATGTCGCTGATATTGTGTATATCGATCCCGTCAATACCGGTTTTTCTCGGGTCCTGGATCCGAAAGCGGATCGTACGCAATTTTTTGGTGTTAACGCAGATATCGCTTATTTGGCGGAGTGGCTCAATACCTTTGTGTCGCGTAGCAGCCGGTGGAATTCACCAAAATATTTGATTGGCGAAAGCTATGGAACTGCACGTGTTTCAGGTTTGGCGAAAGAGTTGCAAAATAACCATTGGATGTATCTTAATGGCGTGATATTGGTGTCTCCGACTGGTTTAGGTATCAAACGCGAAGGTCCAGTGAATGATGCGCTCAGCTTGCCTTACTATGCTGCGACTGCATGGCATCACAAAGTGTTGCCGGCGGATTTGCAGAAACGTGATTTGAATGAGCTATTGCCAGAAGTCGAAAATTTCACCTTGAACGAATTCATTCCTGCATTGGCAAAAGGTGGTTTCATCGATGCACAACAACGTCAGCAAATTGCGGCGAAAGTTGCGCGTTATGCAGGTGTATCTGAGACCGCCGTGTTGCAGCATAATTTAGCGATGCCACCATCATTCTTTTGGAAAGAGCTGTTGCGGACTCGCGGACAAACCGTAGGGCGACTGGATTCCCGTTATCTCGGCATAGATCGTATGGATGCAGGGACTGGACCTGACTACAATGCTGAGTTGACCTCTTGGTTGCATTCGTTCACACCAGCGATCAATTACTATCTTCGCGACGTTTTGAAGTATAAAACCGATGTGAAATACAATATGTTTGGACCAGTTCACCCTTGGGATAATAGTAATGACCGTACTGGCGAAAATCTGCGATTGGCGATGGCGGAAAATCCGTATATGCGTTTGATGGTTCAATCAGGTTACTATGATGGTGCGACCAATTACTTTGACGCCAAATATACGATGTGGCAAGTCGATCCAAGTGGCAAGATGAAAGACCGTATGGAGTTCAAAGGGTATCGTAGTGGTCATATGATGTACTTGCGCTCGGAGGATTTGGCCACGTCGAATGAGCATATCCGCGAGTTCATTAAAAAAGCCACGCCTGCGAATGGGCAGGCCGCGAAGTATTAATAAGCAAAGCGTAAAAAAAGCACAGGATCACATCCTGTGCTTTTTTTGTTGGGCAATCAATTCATGTCGCGATCAACCAAATGGTAGCCCTAAGTCGTTGGGCGCAACATGATTTTTCGGACGACATCATTAAATACTTGAACCATGTCCGGATCGAACTGGGTGTCGCTGTTCGCATTAATTTCCGAAATCGCACTGAGCAAACTTTTCTTGAACGTGCGATCTGAACGTTCAGTTGTGATTGAGCAAAATGTGTCGACGATTGCAAGCATGCGACCTCCCGGATGGATTTGATGCGCTTTGGCACCATTCGGATAGCCAGATCCGTCAAAGCGTTCATGATGATCGAGAACCATTCTGGCAGCTTGCTCCCATCCGCCAAAGCGGAGTAAAAACTGGCTACCAATGACGACGTGTTCTTGTATTTTTCTGAGCTCCTCTTTGGAGAGTGAGCCTTCTTTATTAAAAATATTATGTGGAATAAAACTCATCCCTACATCATGCATTAATGACGCTGCCTGTAGTTGAACGGGATCGACAGGTAATCCCAATGCTTGATTCAATTGTTCCGTCATTTGGACGACTTGATCACTGCGATTTTTCCTGTAAATGCTTAAGTTGTCGATATGTTCCGATAAATTGCGCATGAGCTCTAAATCAGGAGGAACTTCAAGCAGGATTTTTCTTGATTTGCTTTCCGGCGCGATATTCCGATCTTTTTTATCGAGCTGGAGAATAGCTTGCTGAAACTCGGGAACAACATTGAAAGGATTTAACCGACTCAAAAGACCGGAGCTGACTTCACACAGCAAGAGGCGGCGCGCGTTATTTGTTTGACGTGTGTTGATGAGTTCCGCTAACAAGTCTTCAATTTCGTCGCAAGCCAACAAGAGAAATTCACCGACGGCGGGAGCATAGGGAATTTGGTTTGAACGAATTTTTGCGACGATGTCTTCGACTTTATGTAGAGGTTCTGTGAAGGGCGTTAGTCCAACCATCTGGCAATTGCCCTTCAGGGAGTGGAGGGCTCTAAATAATCGATGCACATGATCATTGCTGCCACCTTGGTCTAAAGCCTTGACGCAAATTTCCGTTTCCGCACAACTTTCTCTTGTGCATGCGACGAAGTCATCGATGATGGTCCGTTCCATCGCAAGAAATTCTGGGCAGCTCAGACTGTTGGTTTCCATATTTTCCCTGTAGAAAATGAGGCATTTTGGGGAGCTAGCGTATCAGTATTGAGTTCGCTTCAACGAAAACTGTAATTAAAAGACAACGCTAAGAGATTGATCGAACAGGCAGACACTATAATAGCGTTCAAAATTGCTTAAGAGTATCTTTTGTAAGTTTATCGTCGATTATTTGTTTCTTTTTTGGTGTTTTTGAGAATCCACATTGTCCACTGTATCGCAACAATATGATCGAGATCTGCTGCAGATGCTATGGCAGCGAGGGGACTATCTTCGCTTGGAAGAAACGGTCAGTCAGCTTTTGAAGCACGATGGACATGATACGGTTTTGTGGAAATGGCTAGCGCAATCCTTGATACGACAAAATAAGTCACAGGCGATATTCGAGTTTCTAGCAAATTATTTACTGCCCTCAAACGACACGGCAGTATTAGAGCAATTGGGGGTAACCTACTTAAATCATCATCTGTTTGTGATTGCAGAACAATTATTCTTACAGGCGCTAGAGCACGACAAGACTGCCTCAACCGTTCGCTATAATTTCGCCGTCTTGCGTCAACGGCAGTGCCGATATCCAGAAGCAGACCATTTACTGCATCAGGCGATTCTCGATAACCCCGAGCTAATGCCAGCCTATTTCGCCTTTGGCCTAGGTTTGATGCAACAAGGTAAAGCACAACAAAGTCTCGATTTTTTCGAAAAAGCTTGCGAAGTTTTTCCTTCGAATCCAACCATGCAATTACACCGTGCCGACGCGTTGCGAGCGAATCATCATGTGGAAGAGGCTGCAAGAATTTATTTGCAATTAATTCCCATGCTGAAGGATTCAGATCATTTGTTGTTGAACTTGGGTCTGGCTTTGAAAGACTTAGGTCGATTTGCTGAGAGCCTTCATTCAATCCGCAACGCATTGAGAATTCAGTTTTTTAAATTGAAATCGGATGGCAGTCAGGTACTAGTGTCGCCTAAATTGTTTATCCCGAAAACAAAGATCCTCGACCCAGATCTTGCATTGCAGGCCTTAGGTGATGTGAGGAGATGCTTACAAGATGCGCAAATCGAGTGGTGTTTATATGCAGGAACCTTGTTGGGTATTGTGCGCGACGGCGCGTTGATCGAGGGTGACAAGGATCTTGATATCGCAATACACTACGATGTTGACCGCGATAGATTGATGCAAATCTTAATGGCACGCCATGTTTTTCGTGTTTTGCCATCGCGGAAGATGAATAATGAACGTCCTTATATGAGTTCTATGAGTCTGGTGCATCAAGCATCGAAAATCGTGATCGATTGTTTTTTCTTGCGACCTGATGGCGATCATCATTTTATTTCGGGCGTGGAGCATATTGGTCAGGATGTCTTAGCGCGGGTTAGACGTTTTGAATTCAAACAAATTCGTTGGAAAGATGCAAGTTGGTCTGTTCCGTCGGAGCCCGAACAGTATCTGCAAGATGTGTATGGTAAAGATTGGCGTAAGCCGGACCCTTATTTTGATACGATGATTTCGAATCCAGGACGTGTGCAAGCCGCGATTCCCGTCGTCTTATGCTATGGATATGCAAAATTGTGTGGTGCTTTAAGTTCTGGCGATTACTTGCGAGCTGCGGCGTATTGTCGGCAGCTTCTCGCTCGAAATCAAGACGCTATTTTGGAAGATATTGCAACCTGGTGCCAGGGGCAGAAGGTCATGAATGACGCATAACTTAATCGCGGATCTTAGTATCCTTATCCCAGCCTGTGGGATTGGCGAGCGTCTTGGGCGAGGTCCCAAAGCATTGCTTGAAATAGATGGCGAGACTCTGTTGCGACACCTTAGCCGAAAAGCCTTATCGATATCTTCAGAAGTCGTGATTGCTGCACCTTTGCGTTTTGTGGAGCAATGGCGAAACGAGTATCCAGATTGTCGTGTGGTTGCAGGTGGTGATACACATTTACTTTCGATGCGCGAGTTGGTGATGGCAAGTACGCGACAATTTTTGATTAATTTGAACGTCGCGATGCCAATGATGAGTCGTCAATTAATTCGCTCTGTTTATGAGGCAGCGTGCTTGCATGGTGTCGCAGCAGCGTATATGCCGCCTGACTTGCCGGTGGCAGAAATAAGAAACGGTAAGATTACACGTATCTTGTCTCGTCACATAAGCGGTATCTTGCAAGGGCCAAATGCGTATCAGCGCGGATTATTTTTAAAGATGATGGGTCAAATGAATGCGCAAGACTGGGAGTGCCAGTCGTTTTTGGAAATCGCAAGCAAGCAAGGTATCCAAATCGCTACTGTCATGGGTGAGCGCGAAAACATCAAAATAACGACTGAGACCGATTGGCAACGGGCACAGATTTTAAAGGATTATTTGCAATGAGTTCTGCAGGCAAAATAGACCAACAAAATATCGCGCTCTACTTGTGGGATGATGCGCTTCCTTTAGATGATTACATCATTGCCGAATACGAAGTCACAACGAATATTCAGCCACAACACGCGGCAGTTGCGATGGCAATGGAACAGAGTGTTGGGACTAGTAAGATTCAACACTATTTAGACGGGATTGAATTAAGTACATTTACGATCCGTGTTCGAGATATTGAGCAATTGCCAGAGGAGGTCTGTTCTCCTGTATCCGCCTATTCATTGGTCACGGCAGTGTATCCACAAGAGGCGCGTGATCAGCACACTTATGCAATTCGATTGGCGATTCCAAAGAAAATATTAATGAATAAGCCAGTTCAATTTTGGAATATTTTGGTTGGTGAATTGCCTCGCCTTGGATTCCTCACGCGATTTCGGTTCAAGGACATACAACTCGGAGATGACTTTGGTCCAGGCCCCGCTTTTGGGATAGAAGGAATTCGTCAATTGAGTGGGGTACAGCATGGCCCTTTATTGTGTCGTTCGATGCGACCAGCGCTTGGCTTGGACACGGAAACCATGGCCGCGTTGAATCAGGATACGTTAGTAGGTGGTTTTCATCTGGTAAAAGATGATGAACTCATGCTGTTCGAAAATTTTGAAAAATTTAAAGTCCATGTGCTTGCAATGTTGGCTGCTCGCGACCGTGCACGTGCTGCAAGCAACGAGAAGAAACTCTACATTGCGAATTTACTGTGTGAGCCTTGGGAATTGCAAGAGCGCTGGGATTTTTGTTGTGAGCAGGGGGTGGACGGTGTATTGATTGCTCCCTGGATACAGGGACTCGGTTTCTTACAATATTTAGCTGAACAAAAAAAGATGTTCATCTTGGCACACAATACATTTCTTGAAATATTTAATCGGCATCCTGATTGGCGAGTAAGTGATCGTGTGATTTTTAAATGTTTGCGAGCGCTCGGTGCTGATATGTTTGTCACTCCAGGTAACTTTGGCGAAGCAAACTATCAAGGCGAAGAATTTTTATCGGCTTGTCGTGATTCGCGCGAAACAATAAAAAAACCGATGTTGCCCATTTTGCAGGGAGGTAAACATCCGAATGGCCTATCCGATTATCACCGCGCAGTTGGATGCGATGATTTTATGTTAATCGTTGCGAGTTGGATTGATGAATATCCATTAGGATTAGCACGAGGTGCGGCTGCTTTTCGAGATGCATTGCAGATATCTTCGACGAATAATCCAAAGTAAATCTTGGTGCCAGAGAGGTATATCTTATTCGGCCAGCTCAATGCGGACGCCAAAAGTTAGAAAAGACTTCGTGCCGAGCGAAGTCTTTTCTTTTTTTAAGTTGCGAATGACTTGCTTAGCGCTCTCGAACTTCACGCTTTGATTCTTTGCGTTCGTCAGACGATTTTTCGCGCTCATGGCGTTCTGCCTTGATGGGGGCAGACTCTCGACGTGGCTCAGGCGTTGCTATTTTCTGTTCGATGGGGCGAGGCATAGCGGTCTCACGTGAGTTTGACTGCGGTACTTCGCGGATTATTGTGGCTGGGCGATCAACAGTTCGTTCATTCCTACGCTCAAACCTATCCATATTCCGCTCAATTGGACGCTCGTTGCTGTTCTCCACGGGGCGAGCGATGGGTGCCGCAATTATGGTGTTATTTGATCCAGAACTGCTCGAAGTGGGAACATTATTGCCCCTAAGTTCACGATTTGTATCCATTCTGTTTGAATTCCAATTACCCCGGTTGGTCTCATTCCAGCGTTCAGGTGAATTCGGGCTAGTTGGGTCAAAGCGTTCAGTACGAATACGATTCGCGTTACGTTCCTGCTGCATTTCATCGGTGGTGCGAATTCCCGTGTTAATTTGTGCGTTATTCGGTGCGCTAATGGTGCTGGTTGAGTCCGCGTTGTTCGTCACCGAATTCGTGCTTCGGGGATCCGACGAAATGGCTCGTTCAAAGCGATTCGTGTTTCGCTCGCTGCTACTACGATTTGGTGGTGTCGTGATTGCGCCATTGCCACTGTTTATCGCATTGTTCGTAGGCCTAGGTTGATCTTGAATTGGAGTGAGTGGCGTATTGAATCCAGCAGGATGATTGTTTCCAACACGATTGCTCACGGCGTCCGAACGACGACCGCCATCATTCCGATTGATTTCGGGGCGGTTGTGATCGCTGATGTTTGCGCCCGAAACTACGGGGCGAGCTCGGAATTGGTCATTTTCTTGCCAATTTCTTGGACGCGCATCACCAAATCGATTATTTCTATCGGGAGTGAGTTTGCTCACTTCGTCGTTGACGCGAAGATTCTTGACCTCATTCGCACGAATGCTGGTTGACACCGGAAACACGTGTTCGCCACGCACAAAGCTTTGTGTCGGGACCGATGTAATTGCATTGTGAACATATTGATTGCGATAATTTGTATGCCCGCGTTCATCTTCTTGCCTATACTTATCCGTACGACGATCGCGCTGTACAACTGTCGTATGATTGATAATGACAGTTTGGTTGATATTCTGAACATAGCGGGAGTTGCGGGTGTAATAAGGGCGATAGGCTTCCCCAGGTCCGAGCGGGAACCACGATACATTCGGTCCAAAAGTATGTCGATTGCTTAAACTAATGCCCGCACTTAGGCCGCCACTTCCAACCCCGACAAACGCGACTAGGGCTGGGGCGTAAATGGCACGATGGTGCCGTTCATAGCGTCCAGGTATCCAACCCCACCGATGCCCAACATAGGCCCAGCGACCGTAGTGGTAGGGGGCAAATCCCCACGGGGAACGATCGACCCAAGTCCATCCCCAAGGCGAAACCCATACCCACTTACCATCTCGATAAGGTGCCCATCCAACGGACAGTCCACGCGGATACCAAACAGCACCGTATTCAAGATGCGTTTCCCAATTGCCATATTCGTCCAACTGCTGGTAACCAACCATATCACGGGGAACGTAGCGCGCTGAAATTGAATTGTCTTCCGCTCGATCGCGGTCTGATGCCCATTGATCGAAAGTATCGAACGGTGGAACACGAGTGATTTGGGTGTGGTTGAGGTTGGTGCCCGAAAAGCGAGTTTGTTCGTTCTCACGTAAGGTGATGATGTCGCGATCCCCTTGCGCAACCGCGACCCCGCGACGTACGATGACCGAAGTTGTTTGGTCGTCATTCACATTGATCCGATATTCACCTGGTTCTTGGATCGATAAGCGCATGTTTGGTGTACTAATTTCAAAATTTTCACGGTCCTGCAGTGCACGGACTCGCACGACAATTGTTCCTTGTGATAGTTGGATTTGTGTGTTGTCGTCGGTGAGGCTGATAAAGCTGAGTCGTGTTCGTTCATGCATTCTTAAAGCATTGGCACCCACTTGTAATTCCGCCCGACCTGCATCAGCGACAAAAACACTGTCACCGCTAGAAATCGGTCGATTTGGCAAAAGTGGAACCCATTCATTACTTCCTGCGTCAGCAAAGTTAATGGTGCCGAATGCATAGCCGATACGAGCAATCCTACCCGGTGGCTCGTATTGGTCATTGTTTTCAGCTTCGATAGGAGGATTTGCTGGAGACACAGATTGCGCTTGTGCTGTATGAATTAAGAGTGAGGCAGCCAATCCCACTGTGGTCAATTGTAATAGTGTTTTCGCTGGTTTGAATTTAGTCATGATAGGTCTTTCGAGTTCTGTATCGATTGAAAGAGCGATGTGAATTTACCTGTAGGGTGCTAACGCACTCGACCTCAATTTGGATGTCACAGAAATTGGCAAATTCAAAATAAATGTGAAAGTGATTGTAGGGAGTGATCATCGTTCGCGTTAAATATTTTACCTACGCTTACAATGTTGACTATTGAATATCGTGCGATGAGATTTCAGGGGGGGGCGATCACCACAGCGCTGAGTCAAGGCAGGCTCCAATATAAGTTGGAGTAAGGCCAGACTGTCGCTGTGGCTGTGCTTTGAGGGAGGTTGTGGCTAATGCTGATGTTGACTCGGTGAAACAACACCTTCACTTAAGGTCGATGCCTTGAATAACTGTGCGCAATCGATCTGATCGAAGCTGTAATGTTGACCACAAAAATCACAGTTGATTTCGAGTTTATTTAGTTCGTTGAGCGCGCTTGAGACTTCTTCTTCGCCTAACATCTTCAACATATCGCCCACTTTTTCGCGCGTACAACTGCAATGAAACTGCGGAAACACGGGATCAAAGACGCGAATCGTTTCTTCCCAAAATAGCCGAGTCATGAGCGTTTGAATATCCGTGCTCAGCAACTCTTCCCTTTTAAGGGTACTTCCTAAGATGACCGCTCGGTTCCATGCTTCAGTTTCGTCTTCGACCGTCGACTCAGTACCGCCATGTTTAGGGAGTTTTTGTAATAAAAGTCCGCGGGTTTGGTGCTGATCTGCAGCGAGCCAGAGCTTAGTATCAAGTTGCTCAGAACGCATCATATAATTCTCAATAATCGTAGAAATCGAATCCCCATCGAGCGGAACTATTCCTTGATAAGCCTGTTGTCCTGGTAATTTGTCATTGGGATCCAAAGTGATAACAAAGCGTCCTTGTCCATGCCGATGAACAAGTTCAGTCAGCGTTGCATCGTCTTGAATCACCATGTCTGGTGCTAACTTCGCTGTTGCTCGAAGTTTTAGTTCTGCATCACATTCCACCACCATGAGTCGGACTGGGCCGTCTCCGTGAATCTGCATCACCATCGTACCGTTAAATTTCAAATTGGCACTAAGTAAAGATGCGGCTGCCAACAATTCGCCTAACATTGCTGCGACTGGCTTTGGATAGTCTTGGTGCGATAGAATTTCTTGCCAAGTATTGGGTAACTCGACTAACTCGCCACGCACACCCGCGTGTTCAAACATAAATTTTTGTAATTGATCTTTCACTGCGTTTTCCTATTCTTGGTCTATGCGCTTCAAATTGACGCGATACGCTCGTGCGCGATCGACGTAGTTTTGGGTATTGCTATGCATTTGAGCAATCGCTTCTGGTGTCAGTGTGCGTACCACTTTGGCTGGCGAGCCGACGATCAAAGAATTGTCGGGAAATTCTTTGCCTTCAGTGACCAATGCACCGGCGCCAACTAGACAATTCTTTCCGATTTTTGCACCGTTTAATAGCACTGCTTGAATGCCAATTAGGCTTCCTTCTCCGACACGACAGCCGTGTAGCATTGCGTGGTGTCCGATCGTGACATTATTCTCAATTGTGAGCGGAAATCCAGGATCGGTATGCAAAGTGCATGATTCTTGCACATTGCTGTTTTCACCGATGTGGATGAGTTCGTTGTCGCCACGAATGACACTGCCAAACCAGATACTCGCATTCGCATCGATTTTGACGTGACCGATGACCTTTGCACTGTCGGTAATGTAAGCACTTGGGTCGATTTCAGGAGAAATCTCACCTAACTGATAAATAGCCATGAATCTTCCGTAAAATAGAGGTATTCCAAAATAATCGCTATTTTAACGCTCAACGCATGAATTCACCGACCCCTGAACATATATTTGATATTGAATTGCTATCGATTAAAGAGCGAGAGCTACGCCAACTGGCATTAATGTGCTTGAAGGAGTCCGATGCGAAAGTGAAGGCGCATAAGGTTACCGCACTGAGAACTGCTTGGTTAGAGGGACAACTGAGTCTCGATAATGTACAAGCAATTGACGCGCCAGCCAGTATTCCAGGACGCCCGCAAAAGCCAGAATTGGTACCTCCTCTGGATGTTAAACGTCGTGCAATGAATACCCATGAAGGGCGTGCAAGTTTGATTCATGCGTTGGCTCACATTGAATTTAACGCGATTAATTTAGCACTTGATGCGGTGTGGCGTTTCACCGATATGCCTGAAGCCTACTATGTGGATTGGTTACAAGTGGCCCAAGAAGAAGCTTATCATTTCAGTCTGCTCGCCAATCACTTGGAAACCATGGGTTTTCATTACGGTGATTTTTCCGCCCACAATAGTTTATGGGAATTGGCTGAAAAGACGCAGTCAGATGTGTTAGCAAGAATGGCGCTCGTTCCTCGCACGATGGAGGCAAGAGGACTTGATGCAACACCGGCGCTAAGAGCGAAGTTGGCGCAAGCCAAAGATTTCGCGGCGGCTGAAATCCTCGACATTATTCTACGTGATGAAATAGGCCATGTTGCCATCGGTAATCGATGGTTTGGATTTCTCTGCCAGATGCGACAATTGGACCCAATCGTGTGTTTTGCAAAATTGGCAGAGCAATATCGAGCGCCGCAACTTCGAGCTCCTTTTAATGTCTCTGCGCGTTTAGCAGCGGGATTTACAGCAGAAGAATTGCATGCGATGAAAATAAACTAATTTCCGCTTAATTGACGAAGGGAACCGGAATGCTTTTTCATGCTGAGAACAGACGACAAATGCTTGCTGCTACTTGGCTTGAGTCTACCAAAACTATTTGTGTTTGCTTGCTGATCTTAATACTAAGTTCAGTTCAAACTGGTTGCGGCTTATTCTCAAAAGCAAAGCCAGCTCCATTGCCAGAGCAGAGAATTTTGAAGAAAAAAGTCGTTATCACAGGATTTGCAGTAAATGTTCCTATGCAAGTTCAGGATTTAGACGATATTTCGCTAGGACTGCCTCGTGAGATGTTGAATCGCCTTGACCGGTCTGGAAATTTTTTAGTGCGTCAGTCAAAAGGATTGTTATCGTTTGATTATCAACAAAGTACGCCATCGGCAAAATTAGTCCAACAAGTCGCAGCGGAAAATGATGCGCAATTTGTGATCGCTGGTGAAATCAAGAATGCGGGTGTGCGTGCTGATAAAAAGTATTGGGGACTGTGGGAAAATCGGCAACGTCATTTAGAAATTGAGTTTTCTATTTATGATGGTATCAGTGGCGCGTTTTTGAGTCGACATCACTTGTATCGGCCTTCTGAGGACGACAGTAAAGTGGGGCGTGATAAACCGTTTGGCAGTGTGGCTTTCTATGCGACCAATTTTGGTAAAGCAATCGATTTGTTAGTTGAGGAATCGGTCGCGTGGATACGTAAAGATTTGGCACCGATGCCCATGATGGCAAAAATTTTACAGGTGAATGGGAAGCAAATTGTGTTAGATACTGGGGTGACGTCAAATTTGATGGTCGGTGATGAAGCTTTGCTCCTCTCGGATTTTGATCAATTGCCAGTATTAGGTCTCAGTTCGCAACAAGCGCGCCCAGCAAATTTGGGAATCCCGCAAGCGACGATGGGTAAAATTAAAATCCATCAGGTGCAAATGCAATTCGCCGTTGCCGAACTGCTTGGTGAAACGGAAATTGAGGCTGTGAAAGTCAAAGTCGGTGACGTCATTCGATTTGATGCATTAAAAGCAAATTAGGGATAGCCTTGGTTTTTTGCGTTGCGATCAAAGCTTTGTAGTGGGGCAAGCATCATCTTAGTCGCCGAAACCGAAGTAAGTCAAAAAAATGAAAGGGAATGCTGACGTGAATAAGGCAGCATTCCCTTTTTATTTTTGTGTACTGCAGCAAAATGGAACGATTCAGTTATAATTATCGAACGGTCGTACTATTTTTGTCTAAAGGTTAATGCTATGAAATCCAGTCGTTCTGAATTTATCGCCTTGCGCGGTTTGAACATGCACGTTCGTCATTGGGGAAATCCCGACGCTCCCATTTTATTTATGGTTCATGGCTGGATGGATGTCGCAGCCTCTTTCCAATTCATTGTTGACTGCTTGGCACAAGAATGGCATGTGATTGCCCCAGATTGGCGGGGGTTTGGTTTAACAGAATATCCTAAAGTGGAGAGCTATTGGTTTCCAGACTACATCGCGGATCTTGATGCGATTTTGCAGCACTACTCTCCTGAGCAAGCGGTCAATTTATTGGGGCACAGCATGGGTGGGAATATATCGATGATTTATGCTGGTGTGAGACCTGAGCGGATCGCACGTTTGGTGAATTTGGAAGGCTTTGGGATGCCAATGACACAAGCCAAACAGGCACCGGGTCGCTATCGCAAATGGTTGGATGAATTGCGTGAAACGCCCACTTTGCGTGATTACGCTAATTTGTCTGAAGTTGCGGGACGTTTACAAAAGACTAATCCCCGTTTGTCAGATGTGCGTGCCGATTTTCTCGCGCAACACTGGTCGCGTCAAAATCAGGCGGGTCGATGGGAGCTTTTGGCTGACCCAGCGCATAAAAATTCTAGCCCTTTGCTTTATCATGTCGATGAGGTCTTGGAATGTTGGCAAAATATTAGTGCACCAGTCTTGTGGGTAGAGGCAAGCGAGACTGATATTTGGCGCATGATTGGTTCTAAGGATGAGGCGAGAGTTGAAATTGATCGTCGTATGCAATTCATTCCCAAGTTACAAACCAAAGTAATTCTTGATGCAGGACATATGCTGCATCATGATCAACCGGAAATTTTGGCGCAGTGTGTAGAGGCGTTTCTACGTGAAGATAGTGTGACAAAATAAGGAAAAATTTTTGGATTGAAGAGCCAGTGCGAATAAAGCACTGGCTTTTTTTTGTCGTGAGATTGTCAGTGATCTTCAAATTTTTTTAAAAAATAACGAAATAGGTGGGAACTTTTCGACCTCTTGATGGGAATATAGGTATAACCAATCGAGGCATGATTTGCGAACTGATGAAGAATGAATGAACTAATCAGCGACACCGAATTAGTAAGACGTATGCGCCAAGGTGAACAAGTAGCCTTCGCAGAACTCTATCGCCGTCACCAAGCTGCACTGTACCGGTATGCGCTGTTTCGCTGCGGATCAGCTGCGAGCGCAGCGGATCTTGTGCAAGATGTCTTCATGGGACTCTTAACAGGGAAGTTTGTATTTGATGCTTTGAAAGGGCAGTTCTTGAATTTTTTGTTCGGTATTGTAAGAAATTTGTCAATGAAACGCGATGCGATAGCACTTCGTCACTTGAGCAAATTGCCGTCAAGCGATGAAGAATTGGACAGCTTGGAAAACGTGGATGAAGTCGAAATCCCAAGTGATGAACAAGGGCCATTGGAACGCGTGTTAACCAATCAAATGGCAGAAGACTTACGGTTGGCGATCGCGGGATTGGCTCCACATTATCGCGATGTTTTGATTCTCTTTGAAATACAAGAATTATCTTATCTCGATATTGCCGACATATGTGAGATCAATGTAGGAACAGTGCGATCGCGTCTTGCGAGGGCGCGTGCGGCACTTGCGGATAAGATGCAGACCTATCGCTCACGTGATCTTGGAACGATAAAAAATTGCTAGTGAATACGGGAAAGTCAATGTTAACTACCGACCAAATCAATCAGACTTTGCGACCAGCTTTAAGCAATTTGAAACAGGAAATGTTGCAACTCAATACGCCAATCGAAGTCGAGGCGCGACTTCTTGCGGCTTTTTCTCAACAATTTCCAAGCAAGCCTTGGTGGAAAAGATGGTGGCGCGAACCTTCGCAGTTAGCCGGATTGACGGTGATCGCGAGCTTGGTGTTGATGCTTATTCTGGCAGATCCAATGAGCCTCACTGGTCGATCTGTTTCCCCCATGCACAATGATAGCGACGTGTCTAGGTCTGATCTTGGTGATTATGAAGAAATTCCGTTTATTGCCCTCAATAGCGGCGAGGCGATTTTAAAGCAAGGAACAATGCGAATCGTTGAGACCGAGGTGCCGCAATCATTTTTGGCATCCTACGGCGTATCTGTTAGCCCTCAAACGGCAGGTGAATACGCTAGGGCGGAAGTGTTAATTGGTGAGGATGATGAATATCTCGCTGTACGTTTTGTTCCGAGTGAGTAGGGTTTATTCTGGTCTCGAAAGCGATAAATTGAGTCGCAATCGAACGATCATTGCATTGTCATTTTGTGTAAGAGGAGATGGAATATGTTGAATACGAAAAAATGTTTGTTGGCCACAGTGTTGGCAGGATTGGTTTTGTCATCTGTACCGCAAGTGTATGCACGACAAGTTGAGAGCGGAGGACAGACTCATCTTGTTTTGGGTTCTTCAATGCAAGACCTCGATCAAGAAAATGCGGAGCTTAGAGTGACAAAAGAAGGCGCGAAAAAAACGGAAATCCGCCGTGAAGTGATCTTGAATCGATTGCCTTTAGGGACTGACTTGGCTGGGATGAGTAATTTATCGCACGGTGCACAAATTATTCGTATGGGCGACAAGACCGTGAAGAATGCACCCTATAGTGCCGAAGTCATCGTCGAATCGATTCAGAGGCTAGCAGATGGAAATACTCTATCTAGCAAAATAAGTAGTAACTGGTATCGAGACACGCAGGGACGCACCCGAGAAGATATCCGCGATGCCAAAGGTGAGGTGCGGGAGGTGGTGATTTCAGACCAGGCCGATCGTCGAATCATCTTAAATCCAAGGTCAAAGACTGCAACGATACTTGCTACGCGTATTCACATTCTTGGAAAAGATGGCAATAAAATGCCGATGGATATCGTGACCGAAAACATCTCGAAATCAAAGGACGGAAAAAACGTCATTGAACTGAAGTTAGCGGAGAGCGGTGACAAAAAGAATGAGCGGCATGTGCTCGTTCGGCGCGTTGAAAGAGACGAGAGCAAAGTGAATGGTGATGCTTTCAAAACTGTGACGGTTGACGTTCGAGGACCGGAAGGCGCGCCTAGGATTGAAATGTTTTCGAATGGGGCCTTGGAACCAGGATTCGCGCGGTTTTTTGGCGATGCTAAATGGGCAGCGAAGCGTCAAACGAAATCATTAGGCAGCAAAGAAATTGATGGCATTAAGTCCGAAGGAAAAGTCACGAGTTATGAAATTCCTGCTGGAGAAATCGGCAATACCCAAGCTATTTTGGTCAGCGATGAAGTCTGGACATCACCGGAATTGCAAATCACCGTGTATTCGAAACATAGTGATCCTCGTAGTGGTGAGAGAATTTATCGTTTGAATAATCTCAAACGCGATGACATTCCAGCTGCCATGTTTGTCGTGCCGTCAGATTACAAGATTCGTGACTTAGGAAAAATGACGTCAAAAGGGGTAAGCCTCGATCTCAACGAAAAGGGCGAAAAAGAAATGAAGATAGAGCGCGAGATAAAAATTGAAAAAAAATAGAATTTACTAATTAAAAAACGATCTCAACTAATTATTTCCTTGATCGAGTAATTTTCTTCGTTTTCCTTTAAAAATGGATTTATTTTGCTTAGCCAAAGCATAGGTGAATTGACCGGCGGTCAATTCGCCTTTTTTTTGTGTTTTATTGTTTCGTCTCGAGTCTAGCCAAGAAAACTGAAAATCAGTATGTGCTCCACTTTGACATCCTTAAACTAGGTTAAACTCTCGTTTTAGTTTGATCCGTTTTAATCCTTTGTCATTCATAGAATATGAGCACTTCATCCAACTACGGCTTTACCACCACGATTTTGCATAGCGACCGCCAAAAAGAGATTGAACATGGTTCTCCCCACAAGCCAATTCACACTTCGGTAACCTATGGTTATCACAATGCCCGCGAGTTAGCCGATGTCTTTCAAGGTAAAAAACCTGGATTTCGCTATGGCCGCCAAGGAAATCCCACGGTTGCTGCGTTGGAGGAGAAGATTAGTAAAATGGAAGACGGTGTGGCAAGTCTTTGTTTTGCAAGTGGGATGGCCGCAATTGGTGCCGTGTTTCAAGGTCTATTGCGACAGGGTGATCAGATTATTTCCTCACGGTTTTTGTTTGGGAACACGAACAGTGTTTGGCAAACTTGTTCTGAGCAAGGCATACAATTAGCGTTGGTCGATGCGACCAATGTCGCGGAAGTCGAAGCTGCGATCACGCCACAGACGCGCATGGTATTCGCGGAAACAATCGCAAATCCGCGTACGCAAGTGGCAGATTTGCTGCGTATCGGTGAGCTATGCCGTGCTCGGGGTATTTTGTATGTCGTAGACAATACAATGACCTCACCGTATCTATTTCGTGCAAAAGAAGTGGGCGCTGGACTTGTCATCAACTCATTAACAAAATCCATTGCGGGCCACGGCAATGTACTCGGTGGTGCGATCACAGATACCGGTGTTTTTGATTGGAGTGCATACCCGCATATCGCTGCGAATTTCCGTAAGCTGGATAGATTCCAACAGGGCATGGCGCAACTTCGCGCAAAGGCGTTACGGGATTTCGGTGCATCGTTGTCGCCTGAAGCAGCACATCAAATTGCGGTGGGTGCCGAGACACTTGCGTTAAGGATGGAGCGTGAAAGCGCGAATGCATTGGCGTTGGCGCAAATGTTGGAATCCGATCCACGCGTAGCAGTCGTGCATTATCCAGGCTTACATTCTCACCCCCAACATGAGTTAGCGAAACGATTGTTTCGTGCATTTGGCGCATTGCTCAGTTTTGAATTAAAACCTGAAATAGATTGCTTTGACTTCCTCAGTCATTTGCAATTGGCAATTAATGCGACCCATTTGGGGGATACCCGAACATTGGTGATTCCAGTTGCGCATACGATATTTTTCGAGATGGGACCAGAGCGCAGAGCCGAGATGGGTATTGTTGATTCATTGATCCGCGTTTCTGTTGGGATTGAAGATACCGAGGATTTGATGGCGGATTTTGGACGTGCACTTGCACAGTTTTAATCTCTGACAATCAACCAGTTCTGGGATTGCATTGACCACGAGTCTGCGGTTGCAACGACCAAAAATGCAATTTTTTCAGTCGATAGTGTGTGTGAAAAATGAGGGACGATATGCAATTTTCAATTTGGCGTTTTGCACTGAAGATGTTGCAGCGAGATTGGCGTGCAGGGGAATTGCGTTTTTTACTGATAGCGCTGATTGTCGCGGTCGCTTCTTTGTCTTCAGTCGGTTTTTTTGTTGATCGCTTACGTAGCGGCTTGGAACGCGATGCACATCAAGTTCTCGGAGCAGATTTACTCGTGACATCGACGAAGGAGATTCCGACTAGTTGGAAAGAATTAGCCAGTACCTATCAGTTGCGTCAAGCCCAGACGGTGGTGTTCCCAAGTATGGCTTTAACAGGAACCGGAGAATCTGGCCGTGCGAAATTGGTCACGCTCAAAGCCGTTACCGATTCCTATCCTTTACGCGGTCAACTCAAACTTCAGCAAGGTACACGCGAAGTCGCTACGACATCAATTCCAAGGCGAGGCACGGCTTGGATCGACCCAGCATTATTCGGTAGCTTAAATATTCGTTTGGGTGACACGCTACGTTTAGGGGAACGAGAATTTGTGGTGGAACAAAGTATCGCCTCTGAACCAGACCGCGGCTCCGGGTTCCTCGGATTTTCACCGCGCGTGATGATTGCCTTTGATGATCTCGCTGCGACGGAATTGGTACAGGATGGTTCGCGAGTCACCTATCGACTGCTTGTCGCAGGTGATCAGACTGCCGTGGTGAATTTCAAGACAAAACTGGAAAAAGAAATCGATGTGGCTGGGTTAAAAGGAGTTCGGATTGAGACGATAGAGAATGGCAATGAACAATTGCGTGCAACCCTCGATCGCGCCGAACAATTCTTGGCGATGGTGAGTATGTTGTCGGCCATGCTGGCAGCGGTTGCCGTCGCGATGGCCGCGCGTCGTTATATGTTACGGCATATTGATGCATGCGCAATGTTGCGCTGTCTTGGACTGACACAAAATCAAGTCACTAAGATGTACTTGATCGAATTCTTGTTGCTGGGTTTATTGGGAAGTTTACTTGGTGTTCTTTTTGGCTACCTCAGTCATTTTCTATTACTAGAATGGTTGGGTAAATTGGTCAGCAACGACCTTCCTTTACCCACAATCCTGCCTGCTTGGCAAGGGGTATTGATCGGCATTCTGTTGCTAGTTGGGTTTGCAATGCCCCCTATATTGCAATTACGGAACGTGCCTCATAATCAAGTAATTCGACGTGAACAAGATGCGCCTAAGCCAATGGCGATATTGACCTATGGTTTTGGTTTATTGGTTTTTGTTGGCATCATGCTGTGGCAGTCTGGCAATATTAAAGTCGGACTGATGGTCGCCGTGGGCTTTATGCTCGGACTTTTGTTGTTTTCGCTGATCGCACGTGCGAGTATTTATTTACTCAAACATTTACGGTCGAGTTTTAATTTTGCTGCTTGGCGTTTCGCCATGACTGCATTGCAGAGACGACCTGGCGCGACCGTCATCCAAGTCGTTTCACTTTCATTGGGCCTAATGGCACTTTTGTTACTCACAGTTGTGCGAGGTGACTTGATCGCTGCGTGGAAGCAATCGACCCCAGCGGATGCCCCCAATCATTTTGTCATCAATATTCAACCTGACCAAAAAGATGCGATCGCGAAACGCATCAATGATTTTTCTCAGCCACAAATTTATCCCATGATGCGCGGCCGCTTGATACAGATAAATGATCGCGTCTTAAAGCCGGATAGCTATCAAGAAGAAAGGGCCAACGCGCTCGTCGAACGGGAGTTTAATTTATCAACGATGAGCGAGTTGCCGCCTTTGAATAAAATAACAGCAGGCGAGTGGTTTCAAGCAAATGGCCAAACGGAGGCAGAGGCCTCGGTCGAAGAAGGGCTGGCGAAAACCCTGAAGTTGCAACTAGGTGACATCATGAGCTTTGATATCGCTGGACAGAAAGTAAGCGCCAAAATAACGAGTTTGCGAAAATTGGATTGGGGCTCAATGCGTGTTAATTTTTTTGTCGTGATAAGCCCGAATGCGATGCGTAATATGCCCGCAACTTATATTACGGCAATGCGTATTCCCGACGATCAAAAGCAGTTTGCTAATCAATTGACTTTGGATTATCCGAACTTGACCGTGATGGATGTCGGCGCCATTTTGAAACAACTTCAAGACATTCTTGATCAAGTTATTTTGGCGGTAGAGTTTTTGTTTATGTTCACCTTAGCCTCAGGCGTGTTGGTTTTGTATGCAGCATTGGCGGGATCGCAAGATTTGCGCATGCGCGAAGCAGCCTTGTTGCGTGCGCTCGGTGCGACACGCTCGCAACTGTCGAAAGCACAGTGGTTGGAGTTCACCTTAGTGGGGGGCTTAGCTGGTTTATTGGCTGCGAGTGGAGCTACGGTTATTGGTTGGGCTCTCGCTACCTATGCTTTTAAGTTCGCATGGTCTTTTTCTCCATTGGTAATGATTGCAGGTGTAGGGGTTGGAGCAATTTGTGCCTTATTGGGCGGATGGTTGGGATTGCGGAATGTTTTAAATCAACCACCTCTGCTATCGTTGCGTAATAGCTAGAGGCAAGGGGGCAAGTTTGGTCGCGGGATGCTTCAATCCGGGAGGCCAAATCCTATCAATCGTGACGCTTATTTGTTTTCTTGAAAAATGGAAGAAGAAAAATCGAATCTGTATGCGTTAATCGGTGGCGCAGACAAACTACGTGAATTAGTGGACAGGTTTTATGACTTGATGCAGCTTGAACAAGAGTTCGCTGGTATTCATCAATTGCATCCGCAACCAAACGACAGTTCACGCGATAAATTGTTTTGGTTCTTGTCCGGTTGGATGGGAGGACCGGATTTATACATTAGTCAATTCGGTCATCCGCGCTTGCGCGCTCGGCATTTGCCCTATGCGATCGGTATCGCTGAGCGCGATCAGTGGCTACGATGTATGGCTTGGGCGATGCAGGATATTGGACTTGCGCAGTCTTTGCAGGAACATTTAATGCACTCGTTTTACCAAACGGCAGATTGGATGCGGAATACTCCGGGTTAGTAGAATTTGCGCATCGCGTGCTTTGCATGATCTGTATCATTATTTCGGGATTTTCCATTCATGAGCACACTAGAAATATTCCTATTCCTGTTCGGCGTCATTATCTTGATTCTTCAAGTAATGCTCCTTGTTCGTCAAAAACACGCTCAAGGCAACGCTCAAATCTTGGCATTGCAAGCCCAGTTGCAGCAAAATTTTTTGCAACAACAGCAAACGGATGAAAGATCTGAACGCAGTCTACGTGAGCAACTCCAGTCGACAAACCAAGCGACACGGCAAGAGATTGGTGTGAATTTCTCGCAATTTCAACAAAGTTTGACTGCGCAATTAACGAGCGTTGCGACAATACAAAACACACAGATTGATACGTTTTCGCAGCAACTAGTGAAACTCAATGAGAGCAATGCACAGCAACTCGAACAAATGCGTTTTTCCCTCGTGCAACAGAGTCAAACTGCGCGGGATGAACAAGGTTTGAGTCTTCAACGCTTTGCAGAGACTTTGAATCAAACGCTGTCGAATATGACAGAGTCGAACGCGCAACGTATGCTCGAAATTCGTTCCACACTCGAACAAAAAATTCAACAACTGCAAGCCGACAATGCAAGCAAGCTGGAGGAGATGCGGAAGACAGTCGATGAAAAATTACATGCAACTCTGGAGCAACGTTTAGGCGAGTCGTTTAAACAAGTATCGGAGCGCTTGGAAAAAGTGCATCAAGGTTTGGGCGAAATGCAGCAGCTTGCAATCGGAGTGGGTGATTTGAAGCGGGTCTTGACCAATGTGAAAACGCGCGGCACCTGGGGTGAAGTGCAATTGGAAATGATCTTGGAACAAATGCTCACGCCTGACCAATATGCAAAAAATGTCGAGACCATACCGCATAGTGGAGAGCGAGTTGAGTTTGCTATCAAATTGCCAGGAAAAGAAGACGATCGCGCACCGGTTTGGATGCCGATTGATGCGAAGTTTCCGAAAGAACAGTACGAAAGATTAATCGATGCCGCTGAACGTGCAGATGCGGAAGCGTTAGCGCAGGCTGGGAAAGAGTTGGAACGTGCGATTCGCAATGAGGCGAAGACGATAGCGGAAAAATACTTGTCACCGCCATTGACGACCGATTTTGCCATTATGTTTTTACCGACAGAGGGGTTGTATGCGGAAGTCATGCGTAGGCCAGGCTTGGCGGATGAATTACAACGTGTTTATCGGGTTTCGATTTCGGGGCCTTCAACTTTATCTGCCTTATTAAATAGCTTACAAATGGGTTTTAGAACCTTGGTTCTTGAAAAACGCTCGTCCGAAGTCTGGCAAGTACTAAGCGCAGTTAAGACCGAATTTAGTAAATTTGGGGATGTGTTGGCAGCGACGAAAAGTGCATTAGTGAAAGCAGCCGACAATATTGATAAAGCTGAAGTGCGTACGCGTCAGATGACGAGAAAATTGAAAATGGTGGAAGTGCTGCCGAATGATACAGCGAAAAGTGTGCTGGGAATTGAAGATGTCAGTGATGGTAGTGAAGTGTGACGTCGATTCGCAATAAGCTTGTTACGACGAGGCGGCCAAAATCGGTATGGTGCGTTTGGTCCTGAGGTCGACAAAACCTAAGGAGGTCGAGAAGGATCAAATTCGATGCTCAGATTCACGCACGAATAAAATCTCGCAGTTTGTTCGCGAGCATACTGAGTGCCTCTATCCATTGACCTACGCGTGCTTGTCTGATTAGGCTGACAGATTCATACCAAGGTGTTTTGTCATGATGGAGCAACCAACGCCAATCTGAATTTGCCGCAAGTAAGATTATGGTTGGAATACCCAAAGCGCCAGCGAGATGAGCAACGCTCGTATCTACGGTGACCACGAGGTCGAGGTGCGAGCAGAGCGCGGCGGTATCTGAAAAGTCGTGTAGCTGGTTTGAGAATTGTTGGATTTCAGGACGCGTATTTAAGTAGACCTTGTCTTTGATGGAGACTTCTTTTTGCAAGCAGAAATAGACAGCTTCTTGCGGTAGATAGTGGATCAGTTGTTCGAGCGAGATGCTGCGGCTGCTATCGTTCTTAAATTGGGGATTGCCGCTCCATACGAGGCCTATTCTTTTTTGCTTTTTTCTATGACGTGTATCGATTTCTTTGCCGAGACAATCGCTCAATAGTTTTTGCCACTGGTCTTTCTTCGATTGCGATACGCTTAAGTACGGGGGTAATGCAAAAATTCCGGCAATGTTAGACCGTAGTACGTACGGTAAGCTCATCAGTGGGAGATGAAAGTCAAAATGGGGTAGCGCTTCTCCACGCGCGACCAATTGATCAACGCCTTCTAAGTTTTCAAAGAGAGCGAATAGCGCGCTGGGAATTTCAAGCACGACGTGCGCACCGAGTGCTTTGATCTTGCGTGCGTAACGACAAAACTGAATAGTGTCGCCATAGCCTTGTTCAGCATAGAGTAATATGCATTTTCCGCTCAGTGTGCGATGCCCATCCCAACGAGTTTGGCTGAAGTTTTTTATTAGCTTAGGGTCGGAAAGAACGTCAGGATGCCAACGCTCCTCGTAGTGTGCCCATCCATTAAAAAAGTCGCCAATTTGTAGCTCGCACAAACCCAATCCGAAAAGGGCGATTGCGGATGTTGGATCGATCGCCAAAGCGGTCCGATAGCTGGCGATTGCAGCTGCATGTTGATTGGTGTAACGAAAAAGTTTTCCAAGATTGGTGTAGGCATGAATAAAATCTGGTTGGATCGCGATTGCCGATTCAAAATCTTTCCGTGCTGTGGCGTAGTCTCCTAATTCCATCGCTGCGAGGCCTCGACAGTTATATCCGGAGACATGGTGTGGATCGAGCGCAAGCGCGGTATCGCTGGCTGCGTAGGCAGCATGGTAGTCGCCGCGATGAAAGTAAAGTTGGCTCAAATTGAGGTGAGCTTGTTTGAGTGAAGGCTGAATGTTGATGGCGCGTTCGAAATTACTTTGTGCAAGGTCGAGTTGGCGCATTTTTTGTAGGATGTTGCCGCGATTAAAATGTGCAATTGCGTAGTCTGGATCGAGCTCAATCGCCATATTAAGGTCAACTAACGCCTTCTCATGTTCATGCATTTCATCATAGGCGTTAGCGCGATTGCAATGGGCCTCGGCCCAATTGGGGCGCAATTGTAATGCGAAGTCAAAATACTGGATAGATTGACGATAGTCTTGTACATGAAAGTAATTCAGTGCCAAAGCAAAAATCAGATGGGGATCATTATTCTTTGTCTGCAGAATAGTGCGCAGTGCTTGAATGGCGACGGCATAGTTGCCCAAATCAGAAGCAGCTTTTGCGAGATTGGTCGCCACAGCGAGATCCTGTGGTTTGATTGCATTGGCTTTTATAAGGAGTTCGAGTGCGAGATTGAGTTCGCCTAACTGCGCCGCAATGACACCAGAAAGCTGTAAGGCATCAAAGTTTGCTGGATCGTGCTTTAACACGTCTTGATATTTGGCGCGCGCCTCACTGAGTTGTCCAGCTTGATGTAATTCAAAACCTGATTGCAGTATGTGCTGGAGATCCATTTTCGAGGAGTACGCTTATGTAAGTCATGTTGAAGTATGTGCTGCATCACTGTACTAGTCTTAAGCGATGAAATCAATTCGTCGTTTTCTATGCATTGTTCGCGTGCATTGTTCTGCTCGAATCATGTCTTTCATATCGGCGTTTGTGCTGCGTCTACAGCGCTGCGCAGAAAGAAACGCATTACTGGTTCATTGGAAGGGAAGCTTGGTGAAATTGGCGAATTTCGAAGATGCCTCATGTAAAGTGCTCATTTACAGTGATCGGTCGCGACTTGATATGCCACGACAAACAATGAGAGGATGCTGCCACCTTGGCGCAGACAATCCGGCTTCGCAGCCCTCGTCGCTGCGTCCTGAAACTTTTCATACTTGCTCGCTTTAGGGTCGTTCAGAGCAAGCCCTCGCTTCTCTGCCATTTTTTGGATGTCGGATTTACTGGCGTGGTAAGCGTCGCGAACAGTTGCGCCATCAGGCTTGAATGTATTTGCAGATCCGGCTGTATCAAAAGGACTGTCCAAACGTGCGGTTGTGTCCGTAGGCGTTGGCGTATTACTAGAGTCATGGGAAGTGGGTGGAGGTGTGCTCGCCGTTTCTGTCTTTTTTATGCGCTTTCCAGAGTCTACTTTTTGAATTTTGTTATCGACGAGCTTTTTTGGGGGGATCTCGGCAACGCTAGGTTCAATAGTTTTTGGCAAACTGATATTGAATAATTGCATGTTGAAGCGCGTCACTGCGCTAGGTCGAACGAAATTTAAGTTCAACTGAATCAGAAATAGGGCAGTCATGGCGATTGCGCTGATCGCTGCAACGAGATGTTGCGTGATTGAACTGAATTGAAATTCCTGAGGAGCGGTAAGGTGGAGTAATGTCATGCGAACTGAAATAGGAATGGGACTACTCGACAAATCGCTAGCATAAGCGTTATTCTAAATAAGTCCAAGCTGCTCCAGTCAACTTTGAAAAGGCTCGTTCGGTGCGACCAGTTGTATTGATTAATGCGCCTTTTCTAATATTCTTTGTAAAAACAAAACTGATTCTTGCCAGATTTTTTTGCCTCATACATCGCCTCATCGGCTTGATGCAAGACTTTCGCCAAGTCGAAGTCAGCCATGTCGACGTTGCGAATGCCAATACTCGCGCCGATTCTAATCTGGACATTGCCGTTAAACGTGATTGTTTGGCCCGCCTCGAAGATGATTTTGTTAGCGATGCTTTTTACTTTTTCTACATCCTCTATATTCTTCAAAAGCACAACAAATTCATCTCCACCTGTCCGTGCGATGAAATCTGAACGGCGAACTAGCTTAGTGAGAATTTGAGTGAAGCGTATCAATACTTGGTCGCCAATTTCATGTCCATGTTGGTCATTGACTTGTTTAAATCCATCAAGATCGATCATCAAGATGTAAAATTGTTTGATCAAGGTTGCGTGCATTTCAAATTGTATGCGAGCGATCGCTTTTTCAAATCCGAGACGATTGCCAATGCCAGTGAGGTGGTCAGTCATCGCCAACTGATTGGCGGATTCCTCGCGCATTTTTCGCTCCGTTATATCGTTCACAAGACCTTGCAAAATGTCGTTTTCAACCCGACTCAAGACGAGATTAATCCATTTTTGCTGAGGCGGTTGACCAACCTCAATTGCAAAATCTTCTGATGAAACGACGTCTTCATGGGCGGCATGTTCTATCATCGTTTGTAAGCGAAGAGCGTAGTCACTTAAGCGACTGATGAGACTTGCTTGCATGGTAGCTGCGTCCGGGGTGTTGGGTAGGGCGAACAGACGGGCATAGGCTGGATTTGAGGACAAGACTTCGCCACGCGAATTCAAGAGAAAAATACCAGTTTCAGAATTGTCGAAAATAGCTCGAAATTTGCGTTCGCCGATTTGGTGTCGGATTCGCAAATCACGTTCATCTTCAAGAATATGAAATAATTTCGAAAACAGGGTATTGACATCTCGGACTAGTTGACCGATTTCATCTCTCTCATTTCCAGGTGGTAGCGGTAGGCTAGCGTTGGCATCGGGCGCGAGATGATGTAATCGATCTGAGATATTTTTGATGGGACGTGTGATGAGATTCATGACTATCAATACCAGAGTGCCTGCCATGATGAGTGTTTGCAGCATCAAAAGGCAGGACGTAAAAAGCGCTTTCTGATTGACTTGGTGGCGAATGAATTCGATGTCTGGAATCACTTCAATTTGGCAGACTTCCTCCTGGGGATTGAATGGAGAGTAAACCTGCCGTTGAATCTGTAGCTTTGCCCTCATGAGCGGCGTGAGCTTTTTAACTTGGGGCGAGAAATGTTTTTTTTGAAGATCTGCGAGGACAGTATTGGCAGAAAAAATCTTCACACTCGCGAGTTCGTCATTCTTTAATAAACCTTGTCCGACTTCTTTCGCTAAGTTCGCATCGGATAGGTAGCAAGCGATACTGACCGTGTTTTCAACTGTGCTAAGCAAACTCGTCATGCGAATTTTGACGTGATCTTGCTCGGAATTGGTTTCTGAAAAAAAGGTAAAGGCCGCAAAAATACTACCGACGAAGAGCGCGATACCCAGCACCAGTGCGCTGCTTCGGTAAACGATACTAGTTCGAAGTAAATTGGGCATGGATTGGTCGTGGTAGAAGAAGTCGATATGGCGATTAAGATTTGCTTGGGTCAAAAACAATTTTGACCCGCTTATCGATCTTTCTTCGATCGATATAAGCAATGGCGCCTTTCTCATTGATTACGATTTCTAAGGCTTGTTCGACGCTCATCACTTGACGTGGCGGTGAGCCTTGGCCTGAAAACATAAGGCGAGCCCAATACGAGCTAATTTCAGCTAGCTCTTTGTTGACCATAAAATTATAAAAATTTGCTTTCTCTGCTAGAGGATTTTCAAGATCGATGGGTAAGGCTTTAATACCCGATGGCAGTCGTCGATTTCTCCCCATATATACATTAATCACCTCATCTTTACTCATTTTGTCGACTTCCGCTTGCAAATTCGCGATCACAACAAAGTCACCCGTCGCGTAACAAATTGAACAGATGCTCCAGCCCAACATCAGAAGGGAGCTAATTAGGTGAATGCCGCGTTTGCCTTTCATCGTCAATCGACCTCAATTGAAAATGAAGTTGTAGGTGGCGCTAAGTATCGTTCCCTTACCATTCCAGTTGGGTGACGCACTGCGAACGATTAAACGTTGCTGATTATGGATGTGATCAATTTGTACCTTCAAGTCGCTAGTGGCGTTTAGGTTATAGCGTAGACCAATTGCAATTGAGCTTTGCTCGTTACGGGTTGCCTTTAAAAAACTCTTAAATTCAGCGTCAACTCGATCGATTTCAGGATTGATGCCAAGCGGAATGCCTAGACTGGTTATTGACTGGTCACGAGGACGGGTTTTCGCAAGCGTAAAATAGGGTGTCCAGTTTTTAACTCGATATGCAGCGGTAAAAAAGCCAGCCAAGTTTGAATCGAAACTTAAGGTTTTCGAGTCTAATTTGCTGAGCATGAATTGTGCTTGAAATGGCCCATCGTCGTACACTAGCCCAGCGGATAAGTATTGTATTGTCTTGTCTTTGAAAGAAAGTTGCGTTGCTAAATTAGCGGCAGTCGGGCTTAGATTTCGGATATCTGCTGAATTCAACGCGGCGATGAGCCCTTGAATATCGGGAAAGTCATTCTTAAATCGGAGTTGCGATATGCCCAAGCGTCCTAGCCAATTTTGCCTCTGATATTCCACGTGCCCACCAATAATGCGAGAGCCTTTCAGCGAAAAATAAGAGTTGTCTTTGCTGGTGATCGCCCGTTCCTTCGCTTGTCCGGTAAATAGTTTTATTTTGATTTGACTGTCCTTGAGATCAAATCGATACACCGCGTCAGCACCATCGAGATAGCTGACTATTAAACCGCCAAAATATTCGACTGGTGGGCGCACCCAAATGTAAGAGAAAGCCACATTCCGCGAATCTGCAAGTGGGTAAACATCAAAGCCCAACCGACCTATCCGTAAGTCAAGATTGTCGTCAGGTAGATATTTAAGAAATGCCCAGTTGATTTCAGGCCGGTAGTTGTTTTCATGATGGCGCACGATGGTTTGTAGACTCGCCTCTAATGCATCGTTGTATTTGCCTACGACTTGCAAGCCAATCAGTGAATCTAAACCAAAACCAAATTGATGAGTTTTCCCTACGCCCTTTGATTGCAGTAAGTCGCGCAAATAGTCAAAATCTTGGCTCGTGTTATAGGCAAAACCAAGGCTACCAAATCCACTCAATTGGATAGGTTTTTCTTCTAATTGAGAGTGCTCGATTGCTTCTTGTGCATTGACAGGGAACCTAGTCATGAGCAGGAGCAAAACAAGAGCGACCTGTTTGAAATTCAGGCGCGAGCGAAAAAGTTGAATTGCGGGCGCGTAAGCCGAGGCAAATCGCAAACGATGCCAACCGTGGTTTGAAGTGTCTCGCATCACCCCTCACATGGAACAAAATTGCTCAATGTCAAATATGCCCAGATTCATATTACACAGTAGAAACTAGGCTGGCAATCTCTTCTTTTTCCATATTGGAGGAAAACGACAGCGAGCAAGGGAATGATTGCGCGCCGTCGCCGTATTTATTTTGGTTTATCGCGATGCTGAAATTTTAGTGCTTACTCAATTCCTCTGTGTCACCAACTTGCAAAATAAGTTTGCCAAAATTTTCACCTTTGAATAACATCATAAGTGCATCGGGGAAGCGATCTAATCCAATGACAATGTCTTCGCGGGTTTGAAATTGTCCTTGCGCCATCCAAGCACTCATTTCACGGACAGCTTCCGGATAACGTTTAACATAGTCAAAGACGACGATCCCTTCCATACGTGCGCGATTGACGAGCAAGGATAAATAATTTGCAGGCCCCTTGACTGGTGTCGTGTTGTTGTATTGGGAAATCGCACCGCAAATAATAATTCTCGCCTTCATATTGATGCGCGTCAGCACTGTATCGAGGATGTCGCCCCCAACGTTGTCAAAGTAAACATCCACGCCATTCGGGCAAAATTCTTTCAAGCCGTCTTTTACTGATCCATTCTTGTAGTCAATGCAGGCATCGAATCCGAGTTCGTTCACAACGAAGTCACATTTTTCTTTGCCACCAGCGATACCAACTACGCGACAGCCTTTTTGCTTGGCGACTTGTCCTACCGTCTGCCCAACGGCGCCTGCTGCACCCGAAACGACGACTGTCTCACCCGGCTTCGGTTGGCCAACATCGAGTAAGCCAAAATACGCAGTCATGCCAGGCATACCGAGAGCATTTAGATATTTGGGTAAGGCAGCCAACGCTGGATCGACGCGATAGAAGCCTGCGTATTTGTCGTCCGCTTGGCCTGTCCAAAATTCTTGAACACCGATGCTGCCCGAGACAAAGTCACCAACTTTGAAGCGATCCGACTTGGTCGCAGTGACCTGTCCTATCCCACCTGCACGCATCACCTCATCAATTTCTACAGGTCGTATGTAAGATTTGCCACCATTCATCCAACCTCGCATTGCTGGGTCAATAGAAAGATATAAAGCCTTGACTTGAATTTCTCCTTCTTCGAGTTCTCTTAACTCTTCCTCCGTATGGCGCCAGTCGCTCGCTTGCGGATAACCAATTGGACGTGCTGCCAAACGAATTTGACGGTTGATAATGTGATCTGACATGAGTTTCCTCTAAGTTTATTTGAGCACCGTGACTATATCTCAAAAAGTACGAACGTGCTTTTATTTTGCGTCGGCATAAATTGCTCCAAGCGTGAGACAATGGAGGTGTTCTCAATAAAATCTTTACGGTCCGAAGAGTGATGCAAGCAGAATATATTTTGACTTTGTCGTGCCCCGATCAACGCGGCATTGTTCATGGGGTTTCCGGATTTTTGGCTGCGAATGGCTGCAACATCATTGATTCAGCCCAATTTGGCGATGCGCACTCACAGCTTTTTTTTATGCGAGTGCATTTTGCAATGGAGAGCCAAGCCATCACTGAGGCCGAATTACGGATCGCGTTTGGACAGGTGGCCGATTCTATGAAGATGGTTTGGCAATTACATGATGCCCACCATAAGCCCAGAGTCGTGATTTTGGTATCGAAAATTGGACACTGTTTAAACGACTTACTTTTTCGTTATAAGAGTGGTTTGTTGCCAGTGGAAATTAAGGCTATCGTCTCGAATCACACCGAGTTTTATCAATTAGCCGCGAGTTATAATATTCCCTTTCATCATTTTCCCCTTGCGCTGGGAGCGTCGGCAGAAGAAAAGCTTCAGCAAGAACGTAGAGTGCTTGATGTCATCAATGATCATCATGCGGAATTGGTGGTTCTGGCACGCTATATGCAGATTTTGTCGAACCCAATGTGTCTCGCGCTAAATGGAAGAGCAATTAATATTCACCACTCATTCTTGCCAAGCTTTAAAGGTGCGAAACCCTATTATCAGGCACATGAACGTGGTGTTAAATTGATAGGCGCAACCGCACATTTTGTGACAGCTGATTTGGATGAAGGACCGATTATTGAACAGGATGTTGAGCGCGTCGATCACGCTATGGACCCCGAAAAGTTGACGGCAATCGGACGAGATGTTGAATGTGTTGTACTTGCACGGGCAGTCAACTATTTTGTTGAACATCGAATCTTGTTGAATGGTCACAAGACAGTCGTTTTTAAATAATTTTGAAGAACTTGAATGGCACTAAAATCAACAATTTACAAAGCGGAATTGAATATCTCTGATATGGACCGCGGCTACTATGCAGATCATAGTTTGACGATTGCTCGACATCCTTCTGAGACGGATGAAAGGATGATGGTCCGAGTGCTGGCATTTGCAATTCATGCGAGTGAGCGTTTAGCATTTGGTAAAGGAATCTCGGACACGGAAGAGCCAGATTTTTGGGAAAAAGACTATACAGACGCGATTTTGCTGTGGGGCGAAGTGGGACAGCCGGATGATCGGCGCCTCTTGAAGGCATGTGGCCGTGCAGAACAGGTTTTTGTTTACAGCTTTGCTCATGCGAGCCAAATTTGGTGGAAACAAATGAATAGCCGTTTGGATCGTGCAAAAAATTTGTGTGTAAAAAATATCGCATCCGAGGCAAGTCAAGAATTGGCTAAACTTGCAGAACGAACCATGCAGTTGCAATGCACTATTCAAGATGGACAAATTTGGATGTCAGCTGGCGACAAATCGGTTCAAATTGATTTGGAAGTTTTTAAAGAATTCGGCTAATCAACTCGTCGTATTGAAATTTAATGTCGAGTATTTTAATCGAGGTGTTTGAACACGTTCTCGATATAGAAGAACAAGAAAATATCGTCGAGGTCAAAAAATATGGGTCAATTGCGTTTTGTCGCAAAAAAGTGAGAATTGCTCTAAGCTGTTTCACAGATGCTTGGTTTGTGCCTACAATGTGCTCGAACCACGTTGGTCAAACCGTGATTGATTCGCAGTCGATTCGTGTTCTGCTGTATTCTCGACTGTAAAGTTAATACATTGTATGTTTAGCGAACAATGATGCGACCGCTCTATCGCATTTCTTCTAATAATGTAGTGCCAACCAAAAAAGCAATTTCGAGAAAAGGCTAGTCGATGCGTCGCTTTGCTTATTCATTTCGTGTTGTGAATCGATCCCGATTACTTTTGCATAGCGCTGCTAGGATGGTATTTAGTTTTAAAGAATGCCTGCTCCATCTCTTTCCTCTCATCTTTCTCTCAATTTCAAATTTTGCCCTGGCTGACAACATTCAGTCCTTACGTTTTAGTCATTTGACGCAGGAACATGGTCTACCCAGTAGCAGCGTGATGAGTATGTTTCAAGATAAGCAGGGCTTTATGTGGCTAGGAACCGCAAACGGCCTAGCGCGTTTTGATGGTCGGCAGATCAAAACATTCGAGTATCAAGAGAATAATTTAGCAAGTATCAGCAATCCTTTGGTGACAGCGATCTTACAGGATCAAGGTAAGTTTCTTTGGATAGGAACGAGAGCTGGACTCGATCGATTGGATCTTCAGTCAGAAACGATACAGCGGCAGGTGATGCCGGCTGATATTTCTCTGCAGAATCGACGTGTCAGCGGGCTTGTTTTGAATACCAACGAAAAATTATGGGTGGCAATGTATGGTGGCTTATATCGATTTGATACCCGCCGAGCACAATTCGAGCGTTGGGACAGTCCCGACCCCGAACTTCAAGGGCGCGTGTTCACGATCATTGCTGATGGCCTCGGCGGAGTGTGGCTAGGACAAGGTCAATTCGTCGCCCATGTGAGTAAGGACGGTCAGCTCTTGCATTTCTTTAATACGCAGAGTCGAGTGGCAGAACAATTGCTCGATCCTATTCAATTTCAAGTGCGTAGTTTAGTTCTCGACGTCCAAGGCCGAATTTGGGTCGGTATGGAAAACGGTCTACAGATCTGGAAAGTTGATCGTGAAAAAATGGATCGAGAACAGCTTGGAAGTGATTTTGATTTACCAAAAGGCGTTATTCGCTCCATGTTACGTGATACAGACAACGCGATATGGATAGGTCTTGGCGGCGATGCGGGCTTACGTAAGTGGACTGACGGAAGGAAATTGTTAGAAACATATACACACAGTCGCGCTGTCGCAAGTAGTTTGAATTCAGGGGCAATTCAAAGTTTAGTACAAGACAGCAATGGTAGTTTGTGGGTTGGCACAAGTGATGGAGGTGCAGCTCAGGCTGATCTGCGTAGTAAACGTTTTAATCTGTATTTGAATGAGGCAATTGACAATAAAAATTTAGCTTCGCCTGTTGTGATGGCAATTAGTTTTGTATCTGATCAATTTGCATGGGTCGGAACGTATAGCAACGGCTTAGTGAGATTAAATTTAGAATCGGGGGCTGTTCAGAGGATACTTCCCAGTGAAATGCCCTTGACTAAAATTAAAGCGCAGTTTCTTGCCTCTGATGGAAAGTTATGGATAGGCGGTGACGGTGGTTTGTTTGTATTTGATCCTACGTCGAGAAAGAGTCGAGAGATTGCACTGAATAGTCAAATTGCAGCGGGGGCTTCAATTAGCTCGATTGTCGCCGATCGAAATGGAGATGTCTGGGCCGGAAGTGCATTGGGTTTATATCGAATCCGCAGTGCAGTGGGACGATCACTCACGGAAGAGTGGGCGGTTGATACCTTCAGAACAGACAGCCAAGTGCGAGGTGCGATTGGGCATGACGTGATTGATAGCTTGTTGCTTGATCACCGAGGGCGTTTGTGGATTGGAACCAAAGGAGGTTTATATCTTTGGCGACCCGAGCATTATCGATTCGACCAAATGATCCAACCAGATCGTATAGTCCCTCATCCCGAGAAACTAGCGATTCAATCGATGCGCGAAGATGCACGTCATCGGCTCTGGCTAGCAACTGAGGCAGGATTATTTGATTTGACAGAGCAAGACCAATATTGGACTTTGCACTCATGGTCTGAAACAAAAGGCATGCCACAAGGTGGCTTTGATTCTATCGAAATTGCGCGTAATGGAGAGATTTGGCTAGGTAATGATCTCGGACTGACAAGACTAATTCCGGAACAGCAGAAAGCCCGCTTTTATCCTGCACTGACTCATTTCGGGGCAGGTATCAATTTCGGCGCGAGTGCTCAAGGTCCAGATGGAAGTCTGTATTTTGGAACTAAAGGCTTGATTCGATTTCATCCCGAGCAGTTGAAAGACAATTTATTTCCACCCAAAGTTGTTTTGAGCGATATTCTCTTATTTAACAGATCGTTACAGAGCACTCAAACTGCTCCTGGCCAAAAAAGAGGTAAGTCACTGCCTGAAAAGGATCAACAAGCTAAACTCAGCATGAATGATGTTGGGTTGGATGTCTTTTCGACTACGGGTGCAGACCATGCAACACTAGAGGATATAGGGGTGCATGGGGCTTTGCACTTGGCAAAGAAAATTTATTTGACCCACCGCCACACAATGGTCAGTTTTCAATTATCGGCATTGCAGTTCTACAACCGTGGGCAAAATCGCTATGCGTGGAAATTAGAGGGATCAGATGCAGATTGGATTGACGGATTAGCGGAACAAGGTACGGCAACCTACACCAACCTAAGTTCAGGGAATTATCGCTTCTATGCGAAAGCGGCGAACCCAGATGGCGTTTGGAGTGATCCTGTCCTCCTTTTGGAAGTCGACGTAGCCCCGCCATTTTGGCGTACTTGGTGGTGGTACACCACCGCGTTTCTGCTTGGAAGCGCGCTAATTTGGATATCTTATCGATTGCGTGTAAGGTCGTTTCACGCAAATCAAGCTTACCTTCAGCAAGAGGTCGCGCATCGTACTAGCGAAGTTGTGGAACAACGTGAGATTGCTGAACGTGCCAGACGAGATATTGCACTTTTAAGTGAAATCGGTCGGAAGATTACCGCTAGTTTAGATCCAACGACAATTCAACAAGTGCTTTATGAACATTTGTCGGAGTTGATACAAACGCAGTTCTTTGCGATTGGGACATTAAATCTAGACAAAACCCTCATTGAATTTAAATTCGTTGTACGTGAAGGGATAAGCTTAGAGAGTTTTCAGCTTAAACTCGATGGCAGTACGCAGATAGCACAAGCGATTTTGCCTCGACAATGGGTAGAGCCGGCGATAACTTGCGTGACAGAATCACGTTTGATCAAGCTTCGAGAAGCGAGCCCGACAATTCAAGATAGAAAGAATCTTTCACTTGAGTCTGACGAGCGCACCCTGTCAGGTTTGTTTGCGCCTCTTATTGTTCAATCCAAGACACTCGGCCTAATTACATTATTGAGCGCTGAGGCAAACGCTTTTGATACACGAGAAGTCGATATTCTAAAGACATTAAGTGCTTACGCAGCGATTGCATTTGATAATGCCGATGCTTACCAATACCTGCAAATGACTCAGGCTAAATTGGTCGAACAAGAAAAATTGGCGGCCTTAGGTTCCTTGGTCGCTGGGGTTGCACACGAGCTTAATACGCCCTTGGGAAATAGTCTCCTGACAGCAACAACGATGATGGAAATGAGCGAAAAATTTTTGCAAGAAATTGAGACTGGAAAGATGCGACGTTCAAGTTTGGAGGTCTTTGCAAAAGCGACGGGAACCTCAAGTCAGTTACTCCTTCGTAATCTGACTTCGGCATCGGATTTGATTGTTGGTTTCAAACAAATTGCGGTCGATCAGGTTTCCGAGCAAAGACGTCAATTCAATTTGCGAACAGTGTGCGAAGAGGTTGCTTTAACGATGTCGAATCGTTTGAAACGCGAGGAACATGTGTTGCAGATCGATATGCCCGCAACCATTGTGATGGATAGTTTTCCCGGTCCATTTGGACAAGTGATCAGTAATTTAATTATGAATGCAATCATCCATGCTTTTCATGGGCGCAAGCAAGGCCTGCTCAATTTGACTGCTGAGTTAATCGACCAAAGACAAGTTAGTCTGGTATTTAGTGACAACGGTCACGGTATTAAAGAAGAGAACTTAAGTAAAATTTTCGACCCGTTTTTTACGACACGATTAGGGCAGGGAGGCAGTGGATTAGGTTTGCACATCTGTTACAACATCATTCATTCTGTGCTTGGTGGTCGAATTGCAGTGAGAAGTCAGCCGGGTTTAGGGGCGCAATTTGAAATTGTGTTGCCATTAATCGCACCAGAGCGCAAAAGTGGGCTTGTCGAAGAAAAAGGGAGTGTATAGCTAACACGACTAACAGTCGAACGAGTCACCCGTTTCAGTAGTTGCGTAATCGGATGGCTACATCGTCGGCAATCAAAGATCCGATATCGAAGTTGGCTCATCCAACAATCGCAAGTTGATGTGCCTAACTGCTGAAAAAATTCATCCAGCAGTTAGGAGACAATTGGCCTTGCTTCTGCACAGTTTTATACTGCAATCCCACTTGCGTCGAAGTAGCCATCAAACAGAATTGAGCTCAAATAGCGTTCGCCGGAATCGGGTAGGACGACGACGATGGTTTTTCCTTCATTTTCCGGTAACTTTGCTAGCCGTACAGCGACTGCTGTCGCTGCACCGCAGGAGATCCCCGCCAAAATACCTTCTTCTTTTGCGAGTCGCTGCGCAAACTCGACAGCCTCTTCATTGGTCACTTGTTCAATCGAATCGACTAATGCAAGATCTAAAACATCGGGAACAAAGCCAGCACCAATGCCTTGTATCTTATGCGGTGCTGGTTTGATTTCCACACCGTTACGTTTTTGCGTTAGTACTGGGCTTGTCGCTGGTTCAACTGCAACGGTTTGGATGGCTTTACCTTGTGTCTGTTTGATGTAACGTGAAACACCTGTAATTGTGCCTCCAGTTCCAACACCGGCGACGAAAATATCAACCGTCCCATCCGTATCGTTCCAAATTTCCGGGCCTGTCGTTTTCTCGTGGATGGCAGGGTTCGCCGGGTTCTTAAATTGTTGGAGTAGAACAAAGCGTTCTGGATCGCTTGCACGGATTTCCTCCGCTTTGGCAATAGCGCCATTCATCCCTTTCGCGCCCTCAGTCAAAATTAATTTTGCACCAAATGCTACCAAGAGTTTCCGTCGCTCAATACTCATGGTTTCAGGCATGGTTAGCGTTAATGGAATTCCTTTAGCTGCGGCGACAAATGCCAATGCAATACCTGTATTGCCGCTTGTCGGTTCAATCAATTCTTTGCCAGGACCTAAGAGGCCGCGCGCCTCAGCGTCAGCAACCATGGCAGCGCCAATTCTGCATTTGACGGAATAGGCGGGATTGCGTCCTTCTATCTTGGCGAGTACCGTCGCTTTCGCGCCGTCGATAACACGATTGAGTTGAATCAGTGGGGTTCGACCGATAGAGTCCGCATTGTTTTGGAAAATTGCCATAAGTTCCTCGTTAAGGAAAAGTATTTTGAAAATCGATGGCTTGCAAGAAGTCGCCCGAATTCGGTGCGTACAATTGAGCAAACCTTGAGTGAAGAGCAGGATAAGCCAGACGCGAATAAACTCAAAAGAATATAAGTGCATATTCTTATATGAAAACAAGGACACAAGCCCTTGGCACTGCGCAAATAAGTGCGACCAGTCGTTCTCAATTTCCACTAACAGTGAAAGCGAGAGAATTGCATGATTGAAAGGACGTGGTCGCGCTTGATAGGGGTGAAGATGGCTTTATTTTGGTTGGCGAATTGAAAAAGGTCATCTCGCGCTATTTGTACTAATCGCATTATTTGTGCGGACCGCGACCTCGCGATTTGCCTATTTCTTGGGGGTCAATAAAAAGCTTTGCTTTGTGTTGTTCTCGATTGCGCTTCTCGAGTAGAGCAAAGGAAAGTACTGACCTTTGGACCATTTTTCCGTTAAATCGCGGTAATGAGGACTATCTTGATCGCCAGATTGTCCCGGTGCATTGATTGCTCTTGAATTGTCCCAATTTCCTACGTCAACGACGACCCTAAAAGTAGGCCCATTAATTTGCACAAAGTCACTCAAGCGATAGGTGGATTGATTGACTGTATTTGCACTGCCTCCTCGTGGTAGAGGACCAATGTCGAATTGTGCTCGTTGTGTTGCGTCCAACAGCTTGCTCAAAGGATGGGTAAATTCGGTTTTTTGAATATTGCCCCAACGCCACTCCTGACTATTTTTACCTAGCAGATGTTCCATGCGTTGATAGGCCAGTGACAAACTGTTGAGTAAAAGTTGGTCGCGGGTTTTTTGTGCTTGCTGTAGTGTATTGCCAAATTGCCGTGGGAAAGCACTAGAGCGATCAAGATTGTCCAGCATACGGGTCATGTCTGGCATACTATTGACAAGATGGGCGCGGGTTCCAAGCATCAAGTCTTTGTATGCAGGCGCCAGTGTTTGTGTCAACCATACTTGAAATAATCCAGCCGCCGCTGAATCAGTCGATTCGACATAATTCCAAGTCTTGAAAAGGGCTAAGGCTTTGTTCGCCGTCTCATCTGTGCTGTGCAACGACATGAGCAGTTTGACTAATCGGGTAGCCGGTAAGGAAACGATGTCATTCTGCAATTGCAAGGAATCTTCAATGGAGAATTTCTTTGATTGTGAAAGCACAGATGCAATTCTTTGATAGCGGGCATCGTGCGGCCACTCGAAACCTAATTTACGAAGCTGATAAGGATAACTTGCTGGCAGATTCAATTCATTCGCGGAGGCAAACCAAGCGGATTTAGGATTGTAACTATAGGGCAGTTTGTCACCTGATAAAAATCCAGCCCACTCGAACCGACCGTCACCTGGCACCGGTAACAAACCATCCCAGTTTGGGCGTATGGGAGTCAGACCGCCGGGAACCCACCCGATATTGCCTTTGGTGTCTGCGTAGACCTGATTTTCAGTGGGAGCGCCCCAGTGCAACATAGCTTTCTTGAATTGACTAAAATTCTTTGCACGCATGTAGTCGACACTGCCGAAATAGGGGGCCATACCGGGTTCCAGCCAAGCGGTCCGAACAGCATAGGCTCGATTGTTGAGTTTATCTTGATAGATCAATGGGCCGTGACGTGTGAAGAGGAGTTCACTACTTTGCTCGGCTTGATTTTTGACCAAAAAAAGTTCTTTTTGAGTTTGAAGATTCTCCCATTTTCCTCGATATTTGTACTGCATAGGATTGCGGGGATTCATCTCGTAGACGTAAAGATCTTCTTGATCGATGCTCATGATTGTGAGCCCAAATGCAATGCTTCCGTTGTGTCCGATTGAGATGCCTGGCAATGCAGGTTCGCCGGCGCCAATGACATTGATGCCGGGAGCATTTAAATGCGCGATGTAGCGTAGTGAAGGCGCAGAATATGCTCGATGCGGGTCATTTGCCATTATTGCGCGACCTGTACTTGTCTTTGAGGGCGCTAAAACCCAATTGTTACTACCTTCCAAAGAATCAATCTCGGTGTTTTTTTCTAACCAAGCTTGAGAGAGAAGGTTGTCAGTGGTTGAAACGCTACTCTCTATTGCAGCGTTCAAACGACTATTCAATCCATCAAAGCTGACATTTTGTGTTGCTAAAGTAAATTGACGTAGGACTTCATTGGGCAGACAAGGGGAAAGACCTGCAGGAATCTTTGTTTTCCAGGCTGGTGCAAGGCGTTGTCTTACCTCGTCTAATTCAAGGTCGCCTGAACACGCCATCCTGGCACGCGCAACCTCCGAGTTGAGGTTTCTAGTTAATCCGTGGCTGCGAATACGAACTACGTCTGTGGCGAGCCATTTTGCTGGGCGATATTTGAGTATCTTAAATTCGTTAGGAAGGCGTTCAGGATTTGCATTGACATAGTCAATGTAAGCATTAATACCTGCGACGAAATGTTGGGTTAAGGTCGCTGCTTGCTTACCATAAGAATTCCACTCTTTTTGCATATCGCCTCGGTATAGGAACAGGCGCGCAGCACGATCTTGTTCAAGATAGCTTGATCCAAAGGCTTCCGCTAGTTGTCCTAGCCCTCGGCGACGCCAAAGATCGAGTTGAAATAAGCGATCACGTGCTGCATTGAAGCCTTGAGCAAAAAACAAATCGGCTTCATTTTCCGCATAGATGTGCGGAACACCCCAAGTATCCACGAGAATTTGCACTGGACTTTGAATCTGGTCGATTCGCCACTCCTGCTTGATTGCAGGTAACTCGGCTGTTTGTGGACTTTGGGCAAAACTTTCGGTTTGCAAACAAAGAAAGGCTAGACTAAGCTGGAGTGGCTGAATGATTCTTAAAGAAATTAGACGGTGCATAAATGGATACTCAAGAAAGCGAATTATTTGAGGGTGTCATTGCTATGTTGCACAGCCTAGACGCTTAATAACTCGTGTAGTCGATTCAAAGTGATCCTAGTATAAGGCGATTTATTTGAACTTCGTGCTGCATTTTTTGCATTTCGTCGCATCTCGTTTGTTTTAATCACGGTGCCTGTTTAGTATGCGATCAATACGCTGACGCGGATTTGGGTTCTCGAAGTTTGAGAGAATGCGTCATTGTTCAACCTAACAACGAAAATGAACAATATGGAACATAATTTGACCAATGAAGCAGGATCCAATTCCGCTTCAAGCAGTATTCCGGCGCTTCGTCCGGTTGCCGATAGTGAACGAATTCAGGCTTTGGACGTCATTCGCGGATTCGCATTGATCGGGATTTTCTTTATGAATGTCGAATGGTTCAACCGATCGTTTCTCGATTTTGGATCAGGTATTCCAGCACATGCGAAAGGCCTCGATTGGTTGGCAACTTATTTCGTGAATTTTTTTGTGGCGGGTAAATTTTGGACCATATTTTCACTTTTGTTTGGTATGGGGTTTGCCGTTATGTTGACTCGGTCTGAGGAGACAGGGAGAGCTTTTATTCGTCCCTATATTCGCAGAATTTTAGCGCTTGCGGTTTTCGGCATTTTGCATACCGTGTTGCTATGGCCTGGGGATATTTTATATAGCTATGCCTTTACCGCGGCGGGCCTACTCATTATTCTGTTCGGACAGTGGAAGTGGATATTAGCCAGTATGGGTGGACTGGCGTTGCTGTCGTTCATTCCGGGTATGAATTCTATTTGGGCAGTTGTGAGTGGTATTGGCTTTATGGGGCTGATTGCACTATTTATCCGGAATGAAAAACAAGTGACTGTGTTTGGAAAGAAATTCCCTTTGTTCTCTGTCATTGTGGCGGCCGTGACTGTCTTAATGCTGATTGCCGCAATAGCAAGTTGGCTTGTTCCTGCCATGAAGGAAGCGCGCAATCCATTGACTGGTGGTTCTGCGGCATTTTTTGTGATTGCCTTGTTGTCGGTTAAATTTCATCAACCTGCCGAGGCAAGGTTTTGGCGTGCAGGCGCGTTAATTTACAGTTTGCCGTTTGCAATTGGCGTCGTGTTTGGCATGATTGCCTATCAAAAGCCGCTTAGCAACGTGTTCAATTCGCCAGAGGCTGTCAAGCTCGCGGCGGAGAAAATGAAAATCAAAAAAGCGGAAGAACTCGCCGAAAAAGTAGCAAAGGAAAGCGGTAAAGTTGTTCCGAAAAAAGATGACAAGAAAGACGATAAAAAGGAAGCAAAGACAGAGGAGCAAAAGAAACTTGAACGCGATGCCGATACCATTAATCGTATCACTGAAAATCAAGAGAAAATTGCAAAGGATGTGCAGGTCTTGACCAAAGGTAGCTATGTGGATGTTGTTAAACATCGTTGGGAAGAGTTCATTGATGGTCCATTTAATGCCTCAGGTCAGGCATTTTCTGCAATTGCTTTGTTTCTCATGGGCGTTTGGTTTGTCCGAGCAAAAATAATCACCAATGCAGTTGCCAATCTTGGCTTGTTCCGTCAGATCGCCCTGTTCGGATTACCTATAGGATGGGGCTTGAGTCTGTTCGCCAGCAGCATTTTGGTTTCACACACACCTGGCGTTTCTGGTGATGGTTGGCAATTAACACAGATGTTGCTAAATTTGGGTAACTTGCCTGCGTGTTTGGCCTATGTCAGTATTATTGTACTAATGGTGAATAGCAATTCAATCTTCTCGAAAATACGGGTATTGGCGCCGTTTGGTCGTATGGCCTTGACCAATTATTTGACGCAATCTTTGGTACAGGCGAGTTTCTTTTATGGGTGGGGCTTAGGTAATTTTGGTATGGGCAGAGCACAGCAGTTGGGATTTGCTATTTGCGTGATTTGTATGCAAGTCTTGTTCAGTCATTGGTGGCTTGGTCGTTTCCGTTACGGACCGATGGAGTGGGTATGGCGTGCGATCACTTATTGGCAATTCCCTGCGATGAAAATCGCAACCCCGGAATTGAAACCCCAAATTGGTTAGGCTGAATTCAATCCGTATAAGCTAGGCTTGTTCGGGCATAATAGAGAAAGCGCTTCAATTTAGATTGAGGCGCTTTTGGTTTATTTAGGGGGAGATTATATGATGTCGGCGATAACAGAAACGCACGCGAATGAAGACGAATCGAGATCGTTGAGACCAGTTCAAGCTGGTGAACGAATCGCTGTCCTTGATGTGATTCGTGGCTTTGCGTTGATAGGCATTTTCCTTATGAATATCGAATTCTTCAACAGACCTGTTGGCGAGTTAGGGGATGGTATGCCAGTGGGGCTGAGTGGTGGGAACTGGATGGCGAGCTATCTGATCGCTTATTTTGTCGCGGGTAAATTTTGGACGATATTTTCTCTCTTGTTTGGGATGGGATTCGCATTGATGTTAGGTCGAAGCGAACAAAAGACCCAAGAGTTTATTCCTACTTATTTACGAAGACTATTCGCCTTGGCGGCATTTGGAATCTTGCATCACATATTCATTTGGCCAGGCGATATTTTGTATAGCTATGCAGTTGCAGCGTGTGGCCTTTTGTTGATTTTGTTTGGGAAGCCGCGCTGGATTTTTGGTGCGGCAATTGTTGTCGGATTCCTTTCTGCGATCCCAGCAATGCATTCTGTTGGGACTTTTGCAATTGCATTTGCGATCTATGGATGCATTGCTTGGTTGTTGCGAAGTGAAAGAACGCTGATCATTTTCCATCGACCGATCGCAATTATGAGTGTCGCATTTGTGATATTGGCAGTGCTTTTGTTCATCCTAGGATTGCTCGCCTTTGTCGTTCCATTCTTGATGAAATATCGAGCAGCTTTACTCTTTAGTCTGATTTGCGTCGGGGGTGCTTATGTGTTTCAGCGTTTGCATCAGCCCATCGAGAATAGACCGTGGAAACTCGGTAGTTTGATCTATTTGAGTTTATTTCTATCGATGTTAATGGGGGGCATTGCTCAATATTTTGCCGTCAGTGATCCGGCTCAATCGGTCAATCAAAAAGTTGATCCGCTCACTGCATCGCATCCGCCTGCAGCAAGCGAATTGAAGGGAACCGCGTTGAATAACACGCGTAGTTCTTCGAACTCTCAAACTCTCACGCAATCGGACGCGACAAAGCAAGGCGACGTCAAGCAAACTCAGGAACAAAAGGAAGCGGAACGGCTAAAAAAGAAAAAAGATACGAATCTAAGAGAAGTGGAGATTTTAACAAAAGGTAGTTACAAGGACGCGTTGCTCTTTCGGGCGAATGAGTTCGCAGGGAAGTGGGCTGACGTCGCGATATTTAGTGTGCTGATTAACTGTATGTTTTTGATCGGTTTTTGGTTTGTACGTTCAGGTGTGATGGCGAATACGCATGCGCATCGCGATATGTTCAAAAAAATCGTTTTGCTTGGAATGCCGATTGGATTGGGAATGGGGATTGCTGGAAGTTTACTGAGTACTGCGCCTTTGGAAGGTCAAGCCCAAGATCCATATCTGATTTCAATGGCGTTACTTTACTTGGGCAATTTGCCTGCTTGTATGGCCTACGTGAGCCTACTGATTTTAATGTTTAATAGTCGTGGATATTTATCCAAAGTTCGCGTGCTAGCACCCTATGGGCGTATGGCTTTGACGAATTATTTATCACAGTCGATCATCTGCTCCTTGCTTTTTTACAGCTATGGACTCGGATACTATGGGATGCAGCGGGCTGATCAAGTGGCGGTTGTGTTTGTGGTTGTTCTGTTTCAAATTGCATTGAGTCATTGGTGGCTAGCAAAATTCCGTTTTGGTCCCGTGGAATGGTTGTGGCGGGCAATCACTTATTGGGAAATTCCGAAATTCAAAGTTTGAATTTTGTGAACGGTCAAAATAAAAATGGCGCACTAACATTCGTGCGCCATTTTTATTGCTGATAGAAGATATTTATTGTGGCCGATTAAGGCAAATTAAGTAAGGACTTTTCGCAGCCAATTCCCGATGTCGATTATTTCTTGTGGTGAGACTGAATGTTGCATCCAATAGTCGTGCCACTCCACCTGATATCCTAAACTGGTCAATAGATCTCTTGACTGTTGTGCACGTTGAATCGGAATGACGGGATCGACGGTGCCATGTACCAAGAAGATGGATGTGTTTTGATTGGCGACATGGCGTTCGGTGCTCACTTTGTCTGCTAGAGGAACATAGCCTGACAAGCCCATGATGCCGGCGAGCTTTTGTGAATAGCGCAAGCCAGTCTGAATGCTCATTGCGCATCCCTGCGAAAATCCCGCAAGAATTATTTTGTCTGAGGGAATTCCGCGAGCATTTTCGCGTGCAATCAGCGCTTCAATTTGTTGTTGTGAGTGGCGGAGACCTGATTCATCTTCTCTTTTATTGATGTCGGTTCCCGCTGCTGCGATATCATACCAAGCGCGCATAATATAGCCGCCATTGAGGGTGACTGGGATCTGCGGCGCGTTTGGAAATACAAAACGAATCGCCGGACAATGGTGTAAATCTAATTCTTTGACGATGGGTACAAAGTCATTGGCATCGGCTCCTAAGCCGTGCATCCAGATAATTGCCGCTGTGGGATTGGTACCGCTTTCAATCTCCACGGTTTCTAAGATTGTTGTCATAGTTTGTTATGGTTGAATTATTCTGTCGACCTGTGTTGTTCGGGTGGGGGCTATTTTCGCAGAGCAGATTTGGGTCGGAAAACTTGGCAAACCGATTCGTGGGTTTCGATGTACGGACCTCCAATGAGGTCGATGCAGTAGGGAATCGCCGCAAAAATTCCGGCGACAATTTGTTTGCCTTCCACATCCTTTAAACCTTCTAGGGTCTCTTTGATCGATTTCGGTTGCCCAGGTAGATTTAAAATTAGCGCTGCATGTTCAGTGGTTTCGCGGATGACTGCAACCTGACGAGAAAGTATGGCGGTCGGAACAAATTGCAAACTAATTTGGCGCATTTGTTCACCAAAACCAGGCATCTCTTTCGTTGCGACAGCGAGTGTCGCTTCTGGGGTTACATCGCGTCGAGCCGGTCCAGTACCACCTGTCGTAATAACTAAATCACAGTGCGAAAGATCAACCAAGTCGATCAGTGCATGTTCGATTGCGGAGCGTTCATCAGGGATTAAACGGGTTTCCAGCACCCAAGGTGTAGCCAGAGCAGCATTAAACCAAGTTTCCAAAGCTGGGATGCCTTGATCTTGATAAACACCACTCGATGCACGATCAGAAATCGAAACGAGGCCGATGCGCAGCGGGCGGTCGAGATCAGTAGTCGTCATCTGCTTCGTTCTGATCTTGATCTTCACTCTCCGCCGAGGCATTTGCCTTTTTCTGTTTTGCTTGAATTTCTTTCAGAATTTGGAAAATTTCTCGATAGGCTTTCGGTGGCTTATTCTCGGCTTGCTCTTTCTTCGCGTTTCGGATCAAAGTGCGGAGATGCTGTACATCAAGTTCGGGATTCTCTGCTAATAGATCTGTTAATGCGGTGCCATCGGTGAGTAATTTCTCACGTTTGCGTTCTAATGAATGCATGGCAGCGGTTTCAGCTTTCGACGCGCCTTTCCAACTATCGATCGTTTTTTGGATCAACGCCACTTCTTCTTCATCTAGAGTCCGCATTTTCTTACCGACAAATTGCATTTGCCGACGTCGACCTTCGTGGTTAGTGATAGTTTGACATTCTAGAATGGCGTCTCGGACGTCTTCCGGCATGGGAACGCGTTTGACGCGGTCGCGTGGCGCGTCCACTAATTCTTGTCCGAGCTTCTGCAGCGCGGTCATTTGACGCTTCAGTTCCGATTTTGAGGGACGGTCGTATTCTTGTTCAAACTCATTGGACTGGTAGCCGCAAGAGCCTCGATTGGGATTTGGCATTGGTAAATCTTCTATAAACTTATTGAAACGACTGCTATGATACTCTTTTTATCCTTTCAGCTAAAGAAACAGAAGCTATGAGCAAACCAGTTTTTACCCATACACAGGATCAATTTAAACAAATTACGCAAGATATGTTACGAATCGCACGGGGAAAAGGTGCGACGGATGCTGCGGTCGAGGTCAGTGAAGGTGGTGGTTTGTCGATCAGTGTGCGGAAAGGCAAAGTTGAGACGATAGAGCAAAATCGCGACAAAGGCATAGGAATAACAGTTTATGTCGGCAAAAAGCGAGGAAATGCCAGCACAAGTGATTTTTCTATCAAGTCTTTGGAAGATACGGTAGAGGCTGCCTACAATATCGCACGCTTTACAGCAGAAGATGAATGTGCCGGTTTGCCTGATACCGAAATGTTGGAAATGCATCCCGTCGATTTGCAATTATTTCATCCTTGGCGCATTAGCGCGGAAGAAGCCATTGCTTTGGCTTGCCGTACTGAGGCAGCTGCCTACGCAGTGGATAAACGTATCAGCAATTGTGATGGGGCCAGTGTTCATGCGCAACAATCTCATTTTGTTGCGGCAAATTCGCGAGGATTTATCGGCGGTTATCCGTTCTCACGCCACACCATTTCCGTCGCTCCGATTGCAGGCAAGGGGGCAAAAATGCAACGTGATGATTGGTATAGTTCACACCGTAACCCGAAGAAAATTGCAGAAGCCGAGGCCATTGGACGCTACGCCGCGGAACGCGCTTTGGCACGCCTGAATGCACGTGCAATTGATACTCGAAAATGCCCAGTTTTGTTTGAGGCGCCGTTAGCAGCGGGACTATTGGGGGCATTTGTTCAAGCCGTCTCGGGAGGAGCGCTTTACCGTAAATCGAGTTTTCTATTAGATAGTTTGGGAAAACGAGTGTTTCCTGAACATTTGCAAATTGTCGAAGATCCGCACGTTCTTGGCGCAGTGGGGTCATCACCATTTGATGACGAAGGAGTAAAGACCTCGAAACGCCAAATTGTGAGTAACGGGGTGGTGAATGGCTATTTTTTGTCGACTTATTCGGCCCGAAAACTAGGAATGCAAACGACTGGGAATGCTGGCGGTTCACATAATCTTACTTTGACTTCAAACTTGACGAAACGCGGCGATGGTTTCGTACAGATGTTAAGAAAAATGGGAACAGGTTTACTAGTCACCGAGCTCATGGGACAGGGTGTGAATTACGTGACTGGCGATTATTCGCGCGGTGCATCGGGTTTTTGGGTTGAAAACGGTGTGATTCAATATCCCGTTGAAGAGATCACGATCGCTGGCAATATGCGCGATATGTTCCAACAGATCATTACGATCGGAAATGACACTTTGACCCGTGGAACCAAAACCACCGGTTCGATTTTGATTGAATCAATGACGATTGCTGGGACTTAATTGACGAGTTGACCTAGTACATTGTGCTATTGTGAAACTGGTAATTTATTCATAAAATGCGTAGGGACGATATGTAAGGTCTATGCGCTACCCGACGATTCTTAAAAGGAATTCGTTAGAAGGGACGTTGTGTTTGTGGTGCAAAGGGGCAAACGCTGTGGTTGGCAATAGCTTGCTTGGAGCTTGGGGCGAAGTTGGATACAGCTTGGATATGATTAGACAAAATAGATAAATGGAGATCACATGGAACGTCGTTCGTTTTTGAAAAAAGCCGCAGTCGGAGCAACGATCGCAAGTGCTGCAGCACCGAGTGTAAGCGAGGCCGCGGACGCATTGCCTAGTTTAAATTGGCGTTTGGCGTCGAGTTTTCCCAAAAATTTGGACACAATCTATGGTGCTGCCGAAACCTTCTGTAACCGGGTTAAAGAGCTGACTGAAGGCAAGTTGAATATCCGCCCTTACGCTGCACCCGAGTTAGTTCCGTTTAATGCAGTGTTGGATGCCGTGAAAGATGGTACCGTCGAAATGGGCCATACTGCGTCGTACTATTATTATGGAAAAGACGCGGCGTTTGCGTTTGATTGCGCCGTTCCTTTTGGTCTGAACTCACGCCAACAAACCGCTTGGATGTTGCACGGCAATGGCATGAAATTAATGCGTGAATTTTTCGCAGACCATAACATTGTGAATTTTTTAGGAGGCAATACGGGCACTCAGATGGGCGGCTGGTTTCGGAAAGAAATTAAGAGTGTTGAAGACTTAAAGGGCTTGAAGTTCCGCGTTGGGGGATTTGCAGGGAAAGTACTAGCCAAATTGGGCGTGGTTCCAGTGCAAGTTGCTGGCGGCGAAATTTATACTTCGTTGGAAAAAGGCGCAATTGATGCAGCTGAATGGGTAGGACCTTATGACGATGAAAAATTAGGATTTAATAAGGTTGCCAAAGTCTATCATTACCCGGGCTGGTGGGAAGGCGGAGCACAATTGTCGTTTTACGTCGGTAAAAAGGAATGGGAAAAACTTCCGAAGTTATACCAAGCGGCCATCGAGACGGCGAGCCTTGAAGCACACTTGAATATGCAAGCGAAGTACGACGCGCGTAATCCATCTGCTTTAGCGCGTTTGAATCAAAGTAAAATCGTTTTGAAGCCATTTCCACAAACAGTCATGGAAGCGTGTTTCAATGCGGCGCAAGAAGTCTTTGCTGAAGAAGCTGCGGGAAATCCAAAGTTTAAGAAGATTTACACTGATTGGGTCGCTTTTAGACAAAATCAAACGACTTGGTTTAGTTTTGCGGAAGACACTTTTTCACGCTTTAACAGTATGCATAAATTGAAATAGTCCTCGGTGGTAAATGGTGTCATAAAAAAAGCATGATGATTGAAGTCATCATGCTTTTTTATTGTCTTGATTTATTGAACCTTACTCTATTCTAAAGAATGAATAGGTGTCGATTGTGTTTCCATCTGTTCTTCGAGATGGGGTTCTGCTGGCGGATCCAACAAAAGCGGTTCGTTATCGAGGTCATGGGGGGCACTGAGCTCCAATTGTAATTCCTGTTTTTGCGCTTCTTTGCTATCAACCGAAACCAGTTTGGGAAAGGCGATGATTAGGCTGACCATGATGATTTGCGCCACCACAAAAGGGATCGCGCCCCAATAGATATCGCTGGTTTTGACGCTTTTGGGAGCAACCGAGCGTAAATAGAATAGTGCGAATCCAAAGGGAGGGTGCATAAACGAGGTTTGCATATTGACGCCAAGTAAAACGCCAAACCAAATCAAATTAATTCCTAGTTTTTCTGCAACGGGGCCAACTAGAGGTACAAGAATAAAAGCAAGTTCAAAAAAATCGAGAAAGAACGCCAATACAAAGAACAAAATATTGACAACGATAAGGAAACCGATTTGCCCCCCGGGTAATCCTGTCAGCAAATGCTCAACCCACAAGTCACCGTTGATGCCGCGGAACACGAGTGAGAAGACTGTTGAGCCAATCAGAATGAACATGACAAAACTTGACAAGCGGGTTGTCGAATCGAGTGCTTGCTTGGTGAGTTTGCGATCAAGTCGACCATTCATCAAAGCAAGCAATATTGCGCCGACTGCACCCATTCCACCACCTTCAGTTGGTGTTGCGACACCAAGGAAAATAGTGCCTAAGACTAAAAAAATAAGTGCCAGTGGAGGAATCAAAACGAAAGTGACTTGTTCTGCCATGCGTGACAGCAAGCCAATTTTCAGGCGCCGATTGATCAATGCAAATACGAAGGCAAAAGCAATTCCAACAGAAGCACCATAGATTCCCAATTCATCGGAGGCCATTTCTGGGTGTCCATTTTTGAAATGGTGGGCAAATCCGTAAGCAACGGCAATGCTTACTCCAATTAATAGGAGTAATGATATGACGCCACTATCGCCATTTGATTGCCGCAAATTGCGCGCTTCGGGTGGTAGTGCAGGAACCCATTTGGGGCGCAAGATCGACAGCATCAAAATATAGCCTGCATACATAACGGTCAACAAGAGACCAGGCAGGAATGCAGCTTGATACATATCGCCAACAGATCGGCCAAGTTGGTCGGCCATGACAATTAAAACGAGCGACGGGGGAATGATTTGTGCAAGGGTGCCAGATGCGGCAATCACACCTGATGCCACTTTTTTGTCGTAGCCGTATTTCAGCATGATCGGTAAGGAGATCAATCCCATTGAGATAACAGAGGCTGCCACTACACCTGTCGTTGCCGCGAGTAGCGCACCAACAAAAATTACTGCATAGGCGACGCCACCACGCAAGGGACCGAACAATTGACCTATCGTGTCTAACAAGTCCTCCGCCATGCCTGAACGCTCTAAGATCAAACCCATGAAGGTGAAGAATGGAATCGCAAGTAGCGTGTCATTCGACATAATGCCGTAAATTCGATTTGGCAAAGCTTGCATCAATTCCGGACGCAAAAGTCCCAGTTCGACACCAATCAGGCCAAAGAATAGCCCGTTGGCTGCGAGTGCAAATGCAACAGGAAAACCCGACAACAAGAATAAAACTAAGGCAGCGAACATAATCGGTGCTAAGTTCGCGATCAAAAACGCTTCCATTATTCGCGGTCCTCCGATGTAGAAGCGATTTGGCGCTTCATGTCTTCGACTTCATCTTCTGGTGTTTTGGTTTGTTTTTCAAATTCACTCGCATCCACGAGACCGCGTAGGAAACCAATTCGTTTGATAATTTCTGAGCAGCCCTGCAATACCAATAAGGCAAATCCTAGCGGGATTAAGAGTTTGGCAGGCCATTCAATAAGTCCGCCTGCATTGCTGGACATCTCATTGCGCGTAAATGAGTGGAGAGCATACGGGGCTCCCAAAAAGAGAATAAGTCCAGCCATCGGCAGCAAGAAGAAAATAAAACCAAACAGATCAATCCATACCTGTGTACGTTTTGAAAACCGACCTGTGATCACATCGATTCGGACATGTTCGTTACGACGTAGGGTGTATGGTGCACCCAACAAAAATACTGCTGCGAAAAGATACCATTGTATTTCCAGCCAACCATTTGAACTATTATTTAGCGTATAACGGACAATTGCATTGCCGGCACAAATTAAAACAGCAAGCAGCAATGCCCAATTGACCAGGCTGCCAATTTTCTCGTTTAATTGATCAATTTTTCTGGCTAGATAAATCAGAAAATGCATGATCACTCTCCTTTGTCTCTGTTGACGATCGATTCAGATGTTTCCGATCTTTTTTTGATTGTTCTGGGTGAAGCGATTTTAATGACTTAGTTCATGTATGAATTTCGCGAGACTGTCGGCGTGATCGAGGGCTAATGTCTCGGGGAAAACGCCATCCAATGTCGAGTTCGGTACATGCACCAATATGAGTGGAATGGAATGATAATTGAATTTTGGGCAACTAGGTTGATAATTCCAACCTAGCGCCCACGGTGAAGCTTACTTCGATAGTTGTTGACGTAAGCGTGCAATAGCAAGACGCACTTGAGAAGGTGCTGTTCCTCCAATATGGTTGCGTGCGGCGACGGAGCCCTCAAGCGTGAGTACTGCGAAGACATCTGGCGTAATGAGAGGTGAAAATACTTGTAACTCCTCGACGGAAAGATCACTCAGATCTTGATTTCTTTCGACGCAAGTTCGGACTGCCAATGCCACAGCTTCATGTGCATCACGGAAAGGTAAGCCCTTTTTCACCAAGTAATCGGCCAAATCCGTGGCAGTTGCGTAGCCCTGCAAAGCCGCTGCACGCATGGCATCAGGTTTGACACTAATTCCGGTCGCCATATCTGCGAAGATTCTTAAGGTATCGACTAAAGTATCGACGGTATCGAACAGGGGTTCTTTGTCTTCTTGGTTGTCTTTGTTGTAGGCCAAAGGCTGACCCTTCATCAAAGTAAGTAAGGAGATTAAATTGCCGTTGACGCGTCCAGTTTTGCCTCGCGCGAGCTCTGGAACATCCGGGTTTTTTTTCTGCGGCATGATAGAAGAGCCAGTGCAAAAACGATCTGCAATATCAATAAAGCCAATCCGTGGGCTCATCCAAATAATGAGCTCTTCTGACATACGAGAAATGTGGGTCATGATTAATGAAGCGGCTGCGCAAAATTCGATTGCAAAATCACGGTCGGACACTGCATCGAGTGAGTTGTGGCAAACATCCTCAAAACCAAGCGTCTTGGCAACGCGCAAGCGATCAATCGGAAAGCTTGTTCCTGCTAAGGCCGCAGCTCCTAGTGGTAAACGGTTAACACGTTTGCGGCAGTCGAGCATACGTTCCGCATCACGGCCAAACATTTCGACGTAAGCAAGGATGTGATGACCAAAAGTAATCGGTTGTGCTACCTGCATGTGGGTGAATCCAGGTAAGATTGTGTCGCTGTGTTTTTCCGCTAAGTCGAGTAAAGCAAGTCGAAATTGCGTGATTAACTCAAGGATTTGGTCAATAGCATTGCGCATATATAAACGAATGTCTGTCGCCACCTGATCATTGCGGGAGCGTCCAGTGTGCAGGCGCTTGCCTGCATCGCCGACCAACTCTGTCAGTCGTTTTTCAATATTCAGATGGACGTCTTCTAAATCAAGCAACCATTCAAATTGACCACTTTCAATTTCCGCGCTAATTTGTGCCATGCCCTTTTGGATAGCGGCGTAGTCCTCAGCACTAATAATGCTTTGCGCTTGAAGCATTTCTGCATGGGCTAAAGAGCCCTGAATGTCAAACGTCGCCATCCGATTGTCGAAAAATACGGACGCTGTATAACGTTTAACTAAATCAGAAACAGGTTCGGAAAAGCGTGCCGACCATGCCTCGCTTTTTTTTGAGAATTGTGATGTCATAATGGTGTTGTTCGAATTGAAAATGGATTTGATAATGGCAGACTGTCATGTTTCTGACTCATACGATCAGTCGAGTTGATAAGTTCTTCTGATATGGGACGAAGTCTTGACGATTGTGTCGCAATTAATAGACTTCCGCATGACATCATTGCTAGGTATTGCTAAGCTAGCACAGATTATACCGCGACAAGCTAGTGACTTTTGTTTTTCATCGCCCCTTTATGCTGCGATTCGCTTGATAGACGTAAAAGACTCCCACTCCTCTTTAAAAAATACAGCGCACATGCACAAGCAAAGTAAGACTAGTTCTGAGTTTGAGATACTCATTCCAGATTGCTGCAATTTGGGAATCGTCGTCCGTGTCTTGCTGTCGGTTAATTTACTGGTTTTATTGGCTGTGCTTTCGCGTGGGCAAAGTTTGGCACAGAATTTTCAAGAGTTCGTTGAGGCATCCATGCTTGTGGAATTGATTAGCCTTTTGTCCTTGGTGATACTTTGTGGATTTCGACGAATGATAGAGCGCGAGTCAGCGCTTGCTTGGATGCAGCGCGTCGTTTGTGGCACTGTCCCGGCAATTGTATGTTTCATGGTTTTCCTAGTATTCAATCAATTCGAATGGTTTGCATATAGTTTTCCGAACTTAAATATTGGAATGGCAGTTTTGTATTGCTTTTGTTTTGGAATTGGCCTTCAACATTATTTTGAAATGCGCACGCGAGCGTTTTCGCCTGCGTTGGGAGAGGCTCGTTTGCAAGCGCTGCAAGCTAGGATTCGGCCGCACTTCTTATTCAATAGTCTCAATGCGGTTCTCTCTTTGATTCGAACTGAACCACGACGCGCCGAGACTGCGCTGGAAGACTTGGCCGATCTATTTCGGGTCTTGATGCGGGATACGCGGAATATGTCGACTTTACGCGAGGAGATTACGCTTTGCCAACAGTATTTAGCAATTGAGAAAATTCGTCTTGGCGAACGTCTGAAGGTTAATTGGCAAATCGAAAACCTCGATACGCAGACACTTAATGCAACGAAAATACCAACTTTATTGTTGCAGCCATTAATCGAGAATGCGATTCATTATGGCGTCGAACCTGCTGCCGCCGGCGGTGTGATTGATGTTTCTATACAAAAAGTGCTGGATAAAATTGAAATTCAAGTGAGCAATCTTTATTATCCTCATGCGCAACTCTCAAAAGGTAATCATATGGCCCTGGACAATATACGGCAGCGTCTACGTTTGCTTTATGATATTGAAGCCCTATTGCAAACTAAGCAGATTGATAGTCAATTTGTTGTGCAATTAATTTTTCCTGTGCATATTTAAGTGCAAAAACTATGACTGGTTCACGTATTTTAATCGTCGACGATGAAGCACCTGCACGCGAACGACTTAAAACTTTGCTCGCTGATATTCAAGACGCATGCCCTTTCTCTTTGATTGCTGAGGCAAGTGATGGTCAAGCAGCCTTAGATGTGTTAATTGCGGAGCAAGCCGATATTTTATTATTGGATGTGCAAATGCCAGGTATGACCGGCATCGAACTAGCGCAGCACATTGCGAGTCTTGAAATGGATGTTCGACCTTCAATTGTTTTTGTCACCGCTTACGATGAATATGCGGTACAAGCATTCGAAGTACATGCGATGGACTATCTGCTGAAACCAGTGAGAGCTGCCCGATTGCAGGAAGCGATTACGAGAATTCAATTATTTCGTCAACAGGCAACATTCGATCAACAGCAGGAGCAATTGCAGTCGGCGCTCCGAGGACTTCCCAAACAGCGGCAAAATTTCTCCGTGCTAGAAAAGAATAGAGTGCTACTAATTCCTGTACGGGATGTGCTGTTTTTAAAAGCCGAACAAAAATATGTAACGATACAAACACGAGACCGTGCTTATTTGACAGAAGAGTCTTTGGTGTCGATTGAGTCTGAACTCGGGGAGATATTTGTTCGCGTGCATCGTAACGCTCTAGTTGCACGTGAATTAATTATAGGCGTCGAGCGGGCGACGCTCATTTCCGATGTGGCAACAGCAGATAAAACAGAAAATGAGCGCGGAGCTGAGTCTTGGCAAGTTATCTTACGTGGAACGTCTGAACGCTTACCAATTTCTCGCCGTCAATGGCCGACGATCAAAAATTTAGTGCGGTAGATCTTGGATGTTTTTTTTGTGAACAGTATTTTGGTAACGATCGGTGCGACCAGTTATTAGATGTGAACGACGAGGGCTGATAGGCAATTTCAATGTTTGAATTTTTCGAATCAGTAATTTTTCGTCGCAAGGCTTGAACGCTATCATTCCAAAGTGAGGCATTGATGCAAACTGAACTACCATCAGGTAATGAGTTGACGATACAGGAAAGCAAAGATCGCATTCAAATTAACGAGGCTGGCGTCAAACTGTTGATGGGTATCGGTGTTGTCGCTTTTTTTATTTGCCTTATTGCGCTCATTGCAAATGTATATTTTGGTAAAGGGGTTGGCAGTAGTGGGGCGATGGCGGGATTGGTTGTTGCAGCAATCATCGTCTTTTTGGTCCGCTATCGGCGGCTCAAACTAGCATTAAGTTTAATTCTCTGGGGATTTGCACTCATCCCCATTGTTTTCGGTTTTCGAACATTTGGATTTAACGCTCCTGGCATCATTTGTTTGCCAATTTCTATCATGGCAGCAAGTTGGGCTTTGTCTGTGCGCCATGCAATCGCAATGACTTTTTGTGCTTGCCTCGCTTGCATTGCCTATTATTTTCTCATTACGTATGGTGTTATTGTCCCAGTGCAGCCAGAGCTATTGCCGCGACTCACCATTTTGGTTGGCGTCACGATCATTGCTCTATTGTTAGGCTTGGTGGGGGTTCGTGCTCTTCGTTTGGAATTTGCACGGGTACGTGAATTGGCCGATTCATTACAACGCAATACGCAAGAGTTAGAACGTTCTGAGGCATCCTTTTCAGCCTTGTTTTTATCCAATCCATTACCCTCCATTTCGGGTGATATTGATGGTCGTTTGATCGACGTGAACCATGCTTTTGTCAGTAGTTTTGGTTATTCGCGTGAGCAATTAATTCGTCAATCTGTCGGTGATTTGGGGCTATTTGTCGAAGATCGAGAACGACGTTCAATCGCCAAACGCACTTTGGAAACGGGGGTTGTTGGCTATCCAGTGATGTTGCGATTAGCTAACGGTGAAATCCGCCATTTTCTTATTAGTACAGCCGCGTTTGAGTTATCTGGTGGCTGGCGGTTTGTTGCGTCGTTCCTGGATCAGACTGATCGTTTAGCTGCGGAGCAGGTACAGCAAAATCTCAATGCTGAATTAGAGCAGCGTGTGGCGGTTCGAACACAGGAGCTGAGCGAGGCGCTGCAGTCATTGCAGCGCACTCAAGGTGAATTGGTGCAGTCTGAAAAGCTTGCATCGCTCGGCTCCATGGTGGCAGGAATTGCGCATGAACTTAATACGCCAGTCGGCAATGCATTAATGGTTTCAAGTGCCTTGGTCGACCAGCAAGTTCAATTCGAAACTGGCCTTGAATCTGGATTGTCGCGCTCGGCACTCAATCATTTCTTGATGTCCGTGAGAGATTCCTCCGATATTCTCAGTCGGAACTTGCGTAGAACAGCTGACCTAATTAATAGTTTCAAGCAAGTTGCGGTTGACCAAACAAGTGAGCAACGCAGACATTTTGCATTACATGATGTCATACATGAAGTGATTGTGACGCAAAGTCCAACTTTGAAGAAGACGACGCACCGTGTACTGAATGAGGTTCCCGAAGGTATTTTGATGGATAGTTTTCCTGGTCCTCTAGAACAAGTTTTGATGAATTTGATGAACAATGCTTTGCGTCACGCCTTCGAAGGAAGAGTGAACGGGATCATGCGTTTAGGGGCAGAATTGCTTGATGATGAATGGGTGCGTATCCGATTTTCCGACAATGGAATAGGCATTAGCGAGCAGCATCTACAAAAAATCTTTGATCCTTTTTTTACCACGAAGTTGGGGCAAGGCGGGTCGGGCTTAGGCCTTAGTATTGCCTATAATATTGTGACTGCAATGTTGGGCGGCCGTATTGAGGTACGGAGCCAATTAGGTCAGGGAACCGAGTTTGTGATTGAAATTCCTTTGACTGCTAGTGCGGAACTAGCAGTCGATACTTGAGCTTTCTTTAGCAAGCAGCGTGATTGACCGTGACCACGTGAATGGCAAGTCCGCCCAACGAGGTTTCTTTGTATTTCGCTTGCATATCATAACCGGTTACGCGCATGGTTTCGATCACTTGATCCAGACTCACGTGGTGAGTGCCATCACTCTTCAAGGCTAACGAAGCTGCAGTAATCGCTTTGACTGCCCCCATACCATTGCGTTCGATACATGGGATCTGCACTAAGCCACCAATCGGATCACAGGTCATGCCTAAGTGATGTTCGATACCAATTTCCGCGGCGGATTCGATTTGCTCATTGCTGCCACCTAATGCTGCAGTTAAGCCAGCGGCTGCCATCGCGCAAGCCACGCCGACCTCGCCTTGGCAGCCGATTTCCGCACCAGAGATGGATGCGTTTTTCTTGCACAGCATACCAACTGCGGCAGCGACTAATAAGAATTCGCGTATGCCTTTGACCGGATCGCTAGGGTGGCAATCTTGAGAATAGTATTGAATGATGGCGGGAATAATACCGGCTGCTCCATTGGTTGGCGCTGTCACAACACGACCACCCGCCGCATTTTCTTCATTGACTGCCATGGCGTACAAGCTGACTTTATGCATGCCGTCGTGCGGCAAGCTATTGTGCGACTCGTTGGCCGTGAGCCAGAGTTTGGCAGCTCGACGCTGTACATGCAGACCACCGGGTAGTTCACCCGTAATTTTCAAACCACGTTGTATGCATTGATTCATCACCGACCAGATCTTGTCGAGGCCAGCATCGAGTTCTTCTTCGCTGCAATGACAGAGCTCATTGGCGCGTAACAGGGCAGCCAAAGAGAGGCCGGTGCGCTTACCATGTGCGAGTAGTTCGGCCATGGTGGCGAACGGGTAAGGTAAAGCGACTACCGTTGCATTGGCAACGCTCGCACTATTCGCGTTATGAGCAAGTTCTGCTTCTGAATAGATAAAGCCGCCACCCGTTGAGTAATAGGTATTACTATACGTGCTGTCATCTTTGCGCGTTAGCGTAAAACGCAGCCCGTTAGGGTGGCCCGGTAAGACTTCTTGTTTATGCCATAGCACATCATTGAGAATATCAAAATCGACTTCGACTTCGCCCAGTAACAACATTACGCCGGAGCGCGCTAAGTCTTCGAGTTTTTGATCAACAGTATCGGGAACCACATCTTGTGGTGTTTCTCCCATCAGGCCGAGTAATACAGCTTTATCTGTTGCATGGCCCAAACCCGTTAAGGCTAAAGAACCATATAAAGCGACTTGAACTTGCTGCGCGTTTTGTAGATCGGGACATTCTTGCAGAAACCGGCGAGCCGCAATCATGGGGCCAACCGTATGAGAGCTCGAAGGCCCAACACCGATCTTAAATAAATCAAAAACGCGCATGTCCATACTTGTATCCTTTTTCTTGAGATCTGCTTGACTTCTACCATCGCTCTTTACGATCACGATGGTAGAAGTTAAAGCTGTAATATTTTTTTTTCGACCTCACTGAACAGCTGTTGCAAGCGCTGTTCAGTTGGTAACGCGCACGTTCTTGAGCATGTCTTTTACCAAGGAAGCGAGATCGATTTCTGCTTTCCAGCCCCAGTCTTTGAACGCAGCCTCATCGTTCAAACTTTGAGGCCAACTCGCTGCAATTGCCTGACGGCTGTCTGGCGCGTAGTGTACCTTAAAGTTTGGTACATTTTTTGTAATTTCAGCTGTGAGTTCTTGTGGGTTAAAGCTCATGCCGCTGACGTTATAAGAAGAGCGAATCTTAACGTTTTCTGCTGGCGCTTCCATCAAACTGATCGTGGCACGGATTGCGTCTGGCATGTAAATCATCGGCAAACTTTGCTGCGCTTCGAGGAAGCAGGAATAGGCCTCGCCTTTTAATGCAGAATGGAAAATCGCAATCGCGTAGTCCGTGGTGCCGCCGCCTGGAGGCGATTTGTAGCTGATTATGCCTGGGTAGCGAATACTACGTACGTCGACATTGTATTTTTGGAAGTAGTATTCGCACAGACGTTCACCGGCTAATTTGCTGATACCATAAATCGTGTTCGGATCCATGACTGTGTATTGCGGCGTATTGACCGCTTCCGTATTCGGGCCAAATGCGGCAATCGAGGATGGCCAGAATACTTTTAACGGTTTACCTGTTTCACCACGTACTCGTGCGAGTTCGAGAATGTTGAGCAGACCATCCATGTTCAAGGTCCAGGCTTTCAATGGTGCTTTTTCACCAGTCGCGGATAACAGTGCTGCAAGTTGATACACTTGGGTGATTTCATACTTGTCATGAATTTCAGCCAAACGTTCTGCGTTCAATACGTCAACTACTTCATATACTTTGGCACCATATAAACTTGTTGGGCTGATGTCAGCAGCAATTACATTGTCTGCACCATGTTTTGCCGCTAAAGCGTCCACCAATTCGCTACCGATTTGACCATTGGCACCGATGACTAAAATACGTTCCATATCACTTCCTGATTTTTTAAAATTTTGATTATCTTTTGCTTTGAATGTCGCTTACTTGATTAAGCCCAACTCACGACCCGCTTGCGCAAAAGCAGCCAAGGCTGTCTGTAGTTGTTCTTTGGTATGCGCTGCCGAAAGTTGAACTCGCACGCGTGCTTGGCCCATTGGTACGACAGGGTAGAAGAAACCCGTCACCAAAACGCCGAGTTCATACATACGCGCGGCAAATTTCTGCGCAACTGGGGCATCGAACAGCATTACTGGTACAACAGGGTGGGTACCTGGTTTTATCGTGAAACCTAGTTCGGCAATTTCTTTGCGGAAGAAAGCAGTGTTTTCATGCAAACGATCACGCAATTCTGTTGACTTGGAAAGGCGTTCTAACACGGCCAAGGAAGCACCTGCGATAGATGGTGCCAAGGTATTTGAGAACAAATAAGGACGAGATTTTTGACGCAAGGTATCGATCACTTCTTTGCGCGCAGCTGTAAATCCACCCATCGCACCACCCAATGCCTTGCCTAAGGTACCTGTGATAATGTCGATACGCCCCATGACGTTATGGTGTTCGTGCGTACCGCGACCCGTTTTGCCGAGGAAGCCAGAGGCGTGGCATTCGTCGATCATGACTAAGGCATCATACTTATCTGCCAGATCGCAGATTTTGTCCAATTGGGCAATCGTACCGTCCATCGAGAAAGCACCGTCGGTGACGATAATGCGGTGACGCTTGTCTGCCGCTGCTTGCAATTGCTTCTCTAAGTCGGCCATATCGTTATGGGTGTATCGGAAGCGAGCTGCTTTGCATAGGCGAATGCCGTCAATGATCGAGGCATGGTTTAAGGCGTCGGAAATAATCGCATCGTTTTCGTCAAAAAGCGGTTCAAATACACCACCGTTGGCGTCGAATGCCGCCGCATACAAGATCGTGTCTTCCATCCCTAAGAAGTCAGCGATTGCACGTTCTAATTGTTTGTGTACAGTTTGTGTACCGCAGATGAAACGCACGGAAGATAGACCATAACCATACTGCTCGGTTGCTTGAATTGAAGCTTGCACCGTTTCTTCGTCACCTGATAGACCGAGATAATTGTTAGCGCACAGATTAATCAGTTGACGTCCATCATCGCATTGCACCAAGGAACCTTGACGTGACGAGATCACGCGTTCTGGTTTGTATAAACCTTGTTCGCGCAAACCATCTAGTTTGCCAGCCAATTCGGTAAAGAAAGTGCTTCTCTTTGTGTTTGTGCTCATGAGTTAGTCTCCTAGTACAGAGTATTTGTGGTTACTGTGACGGTTTATCTTTGGGGTTCTGTTATGATCGAATAATGAAGGGTAAAGCGATGTTTTAAAAAATTCAATCAATATTTTGATATTCAATATATTGAACTAAAATTCAATATAACGAATATTATCGATGCTTATTTGATTTGGCAAGTGAAACTATGAAAAAAGTAATTGCAATAAAGACAAATTTGATAACGCCAGCAGCGCCACCCGAAGTGGGGGCCAGCTTGCAACGTTTACGGTTGGAAAGAGGGTTAACTTTGGAAGACTTATCCCGCACTGCGGGAGTCTCAAAGTCGATGTTGTCGCAGATCGAGAGAGAAAAGGCTAACCCAACGATTGCAGTCGCTTGGCGTTTGGCAAATGCCTTGGGAATAGGCATGGCTGAGCTGCTCACAGCAGGAACACCTAAGTTGGATCTGATTCGTGTTCTAGAACCCCACGAAACGCCGACTCTGCCAGGGGAGCACTCTGGCTACGTGCTGCGCATCTTAGGCCCGATGGAGCTGGCTGGGCGGTTTGAATGGTATGAACTCAGCCTAGCGCCGGGCGGCGCTTTGGTGTCAAATCCGCATGATCCAGGAACATCCGAACATTTAACCGTGCTTGCCGGCAGTATCGAAGTTGAAGTGGATGGAAGCAAGAAAAAAATGAAACTAGGCGGAACTGCAAGATACGAGGCCGATCGCCCTCACGCTATTCGCAATTTGGGTAAAACAGAAGCAAAGGCGTTGATGGTGGTGACGCATCGGTAGTGTCAGCAAGGCTCGCGATGCGGCGGCAGGCGTACCGCCTGAGAAGAAAATATGGAGATGAAAATTGAAAATTTTCCTGCGGTTGTTCTGCCGACATGTTTGAAAAAATTTCAAAATTACGGTGGTTTTGGTATATTCGCGTTATTTCCATCGAAAATTTGCTCGATCTTGCTCTGAAATTCATAGTTGGACAAGCTTTCTGCTGCGTTGCAAGATATAATTAAGCGAAATCCCTTCTTTGCTTATTTTTATCTTTCCCAATTTAATTATGCATTACCTTTCAACGCGCGGCTACGCGGCATCCTCTGACTCGTCTGTTCAATTTTCTGAAATCCTTTTAGGCGGCTTGGCTCCAGATGGAGGCTTATTTTTGCCTAAACAATACCCTCAAGTGAGTTTGGCAGAATTGGATCGTTGGCGTACGTTGAGTTATGCGGAACTGGCCTTTGAAGTTCTACGAAAATTTGCGACCGATATTCCTGAGTCAGATTTGCGAACGATCACGAGCAAAACTTATACTGCCGAAGTTTATAAAAATGCCAGACCAGATGAAGCTTCGGAAGCAATTACACCGCTTCGTGTTTTGTTCGAACGCGATGGCAAGAAAATGATCATCCAAGCTTTATCCAATGGCCCGACGTTGGCTTTCAAAGATATGGCCATGCAATTACTGGGCAATCTGTTTGAGTACGCTTTGGCGAAAACACACGCTGAACTGAATATTTTTGGTGCGACTTCTGGCGATACAGGAAGCGCCGCGGAATATGCGATGCGTGGAAAGCAGGGTATTCGCGTGTTTATGCTTTCGCCCCATCAAAAAATGAGTGCATTTCAAACCGCACAAATGTTTAGTTTGCAAGACCAAAATATTTTCAATATTGCCGTGACCGGCGTGTTTGATGATTGCCAAGATATGGTGAAAGCCGTTTCTAACGATCTTGAATTCAAAAATAGACACAAAATTGGTACTGTGAATTCGATCAATTGGGCACGTGTGGTTGCACAGGTTGTTTATTATTTCCGTGGTTATTTGTCTGCTACGACCAACAATGATCAACGTGTTTCGTTCACAGTTCCGTCCGGAAATTTTGGCAATATTTGTGCGGGGCATATCGCACGTATGATGGGTTTGCCGATTGCCCAATTAGTCGTTGCAACGAATGAGAATGATGTGTTGGATGAATTCTTCCGTACTGGAATTTATCGTGTAAGAAAATCAGCAGAAACCTACCACACGACCAGTCCATCCATGGATATTTCCAAGGCATCAAACTTCGAACGCTTTATTTTTGATTTGTTGGATGGTGATACGCAACGCGTTAAGGCATTGTTCCAAAAGGTAGAAACATCGGGTGGATTTGATCTGTCTGGTGGGCCTGGCAGCGATGGTGATGAGTTCAAGAAGATCGCTCAATTTGGATTTGTATCCGGAAAATCAGTCCATATCGATCGCTTAAAAACGATACAAGATGTGCAAAGAGATTACGGTATTACAATTGATACCCACACTGCAGATGGCATCAAGGTTGCGCTCGAACATTTGCAGGAAAATATTCCCATGCTAGTGTTGGAAACGGCTTTGCCGGCAAAGTTTAATGAAACGATTCGCGAAGCCTTAGGCCGTGATGCTGAGCGTCCTGTGGGCTTTGAAAATATCGAAACATTGCCGCAACGATTCGAAGTCATGGCCCCCGACGTTGATACGATCAAAGCTTGGATCGCAAAGCAGACGAATCTTTAGGTCGATTGCAATCTAAAAAAAGCGGTCAGGTGAACCGCTTTTTTTTTGTTCCCGCCCATGCTCATGTCATGGCAATGGGTCACAAAAACTTTATTTTTGGATCGGTATCGTGATGTAAAAGCAAGCGCCAGGCGAGACGCTGGCTTCGAAACCAATCGACCCATGCATCCCTTCCATTAATTCTTTGCAGATCGCTAAACCTAAACCCGTTCCACCTTTTTGACGCGTGCTGCTACTGTCTGCTTGAGAAAACTTTTTAAATAATTTTTTGCGGTGTGATTCTGGTACGCCGTCGCCATAGTCACGCACGATCACGGTTGCGTGCTCCTGATTTTTGCGTAAGGTGATATCAATCGTATCGTCCAACTTTGAGAATTTTGCGGCATTGGATAGAAGATTCGACATGACTTGCTGTAAGCGCATGCTATCACCTCGAACGAGAATATCCTCCTCAGCCGGTACGAAATCAAACTGCACTCGGTATTGTCGAGCATAGCTTTGGTTATTCTCTAGACACTCTCGAATGAGATCGTTTAGGCTCATTGCTTGCAAATGGAAATCCATTTTCCCTGCGGCCAATTTATCCATGTCAAGAATGTCATTGATAATTAGCGCGAGCTGTTGGCCATTTTGAAGCGCGATATGAATCATTCGGGCGAGCGACTCAGGAAGTTGACCGAATATTCCGCCTTCAATGAGTTTCAGTGAGCCGATGATCGAAGTCAAAGGAGTTCGCAGTTCGTGGCTAACCATAGAAACGAACTCGCTCTGCATCATTTGTAAGCGTTTACGTTCACTCACATCGCGCACAACAAGGATGAGTTCAACGCCTTCGATTTGCTGAATTGCAGAAATGCTATATTCAATATGAATGATATTCTCGTTGAGATCAATGACTTTACCTTCACGTTTAAAATAACGTGACTCGACCTTTTTTTGATGGCGTATTTGTTCATTGATCGAGCCAATAAAAGCCTCCAGATCTTCACGCCAGTCGAGGCCATCATTGCTATCCTTGTTATCAAGGAGCGCAAAAATAGTTGTCGATAGCAGTGCCGCTTCAGATTGCTTCCAAATGCCCATCGCAGCGGGGTTGCAGCGTAGAACTTTGCCTTGTAGATCTGCGCTGAGAATCGCTTCTTCTAGATTGTCCAGAATAGTCTGTGTGTATTGCGCTTTGTCCTGCACTAAATTCTCTGCGGAGATGCTGCGGCTGATGTCGATGACTTGAAAAATCCAATAGGCCTTCTCGAGTTTGTCATGATCGATTAAGGCAAGGCTGACTATACAAGTGACGGCACTCCCATCTCGATGGGCGAGATGAAGCTCGAACTGCAGGTTGGTCTGATGTTTTCCTTTCCATTTCGATTGTAATGAATCAATGGTGAGCTGGGTCGAGAGACGTGCTAGCGGAAGTTGTCTCAGCTCGGATTCTGAGTAGCCAAGAATGCTGCAAAGCATAGGATTCACACTCAGCCAAGTCCCATCCTCATCAACCAGCGCCATGCCTTGTGGCGCCGTATTGAACATCCGCATAAATCGTTCTTGGCTTTCCTTTAAAGCTAGATAAGAGCGAGTCTGAATGCGGTATGAATGAAAAGTACGCGCAATCAAGAAACCAAGTAAAAGCGCTACGCCCCATCCCGCAAACCGTTGGGTCATGATTTGTGGATCTAGTGTGGGCGTGGAATCATGCGCAACCTGTAGCTCGATTTTTCTACCGGAAATGTCGATATTTAATCTTTCGATTGCTTGCTTGGCGTTTTTCCATGAACCATAGATGGGAAGGCTATTTGCAGGTAACTCAAGATCAACGATGGCATAGCTAAGATCAAGCTCGCGTGCACGCTTGTTTGCATTTGCAAAAACAAGATCCGCATTGAGGACGGTACTCAGCATTCCCCAATATGCGCCATTTTGCAAATATATTGGGACACGATAAGCCATCCCCGTGCCACCTTGTTTAAGCTCGAATGGCCCCACCAAAACGGGCTTTTTTTGCAGCATGATTTTTTCAATTGCTGGCCATTGCTGCAAGTTATCTGGGTAGTAAAGTCCGATCGCACTCTCATTGCCATCGCGCGGAATGACGGTTTGGATTTTGTTGCCGGGTGCCAAAGTAATATTGCGTATACTTTGCTGTTGACCACGTAACTCATTGAGCCACGGCTCGATATCACTTGTTTGGTAAATGCCGTGATGTGTTTTGATATAGGAGACAAGTCCCGAGGCCAAATGAATATTTGCATTGAGTTCTGATTCAATGAGTGCGCGAATTTCACCAGCATGGCTGAGGGTATTTTGTTTGTTGACACTGTCTTGGCGACTTTGCTCCTCAAATAAAATCAATTCGGTTGCTAGTCCTGTCCCGAGGAAGACAATGATTGGCAAGATGCGCGCCAAGGCACGACGAATTGGAGACTCATGTTCCAGAAGGCGAGGTGAGGGAAAGTTCATAGGAGTCGAGAAAAACGAATTTCTAAGATTCAAACATATCCATTCAAGGATGTCTCGATCTCGCGTTATTTCCTCGTTGAAATGTTGTATGTAAGTAGTCTATGCAGAAAAAATAGATAGCAAAGCATTGAATTCCTGTCCCTGCGCACGATTTGGGTGCGATATCCCATTCAATTCTTCAGGATTGATGCGACCGAGTTTGGGTCTATACTCGCACCGACCGCTAGGGCGTAGCCACTAGAACGCATATTGCCTCGACGCCTGCCCATGATTGTTTTGATGTTGTGATCACTTGGCCTGGATGCCATCAGCGACAATTTGGATGAAACTTCTCATGTTGAATCTCAATCTGAGCTCATCTCATTTTTTTTGATGTCGCTTTTTTTGCTGCCTGAGCTATCATTTCTGCGGTTTATCTCAAATCGCACGACTTGATTCACCGTTGCTCTTATTCTACTCCCCATCAGATCGCAAATTCAACGCGCTCAAAACCTTTCAAACTAATTTGTCAGTGCTTCTCGGGAGAAGAGAGATGTTAGAGATCCGCCATGTCGTAAAAAAATTCGGACAAAATGTCGTCGCAGTCAACGATGTTAGCCTGCATTTAAAGCAAGGAGTTGTGGGACTCATTGGCCACAACGGTGCAGGTAAGACGACTTTGATGCAAATGATCGCGACTCTGAGTCGCCCAAGCAGTGGAGAGATTTTTTTTCAAGGCGTCGATATTTTGAAATCGCCCGATGCGATACGGACGCGATTAGGATATCTCCCACAAGATTTTGGTGTTTATCCCAACTTGAGCGCTTTGGAATTTATGCAGTATTTTGCTGCGCTAAAAGGAGTACGTGATCCGAGTCGAATTCGTTATCTTCTCGATTTGGTTAATTTGACTGAGCATGCGCAACGTTCCGCCGCAGGATTCTCGGGAGGAATGCGACGGCGTTTGGGTATCGCGCAAGCACTGCTGAATGATCCAGATATTTTGATCGTCGATGAACCAACTGCGGGCTTAGATCCAGAAGAACGTTTGCGGTTTCGAAATTTATTGGGAGAGGTTGGTGGAAGTAAACTGGTTTTGATGTCGACCCATATTGTTTCTGATGTGGAAAGCGTCGCGACGGAACTTGCTATTATGCGTGCAGGAAAATTGATCGGCTTTGATACGCCTGAGGCAGTGATTCGTTCTGCTCACGGGAAAATCTGGGTAACGAAATTAAGCGCCCTTGAGTTAGAGTTAGCGAGAAAGCATAAGCAAGTTTTACATGCGCAACGCCAAGGTGAAGCCTTCGTTGTGAGAATTGCTCATTCAGAACAACCTTATCCGGATGCACAGATGCTTACTCCGTCATTAGAAGATGCTTTGATGGCACAACGCTATTCAGTCCAAGAGGTGGCATGATGCGAAATGCACCTTCGCTGAATACACCGGTACCGTCTGGACAAACAATCGTCGGGGGCAATGCCTCATACAAAGTGTCCGCGTATGCTTGGGCAAATTATTTTCATCTTATCGGCGTATTGAGTTTTAACGAAGTTCGTTTGCGTATGCGTCGCTTGAGCAGTTTGATTGCCGTGATGCTCATGGTTGTACTGAGTTGGGCCATGATCGTCGATCCGCAATCTGGCATGAGTCTACTATCAGTACAAAATGCACGCGTGCTCTACACGAGCTCTGCACTCGCTATGGGGAGTGCGAGTTTGCTCTGTTTCTTGATGGCCTTGATTGGTTTTTATCTTGTCAGGGGGCGAGTAGCAGAGGATGTGCGTAGCGGCATAGGCGCAGTAATCGCTGCGACGCCAGTGAGCAATGTTGCGTTTCTTTTTAGTCGTTGGCTCGGTGGTATCTGTTATATGGTTGCGCTAATTTTGACTGCGATGATTTCGATCATGCTTTTGCAATTGTTGCGTGGCGATGGGCCGATACAAATCCAGATCTATTTGCAGACGTATTTATTGATCATGGGGCCCATGATCGTATTTTCTGTCAGTGCAGCGATATTATTTGATAGCGTGCCGTTTCTATTGGGGAAATTAGGTGACATTCTTTATTTCTTTATGTGGATGGCGCAAATTTCGATCTTGTCGAAAATTGAGTCATTAGCTGCAGGAGCCATTTCGTCTTGGCTACTCGTCGATTTTAGCGGCCTTGTGACGACGGTTTTGATTTTCAAAATGCATATGTTGGTCGATCACATCTCGATTGGTGCGAGTTCATTTGATCCTAAATTAGCGGCGATCACTTTACCCAACTATCTATGGAATGGAAAGTTTGTGTTAATCCGGATTTGCTCAGCATTGACAGCGTTCAGTCTCATGCTGCCGGCATTTGTTTTTTTTCATCGATTTTCAGTCGACAAAATTAAACCTTCACAAGCTAGTCGACGCCGTACACCACTTGAGGTCATGAATCAATGGACCAAGCCATTGGCAAAATATGTGCATCCTTTATTTGTCTTTGCTGCGAGGTCTCGCGGGTTTATGGGACAAGTATTAGCCGATGTCGCGCTCGGTTTTGTACAAGCACCGTTTGTTATTTTGCTTGTTCTGGTTGTCAATTTAATGTCTATTTTTTTACCGATCAGTTCGCTGAGCGGATTGACGGTCTTCGCAGTGCTGTGTTGGGGGATTGTTGTCAGCGATATCAGTACGCGGGATTTTCAGTCAGCGATAGAGAGTATGACGGCGTCGACACCAGGAGGTGCATCCCGTCAATTCTTACGTCATGTAGCAAGCGCAGGGTGTTTGGGTTTGATTTTTGTCGGCATCATTGTGGGGCGACTGTGTTTCACCTCACCGCATTTGGCCTTGACCTTACTGTCGGGAATAGCCTGTTACTCAGCATGCGCGAGCCTACTCGGGAAGTTGTCGTTGACTTCCAAGACATTCTTGTCTTTGTATTTGTTTGGTTTGTATATTGTGTCGCAAACGTCGAAGCTTGGGCTGATGGATACTTTTGGCTTTAATGGCGTGGCAACCTACCTCAACGCACAACTTCAATTTGTTATCGGCTTGATTGTATTATTGGTGGGTTATGTCTACACACATTGGCGTGCAAGATAGGGTTTATTTGCGAGTTGGCTATTTTGAGACGACTCGATATGAAGGAGTTTGACAGAATCGAATTCTGTGCTGGCACGGGTTCACGCGACTATTGGCAAAATTAGCGTAAAATATTGATTGATATCAAGTATGCGATCGTATTTTGTGTCCTGTTTTGTCGAACTCCTTTCTTTAGTATTCCATGATTGAACTGCGTAAAAGCCCTAGAATAAATGTCACATGGCGCGGCCTGATGAAAATGGGCGGGAGTCAAATAGTCCCGATACGCGTGATCAATGTGTCCGAGTCAGGAGTGCTGATATTAAGTGCGCAAGCGTTGCCGCTGAATGCCGAATTTCAAATGATGCTCGAAGTGCCGAATATTGACCATATGCGGCAGGCACCGCACAAAGTGCCTTGTAAAGTTGTGGTTCTGCATTCGGTATTAAGTGGAGACTATTTTCGTGTCGGGGTCAGGTTTATTGAATTAACTGAACTCCACAAAGATCTTTTGAACGCATGGGTATCGCTGGCTAATAAACAGGAAAATCATCGGCGCTAATATTCACCGCCAAGCTAAAACGCTAGTTTTTATTGAACAACTTGTCCCGCGCTCCGATAAACGTTAAAATGACGGCGTTTTGGTGCTCGCTGGCATAATCATGCTGGCGGTTAAACGGGAAACACGATGTGATTTAACATACGTGTGCTGCCCCCGCAACGGTGTACAAACGACTAGAGACTCTCTAGGTCAGCCATTCTTCAAAACCACTGTGCTTGCTGCATGGGAAGGTAAAATGGTGAGGTTTGTCAGCCCGGATACCGGCCAAGATAAGTGAAGTATTGCGAACGGGGATGTTCCGTGATGATTTTCTTGCGCTGATTTTTTCAAAAAATTGAGTTCCATTAAATTTGTTCACATTGCGATTGGTCTGACTAATTAAGACATCGTCGTATTCGTTTACTTTGTATTCAGGCCTCAACGGGGATCTCGATGGCCTGCGACATTTCATGTGCTCCTACGCCATGACGTTTCTAGTGAAATCAATGATGAATCAATTTTCTAAACCTCTCAGCCTTGCATTTGCTGTGGCTTCTTGTTTTTCGACTTCTGTTTTTGCACAAAGCAATGAACTTCAACCGCAAGTGATCATCACTGCTGGGCGCCAACCCCAAGTAGCAAAAGATGTGTTGGCAGACAATGTTGTGATTAGCTCAGAACAAATTTTACGTTCCGGTGCCACCAGTATTGTCGACCTTTTAGCGCAACAAAGAGGGATTGAAATTTCCCGCACAGGCGGCGCCGGTTCGGTGTCTTCCGTGTTTATTCGTGGTGCCGCAAATTCACAAAGTGTGGTGTTTGTCGATGGCGTGAGAATTGGCTCATCGACGACTGGCGGGGCAACCTGGAGCAGTATTCCATTGTCTCAAATCGAGCGCATTGAAATCGTCTACGGTCCATTATCTAGTTTATATGGCGCGGATGCAATCGGCGGTGTCATACAATTATTCACAAAAAAATCCGGTGCGCAGTCGCGAACCAGTTTGAGCGCAGGGATAGGCAGCCATCATCTTCGTAAAGTTGAGATAGGTATTTTTGGTTCTTCGGCAAGCAACTTCCAATATAGTTTGAACACGGCTAAGGAGAGTAGCGACGGGTTTTCTGCGTCGAAACCGGGAGCAGGTGCCTTTACCTATAACGCCGATAATGATGGTTATACTCAAAAAAGTTTTAACGGTAATCTCGCGTGGAAACTCACCCCAGAGTTAACCGCTGGCGTGAATTTTGTGCAAAGTACACTGGACGTTAACTTTGACGCAGGTCCGTCATACAACGATAGAGGACAGCAAAAATTCGACAATGTGGCGACCTTTGTAAAAGGGAAGTTGGCATCGAATTGGAATTCGAGTTTGCAATTTTCACGCAATACCGATCGCGTTTATACCGATGCATCTTACGGAAAAGGACAGGCTGATACAGCACAGCGCGGCTGGACCTGGCAAAATGATGTCAACTTTGGACGAGACGTGTTGCAAATTGTAGTCGAAGATCGTGAAGAGGATGTGCGTACCAATACCGTTGGTTTGAACGGCAAGCGCGATACGCAGTCTTATGCGCTTGGTTACACATTGAAACAGGATGGGCATTTAGCAAGTATTTCAGCACGTTTGGATGATAGTTCTCAATATGGTCGTCATTCAACCGGTGGTATCGCCTACGGATATAAGTTGAACGACGCCTTGCGTGTGAATGCAAGCTACGGCACGAGCTTTAGGGCGCCCACTTTTAACGAATTATATTATCCGGGATTTGGTGTTGCTTCGAACCGTCCTGAGCTGGGTAAAAATAAGGAAGTTGGCGTTTACTACGATGACAACGTTCTACAATTTAGCGCAGTCTATTACCAAAATAAAATTACCGATCTCTTGGTGAGCACAAATCCTTGCCCCGTGGAGGTTTCTACCCACCGTTATGGTTGTGCGTTTAACGTGAATAAAGCGACACTTTCTGGATTAACTCTGGGAGCCTCCGTGCGTCTCGGCACCTGGGATTTACGTTCCAGTGTTGATATTCAAGATCCACAAGACGACACCACTGGAAAACGCTTGGCACGGCGGGCGAAGCGACATGCTAGTTTTGGAATGGATTATCGTTTCGCTGATTTGACGCTGGGTCTCGAAAGTTTGGTGTCAGGGGAACGGTTTGACGATGCGGCCAACCGTAACCGACTTGCAGGCTATGGTATTTTGAATTTCATTGCCAAGTACCCACTTTCGGCGGATTGGTCTTTGCTAGCTCGTTGGAATAATTTGACCAACAAAGACTATGAATTGGCACGGAATTATCGAACTCCGGGATCGAACTTTTTCTTGGGATTGTCTTACGGGGCGAAATAACCAGTAGAAGTGATGTTAGTTTGTTGGGCTTGAACCATTGTGACATGTCACAGTGCAACAATGGTTCATACTCGATACCGTCGATCGAAGGCGCTCAGTCAACAGTGAAGGACAGTGAAGTGGTGATAGATACTCGAAAGTCGAGATTCAATCTGATCACGTGCATGCTTGCGATGGCTTGCGCGAGCTTACTTTTTGCCTGTCTAATTGGCTCAGTGCCGTTATCACTGCTAGAGTTAAAAGAGGCAACTTGGAATTTGATCAACGATCAGCCTCGGACCTTGGCAAGTAGTGTCTTGGATCTACGTTTGTCTCGAGCGCTTTCTGGTTTCGTGACTGGTGCGACCTTAGCCTTGTCTGGTGTGTTGATGCAAGCTCTCTTGCGTAACCCACTGGCGGATCCTTATGTATTAGGCCTTTCCGGTGGGGCTTCGGTGGGTGCGCTTTCCACGATACTGTTTTGGGGGGCGGGCGTCATGGTTGATGTTGCCGCATTTGGCGGGGCAATTTCAGTTGCTTGCATCTTGTTCGCGCTCGCCTATCGTGATTTGCGGGGAGCGGGAAGTTCAGAGGGTAGTGCGCCATTGCTGTTATTAACTGGAGTGATTGTGGCCTCCGGTTGTGGTGCCATCGTCACTCTTTTATTGTCCATCGCCCCTGATACGAGTTTGCGCGGGATGGTGTTTTGGATGATCGGCGATTTGTCGAATACGCAACCTCGATATGTATCGTGGGTGATACTTTTTTGTGTCGGTGTATGGATGATGAAGAACGCGCGAGCCATCAATATTGCAGCGATGCATGCAGACAATGCGAGCACACTGGGGATTAATATTGGTCGTCTTCGCAAAACTTTGTTTGTTTGCGCAGCGCTGTTAACCGCGAGTGCGGTCAGTGCAGCAGGAAGTATTGGATTTGTCGGACTTATCATTCCTCACGCATGCCGCTTTGCCTTGGGACCTGATCATCGATTATTGATTCCGGTGGCAAGTATTGCTGGTGGAAGCTTCCTTGTTTTTGCCGACGCTTTGGCGCGCACCGTGATGTCTCCCCAGCAATTACCCGTCGGTGTGATCACCGCAATGATTGGTGTACCGGTCTTCCTTGTGCAATTGCATCAGTTGCGGAGAAGCAGATGAATCAGACAAACATGTTAAGCACGGTGGATTTGACCTTGCGCGCTGGCCAGCGTACCTTGATTCAGGACTTGAAATGGGAAGTGCATGCGGGAGAGTGCTGGTGTGTGATTGGTCGCAATGGTGCGGGAAAAAGCACATTATTACGTTGTTTGGCTGGTTTGAATCAATCTTCCAAGGGGCAAATTCTCTTGCGTGGAAAAGAGCTTTCCGAATGGAGTTTGGAAGCATTGGCGCGTGAGCGTGCATTTTTAGCGCAATCCAGAGTCGATGCGTTTGGTTATCGAGTCATCGAAACCGTACTAAGTGCCCGCCATCCATACCATGATACCCATTATTGGGAGTCCGCTGCAGACCATGAAATTGCGATGGATGCGTTGAACTTACTCGATGTTGCCGAGTTGGCTCAGCGCGATGTTCGGAGTTTGTCCGGTGGTGAGCGGCAACGTGTTGCTATCGCCGCCTTAATTGCACAAGACGCGCGGCTACTCTTATTAGATGAACCGGCTAATGCGTTGGATTTAAGTCACCAAGTCAGTGTCATGCAAATTTTGGCGCGCGAATGTCGACGTCAACAAAGTGCCGTGATTATGGTGAGTCATGATTTGAATTTATCTTACAGTATTTCGACTCACGCTTTACTACTCATGCCGGATGGGTCGTATCTTTGTGGTCTGAAAGAATCAATGATGCAAGTCAATAATTTGAGCTTGTGTTTAGGCCACCCTATCGAACTTATACAACATCATCAACAGGTTTTGTTCTTGCCTCAGATGTAAGTTGGGCAGGTGTTTCGTTTAATGATCTTCGATCCTTGCTCCAACCCATCTAGTCAAAAAAAATTAAGGCGAATAATGTATGCCATCAAACACACCTGATTCGAGTCAGAACATAGCGTCGGAGATTGAAGTTGATGACGCCAATCAACGTCATCAACTTCGCATGCAGAGAAAAAAGAAAATAATCGACGAAAAAATCGCAAGTGCCACCATAAAACGCGGTTTGATTGTGATGAATTGCGGGAATGGAAAAGGCAAAAGTTCGAGTGGCTTGGGGATGGTTATGCGTGCTTTAGGGCATGAAAAAAAAGTGGGCGTAGTCCAGTTTATTAAAGGCGCAATGTCGACAGGCGAAGAAAAATTCTTGAGGCGATTTCCTGATGAAGTCGAGTTTCATGCGATGGGAGAAGGCTATACATGGAATACACAGGATCGTGAACGCGATGTGTTGAAGGCCAATTTAGCTTGGTTGCAAGCGCAGCGTTTTTTGCGTGATCCTTCTATTTCCTTGGTTTTGTTGGACGAGGTGAATATTGCTTTGAAATACCATTATCTCGATGTCGATATGGTGATCGCAGATCTACAGAATCGACCGATGATGCAACATGTGATCCTGACCGGTCGGGGCGCTTTACCCTCGCTCATAGAGATTGCAGACACTGTCACGGAGATGCGGGAAGTGAAACATGCATTCAAGTGTGGAGTCGGTGCGCAGGAGTGCATTGAATGGTAATGAAGACTCAGCTCGCGCCGGTCGTGATGATTTCAGCGATCGCATCAGGACAAGGAAAAACGAGCGTCACTGCAGCATTGGCGCGGCACTTCCGTGATCTAGGTTGGCGCGTGCGGATTTTTAAAACTGGCGCTGATTTTATCGACCCTATGTTGTTGGAAACAGCGGTTGGTGCGCCGGTACTGTCGCTCGATCTATGGTTGGTCGGGTTGGCAGCATGTCGCGCCATGCTAATTGCAGCCGCACAAGAATCTGATTTGGTGTTAATTGAAGGTGTGATGGGCTTGTATGATGGCACGCCATCCTCAGCAGATTTAGCGAATGCGCTTGAAGTGCCAGTGATCGCAGTGATTGACGCCTCGGCGATGGCGCAAACAGCAGCCGCCATTGTATACGGGCTACGCGATTTTGGCCCAGTCCACATGGCAGGTTTGATTGCCAATCGTGTGTCATCTTCCGCGCATTTACAATTGATCAAGAGCGCACTGGGGGATATCCCCATAATGGCGAGTTTGCCACCTCAAACTGAGGTCTTGCCAGAGCGGCATTTGGGTCTAGTCATACCTGGCGAAATCGATCAACTCGATCAAATTATTCAGAAACTTGCTGACTCGCTTCAATTGGATTGTCAGGATTGGAAGTGCTTGAAGCCTTTGTGTTCTGAGAGACTACCCTATCAACAAATAGTAAAGCCTGGACAGCTTGATTGTCGGTTGAAGGGAAGGCGTATTGCGATTGCGCGTGATCATGCGTTTGCTTTTATTTATCCCGCCAATATCCAAGCACTAAAGGACCTTGGCGCAGATCTTGTCTTTTTTTCGCCTTGTGCAGATCAAACCATTCCGCACAATGTTGATGCGCTATATTTGCCCGGAGGATATCCTGAGCTTCATGCTAAGGTTCTCACTCAAGCGAGCTGTTGGCTAGGTTCCCTACGTGAGTTTGCGCAAAGCAGCGCTCCTATTTATGCGGAATGTGGCGGCATGATTAGTTTGGTTGATACCTTATGCGATTTGGACGGAATGTCTTGGCCGATGGCGGGTCTATTACCGGGAACTGTGTCCGTTCAAAAAAAGTTGCAGGCTTTAGGAATGCAAACATGGGTGACGCGGCATGGAGTATTGCGTGGACATACTTTCCATTATTCGCGATTCGATACGACGCTCGTGTCCGATGAATATGCATTGCGTCAACACACTGAGCAAACTGGCGAACCCATTTATCGTCTTGGTAATATCCAAGCGAGCTATTTTCACGCTTACTTTCCCTCCAATTTAGCGGCGACTGCGAGGCTTTTTCTAGACCCCAATTCAACGGAAAATTTAAGATGAAAATTCAAACCCTCATGGTGCAGGGGACGACCTCTGATGCAGGTAAAACGACCGTGGTGGCTGCACTATGCCGCCTATTGCAGCGACAAGGCGTCAAAGTCGCACCGATGAAGCCACAAAATATGGCACTCAATAGCGCAGTAACGATCGATGGGGGCGAGATAGGAAGGGCGCAAGCACTCCAAGCTCAAGCAGCAGGAGTTGCTGCACATACGGACATGAATCCTGTGTTGATTAAGCCATCTTCCGACACTGGGGCGCAAATTATCGTGCATGGTAGGGTAAGGGCAGATATGGATGCGCGCGATTACCACCAATATAAAAGTATTGCGATGGGCGCGGTTTTGGAGTCTTATGCTCGTCTTCAACAAAATTATGAGGCGATCATTGTTGAGGGGGCAGGAAGCCCAGCCGAAGTGAATTTGCGCGAACGCGACATTGCGAACATGGGTTTTGCTGAAGCGGTTGATTGTCCCGTGATTTTGGTTGCTGATATTGATCGTGGCGGTGTTTTTGCCCATTTTATCGGAACCCTGGCGTGCTTGTCTGAGTCTGAACAACAACGAATTATCGGTTTCGTGATCAATCGCTTCCGGGGAGATATCAGTTTGTTAGAGCCCGGCTTGGAATGGCTAGAGCAAAAAACTGGTAAGCCAGTTTTGGCTGTCTTGCCTTATCTGCATGGCCTGATACTTGATGCAGAAGATGCGATTCATTTGCATCAACATCAACAGGGTAAATTCAAGATTCTCGTTCCAGCGATCCCAAGGATCTCCAACCATACAGACTTTGATGCCTTGCGCGCCCATCCTGATGTGGATCTACAGTTTATCGGTCCTGATTCACCGATACCTGCAGCCGACTTGATTATTCTTCCAGGTAGTAAGAATACGCGTGAAGACCTTCAGTTTCTTAAAGCGGGTGGTTGGGAACAAGTTCTCGAACGGCATGTGCGCTATGGCGGAAAATTGATCGGTATTTGTGGTGGATATCAGATGCTCGGGCAACTGATCAGCGACCCGCATGGAGTAGAAGGTCATCCGGGCGACTCTGAAGGCTTAGGATTTCTAGATATCACCACGGAGTTAAGTCGAGAAAAGCGTCTGCAGGAAGTCCATGGAATATGCGCTTTTCATGCGCATGGGACGGCGCGGGTGCGTGGCTATGAAATTCACATGGGACTAAGCTATGCGAGCAGTAACACGCGCCCAGCGTTTTTGTTAGAGCAAGATAGCACGAAGAACGAGGAAGGTTGTGTGTCGCCGGATAATCTAATTATGGGTAGTTACTTGCATGGTTTGTTCGATCACCCCGAAGCCTGCCAAGCAATCTTGCAATGGGCCGGATTGCAGTCCGATCAACAGATCGATTTGAATGCAATGCGAGAGAAGAATATCGATAGAATTGCGGACGCCTGCATACCCTTGCTCGACTCGCTGCAAAAATTGTGAGGTATGATATTGCAGATTGAGAGTGGGTGATACTTTAAGGATCAAAGTCGATGAATATGATTGAGTCCGTCAATAATGACGGATTGCCCATTGAGTTTGCCTTTAAACGTCGCAAAGCCACCGACCCGTATTGGACCTTCGTATTCTTCTTTTAGGCGCGAAATAACGGCATTGATTTGATTCAAATGTTTAAAAAAATCGGAAGGGCTTGCTGCTATTTTTCCGACTGACTGAATTTTATGCGCTAGTTCGTTTTGAATCGGTCGCTTCTCGGGTGGCTTGAGTTTTGCTACCGCACCAGTCAATTTGATGATGCGTTTGAGTAAATCCACATCTTGTTGACTCATCGGAAGTAAACCTTCGTCATAGCCTCCCAGCTGATAGAACAGTTCTCGGCTTAGTCCAATTCGACCATATGTGCCGTCACCATGTGTTTCTGTCCATTGATGCGATGCGATCTTTTGTGACGCAGCTTTCGAAATTTCTGATAGGTCGTTTTCGGTTACCCAATTGTCTGCATCGAGCGAAAAAAGATAGTCGCCAGGTGCGATTCGGTGGGCGAGATTTTTCGCGACAGGGCTACTCCAACGCACCTTGTTTTCCACTTCAAAAAAATGTAAATGCCCATTGTCGATTTGTCGTCGGAAATTTCCCCAAACCCATTCGCTCAAACCATCGGTTGATCCAAAATCAACGAGAGCGATGTTGTGGGGTTGCGGAATTTGCTCTAAGTTTTGTGCCAGTGTTTGACGCAATTGCCAGAGCCGATTGCAGCAAGACGTGCAAAAGCTAATTTGGGTAGACGATGAACCCATGTCATCAAACCTTACTGAGTAGTTTCTTTTAAGTAAGAGATTGTAATCGATTCTTGCTTAGTAATGCAATTTTGTTGTTATATTAGCATTTATATTTCGTTAAACTTTGCCTATTTTGCAAAAAGATGGCGATGAAACCGAATTGGCTTTCTCACGTTATAATGCGCGCGCTCGAATTGCAAACCACGAAGTTGCAGGTTCGATACCCCTCCAAGTACTGTGTATTTCCCTGTTAATGTATCAAAGTGTTTCCTTTTAGCTATATGCTGAACTTTCGATATTTCGATTGAGTCGAAGCACCATCTTTATCAACTTTTTGAAATCATTATGTTTTTTCTCCCATCGCATTATCGTTTGGCTTTAATTCCTCTTTCCCTCATGTTGGCATATGGCGCGCCTGCTCATGCGCAACAAACTCAGGAGGAAGTCGATAAGACAAAGCAGAAACAGGTTGCACCCGTAAAACCATCGGCACCTGCCGCAGTTCAGAAAGTCGAAATCAGTGGCGCAAAAGGATATGACGAACGTCGCCAAGATACGGCAAGTAAGATTGTTGTGACCCAGGAAGATATCGTCCGCTATGGCGACACCAATATCGGTGACGTCTTAAAGCGTTTGCCTGGAGTGACGATTGGCGGTGTACAAGGGCGTGGTGGTGCAATTCGTATGCGGGGACTCGGTGCTGGCTATACGCAAATAATGTTGAATGGTGAACCTAGTCCTCCTGGATTTTCTCTCGATTCTATTTCGCCAGACAATATTGAACGGATCGAGGTGATTCGTGCTGCGACGGCCGAATTAAGTACACAGTCGATTGCCGGTGCAATTAATATCGTTTTGAAAAAAGCGATTGTGACCGCGCAGCGCGAATTGAAGTTGGGTGCTAGTGAGGAAAACGGACAGTATGGTGTAAATGCCAGCTTGCAGCTTTCCGACAAAGTTGGAAAGATGTCGTATTCGATTTCAGGAAATGCCAATTATGGAGAATTTGAGCGTCCTGATACAAGTTCAGAAATTCGCTATGACGCAGCCGGTAAGCCAGTTTACGCAAATCATACGAAGACCGAAGGACAAGGAAAATTTGAATCGATTGGAATTTCGCCGCGTATCAATTGGATGTTGGAGAACGGCGATGTGTTGACTTCACAGAGTTTTGTCAATGCAAATCGCTTTTCAAATCGGAGTACAAACCTGACATCGACGGATAAACCTAATGATGCTTTATTTCTGGATGAGCGTTCCCGCAATACCTCAGATAGCACGTCAATTCGTACTAACTTAAACTATGTACACAAGTTAGCTGATAGTGCAAAGCTCGATGTGCGATTGGGCGCCAACTATAATCAACGTGATGGCGAAAATGTGTTGGTCGCGAATACAAGCAAGCAAGTTTTGAATCGTTCCTATTACTCCGAGAGCACGGATAATGGTTTCACCTATGGTGGTAAGTATACCGCACCATTTGTCGAAGACCATGCACTTGCTGCAGGCTGGGATGGTGGCTTAAGTAAGCGCACCGATAGTGCGAAACGTAACGACGTCATTACTGGAACTGGCCCAATTCGCGGGATTCCAACGGATGAGTCGTATGATGCGAATGTCAATCGCCTTGCTTTGTTCATACAGGACGAGTGGAATTATTCGAAGGCATTGTCGATTTATGCAGGGGTACGCTGGGAAGGAATCGATACCAGTAGCAAAGGAACGACCTATGCTGAAATCAATAACCGATCCAGTGTTTTAAGTCCGATCTTACAAACTTTGTATAAGATTCCTGGAAGCAAAAATGATCAACTTCGTTTAGGGCTCACTCGCACTTATAAAGCGCCTGATACTGGGCGCTTGATTCCACGTCGATTCACATCGACCAATAATAGTGAAATCAACCCAGATATGATGGGTAACCCGAACTTGAAACCTGAGCTTGCATGGGGACTAGACGCGGGATTTGAACACTATCTCAATGATGGTGGAATCTTGAGCGTGAATTTCTTCTTACGCAGAATTGATGACTTTACACGTACTTCAATTGTGAATGATGGGCGTTGGGTGATGATGCCGACCAATGACGGTTTGGCGAATACACGCGGTGTGGAATTTGATGCGAAATTTCCATTACGCAGTTTGATGGCAGATGCACCAGCGATCGATTTCCGTGCAAATTTGGCGTTTAATTCGTCAACGGTTAATTCCGTGCCTGGTCCGAATAATCGGCTTGATTCACAAACACCTGTAAGTGCAAATTTGGGTTTGGATTACAAGTTAGATGATGTGCCATTAACTCTTGGTGGCAATTTGAGTTTTCAAAGTGCTGGCCCCGTTCGAGTATCGATTAATCAAACAACCTATGGTATTCCTAAGCGCGTCCTAGATGTTTATGCACTTTGGAAGTTTGATAATAAATCGAACTTACGCGTCGCAATCGGGAACGCGCTGCATCAAGATAATCTTTCTTCGAGCACTTACACAGATAGTTTAGGTTCTGTTGTTAGAACAAATGTTTCAGAAACGCATTTAGCATTACGACTAAACTACGAATACAAATTCTAATCGCGGATTTACTAATCTAGGGATAGCCTATTTGTTTGTGAAAAAAGCACAGCGACGTCAGAGTCGCTGTGCTTTTTTTATGGGATGGAAATTAGTTATTTGATTGTGTTTTGTCGCGTGGACGGCAAATTAGTGGAAGGTTTTGTGGGTCGATATTTGTTCTATCTGTTCCCTTTAAGGTCATTTTGTCCGGTGCACCCGCATTGGCACATACCCAAGTGATAGGCACAACTTGGGCATCATCAATGACTGCAGGTCGGAAAGTTAAGATCTTATTTTGGATTGCTTTGTTTGCGCGATTTCCAAATTTGATGTGAATGGCACCATTTTCAATCGTGACACTTTTAACGAAATTGTTCACAATTTTGTCTGGTGGAGGAAGCATTGCAGCTGCATTATCAGCCAGCAAAATCTTGTCGGATCGCCATGAGTTTGCAATCGGTGTTTTTGCGATTTCGATAAGCGGAATTGCTGTTTCTATTTGTTCGCGAATGATCTTAAATAAATAGGAAGGGAGGGCCATTGCAGCCAAGATCGCAATAATTGCCACCGCGACCATTGCTTCTAAAAGTGAGAAACCGAGTATTTTTTTCATAGGAACGCGCATATAAAGTAATTTTGCAATGGTATTGGTGAGGGATACTTGGATGAATAGACACAAATTATCACAAGAGAAAAACTTTGTCATGAACCTTCGTCTGAACGTGATATTTCAGCCGATGAGTGCGTCACGTGATTCTTTTAATTTCGAGAAATGAGAAACCATTCTTTAATTGAAAGAGTTTTTCAATTAAGGCCTTTTTTCAATTTAAGATCGAAGCTATGATGCGAAGCGGTCGTTGCAAGCAATGACGATAAAACGAGATGAAAACGCCATTGCAGCAATCGAACGAATTGAAAGATCTGCTAACAAGGATAGAAAATGCATACCAAACCCTTATCTGTCGTGCTTGTGCTGGGCGTCTTGAACCTATTTGCATCGACTTGCTTTGCGCAAAGTACGCTTGTGAATAGTGCGAATGCAGCAAGTTCAAGCAGTGCTGCAAACGCCAATAAGAAAGTATTTACAATCACCCACGAAGCGCAACGCACAGCGGCAAAGGATCAGGCTCGCACGAATACATGCTGGAATTTTGCGACAGCCTCGTTTATGGAAAGTGAAGTTGCTCGCCAAGGTGGCAAGCTTATCGAACTGTCTGAAGTTTTTGGGGTAAGACATGCTTATCCCTTGAAAGCAGATGCTTACTTGCGTGTGCAGGGAAAAGCAACTTTTTGGGAGGGGGGAAATAATCATGACGCTATGGAGATGTTGAAGCGCTATGGCGCAGTCCCCAAAGCGTATTACACGGGTTTGAAAGAAGGGGAAACAAAACTCGATCATGCCGAGTTGGCTGCAACGACCAAAGCTTTTTTAGATGCGGTGATTAAAACTGGGCGCCCCAGTAAATCTTGGCGAGCTGCCTTCGAGGGAATTTTGGACGCGTATATTGGCAAGCCGCCAAGCAATTTTGTATTTGAGAACAGAGTTTATACACCGCAAACCTTCCGCGATCAGGTACTGAAATTGAATCCTGATGATTATGTGGAGGTAACAAGTTTTAGCCATCACCCTTACTATCAGCGCATTCGATTGGAAATTCCTGACAATTGGTCACATGATAGTCGGTATCTCAACGTCCCGATTGATGATATGGAGAGAATTATGAATCATGCACTAAGCAATGGATACACGATCTCCTGGGGTGGCGATACGAGCGAAAAAGGTTTCAACGTGAAAGAAGGTTATGCCGTGTTAGACGATGAATCGAAGCTGATAACGCAAGATTTTAGGCAAGACGCTTTTGATGACTGGCGCAGTACAGATGATCATAGTATGCATATCGTAGGCCTAAGTAAAGATGAAAAAGGTAATCCATTTTTCTTGACAAAAAATAGCTATGGGGTGAGCAGCGGTCCATTCGAGGGTCATTTGCATATGAGTAGAAACTATGTTCGAATGAAAACGATTTATTTTATGGTTCACAAGGATGCGATTCCAGCAGATATACGCCAAAAATCGGCGATCCGATAAAATAAGTTAATCTACCTTTTTTGGGTGTCAACATAGGAAGTGCTCAGAAAATCGTCAACCAAATTCAAGTACAGACATTATTGCAGGGGCGATGTTTTTTTGTGAGCAGCACAGGTCGCCTGCTGATTTTTATGATGATTGGCGGTATTTTGTGAAGAGATCGCGATAGACATCGCGATTTGAACTCGATGTAATGTAAATGAATTGGATAGGAAAATGAAAAAACGAATACAGATCGGCGTAATGTTTTGTTTCGCATGGGTGTTGACGGGTTGTATCTCTGTCAGTGAGAGTAATGTCGAGAGTAGTAAGCAAATTGCGATCATGTCTCAACAAGCGATCTCGACGTGCGGTCAAGGGAATGTGGATAAAGTAACGACGACTAGCTTTAGTTGCCGAGCGAATCTATATAAACCGTAAGGATTCATTTTGCTGTAGATTATCAGCATTGACGTTCGATGAAGCCATCCTATCTTGCTGAAGATAGGATGGCTTTCCCATTTCCCCTTTTTTGTCTTGGATAAAGGGGCTGTCATAGACGATTTATAAAATAGAATTGTTTATGATTTAATCGACGACCAGGATCGATCGCACATCTCTCTAGATGGGCAGGATAAGCTGCCGAATTTAACTCTACGTTGGGCTTCGTATGTCTAAGAAATTTTCAGTCGATGCAAATTACCGTTTTATCGCTGCATATAATGAAGTGAATGCTAGGATCGCTCAGCGCCAGCAGGCTTTGGCGCTTTATGTGACTTTGGTCGTGAGTTTACTCGCTGCACTTGTTGCACTGAAGTCGGGCGAAGCGCGTGGCGAGGTTCCCGTTGAATGGCTAATGCTCGGGTTTCCCGTCGCTTCTATCAGTTTAGCGTTTCTCAATTTTAAAGCTGAAAGTGCGATTACTAATTTACGCAGATTTTTGTCGGCACTTGAGCAATTGGAGAATGCACATGAGGAGCTGCCTAGCTACAATACCCATGCCAAATGGGCGGTCGGTGCGAATAAAGCGAGAAGGTTTCATGACTATGCGACGGCAATTTTGGTGGCAGGTGGAAATTTGATAGGACTAGGCGCCGTTGCGAAAATTTATCCGCAACGAATGGCCGATTCGTCGGTTGCATTTGCTTTGTCTGTTGCGATTGCGCTTATCGCTGTGTTTGTCGTTCTTCTGAGCCCGCAATGGAGTTTTCGACCCGATACCATGCCGGATCCTTCGAATTCGCATAGTTCGCATTAGTGACAGGCATTTATTTTTTGCTCAATTCCAAAACAGTTGCTGCTCTCCAGCTCCTATTTTCGCTTTTTCAAATAATTTGCATGCGCGGGCAGATCCACTGGGCGATGGACGCGTGACTCTCTAGCTGGGTAGTGTAAAAGATCGTTGTCGTTGCGGCCCAATCGAGGTGGTCGTATCGGACGGGGACTAAAATTGCCTCCGCAATTCGGACAAATTCCATGCAATAGATTGTCAACGCAGTCGCGACAAAATGTACACTCGAAGGAGCATATTCTTGCATCTTCATGCTCTGGTGGTAAATCGCGATTGCAGTGCTCGCAATTCGGACGGAGTTCTAACATGCTTCCACTTTCTCCTTTCTAATTGGTTCGATGGATTTCTCAAACATATTCACATTGATACGAAGTGATCGGAACTAAATTAATGAGATGAAGCGAGCTTTTTATCGCGATGTCTGTTCTGATAAAAATCGTCTTTTCCGATCGATGCATGTCTATTTTTCTGCAGAGATATTCTATTGGGATGACATTAGGGATCCTATTTGCGTCATTGAAGTGGCGTGCTTTGGCGAAAGAATGTATAAATCTTGGCGCCAAAGACATTAATTAAAAGGCCGGCCATCACGATCGCTGCTCCAATTATTTGTATCGAGTTGAGAGCTTCATCAAGTATTAACCAAGCCGAACTAAGCCCGACTATCGGCACCAATAAGGTCAGTGGTGCGACGACCTGAGTGGGCAAAGTCGCCAATAATTTTCCCCATAAAGTATAGCCAATTAAACTCGCGGCACCAGATAAGTATAGTACCGCGAGTATTGCCTCGATACGAATATGGATCAGACACGTCCATACAGTCGCGGCGCCATCAATGGCGCAGGAAAGGAGCAAGAAGGGAATAATGGGTATCAGAGCGCTCCATGCAACTAAATTTAACATGTCGACGGACCCCAATTTTTTGCTAATAATATTCCCACTCGCCCAAGAGAGTGCTGCGCACAAAGTTAACGCAAATCCGGCAATACTTAATTGACTACCACTTAAATGCAAACTTCCGCCGCCTAGTACGAGAAGCCCAAGGCTGGCGGCCAGCATGCCCAGAATATGATGGGCTTTGAGTTTGTCGCCAAAAAAAAGTGCGGAGAGGGCAATGGTAAAGAAGGCCTGAGCTTGAAGGACTAGGGACGCAAGTCCAGCCGGCATTCCCACGGCAATCGCCGAAAAAAGAAAGGCAAATTGCCCAAAACTAATTGTGGCCGCGTAAGCAAATAAAAATTTCAATGGCACTTTGGGACGAGCGAGGAAAAAAATTGCAGGGAACGCGACGAATACAAACCGTAATGCTGCGAGCAGGAGAGGTGGCATGCCCTTGAGTCCGATTTTGATCACAACAAAATTCATCCCCCATATAATGATAACTAGAAGGGCAGTGAGTAAATGTTGTGGTCTCAGTTGAGAATGAGGCATGCGCGAAAACAAAAGTTGAAGGTTTGAGAAAAATCGAGCGCGATCACGCGTTGACGGAAGCGAAGAGCTTAGCATAATCTTGCGTGTGATTAAGTAAATCGGTTCCACGGTGATGCTGGGATTCGCACAGAACCGCAAGGAAAGAACGATGTTCGATCACGCATGAAGTCGTGTCGTTGACGCCTATCTTGATGTGCCCTCTAAAAACTTTGAACGTAGTATCGAAAGAAAGTCAATTATGTGGATTGATAGTCATTGCCATCTGGATGCAAGCGAGTTTGCCGGACGTTCATTGATATTGGCTGCTGAGGCAGCAAGAATGGGAGTCTCGGCGATCGTGATTCCAGCCGTGCATAGAGCGAATTTTGTGGATGTGATGCAGCTTTCCGTTCAAAGTAACATGTGTTTTTATGCGCTGGGCATTCATCCCATGTTCGTCGCCAATTCAAAAATTGAAGATCTCGATTATTTACGTGGTGAAATTGGAAGATTGTTGACGAACACAGAGCAAGGTAGTCGCTTAGTCGCAATCGGTGAGATTGGCTTGGATTATTTTGTTCCAGCATTGTGTGAAGCACCGCTTCGTGAGAAACAAGAGTTTTTCTATGCAGAGCAATTGAAAATTGCGCGAGATTTTGGTTTACCTGTCTTATTGCACGTGCGAAAATCGCAAGATAAAATATTAAAACAATTGCGCCGGATCTCTGTGATTGGAGGTATTGCGCATGCCTTTAATGGCAGTGAACAGCAAGCGCAGCAATTTGTTCAAGCGGGGTTTAAATTGGGATTTGGTGGAGCGATGACTTTTACACGAGCTTTGCAAATTCGGCGACTAGCGACTAGCTTGCCGCTTTCGAGCATTGTGCTCGAAACCGATGCGCCTGATATTGCCCCACGCTGGTGTCATCCGGGAATCAATTCTCCTGGCGAGTTAGTGCAAATTGGATTGGAGTTAGCCGAAATGCGAGGTCTTGAGCCCAAAGAGCTAGCGCAGCAAACCACTTTGAATGTTCTGAGTGCGCTTCCGCGAATGGCAGCGCATTATCCATTGAGATAGCTGCGTGCGCTCGGCAACCATAGGTTTTGTTATTGGTGTCGTTCTATTGCAGCAACAGGCCGCTTTGTGGTCATACAACTTATTGATTTTGATCACGCTGGCGATGTTCCCATTGATGGCGTTGATCCCTGTTCTGACTCGATATGCGCTATTGATACAAAAGTCACAGGCGCGACATGTTGTTGATCTAGTGTACCTGCTGCGACATGTCTATTTGTTAGGTATTGGGATTGTTTTCGGTTTCTGTTGGGCGGGGATCGTAGCATATCAAGTGCTGCGGCAAGAACTGCCGAAGAACTTGGAAAATCAAGATGCCCTGATTGTCGGCGTAATAGATAGCTTGCCAGACTTCCATTCGAATGGACAATCATTTTTACTGCGAGTTGAGAAGCTCATTTCCCCAAATTGGGCAGACCAAGCCAGCTATTCTGATAAACAATTTCCTGAACGTATCGCTTTGGCTTGGTACAGTGAAGCACAAAGTCCGAGGCAAACTGTCGCGTTAAAACCCGGCCAACGCTGGCAACTTGCGGTTCGTCTTAAGCGTGTGCACGGTAACGCGAATCCATATGGTTTTGACTATGAAGCTCTAATGTTCGAACAGGGCGTGCGAGCCACAGGCGTGGTGCGTGCGAATTCTGCAGAGACTGCGCAAAGCACGCGCAAGCTGGACGAATTTGTTCCTAGCTTGCACCGCTGGATTCAACTCGGGCGTTTCTATCTGCGGGAGAAAATTCAAGGGGCACTTCCGAATGCCCGTTATGCCGGCGTCGTCACCGCACTGGTGATTGGTGATCAGCGCAATATCTCCGCGAATGATTGGACTTTATTCAATCGGACGGGGATAGGGCATTTAATTTCGATTTCTGGCTTGCATATCACGATGATCGCGGGCTTGTTCGCTGGACTAGCGCATTTTTTTTGGCGACATTCTTTTTTTACGCAATGGCAATTGCCGCTTTTATTGCCAGCGCCCAAAGTCGCGGTTCTTGTTGCTTGGATAACTGCATTGATTTATGTGGCGCTTGCTGGATTCGGTATCCCAGCACAACGAACTTTGTGGATGATCACCATTTTAGCTTTCGCAGTTTGGACTGGACGTGATTCCAATCCAACTCAGGTCTTGAGTTTGGCATTGTTGGCCGTGTTGCTGGTCGATCCTTGGGCGATTTGTTGGCCTGGTTTTTGGCTTTCCTTTTGTGCTGTCGCACTTCTAATGTATGTGAATGTAGGGCGATTCGAGATTGCTCATGCCGAACCGACCGAGACTGCTCAATTGTTACCCTATGCTTCGCCTGAAGCACTGGCTAGCTCATCGCATCAAATGGCACAAATAGAAAGAGGGAAATTAGGCCAATGGCGCGAAATATGGACGCGTTGCCTCGGGCAACTTCGACTTGCTGCGCGCGCCCAATATGCAATTACCGTGGGACTTGTCCCTTTGAGTTTGCTCTTGTTTGCGCAAATTTCACTTGTTGCGCCGATTGCCAATGCGCTGGCGATCCCATTCATTAGTTTTATCGTGACACCTTTAGCATTGGCGGGAAGTGTACTTTTTTCTCCATTATCGGAATGGGTATTAGGGTTTGCGCTTGTCGGCGTCGAATCTCTTGTGCAGATACTTTCAATTCTTGGGTCAAGTCGGCTCGCGGTTTGGCAAATACCTGTGCCGAGTTGGTGGATGTTTCTGCTCGCGGTGGTCGGAACGCTTTGGATTTTGGCACCTCGAGGAATTCCTTTTCGCGCAGTAGGCTGGATTTTCTACGCACCTCTCTTGTTGAATCCAGTATCGAAACCGCAACAAGGGGAAATGTCGGTCACAGCCTTTGATGTTGGGCAAGGTTCTGCCGTACTTATTGAGACAGCAGAACACCGCGTTCTTTATGATACGGGACCTGGATTGCAGATTGATTCGAATAGCGGTACAAGAATCTTGCTGCCGTACTTTCAAGCGCGTGGCATTGGTTCGCTCGATAAATTGATTATTTCACATGCAGATAACGATCATTCCGGGGGAGCACTCAGCATACTGAATGGAATCGAGGTCAACACGCTATCTTCCTCGTTGCCTAGTGATCATCCTATTGTTGAAGCAGCAAAGCATGCTGAATCATGCGTTGCAGGGCAAAGTTGGGATTGGGATGGCGTCCATTTTGAAATCTTGCATCCCGTCCCAGTGATCTATACCAGTCCAAAATGGAAGACCAATGCCTTGAGTTGTACCTTGAAAGTGTCAACGAAATCCAAATCCCTATTGTTAGCGGGTGATATTGAGGCAATTCAGGAAGACGAGTTGGTGAACAGCATACCTGATAAGCTGCGATCAACCGTATTGCTTGCTCCACATCATGGGAGTGGTACTTCATCCAGTTCGGGATTTTTACAAAGTGTGCGGCCGGAATGGGCGATCTTTCAAGTTGGTTACCTAAATCGCTATCACCATCCCAAACACGACATATTGCAGCGCTATCATGATTTTGGAATAAAACCTCTAAGGACGGATATAAGTGGTGCAATCACATTACAATTTGGCGACACGCTCAGTGTGAGTCAATATCGAGAGAAGCGAGCTCGCTATTGGTATCCGTAGTGGCTGTATTGCCTCTCGCACCTTGTCTGCAACGTTCTTGATTAATCAGGTTTTACATGCCTCAAGCTATTGTTCATTTTTGCCACGGAAACAGTTTTCCGTCTGGTTCATATCGTCATATGTTGCAACATCTTGGACAGCATTTTGATATCCGATTTTTAGAAATGCATGGGCACAATCAGGCCTATCCAGTGACAGTGAATTGGCCATTTCTTGTGCAAGAACTCATTGACACCTTGGAAGCGAATTATACGGAACCGGTCGCTCTGCTTGGGCATTCCTTGGGCGGGATTTTGTCGTTGATGGCAGCCAGTCGTCGTCCAGATCTAGTTCGTTGTGTGTTGATGATTGACTCACCCGTGGTGACAGGATGGCGTTCCTTGATACTACGTGGTTTTCGATTGTTGGGCTTGCTGGAACGCTACTCGCCGGCTCAATTTTCTATTCGGAGGCGGATGATTTGGCGCGATGAACAAGAGGCGTTCGAGCATTTTTCGTCGAAAGAGAAGTTTGCCATTTGGCCACCTGAGGTATTGAGAGATTACGTGCGAGCGGGATTGAAGCCACATCCTGAAGGATTGTGTTTGAAATTTGCTCGTGAAATTGAGACACAAATTTATTTAACTCTGCCGGGAAATTTAGGTCAGATAGCTCGTCAAATTAGGAAGAATAAAGTCCCGATCGGATTCGTGGGTGGGACGGAGTCGGTCGAATGTCGTCAAGGCGGCTTGGCGACGACCAAGCGACTTTGCCGCGAGCACTTCGTACAATTGCCGGCGGGACATCTGCTACCAATGGAAATGCCTGAGCGTACGGCTGACGCTTGTCGTCAAATGTTAGAAAAACTTATGAAATAGGCGCTCGCATTGGGTGAAATTTGCATGATTTTGCCGATCGGCAAGATCTGAGCAGGCAGACTAATCCGCAGTTCGTGGCAATCTGACTTAAAATAAAGTGTTTTCACGAGTCGAATTCTCAATATGCCATTATCTAAAATTAATCTCGCGCTTGTCCTTTTCTGGGTTGCTACGTCGGCTGCAGCGCAGTCGAAATTGAGTTTGGAATTGACCAAGCTCGATTCTTGGTTGCCATCAAGAGCTGAGTGGGAACGTGTACAGGAAAAAGCAGAGAATAGTGTTGTTTTTGATGTTGAGAACGACAGCTTACTATTGAAAAGGGATGATGGTTTTTACACCAGCGGTAGTCATTTTTCATTGCTCCAAAAGCTGATGCAAGATGATGCGGTCGTCACATATAGTTGGCACATCGGACAGGATCTTTACACAGCCTCTGATATTAAGTTGAAGCCAAGCCAATTATCACCGCTCGATCACCCCTATGCTGGCTGGCTATATCTTGGTGCGTTTCGTGAGGTTCAAAATAACGATGGTAGAGCATTGCGACTAGGATTGGATTTTGGATGTCTTGGTCCATGTGCTGGAGGAGAATGGACCCAAACCAATTTGCATCGACTGTTGAATCAAGCTTTACCTCAAGCGTGGAGCACACAGTTGCGACGTGAGTGGGGAATTGTCGCGCATTTGGAAGCCGCCCCTGCAAGGTGGAACCTCCAATCGGATATGGACTTGGCGAATCGGGTCAAACTACGGGTCGGAAATATTTTCACCGACTTACAAAGTGAGTTGGTTTGGCGGTATGGAAATTTGAACCAACAAACACAAAATAAATCATCATTTATTTTTACCCGAGCGAACCTCAGTATCGTTGCTTACAATGCGACATTACAAGGCGGTCTTTTTAGTCAAAATGAGTCGGCAATTCATCCGCGTCCTTTGGTGGCTGAAGTGGAGGCGGGATACCAATTTCAAGGCAGCAAGTGGGGGCTGTATGCATCCGTGTTGAGACGCGGAAGTGAAATCAAAGAGTTGTCCCATGCCAAAGCAGCACAGAATTTTGCGAAAATCCAAGTGTATTACAAGTTGGGAACGCATTAAATCGTTCCTCAGTTGTTCCACTGTTTAGCTGTTTTGGTTTCCTTGCGCGCTTGTTTGCCAAGCGCGCCACCATGCACCACTCAAAACAAATCGTGGAAAGTTAATCCATTGCTCTATTAGCAAACGTGCGATTGCATTGCCGGCACTATTAAATGGAATTGACGCTACAGGCTCCTGCGCGTGACCCTTACCTTGAACCGCAATCGAAAAAAGCATAACCACCAGCATGAGTGGTGCGATTAGATAAAAACCTCGGATAAAACTCACAAGCAATCCGATATTGGCGAGCAAAAAAGCGGGCACAGCAAAAATGTGAATGAGGAGATTTTTTCTCGATTGATGAAACTGCTGATAACCCTTCCATTGCCATTCGATCAAAGCTTTCATGTTTTTATTCCATTCAATTTGCGTTGCAATTATCTGAGTACTTGTTGAACTTATGGGGCATCTTCAGGATTTTCTCATGAGCACGAAAAGTGTGCAGAAATTTGAGAAAAGTGAATTGTTGATATGAGTCAGTAAAAATCAGTTTAGGAAAAAGAGGGGGGAACTAAGGCTGAAGAGGGACTATTTCAATGTAAATGGCTATAGATGTAGTAGTCGCGAAAGCATCCCCTTACTTTGCGATAGCGACGTAGTAAGCCTTCTAATGAAAAACCACAATATTGAAGTACCGACGCGGATGCCAGATTGCTATCCATTACCAAGGCTTGTATGCGCTCAAATCCAATTTCGTCGTGCGCCCAATGTGTAATGCTAGCGCACGCTACACGCATAATTCCATGGCCCCAATAAGCCGGATTGAGGTCGTAGGCGACTTCCCCGCTCATATGTTGTGTAGAAATACTATGGAGACCAATCGTTCCTATTAATTTCTGTGTGTTCGTGTCGCAGATCGCGAGTTTTAATTGTGCGTTTGGGTTTGACCAATCTTGAACCTGCGTGAATTGTTGCAAGTCCCATGGGGATTTGACATCCCAACTCATGTTCAATCGTGTTTCGGGAAGGCGTAAATAGTCGTACCAGTCTGGTAAATCATCGTCTTTAATCAAGCGCAAACACAAGTTTGGAATCGATAACGATGGCAGCGGATGGCCTTGAAATGGATTAATTGCGAGCTGGCGGAGGGACTGTATTGGCATGGTCGACAAGAAAATAAATAGGTTCTTTGGTAAAAATTAGCGTGCCGATGAACCAAGGGAATGTCCTAAATTCAGCGCGATTTTCTGTTAATTGTAATGCAATTTGATGTCTTCTCGCACATCGAGGGAGTGCAGGCAAGCAATTTATCGACCATTCTCTTGGGACCAATTCATCGCCCATTTTCATTTCAATCTGGAAATGAAATCGAGGTTTGCTTTGATAAAATTCTTCCTTGTTTTGTGCGAGCGAACCCATCCTGCGGTATAATTCGAATTTCCCGCTTGTGCCGTTGGGCACCTTCTGCAATGACTAAGTTCGTATTCGTTACTGGGGGCGTCGTCTCCTCACTAGGCAAAGGCATCGCTGCCGCCTCACTCGCTGCGATTCTCGAATCGCGCGGTCTCAAAGTCACTATGCTCAAACTCGATCCCTACATCAACGTGGATCCGGGTACCATGAGCCCATTCCAACACGGTGAAGTGTTCGTCACAGACGATGGCGCTGAAACTGATTTGGATCTGGGTCATTATGAGCGCTTCATCACTGCTAAGATGAAAAAGGTGAATAACTTCACGACTGGCCAGATTTATGAATCCGTGATTCGTAAAGAGCGCCGTGGTGAGTACTTGGGTAAAACCGTACAAGTTATTCCACATATCACCAATGAAATTCAAGAATTCATTCACCGTGGTGCGGCAGGTTTTGACGTGGCTTTGGTTGAAATCGGCGGCACAGTCGGCGATATCGAATCGCTGCCATTTTTAGAAGCTGCCCGTCAATTGACTTTGCGTGCGGGTAAAAATTCAGCCGCATTCGTGCATTTAACTTTGGTGCCTTACTTGGCCTCTGCTGGTGAGTTGAAAACCAAACCAACTCAGCATAGCGTCCAAAAACTGCGTGAAATCGGTATCTTCCCAGATGCCCTATTGTGTCGCGCTGATCGTCGTATTCCGGATGATGAACGTGCAAAAATTTCTTTGTTCTCAAATGTGGTCGAAGAGGGCGTTATTTCGGTTTGGGATGCCGACACGATTTACAAAATTCCACAAATGTTGCACGACCAAGGTTTGGATCGCATCGTCTGCGATAAGCTAGGTCTGTCTCCGAAACCTGCTGATTTGAGCATGTGGGATAAGTTGATCTATGCTTTGGAAAATCCAAAAGAAGAAGTCACGATCGGCATGGTAGGTAAGTATGTTGATCTGACTGAGTCTTACAAATCCTTGACGGAAGCGTTGCGTCATGCCGGTATCCATACCGAAAGCCGCGTCAATATCGAATACGTTGATTCTGAAGAAATCGAAGCCCATGGCACGAAGTCTTTAGAAAAATACGATGCGATTTTGGTACCAGGTGGCTTCGGCAAACGCGGCGTCGAAGGCAAGATTTTGGCAGCGCGCTATGCTCGCGAAAACAAGATCCCTTATTTAGGTATTTGTCTCGGTATGCAAGTCGCCTTGATCGAATATGCCCGTAACAAAGCGGGTTTGTCGATGGCGAATTCCACAGAGTTTGATTTGGAAACAGAACAACCTGTTGTTGCTTTGATCAATGAATGGCAAAGCCATGACGGTAAAGTTGAGTTGCGTGATGAAAACTCCGACCTCGGTGGCACCATGCGTTTGGGCGCACAAACTTGTGCAATTCAACCAAATACCTTAGCTTCGGATATCTACGGAAACGTTGTGACGGAGCGCCACCGTCATCGCTATGAAGCGAATAATCACTATCTCAAACGCGTGGAAGATGCGGGCTTGGTGGTTTCTGCACGGACGCCGACAGAAGATCTGTGTGAAATTATTGAGTTGCCAAAAGACGTGCATCCTTTCTACTTGGGTGTGCAGTATCACCCAGAGTTTAAATCGACACCACGTGATGGTCATCCGCTGTTTACCGCTTTTGCTAAAGCAGCTATCGCACACAAACGTGCGCAACAAGCTTAATACTTGGCCTAGTCCGAAGGAAAAAACAGCATGAAATTATGTGGATTTGACGTAGGTCTCGAGCATCCTTTCTTTTTGATCGCAGGCCCATGCGTGATCGAGTCGCATCAGATGGCACTCGATACCGCTGGTGCTTTGAAAGATATCACGGCAGAACTCGGTATTCCTTTTATTTATAAATCGTCTTTCGACAAAGCGAATCGTTCGTCTGGCACTTCCTTCCGCGGTTTGGGTATGGAAAAAGGCTTGGAAATTTTGGCCGATGTGAAGAAACAGTTGAATGTACCTGTGCTCACTGATATCCATGAAATCGATGAAATCAAGCCTGTTGCGGCAGTCGTCGATGTTTTGCAAACGCCAGCATTTTTGTGCCGTCAAACTGATTTTATTCAAGCATGTGCCCAATCTGGTAAGCCTGTGAATATCAAGAAGGGTCAATTTTTGGCTCCACACGATATGATCAATGTCATTGCGAAAGCGCGTTTGGCAGCGCAACAAGCGGGCCTGCCAGAAGATAATTTCATGGCCTGTGAACGTGGTGTGTCCTTCGGCTATAACAATTTAGTTTCCGATATGCGTTCGTTAGCGATCATGCGTGAAACCAATTGCCCAGTCGTCTTCGATGCGACGCATTCAGTACAATTGCCAGGTGGTCAAGGTACATCTTCAGGTGGTCAACGTGAGTTCGTACCAGTCTTGGCGCGCGCTGCGGTCGCTGTCGGTATTGCTGGCTTGTTTATGGAAACTCATCCAAACCCAGCGCAAGCGATGTCAGATGGTCCGAATGCCGTACCATTAGGGCGTATGAAAGAGTTGTTGGCTACATTGATGGATTTAGATCGTGTAGTGAAGAAAAATGGATTCTTAGAATCTAGTTTTAATTAAGAAAATGCCTCCCAGAGCAAACGCTTTGCGAGGCATTTTTTATCATCGGTTTGCAGGCTTGGTATTACGAAAAATCGCTTTCATGACGCAGAATGTTTTGAAGCGAGAAACCTGATGAATGCGCTGCGACTCGCGGTATTTATCTGCACCATATAGAGCTCTGACAGAGAGTGCTATATCGTCCAAATTGAGTTTTTGTATTCCTTGCTTAAGCATGAACCTTTATTTACTGTAATTTGATCGTTTAGGAGAAATTGAATGAGTGCTATCGTAGATATTATCGGTCGTGAAGTGATTGATTCACGCGGCAATCCAACAGTGGAATGTGATGTTTTGTTGGAATCTGGTGTGATGGGCCGTGCGGCCGTACCATCAGGCGCATCGACTGGTTCACGCGAAGCGATTGAATTGCGCGATGGCGATAAATCTCGTTATTTCGGCAAAGGTGTGTTGAAAGCCTGCGAAAACATCAATACTGAAATCGCTGAAGCGATTATGGGTTTGGATGCGAATGAACAAGCTTTCTTGGATCGTACCTTGATCGACTTAGATGGCACAGAAAACAAAGCACGCTTAGGTGCGAATGCGATGTTGGCGGTTTCTATGGCGGTTGCTAAAGCAGCGGCTGAAGAAGCAGGCTTGCCTTTGTATCGTTATTTCGGTGGTTCTGGCGCAATGCAATTGCCCGTGCCAATGATGAACGTGATCAACGGTGGTGCTCATGCCGACAATAACTTGGACTTGCAAGAGTTCATGATCATTCCAGTTGGTGCACCAACTTTCCGTGAAGCGATTCGTTATGGCGCTGAAGTATTTCATAGCTTGAAAAAGATTTTGCATGACAAAGGTTTGACAACTGCTGTCGGCGACGAAGGTGGTTTTGCGCCTTCCGTAGAAAATCATGAAGAAGCGATCAAGTTGATCATTCAAGCGATCGAAGCGGCTGGCTACACACCAGGCACACAAATCGCTTTGGGCTTAGATTGCGCTGCAAGCGAATTCTACAAAGATGGTAAGTATCATTTGGAAGGCGAAGGCTTGACATTGTCTTCTACCGATTTCACTAACTTGTTGGCGACATGGTGCGACAAATATCCAATTATCTCTATCGAAGACGGCATGGCTGAAGGCGATTGGGAAGGTTGGGCAATCTTGACTGAGAAACTCGGCAAAAAAGTACAAATCGTGGGTGACGATCTCTTCGTGACCAACACAAAAATCTTGAAAGAAGGTATCCAAAAAGGTATCGCTAATTCTATCTTGATCAAAATTAACCAAATCGGTACCTTGACAGAAACCTTCGCGGCGATCGAAATGGCGAAACGCGCAGGTTACACAGCGGTGATCTCTCATCGCTCTGGTGAAACTGAAGACAGCACGATTGCGGATATCGCTGTCGGTATGAATGCCTTGCAAATCAAAACGGGTTCTATGTCGCGTTCTGACCGTATGGCGAAGTACAACCAACTCTTGCGTATCGAAGAAGATTTGGGTGAAATCGCGAGCTACCCAGGGCGTGATGCGTTCTATAATCTGAAGTAATTGATATTGATAGTAGAGACTGCGGTCGAAAAAGTAATAATAAAAAGGGGGAAGTTAGCTTCCCCTTTTTATTGTTTTAAAATATAGTCAAGTTGTTTGAATTAATGCTCATTGAGTTTGCATGCGCCTGATTACCATCGCCTTATTCACTTTATTAGTTTTGATCCAGTTTCCACTGTGGTTAGGAAAGGGAGGATGGCTGCGCGTTTGGGAATTGGATAAACAAGTGACCGCTGCGCAAGTGAACAATGATGGCCTTAAAGCACGGAATGCAAAATTGGACTCCGAGGTGCAAGATCTGAAGAACGGAACTTCGGCTGTCGAAGAACGAGCTCGCTTTGAGCTTGGTATGATAAAAAAAGATGAAATATTCGTGCAGATTTTAGAAGCGGGTAGTCAGATTGAAAGTAAACCTGCAACCAGTCACACTCCCGCAAAGAAAAATAATTAAAACATTTGTTTCGCTGCCAAATTAGTTTATCGATAGGGTAGAGATCGAATAAACAAAATGGCCGATTTCTTTGATCTTCCATTCGTACAGAAAATTGCATGTCATTCAATGCGCTGATCACACTGATCGCGTGGTTTCGCTTCAGCTTCCTCCTGTCGATATTCAAATTGCGATATTTCTAACGCGTTAAGAAATCACGCCGACTTTGTGATTGTCCTTGTAGCGAACTTTGTAATCACCTTTATAATATTTCATTCTAATATTTAATTTTAGCCATGTATAATTCGCATCTTTCTTTGGTTAATTTTTAATTTTTTAGTTGATATAGGATCGAATATGTTGAGAAAAATCTTTGTAGCTGCAATCGCTTCTTGCACGATGAATGCTTTTGCCGCAGATAATCAAGGGAATTTTTACGCTGGCTTGGATGCAGGTAGTTCAAAAATCAATGATTTGTCGGGACGCATGGGGAGCGTCGGAGGATTTATCGGCTACCAAATGACGAAGAGCTTGTCTGTTGAAGGTGGATATCGTCGACTTGCAACCCTGGAGTTGTTGGGGGTGGATGCCAATTTAACGCAAAGCGCGATCTCTCTCATTGGGACAACTGATCTTGGAAATAATTTTGATTTCTTTGGACGTGTTGGCTACAATAAAATCGCCGCAAGTGCTGAATATTCCGGTCGACGTGGTTCTGCATCCGATTCGGGAAGCTTATTCGGCATTGGTTTTGCCTACAACGTCAATACAAACTTTAGCGTTCGCCTTGAAGCGCAGCGACCCGCTAAAGACATGACTAATTTCAGTGCGGCGATGATATGGAAGTTCTGATTGTTTCGCTACGCTAGATGTGACGCAAATAACTGGCGATTCTTCGTCAGTTATTTTTTATATTTGCGATTGAGTTGATAGACAAAAGTTTCTCAAACGCGATTTCAACCTCAGCGACACTAGGTGGACGTCCTTGATCCCCTAAATTGATGATCTTGTCGGACCAGTTCCCCTCAGTCTTCCATTTCGGAGAATCACAGTAGAGTTCAATGGTAGGAGTTTCGTAGGCTGCCGCGATATGCACGAGTCCGGTATCTACGCCAATTACTAAGGCTGCTCGCTGTGTAAGGACAATCGCCTCCTGCATAGAGAGCTGAGGTAGCACAAGCGCGTTGGACATCGCTGCTGCCATCGCTTCGGATTCTCGTTTTTCTAACTCGCATCCCCATGGGATCAAGATCGGCCAACCAGTTACCTGCAGATCGCGTGCTGTGCTAATCCAATTTTGACGCGCCCATCTTTTGGATTCACCCGCAGTACTATGAAAGAACACGATGTAAGGGCTAGTTGGCATCCAGGTTGGCTGAATTTGAAGCTTTTGCAAGCCAAAACTAGCTGGTGTATCGACTTGGTAATTTAACGCTGTTGCGGCGACAAGGCGACCTCGCAACACCGCGTGTGTACGCCGATCTACTGGTACACTTAAGTCATGAAATATTCTCGATATTCCTTCATACCCTGATCCCTCCGTACCATTTGCTAGACCTACTTTCTTTCCATTCGGTGATTTACGTGCCATCCCCATAATGATTCCAGTTTTCAGCAATCCTTGGGTATCAAAAATAAAATCGTAAGCTTCTTCGCGCAATGTACGATAAAAATGTTTGATCTCAGCACGTGTTTCTTTATTTCCCAGGCTTTTACGCCAACGACGTTGCGCGTAGGCGATGACCTTGTTGACCTTGGGTTGAAGTTTAACCAAATTCACATAAGCTTCTTCGACCACCCAATCAATTTGTGCGTCGGGATAGTGCGCCTTGATATCATCGACGATGGGCATATTGTGCAGGACGTCGCCTAGAGAAGAAACGCGGATAAGGAGAATTTTCACTTTGTTGGTCCACAGGATTTTTTGGGTTGCCCCTTTCTCGACTAAATGAGAAAAGGGGTGGGGGAGTCAAAGCACGATTTGGGGGCTAGTTCAATGAAGCGTATTGCTTGAGGTTTTTGGCTAGCCCTCTCGAATGTACGAGAACGGGAACATTGCGGCTAGGTAGTCGCTTGCTCCGACAACGTATCTAATACGGCAAAACTGCATCTGCCTTCACTGCCAGAATCGCCGCTTTTAATGCTGCTTGAATTCGTGCTAAAGCCTCTGGTGTCTCTGCTTCAAAACGCATGACGATGACTGGCGTCGTATTCGACGAGCGCGCCAGTCCGAAGCCATCTGGATATTCAACACGTAATCCATCGATACAAATGACTTCGGTAGATCCAGGGAAGTCAGCATCGTTTTGCATCTGTTCAATGATGGCGAAATTCTCACCTTCCTTGAGTTTAAGTTGGAGTTCTGGCGTACTAGTTGATTGTGGTAAATCATTTAATGTCTTGGTCATATCAGTGACCTTGCTCAATATTTCAAGCAAGCGCGCACCGGCATATAAGCCGTCATCAAAACCAAACCAGCGATCTTTGAAGAATACATGACCACTCATTTCGCCACCGAGTGGCGAACCTGTTTCTTTAAGTTTGGCTTTAACAAGTGAATGACCTGTTTTCCACATCAAAGGCTGGCCACCATGGGATTTGATCCAAGGCGCCAAATGGCGAGTACATTTCACATCATATAAAATTGGTGCGCCTGCATTGCGCGATAAAACGTCGGCAGCGAACAACATTAACTGACGGTCTGGATAAATGATTTGGCCATCTTTCGTCACGACACCGAGACGATCACCGTCACCATCAAATGCCAAACCAATTTCTGCATCGGATGTTTGTAAGCAGCGTATCAAATCTTGCAGATTTTCTGGATGCGCAGGGTCGGGGTGGTGGTTAGGGAAGTTGCCATCGACTTCGCAAAACATTTCAATCACTTCACAACCCATGCCACGATACAAATCTCCCGCGAATGCTCCAGCAACACCATTGCCGCAGTCGATAGCAATTTTAATTGGGCGGGCGAGTTTGACATCACTGATGATACGCTCAAGGTAACTCGCTTTGATGTCATGTACACTATATTTGCCATCGCCTTTAACAAAATCTTTGGCCAAAATACGATCATATAGAGCCAAGATAGTATCGCCATAAATTGCTTCACCAGCGAGTACCATTTTGAAGCCGTTGTAGTCGGGAGGATTATGACTGCCCGTGACCATAATGCCAGAGCTGGCGCCGAGGACGTTTGTACCGAAATACACCATCGGTGTCGCGACAACCCCAAGATCAATGACGTCCGCCCCAGTTGACTGTAGACCTTTGGCCAACGCTGCAGCCAGAGATGGTCCGGACAGGCGTCCATCGCGACCGATTACAATCGTTTTTTCACCTTTCGCAAGCGCGGCACTACCGAAAGCTTGCCCGATCGAATAGGCGATCTCGGCATCGAGGGTTTTATTTAGGATGCCGCGAATATCGTAGGCTTTAAAGATACTTTTGGAGAGTAGGGACATAATGTTTTCAATCTCAATCTATGAAGTTCGAATAATTCTGATGTGCTGCCGAAGTCCTTATCAAGCATTGAGTCACTTGGGGAAACAGTGCTTAGCTTTGTCTGCTTAGGTCTTCTTTTCAATTTGCCAAATAAAATCTTCAATGCCACATTGGGGCTGATATTCGTGCACCAATTGTTGAAGCAAGGTGCGCACTCCTTCGAAGTCGAAACGGCTGCAGGCTTGTTCTAGTTCTCCTAGTGCATGATGCAATTCATCCCAAGATAGCTCGGATTCCTGTGCGCGCATGATAAGTGGATGGCTTGTCCTCTCGACATTGTCGCCAATTAGCAATTCCTCGTAGAGTTTTTCTCCTGGGCGCAGTCCTACTTCGCGAATTTCAATTGTACCTTCAGGATGCTCTGATGATTTAACTTCAAGTCCACATAAGTGAATCATGCGACGTGCCAGATCAATGATACGGACGGGCTCACCCATGTCGAGTACGAAGACGTCACCCCCTTGTCCCATCGCACCAGCTTGTAGAACGAGTTGTGCTGCTTCAGGAATCGTCATGAAGTATCGAGTGATCTCAGCGTGAGTGAGCGTTATGGGGCCACCTTGCATGATTTGTTTGCGAAATAAGGGAACGACTGAGCCTGATGAGCCCAACACGTTGCCAAATCTGACCATACAAAATCGGGTTGTATTTTGACGCCTCGCATTGGCTTGTAATATTAGCTCAGCTAAGCGTTTGGTGGCACCCATTACATTGGTTGGGCGTACTGCTTTATCTGTGGAGATCAACACGAATTGTTTTACTCCCGCTTGGATTGCTGCTTGGGCCAAATTGCTGGTCCCGAAAACATTGTTCCGTATACCTTCAATTGGATTGTGCTCGACCAGCGGAACATGCTTATACGCTGCCGCATGATAGACGGTGTCAATTTGGAATCCGTGGAAAATTTTGTCGAGTTTGGCTGTGTCGTGAATTGAGCCTAAGAATGGTTTAATGTCGCAGCGCAAGTTCAGTTGATCGCGCAACGCAGAGAGCTCTTGTTCTATCGAATAAAGCGAGAACTCGGATATTTCTAATAGCACTAAGCACCGTGGTTTCTGGCGCAGAATTTGTCTGCACAACTCGGAACCAATCGAACCACCTGCGCCGCTGACCAAAACATTTTTCCCTGTGATGCAGGTCGCTAAAAGGCTTTCATCGGGTTCGACTTGATCGCGTCCTAGCAAATCGTCAATTTCAACATCGCGTATATCTTGTACACGTAGTTCGCCATTGATAAGGCTCTTAATTGAAGGCGTGACTTTGACACGGACTTTAAATCCTTCTAGGTGATCCAGTATTTGTTTTTGTTTTGCTTTAGAAACCGTGGGTAGCGCGAGCAACACTTCATGTATACCAAAATTCTTGATCAATTGCGGTATGGCGGTGACAGGATAGACCTTAATGCCAGCAATCGATGACCCATGCATGGTTTGATTGTCATCAATAAAAGCGACACAATCGAGTTCATGCCCGGCACGCAAGGCATTCGCCAATTGCATTCCCGCTGTGCCCGCGCCATATATTGCCACTTTAATTGCATGGGGATTGCGTCTTAGCCCGCCAAGATAGGCACGTGCAGCGAATCGACTTGCACCGACATAGAGAATTGCGCCCAACCAATAGATAACAAAAACAGCGCGCGAGATCGCTGTCAACTGCAGCATGAAACTGAGAAAAGCCAAAGCTAAGACTGACAGGCTAACCCCAATAACAATGACGCTAACCATTTTATGATCAATGTAGCGGATCACCGCGCGATACAGACCAAGTTTGATGAAGAGAGGAATCGCGAACAGTGGCACGGCCGCAATCAGCCAAGCGTAATGTTTAATTAAATCAAAATTGACCGATTCGTAACGCGTTAGTATGGCGAGAATGAATGCTAATGGCAGGAAAATAGCATCAACCACACCAGCGATGAGTTGCTTGTGCAGGCGGGGAAGATTCACTAACGAATGCATCATGATGATAGTCTGAGGTGTGAAATTTCAGTAGCGGGTGAATCGAATGGAATCGGTCAGAAAACGATGACGCTTGACAGAACACTAGTGCGTGATGCCATCACGTTTGATCACTTTAAAAAATGTCAAAAACAAGATCTTGAAATCCAAGAATAGTGATTGGTTTTGCAAATAATAGCTGTCTAGTTCAACTTTTTGAGGAATGGGCAGTTCGTCACGACCATTGATCTGTGCCCATCCAGTTAATCCGGGAACAATTGTGTGAACTAGTTTTTCGGTACGAAGCGCAATTAAATCTTCTTGATTAAATAGCGCTGGTCGTGGTCCGACGAAGCTCATGTCGCCTTTGATGATACTCCACAATTGGGGGAGTTCGTCTAGGCTAGATTTTCGCAAAAAGGAACCAATCGGCGTCAGATATTGATCGGGGTTGCTTAGTAAGTGGGTCGCGACAGCGGGTGTGTCGATCAACATGGAGCGGAATTTCGGCATTTTAAATAGCTGATTGTTGCGCCCGACACGATCAGACCAATAAATAATCGGGCCTTTTGACGTGAAGCGTACCATCAATGCCACCAATACAAACGGCAAAAATAAAACTACCGAGGCGATAAACGCGATCGTTAAGTCAGTTAGTCGTTTCATCAAGTTAATCTCTCAAATCATTCTTTGTTGTCATTTGTTATTTGTCTGCGCTAAACCACTGGCACTTTCACGCAAACCTTGTTGTACAGAGTAGGGCGGAGACCAATGCAATAGCGTGCACGCCTTACTGCTATCAACACACAAGGATTCACACAAGCGATCCGCAATATTTTTTTTCCCGATCGTCTTCGCCACAAATTGAATCAAGCCCACGGGGAGCGGCAATAGACGTGAAGGCACCTCTAATGCTTTCGCCGCTTCTCGTAAGAGTTCTGTCGTTGATAAATCAGCGCAGTCAGAAATCAGAAATGTTTGGTTAAAAGCGCTTGGATTTTGCACACAGTGTAGTATGAAATCGGCGAGGTTCTTGACGAAAATAAAGCTACGTTGATTATGTATGCTCGCCAATGGTAAAGGAACTTGTTTTTTTACCCATCTGAGCAAACTCAAGAAATTTGCCGCGACGCCATGTCCATACACTAAGGGGGGGCGAATAATTGTGATCGCCATTCCTGTTTTTTGTCCTAGTTCAATCAATGCAGCCTCAGCTTCTTGTTTAGAAATACCGTAAGAATCGCTTGCTTGCGGCGTATCATTCTCTGTAAAAGCTTTACCTGGTTGCGTCATTTCTCCATTGACTTTCACGGAGCTGAGATAGATAAATTGACGCACGCCAGCCGAGGCAGACTGTTCTGCTAAACGCAAAGTTCCATATAAATTGACTTCGCGAAAGGCGTTTAAAGGATTGGCCGCAGTCTCATTCATCACATGGACGCGCGCAGCGCAGTGTATTACGGTGTCGACTTCCTGCAAATAGGGAAGCCAGTTCGTGTCAGCGTCAATGCGCTCGATAATTGGCGTGTCTTTATTCTGACTCGCACTGACACGTCGCACCGGGCAAATGACTACACGACCTTGTGTTTCGGCCATTTGCTGTAAATGCGATCCGACAAAACCTGTGGTTCCGGTAATGAGAATTTTATTCGGCATAGGTGAATTATGAAAGTCGAGAACTGTCTGACTTTATGCCAGATCTTGCAGGTCGCAGGTGTAGATAGCGTCGCAGCAGAAATTTGAGAAAGCTGTGAAAAAACCACATCGCGTGTTGAGAGAAAATATTCCGATTTTTATGTGCCGCGGAATGTATTGCTTTCAGATGGGGATAGTAGTGCACAGCTTCACCATGATAGCGAATAGCGCGATAACAAATATCGACATCTTCAAAATACATAAAATAACTTGGATCAAATCCACCGAGATTTTGATATAGCTTGGGCGTGAATGCGAGGAATGCACCAGATGCCCATTCAACGGGAATATTATCCGATGATGCCGCAATCCGTTCTTTATCGTATGTCTCGCTAAAAGTATGAGTCAATGGAATTTTGATGATAGAACGCAATCCTGGAAAGCGTCTGATATTGTTGTCGGTGATTGCCATCTGTGAATCGCGATATAAATTCAAGGTAGCTAACGCTTGTCCTGTCTCGCGCATATTTTTTGCGAGCGTGAACACGGTCTCTGGTGTGACCGTAATGTCTGGGTTCATCACTAGAAAAAGATCGTTATCTTTGAATCCAGTGTTCGTATGTATTAAGTCGAATAAATAGTTATTGTTTTCGCCAAAGCCTAGTCCGGCATCCGCGTCCGTGTAAAAAACCTGATGAGTTTCGCAATAGGCCTTTAAACTGGCGGAAGGTCGATTGTCTTTAACCCAGATTTTGAGGTGAGGTAATCCTATTGGTGCGTTAGCAGCGTCGAGTAAGCCGCCCAGCGCGCTGCTGATCAACAATTCTTCATGACCATGACTGATAATGGCGACATGGATCATGCAGACAATCTCACGTTAAGAGCTTGTTTAAAATCAGAACATGGGGTCGTCTGCTTCCACATTAAGTTGGTGAACATTCGCGATCCTGCAAAGTTATATTGAGTAGACGTTGTGCAGCAAAGTGGAGTAGTACCCAATCGACTGTGACGCGACAGACCCACGCAAAGGCGGCGCCGATTAAGCCAAAATGTCGAGTTAACAGTACCAACAATCCCATATAGAAAAAAAGTTCAAAAATATGAAAGAGTGCGGTTGTCTTGGTATTTCCCGTTGCATGTAACAAGGTATATGGTACTACAGCAACTCCATTGATGAAGGTGCCGAAGATGAGTATCGCTGTAATCGGAAAAGCTTTTTCTGCAAATTCTGGTGAAATCCACCAAGCGAAGCCAGGATAGGCCAGGATCAAGGTCAAAAGGCATAGACCTGCCATGATTTTTGCCATACGACGTAAATTGGTTGCATACGATAATTGTAAGTCTGTTTTCTTTGCGATGGTCGCAAATACTGGCATCAACGCCCCACAAATTGCGATAGGAATCATGAGCAATCGCATTAAGCCTTCTTGGGGAATGGCATATTCAGATAGTTTATCTGCTCCGACTAAGGCGCTGACAAAAAAACGATCACCGTATACCATCAGCGGGCTCACGATGCCTGTGATGGTGACCCAAAAGCCATAAGAAACTAATTGACGGATTTGCAGTTTGACTTTGCTAAAATTGTGGGTTGCTGCATCGATCGGATGTAATTTCTCAGGAATAAAAAGGTAGTGCTTGAGTTGAATGCATCCGTACAAAACCGTCACCAAGCGAGCTAAAACAAGATAAATGGTGATGCGCCATAAGCTGGAACCATGGATGAAAATTGATAGCGCGGGTAGTATAAACATACAAAATCCAAGGAAGATTTTGTTGATGTTTGATTCTTTGAATTGACCGAGCCCTTCGAGTGCACCACGCATTCCACTTGTCAGCGTTGCCGGAATCACCCCAACGGCGGTAATTTGTAGGGCAAGTTTGGCGTCATGTTGCCATGTGGGTGTGATCTTCAGCCAATCATGTGCAAGCGGGTAGGCAAAACCCATAATTAATAGAAACCCCAAAATTCCCGTGACAGCGGTAAGAATTAAGCCCGCCTTCAAGATTTGATGGATAGCCTGTCTACGTTGTTCGGAAATCGCATCGAACATTGCGGTTTGAAGGCGACTAATTTCGTAGGTTAAGGCCCGCCCAGCGCCAAAATCAAAAAAATTAAAATAGCCGATGAGTGCCCAAATTAAGGTCAAGACGCCAAAGCCTTCAGCGCCCAATGCCTTCAAGGTATAAGGGATGCAGACCGCCGCTGCCAACAAGGGCGAACCACTACCAATCAGATTCCAAATTGTGTTTTTCTTTAGGGACATATTAGATGCTGGAGCCTGATTGTTTCTTCCCAGCGAGATCTTGCATGCAGACCTGTAAGGCTGTACGCCAATCAGGTATCGTAATGCCAAAGTCACGAATGATTTTCGTCTTATCGAGGCGCGAGTTCATTGGTCGTTGCGCTGGCGTCGGATAGGCGGAGCTAGGGATGCCATGAATGTTTGGTCGTGGCATGTCTAATAAGCCCAAGTGCGAAGCACTGTTAACGATTTCTTGGCTAAATTCACACCAGTTGGTAAATCCATCGGGCGTTAAATGATAAATTCCACTATGATTTTGCCACCATGACGCTGCATTGTTGGCGCCTTGCATTTGGAGCCAAATTTGTTTGGTCACATCACTTAAAAATAAAGTGGAGCTCGGGGTACCCCATTGATCATTCACGATATTCAGATCGGTCTTTTCTTTGGCAAGGCGCAGGATAGTCAGCAAGAAATTTTTTCCGAAATCTGAGTAAACCCAACTGGTTCGTAAAATTAAATGCTGGCATCCGGATTCCGTAATTGCTTGTTCACCGGCTAATTTGCTGGCGCCATAGACATTTAATGGTTTGCAACTATCTTGTTCATTGTAGGGTAGCTGTTCACCATTGGCTGTTGCTTTGCTTCCATCAAATACGTAATCAGTGGAAAAGTGAATCAAGCCAATACCCAATTTTTTCGCTTCTTGCGCGAACACTGTTGGCGCCTGCGCATTGACACGAAATGCCGTTTCACGCTCCTTTTCCGCGAGATCGACGGCCGTGTATGCGGCAGGATTGATGATCAAGTCGGGTTTGCATTGTTGGATATAAGGAGCGATTGAAGCCACGTTCGACAAATCCAACTCGTGACGGTTCGGTGTAATCAATTCACACACATCGTTTAATGCTTTGACTAAACTTTGACCGAGCTGTCCGCTTGTTCCTGTCAACAAAATTTTCATGCGAAAACCTCGGCATCAACAAGCAATTTACCTAGTTGATCTTTGCCCGACAAAGCGGGTTGCTCATTGAGGCAAGCATCTAACGGCCAAGTAATGGCCAATGCGGGATCATTCCAGAGCAAGCAGCGCTCATGTTCTGGTGCCCAATAGTCGGTTGTTTTATATAAAAATTCTGCGTACTCGCTAGTGACAATAAAGCCATGCGCAAAGCCAGGGGGTATCCACATTTGTCGTGAATTGCTGGCGGATAACACCGCCGAAGTCCATTTGCCGAAGTTTGGTGAGCTACGACGCACGTCAACTGCGACGTCGAATACTTCACCCGCGATGACACGAACTAACTTGCCTTGAGCCTGCTGAATTTGATAATGTAAGCCACGCAAAACGCCTTTGGCTGAGCGAGAATGATTGTCTTGTACGAATTCGGTATGAATGCCCGTGCAAGCAGCGAAAGTCTTTGCGTTAAAGCTTTCATAAAAAAAACCACGTGCGTCGCCAAAAACTTTTGGTTCTAGGATGACGACTTCAGGCAAGTCGGTTTGAATAATATTCATAGAAAATGTTGGCGAAAATTTAGAAGCTTTTGTGATTTAACAGGCCTAACAGATATTGACCATATTCGTTTTTCTTAAGAGGTTGTGCTAATTCTTCTAATTGTGATGCAGTGATATAGCCTTTGCGAAAAGCAATTTCTTCGGGGCAGGCGACCTTCAAACCCTGACGTTTTTCGATTGTGGCGATAAATTGACCTGCCTCTAATAGGGAGTCATGCGTACCCGTATCTAGCCAAGCCATGCCGCGCCCCATCAGCTCAACCTTGAGTTGTCCTTGCTGAAGATAGACATTATTGACATCGGTAATCTCTAATTCACCGCGGGCTGATGGCTTGATGCTGGCAGCGATGTCACAAATTTGTTGATCATAGAAATACAAACCGGTCACTGCATAGTTTGATTTCGGTTTTAAAGGTTTTTCTTCTATGCTCAATGCCTTGCGTTGGTCATCGAAATCAACGACACCGTAGCGTTCTGGATCTTGCACGTGGTATGCAAAGACCGTCGCCCCGACGAGATTACTATCTGCGCTTCGCAACATGGCTTCAAACTCATGTCCATAGTAGATGTTGTCCCCCAAAATTAAAGCGGATGGGGAGTCACCAACAAATTCTTTTCCAATGATAAAGGCTTGTGCCAAACCGTCTGGCGACGCTTGGACTGCATAACTTAGATTGATGCCCCACTGTGATCCATCGCCAAGAAGTTCCTGAAATCGTGGCGTGTCCTGTGGGGTGGAAATGATTAGGATGTCGCGCATACCCGCCAACATCAAAGAAGTGAGCGGGTAAAAAATCATCGGTTTGTCGTAGATTGGCAATAATTGCTTGGATACGGACTTTGTTACTGGGTACAGGCGGGTGCCAGAACCACCAGCCAAAATGATGCCTTTGCGTCGTGATTGTGTCATTTGAGTCTCTTCTTTTTTTGATTGTGCACGGGTACGGTTTAAGTTTGGTACTGCAAATTTACCCAGTTCTTATAGTCACCTGATAACACTTGTTCCGTCCAAACATCGTTGGAAAGATACCAACCGACAGTTTTTCGTAACCCGGTTTCGAATGATTCCGCTGGCTTCCAGTGAAGTTCTCGTTCAATCTTTCTTGCATCGATCGCATAACGCTTATCATGACCCGGCCTATCTTTGACATGGCGAATTTGGTCACGATAGCTGCCATTTTCTTTTGGTTGCAATTCGTCGAGTAAATCGCAAATGGCATGTACGACATTCAGATTCGTTTTTTCATTCCAGCCGCCAATATTATAAGTTTCACCGGGAATACCCGACTCCAACACACGTCGAATCGCCGCGCAATGATCGCTGACGTAGAGCCAATCGCGCACTTGACTTCCATCTCCATAGATCGGAAGTTCTTTTCCCGCGCGGGCGTTGGTAATGACGAGCGGTATTAGTTTCTCCGGAAAATGCAAGGGCCCATAATTATTTGAACAATTTGTTGTTAAAGTTGGCAAGCCATAAGTGTGATGGTAGGCTCGTACTAGATGGTCTGAGGCTGCCTTAGACGCGGAATAAGGACTATTCGGCGCATAAGCGGTTGTCTCCGTGAAAGGGGGATCATCCGCCTCTAAAGTTCCGTACACTTCGTCTGTCGAAACATGCAAAAAGCGAAACATCGATTTTTTGTCACTGTCTAAATTTTGCCAGTAGGCGCGTACGGTTTCTAGCAGCGCAAATGTGCCGTTGACGTTGGTTTGTATAAACGCAGCTGGACCATGTATGGATCGATCCACATGGCTTTCCGCAGCGAAATGGAGTACGGCCCTAGGTTGATATTCTGATAGTAATTTTTTTAAGGTTTCACTGTCGTTAATGTCAGCGTGGATAAACAGATGTCTCGGATCATTTTTTAAGCTGACGAGGTTATTCAGGTTGCCAGCGTAAGTTAGTTTATCGAGATTAATGACAGATTCTTGAGATTCTGTTAACCAATCTAAGACAAAATTTGCGCCTATGAATCCCGCGCCACCAGTGACTAATATCATGTGAATATCCTAACTTTTATGTGCCAGCACAAGGCTATCTTTCAAAGCCCGCAATTTTACGCCACTTGTCGTCCAAATCGGCAGGGACTTCCGTCTTTTTTACCGATCAAAGAGAGGTGCATTATCTCTTGATCTGATGCCCTAAGATGTTGTTATTTAATAAAATGTCATACAACAGTAGGTCGAATTTCAAAAAAAGCCAAAAAATTTACGGTGTGACACTTGAATTAGCGAATACCCACCTCATTTAAAGGGGCAATAGTTGATTTTTATGGAGATTGTTAATGCAAGAGCAAGATAAACCAGTCGAAAATACTGAAACAATAGCAACTTCGATTGACGTTGAGGCATTGCAGGCCGCCGCTGCGCAAAATCAGGTTGGCCCAGAGTCTATCGTTGAGCCAGGTGTTTCTGCAGAAACTTTGGCGCAATTAGAGTCCAAAGTGTTGGAGTTGCAAGATGCATTTATGCGTGCCAAGGCTGAAGGTGAAAATATCCGTCGGCGCGCCCAAGAAGACATTTCTAAAGCACATAAATTTGCGATCGAAAGTTTCGCCGAGTCTTTGGTGCCTGTAAAAGACAGCTTGGAAATGGGTTTGAAAGTTGAAACCCAAACGGTCGAATCGATCAAAGAAGGCGTGGAAATGACGTTGAAGCAATTAAATGCTGCCTTTGAAAAAAATCGTTTGATAGAAATTAATCCCCAGCAAGGTGAAAAACTGGATCCATCTAAGCATCAAGCCGTTTCGATGGTGCCAGCGGAACAAGAGGCAAACACGATTGTGACAGTCTTGCAAAAAGGATACATGATTGCTGATCGTCTTTTGCGTCCAGCACTCGTCACGGTTGCACAAGCAAAATAAAAAAACTGTTTACTGAACGAGAACGCGATAAAAGCCTTAGAAACATGAGAAAAATCGCATAAAAATTCAAAAAAATGCGAAAAGTATCTTGAAAAGCGGCTTTTTTGCCATACATCAGACACAGAAGAGCGCAATTTGATGTTTTCTCAAAATGTAGCTCGCCAAGTTCAAAAATATAATTTTTAAGGATAGGGAAATATCATGGGAAAAATGATCGGTATTGATTTGGGTACAACCAACTCTTGCGTCGCTGTAATGGAAGGCGGCCAGCCAAAAGTGATCGAAAATGCAGAAGGTGCGCGTACCACGCCATCCATTATTGCGTATCAAGAAGATGGCGAAATCTTGGTTGGTGCATCAGCAAAACGCCAAGCTGTGACGAATCCAAAAAACACTTTGTATGCGGTAAAACGTTTGATTGGCCGTAAGTTCGATGAAAAAGAAGTACAAAAAGACATCGGCTTGATGCCATACAGCATTTCTAAAGCAGACAACGGTGATGCATGGGTTTCCGTGCGTGACAAGAAATTGGCGCCACCACAAATCTCTGCAGAAGTGTTGCGTAAGATGAAAAAGACCGCTGAGGACTACCTCGGTGAAGAAGTGACAGAAGCGGTGATTACCGTTCCTGCTTACTTTAACGATGCACAACGTCAAGCAACCAAAGATGCAGGTCGTATCGCTGGTTTGGATGTCAAACGTATTATCAACGAACCAACTGCAGCAGCGTTGGCGTTTGGTTTGGATAAAAAAGAAAAAGGCGATCGCAAGATTGCTGTGTATGACCTGGGTGGTGGTACGTTCGACGTTTCCATTATCGAAATCGCTGACGTTGATGGCGAAATGCAATTCGAAGTATTGTCGACTAACGGTGATACTTTCTTGGGCGGTGAAGACTTCGACCAACGCGTGATCGACTACATCATTGACGAGTTCAAGAAAATCAATGGTTTGGACTTGTCTAAAGATCCTATCGCGTTGCAACGTATTAAAGCATCTGCAGAACGCGCGAAGATCGAATTGTCTAGCTCACAGCAAACAGAAATCAATGAGCCATATATCGCGATGGCAAACGGCGCACCTGTGCATTTGAACTTGAAAATCACTCGCGCTAAGTTGGAAGCTTTGGTTGAAGAGTTGATTCAAAAAACGATCGAGCCATGCCGTTTGGCGATCAAGGATGCAGGCGTAAAAACCTCTGACATCGATGATGTGATCTTGGTTGGTGGTATGACTCGTATGCCGAAAGTGCAAGAACTGGTCAAAGAATACTTCGGTAAAGAACCACGTAAAGACGTGAATCCTGATGAAGCGGTTGCGGTTGGTGCTGCGATTCAAGGTTCTGTCTTGTCTGGCGACCGTAAAGACGTGTTGTTGTTGGACGTTACACCATTGTCTTTGGGTATCGAGACTTTGGGCGGCGTGATGACCAAGATGATTCAAAAGAACACAACGATTCCAACCAAGTTCAGCCAAGTGTTCTCGACTGCGGATGACAATCAACCTGCGGTAACGATCAAAGTGTTCCAAGGTGAACGCGAAATCGCTGCACGTAATAAAGGCTTGGGCGAATTCAATTTGGAAGGTATTCCACCAGCAGCACGCGGTACACCACAAATTGAAGTGACTTTCGATATCGATGCGAACGGTATTTTGCACGTTGGCGCGAAAGACAAAGCAACTGGTAAAGAGAACAAAATCACTATTAAGGCAAACTCTGGTTTGACTGAAGAAGAAATTCAAAAAATGGTGAAAGATGCTGAATTGAATGCGGAAGAAGACAAAAAAGTCAAAGAATTGGCTGAGTCTCGCAATCAAGGCGACGCATTGGTTCACTCAACCAAGAAAGCCTTGGCCGAACACGGCGATAAGTTAGAAGCTGGCGAAAAAGAGAAAATCGAAGCAGCAATCAAAGAGTTAGAAGATGTCTTGAAATCAGGCGACAAAGCAGAGATCGATACCAAGCTCGGTAATTTGTCGACAGTATCGCAAAAGTTGGGTGAGAAAGTGTATGCAGACATGCAAGCACAACAAGCTGCGGCTGGTGGCGCAGCAGGTGCGGCACCTGGTGCAGATGCGAAACCACAAGATGACGACGTCGTGGATGCTGATTTTAAAGAAGTGAAAGACAGCAAGTAATCTTGCGGAAAGTAAGTCAAAACCTCTAAACACAGAGGCTCAGAGACACAGAGGTTCACAGAGAAAAACAGACGCTTTAATTGTTTTTCTTTGTGCCTCTGTGTCTCTGTGTTGAGAGGTTTAGAAGCTTGATAAACGCAATACTCTAATGAAAACAAGGTGTAATCGAGATGGCGAAGCGTGATTTTTACGAAATTCTGGGCGTTGCAAAAAATGCCTCAGATGATGAAATCAAAAAGGCTTATCGCAAGCTGGCGATGAAATATCATCCGGATCGGAATCCGGACAGCAAAACTGCGGAAGACAAATTTAAAGAAGCAAAAGAAGCTTATGAAATGCTGTCTGATCCGCAAAAACGCGAAGCTTATGACCGCTATGGTCACGCTGGTGTCGATCCTAATATGGGCGGCGGTGGAGGCGGTCACGGTGCTGGATTTGCTGATGCATTCGGCGACATTTTTGGCGACATTTTTGGCGGTGGTCGTGGTCGTAGCTCTGGTCCACAGGTGTATCGTGGTGCCGACTTACGCTACAACCTAGAAATTACCTTGGAGCAGGCTGCCAACGGTTTTGATACGACGATACGCGTACCAAGCTATGACGAGTGCGAAACTTGTCATGGTTCAGGCGCCAAGCCAGGTACATCACCTGTCACTTGTACGACTTGTGCTGGTCATGGACAAGTGCGTATGCAACAAGGTCTGTTTAGTATTCAACAAACTTGTCCTAAGTGTCATGGTACCGGCAAGATGATTACCGACCCATGTCATCCATGTAATGGTACAGGTCGCATTAAGCGTAACAAGACTTTGGAAGTGAAGATTCCTGCTGGTATCGATAACGGCATGCGGATTCGCTCTTCAGGTAATGGTGAACCCGGCATTAACGGCGGTCCACCAGGTGATTTGTATGTTGAGATTCATATCAAACCACATCAGGTTTTCCAGCGTGAAGGCGATGATTTGCATTGCGAAATTCCGATTTCCTTTGTCAAAGCAGCTCTGGGTGGCGACATCGAAGTGCCAACCTTGAGTGGTAAGGCGACATTCACGATCCCTGAAGGTACGCAATCAGGCAAAACTTTCCGCTTGCGTAGTAAAGGTGTCAAAGGCGTACGTTCTGGTTACGCTGGCGATTTGTTCTGCCACGTTGTCATTGAAACGCCAGTGAAACTAACTGAAAAACAGAAGGAATTGTTGCGTAATTTCGAACAATTGACGACTGAAGGTGGTTCGAAGCATAGTCCACAAAGCAAATCGTGGATGGATAAAGTAAAGAAGTTTTTTGAGTAGGTCGAATCGTCTGATAAGTTGGATTGACGATATAGACAAATCATGAAAAAGCCCCAAAAGTCAGAACAGACTTTTGGGGCTTTTTGATTTTTGTGGTGAGCTTTTATTCGTAGTCGACAAGTGCATGTCATTTTTTTGCGCGCACCTCATCTTCCGGAAGCAAAGGCGTGGTTACATACTCGGATAGTTTGGACCGCCACCGCCTTCAGGCGTAACCCATACAATGTTTTGAGTTGGGTCTTTAATATCGCAAGTTTTGCAATGGACGCAGTTTTGTGCATTAATTTGCAGACGATCTGTTCCCTCTTCAGTCTTTACAAATTCGTACACACCCGCTGGACAATAGCGGCTTTCCGGTCCAGCATATTTCGCGAGATTAATATTGACGGGGACACTTGCATCTTTCAATGTAAGATGAATCGGCTGGTCTTCCGCATGATTGGTGTTGGAAATAAATACAGACGACAAACGATCAAATGTTAGTTTTCCATCTGGTTTTGGATAGTGAATTGGCGTGAATTCTGCAGCTGGACGTAAACAGGCGTGGTCAGGCTTAGAATGGCGTAAAGTCCAAGGCGCTTTGCCGCGTAGAAGCACTTGGTCGAGCCACACCAGAGGTGAACCCAACGCGCCTTTCTTGAGCAAATTTTTGACGTTGCGCGCAATATGTAGCTCTTCATGTAACCATGACGCTTCAAATGCACTTGCGTAAGCGCTTAGTTCATCATGCTGACGACCAGAGCCCAATGCGTCAAAGGCAGCTTCGGCTGCCAACATACCAGTTTTAATGGCGGCGTGACTGCCTTTAATTCGACTCATATTGAGGAAACCGGCGTCACAACCGATCAATGCACCACCAGGAAAACTTAATTTGGGCAAAGATTGTAAACCACCGGCGGTGATTGCACGGGCTCCGTAAGAAATTCGTTTTGCGCCATCAAAGTAGCCGCGAATACTTGGGTGGGTCTTGAAACGTTGAAATTCTTCGAACGGTGAAATATAAGGGTTTTCATAGGCGAGTCCGACTACATATCCGACCGCGACTTGATTGTTTTCTAAATGATAGAGAAAAGAACCCGCATATTCGCTCATCATCGGCCAACCTGTTGTATGAACAACCAAGCCTTCCTGATGCTTGGAGGGATCAATTTCCCAAAGTTCTTTGATGCCAATTCCGTAGGATTGCGGATCTTTACCTTTGTCCAGATCAAATTTTGCGATCATCTGTTTCCCCAAATGACCGCGGGCACCTTCAGCAAACAAGGTGTATTTGGCATGCAATTCCATTCCGATCTGGAAAGAGGATGAGGCTTTTCCTTCCCGATCGACGCCCATATTGCCGGTCGCAACGCCTTTTACTGAGCCATCCTCATTGAACAGTACCTCGGCAGCTGTAAATCCTGGGAATACTTCAACGCCGAGTGCTTCAGCTTGTTGGGCAAGCCAACGTGTGACATTACCGAGCGAGACAATGTAATTGCCTTCATTGTGAAAGCACTTCGGAACCAGCCAATTTGGGGTTTTGAATGCTTTGTTCTCAGTCAAAACAAAAATTCTGTCTTCCGAGACAGCCGTGTTCAATGGTGCACCCAATTCTTTCCAGTTCGGGAATAACTCGGTCAGTGCTTTCGGATCCATGATCGCGCCGGAGAGGATATGGGCACCAGGTTCACCGCCTTTTTCGAGCACAACGACCGATACTTCCTTGCCACTTGACGCGGCTAATTGCTTCAGCTTGATTGCAGCGGACAATCCAGCTGGACCACCACCAACGATGACAACGTCATATTCCATCGCGTCGCGTGGACCGTATTCTTCTAATAATTGCTGCGAAAGTTGTTGAGATGTAGGCATGATAGTATGAGCTTTCCAAATTGAAGGCAGTCGCTAGATTGAATCGATGCACGATCTTATGAGCACTCATTCAAATCCGCAAGATGATCGACTAGTGGTGAATTTCTAATGCGCGATTCTTGTTGTATTTTGAGTTCGCTTGTCAGCCAGAATTATCCCAGATTTTTTCAAATTTGCCTTTTATATCATCATGAATGCGCTGTATTTGTCTTCAAATAGAACGTTTCCTCAGAAATAAAACGCGGTTTTCATGCGATTTGACAATCTATGCTCTTACCTAGGCAACTTGAATGCAGGTATGATGCGGTCAAGCATAATTGAATCAGTAAAACCCGAGAAGGTCTGTTGATCAAACTCGTATTGTGTACGAACTTCGTTGGAGATAAAAGATGGGAATTGAAGTGAATTTTGAAGGCAAGGTGGCCTTAATTACGGGGGCATCAAGTGGTTTGGGGGCTCGTTTTGCTAAGGTACTCGCGATGGCGGGTGCGCAAGTTGTACTTGCTTCGCGTCGGACCGAGCGCCTGAAGGAATTGCGCGCTGAAATCGAGGCTGATGGGGGCGCCGCTCACGTTGTTTCTCTCGATGTGACTGACTACGCGAGCATTAAATCAGCGATCGCTCATGCTGAAACGGAGGCGGGTCCGATTGATATTTTGATTAATAATTCTGGCGTTTCAACCCAACAAAAGTTAGTTGATGTGTCACCGGAGGATTACGCCTTTGTGATGGACACGAATCAGCGCGGCGCTTTTTTTGTGGCACAAGAAACGGCGAAGCGGATGATTACACGCTATAAAGGTGATCATAAGAAGCAACACCGCATTATCAATATTGCTTCGGTTGCAGGGATGCGAGTGATTCCGCAATTGGGTATTTATTGTATGAGTAAGGCCGCGGTGATTCAGATGACCAAAGCGATGGCAGTCGAATGGGGTAAGTTTGGAATTAATGTGAATGCGATTTGTCCGGGTTATATTGAAACCGAGATTAACGCGGATCATTTCCGTACTGAACATGGTCAAAAATTGATCGATATGTTGCCACGCAAACGTGTCGGAACACCTGAAGATCTTGATGGACTCTTGCTATTACTGGCGGCGGAAGAATCGCGCTTTATTAATGGCGCAATTGTCTCTGCGGATGATGGATTGAGCGCTTCATAATTTATTTGTGTATTGCAAGCTGCTCGTTTTTACTTTGAATCAAATGATGTAAGACCGAATGCCCGAATTGAATTATTCGGGCATTTTTTTAACCAAACGTGACAGAGACCAGTGCTTTCGCAAGCTTTCGTTTTGCAGATAAATTTACTGGGCTTAGGAGAGTCTTAGTAGTTTATTTATTAAGTCACTCGAACTTGTCGCATTCAACTTCTTCATTAGTTTTCCCCTGTGCATTTCGACGGTGCGTGGGCTGAGCTGCAAATTGCGTGCGATTAATTTACTGGTTTGGCCCTCGGCAATCAATGCAGCAATTTCGCGTTCACGTGTCGACAATTCTTGGGACACTTGACGCTTTGCACTTAAGTCATCAAAAGTCCAAATTCCCGCAGCGTGCACGTCTTCCGCATTCAACGCTCGACCCGAGACGTGACACCAAAATAATTCTTGATTGGCACGTTTCATAATGCGTTCATCAGAATAACTACCCTTGGTATTCATAATCGGGACGATGCGTGCGCCGGTTCTCTCAAATTCATCATTACTTGGATATAAGACGAGGAATGACTGACCGATCAATGCCTCTTGTGTATAACCAAACATGCGCGCCAAGGCCAAATTGCATGCCGTGATACAACGATTTTGCGACACGCACATGCCGATCGGTGCCAAGTGAAAAATGTTGGCGTAGTCGATGGGGAGTGCTGGTGGCATAGTGGGCTGGTGGGCTTGAGTTGATCGGGTCGATTTTGCGCTGCTTAGAATACAATGAAGTACGGTGATTGGCGAGTGATTGCACGGAAAAAGCAAATTTCAGTCGTTTAAATGTGCTGATATGCAAAATCATTGTGCGGAATGAGGGTAGTAGTTCTACGGTATTGCAATGTATTGAATTGCCCTCTATCCTTAATTTTTTTGGGATTTCTAGAAAAGGGAGACATATGAATAAGCTTTATCCTGATGCTGCGACGGCGTTGGCGGACATCGTTAAAGATGGTCAAACGATCGCTGTGGGTGGTTTTGGATTGTGTGGTATTCCTGAGGCGTTAATCGCAGCTTTGCGTGATACAGGGAAAACAAATTTGACCGCAATTTCAAACAATGCAGGTGTTGACGGTTTTGGTTTGGGTCAATTATTGACCACACGCCAGATCACCAAAATGATCTCTTCCTACGTCGGTGAAAATAAAGAATTTGAACGGCAGTATTTAGCCGGTGAGTTGCAATTGGAGTTCACACCGCAAGGGACCTTAGCCGAGAAGTTACGCGCTGGTGGGGCCGGTATTCCTGCATTTTTTACGAAAACAGGGGTAGGGACGATCGTTGCCGAAGGCAAAGAAGTCCGTGAGTTTGATGGTGAACAATATGTGATGGAACGTTCCTTAGTTGCGGACGTGTCTTTGGTTAAAGCTTTCAAAGCAGATAAAGCAGGTAATCTGGTGTATCGTAAAACGGCGCGTAATTTCAACCCCAACGTTGCGATGGCGGGCAAAATTACGGTTGTGGAAGTTGAACAGTTGGTTGAGATCGGTGAAATTGATCCGGATGAAGTCCATACACCAGGAATCTACGTACATCGCATTGTCGTCAATGCCAATCCAGAGAAGCGTATTGAACAACGTACCATCACGCCGAATTAATCAGCGTTGATATCGGGATATTTCACAGAACAAGAAAGAGGACTTTATCATGGCATGGAATCGTGACGAAATGGCTGCGCGCGCAGCAAAAGAATTACAAGATGGTTTTTACGTGAATTTGGGGATTGGACTGCCAACGTTGGTGGCAAATCATGTGCCTCAAGATATGGAAGTTTGGTTGCAATCCGAAAACGGTTTACTCGGCATTGGTCCTTTTCCAACCGAGGATCAAGTTGACGCTGATTTGATCAATGCGGGTAAACAAACTGTGACAACGCTCGCGGGCTCATCGATTTTTAGTTCAGCGGATTCATTTGCGATGATACGCGGCGGGAAAATTAACGTCGCCATTTTGGGCGCGATGCAAGTGTCGGAAAAAGGCGATCTCGCCAACTGGATGATTCCAGGCAAAATGGTCAAAGGTATGGGCGGTGCAATGGATTTGGTTGCAGGCGTTGGACGCGTCGTGGTTTTGATGGAGCACGTCGCAAAAGGTGATGCCCATAAGATCTTGAAGTCCTGCAATTTGCCTTTGACTGGAGTCGGCGTTGTGGACCGTATCATCACCGATTTGGGCGTCATTGACATTACGCCAAACGGATTGAAATTGGTTGAGCTTGCTCCGGGTGTCAGCAAAGAAGAAATGCAAGTGAAAACAGAAGCAGTCATTGATATGGGATCGATCTAGTTTCTCTTGCTTGTTGATTGTCGCTTGTAGCAAGTTCATGAATACTGTCGATTAAAAACTAAAGCCGCCATGCAGCAACGCATGGCGGCTTTAGTTTTTTTGTGATGCCTAGTCAAGGTCTTTTACATCCTCGCTTGGTATCACGCAAAACGGCTATTCGTTGTATCACTAGCTCGTCATTTCTGTGCTATTTGCCGAGTATATTGATTACGAAATGAGATCATTTGTTACCCGGAATCACTGCCGAAGGAATGGATCCCGGCGCTCCAACTGGCTTAACGTCACCACAATCGCTGCTTAGCCATTTTCCGTTCGTTTCAATGTGTTGATTCATCGGTCGGTTATAGGCAAGTCCTTTGAAATCGTAGGTGGTCTGTAAACTCTTTTCTGTGAAATTGACTTGTACCGTTCCTGTCCCTTTCATTTTTGCAGTGTCACAAACGAGCTCCATAACAAATGAATTTCCGACCCGCTTAGAATTTTTTTCTTTGCAGCCGCTCGGGTTATTTTGCATTCCTGGCTTACCCGTTCTTTCAGCCATTTCTTTTGTAATGCACACCTTCTGTAGCATCGCGCCGTCTTTGATCTCTGGAATCTTGACACCACGTTTTTTGAGCTCTTCCATTTGCGCGGGCGGAATCGACTTTAGGCTATTTAAGAGGTCTGACTTGACCGCCATTTCCCATAGGCCAGGTTTCATTTTGTCTTCTGCAAAGACAGAAGTACTTAAAAGAGCAAACATTCCTGTGAGAATGAGATCACGAGAGCGCTTGTTGAATGAGATGCTTGTGATTGTCAAATTTTGGAGCATAAAACCTCCTATATGGAGAGAAAAGAGCCATCTTTTTTGTTTTGCCAAGATGGCGAGCCTAAGTGAAATTCAATGAATCGATACCAAGTTACGCGAAGTAAAGCAAAAGTGAAACAACAAAGGGAAAATTCGCGCGAGCAAAATACTATTGTGCGACCCAACCGCCGTCCATATTCCACGCAACACCACGAATTTGGGTTGCCGCATCACTGCAGAAGAATACGGCTAGCGCACCTAACTGTTCCGGCGACACGAATTCACCAGACGGTTGTTTTTCTGAAAGCAAGGATTTTTTTGCCGCTTCATTGGAGAGACCATCACGTTCTGCACGTGCATCGACTTGTTTTTGAACCAAAGGAGTGAGGACAAATCCTGGGCAAATTGCATTGCACGTGATGGCGCTTTCTGCTGTCTCAAGTGCGGTCGTTTTTGTGAGACCAACTAAGCCGTGTTTTGCTGCGACATAGGCCGATTTATGCGCTGAGGCAACCAAACCATGCACCGAAGCGATATTAATGATGCGCCCCCAATTGTTGGCGCGCATCGATGGCAGTGCGAGTCGCGTCGTGTGAAATGCGGAAGTTAAGTTAATCGCAATGATCGCATCCCATTTTTCCGTAGGAAATTCCTCTATCGACGCAACATGCTGAATCCCAGCATTGTTGACAAGAATATCGATGCTGCCGAATTCTGCTTGGAATTGCGCCATCATCGATTCGATTTGGCTTGCCTTTGACATATCGGCACCAGAGTAACTAGTTTTGACCTGAAAATCTGTTTCGATTTGTACTTGCAATTGCTTAATTTCTTGCGCGTCACCAAAACCATTGAGGCAAATATTTGCACCCGCTGCGGCCAAAGAACGTGCTATTCCCAAGCCAATTCCGGATGTGGATCCTGTGACTAACGCCGTTTTACCAACAAGTGTTCTTATTTGCATGCTGTTTCCTATATAAAAATCAAAAATAGTGAGTGAATTGCGCTTAAGCCAAAGATTTTATGCTAAACCATCGGTAAAATGACAGCTTACATCGCCAATCCAACAAAGATTTTTTCTATGACTTTCACTCGTCAATCTGTTCAATGTATTTCGCCTGCCGGTTTGCACAAGATGTCTTACAAAGAGTGGGGAGATCCTGACAACACCAAGGTATTAATCTGTGTCCATGGAATTACCCGCGTCGCGGACGATTTTGATGCGATTGCGCAAGCATTGGAGCAGGATTATCGTGTGATTTGTCCCGATGTCGTTGGCCGTGGACAGTCTGATTTTTTGTCGAATCCACAGCTATATCAGATACCGCAATATGTGAGTGACATGGTCACCTTGCTGGCGCGCCTCAATGCCAAGACGGTTGATTGGCTTGGTACGTCCATGGGTGGCTTGATTGGTTTAATTTTGGCCTCGATGAAAGGCAATCCCATTCGTAAGATGATACTGAATGATGTTGGGCCTAGCCTTAATTTTGACGGGCTTCGACGTATCGGTGAATTGATCGCACAGGACGTGCGATTTGATACTTTTGAAGAGGGGGAGCTATTTATTCGTAACGTTTCCCAATCGTTTGGCAAGCATTCTGATGCGCAATGGAGAAAATTGGCACGCGATGTCTTAAAGCAAAATGCTGAAGGCAAATGGGTACGTCATTATGATTTGGGTTTGGCGATACCTGTGCAGGCAACCACAGCTGAAACTGCGAAGTTGGCTGAGCAAATGTTGTGGGCTGCCTATGATGCCATGACTTGCGAGACCCTCTTGATTCGAGGTGCGGAGTCAGACTTGTTGAGCGCCGACACTGCGCAAGTTATGCATTCGCGTGGTCCGCGTGCAAAGGTGTGTGAAATTCAAGGCGTCGGACATGCACCGAGTTTGGTACAGGAAGATCAGATTGCCATAGTGCGTGAATTTTTATTGTCTTAATTTTTATCGTTGGAGTAGAGATAGATGCAACGTTTTCATGTGGGTCCACGTTTATCCGAATTTGCAATTTTTAATAAGACGGTCTATTTGGCTGGTCAAGTTCCCGAAGACGTCAGTCTCGATATTGTTGGTCAAACCAACAATGTTTTGATGCAAATTGATCGTCTTTTGGAAGAGGCGGGTAGTGATAAATCACGCATTCTGATGTGCCAGATTTTTATTACCGACATGGCAAATATGGCGGGAATGAATCAAGCCTGGGATGCTTGGGTTGCACCAGGCAACGCGCCACCTCGTGCCACGGTACAAGCCGCTTTGGCCAATCCAGAGTGGCTCGTTGAAATTGTCGTGACCGCAGCGCAAAAATAATATGGTTTCACTGTCCGCCGCTATTTCTGAATCACAGCTGGTCGATGGCTTGTCAGCATCAGATGCTGCACGAGTACTTGAGGCTTTAGAATTCGTCTCGCCATTTTATGAAAATCGGTCGATCGTCACGGAGCAAGATGCTTTGCAATTTTCGATTGGCGTGGCGTCGACTTTAGCGATGCTAAAGACCGATGTCGATACACGCATTGCCGGCTTGTTATTTGAACTTTCTGAATTAAATCCTTTGGCGGCCGAAAAAATTGAAGTCAAGTTTGGCAAAGACATTGCGGAGTTGGTAAGCGGTGTAAGGCGCTTAATGCGCTTGCGTGAAGCAACATTGACACAGCATGATGTTGGGCGCGGCAAAGACGAAGCGGAGCGGACTGCATCGCAAATGGAAGTGCTACGCAAAATGGTGCTGGCTATGGCGAATGACATGCGGGTAGTGTTAGTTCGTCTCGCTTCGCGTGTAACAACCTTGCGCTATTTTGCTGAGTGCAAGCGGAATGATGGTGCAGCTCAGCAGTATGCCAGTGAAACGATGGATTTATATGCACCGCTTGCAAACCGACTCGGTGTATGGCAATTGAAATGGGAATTAGAAGATCTTTCATTTCGTTTTTTGGAGCCGGAGCAATATAAGCGCATTGCCAAAATGTTAGAAGAAAAACGGGTCGAGCGCGAAAGTTTTGTGGTCTCTGCGATCGCTAGGCTCGAGCAAGAGTTACGCACTGTTGGCGTCAAAGCGGAGGTAAGTGGGAGGCCTAAGCACATCTACAGTATCTGGAAAAAGATGCGAGGTAAGCGTGTTGATTTTGATGAATTGTATGATGTTCGCGCCTTCCGAGTGATCGTTGACGATATCAAAGATTGTTATGCGGTGTTGGGAATATTGAATAACTTGTGGACGCCAATTCCTAAGGAGTTTGATGATTACATTTCCCGTCCTAAGCCGAATGGCTATAAGTCCTTGCATACCGTTGTCGTGGTGGAAGATGGACGACCTTTAGAGGTCCAGATTCGCACAAAGGAAATGCATCAATTTTCTGAATTTGGTGTGGCAGCGCATTGGCGTTATAAAGAAACGGGTGGTTCCAATTTTTCAGCACAAGAATATGACGAGAAAATTGCTTGGTTGCGTCAATTATTGGCTTGGAAAAATGAGGTTTCGGATGTTGTGGTTGATCAAGAGCAGTTACAACGTGAATGGGTCGAAAAAGTCAAAGCCGCGACTTTGGATGATCGAATCTATGTATTGACGCCTCAAGCGAGGGTGATTGAGTTGCCGAGTGGTGCAACCCCCGTCGATTTTGCGTATCAACTCCATACGGATGTAGGACATCGCTGCCGTGGCGCGCGTGTTGATGGTGTTATGGTGCCATTAAACACAAAGTTGAAAAACGGTCAGACGGTTGAAATCATCACCTTAAAAGCCGGTTCTATTCAGACTGGGCCATCGCGTGATTGGCTGACGACGGAGTATTCGGTTGGAACACGGACTCGCAGCAAGATTCGCGCATGGTTTAATGCGATCGACCAGGAAAATACTTTATCAGCGGGTCGAGGATTGATAGAAAAAACCTTGCAGCGCGAAGGTAAGACATCGGTCAATCTTGAAGAGCTCGCGCGCAAATTGAGTTTCGCTAGCCTCGATGATTTGTTTTTGGCCGTCGGCAAGGAGGAGTTTAGCTTGCGTCAAGTCGAGACGGCGCTCCGCGACAATCTCGAACAGGAAGTGCCCGTCGATTATCTCATCGCCAATAAGAGTCGCGCGTCAAGTGTTGTGCAGGGCGCAAAATCTGGCGTATTAGTAGTCGGTACAGATGGTTTGATGACGCAATTGGCTCGCTGCTGTAAGCCAGCGCCACCCGACGATATTGTCGGTTTTGTGACGCGTGGAAAAGGCGTCTCTATCCATCGCTTGAGTTGTAAGAACTTTTCTGAAATGCGTCATAAAGCGCCGGAACGTGTCATTCAAACGACATGGGGTGATGGTGGTAAAGACACCGTGTATCCCGTTGATATTTTTGTGATGGCGCAGGACAGGCAAGGGTTGTTGCGCGATATTTCCGAGGTGTTTTCTCGCGAAAAGATCAATGTTATCGGGGTAAATACCCAAAGTGCAAAAGGACAGGCAAAAATGTCCTTCACCGCTGAGATCAACGGCACAAGTCAACTACAAAAAGCCTTGATGGTGATTCATGAAGTTAGTGGTGTCCAAGAAGTGAGAAGGGCATAAGGCTGAGTGCGAACGGATGACGTCCGATTGAGCGAATAGATTTCCCTTTTATTCGCTTAGTTGGCGCTTGGTCTTGTAAATTGGCGGGAACTTATTGGCGGAAATAGGCTCTGACCAGCTTCAGTCCGAAATCAACTGCCAGTCGAGTTCGGCAATTCAATTAATTTAGTCATGTGAAAAAGTGAGAAGCGTATGAACTTTAATAAGAAAATACTAGCTACCGTTGTCTGTTCCTTGGGTTTGCTTTCTCCATGTCTTGCGCAGGCACAGTTGCAAGGGCAAGCAGCGGTGAAGTCCAAAGATGCGGCGGGCTTGTCTGGATCGATGCAGGCAACGATCAATCGAATTTCAGCTGAATCGATGCGAGGCCATTTGAATTTCTTGGCATCCGATTTGCTTGAGGGGCGTGATACACCTTCACGTGGTTTGGATTTGGCCGCAGAATATATCGCAGCGCAATTTCGTGCTATCGGCCTTGAACCCGCTGGTAATGAAGGATATTTCCAAACAGCCGATTGGAATATTTTAAAGAAAGAGATTCGACGTCGTCCGGGTGCTGCGGTGCCGCCGCCCGAACCTGAGCCAGCAACGCCAACAATTGTGCGCAATGTGATTGGGGTTTTGCGTGGATCGGATCCCGCATTGAAAGATAGCTATGTGTTGGTCACTGCGCACTATGATCATATTGGTATGAAAGCAAATGCCGAAGGTGACAAAATATTCAATGGTGCGAATGACGACGCAAGCGGCACGGTGTCGGTCATCGAGTTGGCAAAAGCCTTCGCGGGAATGAAAGAGCGCCCGAAACGTAGTATCGTTTTTATGACGTTCTTTGGTGAAGAAAAAGGTTTAGTGGGATCACGCTACTACGGGAAAAATCCGATTTTCCCTATCGAAAAGACGGTCGCAGGTATCAATATTGAGCAGGTCGGACGTACTGATGATTCCGAGGGGCCACAAGTTGCTTCCGTTGGCGTCACAGGTTTTGATTTTTCTGAAGTAGGGGCCATTATCAAACAAGCGGGTGATAAAACTGGAATCCATGTTTGGAAGCATCCGGTGAATAGTGATCGTTATTTTGGTGCGAGTGATAATCAAGCCTTAGCAGATCAAGGTATTCCCGCTCATACGATCAGCGTTGCCTATGGCTTCCCTGATTATCATGGCCTTGGTGATGAAGCGCATAAAATCGATTACGACAACATGGCAAAAGTCAATCGAGCGGTTGCGGTGGCCATCGAGCACATTGCAAACAGTGCAGTAGCGCCGAACTGGGACGAGAAAAATCCTAAGGCGGCCAAATACCTAGAAGCGTGGAAACAACGTCACACCGCCAAGTAAATAACGCCAGTAAGTTGAGAAAACTGAGTTGACCTGATCGAGATCGTGGGCTGCCCCAGATCGACCTCAGGTCATTTTTTTATTAAGGATAAGAAAAATGAAGCGTTTATTGGTAAGTTTTTTGGGGCTCATGGCTCTTCCACCGATGGTGGCGCATGCTTTTGACAAAAAACACGCAGAGCCTTGGCCGACGACGAGATTTGAACAAAATAACTACGCCTCAACCAGCACCGTTGCGGATGTCGCTCAATTTATGAGCGCATTACAAAAGCGTGACAAATCCTTGAGCTATTACCGACCCAAAGCGGCACCGCGCAGCACCGAATCGGGGCAGCCTTTGAACGCTTGGCGCTTGGCAGCGACTGCGAAAGACCCTTTGCGGGTGTATATCAATGCGGGTATTCATGCAGGCGAGGTTGAGGGTAAGGACGCAATGCAAATTATCATGCGCGAATTGATACAAGGGAAGTATCCCGAAATTCGTCAAGCGCTAGAGATCGTGACGCTGCCAACCTACAACGCCGATGGCGCAGATGCGCAAGATCCGCTGAATCGTCGCTACCAGCCGAATCCCGAACATGGTGTTGGGCCAAGAGAAAATGTCTTTGGAATCGATCTCAATCGTGACATGATGAAAGCCGTCGCAGCCAATACAAAATGGCTACTTGCGATGTATCAAGATTTTCAACCTGCTGCGGTATTTGATTTGCATACAACGAATGGCAGCTACCATGGCTTTCATATTACGTATGAACCAGCTTGGGCTACGGGTGGCGATGCACCCTTACAAAGTCTCAATCGTAAAATGTTGACGGACGTACGTGCGACCATGTTGCCGCGAGGAATGCCAACTTATGATTACGGAAATTTTCGCTACAACAAAGATAAACAAATTGAAGCATGGGAATCTGCTTTTTCCACACCTAATTTGGTCAGTAATTACCCCACCTTGCAATACGCTTTGGGCGTCTTGGTCGAGACGTATGTTTATCGAAGCTATCAACAACGAATTGAAGATAATCGCTTGTATGTAGTTGAATTGTTGCGATGGCTTGCGCAGCACAAAGACGAGGTAAAACAAGAGCAAATCGCTGCACGTGCGCGCTGGGAAGCCCAATGGAAAACGGGTGTTGCACGGTTGCCATTGCGGACCGAAATGAGCTTAGCGGAAACCTATCAATTTGAAGTTGTCGATCCGATTAAAAATGAATTAGGTCAAATTGTTGGTGAGAAATCACGTACCAAGATGGAATTGCCTGCCTATGTGGCATTCAAAGCCGTCGATGAAATTCAAATTCCCCAAGGCTATTTGATCGACCCAGCGTATGCAGAAAAGCTGCGTCCCATCTTGGAAGCCCATGGTTTAAAAGTACTGTCAGGAATTTCTCGACCTTCGAAACAAGCAATCTTGTATTTTCATGAAAGCGAAAGAGTGCTTGCAAAAGACAGTTTTCAAGGCATATTTCCGGTTCAAATCAAAGGTCAGTGGAAGTCAGAACTGCCTGAGAAACGAGCTGGATATCGCTGGTCTAAAGAAACGTTAGATAATGCTCTGTATGTCCCACTTAACCAACCACTGGGTCGTCTCGGTTTCTATTTGCTCGACCCTCGCAGTGGTGATGGCTTAGTCTATTGGGGATTTTTACATGCTTATTATGCGCGCGGAAAAGGGATGTGGGGCGAGCCACCACGACAACCTATCTTGGCCGTTGGTTATGTTGGAGAGAACAATGGACAAGGCGCCGATGGAAAAACGATAGAAAAGGTGCAAGAGTGAGTTGAGTGAGATTACTTCTCTATTAGACTTGATTTTTAGAATAAGTAAATTGATACTTTATTGCGCAATAAATCGTGAAAAAAAGTGCTGTTGAAGAATAACCGTTTGCGGTTTCGGGTTATAATCGCAGCACTTGATCGGGAGAGAGCTGCGCGAAATAAGCATTTTGCAGACGGCCGCCGAAGGGGCTAATACCCAACAAACTCTCAGGCAAAAGGACCGATCAGCGGGGTGGTGTGAAAACTCCCCTACTCTGGAGAGCGGTAGCAGTGCACAGATGGCTCGCACTGAACTACCCACCGAAGGTGCGACGAGAAATATCGATGAATGGATCGATAGCTTCTCGTAATCTCTCAGGTACCAGGACAGAGGGGTAAAACGATTCAACAGCAATGCGGATGATCAGTTCGCATGCGGTTTCGTCCCTTTTTTATGTCCAATCTTGGTACTGAGGCACTCACATGACGCAAGCAACTCTAAAAGTAACTCCCTTGAACGCAGCACACCGTGCAGCCGGCGCGAAGATGGTTGATTTCGGCGGTTGGGATATGCCAGTTAATTATGGCTCCCAAATCGAAGAACACCACGCAGTGCGTACTGATGTCGGTATGTTCGACGTTTCCCATATGTGCGTAGTTGACCTCAAAGGCGAGAACGTACGTAGCTTCTTGCGCGGTTTGGTCGCCAACAATGTCGACAAATTGCAAGTGCCAGGCAAAGCGCTGTACTCAGCGATGTTAAAACCTGAAGGCACTGTCATCGATGACTTGATCATCTACTTCATGAATGAAACTTGGTTCCGCTTGGTGGTGAATGCGGGTACAGCGGAAAAAGACGTCGCGTGGATGAATGCGCACAACACTGCAACCAATGCTGGCATCACCATCACACAACGTCGCGATGGCGCGAATGCTTACGGTTTGATCGCTGTTCAAGGTCCAAATGCCCGTGCAAAAGCATGGGAAGTTTTGCCAGAAACCAAAGCGGCTAGTGCTGAAATTAAACCATTTAACGCAGTCATCGTGGAAAACACGTCCTTCGGTGAAGTGATGGTGGCTCGTACAGGTTACACAGGCGAAGACGGTTTTGAAATCGCCGTTTCCGCTGAACGCATCACTGACTTGTGGAATGCCTTGGCAGCAGTTGGCGTAAAACCAGCAGGTTTGGGCGCACGCGATACATTGCGTTTGGAAGCTGGTATGAATTTGTACGGCCAAGATATGGATGAAACAGTTAATCCATTGAACGCAGGTTTGGCTTGGACGATTGATCTGGTAGCAGAGCGTGATTTCGTCGGCAAAAAAGCATTGCAAGAACAAGGTCAAACACAACAATTCTTAGGCTTGATCCTACGTGAAAAAGGCGGCATCTTGCGCGCGCATCAAAAGGTTGTAACACCACATGGCGACGGCGAAATCACGAGTGGTACATTCAGCCCAACCATGCAAGAAGCCATCGCTTTGGCACGTTTGCCTATGGGCGTAGCGATTGGCGACACAGTGCATGTGCAGATTCGCGACAAACAATTAGCAGCAACCGTAGTGAAATTGCCATTTGTGCGTAATGGTAAGGTTTTGGTAGCGTAATGTATTCGCCAAAGAGGCACAGAGTACATAGAGATTTTTGAATTTGTCATTCCCGCGAAAGCGGGAATCCAGTGACGTAACAAGCAGAGACGCTGGATTCCTGCCTTCGCAGGAATGACATGAAAAGAAGTTTAGGCCTCTCTGCGCCTTCGCGGCAAAGATTTTATTTTTAGACATAATCAATTCAAATTTTTTTGGAGAACAACATGACAATTCCAGCAGATCGCAAATACACAGAATCCCACGAATGGGTACGCGTAGAAGCAGACGGTACAGTTTCTGTCGGCATTACTGATTTCGCACAAGACGCATTGGGCGACATCGTTTTCGTCGACTTGCCAAAAGTGGGCGCAAGCTTGGCTGCGGGTAAAGATTGCTGCGTAATCGAATCTGTGAAAGCGGCTGGCGATGTGTACGCACCAGTGGCTGGTGAAGTTGTTGCAGTGAACGATGCAGTTGTTGATGAGCCAGCATCGATCAACAGCGGCGCATTCGACGCATGGTTGTTCAAATTGAAGCCAGCCAATGCAGCTGACGTTGACGCATTGATGTCAGCAGAAGCGTACGCAAAGAATATTGGTTAATTTTTTGTGCCCGCATAAATCCAATTATCGGGCGCATTACTTCGTTGCAAATGCGCGCAATATCGACATATTGCTGTGCTTTGCGCCTCGTACTGCATCCCGAAAATTGAATTTCTACGGGCACAAAACGTTTCCGGATAGTTGATAGTTAACCCCATCCGTAACCTTCCAAAACCTGTTTTAACTCGTTTTCATCCCCCAAATACCATGACACGTACTAGCCTTTCCCAACTTGAGGCACATGATGCCTTTATCGCCCGTCATATCGGCCCATCTGAAGCAGAACAAGCTGCTATGCTCAAAGTGTTGGGCTATGCGGATCGCACGGCGTTGATCGATGCGCTCGTTCCAGCGAATATTCGTCGTAAAGACGTTTTGCCGTTGGCGCAATTCACAGAAGCGAAATCTGAAACTGAAGCCTTAGCGACATTGAAAGCCTTAGCGAGCAAAAATAAAGTGCTCAAGTCTTTCATTGGTCAGGGTTATTACAACACGCACACGCCAGGCGTGGTTTTGCGTAACATCTTTGAAAACCCAGCGTGGTACACGGCTTACACGCCATACCAGCCAGAAATTTCTCAAGGTCGCTTAGAAGCGATTTTGAACTTCCAACAAGTCATCATGGACATGACAGGCATGGATATCGCGAATGCGTCTATGCTTGACGAAGGTACAGCCGCTGCCGAAGCGATGACCTTGATCCAGCGTGTTGGTAAATCCAACTCAAACGTGTTTTACGTCGCGCATGACGTCTTGCCACAAACACGTGAAATCATCGAAACACGCGCTAAACCTTTGGGTATCGAAGTGCGTACTTTGACAGCCAACGAAGCCTTAGAAAACGACTGTTTCGGTGTGCTCTTGCAATACCCAAGTGTTGACGGTGAAATCCGTGATTACCGCGAATTCGCCGCAGCCGTGCATGCAAAAGGCGCGATGGTGATCGCCGCTGCAGACTTGTTGGCATTGACCTTGATCGAAGCGCCAGGTACTTGGGGTGCTGACGTGGTCGTCGGTAACAGTCAACGCTTCGGTGTGCCGCTTGGTTTCGGCGGCCCACACGCTGGCTACATGGGCACGAAAGATGCGTTCAAACGCTCGATGCCAGGTCGCTTGGTCGGTGTCACAGTCGATGCACAAGGCAAACAAGCCTACCGTTTGGCATTGCAAACTCGTGAACAACATATTCGCCGCGAAAAAGCGACGTCGAATATTTGTACAGCACAAGTATTGTTGGCAGTGATTGCGTCGATGTATGCGGTGTACCACGGTCCAGCAGGCTTGAAGCAAATCGCTGAACGCACACATCGTTTGACTGGCACCTTGGCTACTGGTTTGAAACAAATGGGCGTTGCCATTGCAAACAGCACATACTTCGACACCTTGACGATTAATGTTGCAGACGCAGCAGTAGTACACGCAGCAGCACAAGCAGCTGGTTACAACTTGCGTGAAATTAGCGCGACACAAGTTGGTGTATCGCTCGACGAAACAGCAACACGTGCGGATGTCGAAGCTTTGTGGACTATCCTCGGTCAAGGCAAAACAGCGCCAGCGTTTGACGCGACTGAAGCAAGTGTTGCAGATGCCTTCCCAGCAGCATTGGCACGTACAACAAGCTACTTGACGCACCCAACCTTCCATCGCTATCACGCAGAACACGAAATGTTGCGTTACTTGCGTAGCTTGGCAGATAAAGATTTGGCTTTGGATCGCACCATGATCCCGCTCGGTTCTTGCACCATGAAGTTGAATGCAACATCCGAAATGATTCCAGTGACATGGCCAGAATTCTCTAACATCCACCCATTCGCACCGAACGATCAAACCGTTGGCTATCGCGAAATGATCGATCAACTCGAAGCGATGTTGTGCGCAGCAACGGGTTACGATGCGGTGTCTTTGCAACCAAACGCAGGTTCACAAGGTGAATACGCTGGTTTGTTGATCATTCAGGCTTACCATCAATCGCGTGGCGATCATCACCGCAACATCGTGTTGATTCCATCGTCTGCACACGGAACTAATCCAGCATCGGCATCGATGGTTGGCATGGAAGTTGTGGTTGTTGCTTGCGATGAAAACGGTAACGTGGATTTGGTCGACCTCAAAGCCAAAGCAGAAAAACACAGCGCTAACTTGGCAGCGGCGATGGTGACTTATCCATCGACCCACGGTGTGTTCGAAGAAGGCATCCGCGAATTGTGCGACATCATCCACGCACACGGTGGTCAAGTGTATGTTGACGGCGCGAACATGAACGCCTTGGTTGGCGTAGCTGCACCAGGTAAGTTTGGTGGCGACGTCAGTCACTTGAACTTGCACAAAACATTCTGTATTCCACACGGTGGTGGCGGACCAGGCGTAGGCCCAGTCGCAGTTGGCGCGCATCTCGCACCATTCTTGCCAAATCAACGTTCCAATGGTTACGTACGTGGCGAGAAGGGTATCTCCGCCGTCAGCGCAGCACCATTCGGTTCTGCATCGATCTTGCCGATCTCTTGGATGTACATCGCCATGATGGGCGCAGAAGGTTTGAAAGCGGCGACAGAAACAGCGATCTTGGCAGCGAACTACATCGCCAAACGTTTGGCTCCACATTACCCAGTGCTGTACACAGGCCACGATGGCTTGGTAGCGCATGAATGTATTTTGGATTTGCGTCCATTGACCGATGCGACTGGCATCTCCAACGAAGACGTTGCAAAACGTTTGATGGACTTCGGCTTCCACGCACCAACCATGAGCTTCCCAGTGCCAGGCACGTTGATGATTGAGCCAACAGAAAGTGAATCTCAAGCGGAATTGGATCGCTTCATCGACGCCATGATCACGATTCGCGAAGAAATCGCGAAAGTGGCCAGCGGTGAATTCGATGCCAAAGACAATCCACTGAAGAACGCGCCACACACGGCAGAAGTCTTGGTCGCCAACGAATGGAACCACGCCTACAGCCGCGAAGTAGCAGCCTTCCCAGTAGCATCATTGCGTAAGCAAAAATACTGGGTACCAGTCGGCCGCGCAGACAACGTCTACGGCGACCGCAACTTGTTCTGCGCTTGCGTACCGATGAGTGATTACGAGTAATTGGTGTTTGAAGTTTTAGTTTGGTAGAAGAACGGGCATGTGTGAGCATGCCCGTTTTTTTTGAAGCGAGATTTTGTGTTGGTGATGAAAGTGATGGGGGCGCTTGCATGAAAATTTGTGTTTCTTCGCAGAGATATTTTTTATTCTGGACGTTTCTTGATGCGGAGAGTTTTAATTGATTGACATGATTGTGCGACTTGATAGAATTCAGATTAGTTGTGTGACGCTTTTAAAGATTTGGTATCGTGCAATGTTTTCCAATAGCTTGGAAAAGGAATGTTCAAGCGCTTTTAGGGAATATTGAGGAAGAGTGTTATGCGTTATTTTGTCGTCTAAATCTAACTATCCACATTGGAGTAAATAATGGAATTGGTTGAAACGTTTAAGGAAGCTGAAGAAAATTCTGTTCGATTTTTCGATGTAGGTAGTTTCGCATCGTCAGCTGCTTTTTCAAGGCTTGGTCAGTTCTACCACTGGTACTATTTCCCAGACACAGGGGTTTTTGCTCCAAGCAAGTTTATTGGGTACAAAAACACCTCTCTTGAATCTTATGCTGGCGAAGGTACCGGCACAGATACTCAAGGAGTCCTCAGTCGTTGGTTTCATAAGCTTGATAGAAACACTCCTATGTATTCGGGATTGGAGTCAAAGCTTTCAAATTTTCTTAATGAACATGGCTTTTCATTAAGTAAAAAGACGATTGATGGAACAGGTGGAATATACGTTCCAATTGGAACAAATGCCACAACAAGATTTCCTGACGAAATTACTGACGAGTCATATTCTGAGGGCTCAGTGAAATCTGTAGTAGTTAATGCGTATGAGAGAAACCCCAAAGCCAGGGACGCCTGTTTAGCGCATTATGGTAATTCGTGTTATGTGTGCGGTTTCAACTTTGGTGATGTGTACGGTGACATTGGCAATGGGTTCATTCATGTTCATCATCTGAAAGAAATCTCATCAATCGGTAGGGAATATAAAGTTGATCCAATTAAAGACCTGCGACCACTTTGCCCTAATTGCCATGCTATGGTTCACACTCAAAAGCCAGCCATTTCCCCAGAAGAATTGAAGAGGCGCCTAGCACGCGCATAACTAAGTGTTGCAGCCTGACATCCGAAGCGTCGCTGGACTTTGGGGTTAGGCTACACAGAAAAATAATTATGACCATAGCCAAAATTCGAGACGCACTTTTAAAAGCAGAGAAAGGTATTACTCAGTACGCCGTGCTGATGCATGAGTTCCCTAAAGTCGATGTATCATTGGATGTTGATTTCCAGCGCAAGTACAACGCGTTCTATCGCGTTCAGCGTCGTCAAATGGCTTGGTACCTCAGCTATTACACCCTAATGCAAAAACTAAAGGAAACAAAACCGCTATTTGCCGATGTACTCGACGAGATTTATAGACTTACTGGCAGATATGAGCCGTCCTTTGCAAGCAAGCTGGTCGCGACGATTGACCCGTTAAAGCCAATTTGGGACATTCACATCCTCAAGAATACAGGCCACGGTGCCCCGAGTTATGCCAGCAAAAACAAGCTGGCACTTGCCAAGGTGGCATACGCATCGCTTGAAGATTGGTATGAAAAATTCCTTGATTCTGCCGAAGGTAAGCTCTATATCAGTGAGTTTGACCAGTTTGCTCCAGACTATTGCGGGTTAACAGCCTTAAAAAAAGTTGATTTCATTCTTTGGCAAACAAGATCTATTCCTGCAAAAAAAGTTCGCTCGACCTGACTCGCGTCGGCAAGTCGCCGCTCGAGGCTCAGCTTCAATAGACTGTAAGTTCAACTTATTTTCTCAGAACAGCCTATGGCGTTTTGGGCGTAGGTATTTTTGATAGTGATTCGGCCATGGATTGGGTTGGGTAGTTGCACCGTCCAATTAAATTTCAATGGTTGAGGAGAGTCTTGAGGCCGTCCATTGCTCAAGGCTCTCGTTGTTCAAGAGGTTGCTAGGTACCTCGAATGAGGAGGCCTACCTTGAGTCAGATTTTGCAATAGTGGGGCTCGCTTCTGTCGGAGTGATTGCCGCCATTTTGTAGAGAGCTGAGTCCACGCTTATTTTTTTTAAGGTTGTTGTAGGTTGATATCCACAAGATTCAATAAATCTCATTTTCAATTTTTTGTTTGAAATAGAAATGCACTAATCCTGATGAAAACTTATTTAAATTACGACACCACCTGTCACAATGTCAAATTACAATCGGTTTTCGGATAGCATAGCGATTTATGTGAAATTTGGCCGAAAATTTTGCACATAGATAGTTGACCGCTGCAATTCAATGGAGATCATATGAGAGTCGTTGGAAGTAAATTTGAGACAGCCGAAGAAATTGTAATGGAAATTGCCGAACCTTCACCTGAGTTTTATGAATTTGTTAGGCATACTGTTACAAACGATGATGAAGTGCGAGCCAATATCAACAATATGGAAATTTCCGCAGATGCGAAGGCGATGCTATATGCGTTTTCAAAGACAACTCTGAAGATTGGGCATGCTATCGTAAAAATAGGGCGCAAGATCCTTGATTTCATTTTTGTCTTGATGCGTGCGTTCCCCAACATTTCGTTTGCTATTATTTTGGCTTTGGTACTTAGCGCCCTGGTTGCTTCGATTCCGTTGTTGGGTGCTATTTTTGGAACGATGGCTGCGAAACTCTTGCTTCTGGTTGGCGTCATTAAAGGAGCTGAGCAGGATTTCTTATCAGGCGATATGGAGAACAGGATTCACTCTTTAGTTGATCATTTTGCGCCACTGCAAGCATAAATTTCTATCGAAAATTGAGCGTGTAGATCTAATATATGCCCGCGATTAAAATGTGGGAGAATCAAAATTAATCGTAAGGGTAGAAATTGAATATTGAGCAGTTTGTGAATGTCAAGCAGGTTATATCGGATGAGCTTCGTTTTAAGTCAAAACTGGCCATTGGTGAGAATGCCTACGCAAGCTTAAAACTCAAAAATAGGCTAGCGGATTTCTGGGAGGTCGGAGGCGTCGCCATGACGGGTGCGGCAGTCGCGCAATCCACCGTGGTTGCCTCAACTTTTTTTGCGCCAACTGGTTTAGCTGCTTTATTCGGTATCGGCGCTGCCGTAACACCGGTGGGGTGGATTGTTGCTGCGGCTGTTTTGTCGGGTGGCACTGTTGTAGGAATACGTCGGTGGGTTTCAAAGCAAACAGGGGATAGAGTTTCCGTTATTCCGAAATTTATCAATTCCCCTATTGATGTTCTCGCTATAGATTTGTTCGAATTGATCGCATCATTGTCGCTCAAAGTTGCTGAAGTTGATGGGCGTATCTCTGACGATGAACGGTCATTTATTCGCAGCTATTTTGTTTCGGCGTGGGGCTACGATTGCAGGTATGTGGAAGCAAGTCTGTCTGTGATCGAAGAGAACTTATCGCAGCTTGAGATGGCGAAATTAGCGCAAACTTTCGCTGAGTTTAGTAAAGCAAATCCGGACTGCAATTATCAAGAAATGACCAAAGATGTGCTTGCCTTAATTCAAGACATTATTGAGGCAGATAGTATTATTTATGAGCATGAAGAGCTTGCCCTCCGAGAAATTCAACAGATTTTTGAGGAAAAGGGCCGTCACTTACTCCGTGCCAAGGCAGCGATATTCGCTGACGACTTGTCACAAGCTATTCTAAAAAACTCATCCGTCGTTCTAAGTTCAAGCGCAATGAATCGAAGCCTTAACAGAGTGAGTGTGCTAAAGGATGGCGCGAAGCGAATCGCCGATAATTCCCTTACACGTGGTAAAGGTTTAATCAATTCGATTTTGAAGAAGCCATAGCGCCATATTTTCGCCGACTTGAATTTTATTATTGGAATGGTGCCGTGCCTTAACGGCGCCATGCATTCCCGATTTAATGTTCGATTTTTTGACTTGTTGCGCGCGTTTTTTGTGTGCGATATATCTTCCATCTTTGCCAAAGAATCGTTACGCCGAATACGCAGACAATGAGAAGCGTACATTTTAAAGCAAGTGTCAGCAATGCCATCCACACTGATACGCTGCCCAATTTAAAAAAGATGAGGGCAAAGCCAGTAATAAGTAAAATGAGCCAAAACATCGAGTACCTCCGCACTGAATATTGATAGAGGCCTTATTTTGACTAGGAGGAGTGACAGGTGATGTCGTTTTTTTTGATGATGAAAAGAGAGTTAATCGATTTCTGACAAAAGTCTTTTTTCCGACTGACGCTCGTCGAAAATTTAGAGAAAATTATTTTTGGGTAGGGTATGACTTCTGAAAACCATGAGACCCTGGTGTATCGGCTCTCGCAAATATTGGTGAAACTCAATCAAGGGCAGAAACTTGTCCCTAAAGAGTTGGCCGAAGAATTCGGCGTAAATATACGGACCATTCAGCGCGATCTAAATCTTAGATTTGCCTATCTCCCGCTAGAAAAAAATGGTGGTTCGTATCAAATGGACGTGAGATTCTTGGGGCAACTGAGTACCAAAGATATTAGTCGTTTTGCCGGATTGGCTGGCGTAAAGGGGCTGTTTCCTTCCTTGTCCGATGATTTTTTGAGTGAATTATTTGATACGCGAATCGAAAAAAATTTACATGTTCAAGGCCATGATTATGAAGACGTGTCGGAACGCAGTACTGATTTTACGTTGTTAGAAAAAGCGATTCGCCATCGGAAGAGGATTCGCTTTACTTATCGCAAAGCAGATGTTGTCAAGCAATACGAAAATGTATGTCCATACAAACTAATCAATAGCAAGGGTATTTGGTACTTGGCTGCGGTTGATGGCAACACATTGAAAAGCTATAGCTTCGCGAAAATTAGCGAGCTGGGCTCGACAACGAGAGAATTTTTATGGGATTCAGAAATAGAGCAGCAATTATTGGACGAAGACGGCATTTGGTTCTCTGCAGCGAAACAGACTTTGAAATTGTCCGTTTCGAAAGAGGTTGCGATTTACTTCAAACGACGGAAACTAATTCCACTTCAAAAAATTGAAAAAGAGCATTCGGATGGTCGCCTGATCGTGAGCACAACGATCGCGCATCTCAACCAGATTTTTCCTATTATTCGCTACTGGATACCGTATATCCGAATTCTCGAGCCTCTCGCTTTACAAACAAAATTAGAATTAGAACTATCGGATTACCTGAAAAATAGAGGCTTTGATTCTGGGGAATCTTAAGCGAAAAGAAAATTTAAACTAATTGAGAGCAAGGGCGGCGACAGTGCCTCGATTCAAAAGGATTTGGGTGAGGCTTAGATCAAGAATTGAGTAAAAATTCCAGCCAAATAAAGGCCCACTTCAAAAAGCAATGATTTAATAAATTGTTTCGCAATGCTTATGCGCTGTTTAAATAAATCGATTGCCCGCCGCGCGAATGCAGAGGATCAATGTACGAGCAGGTTTAGGGAAGGACGCTTTAAGAGCCAAGCAATCTTAGATGAGGCTGGCTAGCTTGGTGTGCCTATGTCGATCGCAATCCGATACGCGTCGGAATCGTTAATTTCCCGAGAATTCGAATTACACTTCGATTCAACTACGTTTGAAAGACTACAAAATACTCAAGGCAAATCGGCAGCAATCATCAACATCCGCGGTACTAGGAAAGCAAAACAAATTACCACTTCATTCTTTCGGCAATTCACTCAGCATCGCACGCTTCCAAAGTCTGCCATGTACCGCGTATGATTACATTGATGAGATAAATTCGGCAACGTGATCGTTGGAATTGGATTAGATTTGTGTGAGAATGGAGATGGAAGCGAGTTGAGGTCTCGCTTATTTTTTTGTGGTTTATTTGGGATGGATGTCCACTAATTGTCGTAGATGTTCGATTACAAGATGGCTGCGATCTCAGTAGTTAATTAGAGGGAGTTTATATGGTAGAAGATTTCAAAAGCGTAACAGGAACGATTAAAATGCTGGGTAATTCGATAGTTACTAGGCAAGCTCAAAATTACTCAATTATTGAGATTGAGGATGTCAATGGAAAGATGCTCGCGCTTCAGAATGTTGCAGTTGGAAATATTTTGGATAACTACTTGCGCTTAGGTGAGAAGTTGGAAATTAAGTTGGTTAAGGCAAAAATTTTCAGCAAACTTTTCGGTGATGCTGTTTATGTATATGGTGTCAGGAGAGAAGGAGGGGCGATTGTGAGCCATATTCCATCAACGTTTTCCTCGAAGAGAAATCTCAACATATTTCTAGGGTTGCTGTGTTTTGCTGGTGGGGTGACGATTCCACTTGGAATCTATTTCCTTTGGAGGGCTATCAAGCAAAGCAAGGTATTAGGGCAAATGAAGGTTGAAACGGCGGCGTGAAAAACAGTCTCAAACGCAGCGCAGTCGTATGCACGCCTGCGCAACGAATCACACTTTTTTTACACGAGCCAATTGATCGACTCACATTGACCCTGAGAGGAATTTGATTTACAGCAGCATCTCGGTAATGACGACAACCATCGAGCCCACTCTGGATCAATAAATCCATTTCACGCAATTATGCAAATAAAGTCAGTTTCATCCCATCAACGTGCCGTTCTATCGCAAATCCTTTCCGTTTTGATTCATGTGCAAGTAGAGTAGGCCTTTTTAAGGAGGATCGTATGCGCCAATTAAAACCACTTTGTCTTGCAATACTTGTGATGTTCCCGACGCTTAATAGCTTTGCTGAGAACGTTCAACCGCCTATGTCCGCTGTTGAGGTCAATGCGGTACAAGCCTCGATCACGCAGCAGCTTGATGCGATGAGCGCTAGCTTCTACAAATCCAACGAACCAGGCGCGACGGTGATCGTTACCAAAGCCGGTAATACGCTTTTGCGCAAAGGCTATGGCTTGGCGAGTGTGGTAGAAAAACGGGCGATGCAAGCGGATGATGTGATGCGACTTGGTTCGGTATCGAAACAGTTTACTGCCGTGGGTATTTTGATGTTGATGGAGGAAGGCAAATTGTCGCTGTCTGACAATCTCCAAAAGTTTTTTCCCGACTACCCAGAGAGCGGTAAGAAAATCACCGTCGAACATTTGTTGACGCATACTGCTGGCATTCCCAATTACACCAGCAAGCCTGGCTTTGTGAGCACCATCGCCAAAGACATGACGGTCGATGAAATGATCGCGAGCTTCAAAAATGATCCGCTCGAATTTGAACCAGGATCGACGTGGAATTACAGTAACTCGGGTTACTTTCTGCTCGGTGCGATCATTGAAAAAGCGAGCGGTTTGCCCTACGCCAAATTTGTCGAGCAGCGTATCTTCGTGCCACTCGGCATGAAAAACACGGCATATGAAGGCTTTGAGCGTAGCCAGCATTCGCACGCAGCAGGTCATGCGCCCGGTGCGAATGGATTTGAACCGAGCAGCAAAATTAGTATGACGCAGCCCTATGCGGCGGGTTCGTTGACCTCAACCGTCGATGATTTGGCCGTATGGGATGCGGCGATTAGTGCAGGCAAATTGTTGAAGGCCAGCAGCTGGAAACGCGCGTTCACCAACTACAAACTGACCAACGGAAAAAATACCGACTACGGCTATGGTTGGAGCATAGGCGAACTTGAAGGCTCTACCATGATTTCTCATGGCGGGGGCATTAACGGCTTCGCTACCTTTGCGCTCCGTCTACCCAAAGAAAAAATCTATGTGGCTGTGTTGACGAATGCCGAGAGTGGCTTGGCCGCATCGAGTATGGTGGCGAGCCGTCTGGCCGCAGCGGCGATGAGTAAAACGATCCCAGAATTTAAAGCGATCACTCTCGATGCCAAAGTGCTTGATCAATATGTTGGTGTTTACAAGATCGATGAAAAAAATCGTCGTCAGTTTGTGAGAGATGGCGATAAGTTGATTATGTCACGCACGAATGGGCCGACAACTGTCTTGCAAGCGTATTCGACGACAGGCTTTTTCAAAGACAATACCTCGTTGCTGCGCGTGGAGTTCGTCAAAAATCCACAGGGCGCTGTGATCGATGCGCTTGTCTACCAAAATGGCACGGTGACCCATCATGAGCGCACCAGTGAAGTAATCGCACAAGAATCGCCAGCAGTTGAAGTAGCGGCAGAGGTGTTTGACGCCTATGTTGGTGATTATGAATTAGCGCCGAATTTCATCTTGAATATTCGTCGCGAAGGCAATCGATTTGTCGCCCAAGCCACAGGTCAAGGATCGATCTACATGACTGCCGTTGCGCAGAATGCTTTTGTTTCGAAAGAAGTCGGCGCCAAGGTGACATTTGAAAAATCCGCCGATGGCAAAGTGAATCAACTGATCTTGAGTCAAGGCGGACGGGACATTCCAGCAAAACGTGTGATGGTAAAGAAAGCTGAAGCAAAAACATCTGCAGTGAAAATCAGTGCCGAAGCCTTCGATCAATATGTCGGCCAGTATCAGTTGGCACCGAATTTCATTTTGACAGTGAGCCGCGACGGCGAGCGTTTTTTGACACAAGCGACAGGGCAGGGAACCGTCGAGATTATGGCGATTGAACCTGATTTGTTTGAAGCAGTGGGCGTAGCAGCCAAACTACGTTTTGAAAAAGCGACGGATGGAAAAGTGACGCAGGTGGTCTTGTTACAAGGTGGTCGTGAAATGCCAGCGAAGAAATTGCCGTGATTTTTTTCTCGTCGTAGAGACGTGAATTTGGGTGAAATGCATGTAAGTCTTGGCGGATCAAGCGCCGCATTTCATCCATAGCATTGCTGCCGCCATGCTGCATTAGTGATTGCAGTTTGCAAAATTGAAGTGAATCATCTGTGTTGATTCATTGTAGTTTCCATCCAAAAAAATCAAAAACTCCAAAAAGCGCCGGAATAACTCATCAAGATCCTCCGTACACCTTCGACAGGTCTGACAGCGCGGTGACAAAGTGCTTTCTTACACTAGACGCGCAATATCGATTACAGCTAAATAAGCACCGAATCAAAAACAATTCACTCTGATTTACCAAATAAAATGATGTGAATCAGCATGATTCCAATGAGAAATTCGACTATTTGCAACGAAATTTGGAATTTCATTTGGATTTTGCATTTCTCATCCGTGCAAAATTTTACAGATATTTATCTTTTCAGAATTTACGCTGTTTTTGTAATAACTAGACTTTCATATATCTTTTTAATTGAATATATCATTGATATTTCTTAAATATATTTATAAGATGGTGGCGCCTTAACGATAGTCAGCTTTCTTTCGAGGGAGGGAAAGTGGGTTTTCGTTGTTGCGCACTGGTGGCATAAAAGGGCTAGTCACAGTATCCGCCTTCTTAAGCTCCATGCGCATTGCAAAGGGCAATCGAGCAGGGAGGTGTCGATTAAGCCTAGCTCATTTATCCATAAATATAAGAGGAGATTTTTGATGTCGATGAAAAGAAATTCCATCATCGCGGTGGCCATACTCGCCGCGAATGCAACGAGTATGGCACCTGTTAACGCTGCCATTCAATCCGAACAAGCAGAGCGGCACGAACATGAACACAAAGCGCTCAAGCAGGCACCGCGTCCCCATGCCAGAATGGCTTTGCCGCCCAGTGCAGAGCAGGTGAAATTTAATCTGCCGCAAAGTAAAAAAGATGTGCAAGCCTTGTATCGTACGAATAATAATTCTGCGGCAACAAAAACGGCACCCTCAATGGCACCCTTAATGGCACCAGCGCCCACGGCCGCCTGTAAGGATATGACGACCTTGGCCAATTACAGCGGTGCTGCTTTGGCGAATTATTTGGTTTCTTTGCCGGACCCTGAATGTACCTACGGTCTGTTTTCGCTAACTTCAGCACAAGGAGCAGGGATTTATTCCGCGACGAATATGAATGCCGTCGCATCCCGTTTTACGCAAGAAGCGAGTAGCTACAACGCCAGCAATATCGCCTTGGTCAATTTGACTTTGTATTTGCGGGCAGGCTATTACTTGGCATCAGGCGGTACGATCGTAGCACCGTCGTCGACCGTGATGACGAATTTGCGTGCACCGATTAAACAACTGATTGATGGGAGTGCCCTGTACGCATCGAACGCGGCATGGAGCAATACGGCGAGTGAAGTGTTTAAGTTGATCACGAACTTAAATGATGAAGCTTACTATCTGCCGAGCGTGAAAAATGTATTTGTTCGCTACACAAATACCGCGTCGAATCCGAATGCCGCAAACGGCTTATTACAAACATCGGCAGCGGGTGCCTTGACCGGCGCCTTAACCGTCATGTTCTACGCGCACGATAGAGCGAATGCAACGTCGATCATTCAAGATGCGAGCTACCCCACTGTATTAAATAATTTTGTGGTGAACAACAAAGCGGCTTTGCTGAATACCAGTACGGCGTATCAGCTGAGCGATGCGGAAAACGAAGCTTTCCGTTTTATGAAATATGCTGCTTTGCTGAATACCGTCAAACCTATGGTTAAAAACCAATTGGCGACCTCAACCATGACTGGACCCGATAGCGATCTGTGGCTGAATGCGGCAAGTGCAGTGGATTACTACGATAGTGCGAATTGTGCAGAATATGGCACGTGTGGCTACCAAACGAAATTGGCGGATGCGGTGTTAAAAACAAGTTATACCTGCAGCCCAACCATCAAAATTCGTGCGCAAGATATGACGCCGCAACAACTACAAGATTCTTGCAATATCCTCGGAGCGGAGGAGACTTACTTCCATAAAATGCTGTTAACAAATAACACGCCGCTGCCGAATGACAATAACAAGTCATTGGAATTGGTGGTGTTTGATGATTACACGAATTACAGCAAGTATGCAGGTGCAATTTACGGTATCGGTACGGACAACGGCGGCATGTACTTGGAAGGCAATCCAGCCGACGTCAATAACCAAGCGCGCTTTATTGCGCACGAAGCCTCCTGGCTGCGTCCTACGTTCTCGGTGTGGAATTTAGAGCATGAGTATGTGCATTATCTCGATGGCCGTTTTGATATGGCGGGTGACTTTGCCGCTGGAACGGCAAAACCGACCGTGTGGTGGATCGAGGGTGTTGCTGAGTATTTATCACACAAGAACAATTACCAAGAGGCGATTGATGCAGCTAAAACCGGTACTTACAAACTGAGCACGATCTTGGGCAATACCTATTCGATGTCAGATTATGTGACTCGTGCTTATCGTTGGGGCTACATGGCCGTGCGTTTTATGAATGAAAGACATCGTAGTGATATCGACGCGATGATCGCGAAATTCCGCAGCGGTGATTATGCTGGCTATCAAACTTACCTGAATAATATCGGCACACGCTATGACACCGAGTTCGCGAATTGGGTTCAGACTGTAACGGTGGCGGGTGAACCGCCACTGCCAACGGTGCCGGTGGTGACTTTGCCGACTTGCGCCTCATCCTCACAGCTTGGCAAAAACTGTGCAATCAAAAACCTTACATCCAATTCGCAAGCGTATCTTTACATCATGCTTCCAACAGGGGCGAAAAATCTCAAGCTCTATACGAATGGTGGAACTGGCGATGTGGATTTGTATGTGAAGAAAGGAAGCTATCCAACCACGAGCTCCTATGATGCTGCCTCGGTGAAAGCTGGAAATGATGAAAATGTTCTGCTACCGACACCAAGCTCTGGCGTATGGTACTACATCGTCTTAAGAGCGAAACAGGCATTTACAGGCGTCAATATCAACGCGACCTATGACTAGTCACTTATTGTGATCATTAGCTTGCTTCCCTAGCAGTAATGATTTTCCGGAAAAGCGACTCGGCTTTTCCGGTTTTTTTGTTATCTATCAGGCTATTTTTGATTACTCGGTCAAGAGAATATATTTACATTGCTACGAAAATACTGATTAAATTTTGTGCATATGTATTGCCATATGGAAAAACATTCTTTAAAATGTCGGGCTGTTTCCATGTGGCAATTGCGCTATCGCAATATGTTTGCCTTGGACTTGTGTTAATCCCCTATTTTTAATGATACGACTATGAAAAAAATGATTCTGGCTGTTGCTTTGTTGAGCTCTGTTATGACTGCGAATGCTGCGGAAGTACCTATGGTTGAAAGACAAACATGTGAAAAAGCCGTGTATCCAAAATCATCATTGATGAATGAAGAAACAGGTACAGTCACTTTGTCAATTTTAGTTGGCGCAGATGGCAATGTGATGGATTCAAAGGTTGACCAATCAAGTGGCTCAAAAACTTTGGATAAAGCCGCAGTCAAAATTTACTCTACATGTAAATTTAAGCCTGCAGTGAAAGATGGTAAGGCGCAGCAAGCTTGGGCAAAATTAGAGCACGTTTGGAGTCTCTCGTAATACCTAGTTGGCATGAAAGCTAAATGAACCGCAGACTTGATCTGCGGTTTTTTTTGCTCCGCGTTTTTGTGGATTAGTAGCGGATGTGGAGTCGGCGGTACAAAAAACTTAGTACAAATAGTGGACCGATTAGGAGGTAGCGAACATCCTCAAAAAAGGACGGTTTTTTGCCTTCAATTTTATGGCCTATGAATTGAAATATCCATGCCACCACAAAGACAATACCAGCGCTTGGTAACACATAGGCTGGCGGGATGCTCTGCAAGATCGCCAGCATAATGCTCGCCATGAGTGCCATGCCAATGGCAAAATTGAAGGACAAGCTAAAGTAATACACCAACGCCAGCAGTGCACCACCGAATGCCGCCCAGGGATGAATCGCCCAGATTAATCCAAGCACGGTCCACATGATCGTCGGGACGCAAAGAAAATGGATCTTTTCATTGATTGGATTGCGATGGCTCTCTGCGTAGTGATGCAGGAGTCGATCGACTTCACGTTCCTTGGTTGATGATGTGATAGGGTCCGATTCTTGTACAGTAGTCATATGGTCTCCAAATTCTCATTATGTAGACGCAGCTTACGACAAAATTCTGGACTCAGAAAGTCTGTGTGTGCAGTTTAGAGTGGATCTACCAAGGCTCAAACCTAATTGAAATTTTGGTAAATCGGCTTTCTTATCTTCACGGGACGCACGTCAAGACGTATATCCAACACGGTGAAGGCATCCATTCCCGTTCGACTGCTGACATAACCCTGACTACCGGCTGTTTTTGCAAATTGAAATTCGAAACCTAGGGAAGATTGCTTGTTGCGTGGATCGAAAGCTAATCCTTTCATTGAGCGCGCAGGGGATTCGATGAGATGACTTAGCAGTTCGACGACTGCGCTATTGGCCAAGATATCGCTAAGCATTTGTGGTTGCTGATCAAGCTCTTCGCTGTGTTTGAATTGAATCAATTCTTTTTCGGGCGATGGTGTGGTGAGATGGCTGGCGAGATCGTATTTGTCACCATCGCTGAGGTAATGAATGCGCGCATTCTGCATCTGAAATGGTGATCGTTTCGAGTCGTTGGGTTGGTTTAGATTCAAAACAATTGCTCCCTTGTAGCCAACCACCTCCATAAAGCGCTGCTGAAAAATAAACATTGCTGTATTTTCGTCGACGCCGAGACCGAGTGGAATTCTTTGGCTCTGCATGACGGGTAGCATGCGTGCAAAACGCCCGCGTATGATGAGGTGTTGGTCAACCAAGATATTCGGACCGATGAAACCCAGTCCCTGGTCGATTTCTCTACCGACTTTTACCTTGTTTTGCAAAGTATGTAAGACTGACTTAGCATTGGAGAACATGGTCTCGCTCATGATCGCTGCACCTGCACTCGTGCCTGCAATGAGTCCGCCACGTCGATATAGATCCCAGATCGCTTCTAGTAAAGGCGTACGAGAGCCATCTTCATTGATTAAAACCTTCGTGATTCTGCTTTGGTCGCCACCTGAAAAGTACACAGCTTGGGTGTTCTTCAATTGATCCAGCCAAAGTGGATCGCGGGCGACTTGAAAATAAGTTTGCTGCCCATCTTCATTCAGATATTTAATCGATAGTGGCAACAGGTAGGCATCAGCGCCGTATTGTTTGAGAACCTTGACTAAATGTTGACCGCTGCGCTCTGGACTCGCCGAGGCGGCAGGAATGACGGCGATTCGTGCACCTTGCCCACCTGCTTCTTGCACAATTCTTTGCCAAACCGTGCTGTTGTCGTAGCGCAAAGCCCCCCCAATGATGGCAAGACTTCCTTTGACTTGAGTGTCGGCATTGGCCTCTGCTCGAACAGGAGAACTAAACAAGCACAGAGCAATTCCAGCGTAGGATATCCAAGAAGTGAATCTTTTGATGATTCGGAACACTGCTGAATGTTGAAATGGAAATTGAAAGAGGAGTGACATGGCAGGTTTTCGGGGGAATGGACTGCATCTAATGAAGAAGTTGGACATCAAAAAAAGGGTAGCACATGTTCGGTGCTACCCTAAATGCGGGAGAAAAGCCGCACAAGAAAACAAAAAACATAACAAAACAAAAAACATAACAAAACAAAAAACATAACAAAACATTCGCGCCACGAAGACAGAACCGGAGGAAGGTGGTGCGACCTTCGTGGCGCTTATGTTAACAACACTCGTTTGCGACCCTCGTTGACGACACTCGTTTACGATTGCCGCGCAGGTAAGCCAGTTTTGATGAATAACCCGATAAGACCGATTGGTAAGCGCATCAGATCGTCTTAGACAGACGATCTAATTTGCTAGCTTATGTTTAAGGCGACACGATTCCTTTGATTATTTGAAGGCATAGTTCAATCGAACATAGTAAGCACGACCACGTGGGTCTACATATGTGGAATCAAAGCCTGCAAAATAAGTTAAAGTCTGGTTCGAGAATGGAGGCTTTGTGTTCGCCAAGTTCAAGATGCCGCCGCTGATTTTGATATCTTTAAAACCGTAGTAGGCCGCTTGCAAATCCCAAAGGCTGTAGGACGCGACAGTCGGGCGATTACCGTTTGGATCGAACTGCTGATCTTCATGATGCAATTGGAAGGTGTTCGCCAAAGTAATGCCCCAAGTACCGATATCCCAATCGGCGCTCAAGCGATGACGCCATTTTGGTGTGACATATTCAAAGCCCCATTTGCCAAGGTTGTCGAAGACTTTCGAACCTTCAGCAAATTGTTGTTCACTTTTCGTCATCAAAGTTCCCGACAAGCGTGTTGTGAGCTTGCCATAGCCCTCAAACTTCGTACGATAGGCGAGGTTAAGGTCGATACCGCTTTTGGTTTCTTTACCCTGATTTTGTGCTGTCAAGGCCCAGTTGATAATGTAACCGTCGCTGTCACGAGTGATGAATTTCTCGACGTAAGCTGGGTCGGTATCGATCAAGGTTTCAGGGGCGAATTTGATGACGTCAGTCTTGCGTACACTCCAGAAATCAAGACCTGCAGAGAATGCCGTTGCTGGTTCCCAGACGACGCCGAAAGAAAATTGTTTGGATTTTTCAGGCTTTAAGTTTGGATTACCTGCTTCCGTAGTGGGAATCTGATCGCTAAAACATTGCGAATCATATTTTGTACAACCAATCGTATCGAAGTACAAACCACCGGTTGAAGTCTCAACTTTCGATGGGTCCAAATCTTTCATTGTCGGTGCGCGAAAGCCCGTGCCGAATGAAGCGCGAAACAAGATTTCTTTATTCGGTTGATAGCGTAGCGCGATCTTTGGATTGGTTGAACTACCAATATTTCCACCGTAGGAGTCATGCCGCAAGGCGAGCTGAGCGCTTAATTCCTTGGTGATTGGTGCTTCTAATTCCGCAAAGATAGCCTTCACATCACGTGACTCGGACACGCGACGCGATTTGGAAGTGGAATAAATCGTACCGGACAAGATTTCCTCGGACGAATTGTCTTCCAATTTTTCACGACGGAATTCCACACCTGTCGCGATCCCTACTGGACCTGCATCGGTTTGTGCGATCTCGCGAGTGAAGCGAGCATCAAACACATCGCTGGTCGATTTGCCTTTACGTCCATCAATATTGCGTTCAGCACTATCGAGCAAGGCTTGTCCTTCTGGTGTTTGTGCGCCAAAGGGATTGATTTTTCCTGTTCTAAACGCAGCCAATAATTTGACGCGATCGTAATAACCGTTCGTCAACGTTTGTGTGTTGTCCGATATCGAGTGTGCGATTGCTGTGTTGTAATCCCATCCTGCAATATTACCTTCGCTCCCAAGCAAGAGGCGAGATTGATTCGACTCTTGCCCATTGGTACGCGCACCACCTGGTGCCATGCGGATACGTACATTAAATGCTTGGCCATCGGTTGGCACTTTAACGCCCGCAGAGTTGACATAAAACGCAGGGTAAAACGGCCCACCAGCAGGATAGGTCCAAGCACTACTATTCGTCCCTGTATTGCCATTGATGCCGGTCGGTGACAAACGGTACTTCGCTTCATTTTTCGACGCCGTGAATTCGGCAAAAATAGTGTGGTCACTGTCTATCGCGAGAGTGGCGCGGCTGATTAAGTTGGTTTTCGCTGACTCTGGATAAATATCGGCAGCAGCTTGATAGTCGAAGCGGCATGCACCATTAATATTGATACTTGCTGGTGGTGCGCAATCGGGCGCACTTGGATTTCCCAAGTATTTTTTTCCTGAAACGGAATACATTCCAGCTGGAAAAGTATTCGCTGAAGTGAAATTGTCAGGATAGCCTCGCGCCTCGAGCGGGCGCCATGCACTTACCGCGAAATCACGTTGCGCAGTACGGAGTTGATCGTTTTTCTTGTGCTGCAAACTAGCAAAGAAATTGAAACCATCACTATTGATATTGCCAAAACCAGCCAACAAACTGATATTTTTGTCTCCACCACCACCTTCTTGCGTACGCATGCTACCAATGCTCGCTTCGAAGCCAGTGAAGTCTTTGCGAGTAATGAAATTAATGACGCCACCGACTGCATCCGCGCCATACACTGCCGAAGCGCCATCCTTTAGGACCTCGACGCGATCGATTGCAGATAAGGGAATCGAGTTTAAGTCTGTCCCTTCTCCACCGAAGGCAAACGCTGCAAGGCGACGACCATTCAACAGAACCAGTGTTGACGATACACCAAGGCCGCGCAGATTGGCACCGGATAGCCCGCTCGAACCAGGTTTGTCGCTGATACTTGCAGACTCTTGTGTATAGCCGGTATTGGCACTCAAGGTGTTGAGCAATTGTTCTGCAGTGGTTGCGCCGGTTTTGGCGATTTCGATACGATTGATCACCTGCACCGGCAGCGCGGTTTCTGCATTGATGCGTTTAATCGATGAACCAGTAATTTCGATTTTTTGGACGACTTGATCTTGCGCTTGATCTTGGGCTTTAACTTGACCGACAAATCCTAGCATTGCCATCATTCCCAGCGCGGACCAGGTCGCCGAGGTGATTTTTTTGGGAGCAGAAGGAAATCCTTGCTTGCCATGTGTGAAGTGATTCATCGTATTAACTCCTTAGTGTTTTTAATTAGTTCAACAATTTTTTACGAAAATTTTACGAAAAAGGGCCCCCATCAGGTGTTGAATACAACGCCTGTTGATTGGATTCCATTTGGGGGAGTGACTTACTTTTTCGGTTTGCGACTTTCCAGTTGCACGGTTCTTGCGGTATTGTCGTTATTGTGTAAATAGCCGTTGAGCGCTTCCGTTAAACGGATTGCCTTCTCAAGGTTTTTCTTATTCGAAACCATCATGCTACTGACTAAGGCTTCGATGACAGCGGTTGCTGCACTAGCGCTACTTGCTAGTACTGCGTGGTTACTCGGTGCGAGTAATAAAAAGTCGCCCAATTGCGCCAATGGCGAAGCGGATGAGTCCGTCAACGCCACGATACATGTTGCATGTGCGCGCGCAAACTCGGTCAAGCGAATGACATCAATCGCGTAGCGTGGAAATGAAATGACAATGAGTACGTCTTTTTCTGAAATATTCGCCAAATTACCTGCTGCAACTTCCGTTCCACCGTAGGTGACTACCTCGACCACATGATTGCAGTAGGGTTGCAAATGTAAGGCCAATATACCCGCCAAATGGGAGCTGATCCCAAATCCCATGATGTAGACTGTTGCGGCTTTTCCTAAGCGTTGGACCACTTGTTGGATTTGCTCGTCATTCACACCCTGACTCGCTGCGTTAATATTCGCCAGTGCTGATTGCAAGCTCGCGCTCATCGGCGAGGTATGGGTTTTCCCCGCTTCAAACGTATTCCGTAATTTTTCTACTGGTGAAAAAATTTCCTGCACAGTTTCAGCGATAGAGTTTTTAAGCGCTGCATAGTTGGCGAAATTTAAATCACGGGCGAATCGACTGATGGTCGCGGTGGAGACATCACATTGTTCTGCCATATCTTCGATACCGAGCGCGGTCACCTTGACTTGATTGCGCAGTAGGTAGTCCGCAATTCGTTTGTAAGACGACGAACCTTCCTTAAGTTGCAGCATGAGTGCTTCGCCTAAACGCGATTTCGCAAACGCTAAATCGGGCGAGGGGGCATCACTTGATGTAGTGTGTTTTTTCATTTTTTTCTTCTTTGAAAAAAATTAGACATAATCGATGTTCGAACTGTAGAACGAATTAAAAAAAAATTCAATAGATATTGTCAGATTTTTTTCATAAAGATAGAATGTGTAAAAAATCAGACATTTCTTATTCGTAGATTGTTGCTCACCAATTGGAAATAGAGAAAAAAAGTTTTTTGGCAAACTGGCTCAGAGCATTGATAATGCAATTGCTTCAGCAATCGGCGACTTGATCACCAAGGATTGCAAGACTTAAGCCGAATGTCTTCCTTTTCTATATACGTTTTAGGTGATCGTCTTCGATTGGCCAGCAGGCAAGTAAATAATAAAAATGCTGCTCCTGAAGTTTGAACCTGTTTCACCCCAATCTCATTCTCGAGAAAGTAAAAACTATGCGTAACCAGAAACACCTATTGCCAGAGATCAGTTCTGGCAGTCAAAGAACGATTCACAGCTGGCATTTTGGGCGAGCATCAAGCGGAAAGAAGGTCTATATTCAGTCCTCACTTCATGCGGATGAAATTCCAGGAATGCTGGTGAGTCATTATTTACGCGAAGCACTAATCGAGTTAGAACGTGCGAACGCGATTGCTGGCGAGATCGTACTCGTTCCAGTAGCGAATCCAGTCGGCTTAGCCCAAGATATTCAAGGCAGTGCTTTCGGAAGATTTGATTTGGCGAGTGGTATCAATTTTAATCGTGGCTATCAGTATTTGACGCCCAAGCTTGAAACGACCTTGCGAGGAAAACTTGGGACAGATCTTGTGCAAAATACGCGTATTGTGCGGGAACATGCGCGCGCTATTTTGAACGAGTGGCAACCAAACAATGAAGTGACAGCGATGAAAAAGATTTTGCAGAGCTTGGCAATCGATGCAGATATTGTTCTCGACCTGCATTGTGATAATCAGGCCGTCATGCATCTTTACACAGGGACGCCACTGGCTGAAGCGACGCTGCCCTTGGCGCAATATCTTGGTGCGCGTGCCTTGCTGTTGTCAGTGCTGTCCGGGGATGATCCTTTTGATGAATCTTGCTCGCGTCATTGGTGGGAGCTTGCAGAAGCGTTTGGTCCTGCGACGCCGATTGCTTTGGGCTGTCAATCTGTTACGGTCGAATTGCGAGGGGAGAGTGATGTTGGACATGCTAATGCTCAGCAAGATGCTGAAGCAATCATTCAATTTCTGATGCATGCAGGACATATCGAAGGAAACCCAACAGAATTGCCGCAAGCCTTGTGTGCAGCGACCCCACTCGAAGGATCCGAACCCATTGTGGCCGCACGTGCCGGGATATTGGCATTTACAAGAGAACTGGGTGAGCTGATTCATGCAGGCGAGTCGATCGGGGATTTGATCGATCCGATCAGCGGGACAGTGACCCCTTTGATTGCTAGCGTGACTGGCGTTTTCTATGCTCGTGTTGCACGGCGCTATGCACAACATGGTATGCGCGTAGCAAAAATCGCAGGGCACGTTGCCTATCGTAGCGGTAACTTATTGTCGATGTAATTCGGCCAGTGAAACAGTGGAGACGCAGTATGATAAATAGAATGAGAATGCCGAATACCTTTGTCTTGTTATTCGCTTTATTAGCTATCCTTGCAGTGTCAACTTGGTTTGTTCCAGGTGGGAAATATGAAACGCATTTGGTCAACGGAAAGACCTTAATCGATCCCGCGTCTTTTCATTACGTTGCAAGTAATCCGCAGGGACCCGTTGCGCTCATGATGGCACCGATTAAGGGCTTTGTTGAGGCGGCATTGATTATTGGCTTTGTCTTGATTGTCGGCGGTGCGTTTTCTGTTTTACAACGGACGGAAGCGATTGATTCCATGATCAAGTCGGTGGCACAGGCACATACCCGTTCAGCGTTCGTCCGTGCGATGTTGATCCCCGTATTCGTTACTTTGTTTTCCTTGGGAGGCGCGAGTTTTGGTATGGCAGAAGAAGCGATTCCTTTTGTCATGATTTTCATTCCACTGGCCTTAGCGTTGGGATATGACTCGATTGTCGGCGTTTCCATCCCTTTTGTTGGCTCACAAGTTGGATTTGCGGCTGCTTTTCTCAACCCATTTAATGTCGGAATTGCGCAGGGAATTGCAGGTGTTCCCGTTTTCTCTGGCATTGTTTTTCGTGCTATTGCTTGGTCGATTGCGACTGCTTTGACGATTGCTTTCTTAATGTGGTACGCCGCTAGGATCAAAAGAAATCCTCAATTGAGTCCAACTTATGTAATTGATCAAGAACGACGCGCGGAGTTGGCGCATTCGAGCACACTTGAGTTTGCCGGGATGACAAAGATTCATAAAAGTGTTTTGTGGCTGTTTGTTGCAACACTCGCGATCATGGTTTTCGGTGTCGTGAAATACGAGTGGTTCATCAATGAAATCGCTGCTTTATTTTTGGTGATGGCTATTGCTGTCGGTGTGGTTGGTCGTTTGAGTGCTGATGAATTCGTGGACGCCTTCATTCAAGGTGCGAAGGATTTAATCACAACTGCGCTGGTCATCGCGCTGGCACGAGGTACGATGATACTCGCACGGGATGCCCATATCATTGATACGATGTTGTTTCACTTAATGCCGCTGGTGCAATCCGCGAATCCCATATTTGCAGCCCACAAGATGTTTGTGATTCAGTCGGTCATCAATTTTTTTATTCACTCAGGTAGCGGGCAGGCCGCGTTGACAATGCCTATCATGGCACCGCTTTCTGATTTGGTTGGCGTGAGTCGTCAGACCGCTGTTTTGGCATTTCAATTTGGTGAGTTTACGACACCAATGATTCCTACTTCAGGGATTACGGTTGGGGTTTTGGCTTTGGCACGAATCCCTTGGGTGACTTGGGCAAGATGGATGATTCCACTTCAGCTTATTTACTTTGTATTCGCACTCATTGTATTGGCTATCGCGTGTCAAATCGTGTGGTAAGCATCGAATCGAAAGGCTATTCCATCGCGATGAAAGGGTTTGGTCGACTGAAAAATCACGATCCATATACGGTTCCTCGTGAGGATTCGTATGAGGATTCTTATTAGGATCGTGATTATTTTATTCCTAGTTCAGAGGTTTGGTTTGAGGACTGATTTGAAATTGTGCGCGCTGATAGCCAAGTGATTCGGCTTTCGCGAATAATTGTTGTTGAACGGCAGAATCAAGTTGTGGAGTACGCGATAGTATCCATGCATATTGACGACTTGGTTCACCGACTAAAACCCATTGATAGTCGCTATCTAAGTCTAATATCCAATAATTCCCATAGAACGGTCGAAAAAAACTCACGCGTAATTTTGCGTTTTGACTGTTCTCAACTAATTTCGCGATGCCATCTGCTTTCTCTATGCTGCCATCTTTGGTTCGGCAGCGATTGAGGACACGAATTGCGTTATCAGTCAGTTGATATTCCGCTTGCGTGTCCGCCACGCACATAGATTGAAAGCGGTTCGGGATAAAAGCGACTTGATACCATTTTCCCAAATAGCGATTGACTTCAACTTGTTTCACCGTTTCCATCGGTGCGTAGTTTTCATTGCAGCCAGCGAGGAAAGGCAAAGAGAGGGCGCAAAAGCGGTACGACGATCTGATAAACGAAACAAAGCTGTATTTTTTCATTTGCATGGCTTGAGGTAGATGGTTGAAGGAGAGAAAAATATCTTAGTTCCTATTAATTTATCACAGACTGAGAGAGATGGTTGGTGTGCCTTGCGGACGCCTTGGGACACCACATGATTGTGCTAAAAAAAAGAGCTGACCCGAAAGCCAGCCCTAAGAGGGAGTTGAAACTAAATTGACAACCAATAATTGCAAGCCTATTTGGTTTGCGTCATGCCGGAAATGAGAACTGACGATAGAGGTACATCGTTCAAGCCTGAGCGGGTGGATGTTGGAACAACTTTGATTTTGTCGACTGTCTCGATACCACTTACTACTTTGCCAAAGACCGCATACCCACCCGAATTGGTATCGAGTGCGATATTGTCCACAACGTTGATAAAAAACTGCGAAGTCGCTGAATCAAGAGCTGGAGTCCTCGCCATTGCTATGCTACCGCGCACATTGCTTAAGCCATTGCCTGCTTCGAGTTTAATCGGAGCAGAGGTGTTTGCTTGGGTGAGGTCAGCGGTAAAACCTCCACCTTGGATCATGAAATCACGAATGACACGATGGAAAATTTTATTGACGTAAAAGCCTGATTCCACATAGTTGAGAAAATTATCGACGGTAATGGGCGCTTTTGCTGGATTCAGTTCGAGGACAATGCTCCCTAGGTTTGTCACCATGGTGACTTGTGGTTGCGCTGCCAATGGAATCGTCACTTGACCGGCATAAAGTGTGCTGGAAGCACCGTCGGTAATCGTGATGGGAACGGTGCCAACCGCGATTAGTTTGCAACTGAAGACCTTTTGTGTTGCTGTGCTGCCGGTCAACTCGCTAATTTTTCCACATCCTTGGTGGGAAAGATTAATTCCTAAATCAAGGTTCTTACCTTTGACAGTAATTACGCTATTTTTTCGGTAGATCAACTGGTCACTTGCGACTTCAGTTACGCTAGCTTTATTCTGCGTACTCGGCGCACTGGACGGACTGTCAGAACCGCCGCAAGCAGACAGGATCAGAATACTCGCGATTGAGGTGAGGGATAGTAAAACTGGGGATTTCAATGACTACTCCAGAAACTTCTAAACGAAGATAGAAGTATAGGAGCGGAGCGAAAATCGAGAAGTCAATTTCCTGTCCTAATTTTGTCGCAAGATGTACCAATTTGTATTGGCCACATCGGAAAATCACCATTTCAATTTCGCTTACGAAGATTGGATTGGTATTTTTTGAGACTGCGATTGATATCGTTGATCAGTGCTTCGTTTTGATTTTTTAAAATCGCGAAGCGTATACCGTCTTTTAAAACTGGTACAGGTAAGACAGAAAAACGCATAGTCTTGACAGAATTTGCATCCGTTTCAGTCGGTATTTTTATTGTATTGATAAGCGACTCGACTTCTTTCGCTTCAGTCAGTGGACTTGCGAAAATCATGGCATCGATTTGTTTGTTGATGACCTTCTTTAAGCGCGGACCATAGGCATCAATATCATCATCGGCTCGAAACAAAATATTTTTCTGTTTGTCGAATTCACCGCCATATTTTGAACCCCGAACGACGCCGATTGTTTTGCCTCGCAAATCTTCTAGAGTCGTGAATTTAAATTGGCGATCTTTGCGTGTGACTAACCATAAGTATTGGTAGACCACAGGCTCCGAGAAATTGAAAATGTCTGCCCTTTCCGGCGTTAAGCTCAGTCCGAATATCAAGCCACCCTCTGTGCTTGCCATTTTCACGGCACGATTCCAAGGGTAGATCTGGAGTTGAAATTGGATACCAAGATCTTTTTCTATTGCTGTGAATATTTTGGTAAATCGCTCTGGGATCGGTATCATTTCGCCTTTTTCGTTGCGATTTTCACCGAAGAGTAAGGGGATCTTTGTTTGCGCTTGACTCGCCTGTGTCAATAAAAAGCAAGCTGCGAGCAAGACCCCTAATGACAATACAAGACGGCAAGCAGCAATGACGAGTGTCGGTTGTGCAGTCTTGTTGCGAGGAACGCGTGTCTCTAGGAGGTCAGCCATATGCGCGAAATCTACGATTTATTTCTGTGACGCAATTATAAGTGTGAATGAAAGGTTTCCGCGAGGAGGATTGTATTTCTTAGATCTTTCTCATTGTTTCTTAAGATATTCAGGTGAATTTGTTGTTTGACCTACACTAATCCGTCCAAGAGTACGATTTGAACTGTGCTCCCCGCATCGATTGGCCCCTTGTCTTCGCTGATAACGATTAGACAATTTGCTTCCGACATGGAACGTAAAATGCCAGAGCCTTGCATACCTGTGACGTCGACTTCCAAGATTCCATCGTTGCGTTGTTGCACGATGCCTCGTTGGAATTCTGTTCTACCAGGACGCTTTTGAATGTTTTGACGGCAAATCGCTGGGATTAAGATCGGTGTTTGTGGATTTTGCCCCATCATACGCTGCAGTGCTTGTTTCACAAAAAAGTAAAAAGTGACCATGACTGCAACGGGGTTTCCCGGTAAGCCAAATAGGAATGCACTTTGTCCGTCGGATTGAATTTCGCCAAATGCCATTGGTTTTCCTGGACGCATATTGATCGACCAGAAATCGATGTTCCCCAATTTTGCGAGGACTTGCTTGGTGAAGTCTGCGCCACCAACTGAAACGCCTCCTGAAGTGATGATTACATCAGCAAGCAAGCAAGCTCGGCGTAGGCTAGACTCTAGCTCGCTTGGATCGTCAGGGACGAGACCCATATCCAACACATCGCAGTCTAAGCGCTGTAGCATTCCGAGTAGGGTGTAGCGGTTGCTGTCGTACACGCATCCGAGATCCAAATGTTGGCCTAGATCTCGCAATTCATCACCAGTTGAAAAACAGGCGACTTTCAATCGCTGATTCACCGTCACTTGATCGATGCCAAGTGACGCGATTAATCCCAGTTCTGCAGGGCCGATCCGCTGACCTTTTTGTAGTGCAACTTTACCTTGTTGAAGATCTTCGCCGCGTAGGCGCCGATTGCTGCCAGGTTTAGTGCTTCGGGTTAACAACGTAATTGAAGTGTCAGAGATTGATAAGCAAAGCTCTTGGGGGATCACGGTGTCGCAGTTGTGTGGCATGACGGCTCCCGTCATTATCTGTATAGCACAGCCAATCGGAACATGGTCGGTGAATGGGTGCCCAGCAGTTGCAGTGCCAATAACGCGAAGTTGTATTTGTTCATGTAAGGGGTCGCAATCACCTAAAAAGGCATAGCCATCCATCGCGGAATTATCATGCGGCGGCACGTCCATTGGCGACAAGATGTCGCGGGCTAAAGTTCTTCCAATACATAGATGTAGTGGAAGAACTTCTGATTGCGTCAATGGCGATACTTTGTTCAGTATGTGGGTGCGTGCTTGTTCGACAGATAGATGATTCTTCACGCTGAATAAAGCATCGCGATCGTGCGATGTTGCGTTTTGTTTTTGCATAGTAAAATCAGTTTGAATGGTGGGAATTTGTCGCGTAGCCGTTGAGTTCTTCTAAGGTATTGATGTTGCGAAATGCTTCACACTCGGTGAATTTAACGTTGACGACTTCAATGGTGGCGAGCCAATCTTTGACCTTTCGTCCACCTCCTTGTAAGAATTTCTCAAGAGATTCACGCAAACTTGTCCGAGCTAAACAAAAGAGCGGTTGCTGGTGCCATTCATCGCATGTGATTCCTTTTTCAAGACTAAGGGCAACGGCGATTTGTGCGTTGCTATTTTGCAGTGTAAGACGCAATTCTTCGACTAAATTGCGTGGTAAGAATGGTGTGTCGCAAGGCGCTGTCGCGATAAAAGCTGTTTTGCATTGCGTGAATCCGGCGTGCAGGCCTGCCAAGGGGCCTAGATAATTAGGTAGCGTATCGGCAAGTAGCGTGAACCCAAATTGTGCATACAAATCGCGATCGTGATTGACATTGATGATCAGTGATCCGACCTGTGTTTCGAGTCTATCAATAACATGCAAAATCATGGGCTTGCCGTTGAATGGCTGGAGACCCTTGTTTACTTTTCCCATCCGCATGCCTTGGCCACCAGCAAGAATTAAACCAGTGATCTGATCGGTTGAGATTTTTTGCATATTGATGGTAGTTTGTAGTGAACTAGGTCGATGTGAAAGATGACGAAGCAATTATGGCTAACTATCCACCAATATACGACATCTCAATTTTGGGGTTCTCAGGTTGAGAGGTGGTGTCGATTTGACTTCGCAATTCTGAATAGCGGTCTGCACGTTGATGCCAGATTTGCCCGACCAGATTAGAAATTTTTAGATCATTTTCCTCAATTGAAGCCAGATTGTCGCGAGTGCGTAGATGGTGCCTTAAATCATAGCCAGCATTGGCGAACAAGCAGGTGTAAAGCATGCCTTGCGTTGAAAGGCGGGCGCGACTGCATTCACTGCAGAACGCTCGACTAACACTAGAAATAAAACCGACCTCGCCACTTCCATCTTTGTGTTGAAATCGCTCGGCCGTCTCACTTGCTTTGCGCGCTGGCAGGCTGGTAAGACGCATTCCCGCAGATGCAAGTAACTGAATGATGTCATGAGTAGGAACAACTTCGTCGAGGCGCCATCCATTGGACGATCCTACATCCATGTATTCGATGAAACGCAAAATGTGAGGGGAATTCTTGAAATAAGCGGCCATTGGTACGACCTCTTGCAGGTTGCTCGTCTTTTTTACGACCATATTGATTTTTAAAGAAGAGAATCCTGCCTGCTCAGCGGCTTGGATGCCTTCAATCACGTCACTAACCGCAAAGTCAACGTCATTCATTTTCTTAAAAACAGGATCACTTAATGCGTCAAGTGAAACGGTGATTCGACTTAGGCCAGCCTCTCTCAGGATGCCAGCCTTTTTTGCCAATAGTGCACCATTGGTTGTCAGGCTGAGGTCAAGTTTGTCACCGCGACTCGTGCGAATCGTGCTCAGCATCGCAATCAGATCTTCAAGATTTTTTCTTAGCAAGGGCTCACCACCGGTTAACCGTATCTTACTGACCCCATGCGCGACAAATATTTTAGCTAAACGTACGATTTCCTCAAAGCTCAATAAGTCGCTTTGCGGAAGGTAAGGGTAGTCCTTGTTGAAAATTTCCTTAGGCATGCAATAGGTGCAGCGGAAGTTGCACCGATCAGTCACTGAAATGCGTAAATCTTGCAGAGGGCGTTGCATACGATCGACCAAGTAGCCTCGGGCTTGCTCTCGACTTTCAGATTGATTGAGCACGATTTCAGGTAACTTAACTGGCTGAAATGTGGATTTGATTGGGATGAATTTATCAGTCATAGCAGAAGTTCTTTGATGGCGTAACAATAGCATGCTTGAACAAAATTCGTGCATAGGCTTCTTGATCGTACTCAAGAATTTCTTCGTGGAAAACAAACAGCCCGTTCACATCAATGTGCGCGGGCTGTAGGGATTCGTGCTGCAGAAGTGACGAAAATCAGCTGGATTTTCGTCTCGCTGTCATGTTTTTCTTAACGCTTGGTCTCGATCATGACTAGTGGTTCTGAGGTCACGGGTGGTGCGGGTTTGCGTTCGCGAGTTACACGAGGCGCGACCGGAACTTGTGCTGCCGCTTGTGCTGACTTTAACTTTTCCGGATCAGTCGCAGCCAAGACCAGACCTGCTTGCGCTAACATCGCGTCGAGATCGGCAACCGAAGTGCTACTTTGCACTACTTGCGATGCTTGATTGGCTGTCGAATCGATCGCTTCGCTAGTGGCAATGGTCGCAGCAGGAGGCGTTTCCGTGAACATGGGCAGTGCGGCTTGCGTTGGCAGGTTTGCTGCTGCACTTATTTCAGATTCAATCGTGTTCTCGGTGATGACTTCTGCAACAGTCACTTCGTCAACAGAACTCGTCACGCTCACTGCTTGATCGCTAATTGCCACCTGCGTACTTTCATCGATTTGGTTCAATGTTGGCACAACAGTTGCAATCGGCGAGGCTTCCACTTCAATGCTTGGTGTCACGTTGGCTTCGGCAACGATAGGCTTAGATGAGCCCGCTTCAATGGATTCGTTTGGAGTGGATGCATCAAGATTGGCTGTTCCCTGCGAATGCGATGGCGCAGCGCTGGTCACGAGCGTCGTTTCCTGCTCTGGCTTGCGAGTTTCTACGCCTGAAGACGCAGTAGTGGACGGCGCTAAATCAAAGCTCGCTTGCGCAGGCGCAATCTCTACCAATAAGGACTCGACCGTGGCTGGATTGCTTGTTGCTAGATCGGCGACAGGAATAAATGCAGGCGCTTGTTCAGTTTTACCTTCATTTTGTTGCTCGCTTTGCGTGATTTGCGCTTCCGTGTTCTCACCTGGATTTCGATCGCGGCGATTGCGATTTCTTCCGCCGCGACGACGACGACGACCTTCTTCCGCTTGCGGTTCAGCCTGGTCGGCATCAATACCAACGCTCAGCGCATCTTGACCATCTTGTGCCTTCGGTTTTTGAATCGCAGGGGTCGCCGCTTGAAGGGAGACATGAGTTGTCATTCCCTCTTCGGTTTTTGGCTCGTTATTGGCTTGTTCTTTCTTGCCTTCTCGCTGCCGTTGTTGGCGTTCACGACGACCTTCTTGTCCGTCCTTTTCGTCACGTGGTTGGCGGTTTTGTTTGCCTTGCTTCGCTTGCGTGTTCGACTCTAATGCAGCGGGTACGGGCGCTTTGGCTGTTTCTTTTTCTGTGCGACTTTGACCATTCGAATTGGCTTGGCGTTCATCATTGTCTTGTGTACCGCGTCCGTTTCTTCCATTGCGACCGTTTTGACCCCGATTGCGTTGGCGATTGCGATCATTTCTGTCTCGGCCTTGTTTTGGTTTCTCTTCCGCTACAGGCGTTTTGCTCTCAGTTGTACTGAAAATTGAACTAAAAAATTTCGCGATTCCAGCAAAAAAACCACCTTCAGAAGACACTTTCGTTGATGTTGCAACCGGCGCAGGTTTACGCTCTACGATCGGTGCTGTTTCAGGTGTGATACTCTTCACGACCGCTTCTTGACGCGGTTTGACTTCGTCTTTTTGACGCTTGTTGTAACCGATGTCGGTATCCGCTTGTTCCGCCATAGCATAGCTAACATGGGCTTCTTCCAAACGTGGATCGTCGTGCTTCAAACGATCGAGTTTGTAATGTGGTGTTTCCAAATGTTTATTTGGAATCAAAATTGCTGTGACGCGATGGCGATTTTCGATTTTGAGAATTTCGCCACGCTTTTCGTTCAATAAGAAGGCTGCGACATCGACTGGAACTTGAACGTGGATCGCCGCTGAGTTTTCCTTCATCGCTTCTTCTTGGATGATACGCAAGACTTGCAAAGCGGAGGATTCCGTATCACGGATATGGCCAGTGCCGTTACAACGAGGGCAAGTCACGTGACTGCCTTCAGACAGGGAAGGGCGCAGACGTTGACGCGATAATTCCATCAAGCCAAAACGGGAAATTTTGCCCATTTGTACGCGAGCGCGGTCATAGCGCAATGCGTCTTTTAAGCGGGTTTCCACTTCGCGTTGATTCTTGGCGTTTTCCATGTCGATAAAATCGATCACGATCAAGCCACCCAAGTCACGCAAACGCAATTGGCGAGCAACTTCTTCCGCTGCTTCGCAGTTGGTATTGAATGCGGTTGTTTCGATATCGCCGCCGCGAGTTGCTCGCGCCGAGTTAACGTCGACAGAAACTAAAGCTTCTGTATGGTCGATCACAATCGCGCCGCCAGATGGCAAAGGCACGGTGCGTGAGTAGGCAGTTTCGATTTGATGTTCGATTTGGAAACGTGAGAACAGCGGCACATCATCGCTGTAGCGTTTCACACGGTGCACCATATCGGGCATCACGTGGCTCATAAACTGCTGCGCTTGTTCGTAAATATCGTCGGTGTCGATCAGAATTTCGCCGATGTCCGGTTGGAAATAATCACGGATAGCACGGATTACTAAGGAAGATTCTTGATAGATCAAAAATGCGCCTTGTGCAGACTTACCAGCGCCATCGATCGCGCGCCAGAGTTGCATCAGGTAGTTTAAATCCCATTGCAATTCATCCACATTGCGGCCGATACCCGCGGTACGAGCAATCACGGACATGCCTTGCGGCAAATCCAATTTGTCCATGGTTTCGCGCAATTCTTGACGGTCTTCGCCTTCAACGCGGCGGGAAACACCACCGCCACGTGGGTTGTTCGTCATCAAGACCAAATAGCGACCAGCCAGAGAAATGAAGGAAGTCAAAGCCGCGCCTTTATTGCCGCGCTCTTCTTTTTCTACTTGAACGATGATTTCTTGGCCTTCGCGTAATGCATCTTTAATCGATGAATTACGAACGTCGATACCTTCTTTGAAGTAACTGCGAGCAACTTCTTTGAAAGGTAAAAAGCCGTGGCGTTCTTCGCCATAATTGACGAAGCAGGCTTCTAAGGAAGGTTCAATGCGGGTGATAACGCCTTTGTAGATATTCGATTTACGGAGTTCGCGTCCAGTGGTTTCGATATCGATGTCAATCAGCTTTTGCCCATTAACAATCGCTACACGCAACTCTTCTTGCTGCGTAGCATTAAACAGCATACGTTTCATATTTTTCTCCATGGCACTAAAGCCATATTTCACAATTGCTAGCCAGGCTGAGCAATTGTGTCGTGCTTACATTGGATGTATGCGAGAACGGAGAGTTTGAGGGGGCGGGAAATGCCACTGGCACAAAGCAATTTAAAAAATAACTCGAAGAGCGATCAGCATAGAGCTGGAATCATACTCGGTAATTTATCAAATCAATCGTGCGCTTGGCGCGGATGGCTTTTTACTTGGGGCGAGTGCACATGTCTCCGAGTATTCTGGCTTGCATTTCGCCGTCCTTAGAGGCGAAACAGAGTTACATCAAGCAAATAATCATTCAGGCGATGCGCAACTTACTATAATTAATAGTGTCAAACCGCTTGCAGTTCAAATTAACCACATAGCGAATGACGAAATCGACCGATATCTTCAAAACCATCAACCGGCAAGCCAGCGAATTTATGTCAATTCGCATCTCTTGCCAGACTTATCCTTATATTTCAAACTTTCTGATCCAAATCGTTTTGCATCAGTCCGATCGCCACAATTGGTTGCGACCTTGACCAGCAAAAAACGATGTGCATACACATCTTTTCTATCGAATTTGCAAAATGGCGAGGCCGATAGACACGCCCCTGTGTAGAATAGTCGTCTTTCTTACACATGCTGAAGCTTTATGAGCTCAAGCTTCAGGGATTATATATTCAAAATGAAGGACTTAGCGATAAAAATGGGGGTAAATTCTCAAAAACCATCGAAAAAAGATGATGGGCAGACCAGCTCCCAAACTTTTGCACAGGTGCAACTCATTACGATTACGGAAGAGGATGCAGGACAACGCATTGATAACTATTTGTTGAGAATCTGCAAAGGCGTGCCAAAAAGTCATGTTTACCGAATTTTAAGATCTGGTGAAGTGCGCGTAAATAAGGGGCGTATCGATCAATTGTATCGATTGCAAGTTGGTGATGTTGTTCGCGTGCCTCCAACTAGAATTGCTGAAAAGGAAACGTCGCATGTTCCCGGAGCTGAATTTGCCATTGTTTTTGAAGATAGTCACTTGCTGGTAATCGATAAACCAGCGGGTGTCGCGGTACATGGAGGTTCAGGGGTTAGTTTTGGTGTGATTGAACAATTAAGGGCATCACGTCCGGATGCGAAATTTCTCGAGTTAGTCCATCGCTTGGATCGTGAAACCTCGGGATTATTGTTGTTGGCGAAAAAGCGCTCTGCATTAGTTAATTTGCATGAGCAAATGCGCGACGGTCATACGGATAAGCGTTACCTTACTTTGGTTGCTGGAGATTGGAAAAATCAACGACAACATATTAAGTTGCCCTTACATAAATATACAACGGCGGACGGTGAGCGCCGGGTGCGGGTGCAGGCTGATGGCATGGAATCGCATACAATTTTTACGTTGAAGAAAAAATATGCTGAGTTTGCATTGCTGGAAGCGGAACTTAAGACTGGGCGCACGCATCAGATCCGCGTGCATTTATCTTCAAGTGGTTTTGCGATCGCCGGGGATGACAAGTACGGTGATTTTGCGTTGAACCGAGCCTTATTAAAACCAGCAGCAAACCGCGGAGCATTGAAACGTATGTTTTTGCATGCACACCAAATTACATTTACGCACCCAGAAACCGGCAAATCGATGACATTGAATGCTTCATTACCACAGGATTGCGAAAAATTCTTGCAAAGTTTAAATTGAAAATGATCTTTGAAAATTGCATAGACGGCATTCTTGATAAAGCTTTTTGCTAGTAATGAGAGAATAAATAAAAATATGGCAAAAAAATTATTTGATTTTATCGTGTTTGATTGGGATGGTACTTTAATGGATAGTACCGCCACAATTGTCAAATGCATTCAAGCTGCTGCGAGGGATTTACAGCTACCAGTCCCAAATGACGAGGCGGCAGCCCATGTGATTGGTTTGGGTTTGGTTGAGGCAATGCAAGCAGTTATGCCGGATGTCGCGCCAAATTACTACCCAAAAATGATTGAACGATATCGCTACCATTATTTGATTCGCGATCATGAGTTGCCTTTATTTCCTGGCGCGCGTGAAATGTTGATTGATCTTGCGCAACAGGGGTATTTTTTGGCGGTAGCAACAGGAAAAAGTCGAGTTGGGCTGAACCGAGCGATGAATAGTGCGAATGTATTGTCGATGTTTGATGCGACGCGTTGTGCGGACGAAACCTTTTCTAAACCACATCCAGCGATGCTCCAAGAGCTTACGCGTGAATTGGGGCAGGATATGCAGCGAACTTTGATGATAGGGGATACAACGCATGATCTGTTGATGGCAGCCAATGCTGGAGCCTCTGCAATTGCGGTCGAATATGGCGCGCATGACGCGAGTTTGCTGGCGAGTGTACCGAGTTTATATTCAGCCAAAGGAATTTCAGATCTGCATCAATGGTTAAACGATAACGCTTAGCGTCAGCGCGCACTATTCCGCGATTGGTGTAAGTGTGCGAGTGTGGTGGCAATACGCTCAAATCAATCATTAGATTTTCAGTGAATCAATAAGAAAGAAACTCGCGCAATGGCAGAGATATTTATTTGTAACTCAAATGAGTTGGAAGAAGGTGGCAAGGGTATTCGTTTTCCTTTGCTTGCCGGCGGAGACGAGGCGACCGGGTTTGTTGTTCGTTACGATGGCGTGGCGCACGCCTATTTGAACCGTTGTGCGCACGTTCCCGTTGAATTGGATTGGACGCCTGGTGAATTTTTTGAGGGGAGTGGCTTATATATCATGTGTGCCACACATGGTGCTATTTATGTCCCTGAAACTGGATATTGTACTGGTGGCCCTTGTCGCGGTGGACGCCTACGAAAAATTCAAGTCACCGAATCAGATGGAAAGATCCAATGGTCGACAGATGATTTCTTAAAATCTGTTTAGACGCACTTTGAAATTTCTAAATGTGTAAGCTTCAATTTCATTAATCTTAGAAATCGTTTAGATAGTTAAAATTTTCTTCCTATTGGATTATCGCTGAACTATATTGTTCATGTAACTGGTTCAAACGAGGAGGTCAATATACATAAATATTTTTGTATTTCAGACGAATGGCATTTGAGCTCCGGTGTAATTTCTTTGCCGGTTATGTGTGAAGTAGAAGGTCTCAGTTTTGGTTGTATACGATCTAGAAAAAACACCGAGTGCTAATCCCTCGGTTTCGAGGCTTCTAATAAGTCTCAATCAGATAAAAACGATGGTGAATGCCATCGTTTTTCGTTTTTGGAGACTTGAAATGTCGCACGCATAGCATGTTGGTTTTATGAAAATTGCTTGCGTCAAATCAAGAAAATTTGTAGATAGTCCGTTATCATTCATTCGTAGATAATGTTCATTTTAAATTTCGATGCATTTAAGCCCCTCTCAATTTTTTCATACCCATATAGCGCCGTTGTTCAAACGCGAGCGGTGTCTTTGTTATCACTGCGGCGAGTCGATGCGCGTGGAGGGGGCGTTGACTGTCAATTTTCAGCACGTTTTACGCCCCGTATGCTGTCATGGTTGTTTGGCAGTATTGAACACGATTCAACAAAATGGATTGACGGAAGAATACTTGCGTTCAAAAGAACAAGTTGAGAGCAGCTTGATATGAGCGACGAGGCAGGAGCGATAGCCAGCTCGGCACAGACAGCAGATTCGGCCACCAGTTCTCAGGTTGAACTTTTAAGCGTGGCTGGAATACGTTGTGCTGCTTGCGTGCAATTAATCGAGTACCGTGTATCGCAGTTAAAGGGAATGGAAAGTTTTCGGATTAATCCTGTTTCGCAAAAAGCGCAATTGCGATGGGATGCCAACGTTTTAACTTTGAAGCAAATTATTCAATCGATAGTGGATTTGGGATACGCTGCATTTCCTGCAAATCAATCACTTACCGATTATCAAGCAAAAGAAAAAAAGACCGCTTTATGGCGCTTGTTTGTTGCAGGATTTGCGATGATGCAAGTCATGATGTACGCATTTCCAGCCTATCTCGTGCCCGTCCCTGAGGTTGGTGGAGACTTAAGCCCTGATCTCGACCGATTATTGAAATTAGCTAGTCTTATCATCACTTTGCCCGTGGTTGGTTTCTCAGCATTGCCTTTTTTTCGAGGCGCCGTACGGGATTTACGTCATCGTTTTATTGGTATGGATGTGCCAGTTAGTCTCGGAATTTTACTCACCTTTTTTGCTAGCAGTTGGAATACATTTTATGGTGGTGCAGTTTATTTTGATTCTGCGATCATGTTTGTCTTCCTTTTGCTTGGTGCTCGATTTATCGAAAGCAATGTGAAGCGCCGTACTTCTGCCGCATTGTCTGTTTTGACGCAGATTCATCCAGTGAAAGCCTATCGTTTCCCTGAATTTCCCCGCCGCGACACACGACAAGATTGTCGTGCCGACGAAGTGAAAGTGGGGGATTTTTTGTTCGTGCCAGCTGGTGAACAAGTGCCATGTGATGGCATTGTGGTCGAGGGTGAAAGTCAGTGCGATGAAGCTTTGATGACAGGCGAGTCGCATCCAGTTAGTAAAAAACATGGAGATCGACTAATTGGTGGCTCAGTCAATGTGCACAGCCCTTTGGTGATGCGTGCAGAATCAGTTGGTAGCCAAACCCAACTAGCGAATTTAATTGCGATGATGGAATCAGCCAGCATGGCGAAACCAAAGTTGGTGGCGATTGCCGACAAACATGCGAGTCATTTTCTATTGGCAATTATTCTGATCGCAATCATTTCAGCGCTTGTTTGGACAACGATTGATAGTTCACGTGCATTTTGGATTGGCATCAGCGTCATTGTTGTTACCTGTCCGTGTGCATTGTCTTTGGCGACACCTGGTGTGATGTCAGCAACGATAGGGCAATTAGCTAAATTCGGACTATTGGTCACACGAGGTGATGCAGTTGAAAATTTGGCAAATGTGACTCATGTTGTGTTTGATAAAACTGGAACTTTGACATTTGGTAAGCTGAAAGTGTTGGACGCAGTCTTTCTTGCGCCGAATTCGTCCCATGCCAACGCCATTGCGGGTTTAATGTCGGGTTTGTCTTCCCATCCAATTGCAAAAGCAATTCACGAGGATTGTGTCGCACGTCAGCTAGTGGAGTTGGAGAAACACTCGAATGATAATAAGTTCAACATCATTCGAAGCGATGACCGACCCGGTGCAGGAGTTGAAGCGACGATTGGCGAGTTAACTTATCGTTTAGGGAGCTTGTCCTTTGTGCAGGAAATGCACCTTGTTGATTGGGCAATCCCTTTTAAATACAGCGACAAGACCGTTTCCGTTTTGGCTGACCAGCATCGTGTCTTAGCTTATTTTGTCATGGAAGACAAACTTCGTCTCGAAGCCGCGTCCGCGGTGGCTGAGTTACACGCAGATGGCAAGCAGGTCGTATTGTTGTCCGGCGATCGACCTGACGTTGTACAGGAAGTCGCAGCGGAGTGCGGAATCAGAATGTTTAAATCTGAAATGAGCCCGAGTGATAAATATGAATTTATTGTAGAGTTGCAGCGCCAAGGTGCAGTTGTTGCTATGGTCGGTGATGGAATGAATGATGGTCCTGCGCTCTCTATCGCGAATGTCTCCGTTGCGATGGGGCAGGGCGCACCGATTTCGCAAACTCGCAGCGATTGCTTATTGATGTCGAATCGTTTGTCAGATTTTTGTTTCGGCTTGCAGATGGCGACGAAAGCATATCGCTTGATTAAACAGAACTTAGCATGGGCATTGCTTTACAATCTAATCGCAATACCTGCCGCTGTGCTAGGATTGTTGGAACCATGGCATGCGGCACTTGGCATGTCACTCAGTTCATTGTTAGTGGTCGTCAATGGTTTACGTTTGTTAAGTATGCGACCCATCGACTATGATTTGCCTTTGGCACGATAAATCGACAGGTTTGAATTATGGATATTTTGTATTTGCTGGTTCCGCTCAGTGTTTTCTTGGTGTTTGCGATTGGGGTGGTATTTTGGTGGGCGCTTAATCATCGACAATTTGAGGAGTTAGATGAAGTAGGGCAAAGCATCATTGAAGATCAGGATCATTGATTGTTTTCTTAGTGGATACTAATTCTCAGCGTTAATAATTTTTCTGGCGATTTCTACTTGCGTTTGTTCTGTCAAATTTGCCATCTCAATGATAGGCGCGTTTTGATATTGGGGGAAATTGCGCAAAATTGATTTATCGTAGGCAGGGTCATAGTGCCTTGATAGCAGTTGTTGGATTAATTCATGTATGTCTCCTGAATCGACCAGTTCCGTCCACCTCTGGATCTGCTGTTTACTATGTAAAATCGTCAAAAGCTGGAGTTGTTGATTGAGTCTATCCTTATCTTCCACAAAATGTTGATATTCATTGCGGAGCAGCTCGATCCGCTTATCGATTGGTAATCGCAAACGAATACAAGAGGCCTGACGGATAGCGGACATCATGGCTTCAGGGACTCTTAATTTGCCTATCTTTTTACTTTCTGCTTCGACATAGATCGGCTGACAAAGATCGAAACTAGAGAGTTGCTGCCAAATCGCAGTTTCGAAATATTTTTGCGATGGTTGTGTTTGTAAGGGCAATTCGCCGAGTATGGACCCGCGATGTCGGGCAAGGTTTTCTAAATCTATTATTTGTACACCTGACGACCCAATACAACGCAGTAATTTACTTTTTCCAGTCCCGGTTTCACCACATAAAACTCGCCACTTTGCTTTTTCAGCGAGCAAGGGCAAGCTTTGATTGATATGTCGCCTGAAGGACTTGTAACCCCCTTCGAGTTGCTTGGCATGCCAGCCAATTTTTGACATGATATGGGTTAATGCACCACTGCGATTTCCTCCACGCCAACAATAAATTAGGGGCTTCCATTCTTTCGGCTTATCGTGAAAATGGGTTTGAATATGTTTTCCAATATTTTGCGCCACGAGAGCAGCACCAATCTTTTTTGCTTCGAATGGACTGACTTGCTTATACAGTGTTCCAACTTTCACTCTTTCGGCATCATCCAAAACGGGACAATTCAATGCGCCTGGAATATGGTCTTCGGCAAATTCTGCTGGGCTTCGTACATCGATGATGCAATCAAATTGCGCCAATTCTTGATATACATTTTCAAAATTAACGAGGTGGGATGTGCTCATCGTTTCAGCATCTTTTGAAGTGGTTCCCAAACATTGTCGAGCATTGTTGGATGTGCTTTGGCAGTGGGGTGAATTCGATCGGCTTGGAAAAGTTCATTTTTTTCGGCTACACCTTTTAGGAAAAACGGTACGATAGCCGACTTATTTTCTTTCGCAAGTTTCGCGTACATCGAAAAAAATTTTTCTGTATAAGCTCGTCCATAATTTGGTGGAATTTGCATAGCAACCAAAAGTGTTTTCGCCTTCTTTGCTGTCGCCATATTCAGCATGTCTCGGAAATTTTGTTCTGACTCATTCAAGTCAAGACCACGCAATGCGTCATTCCCACCAAGTTCGATAATCACAATTTCTGGTTGGTGGATATTGAGCAGAGCACCCAGTCGTGACTTTCCGCCGCTACTCGTTTCACCACTGATACTCGCATTAATCACTTGATAGGAATACTTTTTTGCTGCTAGCCTTGCCTCAAGTAACGCGACCCAGCCACTGCCGCGCGCTAATCCATATTCAGCCGAAAGGCTGTCACCGAGCACAAGTATGGTTTTTGGTGCAGAATACGCGTTGCTCGCAAAAACACCCAAAACCAATAGCAAAGTTAATCGTCTGAAGAAATTCAGTGTTTTCATTCCATATAAGCGCATAAAGTTAACATGAGCCTTTCCAATCAAGTTCCTGCCATCCATGTGAAAAATTTGAGTAAGCGTGTTGCTGATGCAGCGGGTGAGCTCACAATTCTACATAATATCGAATTTACGTTAGCAGCGGGTGAGACACTTGCAATTGTTGGCGCATCTGGATCGGGTAAATCAACTTTGTTGGGAATATTGGCTGGACTCGATACCCCGAGCGATGGCACCGTAGAACTGAATGGAATTGATATCTTCGCTTTGGATGAGGATGGAAGAGCTGTTCTTCGCAAGGAGCAACTCGGCTTCGTTTTTCAATCGTTTCAACTGCTGATGCATTTGAATGCGCTAGAAAATGTCATGTTGCCTCTCGAACTCCGCGGGGATAAAGCTGCGAAGCAAAAGGCAGAGCAAATGTTGGAAAAAGTTGGGTTAGCGAGTCGCCTAAAGCATTATCCAAAGTTTCTGTCCGGTGGTGAGCAGCAAAGGGTGGCGTTGGCACGGGCGTTTGTGACCGAACCACCACTGTTGTTTGCCGACGAGCCAACTGGCAGTTTGGACGCGCACACTGGAGAATCGGTGATCCAATTGATGTTTGACTTGAACCGTGAACGTGGTTCAAGTCTTGTTTTGGTTACCCATGATTTGGCTATGGCAGCCCGATGTGGAAGAACGATTTCTATTGCAGCAGGAAAATTAGTCTCCTAAGTTGCGCTCGCTCTCTTGAAATGCACGTCAGAAGCGTGCATTCAGGATTAGAAACGGTAGGTAGCGACCGAGAAAATAGTCACAGGTGAACGCTGTGTCATAAATGGATTTCTGGTTGAAGAATTTAATGTGTGACGAGCACTTATTCCAGTCGAAATTGACCAATTCGTATCTAGTGTCCAATTCCAACTTCCGCCTAACTGCAATTCGGTCCGGTTAAATTTATTGTTAGCCAGTGCTGTTGCGCCCTGCAAACCTCGCCAATCTAAAGCGCCAAAATTTGACTGCGGAACCGTAGCGTTATGATGCCAATTGACGCTAAATACGGCAGTTAGTTGATGGCGTTTGCTAAAAATCTTATTTGCTTTCGCGGCCAAAGTAAGCTTGCTGCCTTTTTCAAATCCTGTTCCGAATCGAAATTCGCCATTTAAAGAGTAGTTTGGATTTAGTCGATAGTTTAAAAATGCAGACGTCGAAACGCTTGAAATAAGCTTACTTGGAACATCTCGGCCGGCATTCTCGAATGGATCAAGGAGACGGCTAACATTGAGATCGAGTCCGAAATCAAGTTCTTGATTTTTGGAATAATGGAATTTTGTCGAACTCCATTGATTTAACAGTAAGCCACGCTTGTCTCGCTCGTTGGTACTGAGAGTCACATTGTATGGACTAGCGAGTTCGATGTTTTGGTTTGTACTAAAGGCAGTCAATAATGCGGGCGAGCGCACGTAGGTTCTGCTCGCATTGAGTGTGTCCGGTGCCCAATTTTGGGCATGTACATGCCCTGCAATGATAAGGAGGCAACAAGCAGGTGCCTGATAGACTATTCGTTTCATCATATTTACCTTCTAAATATGCATCCATGCAAGTGCCGCTATTCCGACTCCAGTTGCAGCGACTCCGTATGAAGCATATTGTAGCCAATTTTTCTTGGTCAACAGGGCAATTGCGGCAAGAGAAATTGCGATTTGCACTGCTGTCATTGCTTGCGCCCATCGATGATGTTGATGCAACGATGCTTCGGAGGCGTGTTCCAATTCTACTACCTGCCGTTCTAATGCTTCAGCTTCTTTTTTGATTTCTTCTTTTTCTGTCTTATATCGTGCAACTTCGGCTTTGTATTTTTCAATGTCACTGCCAGGAATAATCATAGCTAACTCGGCAAGATTTTGCTTCCCTGATTTCGCTTGATAGTAACTCCAGCGATCTGAAGCTTCGGTTTTTTTAATCGCCGCGCTATTTTTAAGCATTGCCGCCTCATTTTGAGTGGCGCCACCTTCGTATCCTAGTATTGCACCCACCGTCGCCATAATTGCAGTCATTACAGCAATTCTGCTGGAGAATTGGTCATTGCTATGTGCTGCATGTTCTACCTCGTGATCGTGAGGGCCGTGTACGTGAAAGCCATGTCCCGACATGTTATTCCTTATCTTTTCTTGAATAGCTGACAATTGCATATTGAAGATGATTACCTTCTGCGATAAATTCTTGACGTTTTACTACTTCCCATATCTGTTTGTCAATTGCTGGAAAAAACGCATCGCAATCAAACTTTGCTTGAATTTCTGTGGCAATGATTCCTTGGGCGAAGGTGATTGCTTCTTGGTAAATTTGTGCACCACCAATCACGAATGCTTCGTCTACGCCTAACGCTTCGACTGCTTCTTGAATGGAAGTGAAATTGTCGACTCCGTCGTGTCGCCAATCTGGATTCCTACTTATAACGATGTTTCGCCTATTTGGCAAAGGACGACCGATAGATTCAAATGTTTTTCTGCCCATGATTATCGGATGTCCCGAGGTCGTCCGTTTGAAATGTGCAAGGTCTTCCGGTAAATGCCAAGGCAATTGATTGTTGATGCCTATCCCGTTTTGCTGGTCGGTCGCAACGATAAGAGTAATTTTTGTCATTATTGTTAGCTTTAGACGGCAACGGGCGCTTTGATAGCTGGATGGAACTGGTAATTGTCGAACGCAAAATCTTCGAAACGATACTCAAATATTGAGTTTGGCTTTCTCAATATTTGAAGGGTCGGGAGAGGATAAGGTTCGCGCGTCAGTTGCTCTTTGACTTGTTCCATGTGATTGCTGTAGAGATGGCAATCACCACCGGTCCAAATAAAGTCACCAACCTTTAAGCCAGTTTGTTGTGCCACCATATGAGTCAAAAGGGCGTAGGAAGCGATATTGAAAGGGACTCCAAGAAAAATATCCGCGCTTCGTTGATAGAGCTGGCAAGATAACTTGCCATCTGCTACATAAAATTGGAAGAAAGCATGACATGGAGGTAATTTCATGTTTGGAATTTCCGCAACATTCCAAGCAGAGACAATCAGCCGACGTGAGTCAGGATTGGTTTTAATTTGTTCAACCAATTGTGCAATTTGATCAATGTGTCCACCGTTTGGTAATGGCCAACTACGCCATTGCGAGCCATACACTGGTCCCAGATTACCATCCGCGTCCGCCCACTCGTCCCAAATGGATACGCCATTTTCTTTTAGATAGGCGATATTGGTTGATCCTGCTAGAAACCAAATTAATTCGTGAATGATCGACTTCAAGTGGAGCTTTTTTGTCGTCACTAGCGGGAATCCTTGGCTCAAATCAAAACGCATTTGATAACCAAAAACCGATAACGTGCCTGTTCCAGTTCTATCAGTCTTCACATGTCCGTGATCTTGGACATGGCGCATGAAACGAAGATATTCTTGCATTATGAATATTTTTTCAAATTATTGTGGGAAAAAAGTGCATGGGCTGCGATGCTAGAAACGATGCAGCCTTGCAAGATAGAGAGTATAGCAGCCTAACGCGAGGGAAGATCTCGTCAAAATACAAACATACAGCGTTAAGTATCAATAATTTGGCCGGCATGTTCGGGATTGCCCGGAGCAACGAGAGGGATAGACATCTCAAATCGTGCACCTTGATTCGGCTCACTGGTCACCTTAATTTCCCCACCAAGTACATTTGTAATGATGTTGAAAGTGATACTCAAGCCTAGACCGCTCCCACCTTTACCAAATTTGGTAGTGAAAAATGGCTCAAATATGCGCTTGATGATATTTGGGGGTATTCCTTTGCCGGAATCTTCGAAAACGATGAGTACATGATCCGCCTGGCGTCTAGCCATACAGCGCATGTACCCCTGACTCATGCCGTCCAAACCGTGTACCACTGCATTGTTGACTAGATTACTGAAGACTTGTCCTAGAGGGCCCGGGTAGCTATCAAGCTCGATGTCATCGGGGATATCCAATTCGAGATTGAATGGCGTTTTACGTAAGCTGGAATGAAGCAAGGCGGCAAGCTCTTGGAATACAACGACCAAGGTAAACTTTCGACGTTGGGCGCTAGATTGGTCAACTGCCACTTGCTTGAAATCGCCCACTAATTGTGCGGCTTGCTGTAGACCACGCATCAATAATTTACTCGACTCAGTTGCAGCATCCACATAGTGCGAAAGATCCGAGCGGCGCATAGTCCCCTCCGTCAATGTTTTACCTATTTGACGAGTTTCATCACTCAAAGTGCTTGCAACTAGCAGGCAATTTCCGAGTGGAGTATTCAATTCATGAGCAACACCTGCGACCATAGATCCGAGCGCAGCCATGCGTTCAATTCGAGCTAACTCATTTTGTGCACTATTCACACTGGCAAGCGCCGCTTCGAGATGGTGATTGGCGTTTTCTAGTTCTTGGGTCCGTTGTCGAACTTTGGACTCCAGTGTCCCGGAATACTCGAGTAATTGTTGATTCTTGATTTCAAGTTCATTAAATGACCTTTGTAGTGCTTGCCTAGTCGCCTCAAGACTCACTGCTAAATGTCCAATTTCATCTTTTCGATCAAAAGAGATGACTTCGTTGAGTTCGCCATTCGCAAGAAGATCTGATTTCTCGATCAAATCTTTGATCGGACGTACTAGTCTCCATTGCAAAACGATGTAAATACAAATAACGGACAGTAGAAAAGACGTCGCTGTGACAAAGATCGCACGATAAAAATTGTCGCGGATCTCGGTTCGCATAATTTCTTCAGTGAATGTTAACTGGACTTCACCAATGACCTGCTCGCCATGTGAAATGAGGCGAGATTGTGTTCGAAATGTGCCTTGTTGTGTATTTTTACGTGAGTTGGTAATAAACGTTTTTTTATCCGGTAATGTAATAACGTGAATTTCTGACACATTGGGATTGGAAAAAACGACATCACTCGATTGTTTGGCGATCTCTGGCGTGATTTGCCAGACTGGTTCGCTCAAAATGACGGCAAGAATTGCCGCGGAACGCACATGATCGTCTTCTAGCTTTTTTAAGCTATCCGCTGTAATGGTACTTAATTGGATTGGGATCAGAATTAAAGAAGTAACCAATAGTCCAAAAAAAACTGCGAGGACAACCGCGAGGCGCAAGGTGATACGACTGAAAATTGATGAGATGATGGTCGGTGTTTTCATTCCTGTTGCTCCATCTCAAACGCGCATAGGTTTCGCAGCATAGGTCGACTCTCTTTACGCAGAAATTGTGCTACTTGCAACAACAAAACTGCGTGGGTTCAGGAAGGCTGGTTTAATCTCTGTTTTTACGGGGAAACTTTTTTCGATGGTAGAAGGTTTTAGCAATTTACACAAGTGACTCGGGTGCGCGAATCGCAATTCAATGATTGTTCAGTGCAAAAACAGACAATTTGATGGTTCTCTCGCTGGCACTGGGTGCGATAAAATCAATTATTTCAAAAAATCTAAATTCTTAGTGATTTTCACGTGCGTGATTGATCGTATATTTCGGAATTTCTATCGTGATGTCCTCGCTACCAAGCTTGACTTGGCAAGATAGGCGTGAGGTGGCTTCTAAGCCCCAAGCGGCATCCAATAAATCTTCTTCGTCGTCCGACGATTCATTCAGCGTGTTAAAACCTTGGCGAACTACCACGTGACAGGTGGTGCAGGCACATGACATTTCACATGCATGTTCAATTTCAACTGCATTCTCTACCATTGCTTCACACAGAGACTTGCCTTCTTCGACCTCAATGGTTTTGCCAGATGGGCAGAGTTGCGCGTGCGGTAATATTGTGATTTTTGGCATGATGGATTCTTTTATCGATTCTTAAATTGTCAACGTTGTCTTGTTCAAGCGTAGTTTATTCAAACTCTGTCAGATTTTTTCCTGCCAGCGCACTACGTACACTTTGGTCCATACGACGTGCGGCAAACTCTTCGGTACCATCTGCTAATGCAGTGATACTTGATTTAATCGCGTCGTGATCATTGCCCGATTTTGTTTCTCGCAAATTTTGGATGAGAGCTTCAATCTGTTGTAACTCTGTAGCGTTTAATAATTGTTTGTCGCTCGCTAACGCGGACTCAATTGCCAACAATAAGCGATCGGCCTCAACTTGTTCCTCGCGCAAAGCGCGTGCTTGCATGTCTGTTTCGGAAGAACTGAATGAATCTTGCAACATACGTGCAATATCATCGTCTGCTAAACCATATGATGGTTTGACGACGATGGACGCTTCGACACCCGAGCGCATTTCGCGTGCGGAGACGGACAACAAACCGTCGGCATCCACTTGGTAGGTAATGCGTATGCGGGCAGCGCCTGCCGCCATTGGCGGAATGCCACGTAATTCAAATTTGGCTAAAGAGCGACAATCGCTGACTAACTCACGTTCACCTTGAACGACGTGAATTGCAAGCGCGGTTTGACCATCTTTAAATGTGGTGAATTCTTGTGCGCGCGCGCAGGGAATCGTGGAATTTCTAGGGATGACTTTTTCCGACAATCCACCCATGGTTTCGATACCGAGTGACAAAGGAATCACATCCAGCAATAACCAGTCGTCACCCGCTGCGCGATTGCCAGCCAATAAGTTAGCTTGAATCGCAGCACCCAATGCGACCACTTTATCTGGATCGATATTGGCAAGTGGTGTCGTTTGGAAAAAATCACCTACCGCTTTGCGTACATGCGGCATACGGGTCGCACCACCAACTAAAACCACGCCATCGATGTCATCGACTGTTAGTTTTGCATCGCGTAATACTTTGCGGCATGGTGTAATCGTCTTGATAACGAGATTTTCGGTAATCTCGGCAAAGATATTTTTCGTGATTTGCAGATGAACTACATCGCCGGTCGATAATTTTGCGTCGATGTAAGTAGAAGTCTGCGTTGATAAAATTTCTTTGGCTTCGCGTGCTTTGACCATCAATACGCGGGTGTCTGCGTCATTTAATAATGATAGGCCCGCTTCCTGTAAAATCCAGCAAAATAAACGATGATCAAAATCGTCACCACCCAAGGCGGAATCGCCACCGGTGGATAATACTTCGAACACACCTTTACTCATGCGCAAAATCGAAATATCGAAAGTGCCTCCACCCAAATCATAAACTGCATAGATGCCTTCTGAACCATTGTCGAGACCATAGGCAATTGCTGCCGCAGTCGGCTCATTCAATAGACGTAACACATTCAAGCCAGCTAGTTTGGCGGCGTCTTTCGTCGCTTGGCGTTGTGCATCATCGAAGTAAGCAGGAACAGTAATCACCGCACCAACTAAATCATCGCCCAAAGCGTCTTCGGCTTGTTGGCGTAAAGTGGCAAGTATTTGCGCTGATACTTCGACAGGGCTCTTAATGCCAGCAACCGTTTTCAATTGCACCATACCAGGTTCATCGTGAAAATCGTAAGGCAGATTTTCGGCATGGGCGATATCTTTTAAACCGCGCCCCATAAATCGTTTGACAGAGACGATGGTATTTTTAGGATCGGTTGTTTGTTCTGCTTGCGCCTTGAATCCAATGTGCGCATGGCCATTCGGTAAATACCTGACCACCGATGGTAATAATGAGCGACCTTCCTCATCGTTGAGAATCTCAGGGATACTATTGCGCACCGTGGCCACTAAGGAGTTGGTGGTTCCTAGATCGATACCCACAGCCAAACGATGTTGGTGTGGTGCAGTCGACATGCCGGGTTCTGAAATTTGCAGTAATGCCATAATCTTGTCGTGAAGAAGGCGCAAGGCGCCATCGGTTTGGGTTAATCTGAATACGGTGCTTCAATCTCAGAGTTGATCCAACGTCTATCTAGCTGGTTATCAACTAAGCAATCTGCGCAATATTGAATAAATTATTTTGAGACTTATTTGAAGCTCATTCGTCAAAAGCCGCGATATCGGTCAAGAATTTTTCTAAGAACAAGCAAGCGCGAATTTCTTGCGCAGCAGTTTGAAAATCACCTTGTGCGATCGCTTTTCCCGCATTTGCGGTTTGTGCTTTTAAACCTGCTTGTACTTCTTTTTCTAGCCGCATCATTGCTGTCATATCGTGACCGTGACGCGCATCATCGAAAGCTTCACGCCATTCCATTTGCTGCATCAGGAAGCTGGCAGGCATGCTGGTATTCGATTCAGTTTGCAAATCCACGCCGTTCAAATTGCACAAGTAGGTCGCACGTTTTAGCGGGTCCTTCAAGGTTTGATACGCTTCATTCGCTTGCGTTGCCCACTGCATCGCGACACGCTTTTCCGCGTCACCCGCTTGTACAAATTTATCTGGATGAACACGTGATTGCACTTCGCGATAAGCCCTATCAAGCTGTGCTCGATCCAATTCAAATTGCATAGGCAAATTGAACAACGCGAAGTGGTTTTGCATCGTCATTCTGAATTCGCCTTAGCTTAAATGCGGAAGCTCTCACCACAACCGCACTCGTCTTTGACGTTGGGATTGTAGAATTTGAAGCCTTCATTTAAGCCTTCGCGGGCGAAGTCTAATTCAGTACCATCGATGTAAGGCAAACTCTTAGGATCGACGAACACTTTTACGCCGTGGGTTTCGAAGATCTGATCTTCGCTACCAACTTCATCAACGTATTCCAATTTGTACGCCATGCCAGAGCAACCCGTGGTGCGAACGCCGAAGCGTAAGCCTATGCCTTTGCCGCGACGCTCCATGTAACGGATGACGTGTTTTGCTGCTTTTTCTGTCAAAGTAATCGCCATGATCTATCCACATTGCGCTAAAGCCGCGCGAAAAATAAGTTGAATAAAATTATTCAGCGCTATGTTTGTTTTTGTAATCGAGTACGGCTGCCTTGATCGCATCTTCTGCCAAAATAGAGCAGTGAATTTTGACCGGTGGCAAGGCTAATTCTTCCGCGATTTCGGTGTTCTTAATGCTCAATGCTTGGTCTAAAGTTTTGCCTTTGACCCATTCAGTCACCAAGGAAGAGGACGCAATCGCAGAGCCGCAACCATAAGTTTTGAACTTGGCGTCTTGAATCACACCATCTGCACCGACTTTAATCTGTAATTTCATCACGTCGCCGCAAGCAGGTGCACCAACCATGCCCGTACCAACAGAGTCGTCACCTTTTTCAAATGCGCCTACATTGCGTGGATTCTCGTAGTGATCCAATACTTTTTCTGAATATGCCATGATAAAAATTCCTTTTTAAATTATTCGATTAGTGGGCGGCCCATTGAATTGTCGAAATGTCGATACCGTCTTTGTACATATCCCAAAGCGGAGACAATTCACGCAATTTGCCGACTTTGGATTTCAATAGTTCTATCGTGAAATCGATGTCTTCTTCGGTGGTAAAGCGACCAATAGTGAAACGAATCGAGCTGTGCGCTAATTCATCGCTGCGACCTAAAGCACGCAAAACATAGGATGGTTCCAAGCTTGCAGAAGTACAAGCAGAGCCAGAAGAGACCGCAATGTCTTTAATCGCCATGATCAAGGATTCACCTTCGACATAATTGAAACTCACGTTCAAGTTATGCGGAACGCGATGATCCATGTCACCGTTAATGTAAGTTTCTTCGATCTCGCTTAGTCCTTTAGACAAACGATCCCGCATGGCACGAATGTGCGCCAATTCGCTCGCCATTTCTTCTTTTGCAATACGGAACGCCTCGCCCATGCCAGCGATCTGGTGCGTCGCTAATGTGCCAGAGCGCAAGCCGCGTTCGTGGCCGCCACCGTGCATTTGCGCTTCCAAACGGACGCGTGGCTTGCGGCGTACATACAATGCACCAACGCCTTTTGGCCCATACGATTTGTGAGCGGAGAAAGACACTAAATCGACTTTGACTTTTTCCAAATCGATCTCTACTTTACCGGTTGCTTGTGCTGCGTCGGAATGGAAGATAATGCCTTTTTCGCGGCACAATTCGCCGATTTCGGCGATAGGTTGAATCACGCCGATTTCATTGTTAACCCACATGACTGAGACCAAAATCGTATCTGGGCGAATCGCTTCTTTAAGCTGTTCGATGGTGATTAAACCATTGTCCTGTGGTTGCAAATAAGTCGCTTCGAAACCCTGACGTTCAAGTTCACGTACCGTATCTAACACCGCTTTGTGTTCCGTCTTAACGGTAATGATGTGCTTGCCCTTACCTTTGTAAAACTGTGCCGCACCTTTCAACGCAAGGTTATTACTTTCAGTAGCGCCCGAGGTCCAAATAATTTCACGTGGATCAGCATTGACCAAGGCCGCTACATGGTTACGCGCTGTTTCCACCGCAGCTTCAGCATCCCAGCCATAAGCGTGGCTGCGTGACGCAGGATTACCAAATTGCGCACGCAGATAAGGAATCATGACATCCGCGACCCGTGGATCGACTGGCGTCGTCGCCGAGTAATCCATGTAGATAGGGAAGTGCGGTGCTTTGAGCGTATCGATTAAAGATTTTGTTAGCGGTACGGATGCTTGTGTGTTTGCAGCAGTCATTCAAAACTCCAAATTTTAGGAAATAGTGCGTTCGGCGTGGCCGTGGCGAACGATAACAACAGGTTTGTCTTGGGCTTTTTGCTTTTGTTGATTGACCAAGTCTTGTAAAGAAACGGAGTCGAGATAATCGACCATTTTGGCATTCAGGTTTGCCCACAAATCATGCGTCATGCAGTGAATACCGTTGTCATGATCGCTACCATGACAATTGCCTTTGCTGCCACATTGCGTCGCATCAAGCGGTTCGTCGACGGCGATAATGATGTCTGCAACGGTAACGTTCTGCGCTTTGCGTGCCAAATGATAGCCACCACCAGGCCCACGTACCGATTCAACGATTTCATGGCGACGTAGTTTGCCGAACAATTGTTCAAGATAGGATAAGGAAATATCTTGGCGCTGGCTGATGCCTGCCAACGTGACTGGTCCATTGTCTTGACGTAAGGCAAGATCGATCATGGCTGTTACAGCAAATCGGCCTTTAGTAGTGAGACGCATGAGTCAATACTCCAAACTTGTTGAAATTTGTCGGAATTGCGCTTTGAATAAACTTTAATCCCGAGCATTTGACTCAAGTATAGCAAACTTGAGTAATCTTGTCAGGTACTGGCTATTTTTGCTGGATTGGCGCGTGGCCGAGGGAAGAGAGGGCGAATTGATCAATTCGCCCTGTGTCGAGATGGCGTTAGAAGTCAAACTGTCCCGAGATTTTATAAGTACGCGGTGCGCCTGGGAATAAATAGCCGCCCAAGCTTTGCGTTACATCACGCCAGTAGAATTTATTGAAAGCATTGTTAATATCGAAACGGAAGGTGCTGACTACGCCTTGAATTTGGGTGGTGTAGCGCGCACCGAGATTGACGACATTAAATGCCGGCACACTGACTTTATTGTCAGGGCTAAAAGTTTTACTGCCAGAGTATTGCCAAGATGCGGTTAAATGCGTACCAGCCCAAGCAGTAGGAGCGTAATCGGTGTAAATCGTCGATTTGAAATTGGGTACATTGGTCACTCGTTTGCCTTCTATGCTGGCGTCTCCCGTATTGTTTTGATGCGCATTCAAGGCGGTCGCACTTAATCCTAACATCCAATTGCTTGCCAGATTGCCTTGCGCAGCGATTTCAAGGCCGCGATGTTCTGCTTCGCCAGCACTCACAAACATGTTTACTGCGTTCGTGTACTCGAGTGGTTTCGTGATGCGGAAAATGGCTGCTGAAACATTCAAATCGCGATCTATCGCCGATTTGATGCCCATTTCGATTTGCTTAGATTTGCCTGCATCGAGCATTCTATTCTCGTTGCTGGTGCCGATAGGGGCTACACCGCCGTGTTCCAGTCCTTCGCTCAGGCTGAGATAGGTGCTGGTTGTTGGTGTCGCTTTATAGACCAGTGCTACATTTGGTAAATTGTATGACTGACTAAAGTTTGGACTGCCCAACTGTGTTCTATCGACATCGAGGTGACGCAGGCCAAGGTGTAAATCGAATTCTTGATTAAGTTTGACGATATCTTGAATGAAGGCGGACAACTCTTTATCGGTACGGCGCAATAAGACTGGCCCGGGTTTGCCGCTTGATGGCGGGACTGCCAAAGGATGGAAAAGATTGCTGCTGCCTGCGTAGTCATATACGTAGTCGCCGTAATAATCGCGACGTTGTGAGTGATTCACGCCGAAAGCGATTCGATGTTGTAGTTCGCCAGTGGCGAATTTGCCGCTGACGATGGCTTGAATGCCGCGCAGTTTCTTTGATTCGCCAGGACTTTGGTAATCGTAAACATCATAGTCGCCGTTCGCGCAATAGCCGGGATACAGTTCTTTGGCGCTGCAGCCGTAAGGGAATGCGGTGAAATCGTCGCGTTTAAATTCGTGTAAATTGGCAGCGACTTCAGTCGTCCAATCTTGATTGATTTGGTATTCAAATCGCAGGCCGAGATTGCTGTTTTTTGTGTCGACTGGCTTGACCCATTTTTGGTCGTTCAACATCATGTCGGCTTGAGTGCCGCGTGGTAGTTCTGTGCCGTCAAATAATTGAAAGCCAGGAACCGAAATTTGCGACTTATGTTGATAGTCAGCATCGATTTGAAAAAGCGCTTGTGAACTGAGTTGCCAATCAAATGCGACTCCAGCAAATTGACGTTCACCATCAGCACCTTTGACATATGAGCGTAGCTTTTCAATTGCGGCATTGATGCGATAACCAAACTGTTTGTCATCCGATTTGCCACCTAAATCAACGGTGCCATACAAAGTACCACGTTCGCTAGCTTCCAGTGTAGTTGAGCGCAATAATGAGTTGGTTGGACGTTTTGTGACGTAATTAATGATGCCGCCGGGTGTGGTGAAGCCGGACTGCAAACCACTGATGCCTTTGAGAATTTCGAGTCGTTCTTTATTTTCTAATGGGATTGAAGCGTCACCAGGAATGGCGAATCCGTCTTTCCGATAGCTGGAGGAATTGTCTAAGGTAAAGCCGCGAATAGAAAACTGCTCTGCATAGCCAACTGCATTGTAGGCATCGCTGACGCTGGCATCGAATTTCATCGCGTCGCTGGTTTGGCGTACGCGCAAATCTTGTAATTGGCTGGCGGAAAAAACATTCAGTGTTGCCGGAGTGTTTTGTAGTGTATTCGCAATAAATCCATTCGCTTTGCTGGTGTCAACTTTGTTGCTACGACTGGCGCTGACGACAACTTCTTGTAATGTTTGTTCTTGGCTTTGCGCGGATGCGTTACTAGCAACTGCGAGCAATTGTGTAATGGCGATGGTGATGAGGCTAAAACGAAAACGTGGGTTTGACATGATCTACTCTTCTACTTGGTTGTGTCTGGACGAGCCAAGCAAAAGAGGGCGGATGAGCAGAGTCATCTTGCGCTTCCCTTCGCTGGCATTATCCAGATCAGGTTCAAGGGACTATCTCACCCGTACATTGTCGTACAGGACCCCTAGCGAAGGCGAGACTTTAACATAAAACCGCTTTGAGGGTTTGGGTCGATGAGTAGTAATTGTGCTTGAGTGAAAATGAAAAAAGCCTTGTATTTCTACAAGGCTTTTTATTTGGCTCCCCGACCTGGACTCGAACCAGGGACCTGCGGATTAACAGTCCGTCGCTCTACCGACTGAGCTATCAGGGAATAGAAGAATAAACTTCTAAAACTTTACTGCAGCAACGATGAAGTTGCTATCTTGCGAATTCTGTGGCTCCCCGACCTGGACTCGAACCAGGGACCTGCGGATTAACAGTCCGTCGCTCTACCGACTGAGCTATCAGGGAACAGAGACAAACATTATAGGGAGCTTTCCTATTCTTGTCAAAAGTTTTTAGGTTGGGAGGCCAATTTTATTAGAGATGAACGTTTTGTTTCCTCTTGACTGAACTGATGAGTTTTTATCTTTCGTTGATTGTTTAAAACTCTAGAAATGAGTGAATTGTTCTGCGGATTGTGCTCGCAAAAGCCACGTCAGTAAAAATACTGATAATATGTACAGCTTATAAGCGCTCGATTAATTGGTAAGGTTTGTTTTTGCGAAAAGGATAAACAAATTCTATCGGTGAGAAGTCAATCTTCTTCGAGTTCCAGATGAAATAGTAGGGAATAGGTCTAATTATGAGTGAGTTGCAGTCAGTTCCTACCAATGATAATGAAGCGAAATTTGTGAGCTTTCCAGATTCGCCGTACCAGCTATGCCAAATATTTCCACCTGCGGGTGATCAGCCGACGGCAATTGCGCAGTTGGTGGAAGGGATACAAGATGGCTTATTTTTCCAGACCCTGCTTGGAGTGACAGGCTCGGGTAAGACTTACACGATGGCGAATGTGATTGCGCGCACCGGACGCCCGGCCATTATTTTTGCGCCAAACAAGACTTTAGCCGCCCAGCTCTACAGCGAGTTCAAAGAGTTTTTTCCACGTAATGCCGTCGAGTATTTCGTCAGCTACTACGATTACTACCAGCCAGAAGCTTACGTGCCGCAGCGTGATTTATTTATTGAGAAAGATTCCGCGATTAATGAGCACATTGAGCAAATGCGCTTGTCCTGCACTAAATCATTGATGGAGCGACGCGATGTGATTATCGTGGCGACCGTTTCTGCGATTTACGGTATTGGTAATCCCAATGAATATCACAAAATGATTTTGACCTTGCGTGCGAAGGACAAACTAAGTCAACGCGATGTGATTGCGCGTTTGATACAGATGCAATACACGCGAAATGAAGTGGATTTTGGTCGCGGTACCTTCCGTGTGCGTGGTGACACCATCGATATTTTTCCAGCTGAGCATGCTGAACTCGCGGTGCGTCTAGAAATGTTTGATGATGAAGTCGAGAGTATCGCGTTGTTTGATCCTTTGACGGGGCGCGTCAAGCAAAAAATTCCGCGCTTTACTGTCTATCCTGGTTCGCATTATGTGACGCCGCGCGAGACTGTTTTGCGGGCGATTGAAACCATTAAAGAAGAGTTGCGCGAACGTTTGGATTTTTATCGTCGCGAAAATAAGTTGATTGAAGAGCAGCGCATCGAGCAGCGTACGCGGTTTGACTTAGAGATGATGGCGGAAATTGGTTTTACCAAAGGTATCGAAAATTATTCGCGTCACTTAAGTGGTGCAAAACCAGGTGAGCCGCCACCGACTTTGGTTGATTATTTACCCGCCGATGCACTGATGTTTCTTGATGAGTCACACGTACTCACAGGCCAATTAAGTGCGATGTATAACGGTGATCGCTCACGTAAAACCAACTTGGTCGATTACGGATTCCGCTTGCCGTCGGCCTTGGATAATCGCCCGCTCAAATTTGAAGAATTTGAGAGCAAGATGCGGCAAACTGTGTTTGTATCTGCGACCCCAGCAGAATACGAAAAGCAACATTCGGATCAAGTGGTGGAACAAGTGGTGCGCCCAACAGGCTTGGTAGATCCTCGCATTGAAGTTCGTCCAGCATTAACGCAAGTGGATGATTTGATGAATGAAATTACTTTGCGTGTGAAACTGAATGAACGTGTTTTGGTGACGACGTTGACCAAGCGTATGTCAGAACAGTTGACTGAATTCCTAGGTGACAACGGCGTTAAAGTGCGTTACTTGCACAGCGATATCGATACGGTTGAGCGCGTAGAGATTTTGCGCGATTTACGTCTTGGCGCGTTTGATGTATTAGTGGGAATTAACTTGTTGCGAGAAGGTTTGGATTTACCTGAGGTTTCTTTAGTGGCGATTTTAGATGCGGATAAAGAAGGTTTCCTACGTTCTGAACGCAGCTTGATTCAAACTATTGGGCGCGCAGCACGAAATCTCAATGGTACGGCGATTTTGTATGCAGATCGCGTCACTGATTCTATGCGTCGAGCAATCGATGAAACTGAGCGTCGTCGTGCTAAACAGATTGCATTTAATGCAGCGAATAATATTACGCCGACCAGCATTAATAAAAAAATTAAAGATATTATTGATGGAGTGTATAACCCGCAAGAAGCGCGCGATGATTTGATGGTGGCGCAAGAGCAAGCCAAGTACGAGGCGATGAGCGAGAAGCAAATTAGTAAAGAAATCAAGCGCTTAGAGAAACTAATGCTGGATCATGCGAAGAATCTTGAGTTTGAACAAGCAGCTAAAGTGCGCGATCAATTGGCTATCCTGAAAGAGCAATTATTTGGTGCTGGTGGGCATGATAATGTGACTTCAATTTTGGGGCGTTAACCAGTCAACATTTTTACTAAATTACGATAAATAAAAAAGCCGGACTAGTCCGGCTTTTTTACGATTTAAAACGAGATGTAACGTCGATTTAGCCTTCAGCGATTCGCTTCGCAATATGCGACAAAGCTTCTTCAACCTGATCAATCAAAATGAGGCATAAGTCCCCCTCACCTAAAGTCGACAGTGCAGTGTCAATCGCGATAAATTCACCATTGATTTCTTTGATATCCGTCGTCCGTTTTGCATTCGCCAAACCAGAGCGTAAGAGGGCGACGACTTCGCCATCTGCACGACCGCGCTGACATTGATCTTGATACAAAATAACTTGATCAAAGGCGTTGCCGAGAATTTCGGTTTGTTGGCGAATATCTTGATCACGGCGATCACCTGCGCCACTAATCACCACTGAACGACGATTGCCTGGCATGCTTTCGACAGCTTGAACTAAGGCGGTAATCGCATCCGGATTGTGACCATAGTCCGCGATCAAAGTCGCACCGCGATAGTTGAACACATTAAAGCGTCCAGGTGCATTGTCGCTATCATTCATAAAGGTTTTTAAACCTTTGCGAATCGCATCCCAGCTAATGTTCGTTGCCCAAGCTGCAGCGACTGACGCCATGACATTTTCAACTTGGAAGCCAATTGTGCCGTTACGTGTAATGGGGATTTCTGATAAGGGAATTCTTTGGGTCAGTTTCCCCTCAACCGCGACAATTTCATTGTCTTCAACGAACACCACGCGATGGCCCTTCACACGATGTGCCGCCATAATGGGTAAATTGCTATCGACAGCAAAGAAAGTGACTGCGCCCGTGCAATTGTTTGCCATGCCTGCAACGATTGGGTCTGCGGCATTTAAAACTGCGACACCATTGTCAGCGACGTTTTGAACGATAACCCGTTTGAGAACGGCAAGATCTTCAACAGTGGTAATGTAGTTTAGTCCGAGGTGATCGCCAGAACCAATGTTGGTCACTACGGCAACTTTGCAGCGATCATAGGCAAGACCTTCACGTAAAACACCGCCTCGCGCTGTTTCAAAGACCGCTGCATCGACATCGGGGTGCGATAAAACATTGCGTGCACTACGAGGTCCGCTACAGTCGCCACTGTCAATTTGATGACCTTCGACATACACGCCATCCGTGTTCGTCATTCCGGTGCGTAAACCACTAGTCGTCAATAGGTGTGCAATTAAACGCACTGTGGTCGTTTTTCCATTCGTTCCTGTTACCGCGATGATAGGGATGCGTCCATCATCGCCATCGGCAAACATCGCAGCGACGATCGCTTCACCAACTGCACGACCTTTACCAAAAGAAGGCGATAGGTGCATGCGTAAACCGGGCGCAGCATTCACTTCAACGACACCGCCATTCTGTTCTTCAATTGGTTTTAATACGCTATCGCAAACGACATCGACGCCACAGATGTCAAGTCCAACCATCTGTGCAGCCGCCACTGCGCGAGCTGCGACTTCTGGATGAACGTCATCGGTGACATCGGTTGCGGAGCCACCAGTTGAAAGGTTGGCATTGTTTCGCAAAACTACTCGTGTGCCCTTGGCTGGTACTGAGTCGGCGTCATAGCCTTGTTTTGCCAAGCTTGCTAGTGCGATGTCATCGAAACGAATTTTTGTCAGTGAAGTTGCATGACCGCTACCACGGCGCGGATCTTTATTGACTTGATCGACTAATTCACGTACCGAATGCGTACCATCGCCGACTACTTGAGGCGGATCACGACGTGCTGCTGCCACGAGTTTGTTGCCTACAACGAGTAAGCGGAAATCATTTCCAGGGAGATAGCGCTCGACTAAAATGTCATCTCGGAATTCTGACGCTGCAGCATAGCCCGCTTCCAATTGTTCGCGAGTTGTCACGTTGACGGTGACGCCTTTTCCCTGATTTCCATCTTTGGGTTTGACAACCACAGGGAGCCCAATTTCTAAGGCGATATTCCAAGCATCTTCAACGTCTATAGCTGTGCGCCCGAGTGGTACTGGCACCCCAGCCGCATCAAGCAATTTTTTTGTTAATTCTTTATCTTGGGCTATGGCTTCGGCGATTGCACTGGTGCCATCCATTTCGGCTGCTTGAATTTTTCGTTGTTTGCTACCCCAGCCGAATGTGACAAGGCTACCGCTGGTCAAACGACGATAGGGAATATTTCTCGCTACTGCAGCATACACGATGGAGCCTGTTGATGGTCCAAGGCGCAAATCTTCGTCGAGTTCGCGTAATGCATTCAGCGCGGAAGCCAAATCAAAGCTGGAATTGCTGAGAGCAGCTTTGCATAATTGTTCGGATAATTCAAATGCAAGTCGTCCCACGTCTTCTTCTGTATATTCGACTACGACTTGGAAAATTCCCTCTTCCAAGGTTTGGGTTGTGCGGCTAAAAGTTACGGGACAACCAGCCTGTGCTTGTAGGGCCAACGCCGCTAATTCAAAGACGCGTGCGAGTGGAATTGCGTCGTCATGTCCTGTCGCTTGCAGCGGTCCAATATCTGGGAATAGCGCACGAAGGCGCGATTCGAATTCTGGGATGGTATTGATCGATAATTCCTCTGGGCTGCAGCGAACGATCGCTTCAACAGCAGTATGATGACTCCAGAGGTTAGGGCCACGCAGTGCCCTGATTCGCGAAACTTCCATAAACCTTTGTCCTATCTTATGGCACAGGTGCCAAAATTTTGTCTTTTCGCATTCAGCAAGCAGTTGCTTGCTTGGATGAATGACTGTTTTTAATAGTGTTTTTTGGGCGGATTTGAGTCAAAATTTCTCAAAGCTGCAGCAATCAAGTCGGGCGTAATATCGAGCGCCCAAGCTGCCGCGACTGCCGCCATGATCACTAAAGGTTGTTCAGCTTTTGAGGCCTTTAATGAAGAAAGGGCAAGCAAGTTACGTTCTTGGCTACCAGTTGCCAGTACAATCTGATCGTTCTGTAGATAAACCGCACGTTTACCGATTTGTAAATGCTTGCAAATTGCTGTGTTGTGGGTTGAATGGCCGTAATAAATGACTTCGCCATCCGACAAATCAGCCAACTCTTGCGCTTGAGCGATTTCAGCATTGATGACCGCACAACCACTCGGCAGAACAACATCGACTTGTGTACGCAGGATTTTGAACATTTGTTCAGCATCATTAATATAAAAATCCGCTAGATCTTCAAAACCGTCCAAGTCTGTCACTACACCGACTGCACATTTGTCGTAGGCCAAACCATTTTCTAAAATGCGTTTCGCGTTGGTTTCAAAGACAGCGTTCTGCACGTTTCGATTTAATAGCAATCGTTGACCTGCATCCCACGAAGTACAGTCAGATTTGACAACTTGACGTTGATCTAGATATAGACCATCTGCACAAGCGACTCCAGAGTAGGTGCCACTCATGCTGAGCATGCTAGAAACAAGACGGGCGATCAGGCTGCCGCCCCGGCTTCCTGCAATCCCAACGATAGGCATGCGACCATTATCTTCTGGCCCGAATAAATGCTCGATAATTGCAGCCCCAACTTCGCGCGGTTTTCCGACGGCTGGTTTTAAATGAGACAGTAATCCTGGACTTGCATTGACTTCAATGATCGCACCTTTTTGTTCTTGCAATGGGCGCGAAATGTCTTCGCAAACTAGATCGATTCCGGCAATGTCTAGGCCAACAATACGCGTTGCCAACGCGACCAAACGTGCATTCTCAGGATGAACTTGGTCTGTGACATCAATTGCAACGTTGCCATTTGGTTGAATTAAGACTTTCTGATCTCGGGCTGGAATCGAATCTGCATTCATGCCTTGTCGTTTCAATTCAAGGATGATTTCGGCGCTTTGATCGGGTTTCACGAGACCAAGTGGAAATTCTTCTGTTTCGCCACGACGAGGGTCGGTGTTGATTTGCTTTGCAACCAGCTGTTTGATACTGGACTTCCCATCACCATTGACCCATAGCGACTCACCTTTCGCGGCTGCAGCTAGTTTATTGCCAACGACAAGTAAGCGATGTTCATCGCCGACGACATACCTTTCTACGATGACGCTACGGCTGTCACCTTGGTGGGAAGCAATCTCGTAGGCAGCGTGCACATCTTCTTGGGTCATTAAATTCAATGTCACGCCGCGTCCATGATTGCCATCATAGGGCTTCACAACGACTGGGAGACCGATATCTTGCGCTTCTTCCCAAGCTTCTTCCGCGCTGCGAACTAAACTACCCTCAGGTACAGGAACGCCGCATGCTTTCAAAAGCGACTTCGTCATATCTTTGTCGGACGCGATGCTTTCGGCGATTGCGCTTGTGCGATCGGTCTCTGCGGTCCAAATTCTACGTTGCGCAGCACCATGTCCAAGCTGCACAAGATTGCCTTCGGTTAGTCGAATCGAAGGAATATTTCTGTCGGTCGCTGCATCCACAATGTGTGCGGTACTTGGACCTAAACACAATGCATCAACCATGTCCCGTAACTTTGTTAATTCGCCGTCAAAGTCGTAGGCTTTGTCATCAATTAGTGAAAGTAATAATTCACGCCCCATCGCGAATGCAGCGCGACCTACCTGTTCTTGGCGGGTGCGAAAAGCCATTTTATAAACACCGTCAATGTGAGTGGAACGCGTTTGTCCAAACCCAGTTTTCATGCCTGCTAAATTTTGCAATTCAAGCACAACATGTTCAAGGATGTGTCCAACCCATGTGCCTTCTTTTAGGCGCTCTAAAAAGCCACCAATTTCTCCGACACCACATCGATGTTGCATTAATCCTGGGAGCGTCGCTGTGAGACGCTCATACAGGCCGGGGAGAAGGTTGGAGGGGAGTTGTTCGAATTCACCGATATCTAAGTAAACTTCGATGACTGGGCGATATGTCCAAATATTCGGTCCACGCAGATGCTTGATGCTGAGCGGAGTGATGTCTTTCTTTTTTGTAGTCATGAATATCAATTATTTTATGGAATGATGACCTAATCATTCATTTTCATTTTGTCGGAACTCAAGCTGGTAGTCATTGCCGTTCGAGCGTATTAACGAATTCGCAGTCGGTCGGGCTGACATACATTGTTAAATACAGCAAAATTTGAAATGGTTATTCCAAAGCTTGCTGGTATACTTCTTATTGATCACAAAAATGGATAATCTCCTTGATCCTGTTTCCTTTTCGACAGAATACCGTAAATTGTGCTTTCAGTCATACAGCTTGATGCATCCTCGGGTAGTTTTATCGTGCTTTTTTTACTGGAGTCCATCTTCAGGTCACCCGTTCTTGCGAAAATAATGCGGTTTTTTTAATAATTGATTGTTTTTTCATGGAAGTGAAAAAGCGTTTTTGGAGTTCATTGAACAATGACAACAGGTGTATCCATAGCCGCTAATTCTGTAGTAAATGTTCCTGCAGAATGGAAACAAGAATTGAATTTGCAATTAGTGCAAGATGAATTACTAATGAGTGCTGTTGAGACTGATTTGGATGCAAAATTGCGCTTTCAAGCGGGATTAATTGTTGTGACGAACCGTCGACTTTTGTCTAAATCACCAGACTGCGCAGAATGGACTAGCTGGGCTTTTTCGGACGGACTGCAGTTGCGGCACCACGATCATGCTGGCGTGGGGCACCTCGAACTTTCAGATGCAAATCATTTGTTAGCGCATTGGCGCTTTACGCTCGGACAGAACTTGTTGATGATCCGGCTAATGGACGCGTTTCGAGAACAGCAACATGAATTTTTGACAGGTCGCCCAGTTGAGCGGATCGAGCAAAATGTTTGTCCAAGTTGTAAGGCAGTTTTGGAGCCAGACCAGGACGAATGCCCCGTATGTACAAAAGTGGTACACACACCACCATCGACTTGGACCTTATTTCGCTTATGGCGGTTCGCTCGTCCATATAGAATTCCCCTGTTGATTGGGTTTACTCTCATGTTCTTAGGGACAGCAGCGCACATGATACCGCGCTACTTGACCAAGCCATTGACGGATAAAGTTTTGATTCCGTATCAAAATGGGCAGCATGTCGAGCCAAGTCTTGTTGCAATTTATATTGGGGGCTTGTTTGGCGCCGCTGTTTTGGCGTGGCTTTTAAGTTGGGGAAAAACTTACATTTTAGCGTTAGTGTCCGAGCGCATTGGTGCCGATTTGCGCACGGCAACCTATGAACACTTGCTAAAGCTGTCGTTGGAGTATTTTGGCAGCAAACGTACAGGCGATTTGATGTCGCGCATTGGCAGCGAAAGTGACAGAATTTGCGTTTATTTGTCCTTGCATTTATTGGACTTTGCGACGGACGTCCTGATGTTTTTGATGACAGCGGCGTTTCTCTTGACGATCGATACCAAATTGGCCTTGGTGACGCTCTTGCCTCTACCACTGATCGCATGGGCGATACATATGGTTCGTGATCGACTGCGAACAGGGTTTGAAAAAATCGATAGGGTTTGGGGCGAAGTGACAAATGTTTTAGCTGATACCATTCCGGGTATTCGTGTGGTGAAGGCATTTGCGCAGGAACAGCGCGAGGCGACACGTTTTCGCGAGGCAAATAAACACAATTTGGCTGTGAATGATAAGTTAAATAAAGTTTGGTCTTTATTTTCGCCAATCGTCTCTTTCCTCACCGATGTTGGTATTCTCGTCGTTTGGGGTTTTGGTATATGGCAGGTTTCTCACAACGAAATTACGGTCGGTGCATTGGTGTCAGCGGTTGCATTCATTAGTAATTTTTATGGTCGCATTGATTCAATGAGTCGGATTGTTTCAGTGACTCAGAAGTCAGCCTCAGCGGCGAAACGGATTTTTGATATTTTGGATCATGTTTCTAGCGTCCCAGAGCCGCAAAATCCAGTCAAAGTTCAAGAGGTCAAGGGACAAATTGAGTTACGTGAAGTCGGATTCCGCTATGGCAATCGCGCAGTCAATCGCAATGTAAGCTTAAATATTCAGCCCGGTGAAATGATTGGCTTGGTTGGTCATAGTGGATCCGGAAAGAGCACTTTGGTGAATTTGATTTGCCGATTCTATGATGTCGCGGAAGGGGCAATTTTGCTCGATGGTGTGGATATTCGGGCTTTTGCTGTTGCAGATTATCGACGCAATATTGGGTTGGTCCTACAAGAACCGTTTTTGTTCTTCGGAACGATCGCGGACAACATTGCCTATGGTAAGCCAGATGCGACGCGAGAAGAAATTATCGCAGCGGCCCGAGCTGCACATGCCCACGAATTTATTTTACGTTTGCCTCAAGGATACGATTCGATGGTGGGGGAACGCGGGCAAGGATTATCTGGTGGTGAGCGGCAAAGGATTTCGATTGCACGCGCTTTGCTGATCGATCCACGTATTTTGATTATGGATGAAGCAACCTCTTCAGTTGACTCTGAAACGGAAAAAGAAATTCAAAAGGCGCTGGATAATTTAGTGCAAGGGCGCACAACAATCGCGATCGCACATCGATTATCGACTTTGCATAAAGCTGATCGTTTAGTCGTCTTGGATCGTGGCGAAATCGTCGAGGTTGGTAGTCATGACGAGTTGATGGCAAAGCAGGGAGCTTATTTTAAACTGTATGAAGCGCAAGCCAGAAATGCGGCTGCAATGGCGATCGGAGGCGAATAAATATGACAATCACTTTTCAATTGCGCCGCAATTCATTTGCGCAACTCGTCCTAACCGATTTAAATGGTGTAGAACATGTGGATGTACGTCCTGTTCGCGCATTTCCGATTCAATCTCCTAACGATGGCATCTCTTTGGTCAAAGAAAACGGCGCAGAAGTTGCTTGGATCGATCATTTGTCTGACTTGCCTGCACCTATTCGAGATTTGATTAGCACTGAATTGGAGGGGCGCGAGTTTATGCCGGAAATCAATAGCATCACGAGCGTCACAAGTTTTGCAACCCCTTGCACTTGGCATGTGCAGACTGATCGCGGTGCGACACACTTTGTGTTAAAAGGTGACGAGGATATTCGCCGGGTTGGTAAAGAGTCTTTACTGATTTCCGATAATCATGGCATTCATTTTTTAATACGCAACATGTACGAAATTGATAAACAGAGCCGTAAAATTCTTGATCGTTTTTTATAGAGTTTTTGGTAGTTATCCAAGGCAAAAAACGGGCACATTTGATGCCCGTTTTTTTTGAATTTCAGTGTCTTGATCGATCAAAATTGAATTTGAAAAAATTTGACTTCTTTGCCCTCATTCCATGCGATCGTCTGTACGAAATGAAGTCCCATTTTGAGCAGAAGCTTTTCTGAAGCGATGTTGTGAGGGGAGGTAATCGCGACGAGTTTCGTCAGTTTCAAGTGGTCTTTCGCGTAAGCTATTACAGCAAGACCGGCTTCATAGGCGTAAGCTTGTCCAGTAAATTCAGGAAGGTAAGCATAGCCAATATCAATATCTTCTAATTCAGGACGTTTGACTAAGCCGCAAAGACCAATTGCGTTACCGTCAATTTTTCGCTCAACTAAATACAAGCTAAATCCCATTTTCGCTTGCACGTCTTGATGTCCAGTCTGTATCGCTTTTTTTGCGTCCTCTAGATTACGAATTCCTTTATCGCGGATATTGTCGATGAATGTCGGGTCGTTTACGAGTTGTAAGTAGAAAGCCGCGTCGGATTCGTCCATCGTACGAAGTCTTAGGCGTTCAGTTTCTAAAATGATCTCTCTGTCCAAATTTTTCTCCCGCCGAATTTGTCGTGAAAACACGAATTTTTTGCTTGATCAAGGTACAATTTCACCGAATGCCTTATTCTATGGCGAATTCCTCAACTTATGTGAATTGATAAAGATTCGGTACAACAATGAAATTAGCGACGTTAAAAGATGGAACACGTGATGGCCAACTTGCGGTTGTATCACGGGACTTGAAGACCGCACAGATAGCAGATGGCGTTGCGCCAACATTGCAGCACGCGTTGGATGATTGGAATTTTATTGAGCCACAATTGCGTGAAATTTATGAAAGATTAAACGCCGGTCGCGGCATCAATAGTTTCGATTTCGAACCAAAGAATTGTATGGCACCGTTGCCTCGCGCCTTTCAATGGGCCGATGGTTCAGCTTATGTGAACCATGTTGAATTGGTGCGCAAGGCAAGAAATGCAGAAATGCCTGAAAGTTTTTGGCATGATCCCTTGATGTACCAAGGGGGCAGTGATGACTTTATAGGCCCGATGGATGATATTGAGTTGATCTCAGAAGAATGGGGAATTGACTTCGAAAGCGAGGTCGCAGTGATTACCGGCGATGTGCCAATGGGAGTAAAGGTACAACACGCGGCGGAGCACATTCGCTTATTGATGTTGGTTAATGACGTGTCCTTACGCAATTTGATTCCCGCTGAATTGGCAAAAGGTTTTGGTTTCTTTCAATCCAAACCTGCATCGAGTTTTTCACCGGTTGCTGTAACCCCTGATGAATTAGGGGACGCGTGGAAAGATGGTAAGGTTCATTTAGCATTGCGCTCTAGTTGGAATGACGTTCTAGTTGGTCAACCGAATGCTGGCGTGGATATGGTTTTTTCATTTCCCCAGTTGATTACGCATCTGTGTAAGACCAGAAATGCCCGTGCGGGGACGATTATCGGATCAGGTACAGTTTCGAACAAAGATCCCAAGAAAGGATTTAGTTGTATTGCAGAAAAGCGCGCTTTAGAAATGATTGCAGATGGCGAGGCAAGTACCAGTTTTATGAAATTCGGTGATCAAATTCGGATCGAAATGTTCGATAAACAAGGGAAAACGATTTTTGGTGCTATTGAGCAGAGTGTGGTCGAGTGCGCGAAGAAATAGCGATGCATGATTATTTGAACTGAGAGAAGTTTTTTTCTAGAAATTCCATTCTTGAGCCTATATACTGTCTAAGTTATATAAACTGAATAAAGTGTTTCTTTGTGGTATAAAGAAAAGCAAAGAAATGTCGATGCTTGCAACTAAATAGTCGTTGAATTCGTACCGTAAAATGACTTTATTCTGACCCAAGGATGCATGAATGAATCTCCATCAATTACGTTTTGTCCGTGAAGCTGTCAGACAAAACTTCAATCTTACCGAAGCAGCAAAGGCACTATTTACTTCACAGCCTGGCGTTTCGAAAGCAATTATTGAATTAGAAGAAGAATTGGGCGTCGATATCTTTGCCCGCCATGGGAAACGTATTCGAGGCCTCACCGAGCCAGGTCGTGCGGTGCTGAAGTCGGTTGAAATGATTATGCAAGAAATTGATGGCCTGAAGCGCATTGGTAAAGAATTTGCCGCACAAGACAGCGGCAGCTTTACGATTGCAACGACGCATACGCAGGCGAGATATGCTTTGCCGAAATTAGTTCAAGCCTTTATGCAAAAGTATCCCAAGGTCCGATTGTCCTTGCTGCAAGGCAGCCCGAAACAGATCGCAGAAATGGTGATGCGTGATCAGGCCGATATTGCCATTGCGACGGAAGCGATTACCAGTGTCGATGGCCTTGTTTCGATGCCATGCTACCAATGGGAACATGTGGTAGTCGTAGCTCCCGATCATCCATTAATGAAGTTGAAAGCGATTACCTTGGAAGAAATCGCACGCTACCCACTTATTACGTACGATGCGGCATTCGCTGGGCGTAGCAAGATTGATCACGCTTTTGAGCTAAGGCAGTTGAAACCCGATGTTTTATTGGAAGCGATTGATGCCGATGTGATTAAGACTTATGTCGAATTAGGAATGGGCGTAGGCATCATCGCCGGAATGGCCTTTGATGCTGAACGTGATGTCAATTTACGTGCGATTCCCGTTGGGCATTTATTTGGGATGAATGTGTCGCGAGTTGCAGTGCGCCAAGGGGCTTATTTGCGAACTTACATGTACACGTTTATTGAAATGTTGTCACCGACCATGAACAGAAAACTAATTGATCAAGTGATGCAGGGGGGGAAGGATAATTACGACCTGTAATTTTATTTGGATCAACTTACCCTGAGATTCAAGCACTGAGAAGTAGGGGATTGAAGCGTTTTGAAAGAACACAATGACAACTGAAGTTTTGGCAAATTATTATGCACTATGTGCAGAAAATTACGATGAGAAATACCAAGAACCTGATTTGGAAGAAGATGCCTATGCGGCAGCGGAACACGTAAGTGCCGCTTTAGCAGGGCGAGAAGTCTTGGAGCTGGGCTGTGGTACCGGCTACTGGACGCAACATTTCGCTGAAACAGCAAACGCAGTGTTGGCGACAGATATCAATGAAGTGATGCTGGAAATCGCGCAAGATCATGATTATCCCGATGGTAAAGTCGAGTTTGCGATAGCAGATTGGCGCAATTTAAGTTTGCCGAATGATCGGCAATTCAACGCGTGTTTTGCCGCAGGTGTATGGTCGCATGTACGGCGCGATGAATATAGCATGGTCCTAGCGAACATTAAGAAAGCAATTGGCAGCGGTGGATTATTGGTATTGATTGATGACAATGTTGTGGAGGACTTTACTGCTCCCACTGCGCGTACTGATTCTGACGGTAATACTTATCAAATTCGCGAGACACCTGACGGGAGTCGCCTTGAAATCATCAAGAATTTTCCCACTGATAGCTACTTAAAGAAGAAATTTTCTGCCGTCGCCCGCGATATTCGTTTAAGTCGTAATGAGTTCTTTTGGATGTTGACTTGCGTATTGAAATAAAGGGTGTGTGGGATGAACAGTCAGCTCGTCGAGTGTACGAATAGAATCCGTGAAAAGTTGGGGCAGAACAGTAGTTTGCACGCGACTCTGAAATTTGATTGTGGAGTGGAAGGGGTCGTGTTCGTCGATGCCTTGCAAAATCCCCACATCGTTGACAATCAAAGCCGCGAGGCAATCTGCACTGTGACTTTGTCATTGCTAGATTTAGTTGCCCTTTTAGATGGAGAATTGAAGCCTGTTCAGGGTTTCATGAGCGGTCGTTTGAAATTGGCGGGGGATATGAGTGTCGCTATGCGCCTGCAGAAAGTCGTTTGAGTAAGCTATGTCTACCGAGAATTCGCGAGAATTTCGAGTAACGTTGATTAAGCAAAACAGGGAATTTGTCTGTAATGAGGGCGAACCAATATTGTTGGCAGCGTTACGACAAGGCGTCCGCCCAGCGAACTCGTGCCGTAATGGCAGTTGCAGGACCTGCTTATGCAAGACTAAATTGGGTGAGGTGTATTACCAAATTGAGTGGCCAAGCTTAAGTTTCGACGAGAAACAGGATGGTTATATTTTACCTTGCGTAGCGATTGCTCGTTCAGACATCGCGATTCTAGATTGGCCTATCGTCGTGTTGTAACATTTGCTTTCGATGGATTGGTAAATTAGAGAGCAGTCCCGTGTGATTTGACCCAAGCTAATTGTGCCGGTAGACAAACAGTTTTCAGGTCGTAGCGTTCGCGTACCAGTTGCCTCGCATTGGTGCTTAAACGTTGGCGTTCGTCCTTATTTTCGAGTAAATCGCAGATCGTTTTTTGTAATCCATCGCTGTCGAAAAAATTCATTAGTTTTCCCTGAACGCCGTCTTGAATAACCTCACTGACAGGTTCTGTATTACTGGCGACGATAGCACAGCCAGCACTCATCGCTTCGAGTAAACTCCAAGACAAAATAAATGGATAGGTTAAGTAGACATGGACGCGCGAGACTTGCAAAAGAGCGAGATATCTTGCATACGGTACAGTGCCCAAGAAATGGATGCGTTGAATTTCTTGTTGACTAAGCTGCGGTTTAATTTCATCAAAAAAAATAGTTTTCCAATTTTGACCTTTGGGGGCGCTTTCCCCGTAGCTCACACTCTCTCCACCGACCAACAGGACTTGCGCGTTGGGGCGTGCCTTTAACAGTGCGGGAAGCGCTCGCATAAAGATATGGTAGCCGCGGTAAGGTTCAAAATTTCGATTGATGAAAGTAATGATTTCATCCTTTTTTGTTACAGTTAGCGCGGAATTGACTTGAAAACTGATTTGCTCATCGGGTCTAACTAAATCAGTATCAATTCCATCATGAATAACCCGTAGCTTTGTTTGAAACCAAGATGGAAAGCTACTTGCTTGCCAATGTGTCGGGCTAAGGGCAGCATCCGCGTTCTGCATTTGAAACAGATTGTGCATATTTTTAAGTTCGATCGAACACTCAGATCCAATACCGGCAAGAGGAAATTCAGGATCAAACCCAGTATCAAAACCTTTGCTGTGATAGTAAAACTCGGAGTAGAGGAGCAGCTTTGCATTGGGCCAAACCAGTTTGAGAAACATGGCTTCTCCCCAGCCTGGGTGGGCAAAAATTAGATCAGGGTGGAATCCTTGTTTTGCTAATTCCCGTGCACAATACATGACTGCCTCAGCACGAATGATCTTGCTCTCCGTCGAGATCAACCAAGGATGAATATCTCTTGAATTGACACGGCGGGTTGCGTATTTGTGGATAGAAACACCGTTCCAAACCTTCCCAAGTTGTGGGGTCAAACAAATTGCTTTTATTTCGTTATTTGTATCTCGGGCGAGTGCTGGCGCAAGATGCTTGAATTGTGCAGGGAAATTTTGGTGTACGAATAAAATTTTCATTTGACGAAAAGTGGATCTCAAGAGCAAGAATTGTAAATTGAATTCTGAGTTTGCGTTGTTTTTTATTTAACCATTAAACGTCTTTAACTTGATCGGCATGTCAGACAGGGCGTATGTCGTCCTAGCGTTGTAGTTGATTTAGAATCTGACGAATTTGTGTGGGTAGTTCGCTGGCGCACAGGCCAATTGGACCCATGCCTTCTTCAACATATGTATCTGCTGCTAAGCCATGCGTAAATACGGCTAAACAAGCTGCTTGTGAACTTGATAGTCCTTGCGCCAAAAGTGCGCCACATAGTCCAGCTAAGACGTCGCCAGTGCCAGCCGTAGACAAGGCTGGATTTCCCGTATTGTTAATCCAAAGTTTCTTTGAATCTGCGATTACTGTACCTGCTCCTTTGAGAATCACCGTGGCGTTAAATTGTTCGGCCAATGCTTGTGCTGCTTGCATGCGATTACTTTGTATGGTGGCTGCCGTTGTGTTGAGTAAACGTGCTGCCTCCAAGGGATGAGGGGTAATGATCGTATCAAGATGATTGGTTTGGCGATCACGCAAATAAGCTTGAAGCGAGGTGGAGTCTGCGATTAAATTGAGCCCATCTGCATCGATGACGAGTTTTTTGCAATCGGTCAAGGAACGTTCAATTAAACGCAGTGCTTTTTCACTTTTTCCTAAGCCTGGGCCGACAACTTGCACCGATACCGACTCTGGAATGCGTTCGGCGTCGCGACACATGAGTTCGGGATGCAAGGAATCAAATAACGGCACTGCGCCACAGAATCCAATAAAAATCTTCCCCGCACCACCGAATAATGCTGAGCGCCCAGATAGAATCGCCGCACCTTGCATGCCCTCCGCTCCGCCAATAACTAAGACCTCGCCAAAGCTTCCTTTGTGACTATCCTGCAAGCGCGTAGGCAAATAATTCCTCATCATCGATGGTGTCAATAGTATTGCGCTTGGAACGCAGGGTACATCCAGCCGTAAGCCTAAATTTGCAAGATGAACTTGGCCTGCGTAATCTTTTCCTTTGCCTGTGTAAAGGCCTGGCTTGTTCGCGATAAAGCTTATCGTGTGACTAGCCCGAATAGCTGGGCTATGGTCTCCAAATAGTTGACCCGTATCAGCATTTAATCCACTCGGGACATCTAAGGCTAGGACGGGGACCAAAGGAGGGGTATTTTTTAAATTGATCGAATTGATTAGAGCAGCAACTTTGCCATCAATAGGGCGATTGAGTCCTATTCCAAATAAACCATCAACAATGATCGCCCAATTGTGTAAATCGGACTGCTCAAACCTTGCGAGCGAGATCCACCTTATCTTGGATTGATCAAAGTTCTTCACTTTATGCAGACTCATCTGCGCTTCAGCGGAATAATTTTCCACTTGTCCCATCATGATGATATCGACGATGAATTCTTTGCTGGCTAATTCGGCTGCGACTTCGAAAGCGTCACCCCCATTGTCCCCGGCGCCGACAAGTATTAGGACATTTCCGGTCTTGCTACCCAGCAAGTCTAGAATTAAATCGACCGCGGCCTTGCCCGCTGCTTGCATCAAAGCACCGATGGGTAATTTCCGCTTCATTTCGAGTTCGAATGCTCGGATTTGTTCAAGTTGAAATAGCTCTTCCTGAGTGACCATAGCATTGTTGCTTTCGGATGCAATACCTTGAAACATAAGTACCTGTATGGAATTAGGGTCTCTTCATAGGAATTGTTGGAGGCGCGCTTCCTAACGAATGGATTGTGTTGAGTCCATGTTGGAACATATTTTCCAACGGCAGTAACAAATAGGGAAGGATCAACATTAACATCAAAAAGCCGACCGTGATCGTGATAGGAAACCCGATTCCGAATAAGTTCAGTTGTGGCGCTGCGCGGGTCAAAATCCCGAGAGCGATATTGGTAATCAACAAGGCAGCCACGATCGGCATCGACAATAACATGCCGATCTTAAAAATCTCTTCGCCCCAAATAGCCAAACGCTGAGGGCTAAATCCCATGTGCAATGAGGTAGAAATAGGAATGCTTTTGAAACTCGTGATTAATGCTTCAAACATCGCAAGATGAACGTTTAAGCTCAAGAAGATCAAAGTCGTAATAATGACTAAAAATTGTGCGATCGCAGAGGATCGACCGCGTGTTTGTGGGTCATAAAATGTCGCGAAACCTAAACCCATTGTTAAGCCTATCATCTCGCCCGCCATCTCGACACCAGCAAAAGTAACGCGAACGATGAAACCCATTGCAACCCCAATGATCAGTTGTTGCAAGATAACAGCAATCCCTGTAATCGAAACTAAATCGACATGATCGATTGCAGGGATACTCGGCGCAACGATCATTGCGAGAAAAAAGCCTAGCGCGATCTTCACTCTGACTGGTACGCCGTTGTTTCCAAATGGAGGCGCAATGGCAATGAATCCTAAAATGCGAGTGAATGGCCACACAAATGCGGCAATTAATGCAATTAGATCATTGCTGTTGATAGAGACCATACCAATATAATTAGCCAGAAACCATGGCAATACCTGTAAATACTTCGCGCATGTAGTCCCCGAGGACGCTTAACATCCATGGGCCTGCAACAACGAGCGTAATAAATATCCCGACTAACTTGGGAATAAACGAAAGCGTCGCTTCATTAATTTGGGTGGCGGCCTGAAAAATACTGACAATCAGCCCAACCCCTAGCGCTACTAGCAATAGGGGGGCGGAAATCATTAGAGTAATTTCCATTGCATGACGACCCATCGTCATTACGCTATCTGGTGTCATGGTTTTTCCTTTAGTAAAAACTTCGAGCAAGTGAGCCGATCAACAACTGCCAACCGTCTACCAACACGAACAACATCAATTTAAATGGCAATGAAACGATGGAAGGGGAGACCATCATCATACCCATCGCCATTAGAACGCTTGCGACGACCATATCAATAATTAAGAAAGGAATAAAAATCGCAAAACTAATTTGAAAGGCCGTCTTCAATTCACTGGTAATAAACGCGGGGATCAAAACGCGCAATGGAATATCTTCTGGTCCTTGTAATGCCGGCGTGTTGGAGAGCTTGACGTACAGCGCAATGTCGGACTCGCGAGTTTGCTTCAGCATAAATCCTTTTAGCGGTTCGACACCTTTCTCCATTGCTTTTTGCATCGTGATTTTATTTTCAGAAAATGGCAGATAAGCGTCTTCATAAATCTTATCAAATGCAGGACCCATTACAAATAGCGTAAGAAAGAGAGAAAGCCCGATCAACACCTGATTGGGCGGGGCAGATTGCGTCCCAAGCGCCTGTCGCAATAATGATAAAACGATGATGATCCGTGTAAAGCTGGTCATCATTAACAGCGCCGCTGGGATAAACGCCAACGAAGTGAGGAAAAGCAGCGTTTGTATGCTTAGCGAGTAATTCTGACCACCGCCTGCGGCTGGTGCGCTAGTGATAGCTGGCAATCCTGCGCTTTGGGCAATTGCATAGTCTGTTGTCGACAGACAAAAAAATAGCATGGCCAACAAGGAGGGCAATGCTATACGGTGGCGCTTGAGTCCATCCGAAGAAAAAATTGCGCCGAAAAATGTAAACAGATTTTTTTTCATAAACAGCATCCGCAAAATCGCAGATTTAAGGATTAGGCGATGCGCCCTTGTCGATCGTTTTCTTAAGCCAATCGGCGAACGGAACCGATACATTTGTTGTTGGGTGACTGTTTGCCGGAATGTCTTGCTTCGGCATCGTTGATAAAACATTGATTTGTTGAGACGTCACACCGATCACCAACCATTGGTCGGCAACTTCGATTACCATCACACGCTCTCGATTACCAACGGTGGTTCCACCGATGATTTTAACGGGGAGTTGCTGATTGTTACCGATTGGACCAACACGTTTAACGATCCAAGCGAGCAACAACATAATGCCAATCACGACAGCGAGCGCCAAAAATATCTGTAATAGACCCGTGCTGGCAGCGACCGCACCTGATTGTGCATAGGCGAAATCTACAATACCCAACATGATGATGGCGAAAGAGGCATGCAAAGCAAGCGGTGTGCTTCGGGCTATCATTATTTATTAAGCTTTCTGATGCGCTCTGCCGGTGTAACAATATCGGTCAATCGAATACCAAACTTATCATTGACCACCACCACTTCACCTTGGGCGATTAAGCAACCATTTACCAAAACATCCATCGGTTCACCAGCGAGGCCATCCAATTCAACCACGGAACCTTGAGCCAATTGCAGTAGGTTTTTGATCGCGATTTTGGTACGTCCTAATTCAACTGTGAGTTGAACGGGAATATCGAGAATGAAATCAATGTCGTTGTGGGTCTGGGTTTGCGGACCCTTGCCGAATTCTTGGAATAAACCCGCACCAGATTGAACATTTGCGCCACTTGCCGCGCGAGCGGCTGCTTCTGCATCTGCTTTTTCTTGTTCGGCAATCGCCGCGCCCCAATCATCTTCGCTGATTGGATTGTCATTTTCATCCATTATTTTCTCCCTGCAGCGACTCATGCGCTATTTCATTGACACTGGAACCGAGCATTTTTTCGACACGCAAGGCATACTGTCCGTTGAATACGCCGTATTTGCATTCCATCACTGGCGTACCATCGACTTTAGCTGACACGATTTCTGGTACGGACAAAGGAATAATGTCTCCCACCTTCATGTTCAAAATGTCGCCCAGACTAACTTTTGTTGTTCCTAAATCTGCAACGATTTCAACTTCCGCAATTTGAATTTGTTGGGTCATGAGGCGAACCCAGCGTTTGTCAATTTCGAGTGTTTCACCTTGCAAACTACTGGTTAACAAATCACGAATTGGTTCTATCATCGAATACGGCATGCACATGTGCATTTCGCCGCTCACTGGGCCTAACTCGATCGTGAATGTTGTCGAGACAACGACCTCGTTTGGTGTCGCAATATTTGCAAATTGGGTGTTCATTTCTGAACGAATATATTCGAATTGAATTGGATAGACCGGTTCCCATGACTTGGCATAGGTTTCATAAATGATCTCTAAAATTCTTTGAATAATTCGTTGTTCGGTTTGCGTAAAATCACGCCCTTCGACGCGGGTATGGAAGCGGCCATCGCCACCAAATAAATTGTCTACCAAAAGAAAAACTAAACCAGGATCTAACACGATCAGAGAGGTGCCACGAAGCGGCTTCATATGTGTCAGATTGAGATTGGTCGGGACGACTAGATTACGAATAAATTCACTATATTTAGAGACTTTTACCGTACCGACAGAGACTTCTGCGCTGCGACGAAGAAAGTTAAATAAACCAATACGCAATAGCCGAGCAAATCGCTCGTTGATAATTTCCAAGGTCGGCATCCGACCACGAACGATGCGTTCTTGAGTCGCCAGATTATAGGGGCGGACGCCTGAGGTATCTTCAAGCGACTCTGAGTCGTCTTGATCGCCAGTGACGCCCTTTAGTAGGGCGTCAACTTCTTCCTGTGATAAAAAATTATCAGACACGATATTTTATTGAACTACAAAAGAAGTGAAGAAAACGCCACTGACATCTTGTGGCTCACCTTTTGGTACAAAGGGCAAACTGATCTGTTGGGTAATTTCTTGAATTAATAAGTCTTTGCCTTCAGGGGTGAGTAGTTCTTCTGCATTCTTACTGGACAACAGCATAATCAAGCGGCTTTTCACTTGTGGCAGGTTTGCTTTAATGAGATTGACCGTTGCATCATCACGCACCTGTAATGTCATTTGTACTTGCAAATATTTTTCACCAAATTCGGACTGCAAGTTGACTACGAAAGGTTCTAAAGGCAAGAAAACTGGTGCCTTGGCTGGTTCTTCTTTGTGTTCTTTGGCAGCAGGCTTTTTTTTCATAAAATACATTGCACCACCACCGATGCCACCAAGCAGAAGAACGGCTGCTGCGCCAATGACGATGAGTTTCTTTTTTGATTTTCCAGCTGGTGCGGCTTCTGAATCAGCTGGTTTTGCGGGTGCTTTTGACATATTGAGTTCTCGCCGATATTGAAATGTTGGTTCGATTGAAGAAATTATCGCGTACTTTGTATCGTTTCTATCTTAGAAAAAGAGTGGTTTTTGTTGCTTAGCTCTCAATTTATAAGACAAACTTAACGACTATTCTTTCTTCGATTCGTACGTCTCGCGATGATTTAATTTAAACAAAGCGAAGATCGTAAGCAAATACAAAGGAATTTTGCTCGCGGTTAATTATAGTATCGTTTTTGAGCACCATGACCCGAATACGAAACGCGTGATAAAAATCATGGATTTTCATCACGCATTGACAACATTTTACCTATTCGTACGAAAATTTCACACGAAAGTATCAACCAAACCGAGTTCTCTGCCTGTCGCCCGAGCTGGAGTTGTTATAGGCATTTCAATTTCACTTGCATTGTCGGCGCGTTGGCTTGATTGAAATTGCGTACGTTGCGAACTGTCAGATTGAAATCCCTGACCAGACTGAGGTGATTCTGCGCTGACTGAAAAACCGGATAAAGAAATGCCCGCATTGTCCATCATTTCCCGCAGTTTTGGGACGGCCGATTCGATTGCCTCTCTTACGTCTAAATGCGAAGAGACAAAACTTGCGTCAACAAAGTTATCGCTGATGCTTAACACAACCTGAAGTGGACCAAGATCAGGTGGATTTAAACTTAATTGTGCGCTTTGTTCACCGCCTGCAACCATCCAAACAATCTTTTGTCCAATAGCTTGATCCCACGCTTTGCTTCCTACTCGCGGCCCGATATGTTCAGTGCTGGGTAAGCTGCTGAGTGTTTCTATATTGGACTGCAAACTTGGCGCTGGCACCATGGCTTCCGCTCGGTTTTGTGTCGAGACATTGAACGTTTCATTCGAATTTATTCTTTGGGTATTCGCCTCTGCAAGGTGTTCTTGTTCGAATTTGGCATTCAATTGGTTACGGAAGCTATCTTGTGGCGTAATATCGACACCCTTGTTTTGTGAGGGCTCTATGCGCACATTTTCCGTGTCAGTGAGCGTGTTGTCCGTTTGGGGCGAGAGTTTGAGTGGTAGTTCGATATCGTCGGGTGCTACTCTCTCATCGATGTCTACTGTTGCTTGATTCGTTAAACTTTGATTGGACAACAAAGATTTTAATTCCGAGGTCATCGGCGCCGGCGAGCTTAACAGATCTTGAGCGACCAAACTGGTCAAAGTACTTTTTTCCGAACTCGGATTGGTCTCGGTCAATTCGGATTTACTAGTGTCAATTTGATTTCGGTAGCCGGCAGGATCAATATTTTTGGGAAGTTTTTCCATAAAGCTGGAAAACGTCATTTCGCTATCTTGCACATCCGCATTTGCTGTTGTCGTCACATTGTCATCAGTTGAGGTGACGGGCAGGCCCATACTGGCATCGCCTACCAAGCTATCCGATGCTATGAGGTCGGGTTCTTTGCCACTATTTTCGTCAATGGGGCTTGCATCATTTCGTGCAACGATCGTTAGCCGATTGACCAATGACAGTAATGTCGCGGGGTCAGCGAGATTGACCGACACCGTTTCGTCTTTTTCCTGGTCATCTTGCTGAATTGAGTCTCGATTATCCGAATTGCTGGTTTCTGTGCTAATTTTATTCGTGGTCGGAGACGTTGACGCGTTTACTTTAGTCTGTGCCGGTGTCGGACTCTTAGGTGACTCATTCCCACTTTTTTTCGCTTTGTTGGCGTATTCGTTTTTGAGAACTTGATTGAAGGAATTTCCGCTCCTTAATTCGGGGGAAGTCGGAGTCGTTTTCGCCGCAGCGATGATTGGTAGTATCGGCGTAATCGTATGCGAATTAGGCATTTTGTCACCTTCAATTAGTCAACTGTATGTGTTGCGTTGTAGAAGAACTTAGTCTCTCTACAGTAGGTAGTACCGCATGTTTATTTCTTGTAAAACAATTTTCGTGTTGCTCGCTCGTCAGTTTGTTTCTGATCTCGCTTCATTTCTTTTTTAAGTTCAACTTGTGCGTTACGGTCAATTAAAGTTTTATACGACAAACGTTTTTTCTCACATTCCTGCCAAGCTCGTTTCGCAATATCAATCCGGTATTCCGCATCCATCACGAGTTTCTTTTGTCCTTCAATTGCTAGGTCGAGTTTCCCAATAAATCCTTGATAATTGGTAAATTGCGTGACATTTAAGCCGCGCTGGGCATGTGATTGAAATTTTGCCTCATAGTCAGTTCGATACTGTTCTAACAAATTTAATTGTTCATTTGCATCGTCACGCGCTTTAATCGACCGTCCGAGATTTTTCGCCGCGGTATCGACCGCATTCTCTGCTAATTCAATCAAAGTCTGTAATCCGGAACTCGCCATGCTTTTCTTTCGCTTTTCTTATTTTATCGAGCAAAGCATTTTTCTAAGCGTTGAATAGAGCGGAAAGTCCCTCTAAGCTCTGCGATATGGAGGATTTTTCAGTGATATCTTGTTGCAAGAACGATTGAATTTGAGGATATTTGCGAATCGCCTCATCCAATACTGGGTCAGAACCCGCTGAATAGGCTCCGACATTGATAAGGTCGCGACTTCGTTCGTATCGTGAGTATAGTTGTTTTAACTTGCGCGACAATTTTTGATGTTCTGGCGAGGTAATGCCGTGCATAGCACGGCTAATTGATTGTTCGATGTCAATTGCTGGGTAATGTCCGCTTTCCGCCAAAGTTCGATTTAACACGATATGACCGTCAAGAATCGCCCGTGCTGAATCTGCAATGGGGTCTTGTTGGTCGTCTCCTTCAGTCAGTACGGTATAAAACGCGGTGATAGAGCCACCGCCTTCGCGTCCATTCCCAGCGCGCTCAACCAGAATAGGCAATTTAGCAAAAACAGAAGGAGGATATCCCTTGGTTGCTGGAGGTTCGCCGATAGCCAAAGCAATTTCACGTTGTGCCATAGCGTAGCGTGTCAACGAGTCCATGATCAATAGGACGTTCTTATCTTGATCTCGAAAATACTCGGCGATCGTTGTCGTGTATGCCGCACCCTGCATGCGCATCAATGGCGGCGCATCGGCAGGCGCTGCGACCACGACAGATCGTGCTAATCCTTCTTCCCCCAAGATTTCTTCGATGAATTCTTTTACTTCGCGTCCTCGTTCACCTATTAACCCAACCACAATCACGTCAGCTGTTGTGTAGCGCGCCATCATGCCAAGTAAGACACTTTTACCCACACCAGAACCAGCGAACAAGCCAAGTCGCTGACCACGTCCTACTGTTAGCATACTATTAATTGCGCGAACTCCAACGTCGAGTTTTTCTTTAATCGGTGCTCGCGATAGAGGGTTATAAATCCTTGCGCCGAGTGGGGCGGTGGCTCGGCATACCAGTGGACCGAGCGCATCTAAAGGGCGTCCGTTTGCGTCCAAAACGCGTCCTAAAAGTTCTTCTCCTACTGGTAAATGTTTGGTTCTGTCAGCATTTCTACGGTGCGGGGTGTCGCTTCCGGATGGTTCAATTGAGTTGACGGGAAATACGGGGGCGCCAGGCGTCACGCCATCCAAATCACTTTGCGGCATCAGAAATAGTCGATCACCATCAAAACCAACGACTTCTGCTTCAATTTTTACCCCAGTCTGCAAATGGATAATGCAGGCACTACCAACAGGTAATTTAATCCCTACAGCTTCCATTACTAGGCCGGTCACTTTGACAATTCGCCCTGAAATGTTTTCACTTTTGATGTGAGCAATGGATTTTGTGCTCGCAGCAAATTGTTCTTTCCAACGTTGCGGGGAAAAAATTTCAGTCATGATGTTTCGTTAATGTTACGACTGCGCGCGTTTAACAAGGCTTCACTGAGGCGAGCCCAGCGGGTTTCATATGTCGCATCGATGAGGTTCTGTGCTGTCTCAATGCGACAGCCGCCGCGTGTCATGTGGCCATCTTGCATTAGACGCCAACCATCTTTTTCTAGTGCATTTCCCATCAGTTCTTTGATTAGATTTAAGTCGGCCGGGTTGAAGAAGATTTGCGCTGGTTGGTGGATCGCAGGGAGGAGATCAATCGCCTCTTTGACAATCTCCATAATGGCTTCGGTGTGGTGCTCAAATTGGTGTTTGGTCATTGCGCTAGCTAGATCGGTTGCCAATTCAATTAAGTCCTCGCCAATGTCATCATGTGCACGTTCAAGCTGTGATTTGAAATTCGCTTTGAGGGTTTCAAGGTCCCCCAGCAGTTTGATGGACTGAGCTTGCATTTCTGCAGAGCCGGCTTGCTGCCCCTCTTGATACCCGAGCGCGTATGCTTCTTTATAGGCCGCAGTATAGGCTTCATTGCGTGCTTGTTCTTTAATCGCGGCAATCTCAGCCATCGTTACTTTTGCAACCTGCTGTTCGCGCTCTACCTGCGCTGGACGAGCATCGCCAAAGGACATCATCTCCCAACGTTGATAAGCAGTTTGCTGACCTTTCGGTAGTGCACTAGACATAGGCATCCTCGCCTTTTGCACCCAACATGATTTGACCTTCATCTGCGAGTCGGCGCACGATCAGCAGGATTTGTTTTTGTTGTGCTTCCACTTCTGATAGACGGACGGGGCCTTTGGATTCCAAATCCTCACGCATCATTTCGGCAGCACGTTGCGACATATTTTTGAATATTTTCTCACGCATATCCGCATTCGCACCTTTGAGTGCAATGATCAGCGAATCTGACTGTACTTCTCGCAGTAACAATTGAATACCGCGATCATCAATTTCGAGAATGTTATCAAAGACGAACATCTCATCCATGATTTTCTCAGCCATGTCACCATCGTATTTCCGTAAATTTTCCATGATCGAGGCTTCATTTTCACCGCTCATGAAATTCAGAATTTCAGCAGCAGCACGAACACCACCGATCGATTTCTTTTTCAGACTTTCATTGCCAGTCAGCAGTTTCGTCAAAACGTCGTTCAATTCGCGCAAAGCGGTTGGCTGAATCCCATCTAGTGTGGCAATTCGTAGTACAGCATCGTTTCGCAAACGCTCACTAAAATGATTTAATATTTCGCTCGCTTGGTCACTTTCTAAATGCACAAGGATGGTGGCAATAATTTGTGGATGTTCATTCTTGATTAATTCCGCGACCGAAGCAGAATCCATCCATTTGAGACTCTCAATACCACTGGCATCTTTGCCACCTAGGATGCGGTTAAGCAGGGAAGAGGCTTTGTCATCACCGAGCGCTTTGGTCAAAACATTACGAATGTACTCGTCCGAATCGAGACCAACCGAGGAACTTAAATCTGCTTCGGACTTGAAATCTTCCAAGACTTTCGCGATTGTTTCGTGCGGGATAGCGCCAATGCTCGCCATTGCCGCGCCGATTTTTTGTACTTCGCGCGGACCAAGGTGTTTCATTACCTCTGCGGCCGCATCTTCACCAAGCGCAAGCATTAATGTTGCCGCTTTTTGTATGCCGTCTTCACTCATTGCTCACCCAAGTTTTAATTACGTTTGCGACGATTTTTGGATCACTAGACGCTAGTTGTCTTGCCATATCCATATTAATCTCGTAACTCGAAAGTTGCTTTTTAGTTTGTGCCTCCGCTTCGGAATTCAAGCTGACGATTGCCGCTTCTTCCTCCTCTGCTTCTTGACGTGCTTCTTCCTCTGCTTCTTCACGTTCGCGTTCTTTCTCTTTTTTCAGCGACTCTTTGTCTTTCCCGGTCAGTTTGTTCAAAGTCGGTTTTAAGTAGCCAAAGAAGAGATAGAGTAATAGTAATGCACCAATCAGATATTTTCCCAGTTCTTTGGCTGTTTGAATCACATCGGTTTGTTTCCAAAGTGGGATGTCCTCTGCAGGAACTTTTTCTGGTGTTGCAAATGGACTATTCACAACATTTAAGGTGTCGCCACGCTCCTTGCTAAAGCCCATCGCTTCACGCGCTAAATCAGTAATTTGCGTTTTCTCTAGTTCCGTTAGTGCACGAGTAATCGATTTGCCCGATTTATCAATTTCCGTTTTGTAGTTGACTACAACCGCGACAGAAAGGCGTTTCAGCCCACCCATCGCTTGTTGGGTATAGCGTATCGTTTTATCAACTTCAAAATTGACGGTTGAATCTTTCTGTGTCAAACCAGTTGCTGACGCGGCATTCGCTTGGGCGTTCACCGCTGGTGCACCTGTGATCGGTGCTGTTGCAGGTACAGGTGGTTGATTGCTTAAAGCACCCGGAACACCAGACGCGACAGCAGGCTTTCCATAAGTTTCACTGCTTTGTTGACTGCGAATAGTGCTGGCCTCAGGAGGAGAGTTAGGGCGGTAAGTTTCGGCCGCTTGTTCGCTACGAGAAAAATCGATATCTGCTGTGGCTTCAGCACGGACATTTTGAATTCCAACAATCGGGGAAATAATTGATTCGACTTTTTTTACGATACTTTGTTGGAATTCTTGAACATACTTCAGTTGTGAAGGGTCGAGATTATTGTTTGCAACTTGTTTGCTAGGATCAGATAGTAAATTGCCATTTTGATCCACAATCGTGACATTTTTTGCGGATAGCTCGGGAATGCTGCTTGCGACCAAGTGCAAAATTGCACTGACTTGCTGCTGATCAAGGACACGACTTGGATACAAATTAAGGATAACGGAGGCCGTTGGTTTTTGCTGTTCACGAACAAATACCGATGCTTTAGGGATGGCTAAATGCACGCGTGCTGTTTGCACGGCAGAGACAGATTGAATAGACCGCGCCAGTTCTCCTTCAAGCGCGCGTTGAAAATTGACTTGCTCGAGAAACTGAGAGATTCCAAGCTTTTGATTTTCCATTAATTCAAAACCAACATTGCCACCTTTTGGCAAACCTTGCGATGCTAATTTGAGGCGGGCATCGTGCACTTGATTAGAAGGAACCAGAATGGCGTTGCCGCCTTCAGAGTACTTATATGGCACATTCATTTGCTGGAGTGCTGCAACGATTGCGCCGCCATCCCGATCGTTGAAATTTGAGAATAACACTCGATAATCTGGTGCTTGGCTCCACATCCAAACGCCGACCATGATTGCGATTGTAATGGCTGCACCGATTGACAGGACGATCGTACGAACGCCTGGCGTTTGTGGAATTCCAAAAAGCCCGGGTGGCGGAGGCGTTAGTGTTGCCTCATTTGCGGTTGCCATATTTACTGCTCCTGATTGATAGGTCTAGTCAAAAGCGAAAAAAAGCGCGGTAGCGTTCTGATCCGATTTGAAGGTTTTTTCCTTAATACGAATTGTGCGATAGTTTTATTTATTTGAATGGAAGAAAAAGACAGGTTTCACCCGTCTTATTCAAATTAAGGCAAATTCTCTCGATGATATGCTTCTGTCATCGGAAATAAGTGGAGATTGGACATGAATATCGGAGGGATTGATAAAAGTCGTATTGACGCGATGGTCGCGCAACTAAAAGCGGCAGCCGCAAAGATGGAGGGCGGTGTTGGAGAATTATCGGCCACGGCAAGCACCGCAACGCCTAAATTAGATTTTGCTGATGCACTAAAAAATTCACTTGATCAAGTGAATGCAGCACAAGCAAGTTCTCAGCATATGGGACAGAAATTTGCGATGGGCGATGACAGTGTCAGTTTATCTGACATGATGATCTCCATGCAAAAAGCCAGTATTTCTTTTCAAACTACTGTTCAAGTGCGTAATAAGCTCGTGAGTGCCTACCACGACATCATGAACATGCAAATTTAGACAATGCCAGTCATTTTCGCGTTGCGTTCGCGTTCTAATTTCATGATGTAGCGTTGTACTGTTGCTAAAGTTCGGCTTGAAAGATTGAGGAATGCGCACCCAACACGACGTGTCGTTCGACCATTTAAAAGCGTTAAATCTTGTGAATTACGAATCTCAATATTTAATTCAATTAGCCCGATTTGAGGCAGATCAATCTGACAATCGGTGTAGCGCGTGCCGGTTGTAATATCGAGCATGCGCTGCTCATCCAACAAGGCGATTCCGCCGCAACTGATATCTACCAACGAAAATTTATAAATTCTTTGGACCTCTTCGACTTCGATAGGAATAAGACATTTAATCGGCGTTGATAACGGCGTGTTGATGCGATAATTTTCCCGTCGTTGCAGACGAATTAAAGTGCTAGGCATTGGCATTTGTAATGCCGGACGATTTTCAAAAATTGTACGTTGTAATTTTGATGACGAAAATTGAATACTGATTTTATCGAGCAATCCATCGAAGAATACCTGTGAAGCTTCGACGATGCGTTGATTTGCTTCAGCACCTGGTGCGCTATCAAGTGTCACCACATTATTGGTGTCATCGACTTCTAAAACCGATGTAATGAAAGCCTCGGAGCCGTTATTAATCAGCATACTGATTAATTGATTTTTTTCTTTGAAACCACGTAGCAGAGCAATAATTTCTCGTCTAGATTCAACTTGGTATGGGCTTTGATTTTCGGTTCCTAATGACGGGAAGTTCGCTTGCATAGTGCGTTTTATCTTATGATTATTTTAATGGAGGTAAGGGCGGAACAGATGAAGCCGATAGTCCCGATTCAATATGGTATAGCCAAGCGAGTAGTTCTGCAACCACTCGGTATAAGGCTGGTGGAATGGCATCGTCTAAATCAAGCTTCATCAACAATGTCACCAGTTCTTTTGATTGGTGAACATAAACACCGTGCTCATTGGCACGCTTGATGATTTCTTCTGCCACCATCCCGCGGCCTTTCGCGACGACTTTCGGCGCTGGAGCATCGTCACTATAACTTAGCGCGACAGCGCTGCGTATTGGCTGTTCTGATTTAGTCATGAGTACTTACCTTGTAGGCGACTAGTTCGGTCCCGCTGAGTTCAAGTGCTGATTTCAAGCTACCCGAGTGTGTGTTGAGGGTCGAGATCGCATCGTTGCTTGTTGCGTGAATATTTAATTGCACTTGATTGCCTCTTAAATGAATTGCGATTGCAACTTCACCGAGATGCGGCAAATTAAGTTTGAGATGACTTTGGTGAATGCTGGTGGGGGGAGTGTGCTCTTGATCCTCTTGCCATTCTCGTTGGTCTTGGGTTTTCTCGTGAATTGTCCATTGAAAAGGAATCTGTGGATTGAGCATACCGGCCAATTGAAACTTGCCTTGATCAAGTGTATCAAGCTGGTGTCTTACCAATTCGACTAAGGCAGGATGTTTCGATTCGGATTGGTCGACTAGCACTGAGTCGGTGCCATCCTGATTGGGCGTGGTGAGTTTTGCTTGTGGTTCTCGTAGAATTTCGTCTCGGCTTCGATGGCCTTGAAGGAACTCGACAAGATGGGACTCGTAGAATAAACCACTTTTAAGAACAGCATGTTTCAATTGATCCTCAAGCATGGGGGCCAAGAGCTCTTTCAATTGTCCAATTGCGACATTGGCGATCATAGGGCGGTTATCTAAAATACGTATTGCTCGGTCGCTCACCTGATTTGTTTCGCTTAGTAAGTCGCTAATTAATTGCCCTGCGGGGCTCAGTTCTGTTTGCGTGCTCGGTTCGGTTAGGTTGGTTTGGGCGTATTGATTCAGCAAACGTTGGTTCTTTGGATAGGCAGTGCCGACGGCCGCGTGTTGCGTAACGGGTATATTCAAAGTTGACTGCTGGTGATCAATTTCCATTGAGGGGTGATTGAGTAGCGGCGGTAGTAAGGAAATTTCACGGCTTGAAATGCCTTCTTTTATAGCTGCGGTGCCACCAGGATTGAGCGGATTTGCCATGTCGAGTAAGAAGCTAACTTTAGGACTTAATGCCGTTAAGCGTAACGAAAGTCTGTCACCAACATTGGTTTGTTTCGGCAGATCAAGGTGTAAGGGAACACCGGCCACTTTGGCGATGTAACTACCGTCGTCGAGTTTCGCGACGACTTCTGCTTGCGCATGATTGCCTAAGCCAACTTGACTTAATCGTAGGATCGTATCTTGTTTGATTAGCTCGACGAGTTTGACCGAAGTTGGTGCCTCCACGCCTGTAGTGATGGAAAGCCTTGGATCCAAGCGTGGAAATATCTCTGACATTCTTTGCTCCGAAGCGAAATACTCTAGTTGAGGTTAGGTGGCGGATTCCTCGGTTGATGGAACTGACAAGTAAGATTGAAGAGAAGAAGTCAAATTGCGACCTGCATCACTTTTAACTCACCTGTTTGCTTTATATGTGTAACGGCAGAATAGCGTATTTCGATGAGTCGATATGTCTTTTTTGTATCTGTTTCGCTGTTATTAGATGACAAGATTGTATTCCGAGATCATTTCATAGTTCTTTTTCGCCAAATAGCTTTGATGAGTGAAAAGAACTTTGATGTTTTTAATGTAATGAAATTGGGTCATTTTTTTTCTGCGGGCAAGCTTAACGGATGGTTTTTTAAATCCTTGAGGTTTTTTGTTGATAAAAATGAGAAAAAGCAAAAAAATAATTTTTTACGTACTTTTCTCTAAAGAAATTTTTTGATATTCCGTAGAAGGATTGCGCGGCACAAGAGCGAGCAGAAAATGAAAAAGAAGAACACGATGTCAATTCAACTTTTTCCAGCCTTGTCCGATAAATAGAGCAACAGTGGTTTGTTTGAGAAACAAAGAACGAATTAAAGTTGATCGCACTTGAGCTTGATGAAATTAGCATCCTAAAGGAGAATCAAAATGTCCAGTATCATTAATAGTAATATCGCGTCGTTAAATGCTCAACGCAATCTCGACAGTTCAAAAATGGGTCTTACAACCGCGTTGCAACGTTTGTCCTCTGGTTTGCGTATTAACAGCGCAAAAGATGACGCTGCTGGTTTGGCGATTGCAAGTCGTTTTACAACACAGATCAATGGTTTGAACCAAGCGGTTCGTAATGCAAATGACGGTATCTCTTTGGCGCAAACAGGTGAGTCCGCTCTCGCTGAAATTACGAACAACTTACAACGTGTCCGTGAACTTTCTGTTCAAGCAGCTAACTCCACTAACTCTGCATCAGATCGCGCTGCGATCAATCTCGAAGTTCAACAACGTCTCTCTGAAATTGATCGTACTGCTTCGCAATCTTCGTTCAACGGCCAAAAAATTCTTGATGGTACGTTTGGTTCGGCGAATTTCCAAGTTGGTGCGAACGCTGGTGAAACAATCACAGTTGGTTTATCGACTAGCATGCGGAATACTGCGATTGGTCAAATCGCGACGACAACTTCTGGTACATTTGGTGCGACGGCGACAAATGGTAGTGTTGTCTCTGACGTGAACACAACCTTCAACTTTAGTGCATTAGGAAGTTCTGATACAGCTGGTAACGTAGGCTTTACTGCGACGACTTTCAATTTCTCTGGTGCGGTTGCGGCCGTGAATGGTACGTCTTCCTTGCAAGCGATTTCTGCTGGTTTCAACTTTAGTACAGCGGGTGCAGCGCAAGTTGACGGTACCAACGTGCAGGCCGCCGTAACTGGAACGACCACAAACGGTGGCGCAACATCGTTTGACTTTAGTGGTGACTTAGCTCAGTTTGATATCACGGACGGTACAACAACCCGCCAAGTAACATTGACAGCTGACTACACCAATGAAGCTGGTTTAGTTTCCGCAATCAATACGCAACTTGCTGGCTCTGGATTTACTGTCACTGGCACTGGTGCTGGTATTACTTTCAGTAACACAGGTTCAACCACCGCTTTGCAAATCTTGAATGCTGACGCGAATGCGATCACTGCTGGTTTCGCCGATTCCGCTGGTACTGCAGGTAGTGCAGCTGTTGCGACAACTAACGGTTCGATGACAATTGATGGCACAAATATTACGCTCAGCGGTAATAATGCCGATCGCGCTGCGATTGCTGCGGAATTGACCACAAAAATGCAAGCGTCCGCGCTTGGTGCAAACTACAGTGCTTCAATTGACGGTAGCAATAACCTCGTCATTACACATGCAGGTAGTGCGACAGCAGTTGCGATTACAAACGTGAGTGCTCCTGCAGCTGCAGCTGGATTTAGTAATACAGCTGGTGTTGCTGGTGTCGCTGCAAGCGGCGGTAACGCAGCTAGTTTGACAATTGATGGCACGGCTGTGACATTGAATTCAAACTACGGCAGCTACGCTGGCTTGGCAGGTGCGATTCAAGCGCAGTTGGGTGGTAGTTTTGCAGTGACAAACACGGCAGGCGCAATTTCTATCGCACGTACTTCAACTGGCGCAAGTTCGACTGCGGTCAATATTACTGGTGCGGACGCGAATGCACAATCTGGCTTAGGTTTGTCTGGTGCTAGTGTTGCTGGTACGGCTGGTACATATTCGACTACGGGCGGTGCTGCGAGCTTCGATGTGGATGGCCACACCGTGACCTTGAATACGAACTTAACCGATCGCAACGGTGTTGCTGCTGCAATCCAAGCGCAGTTGACGGGCTATACGGCTACGGCGGCAGTGTCAGGTGCAATCACGATTTCGAAAACTGGTTCGACAGCAGCGGTAAATATTACTGGAGCTGATGCGAATGCAGCGGCAGCGGGCTTTGGATATCGTAGTGGTACAGCAGGTGTTGCAGCGGGTTCGACAACGCTCTCCAATTTTACGATTAACGGAACATCATTAGCTGGTACATACAGCAGTTCTTCTAATTTAGCTGACGCGATCAATAGCAAAGTGGCTGGTGTGTATGCGAGTGTTGAAGCAGGCGGTGCATTGAAATTGAGTTCATCGTCTGACATCACTTTGGGCGGCGCAGAGGCAACAGGAGCGCTAGGCTATGCAGCGACAACAGTAACTGCAAACTCTGGTAACTTGAGTTCTGCAAACACACTGACAGTGAGCAACGCACTTGATGCGATTCAACGTGTGGATAGTGCCTTGAGTACAGTCAGTACATTGCGTAGTACTTTTGGTGCGGTTCAAAACCGCTTCGATTCAGTGATCGCTAATTTGACAGCGTCCTCTGAAAATGCAGCAGCGTCTCGTAGCCGTATTCAAGACGCGGACTTTGCGGCGGAAACTGCAGCTTTAACTCGCGGTCAGATTTTGCAACAAGCTGGTACTGCAATGTTGGCGCAAGCTAATTCATTACCAAACGGTGTGTTGGCTCTTTTACGAGGCTAATCCGCTCGGTAAGTAGTGTATTTAGTGCAAAACCTGACCGGTAAATCGGTCAGGTTTTTGTCCATTCAAGGGGGAAATCATGGAGATCGGACAAGTAGGGAAAAGTGTGGCAAGCACCACAACTGTATCGAAAAGAACGACTGCACCACCCGTTAATGTGACGGCAAACAGTGCAATGCCGCAGAGAGAGATCGTCGCTGCCGTAAAGGATTTAGAACAGGGAGTTAATGCGGTTCAAGTCAGCGAAGCGGTGAAGTCAATCAACAAGTCCTTAAAAGACAATGCGCAAGGCATTGAATTTTCGGTGGATGATGATAATGGCCAAGTGATTGTTAAGGTCATTGATCAGAATACGAAAGAATTGATTCGTCAAATGCCGTCTGAGGAGGCATTGAAGATTGCCAAGGCAATGGATCAAGCAATAGGCCTGCTTATCAAACAAACAGCTTAGTTAAAGGCTGCTTGTTTTTTGAGCAGAGTCTTAGAATTAGCGGGTTTTTCTCCCTCTTAAGTTAGATTAAATCTTGCCGATAACTGGGTATAGTACGGTTTTCTTGAGGAGATATTCGTGGCGACCATCAGTTCCGCTGGAGTCGGTTCCAATTTGGATGTGAAGACAATCATCAGTCAATTGATGACAGTTGAACAATTGCCATTGAAGAATCTTGAAAAAAAAGAAGCCAGTTATCAGTCGAAGTTATCAGCCTATGGTTCGATGAAAAGTGCGCTATCGAACTTGCAAACGGCAGCGCAGACCCTAAATCTCAGTTCCACTTTCACTTCTGCGACCGCTAGCGTCGCTGACTCCTCAATTTTTTCAGCTTCTGTGAGTGGTGCATCCGGAGCGGGCTCTTATAGCGTGGAAGTCAAGTCCTTAGCTCAAGCCCAAAAACTGATATCTTCAGGCGTTGCAAGTAAAACAGCGACAGTGGGTAATGGCACAATCACGTTAGACTTTGGTACGTATAGTGATTCAGGTAGTCCACCTGTAACGTTCACCGCAAATACGACGATCGCACAAAAAAGTATTACGATTGATTCCTCAAATAATACTTTGGAGGGCATCCGAGATGCGATCAATAATGCCAACACAGGGATGACCGCGACCATCATCAATGATGGTACCAATTTCAAACTTTCGCTCAGCTCAAAAGAGTCAGGCTTAGCAAATTCTGCAAAAATTACAGTAGTTGAATCAGGCGCTGCCGGACTTTCTATGTTGGCATACAATGGAACAACAGGCGGCACTTCGAATATGACGCAAAATGTCGAGCCAAAGAATGCCGTTATTAAAGTGGATGGCGTCACTATTACGAAATCGACCAATTCGATTTCTGACGCCATTTCTGGTGTCACGCTAAACCTGACCAAAGAATCAGCGTTAAATGTCACCACCAAGCTCACCCTCACTACCGATAACTCGAAGGTAAGTACGGCATTAACTGCTTTCGTTACTGCTTATAACGCGGTGAATAAACAGATTACCGACGCAACGGCATATAACGTAGCGACTGGTAAAGGCAGCGTTTTGACTGGAGACGCGACCGCGCGAAATATCATCACACAAATTCGCTCCGCATTGACTAGCGCAATCCCAGGAGGCACGGCAGGTTTATCCGTTTTATCTGACGTGGGAATTAATTTTCAGTCCGATGGGACCCTGGTTCTAAAGTCTGACAAATTGAGCCAAACTTTGGCGGATCCATCCAAAGATTTAAAGCGATTATTTATTGCAAATGCAGATGGAACGGTAGGTTTTGGATCGCGCATCAATTCACTAGTCAGTAGCATGATTTTTGGCAAAGATGCGACCTTAAATGGACGTATTGAGGGGATTAACTCTTCAATCAAGGATATTGGCACACAAAAAACCAAGGAAAATTATCGCCTGACCCAGGTTGAAAATCGCTACACAAAGCAATTTTCGGCGCTGGACACGATGATTTCAAATATGACGTCAACGAGCAATTATCTGACGCAACAATTATCAGCACTGCAAAATACCAGTTATTAATATTCGGAGAACAATATGTTTGGATCATCTCAAAGTGGCGCAAATGCCTATGCGACAGTAGGTACGGAAACAGGCGTTGCTGCGGCAAGTCCGCACGGACTCATCGTGATGTTGTTTGACGGTGCAATTGTTTCTTTAAAGTCCGCAATTCAGTTGATGAATGCTGGCGATATCCCCGGCAAGGGTAGTGCGATTTCTCGTACGATTTTGATCATAGACGGTGGCCTACGTGCGAGTTTGAATAAAACAGCGGGTGGTGAAATTGCTGCCAATTTAGATTCTTTGTACGAATATATGAGTATGCAGTTATTGCAAGCAAACCTAAAAAACCGATTAGAGTTGTTACATGAAGTGTTGAGTTTATTAGAAGACTTGAGAAGCTCGTGGAATGGCATCGCGCCGAATAGTTTGCCAGCGGCTCGTAGCGTTCCAAAACCGCCACCAATATATGACGCATTAGCCCCACGTTCAACCACTTTTACGAGCGCCTGAATTATGTTGAATAGCCAAGACGTAATAAGCATTTACGAAACAGTTGCAGTGATCAGTGATCAAATGTTACTCGCTGCAAAAAACGCAGACTGGGATAGATTGACGGAGCTTGAAAGCCAGTGTTCCGAGCATATTGCCAGTTTGCGAGAAGGAGAGGGACCGATAAAGTTAACTGGGGAAACTCGGGACCGTAAGGTGAAAATAATTCAGAAAATTCTCGCGGATGATAGACAAATTCGCGATTTGACTGAACCTTGGATGGCTAATCTTTCGAAACTCATACGTAGTAATCAAACTGAACGTAAATTAGTGCAGGCATATGGTTCGAATCAGGTAGCCTAAGCACAACAAACCTTATCCAAGAATGTTAAAAAAAACTCACCCGAAAATTTTCGATGGTGAGTTTTTTTATATATAAATTGTGCTGCGATGTTGGGGAATTACTGCGCTACGACGACGCGATTTTTTCCTGTTTTCTTGGCTTCGTACATTGCTTTGTCCGCTCTTTTAAGCACAGATTCTTGTGACTCATGTGCTGCGCGTAATGCCACGCCAGCACTGAATGTAATGAATAATCGTTGATCATTGGCGGTAAAAAAATGTGTCGTCAATTCTCTCTGGACGCGAGTCATCGCGCGGGCTGCTTCTTCAAGGCTGGTTTCAGGCATAACGATCAAAAACTCCTCGCCACCATAGCGAGCGATCACATCAATTGAACGCAATGTTTGCTTGACTATTCTCACAACATGAATCAAAGCTTCATCACCAGCAGCATGTCCATGCGTATCATTGAGTTTTTTAAAGTTGTCGAGATCAAGCATTGCAGCGCAAAGCGGTGTTCCACGTCGATCTGCGCGGTCCGCTTCGCGTTCGAACACATCGTCTAATCCGCGCCGATTCAAACTACCTGTAAGCTGGTCCTCACGAACGAGTTCGCTCATATGGGCTAGCTTGTCTTCTAACTCTTTGATCCTGATTTCAGCTTCTTTGACCTCTTTTTGCGCTGCCAACATAATTTGGCGGGAATTCAATGCTTCGTTTTGGATTGTTTCAGTTTCATTCAGAATTCCGTGAATGATGGTTTCAACTTCATTTAAATCACGCGTGTTGCTGATTTTTTTTGAGTATTGGTCAATTTTCTCTTGATAATGCGATGTCGTATTTGTCATTACATCGAGACGGTCAATAAAAGTTGCCATCATATTCTTCACAGAGGTCTTGGACTCGGCGAGACTGTGTTTGAGGACGCCTTGTTTATAAATGACATCTTTTAGACTACGCGTGGCTTCTTGCAGTGCGCGATGATCAATTGGTCCAGCAATCAAGTTTTGGACAACTTCGATCTGACCTCGCAACCAATTGTCATCATCGAGGAGTTCGCGCACATTTTCGAGCAGCAATGAAAAAAGTCTTAGGAGTAATTCTTGTTGCTCGGCTGTATCGCCACTCTTCAATTCAATTTGAAAACATAATTGCTTTAAACGAGCGCCAATGTGATTTAACTCTGATTCGTTATTGGCCAATTTGATGGCGTTGCCTATCGATTCCGATTCTTCAGCCAGTTGCGGGGTCGTCTTAAGTAACGATGTTAAAGCCATACTTAAAGTCCGAAATAATAGATCTTTAAGAATGGATTCTTTTTGATTGTTGCTACCAATAGGTTCATCGTCAACCAATGAAATTTTCTTTGCTGTTGGCGCAGCCACTGGCGGCAGTTCTGCTAATTCAATTTGATTGATCGGATTGGGTTTTGTGGTGACTTTACCAGCTAGTTCATTCAGTCCTTTCGCGAAATCGTCCCAATTTTTTGCCTTGAGTGCGCGACTGAAACGATGCCCGAAACTTGCGAGCTCACCAGTTGATTTTTGCAAGGATTTGGCGAAACCATTGAGGATATTTTCTGCTTCTGATGGGAGAATCTCGTCAATTGATCGTACTTGTGGGAGCTCGACTTTGGCAGTCTCGTGATCGGCGACACCTGAAATTTCAAGATACAACTTGCGGTATGCTTCTGGGGTCGGCGCGATTCGTTCGAGAGCGAGACGTTTGAAGGTTTCGCGCGCAATATCGGTGGGCGATTTACTTGCGTTCGTATTCAACTTATCTGACATGATGCGCCTTCAGTAAAATTCGATGGAACTACCTTGCGTTGACTATTCTTTGATCGAGTATTCGTTCGTGGACTTTATTCTACCAGCTCGTTTTTAATCGCATAATGTGTTAGTTCTGCGTTGTGGCGTAATTTCATCTTCAGTAATATTCGCGAGCGATATTCACTAATTGTCTTGACTGATAACGATAATTCTTTTGCAATGTCGCTCACACTTTTTCCTGATGCGATCATCATCATTGTCTGATATTCACGATCAGATAATGATTTGTGTGGCTCGTTGCTGTGATCAGTGTTTAAATTGTTAGCCATTTCTTGCGCCAATTCGGGACTGATAAATTTCAATCCGGATGCGACCTGGTTGATGGCATCTAACAGGTCTGAACCTTGTGCTGACTTGTGTAGAAAGCCTGCCGCACCTGCCTTTAGAGCCCGAATGGCATATTGGTCTTCACGATGTGAAGAATAAACGATCAAATTTACTTCTGGAAATTCACGTTTTATTTGTTTGATGAGGTCAATTCCATTTCTATCTTTGAGCGCAATTTCGATAAGAATAATGTCAACTGACTTTTGTCGAATAATGCGTAAGGCTTCCTGTCCATTATTTGCTTCAGCGACGACTTTGATATTGCTCGAATTGAGAATGAATTGTTTAATTCCTTCTCGTACGACTGGATGGGTGTCGACTAGAAGTAGTTTGATGCGTGCATCTTCAGTCATGCAAATTCTTTCGGAGGTGACGAGGCAATTTTCTAGACATCGTTTTCTTCAAATTGCTCGTGTTGATAAGCCTAGGCGATTATTGCATGATGCGTCACGGAAATAAAGTCTTCTTGCAACTTGAGAAGGAGATCGGGGTATTTTTGCTGGCCGCTCTTTTCATGATCACTCAGTATTTTCTTCTTAGGCCGATACGCCAAGCTGCAACCATGTAAAATCACTGTGGAGCTAATTTACGAAAGATGAAATCGAAATGAGTAAAGCATTTGTAAAAGAGTCGGAACAAGATGACGAAGAGGAGTTTGGTGCGCCGCCGATTCCAGCTGGTGCGAAAAATTATTTAACCCCAGAAGGGCACCTTAGGATGAAGACGGAGCTCTTGAATTTGATCGATAATGAAAGACCAGAAGTAGTGCGGATCGTTTCGTGGGCAGCGTCGAACGGAGATCGTTCTGAAAATGGTGATTACATCTATGGGAAACGACGACTACGTGAAATTGACCGGCGAATTCGTTTTCTGACTAAGCGATTGGATCTGGCAGAGATCGTTGACCCTAGTGTGCATTTTGGTTCAGATCAAATTTTTTTTGGTGCGACAGTTGAATATGAAAATCAAGAGGGGGAAGTTACAACGATTCGTATTGTAGGCGTTGATGAATTTGATCCTCTGAATGGAAAAATTAGTTGGATATCGCCGGTCGCTCGCGCTTTGACTAAAGCAAAAGTTGGGGATACGGTTTCACTAAAGACGCCACACGGTGTAGACGAATTGCTTGTGCTACAGGTCGACTATCCAAGCCGTGGCAGCTAAGGCGAGGGCAATTAAGAATATTCTCGACGAATTTTGCTCACGCCGTTGAGGTGTTTGACGTTGCGAATGATTCTTGCTAAATGAACGCGGTCATCAATTTGAATGGTGAAATGGATTTTAGTCATGTCCTTGGATTCTCCATCTTCCATATTCACGTGAATAATGTTGGCATCCGCTTCGCCAATCTCTGCAGCAATACGCGCTAATGCACCGCGCTCATTATTGACGATGACTGAAATACGGCAGTCAAAACGCCGATTTAAGTCGTCTCCCCAAGTGACATCAATCCAACGATCTGGTTCTTTTACTTGTAAACGTTTCGCATTCTTGCAGTCACTGCTATGAACGACCAATCCTTGATCGCGTTTTAGTTGCCCAACAATGCTGTCGCCCGGGATAGGTAAGCAGCACGGTGATAGTTGTACCGATACACCTTCGCTCCCGTAAATAATGACCGGATCAGGCTTGGATAGCTTTTCATCACCCAAGTGTTGAAAAGGGATGGAAGGTGAATCATTCTCGACTAAATCTAGAATATGACGCGCAACAAGTGCCGCCATTCTTTTGCCAATACCAATGTCAGTGTGTAGTTCTTCAAGTGTATTGGCACTCGACTCGTTCAGGAGCTTATCGACGAGTGCGTCGGGTAAATCAGGATTAAGGTGCAATGAAACCAAGGCTTGTGCAAGCAATTGTTTGCCAAGTTCTGTTGATTCATTGAGGTTGATCGTGCGTAAGTAGTGCCGAATTGCCGATCGCGCCTTTCCCGTCCTCACATAGGTTAACCAGTTGGGTGTCGGCCGGGAATTGGGCGACGTAATGATTTCAATAATGTCGCCATTTTTGAGTTCGGTACGCAAAGGTACGGGCTCGTTATTAATCCGGGTCGCAATCGCTTGATCACCAATATCAGTGTGAATGTTATAGGCAAAATCCAGCGCAGTCGCACCGCGGGGGAGCGCAAAAATTTTTGATTTTGGTGTAAAAACGTACACCGAGTCAGGAAACAAATCGACCTTTACATGCTCTAAAAATTCCGCTGAATCACCAGTTTGTTTTTGGATATCGAGTAGCGATTGTAGCCATGCGTGAGTACGTTGCTGCAAGTCAGTTAGACTAGCATCCTCATTTTTGTACAGCCAATGCGCTGCGACACCCGATTCGGCTACACGATGCATTTCTTTCGTACGAATTTGAAACTCTACTGGAGTACCATATGGGCCAATTAAGGTCGTATGCAATGACTGGTATCCGTTTGACTTTGGGATGGCAATATAGTCTTTAAATTTGCCTGGCATGGGCTTATATAAAGCGTGTAAAGTGCCGAGTGCATAATAACTGTTTTGAAAATTGTCAACGACTATACGAAATCCGTAGATGTCCAACACCTGTGAAAAACTGAGTTGTTTGTCCCGCATCTTGCAGTAAATACCGTACAGCGTTTTTTCTCGTCCATCGACTTGGGCATCGAGCCCCGCTTCAGACAGTGTGGTTTTTACTGCGGCCATAATTTTATTGACAACTTCGCGTCGATTGCCACGCGCCGATTTGATTGCTTTTGCGAGCGTGCGATAGCGCAAAGGATAGATATGCGCAAAAGACAAATCTTGCAGTTCTCGATAAATGTTGTTTAGCCCTAAGCGATGCGCAATGGGAACATAAACTTCCATGGTTTCACTTGCGATACGTCTTTGTTTTTCTGCAGACATCACACCTAGAGTGCGCATGTTGTGCAATCGGTCAGCGAGTTTGACCAAGATGACACGCACGTCGCGAGCCATCGCAAGCAGCATTTTTCGAAAATTCTCTGCTTGTGCCTCGATATGGCTTTGAAATTCTATTTTTTCTAATTTGGATAGGCCATCAACGAGTGCTGCAACTGGCGCTCCAAATCGCTCGATGAGCTCTTCTTTTTTGACATCTTGATCTTCCATTACATCATGCAGAAGTGCCGCCATGATGGCCTGTACATCGAGTTTCCACTCTGCGCAGATTTCGGCAACCGCGATTGGATGGGAAATATAGGGCTCGCCTGATTTCCTCACTTGCCCTAAATGCATTTCGTCGGAAAATCGATAGGCTTCTTTGACAAGCTTTAAATCACTGGCAGATAGGTATTCGCTAAGCCGATTGGTCAGTTCAGTAATCGATGCGACGCTTGGCGTCACTGGGGGCGGAACTTGTTGGGCTGCTTGTCGCTGCTTTTTGGGAGGGTGTGCCGGGATAACTGCGGCTTCAGCGGTCAGGGTGGGTGTTGATTTTTCGTCTTGCGAATTCATACCTTGATTTTCCTGACTGCTTCACTTTAGCCGCGCAATGCGAGATTAAAACGGAACTTTTTTCAACATTTCAATGCCGATTTTGCCATCCGCAATTTCACGTAGGGCAACTACCGTTGGTTTGTTCTTGGCATCAACTTTTGGCGTGTGACCTTGCAATAGTTGACGAGCACGATAGGTTGCGCACAAAGTCAATTGGAAGCGATTTGGAATTTGTTTGAGAGAGTCTTCGACGGTGATACGAGCCATGATGTTTCCTTAAAACGAAGTGTTTGTTTGTATGCCTAACTGGGCAAAAAGAGCGGCGTTGCGCACGATTTGTTGGCTTGTCCTACAGCGTGTTGCCTTAACTATGGCACGCAATTCGGACAATGCTAAATCAAAATCTTGGTTGATGATAACATATTCAAACTCGGGAGCGTGTGCCATTTCGCCTCCCGCAGCCAAAATCCTTCGTGTAATTACCTCTTGAGAGTCTTGTCCACGCTTATTTAGACGTTCTTCTAAGGCATCAATGGATGGTGGAAGTATAAAAATACTCGCGACTTGATCAAATTGTTTATTGACTTGTTGCGCGCCTTGCCAATCAATTTCCAAAAGGATGTCGGTGCCAGATTTCATGGCTTCTTGGATCAGCAATTTCGATGTGCCGTAGTAATTTCCATGAACTTCCGCAAATTCCAAGAATTCTCCGCGGTTTTTCCTGATCAGAAAATCGTTGGCTGTAATGAAGTGATATTCACGACCATCGACTTCGCCAGGGCGCGGGGGTCTCGTTGTAAAAGATATTGAAAGTTTGAGGTTGGGCTCTAGTTTTAGTAGGCCGCTAACCAACGACGATTTGCCTGCGCCAGAAGGCGCGGAAATCATAAATAAACATCCAGAAGTAAGGGGGCGGACGGACATATCTATTCACCGAAATTTGATTATCTATTTAAATAATATCTTTAAATAGTGTTATTGATTGGTAGTTGATATCATCAATTTGATGATAGTTTATTCGAGATTTTGAACTTGCTCACGCATTTGCTCGATCAATAATTTCAATTCCATTGATGCGTCTGCCAATTCCTTTAAGGCAGCTTTCGAGCCTAGCGTATTAGCCTCTCGATTTAGTTCTTGCATCATAAAGTCGAGGCGCTTCCCAACCTGCCCACCTTTTTTTAAAATTTGTCGAGTTTCGGACAAATGACCAGACAGTCGCGTCAATTCTTCTGCAACGTCAATCCTAATTCCGTACATCGTCACTTCTTGACGGATACGATCAAGGACTTCCTCACGAGGAATGCTGGGAGCGTTGACCAAATCAGGCTTGTCTAAGGCCAGTCCTAAGGCCTCTTCCAATCGATTGATGGCTTTTTGTTGGAATTGCTGTAAAACGGTCGGAAGTAAGGGTTTGATGCGTTCAACGATCGCTTCCATTTCATCAACACAACCTAACAGCACCGTAGCTAAGCTCGCGCCTTCGCGTTCTCGGCTTTGAATAAAATCTTTGATTGTGGATTCTATGCTCTCCAAAATCGCTGCTTGAAGATGCTCAGAATTCATCTCGCCCTCTTCAATCACACCGGGCCAGCGTAACAGCTCATTCATGCTCAATTCGGCGGAATTCGGAAAATCACCTTTCAGCTGATCTTGAAAAGTCTTGAGTTGATTCAGTAAGCTTGCATTCAGTGTCTTTTGTTTTTCCTCTGCAAGTTTCTTGCCGAAACTAAAACGACATTCTATTTTGCCACGCGCTATTTTCTTAGTGAGCGCATCACGAAACAGAGGTTCAATCGAACGAAATTCATCATTAATCCGAAATTGCAAGTCTAAAAAACGTGAATTGACACTTTTAACTTCTATCGTTATCGTGCCGTTCTCAGTTTCATTAGTACTGGTAGCGTAACCAGTCATGCTAAAAATACTCAATTGGAATCCTCTTTATTCGTGTTGCGATTTTGCGAATAGTTAATTATTTGACTCATTATTTGCCTTGCAAAACTCATTCGGTCAAAAGTGACACTGTACAATGCGTAGAATAATTCTTCCGCTATTTTCTTAAGTGAGACCTCATTTATTATGGCAGCACAAAATAACGCACCATTGCCGGACGGTTTGGAAATAGCCGGATACCGTATTGTAAAGAAAATTGCCTCTGGTGGCTTTAGTATCGTATATCTGGCTTCCGATGAAGATGGCAATGCCGTTGCTATCAAAGAATATTTACCCAGTTCACTCGCTTTAAGACAGGTTGGCGAGCTTGTTCCAGCGATTTCTGCCGAAAACTTTCCAGTTTATCGGATCGGTTTGAAATGTTTTTTTGAAGAGGGACGGGCACTTGCGAGGATTTCTCACCCAAATGTCGTGAGTGTTATTAATTTCTTTAGAGCGAATGAAACAGTTTATATGGTAATGGCCTATGAATCGGGTCGCTCTTTGCAAGAACATATTTTGCGACGTCGTGACAAAGGCGAAAAACCGCTAGTCTCGGAAAGATTCATTCGAAAAATGTTTAATCTCGTAATGAATGGACTACGTGAAGTTCATACTAATAAATTATTACATTTGGATTTAAAGCCAGCCAACATCTATCTCAGAATGGATGGTACGCCGATTTTGCTTGATTTTGGCGCAGCACGACAAACCCTTAAAACGGATATGCCTAAACTGTATCCAATGTACACACCTGGATTCGCGGCTCCAGAACTATACGTAAAAAACAGTAATTTGGGACCATGGACAGACATTTATAGTATTGGAGCTTCGATGTTTGCGTGTATGGTTGGCGCACCACCACAACCCGCCGACCAACGCAAATCAAATGACAAAATGGAAGCGCATTACAAAAAGCTTGAGGGGACATATTCCGCTGAGCTGATTGATGTGGTTCGGATGTGTTTGAAGCTCGACCCGATGGAGCGACCACAAAGTGTTTTTGCACTTCAAAAGGCATTAACGGTGAAGGCGCCACCTCAGCGCGAACTGGGATTTTTTGAACGAGCTAAGTTGAAAATCTCAAGCTTAATTGGTAAGAACGGCAAAGATATCGAAGATAAAGATTTCACGACGATCCAGGAAGATACCATGTAGTCGCTAGCGTGCGCGGGCAAGTTTTTAGTTAATTTAAATTTATCAAGGTTATTCCAATTTTATGCGCTTTTCAGTTTATCAAGAGAGTCACATTGGCGGACGTAAGGTGAATCAGGATCGCATGGGGTATAGCTTTACGCGCGATGCAATTCTATTGCTGCTTGCTGATGGTATGGGCGGCCATATTATGGGCGAGATGGCCGCAACGATCGCGATGCAAACAATTGGCAGTTTGTTTCAACAACAAGCCCATCCTATGATTGATAAGCCCGAAAGATTTTTAGAGCGTGGCTTTTTGTCTGCCCACAATGAAATTCATCGTTTTCGACAATTAAAAAACTTACCAGAGACACCGAGGACAACAATTGTCGCCTGTCTGATTCAAAACGGAAATGCATATTGGGCCCATTGCGGTGACTCTCGCTTATATTGGATGCGAGATGGGCAGATTTTGTTGCGCACCAAAGATCATTCGCGCCTCGAGACTTTAATTGAGCAAGGAAAAGTTGATCCTTCCGAACGCAATACCCACCCAGATCGCAATAAGTTGTTTAATTGCCTAGGTGCACCGAATGCACCCATTGTTGAGCTCTCTCGCAGAGCCTCCTTGCAAGCAGGGGACCTTATTCTTCTGTGTTCGGATGGACTTTGGGGTGTTTTGCCGGATCACATGTTAGCCCAACGATTACACGAACAAACCATCGTACGCGCAATTCCAGAACTTGTTCGGTCAGCGGTTGAAATAGCTGGACGGCAAGGTGATAACGCCACGGCACTCGCGATGATGTGGGAAGGTAATGATATTCTCGAAAATTCTTCTATTATTTCAACCAATACTTTGCCAGTTGGTTCAATCGCCACAACGATTCAAGTCCCTCTTGATGTGGATGATGAAGCACAAGAGGCGGATATTTTTAATGATGAAGAGATCGAAAAAGCCATTAACGAGATTCGCAACGCGATTCACAATTCTACCAAGCTAACTAATAAGAGTTAAACCTATGTCAGATCAAATTCAGGTAGCACGACCAAGCGGTCGTGCTGCGCACGTTCTACGTCCAATAACATTGACTCGTCAATTTACCAAACACGCGGAAGGCTCGGTGTTGGTCGAATTTGGTGACACGAAAGTCATCTGTACGGCCTCGATTGAGGAGAAAGTTCCCGGATTTTTAAAGGGAAAGGGACAGGGTTGGCTCACAGCGGAGTACGGAATGTTGCCGCGCTCGACGCACACCAGAATGGATAGAGAGGCAGCAAAGGGCAAGCAATCGGGCCGCACCCAAGAAATCCAGCGCCTTATCGGTCGATCTTTGCGTGCAGCGTTTGATCTCGAACAGTTCGGCGAAAGAACCTTGCATTTGGATTGCGACGTAATACAAGCGGATGGTGGTACTCGCACTGCGGCGATCTCCGGCGCGATGGTAGCTGCATATGACGCCTTTTCGAAGTTAAAAGAGCGTGGCAGCATTGCCTCTATACCTGTTAAACATTTTGTTGCCGCGATTTCGGTCGGTGTTTATCAAGGATTGCCAGTTTTGGATTTGGATTATTTAGAGGATTCGAACTGTGACACAGACATGAATGTTGTCGCGAGCGAAAATGGTCATTTTATTGAAGTGCAGGGTACCGCGGAAGGCGTTGCATTTGATCGCGCCACATTGAATCAATTGCTTGATTTGGCACAGCTCGGGATTCAAGAAATCATCACTTTGCAAAAACAATGCTTATCTTTGTAAGGTAGTCGAAGATGGAAGTCGATCAAAAGAAAATAGTTCTTGCCTCCAATAATCAAGGCAAACTTCGCGAGTTTCAGCAACTGCTCTCAACTTTAGGTTTCGAATTGCATGCGCAGGCTGAATTCGGTGTTCCAGATGCAGAGGAACCGCATATAACATTTGTTGAAAATGCCTTGGCTAAGGCGCGCCATGCCTCAAAACTGACCGGGCTTCCGGCGATCGCGGATGATTCTGGAATTTGTGTTAACGCTTTGCGTGGCGCACCAGGCGTGTACTCTGCGAGATTTGCTGGAGAGCCGAAATCGGATCAACGGAATAATGCGAAGCTGATCGAGTCTTTGAACGGTGTTGCGGACAGGTCTGCATATTATTATTGTGTCTTGGTATTCGTTCGCAGCGCGGATGATCCACAACCAGTGATTGCGGATGGACGATGGCATGGACAGATAGCCTTCGATGCGCAAGGCGAGGGTGGTTTTGGGTACGATCCCTATTTCTATCTGCCAGAATTGCAAATGACGGTCGCGCAGCTAGATAGTACGACTAAGAATCGATTGTCACATCGCGCGCTAGCACTACAAGAATTATTGAAAAAATTGCGATGATACCGATTAAACCTGTTGGCATGTCTGGTTCAGGCCAGGGCGAAAAGAGCGCTTCGACACAAAATTCTTCACCGAATTCATTGAGTGATTTACCTGCACTTGTGCAGAATAATTTTTTGCAACCTGGTAGCTTGCACCTCCAGAGTTTGCCGCCATTGTCTTTGTATATCCATTTTCCATGGTGTGTTCGAAAGTGCCCGTACTGTGATTTCAATTCGCATGAAGTGAAGAATCAATTTGATGAGGCAGCTTACCTCGATGCTGTGAAACTTGATTTGGAAATGGCATTGCCCTCAATCTGGGGGCGGAAGATTTATACGATTTTTATTGGTGGTGGTACACCTAGCCTTATGTCTGCCGCTGGATTAGATCGTTTGCTATCCGATGTTCGGACCTTGCTACCCATTGATTCCGCAGCCGAAATCACGATGGAGGCGAATCCAGGGACATTTGAGGCGGAAAAATTTAAACAATTTAAGCAGAGCGGAATCAATCGTCTGTCAATTGGCATACAAAGTTTTGACTCGCGGCATTTGCAAGCGCTTGGACGTATTCATGACGGCGCTGAAGCGGAGAAAGCAATCGCGATCGCGCGTGAAAATTTTGAGAATTTCAATCTTGATTTGATGTTTGCCCTGCCATCGCAGACTTTAGACGAATCAATGATCGACTTAAGAAAAGCCTTGAGTTTCGATCCGAATCATTTGTCTCTCTATCATTTGACTTTAGAACCTAACACTTACTTTGCGAAATATCCTCCTAGTTTGCCTGACGACGATCTGAGTGCTGAAATGCAAGAGCAGATCCAGATGCAGATGGCTGGCGCTGGCTATTTGCATTATGAAGTTTCTGCGTTTGCGAAGCCAGGAAAGGCATCTCGACACAATCTCAATTATTGGAACTTTGGCGATTACTTGGGGATTGGCGCTGGCGCCCACTCAAAAATATCCTTTCCACATAGAATCGTTCGGCAGGTGCGTCATAAACAGCCGAAGGCATATATTGAGGCTGCAAGAACGGGAAATATGATTCAGGAGAGTCATGAAATTCCTCGGGATGAGCTGCCGTTCGAATTTATGTTAAACGCGCTTCGTTTGAATCAAGGGTTTGATCCTCAGCTTTTTTATGAGAGGACAGGGATGCTGATCAATTCGATCGAGACGGCACTCAATGATGCCGAGACGCGAGGTCTAATTCAGCGTGACCATCAAAAAATTCAACCGACAGAATTGGGGCGTCGATTTTTAAACGACCTGCAGCAATTATTTCTATAGAGTTGGATGTCAACGTGTGTATTTGCGTGCTGGCACGACACTCCAGTCACGGAAAGTTCAGCGTCAAGTTGTTTGCTCGTTCAATGCAAGTCACAAAATTTTAAATTATGTTAAAAATGCACTTGCAATTGTGTAATTTTCAACTTACTATCAGGATATAAATTGCTTTAAAGCATTTGATTATAAAAAACACATAAAACAGGGAATACGCGTTCAATGATGCCGATCGCCAAGGTTTTGCCGATTGTTAATAGCCAACAGAAGCTGGTCGGTTTATACCCACAATTTTCTACAAGCGATGATCAAACAAGCCTCCAATTTTTAGCGCAGATGAGCACTTTGGGGCTTTTTGAAAAATTGCCAGGCTTGTTTCTTTTTATTGACATCGCAGATCCAATGAGTCTGCCAGGTGATTTCGAAAAGCGCGAATTTGCCAAGAGTGTTGTGCTTTGCATTCTCGAATCCTGTTGTAATACCAAAGAATCGCAACAGAGACTAAAACATTGGCAGCAGTCAGGAGTTAGGATCATTGTCGATGACTTTCAATCGAAGGCTCAATTGCTGTGGGCTGATACTCGTGGGATTGGAGTCGATTGCACCAATGGCGTTCCATTTCACGTACAGCCTTGGTTGTTTAGTCTTCAAAGTAGTCAGCACTTGGCAAAAAATCTCCATTCTGTGCAGAGCTTTGAACAGGCGCATAACGCGGGCTTTAGTTTTTTTTCAGGGGATTACGCGTTTTCTAGTTCGAACCATACGCGCACGGCAGATCCCAGCGCCCGTGCAAGGCTCTTAAAGTTGTTGGGTTTGGTTGCGAAGGATGCGGATTCCCGCGAGCTGGAAGCCTTATTTAAACAAGATCCAGCATTGTCATTCATGCTGTTTAAATTGGTCAGTTCTGCAGCGTTTGCGCAAACTGTCAAAGTGAATAGTTTTATTCAAGCGATTAGCCTACTTGGACGGCGTCAGCTGCAGCGTTGGTTGCAATTGCTTCTCTATGCACGTCAGCATGGTCAGGGAAATAGTTTAAATCCGCTGATGTTGCGTGCTGCATTTCGCGCGAGTTTCATGGAAGCATGTATTCGCGGCGAGGGCGGTGATCGAGATGCGCAAGATGCTGCCTTTATGGTGGGCATGTTTTCTTTATTGGACTTGCTGTTTGCGTGTCCGATGTGGGAGATTCTCAAGCCTTTAAGCCTGCCAGATGAGGTGCGCGACGCTTTGTTAGAGAGGAGCGGTCAACTTGGCGCCTTTCTCAAGCTGGCCGAGAAGGCGGACCGAATCGGCACTTCTAATACTGCCGAAAATAGCGACGACAAGCGACTTCCGATCGACTCCTATTATGAGCATTTGATTCAAGCGTATAGTTGGGTAAATCAAGTTTGTCAGGACATGTAATGCGTTCATCGACCGGCTTGCTACAAGATCTGAGGATTGGTGCTGAGCTTTGCGAAGCTATCATGTGCTTTGCTGATGACGAACTTGAGTCTGCCTTGAATCGGCTTGCGAAACAAATTTTCGACGAAGCAAATTTAGAATTCAGAAGGACGCTGCCGATTTCGACTGATGATTCTGTCTGTCGCCAAATTGTTGCTGAAAATTATTTTGTCCTATCTGGAAAACATGGGCACATTTCAGAATCTGATTTAGATAAACTAAATTATCTTACTGCTCTGACCGCACAATTATTCTCATCAAAATTAGTTCTACATACCAAATTTGATGCTGCAATTCGAGCGCAATCGCTTCATTCTCAAATATTGGATCAGATCCACGAATCCGTCATCACGATGGATTTGGCTGGATTTATATTGAGCTGGAATTTGGGAGCTGAAAAACTTTTTGGTTATTCCGCGAATGAAGCTGTCGGCCAAAACATTTTGTTTTTATATGAGAACGAAGAAGTCGATGACGACAGTAATCGTGACATCTTCTTAGAGCAAGGCGGGCGTGAAATGGAAGTACGCCGTCGGAAGAAAAACGGCGAAATTTTTTGGGCTAGTTTGAGTCTGTCGACATTAAACGACGAAAAAAATATTCCGATTGGAATGATCGGTTACTTGACCGATATCACGGAACGAAAACGCTCAGAAGAAAAAATTAATCACCTTGCCTATTACGATCCCTTAACTGATTTACCGAATCGAACTTTATTCAAAAAGTTGATTGATAATGTGCTGCAACAAAGCCAACGCAATGAGGTTTCGATGTCGGTGATGTTTATCGATCTCAACCGATTTAAACCCATCAATGATACCTTGGGGCACAATGTTGGCGATCAGCTCTTGATTCAAGTTGCACAGCGATTTCGTTCTGCATTGCGCGAGAACGATGTCATCGCAAGATTGGGCAGTGACGAGTTTGCGGTCGCGCTGCACGACGTCAAGCAACATTTTCACACCGGGCTAGTTGCGCAAAAGATGCTTGCAACCCTAGAGCAGGTTTTTCAAATCGAAAATCATGAATTAAGACTTGGGGCGAGTATTGGTATTAGTATTTATCCCCAAGATGGTGAGGACGCCGAGGCTTTGCTCCAAAAGGCTGACATTGCGATGTTCAAAGCCAAACGACAAAGTGAAAAAGCGAGCGGTAGTTATGCCTTCTACGATGTGGAAATGAATCGCTTAATCGCAGGGCGCTTGTATTTGGAGTCTGGTATTCGCAGAGCATTGCAAAATGACGAATTTTTCTTACTGTATCAACCCAAAGTTGATATTCATTCTGGTGCGGTAATTGGTGCCGAAGCTTTGATACGATGGGCGCATCCAAAAGACGGCATTATTTCTCCGATAGAGTTTATCGGTGTCGCTGAAGAGACCAATCTCATTCTACAAATCGATGCATGGGTTTTAGATGCTGCCTGTGCACAAGCTAAACGCTGGCAAGACGAAGGCGTTCTCGCCTTCCCGATTGCAGTGAATGTCTCGGCTAAAGAATTTACGTCATCCTTGCCTGAGCGAATTGAACACGCTTTACGCAAACATCAAATTTCCCCAGCATGGTTGGAGCTTGAGATAACGGAGAGTATGTTGATGCAAAATGCAGATGGGGTTGTCAGGATTATGAACGAAATCACCGCGCAAGGCGTGAAGTTAGCCCTAGATGATTTTGGCACCGGATTCTCGAGTTTGTCCTATCTTAAGAAATTTCCAATTGATACCTTAAAAATTGATCGCTCATTTATTCAGGGCATCCCAGATGATGTTGATGACTGTGCGATCGCTAGTGCAATCATCAGCATGGCAAAACAAATGAAGCATCGAGTGATTGCGGAAGGCGTTGAAAATCGCGAGCAATTTTCCTTTCTACAGAAAATGGGGTGCGATGAAATACAAGGCTACTTATTCTCGAGGCCATTGGATGTCGATGCTTTTGCACAATTGATCGCAAAGAAATTGAGTTTGCCCACGCATATTTCATAAATTTATTTGATAAATTCTCCCTCAAATGAAAAAAAACAGATATAATTTCGGGCTTAGAAGATGACTTGTTTAAGCAGTGTCATTTGCTAGTGAAGTATAGATAAGGAAGTGTGGCCGAGTGGTTGAAGGCACTAGTCTTGAAAACTAGCGAGGGTGAGAGCCCTTCGTGAGTTCGAATCTCACCGCTTCCGCCAGTATTATTGAAAAAGCCCTAGAGAAATCTAGGGCTTTTTCTTTTTGTACTTTGGTATGCTCGTTTTATGTGAGTCGCGCGATGTAATCACATCGTGCAATTGTTGGCATCGTTTTATCGACTTCAAAATATTCATTGTCCCAAGGGCTTCCTATAGTCGACTTTGTCTTGTCGGCCATGAAATTTCCTCCTCTACATGTAGCTTAACGCGTGTTCGTTGGTCGGATTGCTGAGTCTCTTTTCCATCACCTGTGCGCAGATAAACTCATGCGCTAGCAGGATGATGAAAAGGTCAAATTCTCTCAAATATTTTGAGGTCGTTGAACGCATTTTTGGGAGTCGCTGTGGTCCGATTTCATTCCACGTTTTATTCGGAGCCCTCGGTCGCAAGAGTCGTCTTGAATTTGTTGACGTAGAAGTACGCACTATTGTTCTGCAGTTCGCTGTCAAGCCAAGGCTGGCGGTCGGCATCGCGCATCGAATACTATCGATCGTATGTTTCGCTACGACTGATACCACACAGCGAAGAACTAATGCCATGGTCAAATGCAATGCGCCTTCGCGTGAGGTGGGCGATCGTGGTGTCTTGATTGTTGGTTCCATTCATTATTGTCACTTGCGGGATTAGGTTCCGAATGAATCAATTTTCGTCGATTTGGAAATTCATTTCGGACGAATTAATATTTTCAAGGATGGTATTGCCAAATGGAAATCTCTTGATGAAATTAAATTAATTAAATTACTTGAAAATATTTTACTTTTAATGTCAAGTTGACATTGATAATCATTTAAATTGCTATAAAGTCATGCTCATAAAGTAATTTTTGTGATGAGCGTGATCGCAATGAATTTTCAAGAACTCCGACAAAATACCTTCTTCTGGGTGCTGCAAGGCTTGTGTGCGCTGCATAGAAAGCCCTTCTCACTCGAGTTGGCAGAACAACAATGCGCTGCGCCGTACAGCAATCAATCCTTGCATGCTATGTTGGAGCAAACTGGTTTTTTGATAACTGCTCACCAATGTTCTATCAAAAAACTACTTAAAGAATCTTTTCCTCTCATTGCTTGGTGTCGAGAGTCAGCGCCGCCTGAGCATGAAATTAATAGCGCAGCAAATGTAGATCACTTCATTACACCTGCATTAATCCTGCAAGCAGACGGGATGCACGTATTAGTGGTGGAGCAAACCGACGCTGCACCGCACACCATCACCTTAGAACAATTCCAACAACGTTATTCAGGCCAAATTACGCGAGTGACACCCAAGATCGATATGGGGATAGACGCGGATAGTGCGGAACAAGAACGCCAAACACGACGATTTGGCTTTCGCTGGTTTATCCCAGAACTTTTAAAGCATCAAAAGCTTTGGCAAGAAATTCTACTTGCTTCACTGGTGATTCAACTCATTGCTTTAGCCACGCCTTTGTTCACCCAAGCCATCATCGACAAAGTTGTTGTCCATCGCACTCAAAGCACTTTGATCGTTATCGCAATTGGCATGTTGGTCTTCATGATTTTTTCGGCGGCGCTTTCATGGTTGCGTCAGTATTTGATTTTACACACAGGTAATCGCGTTGACGCTGTGTTAGGCTCTGCCGTGTTTGAACGTCTGTTTAAACTCCCGCCACTGTACTTTCAACACCGTTCTACGGGCGTGATTTCAGCGCGTATGCACGGTGTAGAAACCATACGCGAATTTATTGCCAGTGCGGCCGTCACGATCATCTTGGATTTGCCATTTTTGCTGATCTTCGTTGCCATCATGTTTTATTACAGCGTCACGCTGACCTTGATCGTATTAGCCGTCCTCGCCGTGATCGTGACGCTGAGTGCTATCGTCGCACCTATGTTTCAAACCAAGTTGCAACAACAATTTCAACTCGGAGCCCGCAATCAAGCCTTTATGACTGAATACATCGTTGGCTTAGAAACCGTCAAATCACTACAACTAGAACCGCAACTCAATAGCAAATACAGCGGCTATTTAGCCAGCTATCTGCAAGCTGGTTTCGACACCAAACAACTTGCCAATACCTACAACACGGTCTCTAATTTGTTAGAGCAAATCATGACCTTGCTCATTCTTGCGATTGGTGCTTATACCGTCATGCACAGTAAGGAATTCACCATCGGCATGCTGGTTGCCTTTCAAATGTTCTCAGGACGTTTATCACAACCCATGCTACGTTTAGTGGGACTTTGGCAGCAATTTCAACAAGCGCGTTTGTCTGTCGATCGTTTGGGGGATTTAATGAATGCGCCCACAGAACCTTATTCCATGATGCCAAGTCGTGATGGTAAAAAGAGTGGCAGAGTGCAGATTGAACAAATCGCTTTCAAATACGCTGAAGAATTACCACTGGTCTATGACAACCTCAGTATCACGGTGGAGCCAGGTCAAACCATCGGCATCATGGGACCATCCGGATGTGGCAAAAGTACGCTCGCTAAACTCTTGCAAGGCTTCTATCAACCGACTGCCGGACGTATCTTAGTCGATGACGTTGATATTCGCTATTTATCCGCTAATGAACTACGCGCTCACTTCGGTGTGGTACCCCAAGAGACCACGCTATTCTCCGGTACCATTTATGACAATCTGCAAATGGCGAGCCCAAACGCCAGTTTCGAACAAATTGCTGCTGCTTGCAAAATGGCAGAGATTCACCAAACCATAGAAGCGCTCCCCAGAGGCTATCAAACCGAGATCGGCGAACGTGGGGCTGGACTATCGGGCGGACAAAAACAACGCATCGCCATTGCCCGCGCTTTACTTAAACGTCCTAGTATTTTGGTCTTTGACGAAGCAACCAGTGCCTTAGATACCCACACCGCCGAACATTTTGCGCAAACTATCAATAGCCTGCGTGGCAAAGTCACGATGCTCTTTATCACGCATGGACTGCCCAAAGGCTTGCATGTCGATGCCGTGTATCGATTAGGAGCTCAAGGTGCGCAGCGTGTTGCATTAGCAACCGCAGTCGGCAGCTAAACATTAACACCGACGAACGTATATCAGAGCAAAACAAACTAAAACAAACTAAAACAAACCACAGCAAAAAGAATGAATCAAACAAGCGCCCATCAATCTGTGTCGTCAACACAAGCATCAAGCAATGCGACCACCTCACAGGTCGTGCAATTGCGTCCACCCACGCGCTGGCACGATCCACTACAACTAATTCAAAATAATCCACCAAGTCAAATTGGTCGCATCGTCCTATGGTCAGTCTCGATGCTAGTCTTCATCCTCGTTATCTGGGCAGCATTTGGCAAACTCGACATCATTGCCAGTAGCGAAGGAAAATTAGTCCCGCAAACCTTAGTAAAAATCGTGCAACCTGCAGAATCAGGAATCATTAAAGAACTTTTAGTCAACGAAGGCGACAGCGTCAAAGCAGGCCAGGTCATAGCACGACTAGATACCACCTTAGCCAATGCCGATCAAAGCAGTATTAACCATGATCTACACACCCAACAAATGCAAGTGCGCAGAATACAAGCTGAACTCAACGACGTCCCCATGCAAAACAAAGCAGGTGACGACTTGAGCCTCTTCAAGCAAATCTACGATCAATACCTAGCCCACAGAAAAAATCATCGCGATAACGTAGATCAAGAACTCGCATTACTCCAAAAAGCAGAACACGAACGCAAGAGCGCGATAGAGATTTTAAGTAAATACGAACAAACCTTACCTTCACACAAGAAGACTGCTGATGCTTATGCTGATTTGGAGAAAGAAGGCATAGTCACGCAATCACAAAGTGCAGAAAAACAGCGTGCTGCCATCGAAACCCAAAAGAATCTCGACGCCCAACAAGCCACAATCGCTGCACTTAACGCCACCATCATCGCCCAACAAAAACGCATCATCCAACTCAAAAGTACTTACCAATCCGAGCTACAAAAGGAACTTGCTGATATCCAACAAAAGATTGGACAGATCCAACCCAATCTCGCTAAAAGCAGTTACAAGCAAGGTTTGATGGAGCTCAAAGCTCCGCAAGACGGAACCATTAAAGACATTGCCACCACCACGGTTGGTGCAGTGGCGCAACCTGGCAGTGTCCTCATGACCCTAGTTCCGAAAGATGAACAACTATATGCCGACGTCAATATTAAAAACGAAGACGTAGGTTTTGTTGAGGTCGGTCAAGCAGTACAAGTCAAAATCGCGACTTATCCGTTTCAACGATTTGGCATGTTAAGTGGAACGCTCACCCATCTCAGTGCCGATGCGACTGAAGTAAATAAACCTCACACGACGGGCAACAACTCCAATGCGGCAGGCACGAATGAAAACTACGCCAGTACGATCGCGACTTATAAGGCACGCATTCAATTGGATCAACAGAGTTTGATTGATGCACAAGGTAATAAACATCAGCTCAATGCGGGGATGCAAATTGTAGCGGAGATCAATCAGGGTAGACGTAGTGTGTTGGAATATTTGTTGTCGCCTGTGCAGAAGGCGATTAATGAAGCAGGTAGGGAAAGGTAGCGCGAAAAACTATTATTTTGAACTATGCCCAAAGCCCCGAATTGTTTGTATTAGTAGAAGTGTTGATGTCGCAAGATCACGTTCATCAGGAGAACGAACGCGTAAAGTAGGAAGAATGCGTTCAGACGTCGAAGCCAACGAGGCCTACACAAAATCAGAAATTGTTTAGAAATGCAAAATCTTTTGGTCTTCAAAATATGAAGAAAACTGATAAGGAATATTTATGCTAACTGGAACACCATTAGACCTTACGCCGTTTGGTGCGGCCTTACAGGGCATAGGCGTATTGTATTGGCTCTTTGTTTTAGGGGTAATTGCCATCATTTTGTTTACGATTGACGGGTGGTGGTGGAAGATTGTCTGTATTGTTTTGGCATTGGTATGTTTGGTATTGCCTGTGGCATATTATTTTTATCTGAGATATCAAGAGCAACAAGTTTGGAAGTCGCATATGGACAAAGTGCAGGCGCAGTTTCAACTGCGTTGTCAAAGTTCTGGCGAGAAAATCTATCGTACGGTCGATGACGTCGAGGGAATATTGTTGAGGAACGTTCGACCAGATGAACAAGGAACGGAGGTTGAGGATCCAAATTGGCCTGATGCGGCGTTGGCCCATGAACGGCAGGCGAATGGATATATTGAAGAGTTTTTAGGATGGGAGCATCACGAAGACAAGCGAGAGTCTCGTGGATATGTGACAAGTGATCCTCGTCCACAACTTAGATACATGAAACAAGATGTTTTGCCTGGGTATCGATTTGTCGATGTGATAGACGATGAACATCGGATATTTCGTTATAAATATCAAGCAATTTTTCGTGATTTGTCTAAGGATTTGGTAACGGGACGTGTTGCGCGCTATTCAGTCGAATTAGTGAATTTTATCGATCCAGACGATCGAAAATTGTGGATTGCCGGAGTAAAAATAACTGTAAAGGATGAAGAAACGAAAGAGATCTTGGCGGAAAAAATTCGATATGTCTATGAGCCCGGTCAGGGAAGCCTTGCGCACGCTCGGCAGCCATGGCGTTTCGCTCTACTTTGCCCTAATGATAAATTGTGGCCTAACACATCAGTTCGCTTTTTTGTAGACCAAGTATTAAAACCGAAGAAGGATTAATCGCTATGCCAAATCAAATTACACAATACTTGAAATACGCGAATTTACAAATGGCCGCAGAGTCATTATTTGGTGTCGTACAAGACGGAGTCCCTGGTAGAAAAGTTGGCGGGTTATTGGATATTGAAAATTTAAAAATAGGCAATACACATGCCAGCAAATTCCCACCAGAATTAGCCAGAGATTTCGGCAATTTTTGGACAGTAATCGAACACATCTCCAACACCACAACTGGATTTAGCGGCACTTTATTTAAATGCACGCAATCAAACGAAGCATTAGGTTATGTAGAAGGTGAACTGGTCATGTCGGTACGTTCGACCGAATTTATTGATGATGCGGCGCGTGATAACGAAGCGACTAACACTTTAGAATTGAAGGAATTCGGCTTTGCTTTTGGTCAGCTAAATGACATGGTCGATTGGTATGATCGCTTGTCAGTACCTAACGGACCACTTGCTGGCGGAAAACAGTTTAATTTAACTGGTTATAGTTTAGGTGCATCGATTGCAACGTCGTTTAATATGTTGATGGCGGAAGAGGTATCAAATGGTGTTCGGTCAAGTAACCCGATTACAAATACTTTTACGTTTAACGGTGCTGGTGTCGGCGAAGTTTTACCGGGTCAAAGTTTGACAGGCGCATTAAATCAGTTTTATGTAAGCAAAATTAATGGGAATGTAGACTTATTTAACGACGAGATCGCAAGGCAGATTTATCAAGATATTCGGCCGACGTTGAATTCCTTGACTATCGATGATAGTGACTTGTCTAGAGCCAATAGCAGAATATTATTCGAAATTGCCCAAGCAAATGAAATCCAAAATTCTGTAGTGCAAACGCAAAGAGTCGATCAACTTCGCATTTTAAAGAATGCAGTTTTACGCATGAAATTGATTTTTGATGAAGCTACACGCGTAAATAATGGCATTCCGTCAGGTCTAGGTGATAATGCGGGGCCGGTTTCGATACCAAGTATTGGTGCCATTAATCTCGACTATCAACTTGGCATTTTGCGTGCATCGAAAATGACGCAATCGTATAAGTCCGGAATTCTTGATGGTCTAGGCCAAGCGTATGAAAACCCCCGTACGTATATCCAAAACTCTTATATGAGTCCAGTGGTCAATTTATATGGAAATCCGTATCCATCTGCAGTAGCTAACTCGCAGCACCATTATGGTAGTGGTGTGCCGATCTATATTGAAGATCAACCACTTTGGCGTAATGGCTATGTTGGTTCAGTTTTTGGGGAATCAAATTTTTTATTTGGTGAAACGAAGTTACTTGTTCCAAATTACGCAAAAACTGACTTTGGCGATACGCATAGCTTGGTCCTATTAGTAGATTCTCTGCGTGTTCAACATCTACTGACAACACTTGATCCCAATGCGACTCCTGCTAGCTTGAGTTCGATATTCCAAATTGCTTCTAATCTTCAAAGGCGAGTACAAGGCGAGGAATCCGACCCAGGGCAAGTGGGCAATATAATCGTCGGCGCACAAGGATTGGCGGAAGGTGATGTGTTAGAGAATGTCTTAAATTCGTTGAGCAAATTACTTGGATATGCCGTATATCCTTTGCAAGGAAATCCATCTGGCGGTACATGGGCTGACATCAATGACAGGGAAGCGCTTCATAAACGAATTAGTGAAATAGGAAAGAAAATTGATGAATTAAATTTGAACGGTAAATTTCTAATTACCTGTTCTGCAGGTGATGCACAAATGGCGAGAGATGATTTTTCATTTTTCTTAAATACTTATTTTTTGTTGCCATTGTTTTTGAAATCAAATGATGCAACAGTGATTAATACATTGGGAAGCGTGCACGAAACACTAAAAAAGAAATGGGATGCCGACAATGCGCTTGATGGGAATGATCGCGGTAAAGGTCTTGAAAATTTCAGCGAGCGGTTTTTGACTGATCGTGCGCAAATGCTTTCATGGATTAACTATAAAAATTTTCGTAACGATGGAAATTATTCGTTCGATAATAGCCTCCAATTTTTGTGGAATGTGGAAGATCGCTTGTCCGAAATTAAATTCCGAATCGGCGGAATGTCGGATGTTGAGAGGTATCTTAAATTTGGCTCTGAAAACAGCGAAATCGATATTCTTGGCGGTGAAAATGACGATGCCATATATGGTGGCGGAGGTGATGATCAGGTTGAAGGAAACCAAGGCGACGATTATCTTGAAGGTAATGATGGAAATGATAAATTGTTTGGGGGGGCTGGTAAGGATATTACCTTGGGCGGTGACGGTGATGATGCGCTTGATGGTGGCGAAGGTGACGATGTTTTGATCGGTGGTAATGGTTTTGATCGATACACTTATAAAACGGGAGATGGTCTGGATGTAATTATTGACGAAAAGGGAAAAATACTTGTTGACGGTATTCGTTTGACTGGTGGTTTTCGAAAAAAAGGAGATTCTGTTTATAAAAGTAGAGATGGAAAGCACACATATGATTGGGATGGTGGTGATTTAATAATTGATGGCAAGATCACAGTAAAAGATTTTAAGCAATTTAATTTGGGAATAGTACTTCGGGATGACAAGGGTTTTCCTGATCCTTTTGATTTTGCTGAGTACATGGTTTCCCCTTTGGTCTTAGATTTGAACAGAGATGAAATAATCGAGACAAGGCGACGGGATGGTGCTGCGTTCTTTGACCATCAAGACGATGGTTTTTCCGAGAGAACAGGGTGGATTGGACCCAACGATGGGTTACTCGTTGTCGATAAAAATGGTAATGGCACTGTAGATAACGGCAACGAATTGTTTGGGAATAATACCTTCTTGGCGAATGGCTCATATGCAGCCAACGGTTTTGATGCATTGAAAGAATATGATTCAAATTTCGATGGCGTGGTTGATGTTAAGGATTTGGATTGGATAAAATTGAAAATCTGGCGTGATCTTGATGCAAACGGCTACACGAATACAGGCGAGTTGTTTTCTTTAGATACTGTCGGCGTGACATCGATCGGAATCAGTTATACATCGTCTACATATATTGATGCGCAAAACAATGCTCACAGACAAAATGGTAGCTATACCGCCAATAATGGAATTTCCTATAAGGTGTCTGACATTTGGTTTGATTCATATCTAGGAACTTCTTTTCCTGACGTTGAAATTGATATTCCAGATTCAATTGCTATATTGCCGAATCTGCGAGGAGATGGAAAAGTTTATGATTTACATCAAGCATTGGCGCGAGATAGCAGTGGCAAACTCGAAACGCTTGTGCGAGAGATGCTCAGTGCTACTTTTGAAAATAACAAAACCGATATTTTTGAACAAATTTTATTTAAGTGGACGGGTGCTGATCGTGTCGAAGTAAATAGTCGTGGCGCTTTTAACGCTCAAAAACTTACAGTACTAGAGCAATTTGGAGGGCGTCAATTTTCTAAACAAGTAACGGGTGGAGTCCCGACTGGTGGACCTCAAGAAAGTTCGGCTCTTAATGCCAAATATGACCTTCTTGTTGCTAACTTGTACTGTGAGTGGCTAAGCCAAACTTCGCTGAAACCAATATATGACGCGATTAAATTTTCACGAAGTTCGACAACGCAAGAATTGATTGCAGATCTATTGCCAACGGTGTCAATTCTTAAGAATGCAATAATAAACGAACCTAGTTCGGGCAGTAAAATTTTTCATGAGTTTGTGTTATTGCTTTTAAACAGAAATCTGGTTGCAAATTCAAATTTTGATGAGTTCGTTGGGAGTTTTGATCCAAATGATCCCGAATTTAACGCGCTAATTACATCGGCCTTGACAAATGGTGAGGTTCTAGATTCAAAAAATATTGGTGACGTAGTATTTGGACTAGGTGGAAATGATCGGATTTTTGGAAAAAATGGTTATGACTACCTTAATGGCGGTGACGGAGACGACTTAATCATTGGATATGCAGGAGACGATGTAATTGTTGGTGACCACGGTAATGATCAATTGCAAGGGAATACTGGTAACGACACGTTTGTCTATAACGTTGGAGATGGTGCTGATGTCATTTTGTTGGGAAATGGAAATGAGAATGATGTACTAAAATTCGGTGCGGGAATTACAAAAGACATCATTAAAGTGTCAAAGCAAAGTAATGCTTTGATACTCGGTTTTGGTATTGGACAAAGTGTTAACATCTTTGATTATTTTACTACTCAGAAATTCACACCTTCGACGGAAGTCATAACACAAATTAGATTTAGTGATGGTAGTGCTTGGGATTACCGCGCTATCGTTAGAATTCTTGTTGATCAAGGTTATCAAATGCAAACTGAAATTGCAGGAGATTTTTCCGTTTCAAATAAAATTGTGGGCTTCGCGAGCGATGATGTTATAAGAGGTGGATCAAGTGACGATACTTTGAGCGGTGGTGATGGAAGTGATCATTTGTTGGGCGACGCTGGGAATAATGAATTGCACGGCGGTGATGGAGAGGATGAACTCTTAGCGGGCGACGGCGATGATTTTTTTGAAGGGGGTACTGGTAACGATGTAATACAAACTCGTGGTGGTAACAATACAATTTTGTTCTCCAGAGGTGATGGCGCAGATTCAATCGATTCTTATTCTGAGCAACCAAGTGTAAATACGATTAAATTTGGTATTGGTATCGCACCTGAAGATATTGTTCTTGTGCGTTCAAATAACAGCGATGGTGTAGATCTGATCTTTAGGATCAAAGAAACAAACGATTCAATCACCATAAAAGGTTTCTTTGGAATTAATTACGATGAAAGTCGTATCGATCAGGTTACCTTTTCTGATGGGGTTATATGGGACTATGCTCATTTATTCGCACACTTTCCTTTTGTTACTTTGTATGGGAACGCAAATAGCACGACCCAAGGTTATTTGAACCTTGCAAATATGATTTTTGGTATTACCGAAGCTGGTCAGATCTTGGGTGGTTTGAAAAATGACACCATTTATGGTGGAGATGGCTCAGATCATTTATATGGTGGAGATGGAGCTGATCAGATTTTTGGTGGTAGTGGTTTGAATATAATTTATGGTGAAAACGGTGATGACACCATAGTAGGTGGGGACTTTAAAGATGAAATCTATGGTGGTGTTGGTAACGATAATATTCGTGGAGGCAGCGGCGTAGATACTTTGAATGGTGATGATGGGAACGATCAAATTGTTGGTGACGATGGTTCCGATCAATTGAATGGTGGTTTTGGTGATGACATCTTAGATGCTGGCTCTGCGGATGATAACCTTAATGGCGGTGATGGTGACGATACGTTAATAGGTGGTCTCGGTAATGACATTCTCGTAGGTAATGGAGGTAACGATACCTATGTGTTTGGACACGGAATGGGGCAAGATGAAATTTTGGCATCCAATAGTAGCGCTGATTTTGATTTCATATCAATGCTTGCCGATGTGACTCCTTCTGATGTAACTGTGTTGCAAGACCCTAATAATAAGACCGACTTAATTGTCTCAATCAGAGGTAGTACTGACTCAATTCGGATCGACGGATTCTTTAATTTTTTACTAGGCCTAGCGGGATCAACACCCATTGATCAAATTCGATTTTCGGATGGTACTAAATGGGACCTAGAAAAAATTAGTACGATGGTATTTCTTGGTGATGATTCAGCGAATATCATTTATGGCGATGCGAATGAAAATGTAATTAATGGTGCTGGTGGTGACGATCATCTCTATGGTGGCGGTGGCAACGATGACCAAATTTATGGAGGTGCTGGAAATGATTACTTGGAAACCGGTCTAGATCAAAGTGACAATCTGCTAGATGGTGGTGAAGGCAATGACATACTTAAGGGTTTTGCCAGCACACTCATAGGCGGAATAGGGAATGATAGCTTAATCTCTGGATATGGATCTGCCTATGTTTTTGGACGTGGCATGGGGCAAGATACGATCAGAAATACCGGCACGTTAAGTTCAACTGATCATATTAAATTTGATACGACGGTTTCACCTGGCGATGTACAAATTAGCCGTTCAGGTGATGGCGCCGGGCAAGATTTAATTGTTTCAATCAATGGAACAAGCGACAAAATTACGGTTCTAGGATTCTTCGCGCCCGGAGCGTCTTTTGGCGCCGACAATATGATCGATGAATTGAATTTTTCGGATGGCACGACTTGGACTAGCTCAGACATCATTAACAAAGTAGGAAAAACTTTCATTGGCGATGAGAATGCAAATGTCTTTGGTGGTAGTGCAGGCAATGACTTCGTTTATGGAAATGGAGGCAACGACATACTGTTAGGTGGTGCTGGTGATGACATGATTTATGGTGGTGTAGGGAATGATACCTTGCAAGGGCAAGATGGCAATGATTTGATTGATGGCGGTGTTGGTGACGATAGTATTGATGGCGGTGCTGGCGATGATACTTATATTTATAATTTAGGTGATGGTAAAGATATAGTCAATGAATCGCCTTCGCTAGCGAATGGTAGTGTGGATACCTTGCAACTTGGTAGTGGAATTTTGCCAGAAACAACCACGGCTACCATTGAAAATTACGATCTTATTTTAACTTTTGATGTGAACAATAGCATTCGCATGCCACTCTATTTTTTAGGAGGTGGTGTTGAATTAATTAAATTTTCCAATAACGTCGTTTGGGATAAGGCGTACTTCAATTCGAAATTTAGTCTAAATCCTAGTGAAGGTGATGATAAGTTATTTGGACAAATGGGAGTGGCAAATACCATCAATAGTTTAGGCGGCAACGATGTCATTGTAGGTGCGGAGCAGGCTGATACTTTAATTGGTGGGAAAGGAAACGACACCCTCAATGGATTTTTTGGGAATGACACCTATATTTTTTATAAAGGCGATGATGCGGATACGATTATTGAATCAAGCATTGCATCGTATGGAACAGATACGCTGCAATTAGGTACGGGCTTGAATGCAGTGGATACGGTGTTAGCTGTTGACGGTACCGATCTCATTCTTCAATTTAATGCGACTGATTCAGTTCGAATTCGTAGCTATTTTGACGGTAATACAATAGAAAATATTCTGTTTGCAGATGGCGTGAAGTGGACGAATGTTGATGTGCGTAATAAGTTTTCAGTCAGTACTGAAAATGCGGATACCCTATTGGGCGTGAATGGACAGGCAAATCGCTTGCTTGGTCTGGGCGGGAATGACACGATCTATGGTGGAAATCTCAACGATGCTTTGGTTGGCGGTACGGGGGATGACCAGTTATTGGGTGGCACGGGAGATGACACCTACGAAATTAATCTTGGTGACGGTAGCGACACGATTATTGAAAAAGTAAATCAGGGTACGGATACCTTAGTTTTCGGCGCAGGTATTTTGCCTTCTGGTATGACAGTGGAAAGGCAAAATAGTGATCTGATATTGCACGTTGCTAGCACTGATTCTGTGCGAATCAAAGATTACTTCGTGGTTGATGCTAACAACGGTACGATCGACAAGCTTCAATTTTCTGACGGAACCAGCTGGGACTTTGCGAAGATTTCTTCGTTCTTGATTAATCATGCACCTATAAATAATCTGACCATGTCTAACGTTGTTGTGCATCCAAACAATAGAGTTTCTATTGCAGTGCCAGCAAATACAATTGTTGACAATGATTTGGGCGATAGCGTCACTTATAGTCTCAAAATGAAAGACGGCTCAGTTTTGCCTACATGGCTAAATTTTGATAACAACACGCGTCTTATTTCTGGTCTTCCATCAGTTTCCAACTTGGGAGTGTTAGAACTTTCTCTTATTGGCACTGATAAATCTGGGTTGAGTGTGAACCAGTCTTTCATGCTGACGGTTCAAAATGATGATGCCAGTCCAGTATTGAATATTCCCGTGCCAGATCAAACTATAACGACGCAAGCTGCTTATTCCTACACCATTACTAACGGAAGTTTCACTGACCCAGATATTGGTGACACCTTGACATTGAGCGCAACGCTTGAAGACGGAAGTAATTTGCCCGCTTGGTTACAATTTAATAGCGCTACAAAAACTTTCTCCGGAACACCTATTGATAGCGCGACATTGAATATCAAAGTGAGTGCTAAAGATACAGCAGGTCTTACTATTTTCGATGTGTTTTCGCTCAAGGTTTTAATGGCGGATACTTCTATTACTGGAACGATTGGATCAGACACACTAACAGGAACAGATGGTCCGGACACAATAAAGGGGCTTGAGGGTGATGATGCGCTTAACGCGCTTGCAGGTGACGACAGTTTAACTGGCGGAGCGGGCAACGATGTGCTCAATGGCGGCCTTGGCAATGATACGTACCAGTATAACTTAGGTGATGGCGTTGATACGATTAATGAGTTGAGTGAGCAAGGTACGGACGTGCTGCAACTCGGTGCCACTATTATGCCAGCGATGACTATTTTGACTCGCTCAGGAAATGATTTGTTATTGAGTTTTGGTGGAGCCGATTCGATTCAAATTACTTCCTATTTTTCTGGAAACGCGAACTACGGTACGGTTGAACAAGTGAAGTTTAGTGACGGCACGATTTGGGATTATGCTGCTATTGCCTCAAAACTTGTATACAACGGCACGAGTGGTGCAGACATTTTGACCGGTGTAAGCGATGCGGCAAATCATATTAGTGGCTTAGAAGGTAACGATACTTTAACGGGCGGTCCTTTCGCTGATGTCTTAGATGGCGGTGATGGCGATGATATGTTGGCCGGTGGCATAGGTAATGATGTTCTTATTGGTGGCCTAGGAAATGATACGTATCAATTTAACCTTGGTGATGGTGTTGATACGATTAACGAAAGTACTGCACAAGGTGCGGATGGTCTGCAATTAGGTACCAACATTACGCCCGCCATGACGGTAGTGTCAAAATTAGGTAATGATTTGATGCTGAGTTTCGGTGGTGCAGATTCTATTCGAATTAGTTCGAATTTCTCTGGCAATGGGAACTACGGAACCATTGAGCAAGTAAAATTTGCTGATGGAACAATGTGGGATTATTTGAGCATTGCTTCGAAGCTCACGGTGAACGGTACGAGTGGCGCAGATACACTAAGTGGCTTGTCAGACGCGCCAAATCACCTGTATGGATTGGCTGGTAACGACATCTTGAACGGTTCGATTTTAGGCGATGTCCTAGATGGTGGCACTGGCGACGATACGCTCAATGGTAATGCAGGTGACGACACATTAATTGGTGGTATCGGCAACGATATTCTAAATGGTGGCATCGGAAACGACACATATCAATTTAACTTAGGTGATGGCATTGATACGATCAACGAGGCGAGTGGTCAAGGCTCAGATGTATCGCAGTTAGGTGCAAGCATTACGCCTGCAATGACTATCGTATCGCGCTCCGATAACGATTTGTTGTTCAGCTTTGGAGGTGCAGATTCAATTCGAATTGCCTCCTATTTCGCAGGTAATTCAAACTACGGTACGATTGAACAAGTGAAATTTGCTGACGGCACCGCCTGGGATTATGCAACGATTACCTCTAAGATTACTTATTCTGGGACAAGTGGTGCGGATAATTTGACTGGTTTGTCGGACACCACTAATCGTATTAATGGATTAGCTGGCAGTGACAGCATTACTGGTGCAAGCGACGACGATATTTTAGATGGCGGTGATGGCGATGACATCTTGGTTGGCGGTTTAGGAAATGATGTCCTAAAAGGTGGCTTAGGTAATGATTCGTATCAATATAATGAAGGTGATGGCATTGATACGATTAATGAAAACAAATTGCAGGGTACGGATGTATTGCAGTTAGGTGTGACCATCACTCCAGTAATGACTCTAGCAGCGCGTTCTGACGATGACCTGATTTTGAGTTTTGGTGGGGCCGATTCAATTCGAATTACCTCTTATTTTTCTGGAAACGCGAACTACGGTGCGGTTGAACAAGTGAAGTTTAGCGACGGAACGATTTGGGACTACGCTGCTGTTGCGTCAAGACTCATATACAATGGCACGATTGGTGCAGATATCTTGACCGGAGTAAGTGATGCGGCAAATCGTATTAACGGCTTAGATGGCAACGATACGTTAACGGGTAGTGCATTTTCTGATGCCTTAGATGGCGGTGATGGCGATGATATTTTGACCGGTGCTTCCGGGAATGATGTTCTTAATGGTGGCCTAGGAAATGATACCTATCAATTTAATCTTAGTGATGGGATTGATACGATCAATGAGCGTTCGGATCAAGGTACCGATATCTTAAAACTCGGTTCGTCCATTAGCGCTTCCATTAGTGCGGTTGTGCGATCTGGCAGCGATTTGATCTTGAGTTTTGGCGGTGCGGACTCAATTAGAATCACATCTTATTTTGTCGGTAATGGAAATTTTGGAACCGTTGAACAAGTGAAATTTAACGACGGCACGATTTGGGACTATGCGACGATTACCTCGAAAATTACCTATAACGGTACAAGCACTGCGGACACCCTAACTGGCTTATCTGATGCAACAAATCGCATTAATGGATTAGTAGGAAATGACACATTAACGGGCGGATCTCTAGCTGACGTGTTGGATGGAGGTGATGGCGACGACATATTGATTGGCGGTGGCGGTAATGACACGCTCAAAGGCGGTATTGGCAATGATACCTACCAATTCAACCTTGGCGATGGCATTGATACTATTAACGAGGTTTCTGCACAGGGCACAGATGTTTTGCAATTTGGAGCTGTTATCACAACAACGACGACCGAGCCATTGAGATCGGGTGATGATTTGATATTGAGCTTTGGAGGCGCTGATTCGATTCGTATAAATTCGTATTTTTATGGAAATACGAATTATGGCGCTATTGAACAAATCAAATTCGATGACAGTACGATCTGGGATTATGCTGCTGTCGCATCGAAAGTTACCTATAACGGAACTAGTGGAATTGATAGCTTGACGGGATTGACCGGAATGGCAAATCGTATCAATGGATTTGCCGGTTCGGACACATTGACTGGAGCTGGGTCCAATGACGTACTAGATGGTGGCGCAGACAATGATACTTTGATTGGAAATAGTGGTGACGACACCTTGATTGGCGGAGCAGGTAACGACACCCTCAATGGTGGATCAGGGAGCGATACCTTCCAGTTTAATGTAGGTGATGGTGTCGATACATTGAATGAGAGTTCTAATCAAGGTGGAGATATATTGCAATTGGGTGCCGCCATAACACCTGAGATGGTCGTATTGTCCCGATCCGCAAATGATTTGATATTAAGTTTCGGTGGGACTGATTCGATTCGTATTCC
>NZ_JAGSPJ010000001.1:0-612565 GCF_018139545.1 Affinundibacterium fentianense | reverse complement strand
GGATTGGCTGGTTCGGATATCTTGACGGGAGCGGGATTCAATGACGTACTAGATGGTGGGGCAGATAACGATACTTTGACTGGTAATGGTGGTGACGACACCTTGATTGGCGGAGCAGGTAACGACACCCTCAATGGTGGATCTGGGAATGATACCTTCCAGTTTAATGTCGGTGATGGTGTCGATACATTGAACGAGAGTTCTAATCAAGGCGGAGATATATTGCAATTGGGTGCCGCCATAACACCTGAGATGGTCGTATTGTCCCGATCCGCAAATGATTTGATATTAAGTTTCGGTGGGACTGATTCGATTCGTATTCCGAACTACTTTTACGGGAATACAAATTACGGCACAGTAGAGCAAGTGAAATTTGCTGATGGGAGGATATGGGACTATGGCGTCATCACGTCAAAAATCACGGTAAATGGAACAAGTGGAGTTGATAATCTGACGGGTGTTACAGATGCAGCAAATCGTATCAATGGATTGGCTGGTTCGGATATCTTGACGGGAGCGGGATTCAATGACGTACTAGATGGTGGGGCAGATAACGATACTTTGACTGGTAATGGTGGTGACGATACCTTGATTGGCGGAGCAGGTAACGATACGATCTCCCCGAACGCAGGAGCGGATGTTATCGCCTTCAATCGTGGCGACGGCATGGATATTGTGAATGCCAGCACAGGCAGAGACAATTCACTGTCGCTAGGTAAAGGCATCAAATATGCTGATTTACTATTCAAGAAGTCAGGCAATGATTTGATCTTAGTCACAGGCACGAGCGAACAGCTTACCATGAAAGACTGGTACGCCAACGTCAACAATCACAGCATTGCGAATCTGCAAGTGGTGATCGAAGGCACAACGGACTACAACGCGGCATCCACTAATAAACTCAATAACAAAAAAATTGAGCAATTCAATTTTGATGGATTGGTGACCAAATTCGATCAAGCCAGAGCAGCAAATTCTTCCATAACAAGTTGGGCATTGTCGTCGTCATTGCTGGAATTTTATTTGAACAGCAGTGACACCGCGGCGATAGGTGGTGATCTAGCCTATCAGTATGCAAAGACAGGCAATTTGTCTGGCTTTAGTATGACTCCTGCGCTCAATCTTGTTTCAAATGCGCAGTTTGGAACAGCAGGCCAGACGTTGCAGCCTATTGCTAGTTTGAAGGATGCGACCGTAAGTTTGGTATAAGCGGTTTTTAATCGAGCTAGGTCAATTGTTTTACCTCCAGAAGGTAATCCCCCCAGCAAATAATCGGACTTATAAGTAGAATTTTCTAAATATGATTTTTAGAGGTTTTACATGAAGACATCGCGTTACACCGACAGCCAGATTATCGCAATCCTGAAGCAAGCAGAAGCTGGCACTCCTATTCCTGAACTTTGCCGAGAACATGGCATGAGCGCAGCATCGTTCTATAAGTGGCGGGCAAAGTATGGTGGTATGGATGCCTCTTTAATGACGCGCATGAAGGAACTAGAGGAGGAGAATAGACGGCTCAAGAAGATGTATGCGGAGGAGCGACTCAAAGCAGAAATCGTGGCGGAAGCATTAGCAAAAAAGTGGTAGCGCCATCTCAACGCCGAGAGATGGCGCGCTGGGCGGTTGAGCATCGGCGTGCAACGATCAAGGTGGCGTGTTTGGCTTTCAGCATTAGCGAAACTTGCTATCGTTATCAAGCCAAGCTCAACAGTGAGAATGATGTCATAGCGGACTGGCTCATTCGTCTCACAACTAGCCAACGCAATTGGGGCTTTGGCCTATGTTTTTTACATCTACGTAATGTGAAAGGCTTTCGATGGAATCACAAGAGGGTATATCGGATATATCGTGTACTCGAACTCAATTTTCGGATCAAGCCACGCAAGCGCTTAGTGAGAGAACGACCGCAGCCGTTATCAGTCCCTTCTGAGATTAATCAAGTTTGGTCGATGGACTTCATGCACGATCAGCTAAGCGATGGTCGCAGCATTCGTCTTTTTAACGTGATTGATGATTTCAATCGCGAAGGGCTTGGAATAGACGTGGACTTTTCATTGCCATCAGAACGCGTCATACGTTCGCTCGACCAAATCATTGAATGGCGCGGTCAGCCACAGATGATTCGGTGTGACAATGGACCAGAATATGTCAGCAACGTCACCCAAGCATGGGCTGAAAAACGTGGAATTCAAATCGAGTTTATTCAACCAGGGCAGCCACAACAGAACGCCTATATTGAACGCTACAATCGAACCGTACGCTACGATTGGCTGGCTCATCACTTATTTGATTCGCTCGAAGAGGTTCAGAATTTTGCAACTAAATGGTTATGGACTTACAATCATGACCGCCCCAACACAGGGATCGGCGGCATTACCCCGAAACAAAAGCTAGCACTTGCCGCTTAGCTTCTACTTATCGCCCGCATTAAAAATGAGGGGATTACCTTTTGAGTACAAGGTATGGAGAAGTTTAATGAGTAAATTTATCTTAGAAATAAGAGCCATTCGCTGGATATTTCTATTTCTTCTATTAGTCATTGGCATTTTATGTTTTTATTATTCGAACGATGATTTTATGGAGAGCCGCACCGGAGGATGTTTAGAAATTGTCGTTGGTGAATCTAAGATGTGGGTTCCCAAAAAATTCTTAAGTCGGTCAACACCGAAGTTATCAAATTCAGCGAATTTTATTTTTTTGTTTGATAAGCAAACATTAGATCGTGATTGCCGTGTCAATTGTAATGAGCTGTTTGTAAATGTTTCGTTCGGTGTTCTTCAAGACCCAAAGACGCGATGGGATTCTATGGCGCCGAAATTTAGTGGTGAAACTTTTGATGGATTTAAGGTGTTTTATACCAATAGTGATCCTGGTGGTCAGAGAAATATCCTCCTTGTTCCACCCAACGTGGTCAATTTATTTGATGATTTTTATTCGTGTAGTACTTACAAACATGAGTCTTATGCATCATGTGATATCAATACCAACTTGCAGAACGGACTGTCGGCAAGTTTTTATCTCCCTAAGAAATCTTTAGTAAAAGTGAGCAGCGCACGAAAATTAATTTCGGATTCATTAAATCAATTTCTAGAAAATAAAGTGAGAGGAACATGTGAATGACAACGCAACTTACGTTTGCAAAAAGGTCTGCGTTACATTGTTGTCTCCACCTAAATTATCTTTAAAAATGCCCCGTCACTCACGCATTAGGTTAGCGTGCATCCGGCCGCGTCTCGTACAAAGAGGTGCCAATCTCACTCAGTGTTTTTGCCTGTGAAGATTATCAACGCTATTTGCATTGGCCATTTCAGTCGCTAAGTCTGCTTTAGAGAAAAGAATGTGATAGCAGGGCGGGCAATTTCCTCATTTAAGTAATTTTCCTAATACGGCATGTGAAGCTGATTGTTTCATAGACGGCGGCGTACAAATTGGATCGATTTGATCCTGTTTTAAGGTGTGATTTTTCAAAATTTCATATCACCTCATGAACTGAATTTATTGACAATTGTCGTATGGCTAAGGATACTCGCTTGCTATGCAATTTTGACAAGATTACTTTGATGAGGTCACATGATAGAACTCAGAGACATTCGTAAGTGCTACAAGCAAGGTGGGAATGAAATTCGCGCCCTTGATGGAGTCGATATCAGTATCGCAAAAGGTGAATTTGTCGCCATCATGGGGCCATCGGGTTCGGGTAAATCGACTTTGTTGAACGTGCTTGGTGCGCTCGATAAACCTGACTCCGGCACCTATCATCTTGAGAACGATGAGATCGCTAGTATGGATGATGATGCGTCTTCAGACTTGCGTAATCGACGCATCGGTTTTGTGTTTCAATCCTTTCATCTCTTGCCCCGTCTGACCGTGTTAGAGAACGTCTTACTCCCACAACGTTACGCAGCGCAGGAGGACCCAGCGGCCGAAGCGCGAGCGCGGGAGCTGCTTGAGCGGGTGGGTTTATCGCATCGGATTGACCATCTTCCCGGTGAATTATCGGGTGGACAGTTGCAGCGAGCAGCGATTGTGCGGGCATTGCTGAATCAACCCGCCCTGTTATTGGCTGATGAACCAACCGGCAATCTCGATTCCAAAAGTGCGACCGATGTGTTGGCTTTGCTTGCGGAATTGCACAGTAAAGGGCAGACCATGGTGTTGGTGACCCATGACCCGAATATCGCTGCGCAAGCACAACGTACGATTCATTTAAAAGATGGGAAGGTAGCGGAGGTGGTCAATGCTTAAGACTTATTCTGCGCGTGGATTCGCTTCTGATCAGGGACGACTCTGTATGCGGCGCCTCGCTCTGCATCTTTGTCTTTTTGTGTTCAGCGTTGGCTACGTGAGTGCGGCCGACAAAGTTGCTAGTGCAAGCGCAACGAGTGCATCAAGTGTGCCTCGCCCATCGACTGCGCTTGGTACCTCTGGTAAAGCCGCGAAAACGCGACCAGTGCTGTTCGCGGGTGAACTCCGTGCTAATGATTCGCAGCCCATTCCCATTCCAAGTTCTAATGTATCGCCAGTCAATATCCGCTATTTCGTACCCGAAGGTACGCAGGTCAAGCGTGGTGATGTTGTGTTGCGTATTGACGCGCGTGCGGGTGCTGATCTTGATCGTATCGCATTGGAGATGACGCAAGCAAAACAAACGAATGCGCGTGAAGTTGCGGAACTAGAAGTCCGACAAATTGAGGCCGAACGCGCCTTGATTCTGGCGAAAGCCGCGTTAGGGAAAGCCAAGGTCGATGCCGCCTTACCGAAGGCGCAAATCGCTGCACTCGACTACGACAAGTATCAAGGTGAATTGGAACGTAGTAAGCGGGATCTAGAGGTCAAGGAAAAAGCGCTAGCAATCGCGAAGGAGGCCATTCACCGCAAGTTAGAAGATGGCAAGTTGGCCGTGCGAAAAATTGAAGTGCAGCAGGCGTTTGCTAAAGCCAATATGGCGCAGGCGGAAGTGCGAGCAACACGGGATGGCGTGGTGATCCATGGGTATGATCATTGGTCTGGCCGTCGCCTTGACGAGGGCGGCATGGGGCAGGTTGGTACCACTGCGGGTTATGTGATGGGGAGCGGAGACTTACAAATCTACGCTTACTTGCTGGAAGTCGATCGACCTTTTGTAAAGCTCGGACAAGAGCTCATTGCGCGTTTTGATGCCTTTCCTAGCGTGGCGGTGAAAGCAAGAATCGAATCGATTGTTGGTGCGCCTGAAGCTAAGGCAAGCTGGGGTAAGGGGCGTTATTTTAAGACTATCGTGAATATCGCCGAATCACATTCTTTGCCTTTGCAGCATGGGATGAGCGTTGCGCTCGAACTCGCCAGTCAAACTCAGGCAAATCAAGTAAGTACTCGGAGTAAGCCCAACATCAGCAATAAATCGATCAATCTCGAAGCGGATGTTTTGTCGCGCCAATCTTCTGCACTATCACCACCGAGCATCCAAAATGTTTGGGAATACAACTTGGTCATGTTGGCGCCAGAGGGAAAACAAGTGAAAGCTGGGGAGCCTGTTGCCGTTTTTGAAGCCAACGAAGTACAGACCCGCGTTGAGGGACATCGAAGTACTTTCAAAGAGAAGCAGAGGGCGCTAGAGAAATTGAAGCTCGATCATGCGGAAGTGTTACGGGCCGCCGATCTTACGGTGAGTGAAGCCAAGAGTAATGCGGAAAAGGCGGAGCGAAAGGCGCAGATGCCGCGTGAACTCGTAAAGCGCGTGGACTACGATAAATTGGTGATTGATCGAGAGATGTTTGCTCAACTTGCATTGCTCGCAGCGCGCCAACGCGATGCGCAGAAACGCGCCAAAGAACAAGAGGTGCTAGGGATGAAGACTGAAATCGCGCAATTGCATGCGACCATTGAAACGCTCGATAAAGGTATTCGTGATTTGACCGTACTAGCACCGCGCGCAGGTACGGTGATCCACTTGAATAATTTCAACGGAGAAAAAATTGCGGTTGGCTCGCGCGTCTTTATGAGTAGTACGGTCGCCAATCTCGCTGATCCAGATCGACTCTTTGTGCAGGCGAAAGTGCCAGAAGCGCAGGTCTCGATGATTAAGTTAGGGCAACTAGCTAAAGTGACTGTGCCTGGTGCCAATACTGTGCTCAGCGCAAAAATTACCGCGATGGGCGCAGTTTTTCATGGTAAGTCTTCGAGTCAGCCCATCGTTGTGCGCGACATAGAATTGGAGTTTATTGAGCCACCAAAAGCGGTCAAGCCTGGTACGACGGTACAAGTGCAATTGGACTCCGAGACAAGTAATGCAGGAGCTTCTTCTGCGACCACAACTAAGGGGGCGAAATAATGGATTTGCAAAAAAAACGTTCGCGCCAAAGTTTTGCTTACCATGCTTGGGGATTCGCTTTCGCCGCCATGTTGACAGCGTGTAGTGCCGAAAATAGTGATGAAATTCGTCCAACCGAAAGGGTGCAAGAGAGTACATGGCATGAAGAACTATATGCCGAAGGCGAAATTAAGGCCGCTACCAGCACACCTTTGAACGTGCCTGGTGAGGGTTGGGATCATCGTCAGATGTTGCGGTTGGTGCCGAATGGTAGTGTCGTCAAAAAAGGTGATGTTATTGCGGTGTTTGACGCGCCAGAATCGCGGGTGCAGCTGTCACAAGCGGAATTTGATCTGTTGCGCAAAGAAATCAGTGAAACCGCAATCGTAGCCCAAGCGGACTTAGGCGGTGCCGAACTCAGTTCAGAAAGCGCAAGGGTTGAAACTGATCTTAGTATTAGTCGCCAATATGCGAATGCAGATCTCAAAATTTTTGCAAAAAATTCGGTGTTGGATAAGCTCGTTGATATTGGCCTCCTGACCGATAAACAAGGCTATCTTGCGTGGAAAAAAGGGCAGCTCGGACTCCGGCAAGCGGCAGACCAAGCCGTTGTTAATTCGCAGAAGGAAAGCATAGGGCTGCAATTGAAACAAAAGCGCCAAAACCTTGCCTCTTTGGAGCTGACTGCACCGCATGATGGCGTGTTCATCTTGAAGCCACGTTGGGATGGATCACTGCCCGAGGTCGGAGCGCGTCTATGGGCGGGCGATGATTTTGGTAGCCTGCCCAATTTGGATAAACAAGTAGCCAAATTTTCGATTGCGGAAGGGGCTGCCTATGGACTGAAGGAAGGGCAAGAGGTGCGCATGCGTTTATCTGGCACAGGCAATGAACTTAATCTCAAAGTGACGAAAGTCGGAAAAACTGCAAGTACCAAGTCGCGCGATACGCCAGTGAAATATTTGGATTTTGAAGTCATGATTGAGGATGCACTGGTGAAGCAATTCGATTTGCGACCAGGGCAAGCGGTGTCGGCAAAGGTCAACTTGGTCAATCGAGCCAAATTGATTTCCGTTCCCAATATCGCACTCATGCAAGATGGAAACGCCTATTCCGTCTTGGTAGGTCAAGGTACACGCTTTGAAACGCGCAAAGTTGAGATCGGCATGCGTGGACCAGTAAGAACAGAAATCAAGAGTGGTTTGAAAGTTGGCGATGAGGTTGTGTTGACGCCGAAAAATGAGACCGATAAAAATGTCGGCGCCAACCAAGAGGCTAGCAAAACTGGCGGCAAACAAGAGGGCAATAGCCCAATCAAGAAAGAAGGTAAAGCATGAATCGCGCGCTCATTCTTGAAGCGGTAGCGGAATTAAAACGCCGTAAATTACGTACCGGACTGACGCTGCTTGGCATGATATTCGGGGTTGCTGCGATCGTTGCAATGCTAGCGGTAGGTGAAGGTAGTAAACGTGAAGCTTTGCGTTTAGTTGCCGAGTTGGGGTTGAATAACGTCATCGTCGAAAGCAAGTCGATTCCGAATGATAAATTGAAAGAAGTACGTACACGCTCGCTCGGTTTATCGGAGGCGGATGCTAATGCGGCCTTGGCGGTGGTTCCAGGCGCGCAATCCGTCGCCTTGAAGAAAGAAATAAAAGTCGATCAGTTGGTGTATCAAACAAACATTGTGACGGGTCGAGCATTTGCCGTGTCACAAAGCTATGCCGAGCACGGTGGATTGAATGTAACCAAAGGACGTTGGTTTGAAAAAGAAGATGGTGAGACCTTGGCACCAGTGTGTGTCATCGGTGCCCGTCTGGCAAAAACGCTATTTGGCGATCTCGATCCCATTGGCGAACGCGTGAAGCTGAATCACACTTGGTTACAAGTAGTGGGGGTGTTAGCTGATCGCAGTGCAGGAAAAAGTGAGTTTGAAGGGGTGAAGCTGGGACTTGATGATGAGCGCCTGTTTGTACCGTGGGAAAGTGGTCGTGCGCGTTTTTTCTTTACCCCGATAGAAGACGAAGCGGATGGCATTAGTTTGCGCTTGGACGGTAAAGTTGCACCTGATCTTGCGGCACGCGTATTACAAACTTTGATTCAGGAGCGTCATGCAGGCGCGGACGACACCAACCTGATCGTGCCTATGGGGCTCTATCGTCAAAATCAACAAACGCAAAAAATCTTCACCATCGTAATGAGCTCCATCGCAGCGGTATCACTACTTGTTGGCGGCATTGGCATTATGAATATCATGCTCGCCAATGTCTTAGAGCGTCGCCGTGAGATTGGCTTGAAACGCGCACTTGGTGCGCGTCGGCGTGACGTGGTAGAACAGTTCCTTGCCGAAGCTCTGGTGATCGCTGTAAGTGGCGCGCTGTTAGGTTTAGCTTTGGGTGTCGTCGCTGCCTATAGCATTGCAACTCTCGCCAGCTGGTCCGTTGCTTGGTCGCCGTTAAGTCTTTTTATCGCGGTTGCGATGTGTGTGGCAGTCGGTCTTGTATTCGGTGTTTTTCCGGCTAAACAAGCATCGATGCTCGACCCAATTGCAGCCTTGCGTAGCGATGGTTAAGGGGCGAAAGCATCGCTCCTTAAAGAGCGTGAACGCTCGTGATTGGTTTTACTCTCAGCTCAGCGGTCGACGATTGATCCTAAATTATCCATCGATGAATACCCCGCAACCCATGCATAAAATTAGCGAGAGTCCCGTAGCATCTAGTTCAAAGAGGTGTCAATCGAGTGCCGTGTCTTTCTAACGAGGAGAAATATCAAAGCTAGTCATATTGGTTAATTGAGGCGGATTTTGGCGCGGAATGTGAAATGCACATGTATCGCAGTTTTGTTTTGGCAATTACGTGCGATGACAATGTTCGAGATGGCTTCGGGCGTGTAGATAAGCGATTGCTGAATAAGTCGGATTGACCAACTCGGATATTGTTTAAGGCTGGAATCCTGCCGTTAGACTTCGACTCATGGATGACCTTTGCTGTATAATTCCGCGACTTTTAAAGGGAAATTCGAAGAAGATGGAATGCGTTTGTCGTGTCAATTACCGATCTGACTCTGGCCAATCACGTGTGCATTCACCTCTCTTCAGTTCCTTTCTTTTCGCAATCCGTTCCGTTCTGGAAACGAACAAATTTACTCTCTCCAAATGACCATGTCCCTGATTAATTCGTTGGCTTATCCACTTCGTCATATTGTCATGGGAGCGGTAGTTTGTGCCTTGACTTTAGCCTGCAGTACGCCTGTCCCTGTTGCGACTGTTCCCAAAAATCCTATCAAAACTGAGCCAGTGGTTGCCGTGAAAACGCTGCGCCCAGTAAAAATTGGTTTGGCATTGGGCGGTGGTGCTGCGCGCGGCTTTGCACATATCGGTGTTATTAAAGTTCTAGAGGCGCAAGGGATTGTTCCTGATTTGGTGGTGGGCACGAGTGCTGGAAGTGTTGTTGGTGCGATGTATGCGGCAGGTAACAGTGGGTTTGTACTGCAAAAGATGGCCTTAGATATGGATGAGGCGACCATCTCAGATTGGTCTTTGCCTTTCTTTTCGAAGAGTAGTGGTGTGCTAAAAGGCGAGGCTTTGCAAAACTACGTGAATAAAATGGTTGGCCAAACGTCAATTGAAAAACTGAAAAAGCCTTTCGGTGCGGTGGCGACCGATCTCAACACTGGGATGCCGGTTCTTTTCCAACGTGGGAACACGGGATTAGCGGTGAGAGCATCCTCGTCCGTACCAGGGGTATTCCAGCCGGTGCGTATTAATGATCGTTTTTATGTCGATGGTGGGCTGGTGTCACCCGTGCCGGTTCGTTTTGCGCGGGAGATGGGGGCTGACATCGTCATTGCCGTTAATATTTCTTCTGCACCAGAGGCGCAAGCAGCGACCAGTTCACTAGAAGTATTAATGCAGACTTTTACAATTATGGGACAAAGTCTGAATCAGTTTGAATTGAAGAATGCGGACGTCGTGATAAAACCTGATCTGCCGACGATGAAGGGAAGTGATTTTAATGGGCGAAATTTGGCGATTTTGGCCGGTGAGAAGGCTGCTTTAGCAATCGTCCCAGAACTCAAAGAGAAAATCCGCATCTTTCAAGAGAAATGAGCTTAATTCTTTGTCTCTTCATCGTTAATGCGGCGCGCACCGTTGAAACGTTTTTTCCAGTAGGCGACATTTAAACTTTCGATCCTCACTTTGCCGCCAGCGGATGGAGCGTGAATAAATTTGCTGTCACCCAGATAGATGCCGACGTGTGAAAAACTTTTCTTCAGTGTATTGAAAAAAACTAGGTCGCCAGGCTTGAGCTCTTTTGATTCAATTTTGTCGCCTTTGTCGCTGATTTCTTTGGCGGTGCGAGGTAATCCCGTTTCGTTCGAATTTTTGAAGACGAGGCGCACAAAACCGCTGCAATCTAAGCCATTCTCTGGCGTATTTCCACCGCGTTTGTATTTGATCCCCAACAAGCTCATCGCGTTGATTGTTAAATCAGACGTACGATCTCTAAATTCTTTAAGTGCCGTTAGGGTTTTTGAGGTTTCAGGTTTTGACTCTTCAGCTGCCAGACTGTAATGACAACTACAGAGCATGCCGAGAAAGAGAATAAGGGGCCTGATTTTTTTCATGGTTATTCAAAAAAAAATTACCCGAGACAATTTGATTCATGCCTTTATGACAAATTCGAATCGATCGAGTAACTAATCTTGTTTTACGGAAAGAATTCAGTATAACCCAATTTGTTTCACGTAGCCAATTTTTAGTGGGAAAAAAAGAGAGCGGACGAACCGCTCTCTTTTTTTGTGGATTAGTTGTTAATTAATCGTTTATTTTTCTAGCCATGCTTTTTCATGAAATCGATCACTTTGGGACAGACGATTTCACGCCACTTACGTCCAGAGAAAATGCCATAATGACCACAGCCTGGGGCAACGAAGTCTTGTTTCATTGTCGCTGGAATGCCTGAACACAAATCATGTGCTGCCTGGGTTTGGCCTGGTCCAGAGATGTCATCCAGTTCACCTTCAACTGTGAAAAGCGCAACAGTTTTGATGTCTTGTGGTCGAACTAATTTGCCTTCAACTTCCCAAGTTCCCTTTGGAAGTCTAAATTCTTGAAAGACCGTTTTGATGGTTTCAAGGTAGTATTCCGCAGGCAAATCGAGGACAGCATTGTATTCATCGTAAAATTTACGATGTTGCTCGGCTGACTCGTCATCGCCTTGGACTAGGTGTTGATAGAAGTCCCAATGGCTCTGTGCGTGACGGTCAGGATTCATCGCGACGAATCCTGCGTGCTGTAAGAATCCTGGATATACCTTGCGCCCAAAGCCAGGATAATTTGCTGGGACGTTGTAAATCACCGAATTTTCAAACCAAGAAAATTTCTTTTCTGTTGCAAGCGCATTGACTTGCGTTGGTGATTTACGTGGATCGATTGGCCCACCCATCATCGTCATTGTTTTAGGCAGAGCCGGATCATTTTCCGATGCCATTAACGAGATCGCTGCCAGAACGGGCACGGTTGGCTGGCAAACCGAAATGACATGGAGATCTGGACTCAAATGGCGAATGAATTCTTGTACGTAGTAGATGTAGTCGTGCAAGTGAAATGGCCCTGCGGAGAGTGGAACCATCCGTGCATCGATCCAGTCCGTGATATACACGTCGTGGGTTGGTAACAAGCTACGCACAGTATCACGCAAGAGCGTCGCATGATGGCCTGATAAGGGCGCGACGATCAAGACTTTCGGTTGAATCAATTGCGCTGATTTTTTCTTGGCGCTGGCTGTATTTTTTCTGAAATTGATGAGTTTGCAAAATGGTTTTGCAATAACAACATCCTCAACAATCTCGATGGTTTCTTCGTCAATTTGGGTAAATTGGATATCAAATTCTGGCTTTTCGTATTCTTTGCCCAAGCGAAAAAGCAGCTCATAAGCTGCTGCCATTCTTTGTGAATAGGGCGTGTACGCAAGAGGCGAAATGGGATTGGCAAAAAGCTTTGACGATGCATCTGCCCATTTGGTCAGTGGTGTCAAAAACGAGCGATTCAGTTCATGAATTTGATAAAGCATGTTCGCATTTTCCTGGTTATTAACGGAATTGCATTCCCGAGCGAATCAATTTTATCGATTCGCCTTTGAGAGATTAAGATTGACTAGCAGGGTCAAGTATAACGCTAATTTATTGCACTGCGACATAAATATATTATCTTTGTTTTGAACCTAGCTTGGAGAAGGAGAATTCGGTAATCAAAGATTAATGGTTGATATTGTTATGTCTTTAAAATTGAGCAAGCCTGATCGAAGTTATAGTTTTGTAAGGCCTCTGAGAACGCGTCGAACAATGACTTGGTCAGACGCGATTCGAATTGCAAGCGGTGAAGTTCGAACAAATCAATCGCTTCTGCACTGCCTGTTTCCAGTAAAGCGATCAATTCGCGTTTTAGTTCTTGAAATTCTTGTGGCGTTGAAATGTCCGACGCGGGATGCGCAGGGACAGCTTGAGGTGTTTTGTCGTTTGCGAAAAAATCATTGATTTCATCGATGGTCGACTCAAGCAGTTTGCAAATTTGACTGAGTTGCGATTTTATTTCGGATTGAAATTGATTGTCATTTTCTGTCGCGATGATCTTGTTGATTAGCTGGCTTTCAAAATACTCCAAAGCGCTCGCGAGTTGTATGGCACCGATAGTCCCACAAACGCCTTTTTGAGTATGAATTTGTCGTTTGAATTCGAGGCTAAAGAGTTGAGAAAAATCGAATTCTCGGAGTTTTAATAGCATGTCGACTTGAGAATGGCGAAATCGGTCGAGTAAATGCAAATACAGTGCGAGGTTCCTTCCGGACAGTGCAAAACCACGCTCTACATCAATGGATTTGAGTGCGGGGAGTTCAGTCAATGCATGACCTTCCTCCTGTCGTGTGAGGTCGTGCTCGTTCTTTTCTAGCCAAGTGGATAAAATCTGATAAAAATCGGATGCCTCGAATGGCTTACTTAAAAAGTCTTGCATTCCTTCTTGTTGGCAACGCCGCTTAGTCTCGTCAGTCTTGTGGGCCGTCAAAGCAATGATCGGCAAATAGGCAAATTGGGCATGCTTGCGAATCTGTACTGTGGCTTCATGTCCATCCATGACGGGCATTTCCAGATCCATCAAAATGAGCGAATAATAGCGTGGGGGTTTGGCAAACAAAATGTCGAGAAGGGCTTGCCCATCTTCGACAGCAGTCACTTCATAGCCCGCTTCCGTAAGCAATTCGACAGCGATTTCTTGATTGAAGTCGTTGTCCTCAGCCAGCAAAATTCTCATTTTGGTTTGGTTATTATTCAATTTGCAACGTCTCTAAAGGCAAAATGTACTCGTGCAAAGCATAAAGAAAGCTCGGCTTTTTGTGATCATATCAGTTGCAGGCTTGAATATTGAAGAATATGAATTTCTCCTCTCGATAAGAAATGCACGGAGCTGACTTATCCCGTTTTGCCTGTTCGAGAGTAGAGCATCGTCAATTGGTGTAGAAGAGAAATCAATAGTGAAACTAGGTCGAGTGTTGTTTTAGAGAATGTTCACCGTGGATTTTGAATCACTCTATCTAGCGCAAATGTATTTATGCTCACATTCACGATAGAATCAAAATTTGGGTGATATCCAACCAGATCCCGACGATAGCAATACGCAGACTTAATGAGGCTATGCAAGCAATTTCTCTTCAGAGCAAGACTGATTGGCTGGAGCAATCACTTGATGCTCTCGATATCTTAAGGGATTCGATCCCAGACGGCTGCGCGCTAGCTGAAAAGCTAATCGCCGACGGTGAGGCCAATCAAAACACTCTGCTGATCATGGCAGGGCAGCTCGTGCGTGCTTTTTCGCATTATTTTAATAATCAGCTGGACATCGCGTTGGAGATGTTTGAGGCGCTTGAGGAAGAATTTACTTCAAACAAAGAAGTCAACGGTAAGTTGATCGCGCAGATAGGACGCGTGATTGTCTTACGTAAGGCAGGGGAAGTGGAAACTGCATTTGCCTTGGTTGAGTCATCACTTATCCCGTCGATTCACTCGGCGCCACCGCGTCTGATTATCTTGGGGCTGAACATCACAGCGATTTTGTACCAAGAACGGGGCGACACCATTAAGGCGATTCGTTGTTTTTATAGGGCTCTCGAGGAGGCGAGTCGAATTGGTTCTGCAGCGCGGATAGCACAAATTACCGCGAATCTTGGTGAAGTGTTGTATGTCACTGGAAATTATTCTGATGCTGAAGAATATTTAAGCTATGCGCGCTCGATGTCCGTGCATTCGACGGAAAAATGGTTGCTCCCATTTAATTCGACGATGCTGTCGCTCTGTAAGATTGCATTGGGAAAGTTCGATGAGGCATATCAGGCCGTTTCTGAATGGATTGAGAAGGGAGATTCAAGGACCGATGGCGTTGGGTCATACCGATCGTTTTATCTATCCGTCGCTGCATATAATTTGGCAAAACGCGGACAACTTGAAGAAGCACTCGATTTCAGCCAACGCGCGATTCAATCGATGGATCAACTTGAAGACCCGCACCTTCAAGTTTATGTTTGGTGGGTGAGTGGTTTTCTTTTTCGACAAACAGGACAATTTGAGCTCGCCATTCGCCAACTAAGAACCGCTATCGATACAATGGGTGAAAGCGGCTACATCCATTTACCCTTATGCGCGATAAATGAACTATCCGAAATCTATGCAGAACTAGGCAATTGGGAAAGCGCTTATCACGAGCAAAAACGCTATCAAGAACTGTCGCATCGCATACAAGCGCATGCAAGCAAGATTCAATCGGAATATCAAAAGGTCCGTAGCGAGTTTAAAGAGGCTGAACAAGATCGGCGCTTGAATGAGAAAATGAGTGAAGAGCGTAAGTCACTCGCGGATGAACTCCAACGTATGTTGACTGAGCGTGAAACGATTCTCGAGAACTCTATCGTTGGGATGATTTTTTTGAATAGCCAAGGTCGCGTGCAATGGGTGAATACCCCCTTGTGTCAAATCTTCGGGGTTGAGCGTGCTGCCGTTCTGGGTGGTTCTCTTGAGCCATTTTATGTTTCCAGAGACAGCTATTTATCTTGTGGCTCTGCGGTCAGTGATGCCGTTCTGCGAGGCGATGCATTCGAAACGGAATTGCAGATGAAACGGGCGGATGGCAGTCTATTTTGGGTTCAGTTCTCCGGCCGTGCTGTGAATAAAAAAGATCTTTCATACGGTACCGTTTGGGTGGTGATGGATATTTCCGCACGTCGTCAATTAGAAGACGATCTCCATCGATCGGAATACAACTATCGCTTATTGATCGACAACGTCACAGAAGGAATTATCGTCGTTCAAAACGCCAAAATTGCGTTCGCAAATCGCATTATCCAAACCTTGACTGGATATTCTCACGAAGAATTGATTGGCATGTCTTTTACATCGTCAATTTATGCGGAAGATGTTGCGCTCGTTGTCGCGCGTCATCAACGTCGTTTATTGGGCGAATCAGTTGAGCAGTATTATCAAATTCGTTTGCAGAACCGATATACACAAAAAATTATTTGGGTGGAGATTTCCTCTGTATTAATTGAATGGGAATCGCAACCGGCCACTCTAAGTTTTGTGTCAGATCTCACTCAGCGAAAATTGTTGGAGTCACAACTTAAAGAAAGTATGGACGAACAAATGCGTCTGCAAACATTGCAGATGCAAAATGATCTTAAGGTTTCTGAGTTGGCTCGACGTCATGCTGAGGAGACGACAGCAGCGAAATCGCTATTTCTCGCAAATATGAGTCATGAGATTCGAACGCCAATGAACGCCATCATTGGTATGGCGCATCTCGCATTGAAAACTGAACTGACAGTAAAACAAAAAGATTACGTCGAAAAGATACATAAGGCCGGTTTGTCCTTGATGGGAATTATCAATGATATCCTTGATTTTTCAAAAATTGAGGCGGGCAAGTTAGATATCGAGATGCTTGAGTTTGAACTCGACGAGGTTTTGAACAGCGTCGCCGTTGTAACTTCGGAAAAAGCAGAACAAAAGGGGCTCGAATATCTGTTTGATATTGATGCTAAAGTGCCTAAGCGCTTGCGTGGTGATCCTTTGCGCTTAGGTCAAGTATTGATAAATTTGGTTAACAACGCAATTAAGTTTACCTCTGAAGGTGATGTCATTTTACGTTGTGGCTGTGTGGAACATTTGGGAAATCGCGTCAAGCTTAGGTTTGATGTTTGTGACACAGGCCTTGGAATGAGTGAGACCCAATCGGCAAAACTCTTTATGCCTTTCAGTCAAGGCGATGAATCGACGACCCGAAAATATGGTGGAACTGGACTCGGACTTTCCATTTCCAAAGGAATGGTCGAATTGATGCAAGGAAGTATCTCCTTGCGAAGCGAACTTGGAGTTGGTACAACTGTCAGCGTCGACATTGCGTTCGATAGTATTGATTCTAATGCAGATGAAAATCCGTACGATCTATTTGAACAAGTTAGGATTTTGGTTGTCGACGATCATGCTCGTGCAGCCAAGTTACTTTGCGAAAAATTGGGCTTTTATGGTTTAGATTACCTGTCAGTCCAGACGGGAGAGGAGGCAATTCAAGCTATTTGGGATGCCGAAAAAGCGAATAAGCAATTCGATGCTGCCTTTATTGATTTGCATATGCCCTACATGGATGGAGCGGAGCTGATATCTCAAATTCGGTCTTTGCCTTTGCGACTTCATCCAAAATTTGCGCTAGTTGGAGCGACAGCAAGGGAAAGTTTGAACTATCGTGAAGAAGCAACCATAACCGATGCCTATTTAGATAAGCCATTTAATGCATCAAGCGTATTTGATTGCTTGGTCAATCTCTTTTCCTATCATCGACATTTTAATTCCGTGAGTTCTACCAATGGCATCTTTCGATGCCGTAACCTCCACGTATTGCTTGTCGAAGATAATTTAGTCAATCAACAAATTGCCAAAGAATTGCTCGAAGCAGCAGAAATTCAAGTTGATCTCGCACTCAATGGTAAAGACGCGCTCGCACGTTTATTTTCACTTCCTTCGAATCATTATGGGCTTGTCTTAATGGACGTCCAGATGCCTGAGATGGATGGCCACGAGGCGACAAAATTAATTCGTGCTAATCCACAGTTTCAAGAGTTGCCGATTATTGCAATGACCGCCCATGCAATGTTGATTGAACGAGAAAAGTGTTTTGATTCCGGTATGAATGCGCATATCGCTAAGCCAATCAACCCGAATGAACTGTACCAAGCAGTTGCAGATTGGTGTAGCTCTTACGTTATCACCAGTACAGACCATCGGATAGTCGTGAATACTAGTGCAAGTGATCGGTCTTTACTCATTCAAGGTGTCGATACGCGTCTAGGCTTAAGTCGAACAATGGGTGATCGTCAGCTGTATTGTAAGTTACTCAGATTGTTCGTGCATGACCAGCGTGGTGCAGTGGAACAAATTCGAGATGCCTTGCAACAAGGCAATCATCAAGACGCGGAACGTGTCGCTCATACATTGAAAGGCGTAGCGGGTTTGATTGGCGCAGATATTCACTTGCCTGCTGCAAAAATAGAATCGCAAATTGAGGGTGGGGCAACTTATACGTCAATGCAAGCAATGTTGGAAGCGACAGAGCGACAGTTGCGAGATGTGATTGCCGAGATCGAACGCGCATTGACAAGAGAAAATCTAAGTCAAGAAGTAGGGGAAAAGCGCCACGCAGACAAGAATCTCAGTGGGGAAGCTTTATTTGAGAAATTGCGGGCTTGTTACCAACTGGTGAGTAATTATGATGGCGATGCATTGGAAATGTTGAGTGAATCTGTCGAAGAGTTGAACATGGCCTTTGGTGTTGATGTACAAAAACAAATTATGCGAGCTGCCTCGCAATATGACTTTGACGTCATACAATCGATCATGAAAGGTAATGCACATATGTTGGGGCTCAAGTTAGATTAAATTCTTTAGTCATTAAGAATTGTCGATCAGTATATTGGTATCTCCAATGTCTTTGAGATAGAAGTTAACATGAGTACATTGCGAGTTCAATTTAGTCAAAGGTGAGATATGAACGAAACGCACGATCAGGATGCAAAGCAAGTGATACTTATTGTCGATGATACGCCTGACAATATCACCTTACTTTCTGCCTTACTTAAGGATAAGTACAAAATCAAAATTGCAACAAATGGGCTAAAAGCCTTACACATTGCATCGATTGATCCAAGTCCCGATCTGATTTTGTTAGACGTCATGATGCCAGAAATGGATGGCTACGAGACTTGCAGGAGATTAAAAGATAATCCGCAAACGAATCAAATTCCAATTATTTTCTTAACAGCAAAGAGTCAAGTTTCAGATGAAGAAATGGGCTTGAAATTGGGAGCGGTGGACTACATTAGTAAGCCGGTCAGTCCGCCTATTGTATTAGCACGTGTCGCAACCCAACTTAATTTGGTTCGCGCACGTAACTTGTTGCAAGATCAAAATAAGCATCTCGAAAGTTTAGTTAAAGACCGAACTCGCAAGCTCGCAAAAATGCAAGATGCGATTATTATGGCGATGGCTTCGTTGGCGGAGACCAGAGATAATGAGACGGGTAATCATATTCGACGAACGCAAAACTATGTGGCCGCGTTGGCACGCCAACTAAAAAATTCGCCACGTTTCTCGTCTGAATTGACTGATGAAAATATTGAGTTATTGTATAAATCAGCTCCGCTACATGATATTGGAAAAGTGGGTATTCCCGACAACATTCTGTTAAAGCCTGGGAAACTTACTTCTGAGGAGTTTGAAGTAATGAAATTGCATACCTCCTATGGAAGAGAGACGATTTTGTCGGTGGAACGCTATCTCGGAGAAAGTAATGAATTTTTACGATTTGCTCGAGAGATTACTTATTCTCATCAGGAAAAATGGGATGGTTCAGGGTACCCAGAAAACTTAGTTGGTGATGCTATCCCAATTTCTGCGCGTTTGATGGCAGTCGCCGATGTATATGACGCTTTAATTTCCAAGCGTGTTTATAAGCCAGCCTTTTCCCATGAGGAGGCAATTGAGATTATGCGAAAAGGGCGAGGAAGCCACTTCGATCCTGAGATGCTTGATGCATTTTTGTCGATCACAAATGATTTTAAAGAAATTGCGATGCGCTACCGGGAGAGTGAAACAGGCGATTCAGAGATTTTCTGATGGACGAAAAAAACGCAAAGCGACTGCTTTGCGTTTTTTGTTTGGCGAAGATTTTTTTTTAATCGAACACGGGTGTTTCGACGCCCAAAATTTTATGCAATTTGGGCGACGTTGTCGTGTATTGCATATGAATCTTCTTCTCTGGGAAAATGTAGGGAGCTGCACCAAAAGCGGCCAACGCAGCTTCGTGGAACCCAGATAAAATTAATTTTTTCTTACCTGGGTAAGTATTAATGTCACCGACAGCGAAGATACCAGGCACATTTGTCTCGAACTTTTCCGTATCCATTACCTTTAACTGTTTTCGTTCGATCTCTAATCCCCATTCGGCGATAGGGCCGAGTTTGGGTGACAGACCAAAGAATACCAATAGATCGTCGAGTGGAAGACGGCGTGTCACACCATCAGCGCCGGTTACTTTGATCTCTGCTAACTTGTCGTCTTTTGTTTCGATACCAGTGACTTGGCCGATGATCAACTGCATTTCATAGTTGTCACACATTTCTTTCATCTTTGCGACTGATGCTGGTGCCGCACGGAAATCATCGCGACGGTGCAAAAGAATAACGGACTCTGCTTTGCCTGCTAAATTCAATGCCCAATCTAGTGCGGAATCGCCGCCACCACAAATGACAAGATTGCGGCCTTCAAAACGGCTCGGATCTTTGACACGATAAAAAACTTGTGAGCCTTCGAACGCTTCAATTCCTTCAACTTTTAATGTGCGTGGTTGGAATGAGCCAACGCCTGCAGCAATGAAGATTGTTTTGGTAATGAATTTATTGCCTAAAGAAGTTTCTAAGTCAAAACGACCATCAGGACGTCTCTGAACTAAGGTGACTTCTTGGTTTAAATGGAAAGTTGGCTCAAATGGTTCGATTTGCTTCAACAAGTTATCGGTTAATTCCTGACCAGTGCAAACTGGGACGGCAGGAATATCATAAATTGGTTTGTCTGGATAAAGTTCTACACATTGACCGCCGACCACTGGTAGTGAATCGATAACGTGTGCTTTGATCTCTAATAGACCTAATTCGAATACTTGGAATAAACCAACTGGACCAGCACCTACAATCACGGCATCGGCTTCAATTACAGCGGGGTTTTGAATATTGTCCATACGACTAGCATTTCTTTTTCTGATGAAGAGCAACAGTTGAGTCACTCAAATTAATTGATTACGTCTAGCACAATTCCATATGGCGAAGATTACGCCTTATGGGGTGAAAATTATCGTTCTAGGAATTGTAATTTGTCTTTGACATCCTTCCACTCATCAGCATCAGCCAGGGGTGCGGTTGTCTTGGTGATCGAGGGCCAACTGCGGATTAAGTCAGCATTGATCTTAATAAATTGTTGTTGATCTGCTGGAACATCTTCTTCAGCATAGATCGCGTTGACGGGGCATTCTGCGACACAGACAGCACAATCAATACATTCGTCTGGATCAATTACCAAGAAATTTGGGCCTGCGCGGAAGCAGTCTACGGGGCAAACATCGACGCAGTCGGTATAGCGGCAACGGATGCAGGATTCGGTCACAACGTGTGTCATAACAGGGCCTATCAATAAGAAAATCGTGGGTGAAGCGCTACAATAAATGGTAGTGTAGCTGCAAAGCCTTGTATTTTAAGGCAAATCGACTTAACTCACAATTGTGACTTAGATAAAATTGGCATAAGCAAATGTAAGTTCCGGCAAGAGTTTGGTCATGAGGGTACTTGCTTATGCGTGTTTGACCTAAGGATGCCGAGTGTCCAGACTCTGACATAGAGCGATTTTGCTCTTTTGGATTCCACATTATTTGACTTAACTATGAATTCTATCCGCCCTAAATTATTGGTCGCGCGAGCGATGTTTCCTGATCTTTTGTCTCGCCTTACTCCTTACTTTGATCTTGAGATAAATCAAGAAGATCGCATTTTTACAGAAGACGAGTTGATCGAGCGTTTGCATGGTAAATTTGGGATGATTTGCACTTCGAGTGCGAAAATTAGTTCAAGTCTCCTGCAGCGATTGAAAAGCATCAACGATGATCTAAAGATTATCTCAACTATCGCCGTTGGGTATGATAATTTTGATATTGCTTCCTGCACAGAAAATAGGGTGATGGCAACAAATTCGCCAGACGTCTTAAACGAAACCACCGCTGATTTTGCGTGGGCGCTGATGATGGCGACCGCTAGGCGTGTCACCGAGGCTGAAGCATTTCTAAGAGATGGCGAGTGGAAGAAGTGGAGCGTCGATTTTTTTCTTGGGGCGGATATACACGGGTCGACACTTGGTATTTTGGGTATGGGTCGAATCGGACAGGCAATTGCCCGCCGTGCAGCGGGATTTGGAATGCAGGTCATCTACCACAATCGTCAGCGCTTGGATCCCGATATCGAGCTGAAGGCACACTGTGCTGAGTACGTCGACCGAGAGACCTTATTTAGCGCCTCCGATCATTTGATTTTAGCACTCCCTTTTACGCCAGAGGTTCGGCACTCAATTGGTGTGGCTGAAATCAGTAGAATGAAACGAAGCGCAACCTTAATCAATATCGCTCGAGGTGGAATCGTCGATGAAGATGTGTTAATTGACGCATTGCGCACAGGGCAAATTGCCGGCGCGGGTTTAGATGTGTTTGAGAATGAACCCAATTTTAACCGGGCATTTTTGGATCTTAAGAATGTGGTACTGACGCCGCATATCGCCAGCGCATCTGAACAGACCCGTCGGGCGATGGTTAGTCAAGCAATCAATAATGTGATTGCGGCGGTGAAGGGAGAAATCCCACCTAACTTAATAAATCGTCAGGCTTTGCATTTAGGCTTTGAGCAAAATAGTCGAGATACTTGAGTGTAATCGGCTTCGACCCGTGGCTTTTGGAAACAAAAAAAGGCGAAAAATTCGCCTTTTTTATCAGAAGAGTTAAGCGGTTCAACGAGGTGAAGTAAAAGATTAATCCTTTAATGACTCGATTAAATCGATATATTGTTGCATCGCGTTTTCAGAGCTCGTTCCCTTTAATTCTGCCCAAGCATCAAATTTTGCTCTTGCGACAAAATCAGTCATGCCAGGACGATCACCGCTGGCGTCACCGCTACTCGCTTGTTTAAATAACGCGTAGATCTTCAACAAGGTCATGTTGTCTGGACGCTCAGGTAAATTTTTTGAATCAGCCTGCGCTTGATTGAATTGTTCGGTAAGGCTCATAGATGCTCCTAAGTCTAAAATGAATGTCTTAAGTTTTGCATGTGGCGATGTATCACTAAAGACTTCAGATTGTTGAGAAAACAGGGAACGAGCTTAACATCGATGTTGCGGAATGCCTATAGAAGAAATGTTCAGTTCATTTCACTGGCATCGTTTCGATTTAATGGATCGTCGGTTCTGCGCCGCAACACACCTTAAATTTTTTTCCGCTTCCGCAAGGGCATGGGTCGTTTCTGCCAACTTTTGGCGCTTCGCGCTTGATTGTTGTGACACCAGATTTCCTCAAAGGAGCCCAGAAACGTCGAATTTCACTAATTGACGCCTCCAGTTTTAGTGCCAAATGATGACATTTTTCTGGCGTGTCGACCAAGGTAGTTTCATTTTCTTCGATTTCTTCGGCTCCCAAGAGATAAATTGGTTCTAAGAGGGGAGCGATACTTGGTGATTCCCACGCCGCTTCCCAAGCTTCAGCACGCAGTTGCATGCCTTCCCAAAAACCCCAAGCCCAGGTCTCCCCGTCGATCAATTCTTTGCCATTTTGCTCCATGACGCAAAAAAGTGGTTCGTATTCTTGTGGTGCGACTTCGAATGTAATTTGAATTTCATTCATGAAGCGAGCAATGAGATTGGTGATTCTTTGCATTTCTTTTGGCGACTTGAACTTCGGTTCGGCCTGTTCGGGTAATCCCCAAACAAGAGGCAGCCACTCGGTCATTGGAATTGCTTCTGGTCCTAGTGCAATGGCCGTGAGGTAGCCATGCAGAGCGTCCATAGTCATCCCATCATCACCTACGGCGTCTGACATTAAAAATTTGTCGAGTTCGTTGAACTCTTTATCGCTCAGGGGTTCGTCTAAATGCATGTTGCTCGCTCTTACTATGAAAGGGTTTGTCGGGTCTGATCCAATCGGTACCAGCGACGATTTCCGAAGTGTAGCGCGTTGTGATCGTTTCGTGGTGAGAATGCACGTACAATCACAGGTATGGAAATAAATAATATGATAAATCGACTAAGCAAGGCCGAGCCAGAGAACTTTTTGATGCTCGACCCAGACTGCGTATTGGACGCTATGCTTGATCAAGGATTTCAATGTGATGGGCGTCTATTGGCTTTGAATAGCTATGAAAACCGAGTTTATCAATTGGGGATCGAAGACGGACCGCCGCTAGTCGTTAAATTTTATCGACCTCGGCGATGGACTGATGCACAAATTTTAGAAGAGCATTCATTCGTTCAAGATTTATTTTTATCTGAGGTTCCTGTCGTCCCGGCGCTCCTCAATGATAATGGCGTTGGATTACGATTTTTTAAGGGCTTCCGTTTTGCTATTTTTGAAAAGCAGGGCGGGCGTGCACCCGAGCTTGAACGGGTTGGTACATTAGAACGACTGGGGCGATACATCGGCCGAATACATGCAGTCGGCGCAAGCTCTAAGTATTGTCATCGGCCGATGATCGATCGCGAAACATTGGGTTCGCGAGCCTTGGCATTTTTATTGGAAAACGATTGCATTCCAAGCGACTTACTTCCTGCCTATGAGTCGACTGCACGACAAATGCTGGAATGTGTGGACACCCTTTATCGACAGGCAGGGGAAGTACAAGTAATACGATTGCATGGTGATTGCCATCTCGGCAATGTACTCTGGACAGAGTCTGGTAGTCACCCCGGCCCACATTTCGTCGATTTTGATGATAGCCGAATGGGGCCTGCAATCCAAGATCTTTGGATGCTGTTATCTGGGAACAGGGTTGAAAGACAAAACCAATTATGTGACCTTTTAGCAGGCTATGAAGATTTTGCTGATTTCGATCCGAGGCAACTTCAGCTCATTGAACCACTTCGGAGCTTACGTTTAATTCACTATTCGTTTTGGCTTGCACAAAGATGGGGCGATCCTGCATTCAAATTAGCATTTCCCTGGTTTAATTCTCAACGATATTGGCAGGATCGCGTGTTAGAGATGCGGGAGCAAATTGCTGCGATGGAAGAGCCGAGTTTGCAAATCTAATTCTGCAAATGGAAAGGCACGAGCTTTCGATTCATTTGGATTCGTGTGTTATGTCGTGCCCATCGTTTACAATGTCGAAATTCGAATTAATCAGTGAGTATACAAATGACACAAGATGAACTGAAGCAAGCAGTTGCAAAAGCAGCGATTGCATTTGTCGTAGAAGACGAAATCGTTGGAGTGGGAACGGGGTCTACGGCGAATTTTTTTATTGATGAATTAGCCACGATCAAACATAAAATTAAGGGGGCCGTGGCATCTTCAGAAGCGACAGCGGCGAGGCTGCGAGGACATGGAATTCCTGTCTATGATTTAAACGACGTGACGTCGATGCCAGTTTATATTGATGGCGCGGACGAAATCACCGAGCAAGGTTGGATGATTAAGGGAGGTGGGGCCGCATTGACGAGAGAGAAAATTGTTGCTTCGGTTGCAAAATCCTTTGTATGTATCGCCGACAGCTCAAAGTTAGTTAACAAGTTGGGAAAGTTTCCTTTGCCAATCGAAGTGATTCCAATGGCGCGAGAGTCCGTTATAAGGGCACTCAACTCGCTTGGTGGCGAAGCACGATTGCGGGTCAAAGATGGTATGGCCGTGATGACGGACAATGGAAACATTATTATCGATATGCTGGGATTGCAGATTGAAGATCCTGTCGCTTTGGAAAAAACAATCAACAATATTGTTGGCGTCGTCACTGTTGGTTTGTTTGCCGCCGAAGGTGCCGATGTTTGTTTGTTAGGTGGGCCAGATGGTGTGACAACATTGCGATTTAATACAAAGGACAGTACACATGGATAGTGCATTATTGAATGATGATAAGGTCATCGAGGATACCAAGGAATGGTTGGAAAAAGCTGTGATCGGATTGAACTTGTGCCCGTTTGCAAAAGGTGTTCATATCAAGAATCAGATACGTTATTTCGTTAGCCATGCATCAACGCCAGAAGCACTATTGAACGATTTGGTTGCCGAACTCGAAGTTTTGGCGGAGGCCAGTCCGGAGAAGATAGATACAACACTATTAGTTCATCCCTTTGTTATGCAAGATTTTCTGGACTATAACGAGTTTTTAGAGGTCGCAGATGCGGTTTTGGAAGAGCGTGATTTGGAAGGTATTTTGCAAATTGCGAGTTTTCACCCGAATTACCAATTCGATGGAACTGAAATAGATGATATAGACAACTACTCGAACCGCTCGCCATTTCCAACTTTGCACTTGATCCGAGAAGAAAGTATTGATAAGGCAGTTGAGGCGTTTCCGGAAGCTGATTTAATCTATGATAAAAATATTGCGACGGTTCGAGCATTGGGACATGCTGGATGGAAAAAACTCTTCTCCATAGAGTAATTTTTTTGGGGCAAAAAAAGACCGATTAAATTTTTAAGTTCGATTGAAGTTGGCGTCGATATGAAGATTGGTGGATAGGTTCATTAAGTCTCCAAGTTAATTGGTATTTCGTACCTAAATCATGCATATAGGGTGGGCGATGTTGGTTGCCCCGCTTTTTTGATTGGAGAGACACTCAATTCAAAAGCTGCCGGATGCCAAGCTTTTGTTAGCTTAATGCATCTCCCTAGCAATATTTTGCTTATATCGATATGGAAACCAGTTATGAAAAAATTTCATTTTTGGATCGAGTGTCGTCCAAATATGAAAATTTATTTCATCTTTTATTTTTTTGTTTTTCGTCAGATTTTTTTTCAATTTCTCCTAATTTTCGTTAAGGTCTGTTTATTTTGTCTTAATGAATGCTTAGTCCTTTTATTTTGTTGCGGCCGTCGAGATGTAATGTGATTTTCATCTTGATGCGCTCTAACAAAATTATTGTCGGTTTAGATCCGTATTTTTTATAACTTTCTACGCTTTCTTAGGCCTGTTCGAATCGTTGCCTAAAAAACGAGCGCTGTTGCCTTGTTATTTTGCAGAGCAGCATGTACAGTCATGGGTTGTTTTTGGCTGTATCTCTCCTCTTTTCGTCACTTTTTCTGAAATTTTATGGCTTTAATCGTCCACAAATACGGTGGCACTTCAATGGGGTCGACCGACCGCATTAAAAATGTCGCTAAACGCGTCGCCAAATGGCATGACGCTGGTTATCAAATCGTCGTTGTGCCGTCCGCAATGTCGGGCGAGACAAATCGAATTATTGGGTTAGCAAAAGAAATAAGTGCGGATCCTGACCCCCGCGAGTTAGACATGATTGCATCGACTGGAGAGCAAGTCTCGGTTGGATTGCTGGCGCTTGCTTTGCAAGCGCTTGGTAAGAAAGCAGTTTCTTACGCAGGCTGGCAGGTTCCGATCAAAACAGACTCCTCCTACACGAAAGCACGCATTGCATCAATCGATGATGCCAAGGTGAGTGCGGACTTGGCCGATGGGAAAATCGTTATCATCACTGGATTTCAAGGGGTCGATGATTTAGGAAATATTACTACGTTAGGACGTGGCGGTTCCGATACCTCAGCGGTTGCCATTGCTGCTGCATTGAAGGCGCAAGAATGTTTGATTTACACGGATGTCGATGGTGTTTATACAACTGATCCTCGTGTCGTGTCTGATGCGCGGCGACTGAATACGGTGACGTTTGAAGAGATGCTGGAGATGGCGTCGTTGGGCTCAAAGGTCTTGCAAATTCGTTCTGTCGAGTTTGCCGGTAATTACCGCATGCCAACGCGAGTGTTGTCATCTTTAACTGACCCATTAATGCCCTTAGCCGAAGAGATTATCTCCGGTACACTGATTTCGTTTGAGGAAGATACTAATATGGAACAAGCCACAATTACTGGCATCGCATTTAATCGTGATGAGGCAAAATTAACTGTTTTTGGCGTGCCTGATAAGCCAGGTATTGCTTATCAAATTTTGGGGCCGATTGCGGACGCCAACATCGAGGTTGATATGATTATTCAAAATCAGTCTGTCGATGGAAAGACTGACTTTACGTTCACGGTTCCGCGCGGTGACTACAATAAAGCGATGGAAGTGTTAAATGAGAGCGTGAAAGCACATATTGGCGCGGGCAATATCATTGGTGACGCCAAAGTATCGAAGGTCTCCGTCGTCGGCGTTGGTATGCGTAGTCATGTGGGAATTGCGTCGCAAATGTTCCGCACATTGTCAGATGAGGGAATTAATATTCAGATGATCTCCACTTCAGAAATTAAAATTTCCGTTTTGATTGATGAGAAATATATGGAATTGGCTGTGCGTGCTTTGCATAAAGCATTTGAATTAGAGGCTGCTTAAGAAACAATTTTATGGTGGGTAGTTGACCAATAATGAACTAACCGCTATGATCTCGTTCTCGCTTGTGGCGTAGTTTTTTCGGTGCCATGAGAGTGTGGAGACGTGGCCGAGTGGCCGAAGGCACTTCCCTGCTAAGGAAGCATCTGGGGTAACCTGGATCGTGAGTTCGAATCTCACCGTCTCCGCCAGCATTATTGATTAAGCCCTTGATTTTCAAGGGCTTTTTCTTTTTCTACTTCCTTCGGTATGCCATTCAGTATGCCATTTGTCGCTGGCTTCAATTAGACTATTTTAGACTGTATCTTAACCAGATTAATTTATATATTGCTGGCGCATTGAGATCCTATCGCCTTTCGATTTTGAGTTCTACACGATATTATTTGAAGTCGTCTGATCGAATGCTTGATTTCCTCGTAAAATTTGGTCTGCGAACCAAGATATGGCAGCTTGTTCTTGTCGATGATAATAATAGTTTTCTGCACCATTCCGATAGGCGGTCGAATAATCAATAACCGTGTAGGTTAAATTTTCAGTAGAGTCGCTCCGGTTTGTTAGGCGACGAATAAAATCTTTATTGAACCCTCCGTACTTTTCAGTCGCAAATGCAAAAAAATCACGAAGACCCGATAGTGTTATCTCGGAGCGAATGCACTCATCCGCGTAGATGCTAGCTAAAATTTTTTGTCTTTCCTTTTGTGACATCAAGGATAGGTTGGGAAATAGCTTGGGTGGCCTTTCAGTAATAGTTGGATATACGAAAGAATTTTGAATAATGTTAGCTAGGTTATCCGGCACTTGGAATCGGATGGGTATATTTCGGTCAGCTGAATCTCTAATCGTTATGGTTTTCGCCAACAGGTCGTAGGTACTTCTGGACGCATTGAGTAGAAATTCAGAGTGCGTTGGCAGTAGCAGGATTAGCAAAGCGGCTGCTTTGAATTCTAGGGAGGCGATACCTGTATTCAAGAGATTTTCATAAAGTATTCCTGGGCCTGCTAAGCGGAAAAAACAAGGGATTTCCGCCTTCTTCGTCTTAACTCTTCTCTCTTTAATTTTCAATTTGAGAGAGCTTAGCTTTTGATCATTTTTGAATTTGCTAATTTCCGCGCGATGATTGTCTGAAATTTTCCTTGCAGAGTCGAAACTGATTCCTGGATAGTCGCCAATTTTTCCGGATGTATCAATACCGTTCATCGAAAGTCGGTAGTGGAAGGTCTTTTCGCCATGTTTCCCAATTAGTAGAAATAAACCATCTCCAAGATTTATTTTTGCTTTTGATAATTGCCGCTTCTGGTCGTTGACCTTATTGACTTGGTCTAATGAATCCTTTTTCCGCTCTTGCTCAGCACCATTTTCGTGTTCCGCGTTTTTATTGAACTCCGTCATCTTTTGCGCGAGACAAGTCTCAAACTCAACTTCGCTGTTGATTCTATTTACTTTGTGTTTTCGGATACTTGAATTCATTTTGGAAATATAGAAAAGTTGTCTTGATTTATTTTGTTGGCACATTTGCCATGATTCGTTGCATTTGAAATGCTTAACCGTGCGCCATCCTAGTCGTGTAGCCGATTATTGAGATCGCATTTTGATTGTTGATGGTTCATCAGAGATCAGATTTCATTCTAGCTTTCGCAGTCCCTATTACCCAAAAAAATTCTAAAAAAATACGACAGGAAACACACAATCATACGTGAAAATACACAAAAATTACTTCTGTCAATATTGCGAAGTTAATTCCGATAAGAGGAGGCACGATCGGAAAAGCATAGGAATATAGTTCAAAGCAATTTACAGCGCTGTCTTTTTCGTCTCTGTTAGCCGCAAATGAATTTATTCTTTATTTCAATCGATGACCGCACTTAGTTTGAATGTAAGTTTTTTGTGCCTAGCACTTCCTCAAGTCATGCATTTAGGAAATGGTAAAAAATTATTGCGTACATGAATGGTGTGCGCAAACATAACGTTTGTTGCTTTTCATTATTCAAGTGTGCAAAGGGAAGCAAAATGAATCCGATAATAAATTTAAGACTGTATCGTAGACTTAAACTTGAAGAAATTACTGGGCTGAAGCGAGCCAGCATATATAACCGTCTCAACCCTAATTCAAAATATTTTGATCCAACTTTTCCAAAACCAATCTCACTTTCAGTTGGGAATAGGGGGAGCGTGGCTTGGATTGCTTCAGAAGTTGATGCTTGGATCGAGACTCGTATTGCGGCGAGTCGCAGTATTGCTAGCTTTTAACATTGCATCTTTAAGGTATTAAGTTATCTTAATCAAAAGCAATATCTCTGTATATCTAAAGATTTTCAAATTCAAATCTCATGGCTAGTTTCTTTTCGGAAATGCAGTAAATGCCGACAATGCCTCAAGTACTTGAATTTAGGTACAGTATGTTGTTGTTTGTTAATTACTAAGTATTGATTAATTACTGATTCAATCAATGGTTAATTAAGTTAATCTAAGTTCATTCATCAAATAGTATCAATCAAAGACTACTAATCTAAGTTGTTAAGTTAGTAAATATGTAGTTCATCAAGTAGTAAACATTCCTTGTAATTCAATTAATCCCTAATCAATGATGATCACTCTTCAAAGAGTGATGAATCTCGCTCGTTCATTTGTCATTAAACAAACAAGTGAAAGGCACTATTCTTTAAGTGACCCTAAGTATGGAAGTCGAAACTATAAATGTTCAAGAAGCAATACTTCTTGAGAGTACTACTTTGTCATCTAGACAAAAGAATGAAATGAATGTCATGAAGACAAAGTATGGCAAGACAATGGAGAATTCAGACTATTTGGAAAAGCTGGAGTTCTTTGTAATTGATGTAATCAAAACAAAGCAGATGGATACTTTGCTAACGTTGAACCGAACTGACGGTAATGTCCCGAGGTGGTTTGTGACAGGGTTTATTCGAATGCCTGGTTTTCTTTATGCAATCTGTCAGCTTCCAAGGAGATACAGATACACGAATTGTATTAACTTGTTTATTGACTCATGTGAAATTTTGGGGATGATCTGTGATGACGTTGCTGGTAGTCGTTTGAGTAAGGTGGATTTCAATACACAATCTGATGAGCATTGGACTTTATTCGTTCAGTTTATAGGTGTCATATATCGGGAGGGAAATAGCGCTGGATTTAAAACTAAGTTGATAAGAACCCTTAGACTGATCAACTACAGGGAAGGAGAATACACAAGCTTTGTACAGGCATTATTTAAAGCGCATAGCCGAATCGTTGTGTTAAGGATTGATTTTGAGTACCAGAAGGGGATAGCGAGAACAGTGAGTCTTTCTGAGGCTTTGGATGACTTAGATCACTTGGTTGCTAACATGCGTAATAATGCGATGTTTGATCACATGCTCGGTTACATATTTAAAGTGGAGTATGGTGTGGATCGAGGAATTCATATTCATTCAGTTCTATTTTTTAATGGGGCAAGGCGTAACGGTGCAAATCACATTGGTCATGCTAAGCAGATAGGTGATTATTGGCAAAACAAAATCACACTTGGTCGCGGCACTTATTGGAACGTGAATGCGAAAATTGAACAATATCGTCAGAAAGGAATTTGTGGGATTGGTCCGATACATTGGCAAGAATATGATTTACAAGTCAATTTGTTGAATATGGTGATTCACTACGTCTGCAAAGAGCAGCAAATGATCCGATCAGACGCTGAGCCATATCGTAAAATCATCAGGAAGCAGCATTTTCCGAAAATCAATGAAGTCAGAAGAGGGCGGCCAAGAACAATTATGATTGCCTCTGTCTCTGATCAATTGGAAGTTGAATCGATTTAATATTTTCCTGATGAATAAGATAAACATCTCACATCTTGATTTCGCAAGTTCTGAAATTTATCCCAGGATCGCGGCAGACAATTTTAGAGTAGTGGCTGGTATTGGCAAAGAACGTATGATTTTTGAGGACGATGAATTGTCGGATCACTTCAAAGTGATTGCCAAAATTCATGAATTCATGAATTTCATTACTTCTGTTGAGTTTGAAATCAGAAGTAGCCTATATCTTGGAGAAAAATCTTCGACTGACCTGACTCAGAAGCGGCTGGCTAAATACTTTGATAAGTTTTCTGAAATGTTTGACGAGTTAGAGTTTAAACGGCCATTTCGTTACAGTGAACAAGTCGAACTGTTTTGGGATCAGGTTGGTCAGTTTTTACGATCTAGTGGACGACGATCAAATGTTTGCGCGATCGATTCTTACAATGAGATTATTGTAAAACTTATGGAGGCGGCTAAGGGAGATGATTACCGGAGGCGATTGGACAGTCGGAGAAAAAGTGCGGTGCATAACTGCCAAAGTGTTTCATCGCATATTTCATCGCTTTTTAAAATGCATGCACAACTGCATATTGTTCGTATCGATTTGCTGACTTCACGGTGTCCTAACCCACAGCCAGTTGACATAGATGCTGCGCATGCGTTGCTTAAGATTTTTTTGAAAGATAATCATCGCAATGCGCTTTTTAGAAATGTGATCGGCTATATCTGGAAGCTTGAGTATTCGAAATTGAAAGGTACTTATTTTCATTTTGTTCTACTGCTAGAGAAATCTGATTTGTTGTTGACCGATTTTATTGCGGATAAATTTGGCAAGTTTTGGGCGGAATCAGTAACAAATAATCAGGGCAGTTATTTGATCTGTAAAAAGGGCGTTACGATGCGGCGCTCGTCAGGGGTAGGTGTTATTGCCGCAAACGAAAATGATGTCTTAAGAAGTTTATCAGCTGATTTGGAATACTTGATGTTGAAGGATTTCTATTTTTTGCCTAATGTATTCGTGAAAGATGCGAGGCGAGCGAAACGAGCCTATGGGCGATCAGAGGTTTAGTTCGTTCAACTGTGGTCTTTTCGATCTGTCGAGCCAAAACTTATGTTCTAATTAATTACCTGGGGCTTTTGGTCTGGGTTTTCTTGCAAGAAGGAATCTTTGGTAAAGCTCATTTATACTTGGCGATGGAGTGCCATCTTTAATTGATGCAAACATTTTATAAAATCTTAAAAAGATTGCACGATCTTTGGAATAATTCCAAGTCCAATTTATTTTATAGGGATTTTTATCACTATTACTTCGATCAAGCAGAGTCCTAAACATGAAATTGTTAATCGCCTTCACAAATGACATTAACCAAGATGCAATATCTCCAAGCGCATCTTTTCCAAGAGTTAACGGCTTTTCAAGTACTCGCTTATGGCGTTCTAGGCCTAGTGCGATTCCATTTTGTGTACCAAGTTTCCCAAAACGATGAACGCAACAATGCCGCATATGACAAATTTTTTCAAATTCTAGAAGTAATGACTTAATGTCTTCCGGGATATCTTTGATTGCAAGAAACTTTAAGAAAGCCTTTCTTATAGCTTCTTCGCTCGCAAATGAAATGCCCTCGAGAAGTGCTTCTGCCATAGATTGCTTATTCTGAAAGAGTACTGCACCAAACGAGATAGTATATGTATGTGCATCTGCGCGAGCTTTATCATCTGTATTGATTACGGTGCTAATAATTGTTCTAAAATAGCTTTCTACTGCAGATACGTAACCAAGGAGTAACAGTCTAGAAAATTCCGGAGAAACACTACTTGAACCAGCCCAAAGTTTATTTATTTCTCTACAATTTTCGATATAGATGTCAACTGCTGAAGTGGATACCTCTGAATAATTACAATCAAATAGGCTAACGGTGTCTGGGCAAGGGCTGATTCCCAGCAATCCAATATTTGTGATTGCGGAATAATCCGCTGAAACATTTGAGGTCGCCATATTCTAGGAAAGAAAGTCATCTACGAAACTAAGAAGTACATCTGCAATTCTTGTACTTCGACGTCGACCAAAACCATATACGGTTAATAATTCTGCTACTGGGTTTTGCATAGCTAAATAGTCTCTAATTGTCTGAAGTTGTGGCAAATCATTTTTCATTTGCCTAATTTGAAATTCAGTGAGTCCTGGCACCTTCTCGATTTGTACGTTCATACAAGCATCAAAAGTAGAAACTGCAACTAATTGAGTGCCACAGTTAACACAAAATTTTTGAGTTTCATTGACGCGTTTTTCACCACATCTTGGGCATGGTGGTAGTGCGAAATCTAGTTCACCGAGTGCAGACGGTACATCGACATATTTTTCCAATTTTTTTCTTATGGGGTGCTTTGCACGGCGGGCATGAATTGCCTCAACTGTACTCTTTAGTGTCCCTCCAGCATCATTTGAAGTAAGTGCTCGGTTGTTCAAAAGTGCTGCCCCATGAGGGATGAATCTCCGATATATTCTTTCTGGAGTCCCATGTTTAACTTCTTTGGCGTCAAAGATCAATCCTGCTTCAATGAGTAGTTGAAACATTCTATGGACAATTGGCGTGAGGTCTTCTTTCGGTACCCCTACAGTTAGTTGGACTATATCCCGATTAACATTTGAGTCCTTTATGGCCTTCACCATTCCATTTAAAATTTGTTCACCTGTACTTAAAAGATGAGCAAGTTTTGGGACTTTGGTTGAAAGAGATCTAAATTCAGCAAGACGGGCAGAGAGATGAGCTTCAATAACCTGATTGACTTTTGATTGTGTATATTTACTAGGGTTTTCTTTGAATGCTTGCAACATAGTAAGGTAAGCTCTTGGAATACCAAAAGCAGCAAAGCGAAAAATCTCGATAATTTCCCTAGGTAGTTGGTCGAAATCTAAAAAACGGCAACGAGCGATCTGATCCATGCTAGTGGCATACTCTTCTGCCTCAACAGAAGTCCAAACAAATACATCTGTGCTATCTTGTCCGGTGTGAAAGCGTGGACTATATTCGGTTGTGCCTGGATAAACTGAAGCTTTAGGAGCAATAGTTGAGGTTTTAAGAGCGCGTACTACATCCAATAATTCGATAAGATATGCTGGTGTCAGTGTTAATGCGGCGTCGTCTAGTAAAAGCACTGTACGTTTTCGACCTGCAATAGACGATGCGGCCTCTAATAATTGTTGCACTTTGGTAACTGTAATCAATCTTGAAAGTACAACCTCTTCTGGTGATAGTGGTTGATTTCTCTCGAGAGCAGCAATCAGTGACTCAAGTTTACTTTTTTGTAATCCAAATGTCGTTTCAAGTTGTGGCACATCAGAATTTCCCTTCCCAATGAAATCGAGGCTTCCATATGTGGCCAATATTACCAAGCCCAACGACCATGCATGAAACTCATCTGGTGGAGATGCGCGAGAGACGAGTAGTGGTTCCAAACGGTAGTATTTATTAAACGAGACGTACACCGCAAATGGTTTAGTTTGATCGTTTAGACAGGTTATCCATGCATAGCGCATCATATGAGTTTTCCCACATCCGCGCGGCCCAACTATGGTCTTTAGTGAAGGAGCTAACAAGGCTCTTAATACACTCCTGAAAATTTCACTATCTGGAGCAGTTTCCGATATTAAGTCAGCAGCCGGTATATAGTCGGCTCTCTGCTCAAGTGCTGAATACTCCTCGTTCGGAACACTGTTTGTTTCAATGATTTTCATTTTTGATTTAGATAGGCACAGTTATCTGCATAAGGTCTGAGCGAGATAGGTACTTCGCTCCTACACCGTGAGCGGCAGTGAGCAAGGCTTGACGGCCAATATCGCTGCAAAAAAAACTCATAACTTTCTCTCGATGCTTGGGTAATACTTTTAGCGAGTACACACAGTCGCTAATCACGCACCCTCCACCTTCAACTAGACAAATTTTATTGTGGAGATTTCTTCCTATCCTTGCGATGAGAATATCACCATCCGTTGCAATTCGTACATTGCTAGGCAATTTTGATAGTGATGTAGGTGAGCGAAGAAAGCGTTTAGGTACTCGAGGGGTAATTCCCTGATTATCGTTGGGGAAATCGCTCAAATGGAAAATGGGTACTACAAGTGAATTTAATTGACTTGAGTTAAATGAACCACGAGTAAGGTTAATGCACAGCTTCTCAATCAAGACATCGCTATTTTTTTTGTTGGATTTTGACGCAATTTTCCTTGAGAAGTGATAACTATAATCAAGACGCCGTGTAGCCATATCAGCTGAAATTTTCAGCGGTTGTGATAACACTCCCTCAATTGACAAATTTCGTAAAATTACCTCTTGTGTCGCACCACCAGACTTTGCCAAAACCAATAAATGGGTTTGTGCATCTGTGCCAGCAAAGACTCTACGTGGAAGCTGGATTACTTCCTTTATCAAATGTTGATTTAAAAGAGTTGAGCGCACTCGGCCAAATTTTTCACCGGTTAAAAGTCCATCCGGAAGTATTAGTCCAAGTTTGCCACTGCGTTTCAGCAATCGAAGGTTCTGCGCAATAAATAATAAGTCAGCACCTGCATCTCGAACAGAGTCAAGGGCTCCAGATAAACCGGCTTCTTCAAGGATTGCACCATAACCAGTTCTCCACTTCGGACGAACATAAGGAGGATTGCATAATCCAAGATCTACGCTTCCAAAGGACAGTCCAATTTTAGATGCAAGTTCATCATCTAAAGCGTCATGTATGAAATGCGCGTGCTGAGTACTATCTAGTCCTATTAATTCTGGCGCAGTTCCATAATCGGTATCGACAGTCACGAGGCGAGCACTTCCCCATTTCTTTACAGCCGAACTAGAAATCGATCCACGTCCGACGCCGAGTTCGACGATTACTTTGGGCCTAAGATCGCCAATAGAGTCAATCAAAATGTCGCTAATGTTTTGTTCTGTATAGTACCGCCCCCATGAGTCGGAAGTAGTACTTGGTCGAATCAGATTAAGCTGAGGAGGAAGTACCATATTACCTTTTTTGAGAGATCTCGATTCACATGAGCCTAAGCGCATCGCACCAAATCAATTTTACATGAAGACATCAAAACAACACATCCTATATTCTAAACAGCTCATGAATTAGTCTAATCCCAAAATCAGGTACTAGATTCACCAATTTTGATGCTGTATTTGTGCCAGATATTTACTCCAGAGGAGCGACTTTTCTTTTTTTGGGGATGATCAAATATTATACCTGCCTCATCTGGAAAAAGACTCGTGAATACAGCGGTTGCAATCCCACAAGGCTTGGTTCCTATTGGAGCAACAAACATCTTTGCGCCGGGTGAGAGTGAACTACGAGTTCTCTCTAAACAATCATAAGCGGAAGCCGGGTCATTTGCTGAACAATATGCTACGTCAAAGTTACTTTGCTCTGATAACATCGGAAGGTGTGGAATAATAGCATTGAGTTCCCATCCAGCTTGAAAAGCGGGCACCCCAAAAACGACCTTTACAGACTTCGTGGCAATCATTTGATATTCAGCGAGTGCGCGCGCTATACGCTCTGGTTCATATCCTAAAAAAAATACGCCAGCCTCAACTTCATCGCTAGATAAGTCTACGATCGCGTGAGGAATTGGGTGATATCCAGAAATTAGTTCCGAAAGCGCAAATGATTCTTCTCCCTTAGGTCTTGTGTAATCCTGTGGTTCGACATAAACGATCAGAAAGGTTTTCACGTTCAATCTAATAAAGGCGCGAACTAAACTGAACAATTCTGCGAATCCCAGCGTAGTAGCTTCCAATATGATTTGACGCGCACTTACATACTTTTCTAAAAGTTTGACACATTCATCAGCGTTAGAAGTATGTCCAGCTACACTTAAGGTCATATCCTCAATATCATACGTGACAAGTATTTTTTCGTGTTCAGGAGTACTTTCCATACTTAATGCTAAAATGCCCCGTTCATCTATGCTTGTTCCATGAAAAATTACACTACCAGGCAAGATGCCCAATTGAGAAGCATCGTTATGACTACTGCAAAAGAAATGTGCGGATGTCATTGCCACAGCCCCATTTGTGAAGTTGCAATTTGGTTCTGATCATCTTTGAAGATACGAGAGCAAAATGCGCGATAGTCATTTTCAGTTCCCAGCGAGAGCACGTGAAAGTCTTCTACCGATATTTCGATTTTTCGCTTTCTACGATAACTGATTTGAAAGTAAGGAGCGTAGATTGGATTTAGCTGGTAATCAACGATGTCTGCACCTACAAGGCTCTTAGTTTTTGTCTCGAGTTGTTCAATAAGAATTGCGTACTTCATCGCCTCACGTATAAACTGGATTTCATCTTGTAATAGTGAGCGAGATCCGGAATTTATAGTAAATTGATTTTGCTCTGGCTCGCTCATTGCCTGTTGAGCTTGAAGTCCACGGAATGCGCCTCCTAAGCGCAAAACAAACATACGAAGACGTTCTCCGTACTGTCCGAAAGTTTTGATCTCGTCGATTAATTTGTCTGCGGCCTCATATGCGGCTCTTGCCTGCGTATTCACCGTGAAGATTTCGACATCTTGATCAAGCAGTTCGCTAACCTCAAGCGATTTATAGGCAAGAATTAAGAAGTGCCGTAAATTATTGCTTGCCATCGTACAGAACGTGTCAAACCCACTGTAAATTGGGCAAATGGTTTGATATGGTCGATAAAGTTCAAGCAATGCTCCAACTAAATTGTTATGAATCCAAGTTGTATCAAACGCACCTGATCCATTTTTGCGATACTTTTCAAGTTCATCTATCACATATTCTGATGTGTGCTTTGGGCGGCTAAGTAAAGCAGGCACGATCACTAAGGCCTCGGGAATATCTTGATAATGCATGAAGACACTAGACTTCAAATGTGACTTCTTTTTTTCCAAAGCACGTCCAATTCTTTCTTCCAGTATTCTTTTGATTCGTGGTTCTTCAAGCGCTGCTTTAGCTAATTCTTTTGATGTCTTGGACGGAAATCGACTTCGAATGTTTCGTAATATTTGTTCACGATAGGAATCTGATTGGCGTGTTGCTAGACCATCTGGTGATAACATTGATTGGATAAAATACCCCTGTTGATTACCTGCAGCGAGCTCTAAGTTTGCAAGGTATACTTCCGCAAAAAAAACATTTCTACATTGATCATCTAGCATCTCATCAAGTGTAATGAGTCGAAAATCATGGGTAGCGTTTACAGATTCTGAGCCAGTTGTTGAACTCTCGTCGGAAAGTTCTTTTGAAGTGAAACTGACGATAAATGGTTTTTGACTATGCTTGAGATATGAATTTAGTACACGTCGCTGATACGGTACTAGATTTTCAACCTCATCAACGTAAATATAGAAAGATATGTCGCGCAAGGCAGATGTGTTCTTTAAGTCCGCAATAAGTGCCTCAATGAATGCTCGTCCTGGGGGCAGCAACGGCTGTTCCATCGATGACATGTTAGATATCCAAGTTGAAAATAACCTTCGTCTACCTTCTAAATATTTTTCTAATTTATCAGGTTCGATTGGAAAATCAGGATGGAAATCAGTGGCGCAATTGAATTTGAGTTCTGCAATATTTTGCTCATTAAAACCTTTATAGGTACTCTTCGCGATCGTGCGGGTGGCTCTGATAATTTCAATTGATACAACTAGCGAGAAGTAGCTTTCAAAAATTGATATCCATTGTAGTTCGTCTACGCCTCTTGCCTTCAATGAATTACAAAATTGAGTATCAACACGCCAGTAAATTCCGACATGCTGAAGCTCTTCATTTGGTATGGTCGCTCGACGCGGAGAAAACGCAGTGTGGTAATCCATATATTTGAGAAGCATGGTTTTTCCGCAACCACGCTTCCCAACAATGTAGGTTGATCGAGTAGCAGTTTTTAAACTGAGTTTTTCAAAATATGGAGGTATGAAAAATTTCCCCCATACATCAGCCTCGTGCTCCTCAGCCCGAGTTTTCGCGAGAATTGCGTGGTCCAGAATTTTCATCTCAATTACCTATTAAAAAGTGGTGTCCAAGATTCAGATTTGCACCACAAAAATTGCAATGAATCGTCAGGAATGCCATGTTCATAAGCGACCAAGAGACCAAGTCCAGCATAGCCCAATGGTTGTTTTTCTTCGAATCGACATTTAGTTTCAACTACACTTTGATAGACTTCATAGGGCGTTATTTCTATATAAGGCCAATTCCCCTCAGAAATCCAGCGATTTGATAATTCGAGTAGTCCGTCTAGATGACTCATTTTCTCACCAAAAAAAATAGGAATACCCGGGTAAGTTTTTTGAAGCTTTTCTAGTGCTTTCTCATGCGCTATGGAGACGATAATCCCAGTCTTCCCTGGTGATTTCATCATTCCACCAAATTGTTCAATAACCCCACTGAGTTGATCTCCAGTGAATGTTCCGTCATCTATCATCAGGTAGCGCTCGTCTTCTTCGAGTTTAGTTATCGTCCCCGGATACTGAATTTGATTTGAATCTAACGGAAAAATCTGTTTGAGTAGTCGAATTACAAGTTCACCGCTTTTTCCTGGTTTCGTATACTCGTGCGCTGGTGGGCCAAAAATGAAACTCAAATTTGTTTTCCCGCCTAAAATATCTTTCCAGTTGAATTCTTCGCGGTCAGAGTTGTTAGTCGCAAAATGTAAAGTCATTTTACGAAGTGCTTGAATTAAGGAAGACTCAATTTGATCTGTCGTTCTATAGATAAGATGACGAAGAATTAATAACGCTAAGGTTTGTTCTGGTCCAGGATCGAACTGTTTCAACCAAATTTTTATTTTCTCCATTGACATCGGACGACGTATTCCAGTCGAGCAAAGAAGTTGCACTGCTCGTTTTAGCTTGAGATCATCGGATTGATTCATTTGTGACACTATTTAAAAAGATCGAATTTGTAAGGATTGTAAATGTTATATGCATGCTTAAAAATTGTCATGCCTTTTCGCGGTGTAAATCAATTTCTTAAAAGTAATTAATTTCAATTGACAGATACCTGTCGCTAATCAAAGTAGGGATAAGGTAGTTTACTGGACTGATTTTAGATTTTTCGAAACTATCACTCAGTGTTAGAAACTAAAAAATCTCGGATATATATCCTACTAGTGTGATGAAGCAAATCTCTTTGCTCAATTACTGATAACGCATTTTTCATTCGCGTTTTCATGACGATTACCATCAACTACAAGGAGCAATTATTCATGGCAATTCAATGTCCAAGTTGTGACTCACTAAGAATAGAAACAAAAGACTACGGTAAAAAAGCAGGAGGCACCATCGGCACAGTCGCAGGCGCTGCGGCTGGCGCTGCTGGTGCGATGAGCGGTGCTGAGATTGGCATGACTGTTGGGGTTGTTTTTGGCCCCGCTGGAGCAGTTTTAGGCAGTATGGCAGGTGCTATTTTCGGCGGCTTAATTGGAGGGTCTACAGGATGCATCGCTGGCTCAAAAATAGGTGAAACTTTTGATGAGCACCTTTTCAGTAACTATCAGTGCCTCATTTGTCATCACGAATTTAGTATTCCTTCAGATTCATCCACAGCCTTCGCTTAGTAGCAAAATTAAGTCAATTCTCCCGTAGTTCATCTACGCAATCATTTGCAACATTCCAAATAGTTCATTCAAAGATGCCGTCGATTATTTCAACGGCGGGACTTCACTCATTCAATTTTAAGGAAATCATCCATGGCACATCAAATTCAAACTATGGCTTACGTCGACGCAGTACCCTGGCACGGACTAGGCAATCAACTTACCAAGAAACAATCAATAGAAGTATGGGCACAGCAAGCAGGAATGGCATTTGACATCAAGGAATCACCAGTGCGCTTCATGACAGAAAGCGCAGGTGGCCTTGGTGCCATTATGTCTTTTCCGGAGCAAAAAGTTTTGTACCGTTCGGATACTAAAACAGCTCTATCAGTGGTTTCCAACCGTTATCAAGTCGTGCAACCGCGAGAAATTTTGGAGTTCTATCGCGACTTGACGCAGATATCTGGCTTTGAACTGGAAACGGCAGGCGTACTCAAAGATGGGCGCAAGGTGTGGGCGTTGGCGAAGACCAATCAAACAGCCGCATTAAAAGGAAATGATGTCGTCAACGGTTATTTATTGCTTGCCACTGCATGTGATGGAACGCTGGCGACCACGGCACAATTTACGAGTGTGCGCGTCGTTTGCCAGAATACATTAGCTATCGCATTAAACAGTGGCAGCAATGCCGTTAAGGTACCGCACAGCACGAGCTTTGATGCGCAGGCCGTCAAACGTCAATTGGGCGTCTCTGTGGCCTCATGGGATGCATTTATGTATCGCATGAAAACGCTCTCGGAGCGTAAAGTGAAATCACACGAGGCGATGAATTATTTTCTGAAGGTATTCACAGATCCCAACACCACTGCAACAGGACTGTCAAATGAGCGTGCGATTAAGAAAGTGCAGGAGCTTTACGATGGACGTGGTCGAGGAGCCGAACTCGCCTCGTCGAAAGATACGGCGTTTGGCCTACTCAATTCCATTACAGAGTTTGTTGACCATGAACGTCGCGCCAAATCGATTGATCATCGGCTTGATTCTGCTTGGTTTGGTCAGGGGGCATCACTCAAGCAAAAAGCGCTTGATCAAGCTCTGCTCATGATTGCCTAAGTCTTGCAGCACTTTATCTGAGTGTTAATAACAACTCGTGTCTTTCAGCATTATGGGCACAATAAACTGAAAATGCTAAATCCCTGCCCGGTCGAGTGAATGCTCACCGGGCTTTTTATTTTGTCTATGGAGAATACATTATGCACATAGCTAAGAAAATAGAATCATCTAAAGTAAATCGTCCAGCACTCCGCCTTGTAAAAACTCAAGACTTGAGTCGTGACGAATGGTTAGAAGTCAGAAAACGTGGAATTGGCAGCAGTGATGCTGGTACCGCTGTCGGCCTCAACCCTTATCAATCACCCTTAGAATTGTGGATGATCAAAACGGGGCGTGATGGTGATATGCCTAAAATCGATCCCAATGATGAAACAAGCCCGACGTATTGGGGGAGCTTACTAGAACCAATCGTCGCAGCGCACTACACCAAGCGTACAGGCAATCGGGTTCGTAAAATCAATGCCGTGTTACAGCATGCTGACGAAGATAAATCTTGGATGCTGGCGAATATCGATCGCGAAGTCGTTGGCGCGAATGATGTGCAAATCCTTGAATGTAAAACGGCTGGAGAATTTGGTGCGCGCCTTTGGCGTGACGGCGTGCCGGACTACGTTGTCTGTCAAGTACAGCATCAACTAGCAGTGACAGGAAAAGGATCTGCGGATGTTTGCGTGCTCATTTGTGGTCAAGAAATTCGCGTCTACCGCATACATCGTGACGATGAATTGATTGCACGCTTAATCAAGCTGGAACGGCAGTTCTGGCACTACGTCGAAACTGATACTCCACCACCCGCTGATGGCTCTGAATCAGCAGATCGCGCTTTGCGCTACCTTTATCCGAAGGATACTGGCAACACCATCGATTTTGCCGATGATACGGAAATGTCTGCCACGTTCGCTGACTTGGTCAACTTACGTGCAGACATTGCCAATCGTGAAGAGTTGGAATCACTGTTGAAACAAAAGATTCAAGAGAAGATGGGGGACGCAAGTGTCGCCGTCTTCGAGACTGGAAAGGTCAGCTTCAGGCGATCAAAAGATAGCCATGGTATTGACATTGCCAAGTTACTGCTTGACCAGCCTGACATTCCTGAACGCTATCCACTTGTGAAGCCTGGTAATCGTCGGTTCCTTATTTCAACGTAGCGAGGTTCTCTATTTGATCATCGCAACAATTAAATTACTCAATCCACGCCCGTCTCGTGTTGATCCGAGTACGGGCATTTTTTATGGGAATACATCATCATGATAAAAGGTTTAGCAATCACTCCCCCTACATTAGGGCGAATCGCCATTGGTAGTGTGGTCGAGAAAAATGGTAAGCGTCTTCCAGTGAAAGAAGATTTCTTCACTATCACCTCGAATATTCAGGGCAAAGATGGCTGGATTAAACATCCGGTTCACGATCAATTACTTAAAACATCAGGACAAGATAAGTTAAGGTCGATTCCTGTACGTTTGCTCTTTAATGATCCTGCGTTAAATCTGCGTGCGGAATACTGTTTTTTTGACCGAAAAACTGGTCGTCCAATTTGCGTAGGTAATGGAGAAACCTGTCGCCGCTATAGTAGTAGTGGCATTCAAAATTTAGCTTGTCCATCGCCGGATCAATGCGAATTTGCAGAGGGTGGCACTTGCAAGCCGTTTGGTCGTCTAAACGTAAAACTGAATGACGATGATGAGTTTGGTACGTTTATCTTTAGAACGACTGGCTATAACAGTATCCGTACATTGACAGCGCGGCTCTCGTACTATCAGGCAACGTCAGGTGATCGTCTTGCTTGTTTACCGCTGCAATTGAAGTTACGTGGCAAGAGCACGACTATGAGTCATCGCAGCCCAGTCTATTATGTCGATATAACGATTCGCGATGGGGTATCACTGGAACAAGCTCTCATAGAGGCCAGAGCGGAAGATTCAAAGAGGCGGGAATATGGGTTTGATCAGAACGTCTTAGACGAGACTGCACGTTCAGGTTTCAAAAATGGTCTATTTGAAGAAGATTCTGAGCAAGTTAAAAACTTGCTTGATGAATTTTATGTGAATGCTGGCGAACTGGATGGTAACGATGCTCGTCAGGCAACTTCAATTGAGAATGTGCCATCAAATTTGACTGGCAAGCTCGATCAAATTCTCGCAAGGAAAGGTTCGAAAATCACGATACCAACGGCGGCTCTTGAATCAGTTGTTGCCCAGTCCGACATTGTGCTCGGCACGCCGAACGCTCTATAACAGACGATTCCGCTTCATCTTGGTTGTGATTGTTGAGTTACTTGCGCCGTAGTCTGTCTGTAAGTTTCTCTAAGATATCAAGAACAATGATACGGTCATTCAATGTTAGCTTTTCCAACATCTTTGTGATGACTTGTGCTTGATCTTCAGGGCGGTTACTGGTTTCAAAAAGTAATTCACCTATTGGGCAATCAAAGATCTCGGCCAATTCTACCAAACGCAAGATTGTTGGAATGACGGAGCCGCGTTCCATTCTTGATATCGCTTCATTACCAACACCAAGTCGTTCTGCCACATCCTCTTGTGTTAGTCCACTCGCAATACGGCGTTTTGAAATTGCATGCCCTATTCCTTTCGCCAAAGTCTTTTCATTTACCTTCATGCCGCTCCTCCGATCAACCCAAATGGTCGTCGTTCAACCAAAAAACATGAAGTGCTTATAAGGTTGACTATCAACCAATTAGGTTGATAGACTGTTATGGACTGCGTATCTCGAAATTGTGCGAACCATCAAGCGGCATATCTTGGTTAGATTGATTGGAAATGAGTTCATCGCATTTTGTAGATACACGATTCTTCAGTTTCATCGCATAAGCACACAAAAATTTAATTAACTCCGAATAAGAAAGTCACAGCAATGAATCAATCAAATAAAAATTTTCATATAGCATTGATTGCTATATCGCTTTTAACGGTCGCTCTTTTATATTTCACACGGTCGACATCGATCATCAGCATCACGACAGGTGCGTGCGCTGGTTTGAGTATTCGATTATTTGTTCTGCATAAGAAAGAAAATTTCGCAGGCACCAAAGAATTAGATTGGCTCTTGCTGCTATTGTTTTCAGCGGCTTCTCTAATTTGCTATTTCATGGGTCTATATGTTGTACAAGGCCCTTTGTTGATATTTGTCGGCATTCGTTCGCTAATCATGTTTTTAAAAATGTATGGCGATAAATCTAGCTCTGCGCAGGCAGCACCGAAACGGGCGACTCAATCATCTGAGATGTCTGCTGCCGAATTGTCTTCAGCATTTCCACCAGAAATTCCACATCTTCGAACCAACGCAGAATCGGTGGGTACCTTACCTCCTGACTTGCCCTCAAACTCTCAAACTGACAATCCAGTTAGTGCACCGATACATGATATTGCGGGTGTGAAAGGATGGAGTTGGGGAGCATTCTTTCTTAGCTGGATATGGGCAATTGGAAATCGTACATGGATAGGTCTGTTAGCGCTAATCCCTTACGTCAATATCGTTGTCATGATTTGGCTGGGAGTTAAAGGCCGTGAAATGGCTTGGAAAAATCGTGCATGGCGTGACTTGGATCATTTCAATTCAGTACAGAAAAAATGGTCTCAATGGGGAATTGGACTTGCTTGTGCTTCGTTTGTTTTGGGCATTGTCGTTGCAGTCGGCGCTCCAGCTTACAAGCAATACAAAGCGAAGGAAGCGGAAGCACAATTGCAATCTATTCTTGAAGATGCGGCACCGAAGGCGAGTTCACCTTCAACCGCTGAAGTTAGTTCGGGACAAAATACGATAGCGGAAGGGAATGTTTATTATGCCAATGGACTTCTCCCTAGTATTACGACTTCAATAGGAACATTCGCGGCAAGTACACCTGGAATGGATCAGGCCTCCATCACGTTAAATAACAAAGCGATCTTTCAAAGTGAAGGCGCTCAGTGGCACGAGATTGTGCGTGGTTTCAAATTGGCAGGTGGAAAAGAAGTCATCTTGATGAGAACCTCAGGGGGCATGGGTAACAGCTGTGAGGCATTATTCTTCTTCCTCACCATCGAGAAAGCGAATCTCAATTTCACACCTTATTTTGGAACCTGCTCAACCGACGCTACTTTCAAACAATCAGAGAACTTGATTGAAATCGTCATTCCTAAAATGGGAGGCAGTTCAACCATCACTTTTGACGGTAGCGTGGTACGAGAAGACGGTGTGCAATTAGCTCTCAATGACACAAACGACCCATCAAAGTAATTCATCCACTTCTTCTAAAACTTATTAAAAATGCGGACGCAATATGACTACAACTGAAATGCAATCGAGTACGGAACAAAATCAATGGTTCTATGAAAATGCGGGGCAGAGGATCGGCGCGATTTCCGAAGAAGAAATGATTACTTTAATTCGGAATAAATTTTTGACGCATGGCGCGCTGGTTTGGCGTAAAGGATTTCCCAATTGGACTCAAATCGAAAATACAGAACTCAAGACGTATTTGGATAGCACATCACCACCGCCACTTACTGGTGATCATGTCAATAACACGCTCGTCTGGGTTTTGGCATTTGCGCCAATTCTAGGGTTCTTGTTAGAGCACTTTATTGCAGGTGCTGTGTACCACACGAATGAGCAAGCGGCAGAGGCGGCAATTGCCAATGGCACGTTTTGGTATGTAACACTCTTCTTAAATATTGGGCTTTCATTTTGGGATGAAAAGAAATTGAAGCTCTCTGGTACTGACACTGGGAAATTTGGCAGTTGGGTTTGGCTAGTACCAGTTTATTTGTTCAAGCGCGCGGGAGCATTAAAGCAAAGCCCAGCATATTTTTTCGTCTGGATTACTTGTTTTGTTTTGGTACTGCTAACTGCTGTGTAGGTGTGTAGAACTATGGCGGTTGATTGAGTTAATTGTATTTTTGACTTACTCAAATTTCCGCTGCCTCTCGACCAAAAAACTTTGGTCAATTTTTTTAAACAAATGTGAAAGGTATAAAAATGCGTTCAATCGTTCTCTCAATTGCATTGCTTGCGGCTTGCAGTCAAGTTTTTGCCGCATCAAACGTGGGGCAATGTGTCTATCCAAAATCGAAACCGGGTAAAGGTGGTCGATTAGAATTTATCAAACCCATCTACATTTCGCCAACTCCTGCGCCAAGCGAAAAGCAAGTTCTCACAACTTTCGATGCATTTACCATCAAGGCTGAAGCTAATGGTTTTGTACAACTTGCTACTGTGCCCGGAGTTGAGGATGCTCCAATCAAGACAATTGGTTGGGTGAAACTATCTGATTTTAAGATTCTTGATTTGAGAAACTGTAACTGAAATGGAGTAGAGTGGCACAGTCGTTCAATGACTGTGCCACTTTTTCAGAGGGCTTTTTTAAAGTCACAAAACAGTTTATGGCATCATTTTTTTTGCTGATTGTGATGAATAAAACTTGATAAAGAATTTAAATTTCAAAATTTCCTAGAAATAATATCAGATTGCTATTGATAAAAAAATTGCATTGCTATAACGTCATGTTCGTGATTGTAACTAGTTGTAACGAATTTAATAGCGATGAATTATCAAGAACTGAATCAGACTTCTTTTTTTTGGGCATTACAAGGTCTCTGTGCCTTGCACCGCAAGCCATTTTCCTTAGAACTTGCGCAACAGCAATGTGCAGCTCCTTATAGTAATCAGGCCTTGCATCATGCTTTGGATGAAACGGGTCTAACAGCCAGCACTCACAAATGCGCTGCCAAAAAACTGCACCAAGAATCCTTTCCGCTCATTACCTGGTGTCGTGCGCCGATGTCGTCAGAACTTGAAAGCAGTACGGTAGCTAGTTCAAGCAATCTCATCTCACCGGCCTTAATTCTGCAAGCCGACCGCACGCATGTGTTGGTGGTGGAGCAAACCGACAGCGCTCCACGAACCATCACGCTAGAGCAATTTCAATTACGCTATACCGGCCAAATCACCCGTGTTACTCCAAAAATAGATTCCGGTATCGACGCCGACAGCGCAGAACAAGAACGCCAAGCGCGACGATTTGGCTTTAGTTGGTTTATCCCCGAACTCTTAAAACACAAAAAACTCTGGCAAGAAATCTTGCTGGCCTCTTTAGTGATTCAACTCATCGCACTAGCAACACCACTTTTCACCCAAGCTATCATCGACAAAGTCGTCGTTCATCGCACTCAAAGTACGCTGATCGTGATTGCCATCGGCATGTTAGTTTTTATGATTTTCTCCGCAGGCTTATCGTGGTTGCGACAATACTTAGTGCTGCACACTGGCAATCGAGTCGATGCGGTTTTAGGTTCTGCCGTATTTGAACGCCTGTTCAAACTCCCACCACTGTACTTTCAGCACCGTTCCACCGGTGTGATTGCTGCCCGTATGCACGGTGTAGAAACCATACGAGAATTTATCGCCAGTGCTGCGGTGACGATCATTCTCGATCTGCCGTTTTTATTGATCTTCGTGGCGATCATGTTCTATTACAGCGTGACCTTGACTTTGATCGTGTTAGCCATACTCGCCGTGATTGTGACGCTCAGCGCCATCGTCGCCCCGATGTTTCAAACCAAGTTACAACAACAATTTCAACTCGGTGCCCGCAATCAAGCTTTTATGACTGAATACATCGTCGGCTTAGAAACGGTCAAATCACTGCAACTAGAACCCCAATTGAATAGCAAATACAGCGGCTATCTAGCCAGCTATCTGCAAGCTGGTTTCGACACCAAACAACTCGCTAATACCTATAACACCGTCTCCAATCTATTAGAGCAAATCATGACCCTGTTTATCCTCGCGATAGGTGCCTACACCGTCATGCATAGCACTGAGTTCACGATAGGGATGCTGGTCGCCTTCCAAATGTTCTCAGGACGTTTATCACAACCGATGTTGCGCTTGGTCGGTTTATGGCAGCAATTTCAACAAGCCCGTTTATCGGTGGATCGTTTGGGCGATTTGATGAACGCGCCTACAGAGCCTTATTCCATGGTGCCAAGCCGTGACGGTAAAAAGAGTGGCAAAGTGCAGATAGAACAAATCGCCTTCAAATACGCTGAAGAATTACCCTTGGTCTATGACAATCTCAGCCTGACAGTAGAACCCGGTCAAACCATCGGCATCATGGGACCATCCGGTTGTGGCAAAAGCACGCTCGCCAAACTACTGCAAGGCTTCTACCAACCAACTGCCGGGCGCATCTTGGTAGATGGCGTCGATATCCGCTATTTATCTGCCAACGAGTTACGCGCTCACTTTGGCGTGGTGCCCCAAGAGACCACCTTATTCTCCGGTACCATTTACGACAATCTACAAATGGCCAGTCCAGATGCCAGTTTCGAGCAAATCGCTGCTGCCTGCAAAATGGCCGAGATCCATCAAACCATTGAAGCTTTACCGAAAGGCTACCAAACCGAAATCGGCGAACGCGGTGCTGGCTTATCTGGCGGACAAAAACAACGCATCGCCATCGCCCGAGCCTTACTCAAACGCCCCAGTATCTTAGTCTTCGACGAAGCCACCAGTGCACTCGATATCAATACGGCAGAGCACTTCGCGCAAACTATCAACGGCCTGCGCGGCAAAGTGACTATGCTCTTCATTACGCACGGCTTACCCAAAGGTTTGCATGTTGACGCTGTGTATCGACTGGGTGCACAGGGAGCACAACGTGTCGCATTAGCACCAGCAGTCGGTAGCAATGCTTAGAGCATCTACTTAATTGGATTGGCCGCGAATAAAGATGTGACGTGCACAATAAACATAAGAATTAATACGGTAAAAAATGAAACAAGCAAATACCAATAACCCAGCGCAAGATGTGCAAGCTGCGCCAGCAACACTAAGCGCCCAAGTTATCCAATTACGCCCACCCACGCGCTGGCACGACCCACTACAACTTATTCAAAATAATCCGCCTAGTCAAACAGGTCGCATCGTCCTATGGTCAGTATCGATACTAGTCTTCATCCTCATCATCTGGGCAGCCTTTGGCAAGCTCGACATCATTGCCAGTAGCGAAGGCAAATTAGTCCCACAAACCCTAGTCAAAATCGTACAACCCGCTGAATCTGGCATCATCAAAGAACTTCTGGTCAATGAAGGCGACAATGTCAAAGCAGGGCAAGTCATTGCACGTTTAGATACCACCTTAGCCAACGCCGATCAAAGCAGCATCAGCAATGACCTGCGCACCCAACAAATGCAAGTGCGCCGACTACAAGCTGAACTCAATGATCAAGCTATGCAAAGCAAAGCAGGAGACGACAATGCGCTCTTCAATCAAATCCATAACCAATATCTAGCCCACAGAAAAACTCTACGCGATAATCTCGATCAAGAACTCTCTCTACTTCAAAAAGCCGAACACGAACGTAAAAGCGCGCTAGAGATTTTAAGCAAATACGAACAAATCTTACCTTCCCATAAAAAGACTGCTGACGCCTATGCCGAATTAGAAAAAGAAGGCATCGTCGCCAATTCACAAAGCGCAGAAAAACAGCGCGCCGCTATCGAAACACAAAAAAATCTCGACGCCCAGCAAGCCACAGTAGCCGCTCTCAATGCCACCATCAGCGCCCAACAAAAACGCCTCACACAAATCAAAAGCACCTACCAATCTGAACTACAAAAAGAACTCGCCGACCTTCAACAAAAGATCGGTCAACTCCAACCCACATTAGACAAAAGCAATTACAAACAAGGCTTGATGGAACTCAAGGCCCCCCAAGACGGCACCATCAAAGACATCGCCACCACCACGGTTGGCGCAGTGGTGCAACCCGGCAGTGTCGTCATGACGCTCGTTCCCAAAGGCGAACAACTGTATGCCGATGTCAGTATCAAAAACGAAGACGTTGGCTTTGTGGAAGTGGGTCAAAAAGTCCAAATCAAAGTCGTCACCTATCCGTTTCAACGCTTCGGCATGTTAAGCGGCAAGCTAACCCATCTCAGTGCCGATGCCACGGAAGTTAACAAGCCCAATACTGCAGCTAGCAATAGTAATGCGACAGGAACGAATGAAAACAATGCGAGCGTGACAGCCACCTACAAAGCACGCATCCAGTTGGATCAACAAAGTTTGATCGATGCACAAGGCAAGAAGTACCAGTTGAATGCAGGTATGCAAATTGTGGCGGAGATCAATCAGGGAAGGCGTAGTGTGCTGGAGTATTTGTTATCGCCTGTGCAAAAAACGGTGAATGAGGCTGGGCGGGAGCGTTGAAATATTCGCGTGCTATTCGCATTGACTGCGATGAAGCCAAGCAAATGAAGATGCTTGAAAATAGTACATGCTGTTTTATCGTAAGGTAAATATTTTTAAGGTTTTGGGATATATGATGATAAATTTAATAACTAAACTTTGTGTTTTCATGAAGGTTGCTACATTAGATTCAATGAAAAAAATAGGTTTTTGGTTAATTTTTTTTGTGATTTTTATATCTGTGATGTTTATTGTTTTTTCTGGTTTTGTTGCGTCAACCCCTTCAGATTTATCAAAAAATCTTGTCTTTATCGTTAACGCGCAGCTGAATAAGCAAGACCTCGAAAATAATTTTGGTGTTTCTGCGGTTCGAGATGGTGACTCAAAATGCGGAATTGTAAGTTGGTTTGGTTCTGAAAGCGATTGTACTTTGATTGAAATTCCAGATCAGACTGTTCGTAGTCCGTTGTTTGATAAAGTAGTCAAAGTAGCCCTTTTTCCTTGTGATTTTACGAATTCACTTTCAGACCATGATCGGACCGAATTGGAAATTTACTTTAATTGTAAGAATAAAAAACCAAGATTCAGAGTGATATTTCAAGTAGTTGCATTGTCAAAATCAAGGCCTGAAATTGACGTAACCATTATTGAGCGCAAATTTATCAGATCAATTGAAGTGAAAAATTATTAAGGAAAATGAAATGCCAGATTCAAAAGTTGTAATAAATCAGATTAATCGAGGAACTGATGGAACTATGTTTGGGCACGTTTGGGTTGTTGTTACCGACTCCAAGGGTGTAGATCATTCTTACGGCTTTACTCCAAATGATATTCTTTTCGGACAGACACCTTCTCCTTGGTCCGAAGGCAGGGTCGAAACTAAAGACAATACGTTACATCCTAATCCTGACTTCTCGAAAGAGTATTCAATTTCCGACGCTCAAGTCCAAAAAATTATTGATTTTGCCGAGAAAATTAAAGCGAATCCGGGCCCCTATAATTTGGAGGGGATGAACAATTGTACGACTTTCGCGACTAAAGTGTTGGTGAATGCTGGCGTTGTGCCTAGTGGCGGAATGCTTCCCGCGATACCAGCTATGATTCCAAATTGGGTGCGAGCAAAAGGTATTCAAAGTGGAAATATAAAACGTATCGCAAGCGGCCCGAGAGTGCTCAGAATACCTGCGGGCGGGATTGGAGGAATTGGTGGCGGATGGGGGGCGAGTGGTATGGGGGGCGGGGCTGGCAACGCTGGGTCTGCTGGTACACGTCCGCCGGTAAGGGATCCTCTCGCTATAGATTTAGATGGTGATGGAATTGAAACAACATCTTCGCGTGATGGAACGATAATATTGTTTGATCACAATAACGATGGTATCAAGACTGGTAGTGGTTGGATCAAACCTGATGATGGTTGGTTAGCAATCGACAAAAATGGAAATGGCAGTATCGATTCTGGTCGGGAGCTTTTGGGAGTAGATACACTAAAAAAGAATGGGGAATTTGCTCAGAACGGGTTTGACGCTTTGTCTGACTTGGATGCGAATGGTGATAGCAAAATTGATGCGGACGATGCGGAATTTAAGAATTTGCGAGTATGGCGGGATTTAAATCAAGATGGGGTAAGTCAAATTGAGGAATTGAGCACGCTCGCTGAGATAGGAGTGTCTTCGATTAATGTTAGTTCGATTGGTGGTCGACTTGATCTTGGCAATGGAAATGTTCAGACTGCAACTGGAACCTTTACACGTACAAGTGGATCAGCTGGGCAGTTGAGTGAAACGACCTCAGCAGTTGCGAATTTAGACCTACTAGTTGATACGTTCTATAGAAAATTTGTCGACGCGATTCCACTTACTTCGCAAGCAGAATCGTTGCCTGATCTCTTTGGCTCTGGTCGTGTCAGGAATCTGCGTGAGTCAATAAGTTTATCGTCTAGTTTGGGAGATTTTGTCCAAATTTATTCAAACCTCACAACTCGCAGTCTTCAGATCGATTACCTAGATCAATTCATTCAATTGTGGGCTGATACTTCTGATATGAAGTCTTATCGGCAACAAGCTCTTGATTTGTCAGAAAGCGGTGTCTCGTTAAGCTACCATTTAGCCACTTACCTTCCCGGCAATGCTGATTATGAGAGTTTTATGCGAAAACTCGGTGTTGTGGAACGATTTATGGGATTTTCATACGGCGGGCCGACGGGGGAGGCTCGATTCGAATATCTTACACCTTCCTCTGGGGCACTGTCGGTTACTCTTACCGGGGCGCAAATTGCATCGATAGAGTTGGCATACGATCGTTTAAAGTCAGATATTTACGAATCATTGCTTCCCCAAACTAGAATGCGTGGTTATTTGGATATTATGGACTCGTCGATTATTGAGGGAGACTTCTCTAATGAAAAAATTGAGGGCCGTTTTTTAGCTGAGATAAGTCAGAAAGGGCGAGAGGGTATTGTTGATCTACTTGAGTTTGTGAGTTCAGTTGGTTCAAAGTCATTATTGGAGATGGGGTGGGACGCCAAAATTTTTATCTTTAAGCAATTGATGAGCTTTTCGAGTTCTCAAGTGGAATCATTTTCCCAAGAGATGACTGAATGGACTGTCAAATTTAATGAAGTTACACAGTCCTCTACTCAATCTTCGAAACGAAATGATATTTTAATCAGGAACATATTAAGCGAATTAGTCCGAGGTGATGATGGCGACGACTTTATTCTTACAGGAAATGGTAATGATTCGCTTTTTGGAGAAAATGGTAACGATTTTCTTTGGGGAGGCTCTGGCGACGATATTTTGAGTGGTGGGAGTGGAGATAATGTGTATGCATGGGGATTAGGAAGTGGGAAGGATAGAATCGAAAGTTATAACGAAACTGTCGATCATGTAGATAGATTATTAATTCTTGGATCGCTCGTAAGCACTGATCTTACGTTTAGGAGAATCGGCTCTGATTTGCAGATTTCTATCATAGGAAATAATGATTCGCTTCGTATCAAAAATGCATTCAACAATTTGGATGATTCGAATTGGAATTCGATGATTAGCGAGATCATGTTCTCCAATGGATCTTCAATGAACGCCAATGACATTCAGGCATTGTCTTTGATTGGAAACTCACAGAAGGATTATCTGCGAGGCTTCATCGGCAATGATGTTCTTAACGGATTTGATGGTGACGATCTGCTCGAAGGTGCTGCTGGCGATGATTTCCTGATCGGCGGTTTAGGCAACGATGTGTTGAAAGGTGAAACTGGAAATGATTTCTATCAATTTGAATTAAATTGGGGCGCAGATACAGTAATTGATCTTACCGGGAAATCCATCATACGTTTCGGCGCGGGTATCGAGCGAGATAACTTATCTATTACACGAGAAGGTGACGATGTCACGATCACAGACACCCGAAATAATAGTTCTATCTTTTTCACTGCTTATAGTCGGGCAGGTGACCAGGCGTATTTGAACTCGGAAATTCAATTCGACAATGGTGATAAATTGACCTTGCGTGATTTCCTCATTACGAAACTGACCTGCACTAACGGTAATGACACGATTCGGGGAACGAGTCTTGATGACACGATTGTCGGCTTGCGCGGAAATGATACTTTAGTCGGTAATATCGGTGATGATTTCTTGCAAGGTGATGCTGGCGATGATTTCCTGATCGGCGGCGAAGGCAATGACACGATATTTGGTGGCAGTGGTAACGATATCCTGTTAGGTGGATCAGGTAACGATACCTATCGATTTGGTCGAAATCAAGGAAGTGATTTTGTGATTGATCGAACTGCAGGAGTTGGTGTCGGAGGTGAAGATAAAATCGTGTTGGATGCCGATGTTTTGCCAGTGAACGTCAGTTTGTATCGCACGTCTAGTGTGAACTCTGCCTACTATAACGCAAATAATGTCGATGACTTGATTCTCGTGATTGATGGTTCTAACGAACAACTTTGTATTGCCGATTATTTTTCTACTACCGAAGATATGGCGGTCGAATCTATTGTGTTCGGAAATGGTGTCGTTTGGACTAAAGCAGATATCCTGACTAAATTGATTAATCAATCTGGTACGGTGTCCAATTTCACTGCTACAACCGGTGACGATACGTTTACGGTTGATCATTCACTCGATCAAGTGTCTGGAGAAAGAGGCGGGCATGATCGCATCGTGAGTTCAGTTTCTTACGAGTTGCCCAATAATTTGGTCGCAGATATTGAGTTATCGGGCGTACTCAATCTCAACGCATCTAGTTGGGGAAGTGGAGCCATTACGGGCAATAGTGGCGATAATATTTTACGTAAAAATGGCCTGGGAGATTTTTATTATGATCACGCGACCCTGACTGGTGGTAAAGGCAATGATCTCTATTTCGCTCGTGGATTTATGGATCGTAATGGTGCTAAATTAGACGAGATTAATGCTGACAAAATAAATGATACCGTCATTGAAAATGCTAATGAAGGTTACGATACCATCACTACAACGGCCTATAACGCGACCTTACCAGCCAATGTTGAAAAACTGGTGGTCAGTGGCGAAGGAATGTATGCATGGTATTTCCCGACCAGCACGTATATCGTGAATCATTTCAATGGTAACGAACTGGATAACGTGATTGATGCTTCTGGTATTTCAAGTGGCAATCCGATCATTGACGGCGGCTTGGGCAAAGATACGATGATAGGCGGTGGTGGCGACGATACCTTTATCGTCGATAACGTGGATGACATTGTCATTGAGACCTTGTTGACGAATCGCTCTGATTCATTGAGTGCGTTTAAGGGAGATACGATTGAGTCCAGCGTTAGTTATGCACTTCCTGCAAATGTAGAAAACCTTAGCCTGACAGGCACAAACGCGATCAATGGCACAGGTAATGAGTTGAGTAATCGCTTAGATGGCAGCAAAAATTCTGCGATAAATCATTTAAGCGGAGGTCTGGGTGACGATACCTATATTGTTGATGTGAATGATGTCATTCATGAGAACGTCGGTGAAGGCAATGATACGGTTGCATTTAATAAACCGGGTAACTATAAGCTGTCAGATTATCAGCAGATAGAAAACATTGCTTTAGAAGATTGGGCTTATGAATTAAATGGTCCCAATTCGATTACGGGCAACGCATCTGACAACATCATCACTGGTAATTCAACAAGCAATACGTTAATTGGTGGAGCTGGGAACGACGTTATCTACGATTGTTCTAAAGAGGGCTCACGAAAAATTGATTCGTATCAGTACGGACTCGTCAATGATCAAGATCAATTGATTGGCGGGCTAGGTAACGACACCTTGGTCTCGTATTCAGGCGCTGATACCTTAGATGGTGGTGAAGGCGATGACAGCTTATACGGTGGAAAGGGTGATACGACATTTGTGTTTGGTCATGGCTATGGTCATGATCGCCTGATTTCTGATAGTGGCGATTGGGGGGCTAATTCCGCCGGTGATCGAGTTGCATTCACGTTGGATGTACATGCAAACGAAGTGCTTTTTAGCCGCAACGGGACGACATTGTCGGTTGGCTTACAAGGAAGCGCGGATGTCTTCGACATCGACAATTTCTTTGTCGATCAATCCTCATTGCAGCTCACTAATACGATAGAAAAAATTGTATTCGCCGACGGTAGCTATTGGGATAGCTCTACAATTGTTTCACGTCTATTATCTGGAAATGCGAATTCTCCAACTTCTGGAAATGATTTGATCGCTGGCAGTGGTGGGGATGACGTCATTGATTCTCTTGACGGCAATGATGTTATTCAAGGCGATAGCGGTAACGACACCCTCAATGGGAATCGTGGTGATGACAAGATATTTGGTGGCCTAGGGAATGATACCTTGATTGGTGGTATCGGTAATGATGTTCTTGTCGGTGGTAGTGGTGCTGATATTTATCGATTCTCGCGTGGTTTCGGTCAAGATTTTGTAGAGGAACAAGGGACACCATCAGCAACAGAGTTAGATACCATTATTTTTGATAATACGATCTTGCCTGCCGATGTGCGGGTTGAGTTTGGTATTGGGGAAAGTGAATCTGCGATTTATCTCAAAATTAGAAATACCGAAGATCAAATTATTTTGAGAAGCAGTGAAAGTAAGACACCTTGGTCTACCTATTACCTTTATCAAAATGGCGTAGAGCGAGTGCAATTTGCTGACGGCACGATTTGGAATGTGCAAGACCTTCTCGATAAGGCTACCGCGAATATTAATCATGCGCCTTACGTCACCAATGGCATTCGTGATCAGGCCGGTAAGAATGGTGGGGCGTTTAATTTCACTATTCCAAGCAATTCATTTAGTGATATGGATGTTGGCGATACTTTAAATTACTCGGCTACTTTGGCTGATGGTACTCCGTTGCCAGCTTGGTTGAGTTTTAATGCGACGACAAAAACATTTAGCGGCATCCTAAATGCCACAGACACGATCTATTTGCAGGTAAGCGTAGAGGATAGTGGAAAACTAAAAACATCGACAACATTTTCAATTTATTTGGATCAAGATCAGACCATTTCTGGCACATCTGCCAATGATACGCTGCGAGGTGGTATTGGTAACGACACGATTTATGGTCTGGCTGGAAATGACACACTGTATGGGGGGTATGGCAAAGATACTTTCGTGGGTGGTGCAGGTGATGATTATTACAGCATCGAAGATGAAGGTGACGTCATTGTCGAGAATCTGAATGAGGGCGATGATTTTGTCCGCTCGAATGTCAGCTACACACTCAGTGATAATGTCGAAAGATTGGCGTTAGATGGTGGGAGTGATCTCAGCGCAACTGGTAATGCCTTGAATAATGGACTCTGGGGGAATGAGGGTAGTAACGTTCTCACTGGTGCTAGAGGGAATGATTATTTGTCAGGTGGATTAGGCAATGATATCTATGTCTACAATCGTGGAGATGGGCAAGACACTGTTGACAATAAAGACTTGCTAACGGCAACAGATGTTGTTCGTTTTGCTGGCAATATTGTGGATACCGATGTGCTTGCGTTTAAGTCGGGTAATACCTTATTCCTCAAGATTAAAGGTACAACGGATCAAATTGGTATCAGTAATTACTATGCAGCGAATACAACTTTGAATGGCGAAGCAGCCGATTACAAAATCGATAAAGTTGAATTCTCGAATGCGGTCACCTGGAATCAAGTGATGATTCAAACGATGGTTGATCGTGCGACCAACAACAAGGCACCGACCATAGCAACAGCAGTGCCAAATCAGACAACGATAGTGGGAACAGTGTATTCATTCACTGTTCCCGTGAATACTATCGTAGATACCGATGTTGGTGATTCGGTTACCTATAGCCTGAAGATGCAAGACGGCTCTGCATTGCCAAGCTGGCTTAGCTTTAATTCGAGCACCAGAGTACTGTCTGGAACGGCAGCGGCAGGCAATGTTGGAGCCTTGAACCTGACGTTGTGGGGTACTGATAACTATGGACTAGCCATCGGTCAGTCGTTAAAGATGACGGTGAGTGCAGCAAATCGTACGCCTGTCTTAGCGACACCATTAGTTGATCAAACTGCCGCACTTTCAACGGCATTTACTTATACAGTCCCAAGTACAAGTTTTACTGATCCAGATGCAGGCGATGTACTCGGTTATACCGCGACTTTAGCCGATGGTTCAGCTTTACCATCTTGGCTAAGCTTTAATACCAGTACACGAACATTTAGTGGTACGCCGAGTGCAGTTGGAACTATCAGCGTGAAGGTAACGGCGAAAGATGCAGGAAACCTCTCAGCCTCTGATGTATTCGACTTGGTCGTCAGCGTCACCAATCTCAACCTCACAGGTACCAGCGGTGCAGATACACTCACCGGTGGCGCAGGCAACGACACCCTAAGCGGATTAGCGGGCAATGATAAATTGACCGGTAATGCTGGTAACGATGTCCTTGATGGCGGTGCAGGCACAGATACCCTGATTGGTGGTTTAGGTGATGACACGTATGTGGTCGATGTGGTCACTGATGTCGTCACAGAAAACCTGAATGAAGGTACTGACACCATCAAGAGCGGCGTCACCCTGACGTTACCTGCGAATGTTGAAAATCTCATTCTCACCGGAACCACCGCCATTAACGGCACAGGCAATGCATTGCCCAACACTATTACAGGTAACAGCGCCATCAACACCTTGGACGGTGGTGCCGGTGCCGATACTTTAATTGGCGGTGCAGGTAACGACATCTACGTGATCGACAATATCGGCGACCTCATCACCGAAAACAGCGGAGAAGGTACCGACCAAGTCAATAGCAGTGTGTCGTATACATTGTCTGCCAACGTCGAGAATTTAACGCTGACCGGAACGGCAAGCATTAACGGCACCGGTAACGCGCTAGCGAACACCCTCACGGGCAATGCTGGTAACAATATACTGGACGGTGGTACTGGCGCGGATAACATGATAGGTGGTGCAGGGGACGACACCTATATCGTAGACAATACAGCAGACGTGGTCACTGAGGCTGCGAGTGCTGGTACTGACCTTGTCCAAAGTAGTATCAGCTACATCCTCGGCACCAACATAGAGAATCTCACCTTAACTGGTAGTGCAGCGATTAACGCCACCGGCAATACTGTGGCGAATATCCTAGTCGGCAATAGCGGCAATAATATTCTCGATGGCGGCACAGGTGCCGATACCATGTCGGGTGGTGCGGGTAACGATATCTACATCATCGATAACGCTAGCGATGTTGCGACAGAAAATACGGGCGAAGGCAATGACCAAGTCAAATCCTCAGTGACCTACACACTGATCGCCAATCTGGAAGCTTTGCTACTGACCGGCACAACGGCTATCAACGGCACTGGCAACACTTTAGATAATTTATTGACTGGGAATAGCGGCAATAATGTTCTTAACGGTGCCGCAGGCAATGATATTTTGCAAGGCGCAGCAGGCGACGACACCTTGACCGACACTGCCGGCAATAATATCTTCGATGGCGGTGCAGGAATTGATGTCATTGCCGCAGGCGTTGGCAATGACTTCATCGCCGGTGGCCTAGGCAACGATACGATCACGACCAGTACCGGAACCGATGTGATTGCCTTTAATCGCGGTGATGGTATGGACATCGTCAATGCCAGCACAGGCAAAGACAACACGCTATCGCTCGGCAAAGGGATTAAATACGCCGATTTACTGTTCAAGAAATCGGGCAATGACTTAATCTTAGTCACAGGCACGAGTGAACAAGTCACGATGAAAGACTGGTACGCCAACGTCAACAATCACAGCATCGCCAATTTACAGGTAGTGATTGAAGGCACGACGGACTATAACGCTGCATCGACTAATAAGCTAAATAACAAAAAGATTGAACAATTCAATTTTGATGGTTTGGTGACCAAGTTTGATCAGGCCAGAGCGGCGAATCCTTCATTGACCAGTTGGGCATTGTCTGCGTCGCTGTTGGAGTTTTATTTGAATAGTAGCGACACTGCTGCAATGGGTGGTGACCTTGCTTATCAATATACGAAAACGGGCAGTTTGTCTGGCTTCACAATGGCACCTGCATTGAATCTTGTGTCAAGTGCACAGTTTGGAACAGTGAATCAGACCTTGCAGCCTGTCGCTAATTTGAAGGACGCGACGGTTAGTTTGGTTTAGTTTGATATTGATGAAGTCCGTAAATCACTTCGTAACAAAGAAGTGATTTACGGATTGAGTCTCTTTTTAGAAAGGAAAAGATTTCTTTATGTGTTAGGTATGGTGCTCGGGATTTTGGGATTCAAATTTAAGTAAGTTATTCCAGTCCTCATAGCAAGAATGTGACATTATTGATGGTAGGGTTTATTTGACAAGTTCTGCGGTGTGGTGCAATTTGTGTACCATTCGCGTCGTTAATATGTACGTGTAAGTGCTGGGTCAGTATGGTGAGCATTGGTGATTTGGGCGGAGCGTCTCAGTGGAACTGGGTCAACGATTTTTGTGACGATTCTTTTGGTTATAGTGTGGCTTCTTGTAGCGGGTCGTAATTATCGATTGATGTATCAGTAGATGAGCTCAAAGCGGTTTTTCCCCGATTGATCTGGTGTACAAAGCAGTCTGGTCAGAGCCGAGTTGATAGAAATTTGTCCGAGTAGAGATTATCTAAGGTTGCATTTTGCTTGAAAAAATTTTATGTGTTCTGGGTCTTCGACATTCTCTTCGTTGAAGTTTCGCATTCATTGTAAGTTGAGCATGCTTCAGATGTTAGTTGTCAGACTATTTGCTGATTTCTTGATGTGCAAAAATGAGACCAAGTTTCAAGTAGACTTCGACGCTGCTCAAGTAAGTCTGTCCGATGATATGCTGCCTCCACTTTGTTCTGGACAGTATGTGCCAATGATCTTTCAGCTAAATCCCTAGCATATCCTTGCTCACTACACCAATCACGGAAGCTTGATCTGAATCCATGTGCTGTGGCAAATCTTCCGGGAGTATCGCTTTTCGCTTTTACTCTTCTTAAAAATGAAGTAAGTACCATGTCAGATAGTTCTTTTTGTTTACGTGGAGAAGGGAATACTAGCTCCTCATGAAAACCTTGTTGAGATCGTAAAATTTCGATTGCACGTTTTGAAAGGGGAACACGGTGTAGTAATTTAGCTTTCATCCGTTCAGCAGGTACGATCCAAGTCTCTTCTTGAAAGTTAACTTCAGACCATGTCATTTCCCTGACTTCACCTGAGCGTGCCGCAGTTAAAATTAGGAATTCCAGCATGGGTCGTGTGACGTCATACTTGTTTCCATTTCTTAAGTGCGTTTTGATAAACAATGGTATATCCGCCCAGGGCATTGCAGGTTGGTGCTTAGTTCTAACTGATTTGCTAGGTTGAGGGGGAAGTAGGTACTGCACAACGTCGACAGGGTTTGACGGGCAATATTCGTGTGCCCAAGCCCAAGCCATAACAGCATGAATGCGTTGTTTAACTCGACCAGCCGTTTCAGGTATTTCTAGCCAAATGGGGCGTAAAGTATCTGCGATGTGTCTCGGTTGAATTTGATCAAGCAGTAATTTGCCGATAATTGGGAACACATATTGTTCTAGAGTGTTAATCCATTGTTGCCCATGTTTATCATTCTTCCAACTTGGTAGAAGCTCTGCGTGCAGGAGTTTAGATGCTTCTTGAAAAGTCGGAGCTTTCGATACTTTTGCAATCTTTGCTTTTTCTTCTAGAGGGTCTATCCCTTGTTCAATTTGTGATCGCATTTCTATAGCTGCTTTGGCAGCTTGGGCGATGCTAACTTCGGGGTAACTTCCTAATCCAGCGTTTCGGCGTTTTTGTGTAATTGGACTGACAAAACGTAAAACCCATTTGCCCGATCCTTTAGTGTTGGATGGGTGTAACGCTAATCCTGTCACTCCTCCGTGGGGAAGAATTCCAGATTCAGAGGTAATTGAACGTGCTTTGACATCTGTTAATGTAGCCATTTATACGATGTTTTTAAGGTGGATTGATAATTTCAGTATGCCATTCAGTATGCCATTTTTCAGTGGATTTTGATAGCTTTGATTGGATTTTGTTGGACGGGGTTTTGTTTAATCTATTGATTTTTAATGATATTTAAGTTGTGATTGGATTGTGTTGGAATATTTTTAAGCAGACACCGTCTCCGCCAAAGAATTGGTGCCCGCTTAATGTAAATTAAGCGGGCATTTTTCTTTTGTGCTTTCGTAAAATCTTTTTTAGGCGTAGGCTGTCTTTTTTTTGATAATGCATCTTGAATTTCGCTTGCCCTTCGACTATTGTGCAATGCACCAATAATTACAAGGAAACCAATTGGCCCACGATCAAACTAAGAGCAGCCTTTCGGCGTTGACCCTGGCTGCAATCGGTATCGTTTATGGCGATATCGGCACAAGTCCTCTCTATACCATGCAAGAAGTTTTTGATCACAAGCATGGGCTCGCATTAAGTTTAGAAAATATTCTTGGCATCGTTTCGTTGATCCTTTGGGGATTGATATTTATTGTTTCATTGAAATATGTCACGTTGGTATTGCGAGCAAGTAACCGCGGTGAAGGGGGGATTATGGCGCTTGCTGCTTTAACCCTGGAATCGGTCGGCAAGAATTCGAAACTGTATTTTCCACTCGTGATCTTAGGAGTGGTTGGTGCGTCCTTATTTTATGGGGATGGCGTCGTCACACCAGCAATGACCGTTCTATCGGCCATTGAGGGGATCAAGGTTGCGACTCCAGCATTGAAGCCATTTGTTGTACCCATAACGCTAATGATCCTAGTTGGTCTCTATGCGGTACAATCGAGAGGCACAGCGACGATTGGCAAGCTATTTGGTCCCGTAATGGTTCTATGGTTTGCCGTATTGGCCGCCATGGGCTTGTACAATATTCTTCGAATGCCGGGGATTCTGGCTGCCTTTAACCCACTCTATGCCGTTGAGTTTTTGGTTTTGCATAAATGGTCTGCATTTATTGCACTAGGTGCGGTTGTCTTGGCATTTACTGGCTCTGAAGCTCTTTATGCTGACATGGGACATTTTGGTGCCAAACCCATCCGTACTGCTTGGTTTTTTATCGTATTTCCGGCATTGGGCCTCAATTATTTGGGGCAGGGGGCTTTGCTCATGGTTGAGCCGACGGCAGTTGAAAATCCATTTTTCAATCAATTGGGTGATTGGAGTATTTATCCATTGGTCGTCTTGTCAACTATGGCAGCCGTGATTGCATCGCAAGCGACTATTTCTGGTGCTTTCTCAATGACAAAGCAAGCAATCTCTCTCGGTTTTCTACCACGTATGAAGATCGTTCATACCTCGTCGAAGGAGATTGGCCAAATTTATATTCCAGTCGTGAATTGGTTGCAACTGGCTGCGGTGGTTGCTGCTGTCATTGGATTTGGCTCTGCGTCTAATTTGGCGTCGGCATATGGTATTGCGAATACTGGCACAATGTTAGTCACTTCTATCCTTACATTTTTTGTGATTCGTTTTGGTTGGAAATACAATTTGGCTTTGTGTATTGCATCGACCAGTTTCTTCTTCTTAATTGATATCGCACTATTTTCATCAAATGCTTTGAAATTCTTTAGTGGTGGTTGGTTCCCAATTGCCTTGGGTATTGGGATTTGTACTGTCATGTTGACTTGGCGGCGCGGACGTTCGTTGGTTTTTGATAACTTAAAAAAACATGCGATCCCGTTGGAGGAGTTTCTGGAGTCGCTGTTTGTCTCCCCGCCAGTTCGTGTGGCGGGAACCGCGGTTTTTTTGCGTGGCGAGGCCGATGGCGTGCCACATGCTTTGTTGCATAATTTGTCCCATAATAAAATCCTGCACGAGCGCGTTATCTTTATTACCTTGCATAATCGAGAAATTCCATGGGTTCCATTTAGTGAACGCATCAAAGTGAGCGATTTAAAAAATAATTGTTTTCAAATTGATGTGTACTATGGATTTAAAAATGAGCCGGATATCCCGAATGCGCTGGCATTGTGCGCTCCCTTCGGTTTGGAGTTTGAGCCTTTGGAAACGTCATATTTCATTTCTCGGCAGACTATTATCTCTAGTCCGGGCAGTGGAATGGCGAGTTGGCGCGAGGGTTTGTTTGTAACTATGTCGCGGAATGCGCGTGATGCTGCTGATTATTATCAGATTCCGAGCAATCGCGTTATCGAGGTTGGGGCCCAGGTAGAAATCTAATCAAGGAATTGTTAAATTTAAAAATGCTTGAGGATTTAAGAATAATTGACCAATAAAATTCGAATACTTGTGTTAGAATATTGGTCTTCGCGGCTGTAGCTCAGCTGGATAGAGTACTTGGCTACGAACCAAGGGGTCGTGGGTTCGATTCCTGCCAGCCGCACCAGATCAGAGGGACTAGATGAAAATCTAGTCCCTTTTTTCGTTGAGTTAATTTGTGATAGTTCTCTATCGAGACGGTTCGTTTAAATATCGATTGGTCGTAGAGATCTTTATTTCATCGAATTAGATACTTCATTTTTAGATAATAGTCTGCTATAATTTTGTTTTTCGCGGCTGTAGCTCAGCTGGATAGAGTACTTGGCTACGAACCAAGGGGTCGTGGGTTCGATTCCTGCCAGCCGCACCAGATCAGAGGGACTAGATGAAAATCTAGTCCCTTTTTTCGTTATTTTAGCGATGAAAGTCGGTGAGCTGACTTCATAAAGGCTGTGCACTATTACTTCTTACTTATGGAAAGAATAGGCTTTAGTCACAGAGTAGATAGAGTTTGACGCAAATCCCAATTCGGGTTGCCGAATGAGCTTTGTATGGTCGGTGGGATATCACTTGCATTGTTATCTTTGACTCGATCTTCTAGTGAAATAATGAGGCGATCGACTAAACTAGCGTCAGGCAACATCGTGCCAAAAAACAATATTTTGTTATCGTGTTGAATGAGAATGGTTGGAAAATTCTCGATATCGATATCCTCTATTAAGTCGGCGTGATCTTCAATATCAAGCCAAGCAAAGCATTTTTCAGGATGGTGGCTTTGAACTACTTCAAAGTTGCGGCGATACATCTGGCAAGTGTCACACCATGCAGCGCAGAGGCAGCAAATTAGCCAGGGAGTTTGATTTAGTTTCAGTTTGACGAGTTGTAGGTCGTCGATCGAGTTCGATTTATCCATAACTTATTTTACCTGATCAGTTTGTTTGTCACCATGCTCACGCAATACTTACTTGGCGAAACGCATCAACTATTTTGTGAATGAAGAGTAAAATATAACTATGAAAACAATCATAGCTATCGAAACTTCGACGGATGTTGCATCGGTCGCATTGCTTTCCCAATCTCAGATTTTTAAACGCACGTTGGCTGGTGTGAGCACTCATTCGTTTGGATTGCTTCCAGCCATACAAGAAATTTTGGGCGAGGCTCAAATTGACTTGCGCGACGTTGATGCGCTCGCTTTTGGATGCGGTCCCGGCGCATTTACGGGGGTTAGAACTGCTTGCGGCGTTGTTCAGGGGCTTGCATTTGGCTTGGACAAACCTGTATTGCCAATTGTCAGTCTTATCCCTATGGCCGAGGCGGCGCGTCGACACTTCAATGTCACGGATGTTGTTTGCTGTCTCGATGCGCGTATGAATGAAGTGTATTCAGGACATTATCAATTTGATGGAATGCGTTGGCAATTAGTGGGCGAACTTCGTTTGGGCCCACTGGCAGAATCCGAAAATTATTCGTTTGAAAGAAAACTCCCTATTGTTCTCGGCACTGGATTGACATGTTCAAATCCATTGGTGAAATGTTTATATGAATCACCATCCGCAGAATTCATATTGCCAATCGCGAAACAAGCTCTGTTCGATGAGTTGATATGTAGTCCGGCAATGGCGCAACCACTTTATTTACGAAATAAGGTGGCACTTACAACGCTAGAGAGAGAGTCGGCACGGACTTCTTAATTGATGATGAATCAGACATTTTCACTTGCAGCGATGGATAGGTATCAATTCTGTAATTTGGGTATTGAGGATTTAAATGCCATTATGGCGATCGAGGAGCTTGTATACACACACCCTTGGAGCCGCGGTAATTTTTTAGATTCTTTCGAACAGGGGCATGCGGTATGTGGTATTCGCGATGCTTCAGATAAATTGCTTGGCTATTTTGTCTTAATGCCGGTAGTTGATGAGTTGCATCTTTTGACTATCGCTGTCGATCAATGCAAGCAAGGTCAAGGCTATGCATTGATTTTATTGCGATATCTAAAGGATTTTGCGGCATCAAGACAATTTCACTCTATTCTCCTCGAGGTGCGTATCAGTAATCGAAGAGCGAGGGAAATCTATCAACGATTTGGCTTTGAAGAAATTGGGCGTCGCAAAGCATATTACCCCGCACATAATGGACAAAGGGAAGATGCGATTGTTATGCGTATGAGTTTAGTCTAGGCGTCATAAGTTGCAGTTTTTTTGAAAGATGCGTGTCATGAGGGACTATTTTTTACGTAATTTAGGGATCGGCGAGATTTGGCGTGAACGCCAAGGAGCGCATATTCTTGACAATTCTGCGACCGAGTCTGGGGGACGGTTTGAGGATGCAAATAGAGTGCAGAGACCAACTGACGATCGACTTGCTATTGCCAACAATGATGAAGTTCAAATTAACGACTATCCAATTCAAAATTTAGATGCAATTAATTTGAGTGCAGATCAGTTTGCACGCTCCGTGCAATTGTGTGATCGCTGCCATCTCTGTCAAAGATATGGAAAACAGGAAGTTGAAGGATTTGTTCAGCAATCCGAAGTGCTGCTAGTCACGGAATTTGCGGTTTGCGAAGGAAATGATGCACATGCGAAGTTGGTACAGAATATCGTCAATAGTATCTATAATTTGGGCATATCGACGGTTCACAAGAGTTCTTTGATTCGCGCGCGAGTGAACCAGGATGAGGGAGTGAAAGCGATTCCGGAAGAGGTCTATCAAAGTCAGCTTGCTTGTTTTCATCATTTACAGATCGAAATTGCATTGCGCAAACCTCGATTTATTGTGTTGCTCGGCGGCGAACGCACGACTTTTTATCAAATTTTTGCTGCGTCTAAATCCCATGATCCGATGTTACCGACGGGTGTAAATTATCAAGGGATTCGATTGGTGAAGCTACCCAACACCATATCAATGATTCAAAATCCGGAGTTAAAAAAGGACGCCTGGCGTCAACTTTGTGAATTGTGGCAGTAAATCTGTATTTGGCTTGAATCACACTAACGAATGTGAGGTGATGCAATGCATACTTATCAATTTCAGTTTCATCGTGAGTGGGAGCACCTCACTGATCCGCATGTGCGTGCATTGGCGTGGATTCTGACGTCGCCCGATTTGCTATGTCAGAGTTCGCCGATCTGGTGGCAACAAGTCGGTGCAATTCAAATGATTGAATCTGAGAAGTTGAAGCTTTGGCTGTCTCAGCTTAATGCACATCCAACCCCGCTACATGAGTCACTTAAAATTCATCAATTCCTAAGACTCGGACATTACGCTGAAAGGCTACTGTCGTTTTACTTCAATCATGTTGGTTTGTTATATGCACAAGGCTTGCAGGTGCGCAATGAGCGATCTGAGACTATCGGCGAATTTGATTATTTGCTGTACGCAGATAACGGATTGCAGCATCTCGAGTTGGCGACAAAATTCTATCTGTTTTACGGTGATGAGAGTGAACTTGGTAGAGCAAGTTTGTTCAATTATCTCGGTCCGAATTTGAATGATAGTCTTGGTGCAAAAATGCAAAAAATCATGCAGCGCCAGCTAACGCTTTCACAGCATGATGCAGCAAAAAAATTGGTGAGCACACGCATCAGCAGCGCGAAAGCGCTGATTAAAGGTTGGTTGTTCTATCATAGTTCGGAGCGGCAAGAATTAGTCGATGGCATTGCCATTGATCATTGCAAGGGATTTTGGTGGACAATGCAAGAATTTGAGCAGTTAGCTATTCCCTTCGCTTTGAAGCTGGATCGATTGCAATGGCTGGCGCCTGCTCAGGTAAGCGTTGAGAGTGTGATGGATAAGAGTCTCATTCTTGAAACTTTACACCGCCATTTTTCGTCGGATGACACGCCAATCTTGGTCGCTATCATGAAGCGGAATGGAGATGTCATGCAAGAGATTTGTCGTGGTATGGTCGTCGCCAACAGTTGGCCGGCGAAAGCGTACCAAACCGTCCGTACTTCTCGCTTAACATGAGAGAGTCAATTAAATTTCGATATGCTGGCGTTTAATGTTTGCATTCGCCTATTAGTGCGACTGAATCGAATTCCTTTTGGTTGGCGCGATGTTTGAGCATGACGGCATACATGGTTGATGCGACAAATAAACCAAAAATAACGATAATGATATGGGTGTGAAGTTGCAGCGACACCATTACAGCATAGAGAGCAAGTAACACTAGTATCGATAAATTTTCGTTGAAATTTTGCACCGCAATAGAATGTCCAGCGCTCATTAAAACATGCCCTCGATGCTGAAGTAAGGCGTTCATTGGCACTACAAAAAATCCTGCGAGACCGCCAATAAAAATTAGGAGAGGGTACGCGAACCAGACATTCGTTACAAAGATCATTGTCGTCACAACCAGTCCCATAAGGACACCAAGTGGCATGACCGATAATGACTTTTTGAGGGGGACGATTCGCGCTGCGAAAAGGGCCCCGATTGCAATCCCAACTGCAAAAACACCTTGCAATTCACTGCCTTTATTCAGAGGCATTTGAAGATTGACCTCGGCCCACTTCAATACTAAGTATTGTAATGTCGCACCTGCCCCCCAAAAAAGTGTCGTCACGGCGAGAGAAATTTGACCTAGTTTGTCTTGCCAAAGCTTGATGGAGCAATGGGTAAAGTCACGAAGAAGACACAAAGGATGAGATTTCTGTTTTTGATATTTGACGCCGGTATCCGGGATAAACTGATTGAATATTGCAGCGATTAGATAACAAGCTGTGATTGCGCATAGTGCCGACTGATTGGTGGTGTTGATTCCGAAATCTATTAAGGGAAAATCGAAACTTAATAGTCGAATTGAAATTTGGGGATCAACAAGTTTCCCACCAAGTACGACCCCAAGAATGATAGAACTAATTGTGAGTCCCTCGATCCATCCGTTCGCAGCGACTAATTTTTCTGCGGGTAATAGTTCCGTCAAAATTCCATATTTGGCTGGAGAGTAGGCTGCCGCACCAAAACCGACGACGCCGTAGGCGATTACGGGATGAACGTTAAAGAACATCATCACGCAACCTGCGATCTTAATTAAATTGGTGAAAAACATCACCTTACCCTTGGGGCGTGAATCAGCAAAAGCGCCAACGAATGCAGCGAGTAAAACGTAGGAGAGCGCAAAGCTCCATTTTAATAGAGGAGTCATCCACGCTGGAGCATCCATAGTGACTAAGAGTGCAATCGCAGCAATTAGTAATGCATTGTCAGCAAGCGAAGAGAAAAACTGCGCTGCCATGATTGTATAAAAACCGCGTTTCATTCGTCCTGTCGACCTTTGCTTATTCATTTGCTTTGCCTAGCAGGGATGCTTTATACCATGAAATTCGTACAGTTTCCTTGAAATACCACAAGCATTTCAATCAATACTGGGTAAAATATCAGTGTTTTCACACACTAGGTTCAGCTGATGTTGATGGCATCGCGGGGCGCAAATTGAATGGCTAAACAAAAAACTAATTACACATGCACAGAATGTGGCGGAGTTCAAAGCAAATGGGCTGGGCAATGTCCATCTTGCCAGCAGTGGAATACTTTGGTCGAAACCTTGGTTGAGGAGGTAGGAAATCGGTTCTCGAACAAATATCAAGGCCTAGCGCAAAGTGCACCCATTTTGAATTTGGCGGAAATAGAGGCACAAGACGTCCCAAGGTTTGGGACCGAAATAGAAGAATTTGATCGTGTGTTGGGTGGAGGATTAGTTTCAGGTGGTGTGGTATTGATCGGTGGAGATCCCGGAATAGGTAAGTCGACTTTATTACTGCAAGCACTTTCCAACCTGGCGCGGATAAAAAAAGTCTTGTATGTGAGCGGTGAGGAGTCCGGGGCTCAAATAGCGTTGCGGGCAAAACGTTTGGCTGTCGAGACCAAAGATTTGTCTTTGCAAGCGGAAATCCAACTTGAAAAGATCTTAAATACATTAGCCGAACATAAACCTCAAGTTGTCGTAATTGATTCTATTCAGACATTGTATTCGGATGCATTAAGCTCCGCACCAGGATCCGTTGCGCAAGTAAGAGAGTGCGCAGCGCAATTGACTCGTGTTGCTAAAACGATGAATATCACCATGATTTTGGTCGGGCATGTGACCAAAGAAGGTGCGCTGGCTGGGCCGCGTGTTCTTGAGCATATTGTGGATACTGTGCTTTACTTTGAAGGCGATACGCACTCCAGTTTTCGTTTGGTTAGAGCAATCAAGAACCGCTTTGGCGCGGTCAACGAACTAGGTGTTTTTGCTATGACGGAGCGAGGATTGAAAGGCGTGTCTAATCCATCCGCACTTTTTCTGTCGCAACACGATACGCAGGTGGCTGGATCATGTGTGATGGTAACGCAAGAAGGAACGAGACCTCTCTTGGTGGAAATCCAAGCATTGGTGGATACCTCCCATGCGCCAAATGCAAAACGACTTTCTGTGGGGCTGGAGCAAAACCGTCTTGCGATGTTGCTCGCTGTTTTGCATCGTCATGCAGGTGTGGCTGCCTTTGATCAGGATGTCTTTATCAATGCAGTTGGGGGTGTCAAAATTACAGAGCCTGCGGCTGATTTGGCGGTTCTGATGGCAATTAACTCGTCAATGCGAAATAAGCCTTTGCCGCGAGGCTTGGTCGTTTTTGGTGAGGTGGGCTTGGCTGGCGAAATTCGTCCTGCGCCGAGAGGTCAGGAGCGCTTGCGGGAAGCTGCAAAATTGGGATTTTCAATTGCGATGATTCCAAAATCGAATGCGCCCAAACAAAAAATTGAGGGATTACAAATCGTGGCAGTTGATCGGATTGATGAGGCTCTAAATAAGATTCGTGATGTTGATGGTTTGGTAGATTAGCGAGATCTGCCAGCGGATACCGCATTGAATTGGTATGGAATCAATGCGGGATGGCCTGCGCTTAACTTTATCATTGACTATTTTTTTGAGCCTTTTATTTTGAGTTTCGGAGACAGCACCGTTGGTAAGGCCTTTGGTAAGGTATTCGGATAATCACGGCTGTAATGTAAGCCACGACTTTCTCTTCTCGACAGTGCGCTATTGACAATTAAGGATGCGACGTCGACTAAATTGCGTAACTCCAGCAAATGATTGGAAATTCTGAAGTTGGCATAGTATTCATCGATCTCTTCTTTTAATAGTTTGATGCGATGTTTTGCTCGTTCTAGTCTTTTGGTCGTGCGGACGATGCCAACATAATTCCACATAAAACGGCGTAGCTCATCCCAATTGTTAGCGATCACAACTTCTTCATCCGCATCGGCGACTCGGCTTTCATCCCATGCTGGCAAGTCTGGAATCGTAATCTTTTCTTGTTCTCCAATATTTTCGGCTGTGGCTTTGCCGATGACGAGGCATTCGAGCAGTGAATTGCTGGCAAGTCGATTGGCGCCGTGTAGCCCGGTATAAGCAGTTTCGCCAACCGCATAAAGTGCGGGGATATCGGTTCTTCCAATTGTGTCGGTGACGATGCCACCACATGTAAAATGCACAGCAGGAACGACCGGAATCGCTTGTTTTGTGATGTCAATCCCGAGTTCTAGGCAGCGAGCATAAATCGTTGGGAAGTGTTCTTTTAAGAATTCTGGTGGTTGATGACTGATATCCAATTCTACGTAGTCGAGACCTCGTTTCTTCATTTCAAAGTCAATAGCGCGTGCCACCACATCACGCGGCGCAAGTTCGGCGCGGTCGTCATGATTGAGCATGAATCTCGACCCGGCTGCGCTACCCGCTTCTTGAGGCAGTTTCAATATGCCACCTTCGCCGCGTACCGCTTCAGTAATTAAAAATGACTTTGCATATGGGTGATACAGACAAGTTGGATGAAACTGCATAAATTCCATATTGGCGACGCGGCAGCCAGCACGCCACGCCATCGCGATTCCATCTCCAGTCGCCGTATCTGGATTCGTCGTGTACAGATAGACTTTACCTGCGCCGCCCGTTGCCATCACGGTGTGTTGGGCTGCAAAGGTATGAACTGTACCCGTTTTGACGTCTTGAACGTATAAACCCCAGCAGCGAGGTGTAGCGGATTCATCGCCGATTTTAGAGGATGTGATCACGTCAATTGCGTAGTGATGTTCGAACAGTGTGATATTCGGGTGATTTCTCACCAATTGCTCTAGGGTGACTTGTACGGCATGCCCCGTTGCATCTGCCGCATGAATAATACGCCGTTGGCTATGTCCGCCCTCGCGGGTCAGATGGAATCCCAATTCTGCATCTTGGTCTTTCGTAAATGGAACACCTTGTTCGATCAGCCAATCAATTGCGGCCCGACCTTGTTCTATGATTGCACGAGTGGCAGCCTCGTCACATAGGCCCCCACCAGCAATAATTGTGTCGTGGATGTGTTGTTCATGACTATCATGCGAGTCAAGTACGGCAGCGATTCCACCCTGCGCCCAATTGCTTGCGCCATCGAGTAGCGTTCTCTTCGATATGATTGCCACACTGTGTGTTTTTGCCAGATGCAATGCTACTGATAAACCTGCTAATCCGCTGCCAACAATCGCTACATCAAATTTCATCATGAAAATAAACCGTAATAAATCGCTAGAAAGGGCACAACTATATGCGATTTTCGAGGATTGTGGGACCGAAAACCGCCTGAGATTATTTGATATTCTTCTATTTTGTACGAATCGGTTCGCAGATTCTTTTGTAATTGCGTCGACAGAAATGTTTAGCACTGATGCGCAACGCTGAAGAAAAATGTAAATCGAAATACCGCTAAATGTCTTATTCGATACGCGTTGACGGCCTTTTTTATAAGTAGATTATAAAAAAGCATGCAAACTGCTTGACACAATATAGATCGAATTGATCTAATACCGCATGCAAATTTTCCACTAGTTTGTAGAGTAAGTATGTGCTGAAATAAATAGTCGGAAATACCATCGAAGTCTTAATTTTTTGTGAGGGGACCATAAGTGAATAAAACTGAATTGATCGACCATATCGCTAAATCCGCGGATTTGTCGAAAGCTGCTTCAGCTCGTGCATTGGATGCGGTGATTGCGGCTGTGAAAACAACTTTGAAGAAAAACGGGACTGTGACTTTGGTTGGTTTTGGTACTTTTTCTGTCGGCAAGCGTGCTGCACGTACTGGTCGCAATCCACGTACTGGCGAAGCAATTAAAATCAAATCTGCTAAGGTTCCAAAATTTAAGCCTGGCAAAGCTTTGAAAGATGCGGTAAACTAATGCACTTAGCAATTTGAGTGATCAGATTGCACAACTATTAAATTGTCGGGCGCTTAGCTCAGTTGGTAGAGCGGAGCCCTTACAAGGCTTAGGTCGGGAGTTCGAGCCTCTCAGCGCCCACCAGACTTTAATAGTGCTGTATTTGGAGTGGTAGTTCAGTTGGTTAGAATACCGGCCTGTCACGCCGGGGGTCGCGGGTTCGAGCCCCGTCCGCTCCGCCAACATCTAAAAGGCGAACGTTTGTTCGCCTTTTTTTATATTTTCAAGTTGTAAATTTCGAATTGATTGGTCAATCATGTTTGAGTATATTCGTACCCATAAACGCATCATGCAAGGCGTGCTCTTGGTGATCATTTTCCCTTCGTTCGCGCTATTTGGCGTCGACAGTTTTTTGCGTTCACGTGACGCGAATACGTCGGTTGCAACGGTGGCAGGGCAAGCCGTTAGTCAACAAGAATTCGACCAAGCACTACGCAATCAACTAGATCGCTTGAAACAAGCGTACGGGCCGGATTTCGATGCGCAAATGTTAAATACGCCTGAGGCTCGCAAAGGAATTTTGGATGATTTGATCGCTCGAAAAGCATTGATCGTCGAAGCTGCTAAAACTAAGTTAACGGTGACTGATCAAGCTTTGCAAGCAAATATTTTGGAAACGCCAGGTTTAAAGAAACCTGATAATAGTTTTGATACCGAGCGTTACAAGAGCTTGTTGGCGATGCAGAATATGACGCCAGCAATGTACGAGTCCAGTTTGCGTCAGGATCTCGTCTTACAGCAGTTAATTGGATCAATTCAAAATACCGCGATCAGTCCAAAAACCGTCGCTGAACGGATTGCGTCGATTTCTGAGCAAGAACGTGATGTGCAGTTATTGAACTTCAAAGCAAAAGATTTTGCATCTGAAGTCAAAGTAAGCGAACAAATGATGCGTGCCTACTATGACAAGAATCCTAAGCAGTTTGAAATTCCTGAAATAGTCAATGCTGAATATGTTGTCTTAAGTAATGACGCTTTGGCAGCGCAAATCGTTGTGAGTGATGCGGAAGTTGCCGGTCACTATGAACAAAATAAGACGAATTACACGACCGATGAATTGCGTCGGGCAAGTCATATTTTGTTGAATCTGAAGAAAGATGCTCCTGAGTCCGAGGCTAGGGCTGTTAAGGCGAAAGCAGAAGCATTATTAGCACAAGTTCGCAAAGATCCGACGCAGTTTGCAAAGTTAGCTAAAGAAAATTCTCAAGATCCCGGTTCAGCGGAACGCGGTGGTGATTTAGATTTCTTCGCGCGCGGTTCGATGGAGAAAAATTTTGATGAAGCGGCATTCAAATTGAAAGAGGGCGAAATCAGTTCCTTGGTGCAAACCGCTTACGGCATACACATCATTCAACTGACTTCAATTAAACCGAAAGCAGTCAAGCCGCTCGAAGAAGTGAAAGCCCAGCTTGTGGCTGACATTAAAAAACAAAAAGCATCGAAGGCATATGCTGAAGCTGCAGAGGTGTTTACGAACACGGTCTATGAGCAGTCTGATAGCTTGCAGGCGGTGGCTGATAAATTGAAGCTAAAAATAGAAAAGGTTTCCAATTTAAATCGCCAACCTATTCCAGGAATGCCAGCTACAATGATTGCAAATAATACTAAATTTTTGACTGCAATCTTTTCTGAAGATGCGTTGAAAAAGAAAAATAACATCGAGGCGATCGAAATTGCGCCAAACACTTTGCTATCTGGGCGTGTGGTGGAGTATAAACCTGCATCAAAGAGGCCTTTTGATGAGGTGAAGGCTGTTATTCAGGCGCGTGTCACTGAAACTGAAGCGTTGGCACTTGCGAAAAAAACCGGTGAGGCGAAACTACAAGCGTTGAAGACAGCGGACAACGCCGCAGGCTTTTCTGAGGTGAAAACAGTTTCGCGTTTGAAGAAGGCAGATTTTAGTAATGAGTCTTTGCTTGCAATCGTTAAAGCAGATGTTCAAAAACTACCTGCTTTCGTGGGAATTGATGTGCCCGGAATTGGCTACGAAATTTATCGTATCTCTAAAGTTGCAAGCGGTACACCGGATTCTGCACGTCGAGCAAGTGAGGCGCAGCAATTGGAAAATGCTACCGCACAACAGGACGTATATAGCTATATCGAAGCATTGAAGAAAAAAGCAAAAGTTGAAATAAATAGTGCGGCGCTAAACCGTAAAGCTGGTACGAATGCACCTTAATTCAACGATCTAGAAGATAAAAAGACAGTCCTCGCGACTGTCTTTTTTTTTGTCCAATTGAACGCTAATTGTGGTGTTTTTATCGTGTTCTGAAGTAAATCTTCTATTCAATGAAAAGTTGCTTTGCAATACAGGTTATATTTGATTTGTATCAATGTAGCTCAGGGGAACGATTGCTATCCTGCATCTGTAATTTTATTAACCGAGTGAGATCATGACAATAAACAATGAAAACACCTACAACTATCGAGTTGTTCGCCAATTTTCTGTCATGGCAGTAGTTTGGGGCGTAGTCGGCATGCTCGTGGGCGTGCTGATTGCAACTCAACTTGCCTGGCCAGAATTTTTATCCGGTATTTCCTGGTTGAGCTATGGACGCTTGCGCCCATTGCACACAAATGCGGTGATTTTTGCCTTTGGTGGCTGCGCCTTGTTTGCAACCTCGTTTTACGTCGTGCAACGTACGACAAATGCGCGCTTGTTTGGTGGTCCTTTGATTGAATTTGTATTCTGGGGCTGGCAGTTGGTGATTGTGGCTGCAGCTGTGACTTTGCCTCTAGGTTTTACGCAAGGTAAAGAATATGCTGAATTAGAATGGCCAATCGATATCTTGATCGCTTTAGTGTGGGTTTCTTACGCTATTGTGTTTTTCGGTACGATCGTAAAGCGTAAGGTTGAGCACATTTATGTTGCGAATTGGTTCTTTGGCGCATTCATTGTTGCTGTTGCGGTTTTGCATATCGTCAACAGTGCTGCAATGCCAGTCTCATTCTTGAAATCGTATTCTGCTTATTCTGGCGTACAAGATGCGATGGTTCAATGGTGGTATGGTCATAACGCGGTCGGTTTCTTTTTGACTGCTGGTTTCTTGGGGATGATGTACTACTTCGTGCCTAAGCAAATTGGTCGCCCTGTGTATTCCTATCGTTTGTCTATCGTTCACTTCTGGGCATTGATTTTTACTTACATGTGGGCAGGTCCGCATCATTTGCACTACACAGCGTTGCCAGATTGGGCGCAGTCCATCGGTATGTTGTTCTCGTTGATTTTGCTGGCTCCATCTTGGGGTGGTATGGTCAACGGCATCATGACTTTATCTGGGGCGTGGAGCAAATTACGCTCAGATCCAATTTTGCGCTTCTTAATCGTTTCATTGTCGTTCTATGGTATGTCGACATTTGAAGGTCCTATGATGGCGATCAAAACAGTGAATGCCTTGTCGCATTACACTGATTGGACTGTTGGACATGTTCATTCCGGTGCGTTAGGTTGGGTTGGCTTTATCTCGATTGGTAGTTTGTACTATCTCGTTCCGCGACTGTTTGGGCAAACTGAAATGTACAGCAAGCGTTTGATTGAAATACATTTCTGGATTGCGACGATTGGTATCGTTTTGTATATCGCTGCGATGTGGATTGCTGGTGTGATGCAGGGACTGATGTGGCGTGCGGTGAATGAAGATGGCACTTTGACTTATACATTCGTTGAATCTGTAAAAGCAACTTATCCATACTATGTCATTCGTTTAGCAGGCGGCGTGTTGTACCTCAGCGGTATGTTGTTGATGGTCTATAACGTTGCTAAAACGATGATGCTCGCTAAACCTGCAAACAATGCGATTCCAGCATTGCCAGCAAATTCGGCTCACGCCTAATCTCGAGTAATCATCAGGAGAATCTCAATGCGTAAATTTACTCATGATTTGATCGAGCGCAATATCGGTCTTATGTTGGTGCTGGTTATTTTGACGATCAGTGTTGGTGGTTTGGTTGAAATCGTGCCACTGTTTTTTCAGAAGTCGACAACTCAGGCAGTGCAAGGCGTTAAACCTTACACAGCTTTACAATTGGCTGGACGGGATATTTATTTACGTGAAGGCTGCTATGGTTGCCATTCACAAATGATTCGTCCCTTCCGCGCTGAGACCGAACGCTATGGTCATTATTCAGTGGCGGGCGAGTCTGTATATGATCATCCATTCCAGTGGGGTAGTAAACGGACTGGTCCAGACTTGGCGCGCGTCGGTGGACGTTATAGCGATACATGGCACAAGGATCACTTGACTGACCCTCGTTCTGTGGTGCCAGAATCAAATATGCCCGCCTATCCTTGGTTATTGAAAGCATCTGTTGATGGTGCTGGAATGGCTCCTAGAATGCGCGCGATGCAAACATTAGGCGTGCCTTATACAGCCGAAGATATCGCAAAAGCTTCAGACGATGTTGCAGGTAAGTCCGAAATGGAAGCTTTAATTGCGTATTTGCAGGTGTTGGGTACAGCAATTAAGAACAAAAACTAGGATAACTAGAGCTGATTAGGAGATTCGAAAGTGAATTTTACAATCTTAAGTAGTGCGATGACGGTAATCAGCATGATTGCCTTCATCGGGATCCTATACTGGGCTTTTAGTTCCAATAACAAGGCCCGATTTGAAGAATTGGCACAATTGCCACAAGATGAAGAGAATGGAAAATAGCCATGGCAGACTTTATAAGTGAATGGTGGGGTACCGCGATCGCCATCGTTACTGCAATCAGTATCGCGGCATGTGCATTTTTGTTATGGTCGCAATCGAAAGTAAAGGTGAAAATCGGTTCGGATGGCAAGCCTTTGCCTGCTGAAACGACTGGTCACGTTTGGGACGAATCTTTGATGGAGCAAAACAATCCTTTACCAAAATGGTGGATGTGGTTGTTTTACTTGACGCTGATTTACAGTGTTGGTTACTTGGTTGTTTATCCTGGAATGGGTGCATACCAAGGAACGTTTTCCTGGAGTCAGGAAGGCGCCTATGCCAAAGAAATGAAGGATGGCGAAGCACAATATGGTCCCTTGTTTAACCAGTATTTAAATACTGACGTTAAACAAGTCGCTGCTGATCCTAAAGCACATGAGATTGGTCAACGCTTGTTTTTAAATAGTTGTGCACAATGTCATGGATCGGATGCGCAAGGTGGAAAGGGGTATCCTAATCTTACTGATACGGACTGGTTATATGGCGGGTCACCGGAAACGATCAAGTTGACTTTGCAAGAAGGTCGTCAAGGTCAGATGCCTCCAATGGCAGCTGCATTGGGTTCTGAGGATGATGTGAAAAACGTTGCCAATTATGTGATGAGTTTATCAGGTGCGGCGCATGATCCAATTAAGGCTGCATTGGGCAAAGGGAAATTTGGTGTTTGTGCGGCCTGCCATGGTGCCGACGGCAAAGGCAATCAAGCGATTGGATCGCCAAACTTAACCGACAAAATTTGGTTGTATGGCGGTGGCATTGACAATATTATGGAAGCGATCAATAAAGGACGTGGAAATCAGATGCCTGCACACAAAGCAATTTTGACAGATGCCAAGATTCATTTGTTAACGGCGTATGTGTGGGGGCTTTCTAATTCTGGTAAGACGATGGTCAGCGAACCAGAGGCGGTAGCGTTGAAACAGATTGAAAGTGCATCTGCAACCAGCGAGACTCCAAACGCTCCAGTAGCTAAATAGCTGTAATTTTGCCGGCTAGCCGCCGGCAATTTAATTAGACCAAAGTTAATTATGAAGAAAATACCAATCATCCCAGTGCCGATCGAGGAAGCTGAGTTAGCACTATTCGAAGAGCGGAAGAAAATCTATCCGCGAACTCAAAAAGGCTGGTTTCAAACTTGGCGTTGGGTCTTGGTATTTTTTACGCAATTTTTATTTTATGGAACGGCTTGGCTGAATTGGAATGATAGGCAAGCGGTTTTGTTTGATTTAGTCAATCGTAAGTTCTATATTTTTGGCATGATTTTATGGCCGCAAGATTTTATTTATCTTGCGGTTTTGTTGGTTATTTCCGCCTTGTCTTTATTTCTGTTCACGGCAATTGCGGGGCGGTTGTTCTGTGGCTATGCTTGTCCGCAGACGGTATATACAGAAATTTTTATGTGGGTTGAGGCGAAAATCGAAGGGGATCGCAGTGCGCGAATTCGCCTAGATCAATCTCCTATGTCTTTCACCAAGTTTCGCTTGAAAACTACCAAGCATTTGATATGGTTGGCGATTGCTTTATGGACCGGGTTTACTTTTGTCGGTTACTTCACCCCCATTCATACTTTAGCGACTGAATTATCTGGATTTTCACTCGGCCCATGGGAGACCTTTTGGTTTCTTTTTTACGCATTTGCGACCTATGGCAATGCAGGATTTATGCGTGAACAAGTATGTAAATACATGTGTCCTTATGCACGCTTTCAAAGCGCGATGTTTGATAAAGATACATTGATCGTTACTTACGATACTGAACGAGGAGAGCCTCGTGGCCCCCGCACTAAGAAAATAGATTACAAAGCCGAAGGCCTAGGGGCATGTATTGATTGTGGTATCTGTGTGCAGGTCTGCCCAACTGGCATCGATATTCGTAACGGTTTGCAATATGAATGCATCGCGTGTGGCGCGTGTATTGATGGCTGCGATCAAGTGATGGATAAAATGGGTTACGAACGCGGTCTGGTTCGATACACCACAGAACATGCTTTAGCCCAAAAGATGTCTAAAGATGCGATGTGGAAGCATGTATTTCGATTGCGTACCCTGATTTACGGTTCCATACTTGGCATGATTATCCTCGCTGCCGCGATTTCCTTGGCGTACCGAATTCCTCTAAAGGTAGACGTGATTCGTGATCGTGCGATGCCGAAAATTACCGAGGTCGGTGCGATCGAGAATGTCTATCGCTTGCAAATTATGAATACGCAAGAAACTGAAAGAAAGTATCAAATCAGTGTAAAAGGGATTCCCGGTGCGGAGATTGTTAATGAAACACAAATTTCAATTAATGCCGCGACTAGTCGAGCCTTTCCTGTGCGAGTTCGGATTCCCGCAGGCTCTGCTCCGATCGGCTCAAATCGGATAAAGTTCAGTGTAATAGATGATCAAAATAGTAAAGTAACAGTGACGGAAAAAGCTGTCTTTATCGTCCCCAAATAGAGGAATAAGTATGAATAGCGGAATTTTGACGCAGCCGATTAAGAAAGACAGTTGGTTTAAGGAACCTTGGCTTTTGCTAGTTGTTGGCGGCCCATTGCTGGTTGTATGCGCTAGTTTGTTTACTGGCTTGATCGCTTTTCGTGGCGCCGATCAAGTTGTGGCAAAGGATTACTATCGCCAAGGCCTGATGATCAATACAAACTTACAGCGTGATGCTAAAGCACGAGAGTTAGCATTAAACGCTTCTCTACAGCTGGATCTTTCAAACAATAAAATTTTGATGAGCGTTAAGTCGAACCAAGCTTTGCCGCAAGAAGTCCAAATTAGTTTGGCCAGTTCTGGGGCCTTAGAAGGAGGGGTCGAAGAGGTTGTTCGTCGTCTGCCAATGAAGCTAGTGGGTGCTGGAACGTATGAGGCAAATTTGTTGCAAGATCCAAAATTTGAGAAAGCCTTGAACCAATCGAAAATCCAAATTCTTCACGTCAAACTTGAAACGAATGAATGGCGTTTGACGGGGGATTGGCATAATCCTTTGGAGAAAAAACTATCGATTTCTCCATTGAATTAAAAGTGGAGTGAGATTTATATTATTAGGCGTGGTTGTTTTTCCTTGGTTGTTGTATGCTCAGAATTATGTTGTTGGCTTGTCTCGTATAAATAAAAAGTAGAGAGGTGAAGTTTGGAACAGAATAGCGAAGTGCAACACGAAAAAATTTCCGTTCGCTCGATGCTTATGGTCGTCTTGTGGCCAGCATTTTTGATGGCATGTGTTGGGACCGGTGTATTTTTCAGTTTGGTAGATCCTATGGAGTTGATCGTATTAGATGAAAAATTGCAAGTCCACATGCTTGGAGCCTATACGATTGGTTTTTTGATGTTTTGGGCACTTGGTGTTATATCAAGCTGGCTAACAGCATTACTTTTACAGAAAATTCGATAGAACAAAATGGTATCGTCCACCACACCAGAAAAAATTATCAAAGACAACTTAGAGATCTCTGAAGAGTTGATTAGGAAATTTGATTCTTTAGGTCCTCGCTATACATCATATCCGACAGCAGATCGATTTCACACTGGCTTTACTGAGTCATCCTATGTTAAGTACTTGCAAGAGCGGAATTCAGCATCAAGGAAAGCACCCTTATCTCTGTATATTCACATTCCGTTTTGCGCATCGCTTTGTTACTACTGCGCCTGCAATAAGGTGATAACAAAGGATAGGTCCAAGTCGGCAATTTATCTCGATTATTTGACCAAAGAGCTCGAATTGGTGAAGCGTCATTTGCCTGGCCAAGAAATAATTTCGCAATTGCATTTGGGTGGTGGCACGCCGACATTTTTGAGCTCTGAGGAAATGCGTCGCTTGATGTCTATGCTTCGCGCTAATTTTAGCTTTTCTGAGGATGCGGAAATCTCGATTGAGATTGATCCTCGCACCGTCACTGAAGAGTCACTTCAACTGTTAGCGGATGTGGGTTTTAATCGTACAAGTCTTGGCGTACAAGATTTTGATGAACAAGTACAACTAGCGGTGCATCGAATTCAGCCATTTGAAATGGTGAAAAATTGTATTGAGCAAAGTCGGGCAGTGGGTTTCGGCTCGATAAATTTTGACTTGATTTATGGTTTGCCTAAGCAAAATTTAGAAAGTTTTTCCCGAACTTTGGATCAGGTAATTGCTTTGTCACCAGCACGAATTGCCTTGTATAACTATGCCCATTTGCCGACTCGATTTAAACCGCAGCGTCGAATAAATGAGGCGGACTTACCACCTGCTGAACAACGATTGCAAATTTTTCTTATGTCACTGCGTCGTCTTTTAGACGAGGGGTATGTCTATATTGGCTTAGATCATTTTGCAAAACCCGATGATAGCTTGGCTGTTGCGATGAAAGATAAGTCTTTGCATCGTAACTTCCAGGGATACACTACGCGGGCTGATTGTGATTTGATTGCACTCGGATTGTCATCTATCGGGAAGGTAGGTGCATCATATGTACAAAATGTCCGCACATTGGATGAGTACTACGCCGCACTAGATGAAGGCAGATTGCCAGTTGAGAAGGGTTTTGATTTAAGCCAAGATGATCTATTACGGCGCGAATTGATCATGACTTTGATGTGTTGCAGTTCCATCGATATTAATGATATTGAGTCACGCCATCAAATTCAATTTGCTGATTACTTTGGACAAGAAATTGAACGAATTCAAGAGTATGCCAATGAAGGTTTAATGGATATTACTTCCGCAAAAATTAGTGTGAAACCAAAAGGAAGAATGTTTGTACGGGCATTTAGTATGATTTTCGATCAATATTTGTCGCGTCAAACTGCTGCCAAATATTCGAAGCTTATCTAATTTCTACTAAAAAACATGCTGACTTTCCCGCTCATTTTGGCCGCCTTGGCGGCGGGTGGAATTGGCGGTTTTCACTGCGTTGGAATGTGCGGTGGAATCGCTAGTATTTTTAGTCACATGTCAAATGGGCAGAAAATAAATCCGACTTCTGTGATCCCTATAGTCCCTATTTCATTGACAGAAGTCGCTTCAAAATCTCTTTCTTTTTCCAGTGGAACTGCATCCTCATATTGGTTTTTTCAAGCAAAATTACATCTAGGCCGATTATTTACCTATGGCATGGTAGGTGCAGCATTTGGTGGCTTGGGAGGTGCGAGCTTAAGCTGGAAAGTCGATTCCACTATTTCATCTTGGTTCTATTACCTGGGTAATTTTGCTTTAATTTTGTTGGGACTTCGGCTCGCTGGAATTCAATTTCGCCATTTTTTACCAGAGAAGTTCGGTCAATTTATTCAATATGGCTACACAAAATTAATACCGTTGATGCAGAGTGGTCGACGCCAGCCGTTCTTGACTGGGATGGCTTGGGGGGCATTGCCCTGTGGATTATCGTATGCCATTGCGCCTTTTGCTCTCTTGTCAGGTGCGATGTGGTCAGGTGCTTTGCTGATGGTGCTATTCGGTTTGGCGGCTCTTCCTCACTTGCTAGTCGCACAGGCAATCTCGAGAAAGTTGAAGCAGAGTAGTCGTATGCAAATTGTACAAATGCTTTTTGCATTTATTTTGATCACGCTAGGTGTTGTGGGAATGTACTTTGGAAATATGGATAGAATGCCAGATTTCTTATGCGTCACGCCACGTTGATGATGGTAGTGGCTTGTGGGAAATTAGTTTGATTTGTTTCGTGCGAGAAGAGGGGAGTGAAGAAATATTATTCTTGCAATTTGAGAATCGAGTTGAAGACCTCATCTGCCGTGTCGATCAATTTTGCGGAGATCTGGAATCCTGCTTTGAATTGTAGTTGTTGTGTCAGTTCATTCGCAAGATCAGTACTGCTTGAATTGCTCGGTTCACCCATGATTTCTTGGCGTGCCAAATCTTCACTTGCTTTGCTAATATTTACTACGACACCACCGTTTGCTCCTTCCTGAAAACTAACGCTGGCAACCTGATAATTCTTGGTGGACGCGTTCGCAATATTGTTTGCGTTGTTGTCGAGTGCGGACTGGAACGCTTTGAGTCCGGATAGACCTGCATTGAGTGCGCCAATAGACATTGCGGAGCCTTTTAATTAAATTAAGCTTTTAGACGACGGATTCTTTGTTGTAAGCTTAGTGGATTTTTTCTAAGCTGCAAGCAAATTTTAATGGTCTATGCCGGCGTGGATAGTGCGGATTAAATTGTTTGACAAGATTTAACATCGAATATTCTCTATTAAGCTCTTGCCTTGATTCTTAGTGATGAAGGTCAGCACTAATTGAATGTTGCAAATTTGGCGGATTGCCCATTTTTATTGGATTTAATAGAGGGATTTGAATTTGAATTTGCGTTCCTTTGCCGACCTCGCTTTGTACTTTGAATTCTCCTTGCATCGCTTTAATTCTCTCGCGCATTCCTACTAAGCCAAAAGAACGCGTTTTGTTCATTGCCCCTTCTTCAATGCCTCGTCCATCGTCTTGAATGATGAAAGATAAGACGTCGTGACTCCGAGAAAATTGAATATTGACATGACTTGCCTTCGCGTGGCGTGCAACGTTCGTCAGTGATTCCTGAATTATGCGATAGATAGCTGTACTTTTTTCATCATCGAGTATCAGTTGTTCTTCATCCGCAATCAAATCACAATGAACACCATGCCTTTGAGAAAATTCTTTTTGCAGAGTTTGTAAAGCGAAAAATAAACCACCTTCGTCCAACGCGCGCGGCCGTAGATCTGTCGCGATTCTCCTCAGAGTCGTGATCGACGTGAGCAGAAGTTGGTCCATGCTGGTTAGCGTGCGTCTCGACCTATCGGATAAATTTTGTTCCCTCTGTAATAGTGATAAATCCATTCGTAATGCTGCCAAAAGCTGACCTAGGTCATCATGGAGTTCACGCGCGATGTGTTTGCGCTCCTCTTCACGAATACTCTGAAGTGCTGATGATAGTTGGCTTAGTTCAGAGTGGTACTGTGCCATTTTTTCTTTTGCAAGTTTACGTTCACTGATGTCTCGAAAAATTACAGTGAAAAAGCGTTTGTTATTTTCGATTAAGCTGGAAATCGACGCCTCGATTGGGAATTCAGAGCCGTTGGCATGAAGACCTGTAACATAGTAGTCATCAAAGCTACTGCCCATTTTGCGTCGGGTAGTCCCTCGTTCACCAAACTGATTAACGTGGTGCCCATGCACATGCCGATGCCGCATTGGAATGACTACTTCAATTGACGAGCCGAGTAAATCATTGACTGTATAACCAAAAATACTTGCGGCTGCTGGATTGACAAGGATAATTTTATGTTGATCATCGATTGTCAGGATACCATCCATCGCAGTCTCAATTACGCCTGTCAACCGTTGTTTATGAATTCTCAGTTCGTCCGCCGCCGATTGCAAATGCTGGGTGCTTTCTATTAGACTGGAATAAGGTGCATGTATGTTGATGCCCACCATGCCGCGATAGATTGCTAGTGCCGCAAAAACTTGGAAGGCATGCCCAATCGCGACAAATAATTCGTCTGGAAGGCGATAAAGAGAGAAATAAGTTTCAGAAACGGCCATCATCGCTGCAGCAAAAAAAAGTAAGCTGCGTTTGATTTTAAGATGGCCTTCAACACTTAAATTTTTGGTCGCGAACACTTGTTGATAGAAGAGGAATGCAGTGATGCTATTCGTAACCACTAACACGATCTCGCAATGCACTTTAAAACTCGTTTGTCCGATATCCTTTAAATAGGTAATTGGTAATATTTCAGGAGCTTGAAATACCAAAAGCGTTACTGCTGCAGTCGCCAATAAGCCTAGGTAAATGCTGAGTTGTGCGAAATGATTCGGCACATCGATATCTGCAGTGTGTATGACTAGCCCAAGCAGCGTGAAGGTGATCAATGAGCGTGATAATAGCCAAAAGCTGAGGGACTTGTGCATGTCGATTGGTTCGGTAAATCCTGGCATTCCTTGAAAAGAAATAATGTGAAAAAAACCAAATATGGCTGCGCATAAGAATGTAACGGCGAGAATTAAGCTACTTCGTTTCCGCAGTTCACCGAAAGCATTCCAACAGACGATAAATACCGACGCAAAAATGATGATGGTCGCCGTCTCTAGGGCGGTGTGTATGGTTAGTGCATGTGGCACCTTAAATTCTGCAACTAACTCGCGATTAGACCAGAGGCTGATTGAGAGTGCGAGTAGCACAAAACTCGTCCAAGTGAGACGTTTCAATTCTGCGGGGATGAAATTTTTCATGTGGACGCGATGGCATTGACTAGAAGTGGGAATTGTACTGTGTGCTAAAGATTAATTGAAATGCATTCTTGAATATAGAAAAAACAAGGTTGGAAGTTGCCGCTTCGTTCACCAAGGATGCCTCGACCTAGGAATCTTTGACAATGCACACGACAAATTTCTCTTGGTCTTATTGAGCTGAAGACTCCGAAGTTCCGAACTCGTTGGTAGTTATGACCCTGCTCAATTGAGTCGAAGCAGGGTACAACAAGGTAGAAGCTTAATGTGACATGAGAACCGGAATGTGGGTCTTTTCCAAAATGGTACGTGTCGTCCCCCCCATGATCATTTCACGGAAGCGAGAATGCCCGTAACCGCCCATGACTAACCAGTTGACTTGCAATTCTTGACAGATTTGCAGCAAGGTTCCACCGGTATCTGATTTACTCAATCGTTGAACTACTTCAATCTTGATGCCGTGACGAGCGAGATAGAGTGCAAGGTCGGCTCCAGGTTCTTCCCCATGTGTGCCCTCTTTTGGCTCTGGGTTTATTAAAATCAAGTGGACAAGTTCACTTAATTTCAGCAGCGGAATGGCATCTGTTATGGCACGCGCAGATTCTCTGCTTCCATCCCAAGCGACGGCACATGGCCCGGTGATATCTTTGGTTTCGCCTGTGTGCGGCACGATCAACACTGGTCGTCCCGAATTCACTATCATAAATTCAGGAAAATCAGACATGACTGAGGGCGATGGTTCATTCTGATTGGTTTGTCCAATGATAATCAAATCTGCGTAACGTGCCCGTAAGCCTAATCCACCATTTGCCTCATCATTCGCGATCAAAGATTCTGAGCGTTCATAATTTTGTTCTAGACAAATTCGTTTGAAATGTTTGACAGCGTTATCGGCTCTTTCACGAAGTGCAGATAGATGGAACATGATGTTGGGATCACCCGCACCTAATTCCGTACTTTCAAAAATATATCGAGAAATACCTGTGAGTGCGACCCCGGTCAAATGAGAATCAAATTTGTTTGCAATTTGAAGCGCAAGTTCTGTTCTTTTTGTGGAACTTTTTGATTCATCGACGTGGACTAAAAGCGTCTTGTATGTCATGGTCACCTCAGCATTTCAAGTCGTGGAAAAATCAATTCATCGCAGCCGCAAGTTCACCGTTCCATTGTGGAAGCAAATTTTTATTGACTAAGGCTGTAACTTTTTCTGTTACTTTAATCCTTGACTTTGCAGGTGGCAAGCGGCGTAGCGTTTTTAATGCAGTTGGGTCAATGATATTGATTTCTCTTTGCTCGACTGAAATCATTCCCAATTCATTTAGCGCCGACAAAGTACGGCTAACTGTTTCTAGCGTCAGTCCTAAATAGCTGCCGATTTCTTGCCGGGTCATACGCAAGTTGAAACTACGTCCAGAGTAACCCATTTGATTGAATCTTTCTCCCAAATTGGTTAGGAAGCGAGCAACTTTAGCTTCAGCGCTCAACGCACTTAGCATGCTGATCATCATTTGTTCTCTGACGATTTCTCTACTCATGACACTAAACATAGCTTGTTCTAATTCCACATGGAGCCGACCAAGTGCTGCAAATGTTTTGTACGGCACTAAAATCATGTCGCAGTCGCTAAGCGCGATTGCTTCAGATGCGTAGTGTTGTTTGTGAATGCCATCGATGCCTAATAGGTCACCTTTCATTGGGAAACTTAGCACCTGTTCGTTGCCATATTCATCGATATGAACAGTCTTCAAGAAACCAGAGTTGACGATGTAAAGTGTATCAAAAGCTTGTCCGATTCGATGAATGCGTTGACCAGCTTTAAAACGGACATGCTGAAAGAGGGTGTCTTCGTCATCCGCAGTAGCGGGAGCTTGAATGGAAAGCAAGTCGCAAATCTGACGTAAATTAGACCATAAGCTACCTTGTTGACGCCATGAGCTGTCATTGATCGTTCCAATGTCTGCGAAGCGAGCTGGTGTTGCTTGTGCGATTGTAGATAAGTTCGACATGATTGACTCTCTATGAAATTAAATTTGGAAATGGGTTGATCGCTGAATTAGTCGTTGCTTAATGGCCTAGTCCGGTTGCTTGCCAGCGATGCAGAATGCTGGGGATCTGTTCAAAATCGGTGGATTTGTCGAGGAAGCTGTCTGCGCCAGCCCTTAAGGCTTGCATCCGATTTGCTTCGCTCGAATGATTTGTCAGAACAACGACTCGAATTTCTGGATGTGTATTCTTGATCTTTTTGAGTAGATTCAAACCATTGCCGTCGCTAAGTTGAATATCAAGGATCATGGCGTCAGCATGCGCATTTAGAATCTTGTCGTACGCACTCCCGATGTCTGGCGTGATGCCAACGATACTGATATCAGACAACTCCTCGATAAAGCTGACGAGGCGATTTTGAATTAGGAGTGAATCTTCAACGATAAACAGGTTCATGGCACGGATGCTCTTTAATGGATTTGCGTTGATTGCATGTGTCCATTATGGCGAGATCGATGCTTGATTTAAATCAGTGATTGCTGATTTAAATTGTGGGAATTTGCCAATCCAATGTAGGAATATTCCTAGCGAGTAAGCCTCACTTGATCAAAGTAGACCGACAGGCTGCGCGTACCAGTTGCCATGCTGTATGGCAAGTAGATGAAAAGTGAGTGAGGCGTAATTTAGTTTAACAAATGATGCGTCATAGCGTACTGAACCAGTTCAGAAATAGATTGAAGGTCCATTTTTTGCATAATACGTGTTTTATGTGTACTCACTGTCTTTACGCTAAGGTGAAGGAGTTCGCCTATTTCGGTGATGGACTTGCCTTTTGCTAAATGGCAAAAAACTTCAAACTCGCGGTCTGATAGAGAGGTGTGTGCGGACTGATGATGATTGCTGGTTGGCATCGCTGACATGGCAAGTTGCTCTGCAACTTCCATGCTAATGTAGGGTCTGCCAGCGGCCACTTTGCGAATCGCTGTGACAAGTTGTGTACCAGCACTTTCCTTTGTTAGATACCCATTTGCACCTGCGCGAATCGCACGGACAGCATATTGTTCCTCTTCGTGCATCGTTAATATCAGTACTGGCAGCTTGGGGAACTCGTCCTTAATCTGGTGGATCAAATCGACACCACTCCTCCCAGGCATCGATAGATCCAATAGTAAAACATCAAACGCTTCGGAACGAACCTTGGTAATCGTGTCATGTCCATCGATTGCTTCGCCAATGACTTGAATGTCGTCATTTCCATCGAGTATGCGTTTTAGGCCTTCGCGCATAATGGTGTGGTCATCGGCTATGAGTATTCGAATCATAAATTAAGTGAGAGTCAGAGTCGGGTAGAAAAATGGCGCTTTGGGCGAGTCGTAAATAAAGCTTAAGTGACTTCACGAATTTTAAATTGGCGGCCCTTGATATTGCATCTTGATAATTTGTTTAGGACGATATCAATCACTTCCCGTTTGACCGCGACATAAGAGATAAATTCCAAGATGTGGATTTTTCCAACTTGGTCCTTGCTGAGGCCAACGTCACCTGTTAATGCGCCAAGTATATCTCCGGGTCGTAGCTTGTCTTTCTTGCCGCCTGAAATACAGACAGTAATCATGGGTGCAGTTAACGCAATGTGTTTAGTCGACAGATCTTCAAGTTGCTGCCAATTCGCTGCTTGGTTTTGATAATCTTCAATGAGCTTGACCCATTTCCTTTCACTGGACGTCGCCAATGTTAATGCGAGGCCGCGTTCGCCAGCGCGACCAGTGCGGCCGATTCGGTGAACGTGAACTTCCGCATCTTTCGATACGTCGACGTTAATGACCGCACCGAGTGCTTGAATATCAATTCCGCGTGCAGCCACGTCGGTCGCGACGAGAACTGAACAACTTTGGTTCGCAAACAAGATGAGAATTTCATCACGGTCGCGTTGCTCCAAATCTCCGTGCAATGCAAGCGCAGCAATGCCTTGCTGTTGTAGTTCTTCGGCTAATTCATCGCAGTGAATCTTTGTGTTGCAGAACGCGATGCTTGAAATAGGATGGAAGTGAAGCAATAGTTTGCTGACTGCTGAATTCCGATTTTCCGCACTTACTAAAAAAAATTGTTGTTCGATGTGCTGCTTTGCATGTTGGCTCTCAACGCGAATTTCTATCGGGTCGCGCAAAAAACTAGCAGTCGCCATTCGCATATCAGAAGGATATGTGGCAGAAAAAAGCAATGTCTGACGTCGGGGCGAACATGCTGCAACGATTCCAACAATATCCTCATAGAATCCCATATCGACCATTCGATCCGCTTCGTCCAAAACCAAAGTTTGGACGGTGCTTAAATTCACACTTTTCCTTCCAATATGGTCAAGTAGACGACCAGGCGTTCCAACGAGAATGTGAGCGCCATGTTCCAGCGATGCAATTTGAGGGCGCATTGCGGTGCCGCCACACAGTGTCAGGATTTTGATATTAGGCGTTGCGCGGGCCAGTCTACGTAGTTCGTTTGAAACTTGATCTGCGAGTTCTCGCGTTGGGCAGATAATTAAAGCTTGGGTGGCAAAGTAGCTTGGATTGAGCTTGCTTAGGATTCCAATCCCGAACGCAGCAGTCTTGCCACTGCCAGTTTTTGCTTGTGCGATCAGATCTTTTTGTTCGAGCATAACGGGAATGCTTGCTGCCTGAATATCCGTCATTTCGTGATATCCCAGACTCCCCAGATTTTGAATCAAACTCGAAGAGAGCGGTAGATCTGAAAAGCGTTTGGTTAGAGGCATCATGGCGTCGTGCAAAATTTAAAAAAGAGTGAAGCCGAAGTCTAACAGTTGCAGTGAAGAAGCACCAAGTTTGAATTTTTGACCTATGACATTTACCTGTCGCCCCGACATCTAGAGGTGAGTGTTTTGGGTATTCAATGGTGAGGTGGTTTAATTAATATGCTATTTTTGCAAAATGAGTTTCTTTTTAAGATTGCATATTGGCACTTGTTCCCTAGAGTTAAGGGTTTCGTGCTAAAATCTAAGGTTAGATGAATTCTTGAAATTTTGTCTTAACCCTTTCTTTTTATTGGAGTTTTTAGATGGCTATCGAACGTACATTATCAATCATTAAACCAGACGCAGTGGCAAAGAATGTAATCGGTCAAATCGTCAGTCGCTTCGAAGGCGCTGGCTTGAAAGTTGTGGCAGCTCGTTTGACACAATTGTCTCGTGCGGAAGCGGAAGGTTTTTATGCTGTTCATGCAGCACGTCCATTCTTTAAAGATCTGGTTGATTTCATGATCTCTGGCCCAGTTTTTGTGCAAGTGTTGGAAGGCGAAGGCGCGATTTTGAAAAATCGTGACTTGATGGGCGCAACTGATCCTAAGAAGGCTGAAAAAGGCACAATCCGTGCTGATTTCGCTGAGTCTATTGATGCGAATGCAGTTCACGGTTCTGACGCTGCGGAAACTGCAGCTGTTGAAATCGCTTACTTCTTCCCAGCATTGAATGTGTACTCACGTTAATATTCGTGTTGAAGTAAGTTTAACGTAGGTATTGGTTTTGTTTGGGGTATTCGCTCCATGCGCGAAATTAATTGAAAAGTATTAATTAAGAAGATTTAGATGACGGCACTCACCAACTTATTGGATTTTGATCCTGCACAACTCGTGGCGTATTGCGGCGAGTTGGGTGAGAAGCCGTTTCGCGCAAAGCAGTTGCAGCGCTGGATACACCAATTCGGCGCTCGCAATTTTGATGAAATGACAGATCTGGCAAAATCCTTGCGGGAGAAGTTGGCTGGTCGCGCGCATATTTCCGCGCCAGCGGTCATCAGTGATCACACGTCGAGTGATGGTACTCGTAAGTGGTTGGTGGATGTAGGTAACGGAAATGCGGTTGAGACTGTATTTATTCCGGAGGAAAATCGTGGCACCTTGTGTATTTCTACACAGGCTGGCTGTGCAGTTAATTGCCGTTTTTGTTCGACCGGCAAACAAGGATTTAATCGTAATTTAAGCGTGGGCGAAATTATTGGCCAATTATGGATGGCTGAGTTTGAACTGCGCAGAACTAAAGGTATTGAGCCCGGTCCAAAAGGTGAGCGTCAAATCACCAATGTCGTGATGATGGGGATGGGTGAGCCGCTGTTGAATTTCGAGCCAACGGTGACCGCCTTGAAGTTAATGTTGGACGATAACGCCTATGGCTTGTCGCGTCGTCGCGTGACACTTTCAACTAGTGGTGTGGTGCCGATGATCGATAAGTTGGCGAAAGAGTGTCCTGTTGCTTTGGCAGTTTCTCTGCATGCGTCAAATGATGCGTTGCGCGATGGTTTAGTGCCTTTGAATAAGAAATATCCATTGCATGAACTGATGGCTGCATGTCGTCGCTATCTCGAATTTGCGCCCCGAGATTTCATTACATTTGAATATTGTATGTTGGACGGCGTGAATGATACCGATCAGCACGCGCGTGAATTGGTTGCTTTGGTGAAGACGGTTCCGTGCAAATTTAATTTGATTCCATTTAATCCATTTCCGGAGTCTGGTTTAAAGCGTTCACCTAACGTCCGCATTAAATTGTTTGCGCAAATCTTGATGGATGCGGGAATTGTGACAACGGTTCGCAAAACCCGGGGCGACGACATTGACGCTGCATGTGGTCAGTTGGCAGGTGAGGTGCAAGATCGGACTCGAGTGCAAGAGCGTATGCAACAGATGTCTGAATATCAGAAGAAATTTGGTCCAAATTTTGGGAAAATTACGGAGATAAAATAATGAAAAATCGCAAGTCGATTTGTGCAATATTGTTCACTGTTTGTGTACTTCTGCTGTCGGCTTGTTCGAGTTCAAAGTTTGTTAACTCGATGGATGATGAAAAGATTGCAAGTGAAAGTCCTGAAGTCCAACGACGGGTTTCGATTCGAATGCAATTGGCTGTCGATTATTACAAGGAAGGTCAGTTTAAGCCCGCCTTAGAGGAAATTCGAAATGTCATCACTATTTCCCCTAAGTTTGTGGATGCGTATAGCTTGCGTGCCCTGATTCAGATGGAGATGAATGATCCTCAGCGTGCCGAGGAAAACTTTCTGTATGCACTGAAGTTAGATCCTGCGAATTCGGAAATTAGAAATAATTATGCTTGGTTCTTGTGTCAGAATGGGCGTGAGAAACAGGCTTTGCCTCTGTACGATAAAATTGTTGCAGATCGGAGCTATCCAACACCTTTGAAAGCAATGATGAGCGCGGGTGTTTGTAGTTTGCGTATGAAAGACATTCGAAGTGCTGAACGCTATTTTTTAATGGCGCATGAAGTTCAGCCGACAGATCCTTCGGTGAACGCAAATTTAGCGAAAGTTTATTATGATCGCGCCGAATATGAGCGAGCTAGGCCTTATATTCAGAAAGTCCTGAAAGAAGAAATTTATGCTGCTGATGTGTTATGGCTCGCGATAAAAATTGATCAAAAATTAGGTGACCAAGCTTCTGTGAGTGGTTTGGGTACACAGTTGCGTCGGCGTCACCCTAATTCGAAGGAGTTTGCTTTGTTTCAAAAAGGTGCTTTTAATGAGTGAAGTCATGCATTCCCCTGAAGATGAAGGTAATTTGTCGGAGTCACTTCCATTGAGTGCATCTGCAGGTGCTCAATTGGCGACCAGTCGCGAAAGTAAGGGGTGGTCGGTACAGTTTGTTGCGGAGCAATTGAAGTTGTCGCAAGGACAAATTGTCGCGTTAGAGGCCGATAATTTTGATGCTTTGCCAAAAATGGTAATTGTCCGTGGATTTGTGCGTGCTTACGCAAAACTTCTCAAAGTTGATGCAGATAAATTGGTCGCACTTTTACCAAAAGATGCGAGTCCGGTTCAATTGGAGACTTCATTGAGGCCTGCATTATCGACTCCTTTTGTTGACTCTCGATTGTCTCTCCAAGGGCAACACGATAATAATCGCCGATATATTGTGGGGGCAGTGGTCTTGCTATTCGCGGTTGGTGTATTTTTGTTATTGCAGCATACGACATTAGGGCAGAATTTTGCCAGTTTGCTGCAAAAGAAGGAGGCCGTGTCATCAACGTTGGAGCTAGGTGTTGCTAGTGCTAGTGTGGACGCATCGGCAGAAAATAGTATGGTGCCCGCAACGCCCACAAATAGTAGCCTTACTTCCGCTAGCATTGCCTTAGAGGCGCCCGCTCAGGTTGTGGAGTCTGTGACTGCGAGCAATGTTGTAACTGATGATGCGAATAAGGTTGTAGCAACATCTGATGTTGTCGCTAAGAACAATGAAAGTGAGCTTAAGCCTTCGATTTCGGCCAAACAGGAAGTGAACCAAGCGCCAGTGAGTTTACCCAATCCTAATGAATTATTTATTGTGAAATTCAAACAGGATTCATGGATACAAGTTAAGACCGATAGTGGAGTGATTCTTAGCTCCCATTTGGCTCGTGCGGGTACGGAGGAGTCCTTTAGTGTGAAGCAAACTTTAAATGTGAAATTGGGGAATGCTGCTGGCGTCGAGGCAATTTTGCGAGGAGTTGCGATGCCGATTTTATCCGAGCGTGGCAACAATGTTGCCAATATCGTGGTGAAATAAAATGTTGGTTGAACTCAAGGATATCGCGTGTGGCGCAAGTCAGCGACGCGTAAGTCGTGCGGTTGCAATACGTCACCATGATCGAGTCGTTGTCGTTGGCGGAAATGCGCCAATAGTTGTTCAGTCGATGACGAATACTGATACTGCGGATGCAATTGGAACTGCAATTCAAATAAAAGAATTGGCGCGAGCTGGATCTGAATTGGTAAGAATCACGGTCAATAACCCAGAGGCTGCGCGAGCTGTCCCGGCCATTCGAGAGCAGCTTGACCGGATGGGTATTGACGTGCCTTTGGTTGGTGATTTTCACTATAATGGACACAGCTTACTGAAGGATCATCCTGAATGCGCACAGGCGTTGTCGAAATATAGAATTAATCCTGGAAACGTAGGTCAAGGTGCTAAGCGAGATACGCAATTTGCCCAAATGATAGAAATGGCATGCTTGTACCAAAAACCCGTCAGGATTGGTGTGAATTGGGGAAGTTTGGATCAAAGTCTGCTAGCGAGAATTATGGATGAAAATTCTCGCCGACCAATTCCACTAAGTTCGCAAACGGTGATGTATCAAGCGCTGATCACGTCCGCAATTGAAAGTGCGCAACGAGCTGAGGAGTTGGGACTGCCGGGCAATCAAATCATCCTCTCATGTAAGGTGTCCGGTGTTCAGGACTTGATTTCTGTTTATCGTGAAATCGGTAAGTATTGCGATTATCCCTTACATCTTGGTCTGACGGAAGCAGGGATGGGGAGTAAAGGGATTGTCGCTTCGACTGCGGCGCTTTCTGTTCTTCTGCAAGAGGGTATTGGCGACACAATTCGTATCTCTCTGACTCCTGAACCAGGCGGTGATCGATGTAAGGAAGTTTTTGTGGCGCAGGAGATATTGCAGACGATGGGGCTGCGAAAATTTATGCCAATGGTTATCGCTTGTCCTGGCTGTGGCAGAACAACGTCTACCGTCTTTCAAGAGTTGGCTGACGATATTCAATCATTTTTGCGAGAGCAAATGCCAATCTGGAAAGAATCTTTTCCCGGGGTGGAAAATATGAATGTTGCTGTGATGGGCTGCATAGTCAATGGACCAGGTGAATCCAAGCATGCAAACATTGGTATCAGCCTCCCAGGTACTGGTGAGTCTCCCGCTGCACCTGTATTTATCGATGGAGAAAAAGCAATGACACTGCGAGGTGATCAAATTGCGAGGGATTTTCAAAAGGTCGTTTTAGATTATGTTCAAGAGCGCTATGGAAAGGCTACTTGATGATTTTAAGTTCTGCACATATATAAAAAAATAGAATCGGAATTGTGAGTATGTCTGAAGAAAAAAAAGTTGAGAAAATTGTTGGTATAAAAGGGATGAATGACATTCTTCCCGAACAATCGGCGCTTTGGGAGTTATTTGAAAATACGGTGCAATCGGTATTGAAGAGTTATGGTTTCCAACAAATGCGTACGCCAATTGTTGAGGCGACTCCACTATTCGCTCGCGGGTTGGGGGCTGTGACGGATATTGTTGAAAAGGAAATGTATTCTTTTGAAGATGTGATGAATGGTGATAAGCTGACTTTGCGTCCTGAGAATACAGCGGGTATTGTACGAGCAGCTTTGGAGCACAATATCACCTATGATGGGCCAAAGCGGGTTTGGTATAACGGCCCGATGTTTCGGCATGAAAAACCACAGCGCGGTCGATATCGTCAATTTCATCAAGTAGGTGCTGAAGCTTTAGGTTTTGCTGGCCCTGATATCGATGCGGAGCTGATTGCAATGTGTCAGCGTCTTTGGGATGATCTTGGGCTAGTCAATGTTCGCCTTGAGCTCAATTCAATTGGTGATGCTAACGAGCGCAATTTGCACCGCACTGAACTGATAGCGTATTTTGAAAAACATAAAGAATTACTTGATGCAGAGGCACTTCGCCGTTTGTATTCCAATCCTTTGCGCATTCTGGATACCAAAAATCCAAGTTTGCAAGAGTTGGTCAATAATGCTCCCAAATTATTGGATTTCTTAGGGGAAGAGTCTAAGGCCCATTTTGAGGGCGTGCAAAGTATCTTGCGGCACAATAGTATTCCATTCACAATCAACCCAAGATTAGTTCGTGGCTTGGATTATTATAATCGCACAGTCTTTGAGTGGGTTACCGATGAATTGGGTGCTCAAGGAACGGTTTGTGCAGGTGGTAGGTATGACAGTTTGTTTACGATTTTTGGTGGTAAACATACTCCAGCCTGCGGATTTGCAATGGGTGTGGAGCGTTTGCTGGAATTAATGAAGCTTAACGGCGATGCAGAGCATGTTAGTGGTTGTGATGTCTATTTGGTGCATCAAGGTAAGCAAGCACAAATGCAATCTTTTGTTTTAGGCGAGCGTTTACGTGATGCAGGCCTAGATGTTGTGTTACATTGCGCATCTGCTACGGGAATTGGTAGTTTTAAATCGCAGATGAAGAAAGCTGATGCGAGTGGCGCTGCATTTGCGGTCATTATCGGTGAAGATGAGGCTGCGGCTGAAACAGTGACTGTAAAGTCCTTGCGTGCAGATGACTTTGCGAATAATCAAACCAGCGTTCCTTTCGATACTGCGGTTGATTACTTAGTTGATCAAATCGTTGGTGTTGATCACGACGAATCCCAATGCGAAAATCCTAATCATATTCACATTCATCATTAATAAAAATGGCATACGATCTCGAAGAGCAAGAACAGATAGACACCCTCAAAGCTTGGTGGAAGCAATACGGAAATGCAGTAACGTGGTTATTGATCGCTGGTTTGGCAAGTTTTGCTGGATGGACAGCGTGGACAAATAATCAGCGTAGTCAAGCAGCTCAAGCATCGGCAATTTATGACGAAGTACAAAGGGCAGCTGCTTTGAAAGAAATTGCGAAAGTTCAAGGCGCGACAGCGAATTTGATTGAGAAATTTAGTGGTACCTCGTACGCGTCTATGGCAGCGTTGAGTGCAGCAAAATCTGCTTTTGATGCAGGCGATTTAGCAGGTGCAAAAAAACATTTGCAATGGGTGGTTGACCAAGGATTTTCTAAAGAATTTCAAGCGATTGCAAAAATTCGTTTAGGCTCAGTTTTGTTGGACGAAAAAAAATATGAGGAGGCGCTCAAGGTTCTTGCTGGAGATTTTTCTGCTGAATTTGAGTCTGAAGCCTTGGAACGTAGAGGGGATGTATTGGTTGCGCAGAATAAATTGAAAGAGGCTCGGGAGGCATACAAAGTTGCGCTCGATAAAATGGGGGAAAAGCATGCCGGCCGTCAATTGGTGCAAATTAAATTGGATGCGTTAGGTGGGGCGTTGGATGCGAAGTCTACAGAACATGCTGACAAAAAATAATATGAAAATGAATTTCTTTGCTCGCGGTTTGCTTTTCTCATTGAGTGGTGTCCTGTTTTTGTCGGGATGCTCGAGTTTGTCATGGTTAAATCCATTCTCAAAAGAAGATCCAAAAACCGCGCCAGCACCTTTACAGGTTTTTAATACAACCATGTCTGTAAAGCAGGCATGGAGCTTGAACCTCGGTTCTGCCCAAGACTATAGCTTCACGCCAGCCGTTGTTGGATCAGATGTCTATGCAGCTTCAGCTGATGGCTCGATTGTTAAGGTCAATGCATCAACAGGGCAAGCTGCTTGGAAAATTAAGGCTGAATTGCCTCTCACCGCAGGTGTAGGTGCCAATCAAAAAGTCGTGGCAGTTGCAGGTCAAAAAGGTGTTCTGTTTGCGTTTAATTCAGATGGAAAGCAGCGGTGGAAGGCTCAGGCAAGTAGTGAAATACTGTCAGCTCCAGCAGTAACAGATAACTTGGTTATCATTCAAAGTATTGATAATCGCATCACGGCATTTGATGTCGATTCTGGAGCTCAAAAATGGGCGGTGGAGCGTCCACTCCCAATATTAACTTTGAGAATGGTGACAGGAATCGTTGTAAAAGATCAATTGGCTTATATCTCTACTTCGGGAGGGAAATTGATCTCTTTGGCGCTCAATAATGGCGGATTGCGTTGGGAGGCGACTGGCGCAGAACCGAAGGGTGCAACCGAATTAGAGCGGATTGTCGATATGTCAGGTGCTCCGGCATTGGCTGCTGGTAATGCTTGTGCATCGAGCTATCAAGGAAGAGTGGCATGCTTTGATTTGACGAATGGTAGTTTAAAGTGGGCGAAAAATTTGTCGAGTGAAGTCGGTGTTGCAGCGGATGAACGGTTTGTTTTTGCCGCGGATAACAGTGGTTCCGTTTATGCCTACGATATGAATGGCGGCGCGTCTGTATGGAAGAATGATAAGTTGACGAACCGCGGTTTGGCGACTCCAGTTTCTTTTGGTCGTGCGGTCGCGATTGGCGATCGACTAGGCTTTTTGCATTTTCTATCAAGAGAGGATGGGGCGTTTTTGGCTCGTATGCCTACGGATGGTAGCAAGATTTTGTCTGCCCCAGTGGCGGTCGGTAATAATCTGATTGTACAAACTAAGTCAGGTGCTGTTGTCGCTTTTGCGACGGAATAAGTTGATGAAACCAGTTATAGCATTAATCGGCCGACCCAATGTCGGCAAGTCTACGCTTTTCAATCGCCTAACTCGGACGCGTGACGCGTTGGTTGCCGATTTGCCCGGCCTTACTCGTGATCGTCACTACGGAGAAGGGCGGGTTGGAGAACGGCCGTTTCTGGTTATTGATACGGGTGGTTTCGAGCCAGTTGCCAAAGAAGGCATCATGCATGAAATGGCAAAGCAAACCAAACAGGCTGTCGCAGAGGCAGATGTGGTGATTTTCTTAGTTGATGGTCGTCAAGGTTTGACGCCTCATGATAAGACAATTACTGATTTCTTGCGTAAGTCTGGACGCTCGGTCATGTTGGTAGTGAATAAAGCAGAGGGAATGCGTTATACCAGCGTTGCCGCAGATTTCTATGAGTTAGGGATGGGTGACCCTTATGTTATCTCGTCGGCTCATGGTGACGGTGTCACTGATTTGGTCGAGGAGGCCTTGAACCTTGCCTATGCATCGCGGACCGATGAAGCTGATGAGAATTTAGACGCAGCCAAAGGTATTAAAATTGCGATCGTTGGACGCCCCAACGTTGGTAAGTCGACTTTAGTCAATACTTTGCTTGGCGAGGAGCGTGTCATCGCCTTTGATATGCCTGGAACGACTCGAGATTCCATTGAAATCCCTTTCGAGCGTGATGGTCAACAATATACCTTGATTGATACTGCAGGTATTCGTCGCCGGGGAAAAGTGTTTGAAGCAATCGAAAAGTTTTCGGTTGTGAAAACCTTGCAGTCTGTCTCCGAAGCCAACGTGGTTTTGCTTTTGCTGGATGCTCAACAAGATATTTCTGAGCAAGATGCACATATTGCTGGCTTTATACTCGAGTCTGGGCGTGCCTTGGTAGTTGGTGTGAATAAATGGGATGGGCTTCAAAGTGACCGTCGAGATGAAATTAAAATGGACATCGAACGCAAATTAAATTTTTTGACGTTCGCTAAATTTCATTTTATCTCAGCGCTCAAGTCCACGGGTATCGGACCATTGATGAAATCAATTGACGCAGCGTACGATGCGGCAATGGCCAATTTATCGACACCTAAATTGACTCGTGCCCTGATTGAAGCTGTCGAACATCAACAGCCAAAACGTAAGGGCTCAATTCGGCCTAAAATGCGTTACGCGCATCAGGGTGGCCAAAATCCTCCAATCATTGTGATTCACGGGAATGCACTGGATGCGATAGGTGATGTTTATAAGCGCTACTTAGAAAAGCATTTCAGAGAAACTTTCAACCTTACCGGAACCCCGTTAAGAATTGAAATGCGCTCAGGTAAAAATCCTTTTACTAAAGAATCAAAATAATAGCTAAATATTGCAAACTTTACTTTGCGTAAGTGTCGAGAAGTATTTTAAAAAATAGTTTGTCGTGGTATCGTAATTATCTTTTGGACACTTGAAATAATTTGAGTTGTCCCCAACTCCTTATCACAACAACACAATGGAGCGGTTATGAGCAATAAAGGGCAACTGTTACAAGACCCATTTTTAAATGCATTGAGGAAAGAACATATTCCTGTGTCAATTTATTTGGTTAATGGAATTAAATTGCAGGGGCATGTTGAATCGTTTGATCAATATGTTGTGTTGCTGCGAAATACCGTAACTCAAATGGTGTATAAGCACGCGATTTCGACAGTCGTTCCTGCACGCGCTGTGAGTATTAATTCTGATTCTGAAGCCGAGTAATTGTTGGTTATTTCTATTGTTCTTTATTGTAAGTATTCATTCAAATGCGCGCTGCTCTAGTCGGCGTTGATTTTGGTAAAGGTGACTTTGCCGCAAGTTTGGATGAACTTTCTCAGCTCGCGCTTACTGCGGGGGCTGAGACTATCACAACTGTCTCCTGTAAGCGATCAAGTCCTGATGCTGCTCTTTTTGTTGGATCGGGAAAAGCTGATGAAATTGCACATTGTATTGTCGATCTTGCTCTTGATCTCGTCATATTTAATCATTCACTGTCACCTGCGCAGCAACGAAATTTGGAGCGACATCTCAAAACACGTGTCATAGATAGAACTAGCTTGATTCTAGATATTTTTGCCCAACGTGCTAAAAGCCACGAAGGTAAAGTACAAGTGGAATTGGCTCAATTGCAGCACCTTGCGACCCGCCTCGTGCGAGGTTGGACACATTTGGAGCGGCAAAAGGGCGGGATTGGTTTGCGTGGCCCTGGTGAGACACAATTGGAGACGGATCGCCGTTTATTGGGTGAGCGTGTGAAAATGCTCAAGGCAAAAATGGAGAAGTTGCATAAGCAGCGTGAAACTCAGCGGAGATCACGAGGTCGAAATAAGACCTTTTCCGTTTCCTTAGTCGGCTATACCAATGCTGGTAAATCCACTTTGTTTAATACTTTAACCAAAGCAGGAAGCTACGCTGCCAACCAACTTTTCGCGACGCTAGATACCACATCGCGACGTTTGTTTCTTGAGGGTGTTGGTAATATTGTAGTCTCGGATACAGTTGGGTTTATTCGCGATTTACCTCATCAATTGGTTGCTTCGTTCCGTGCCACACTTGAGGAAACTATTCATGCGGATCTATTGTTGCATGTGGTTGATGGTGGGAGTGCTGTTAGAAATGACCAAATTGAGCAAGTGAACCATGTCTTAAAGGAAATTGGTGCAGATCATATTCACCAACTATTGGTTTGGAATAAGATTGACGAGGCTGATCTGCCACCTGCAATTGAGCGGGACGAATATGGTAAAATCAACAGAGTGTTTGTTAGTGCAAAAAATGGTTTGGGAATTGACTTGCTGCGAGCTGCAGTTGTTGAGTTGATGCTGGAAAGTCGCGAAACTCTCGAGCCGGATGAAAAGTTCTTGCCAGGTGAATTAAACTAGGTATTGGTTGCTTTGTATTATTAATTTTAGTTGGATCTAATAATTTTTCGGGTAATTAACGAATGCGAATTTCATTCCTCAATCGCTTGCGTCCTCTATTTTCTTTGAATGATCCTCAGTGGGGACGTGGTTCAAAAGATAGCAAGCATGAAAGTAAAAAACCAGAAGATGGGCCTCCAGAGTTGGATCAACTTTGGCGTGATTTTAATCAATCGATCGCTAAGATGTTCGGTAAGAGCGGTGGGGGTGATAACGGTGGTTCGTCGAACGACTCAATGTTCGCAAAGATCGGGTTTGGCGTCATACTGCTGGTATTTGGGTTCTTCTGGTTGATTAGTGGATTCTTTATCGTCCAGGAAGGTCAGACTGGTGTTATCACGACATTTGGTAAATATAGTTACCAAGCGAATCCGGGGTTTAATTGGCGTTGGCCGACACCAATACAGGCTCATGAAATTGTTAATGTATTGCAAGTTCGCACGGTTGAAGTTGGCTATAGAAATAATGTCAAAAACAAACAGCCTAAAGAAGCATTGATGTTGACTGATGATGAAAATATTATCGATATTCAATTTGCTGTTCAATACAAATTAAAAGATGCAGCCAAATGGTTGTATAGCAATAGAGACCAAGAGGAAATGATTCGACAAGTTGCTGAAACTGCGATTCGAGAAATTGTTGGTCGAAGCAAAATGGACTTTGTCCTATATGAAGGCCGAGAAAAAGTCGCTTTGGATGTAAATGTATTGATGCAGCAAGTGTTGGATCGCTATGAGTCTGGCGCACAAATAACCAATGTCACTATGCAGGCGGTACAGCCGCCTGAACAAGTGCAGGCTGCCTTCGATGATGCAGTAAAAGCAGGTCAAGATAAAGAACGTCAAAAGAATGAAGGTCAAGCGTATGCGAATGATGTAATTCCTAAGGCTCGTGGTGAAGCCTCAAGATTATTGCAAGATGCGGAGGGCTATCGATCGAAAGTTGTTGCAAATGCTGAAGGTAACGTGGCTCGCTTCAAGCAAGTCTTGGTTGAATATCAGAAGGCGCCAGCAGTGACGCGTGACCGTATGTATTTAGAAACGATGCAGCAGATTTTCAGTAGCACGACTAAGTTAATGATGGATGCAAAAAATGCGAACAATATGATTTATTTGCCTTTGGATAAATTAAATTTGCAAGGTGAGTCGACTTCGAAATCGAATACTTCGTCAGCGCTCAATACTGCTCCAACTGAATCTATGCCTACTGTTGAAGTAAGGGGAACTAAAGATGGTCGCGCGCGCGATTCTCGTGATAGGGAGTCACGATAATGAATAAATTTATTTCGTCTTTGTTAGCGTTAGTCATCGCTGGTATTGTTGCTTACTCCACTATTTTCGTGGTGGATCAACGTTCTCATGCCATCGTTTTCGCATTAGGTGAAGTCAAAGCCGTGATTAGCGAACCAGGATTGCATTTTAAATTGCCACCGCCTTTTCAAAATGTGATGTTTCTGGATAAGCGTATTTTGACGATTGAGTCTCCTGAAGCAGATCGATTTATCACCGCTGAAAAGAAAAATATTCTGGTTGACACCTATGTCAAGTGGCACATCACTGAGCCCAAGCTCTATTTCGTCAGTTTTGGCGGAGAAGAGAGTCGTGCACGGGATCGATTGTCGCAGATTGTTAAAGCTGCGTTGAATGAAGAAATCACCAAACGATCTGTTCGTGACGTAATTTCAGGTGAGCGTGACAAGGTCATGCAAGCGATTCGAAAAAAAGTCACGGATGAGGCTAAACAGATTGGAGTGGAAATTGTTGATGTGCGATTGCAGCGTGTAGATTACGTTGAGCAGATCAATAATTCTGTTTATGAACGAATGAAGGCAGAACGCAGTCGCGTCGCCAATGAGTTGCGCTCAACAGGATTTGCTGATTCGGAAAAAATTCGCGCCGATGCGGATCGGCAACGCATTGTTATCTTGGCAGAAGCATATAAGGAAGCTCAAACAGTAAGTGGTGCCGGCGACGCAGAGGCAGCGAAAATTTATTCGCAAGCGTTTGGTCAGAATGCCGAATTCTATAAATTTTATCGTAGCCTTGAGGCATATCGCGCAAGCTTTAAAAACAAGAGTGATGTTTTGGTTGTCGATCAAAATTCTGAATTTTTCAAATATTTCAAGGCTCCTGGTGTAGGAACGTCTGGGGCTGCTCCTAAAAAGTAAAACCTTAAAAGTGGGTGTTGGTAGATAGACTGCATTTCAATTTGAACTGCAGTCTTTCTGGTTTTTACCCGATCCATGTATTTACACAGCATTTTTTACCGAAGATAATTTCTTATGCCAAATTGGCTACTCCCTGAGAACATTGCAGATGTTTTGCCCTCGGAAGCTCGAAAAGTTGAAGAGTTGCGCCGTCTTTTACTCGATAATTTTCGGTGTTATGGCTACGAATTAGTCATGCCACCGATGTTGGAATACATTGAATCCTTGTTGACTGGTGCTGCGCAAGACATGGACTTGCAAACCTTTAAATTGGTAGATCAAATCTCTGGTCGAACAATGGGGGTACGTGCTGATATGACGACTCAAGTCGCCCGCATTGATGCGCATCTTTTGAATCGAAAATCGGTCACACGTCTCTGCTATGCTGGAAGTGTTCTGCATACGAGACCTTCTGGTTTGCATGCGACGCGTGAGCCATTGCAGATTGGTGGTGAGATTTATGGGCATGCTGGACTCGAAGCTGATGCGGAAATTCAAGAGCTCATGTTGGCATCTTTGGCACTCGCAAACATTTCTGAAGTTCGGCTTGATTTATGCCATGTTGGTGTCTTAAGGGCACTTTTGAATAGTGATGCTGCGGCTAAACGTCATGAGACCCAACTGTTTTCATTGTTAGAAGCAAAAGATTTGCCCGCTTTGAAAGAGTTGACGAAGGATTTTCAGCCTGAAATCCGTAGGGCTTTGTTGGATTTGCCAAATTTATATGGTGACAGAGCGATTATCGAAAAAGCCGCCGAAATTTTGCCCAAACTCGATGGTATTGCGATAGCATTGAGTGAGTTGTCGCATTTAGTTGATTTGGCTGGTAGTGCGAAAATCACTATCGATCTCGCAGATTTGCGCGGGTATCATTATCATAGTGGCGTGATGTTTAATGCATTTGTGCCTGGTTTGCCAAATGCTGTTGCGCGTGGTGGTCGCTACGATCATGTAGGCGAAGCATTTGGACGTGCAAGGCCTGCGACCGGGTTTTCTTTGGACTTGCGTGAGCTAGCGAGATTGATGCCGTCTGCGGAGCGTAAAGATGCGATTTTAGCACCATGGAACCAAGATCCCGCTTTGAGGGTGAAGATTAATGAGTTGCGCCGGGCAGGGAATGTCGTAATACAAAATTTGCCTGGTCATGAGAACGAACAGGACGAATTCGAATGCACGCGAGTGGTCGAATTTGATGGTAGTCATTGGATTTTAAAAACTGTAGGTTGATGAGCGATGTCACAAAATAAACCAGCAAAAAACGTAGTTGTCATTGGTACCCAATGGGGGGATGAGGGTAAGGGAAAGATCGTCGATTGGTTGACCGATCATGCTCAAGGGGTGGTGCGTTTTCAAGGTGGGCATAACGCCGGCCATACACTCGTAATTGGTGGTCAAAAGACTGCATTGCAACTAATACCATCAGGTATTATGCGTGCAGGGACTGCCTGTTATATTGGAAATGGCGTCGTTCTCTCTGTGCCTGATTTATTACGCGAAATCGATAAGTTAGAAGCGAACGGCGTTGAGGTCTGTTCACGCTTGAAAATTTCTGAAGCCTGTCCAGTGATTTTGCCTTACCACACAGCGCTTGATGCCGCCCGTGAGGCTGCACGTGGAGCTGCAAAAATCGGTACAACCGGCAAGGGTATCGGGCCAGCCTATGAAGACAAAGTGGCGCGTCGTGCTATTCGAGTTGCTGATTTGTTGAATCCAGAAAGATTTGCCGAAAAGCTTAAAGAAAATTTGGAATATCATAACTATGTTTTGGTTAATTATTTAAAGGCAGCGCCTGTTGATTTCCAAAAAACATATGATGATGCGATGCGCGACGTCACTCGAATTCGTCCAATGGTTACCGATGTTTCTAGTGCATTGCACGCTGCGTATAAAAATGGCGCAAGTTTGTTGTTTGAAGGAGCACAGGGGAGTTTGCTCGACATTGATCACGGAACCTATCCCTTCGTAACATCAAGTAACTGCGTCGCAGGAAATGCGGCTGCGGGGTCAGGCGTAGGTCCTGGAATGCTCCACTATATTTTAGGCATCACCAAGGCATACACAACTCGTGTAGGGTCGGGACCTTTTCCTTCAGAACTTCCAACTGATCAAGGTGTAGGTAAGCATCTAGCGAGTGTTGGTCATGAATTTGGAACAGTCACTGGGCGTGCGCGTCGGTGCGGTTGGTTTGATGCTGCTCTATTGAAACGCTCGGTTCAGATAAATGGCGTCTCCGGCATGTGTTTGACTAAACTTGATGTATTAGATGGATTAGAGTCGCTTAAATTGTGTACTGGTTACACGATCGACGGCAAACCTGTTGATATTTTCCCAGTCGGTGCGGAAGAGGCAGCCCGTTGTGTGGCAGTCTATGAAGAAATGCCTGGCTGGTCTGAGTCTACAGTTGGGGCGCAATCAATGGAAGCCTTACCTTTGAATGCTCGTAACTATATCAAGCGTATCGAAGAATTGGTCGGAGTGCCAATTGATATGGTTTCTACAGGGCCTGATCGTGAAGAAACCATTGTTTTACGTCATCCATTTTTGTAATCACAGATGGGAATTGGTCGATCTTGAAAAGTGAGCACAAAGATTTATGGATTTCATGGGAAGAGTATCATCGAGCAATTGAATTGCTTGCATTGAAAATTCATGATTCAGATTTTAAGTTCGATCATATACTTTGCTTAGCGCGAGGAGGCCTTCGAATCGGAGATGTGTTCTCGCGCCTGTTCAAATTACCTTTGAGTATTCTTTCGGTGAGTTCTTATCGGGGTGAAGCTGGGCAAGATCAAGGCGCAATTAAGATAGGCGGTAGCATTGCCAGCGTTGAAAAAAATTTTGGCGGCAGGGTGCTATTAGTCGACGATTTGGTTGACTCCGGTGTGACATTTAGAGAAGTACAACCCTGGCTGAGAGATCACTACCCGGAGATCACTGAAGTAAAAAGTGCTGTCATTTGGGTTAAATCTTCATCGGTAGTTATCCCCGACTTCTATTTGACTTATCTTGAAGATTCTCCGTGGATCCATCAACCTTTTGAACTGTATGATACGCACGGTCTAGAGAAGATTCGAACCTAAAAAAACGCACTGGATTACCCGCTTTTCTTAGTGCATCCACTTCATTAAATTCAAACGGGTTTTGCTATCAAGAAAAGCATCTCTGTTTGGAAAAACATGATGAAGATTGGAAAACAAAAAAGCCGTTGTTCGATACAACGGCTTTTTTGAATATAGATGGTGCCCACGGAGGGACTCGAACCCCCACACCCGAAGGCACATGGACCTGAACCATGCGCGTCTACCAATTCCGCCACGTGGGCAACGAAGACCAAGATTATAAAGTAATGCCCTATAAAGTCAATGTATTGAGTCTTTAATGTTCAGGTATTTGTCCATGTCTTCTGACTAGCAGATAATGCCCCAATACGAATCGGTGCTTCGGTTTTTGAGACGATCAAATACTAGGTGATTTCTATCTAACCCGATAAACTGCAGAAATTCGTTACACTGCTTAATGGCAGTAAGTATTCCCCTATAATGTGTTACCTCAACTAAAAGTGTTATAAAAGTTTTGAACAAACATCTTTATCCTATCCCAAGTCGAGAGGAAATCCTCGACGTATTGCGAACTTCAAAAACTAGTTTGAAGGCAACTTCGATTGCAAAAAAATTGGGTGTGAAACCCGCGGAGATCGACGGCATGACCAAACGTCTGAAAGCGATGGAGCGCGAGCGACAAGTTGCGCAAGATAAATCCGGAAATTTCTCGATTGTCGTTCAAGATAATTTGATTATTGGACGCGTCAGTAGTCACCGTGATGGTTATGGATTCTTAACTCCAGATGATGGCAGTCCAGATTTGTTCTTACCTGAGCGAGAAATGTCGAGAATCCTAAATGGAGATCGAATCAGTGCCCGAGTTGTTGGCACTGATCGCAAAGGGCGCCTTGAGGGGAGTGTTTTTGAAATATTGGAACGCGCTAACACGCACATAATTGGACGTTTAATTCAAGAAAATGGTGTTTGGCTTATAGCGCCCGAAGATAATCGAATCAATCAAGATATTTTGTTGTCAGGATCTCCTGGGAAGGTGAGGGCTGGACAAGTCGTTAGCGTTGAGATCGTTGATCAACCCACAAAGTATTCTCAAGCGATAGGTAAGATAGTTGAAGTACTTGGTGAAATTGATGATCCCGGTATCGAAATAGAAATCGCCGTGCGAAAATTTGGTGTTCCGCATATATTTTCTGATGCAGCACAAAAAGCGTCGAGTAAGTTGCCGTTTGAAGTTAATTCGGACGAGTTAGAGGATAGGGTCGATTTGCGCGATGTGCCTTTGGTAACCATCGACGGAGAGGATGCGCGTGACTTTGATGATGCAGTGTATTGTGAGCCCTGCAAGGTGGGACGTACCAAGGCATATCGTTTATTGGTGGCGATAGCAGATGTCAGTCATTATGTGAAACCGAATGACCCTATTGATAGAGACGCACTTTTACGTAGTACTTCTGTGTATTTTCCACGTAGAGTGATTCCTATGCTTCCGGAAAAATTATCAAACGGATTGTGTTCACTCAATCCTAATGTCGATCGATTGACTCTGGTTTGCGATATGGTTATTTCTCTAGATGGTGAGGTAACGGCGTATCAATTCTATCCAGCTGTGATGCATTCCGCTGCACGTTTCACTTATACCGAAGTTGCTGCAATTTTAGGAAATACAAAGGGACCCGAGGCCCACAAACGCTTGCCTTTAGTTCCCCACTTAATGCATTTATATGAAGCGTTTCAAATTCTTTTAAAAGCACGCCATCGGCGTGGTGCGATCGATTTTGAAACAACAGAAACTTATATTGTTGCTAATGCAGCTGGAAAGATTGAGAAAATTCTACCTCGTACAAGAAATGATGCACATCGCCTGATTGAAGAATGTATGCTGGCTGCGAATGTCTGTGCCGCTAGTTTGTTGCAAGAATATGAACATTTGGGTGTCTACAGGATTCACGCAGGACCAACCAAAGAAAAATTGACGCAAGTTCGGAATTTCTTACGTCAAGTCGGTTTGAATCTCATGGGGGGGGATACCCCTTCAGCCTCAGACTATGCTCAGTTGATGGATAAGATTAAGAATCGACCGGACTCACAGCTATTGCAGACGATGCTCTTAAGATCGATGCAGCAGGCTGTTTATAGTCCAGACAATATCGGACATTTCGGATTATCTTACGACGCTTACGCGCACTTTACGAGCCCGATTCGCCGTTATCCTGATTTGTTAACACATCGTGCGATCAAAGCGATTTTGCAAGGAAAAAAATATGACCCCAAAGGTATCGATACTAGTACATTGAATACGACGATTTCGAATGCAGCGCGAAAGCAAATAGCGGCCGATAGAGCAGCAGGGAAAGAGCGTCAGCAGAAGGAGCAAACCATTTGGGATATGCTGGGAACCCACTGTTCCGCCAATGAGCGACGTGCCGACGAGGCGTCACGAGATGTAGAAGCATGGCTAAAGTGCTACTACATGAAAAGCAAACTTGGGGAAGAATTCAGCGGAACAATTTCGGGCGTCACGCAATTTGGATTGTTCGTGCAACTGGATGAAATGTTCGTTGAGGGGCTTGTGCATATTACGGAACTTGGTTCAGACTATTTCCAATTTGACGAAGCGCGACATGAATTACGGGGGGAACGTACTGGCAAACGCTATCAATTGACTGATAAGGTCAAAGTAGTGGTAAGCCGAGTGGATATCGATGCGAGAAAGATCGATTTGTCGCTGGCCATTAACCCAGTGTCGAGTCGTGTCTTGAAGGTTCGAGAGAGCGAAGACTTGGTTCCTAGTCGCTCCATTAAACGTACTACGTCTATCAAAAATACCAAAGCGGTCGCTTCAAAATCTAATCGAGAAAGTCAAGTCGATCCTGTTGCGACGAAAAAAAACGTCAATCAAAGAAAAGCAATGGCAACCTCTGTCGGAGCCGGACGCAAATCTAAAACAAGCAAGCCCACTCGTAGAAAACTCTGATTTGGTCTGTAGTAGGAATTAATTTTTGAAATGAATTTGTTAGAGAATTAGGATATGAAAAGTAAAATGATTTTTGGCTTCCACGCTGTGACATCGAGAATTCGACATGAGGCAGCATCTGTGGAGGAGATTTATGTCGACAGTGACCGTTCTGATCGTCGTATGCAGGAATTGATTCACGCTGCACGTTCTGCAGGAATTCGGATTATTCAAGCAGATGATCAGCGTTTGTCAAATATTGTCGGCACGAGACGGCATCAAGGTGTTGTTGCAAAAGCTGGTGAACTGTCCTTGGCTCGGAATCTCGATGAATTATTGGATGCAATTGAGGGGCCACCGTTACTGTTGATCTTGGATGGAATTACGGATCCACACAATCTCGGTGCGTGTTTACGTGTTGCTGACGGAGTCGGTGCTCATGCAGTGATCGCACCGAAAGATAGGGCAGTTGGATTGAATGCGACTGCCGAGAAAGTCGCAAGTGGCGCTGCTGAAACGGTTCCTTATATTACGGTAACGAATTTGGCTCGTACGATTCGCGATTTGAAGGAACGCGATATTTGGGTTATTGGTACATCAGATGACGTGGAAAAAACTATTTATGATGTCGATTTTAAAGTTGGAACCGCAATCGTCATGGGAAATGAAGGCGAGGGCATGCGCCGTTTAACTAGAGAAAGCTGTGATGTTTTGGTGCAAATTCCGATGTTGGGATCGGTTGAAAGTCTAAATGTATCAGTTGCGTCAGGTGTTTGTTTATACGAAGCACGACGCCAACGAATCACTTCTCGTTAAATCGAGGCTCAAGAGGAAAATTCGTAATGAATTTTCCTTTAAGCTCTTTGCAACTGAGTTGCCATGAGTCTGCGACCTTTTCAAAAAAAGTTTACACTTCTGCTTTGCATAGATTTCCACGCTCTATTGTGTAGCCCTGTGTAAGTCAAGTACCCTATATTTTTATTACGCCATGTTCAAGCAATTACGTGAAGATATCGCTAGTATCATTCAACGCGATCCTGCGGCCAGAAATGCCTGGGAAGTCATCACCTGTTACCCAGGCTTGCAAGCAATTGTGATGCATCATTGGGCTAGTTGGTGTTGGACGCATCATTTTAAATGGCTAGGTCGGTTCATCGCCCATATTGCTCGCTTTTTGACGGGTATTGAAATCCATCCTGGCGCGACGATTGGTAAGCGAGTTTTCATTGATCACGGTTTTGGAGTTGTAATTGGGGAAACTGCGGTTGTCGGTGATGACTGCACCATTTATCAAGGTGTCACTTTGGGAGGGACTTCGCTGACCAAGGGGGCAAAACGCCATCCGACCCTAGAGCATGGTGTGATCGTTGGCGCAGGAGCAAAAGTATTGGGTGGTTTTACCGTCGGTGCTGGCGCTAAAATTGGTTCTAATTCGGTGGTGGTAAAACCAGTTCCAGCCGGGGCAACGGCTGTCGGCAACCCTGCGCATATTGTGAAGGCTGAGCGACCATCAGAACGATTCGGCGAGGTATTAGGCTTCAGCGCATACGGATTAAATCCAAGTGGTGATGATCCCATTTCGAAAGCTTTTCGACAATTAACAGAGCATGTTTGTTCGCAACAAGAACAAATTGAACAGTTGCGCCTTGCAATTCAAGTAGCCGGTATTTCATGTGCGAAGTCCGCAGATGAAAAGAGAATTGATGCGGATGAAATTACTTCGTTGGTTGATTAAAACTGACGGAGAATCCACAGAGTATTATTTTATTGATTGCAATTCACGCGCAAATGGTGCACGAAATCGTAGTTCTCCGCCTGAATCTAATTCCAGCCAGCCGCCGCGCTGATGACCAATTTGATCGTAGTCCCAATCGGGAAGTACATAGCGTTCGTAATTGCCATGTTGATGTATTGCTGTTCTGTGCGTGTGTCCGTGAATGAAAGTGCACTCAGGGTAATTTAGAAGCAATTGTTCAACGGCATTTTGATTGACGTCCATAATTGTCATGCTTTTTTGATTTTGTGCTGAGGCACTGGTACTACGCATAGTATCAATGATTGCTTTACGTTCGGTTAGAGGCAAAGTTAGAAATTGATTTTGCCACGCCGTTTCCCTAACCATGGATCGAAAAGTCATGTAATCATGGTCATCTGTGCACAAGGAATCACCATGCGACAGCAATAGTTTTCTGCCTTCTATTGTGATGAATGTCGGATCCGGAAGTAAATGAACTCCAGCCTCTTGCGCAAAGTGATTCCCAATCAAAAAATCGCGGTTTCCAGCGATCCAATATAGCTTTACACCGTTATCGCTTAGTTTTCGGAGAGCTTGAATGATGATCTGATGATAGGGTGAGGCGCCATCATCGTCTCCTGCCCAATATTCAAACAAATCACCCAACAAAAAAAGTTGCTGGGCTTGACTTGCTTTTTGTTTTAAAAAATGTAAAAAAAACTCTGTAGTTCTCGGTAAATTTTCACTGAGGTGAACATCTGATACGAACAGTGCAGGAAACCTTGATTGTCGTTCGTTGAAAGTGTTCGGCATATCGTTAAATTGAATCATGTTCGTCAGATACTGTCAGCTCGGTGTGGAACAGCCTTAGACAACTTCAACTTCTTCTATCACAATGTTCTCAACTGGAACATCTGCGAACATTCCTGAACGCGTTGTTTTAGAAAGTGAAATCTTATCGACAATTTCCTTGCCTTCTACGACTTCGCCAAACACACAGTAACCCCAACCGTCTTGTCCTGGGTAGTCTAAGAAGTCGTTATTCGTTGTATTGATAAAGAATTGTGCGGAAGCTGAATGAGGATCACTTGTTCTCGCCATTGCAACGCTATAACGTATGTTCTTCAAGCCATTCTTTGCTTCGTTTTCGACATGGGAGCTGGTCGGTTTTTGTTTCATTCCAATCTCAAATCCACCACCTTGGATCATGAACCCAGCAATAACGCGATGGAAAATTGTTCCAACATAATGACCTGATTCGGCATAAGCTAAAAAATTGGCTACAGTTTTGGGTGCTTTGTCCGCATTTAATTCAAGTTTAATCGCACCAAGATTGGTTGTCAGTATTACTGCCATAATGAACCTCTCTGAAAAAGGAATTGGATTATTTTACTAATTTGATAGAAAGAATAATGACTGGTTTAACAGGAACGTTTTGGTAAATACTTACCTCTGAAGTTGCTGAAGTTTTTATTTTCTCAACAACATCCCAACCTTCGATGACCTTTCCAAATGGCGTATACCCAGCGGCAAAAATAAGTGCTCTGGCACGGGGTAAGCTGATCGGTTCGCCATTTTTCATAATTTGTACTGGATCACCTTCTGGGAGTGCTTGATAATTCAGAAAGTCGTTGTTGTTCACGTTGATATAAAACTGCGCTCGAGCAGAGTTTGGGTCATTTGTTCTCGCCATCGCGATGGTTCCGATGTCATTTTTTAGTTCATGTTCAAATGCGATCTTTGCTTCCGAGACAACAGGCTTATCGGTCGGCTTTTCACGCATAGAGACATCAAGTCCACCACCCTGTATCATAAAGTTGTCAATTACTCGATGAAAAATCGTTTTATTGTAATGGCCCTTTTTGACATATCTGAGAAAATTCTCGACGGTTTTTGGTGCTTTTTCAGGGTAAAGTTCCAAGACGATATCGCCGACCGACGTTTTAATATTGACGCGTGGAAATTCCTCTGCATGTGCAATATTTGAAATGGCAGTAACGCAAGACAGGATTGCGATCAAGGTGACTCGACGTTGAAATTGTATGAACATACGTTACTCCTTTGTCTAAATTAACTTCCGGTTTTCTCTTGTTTGATTAGCCACTTACCATCTTGTTTAACCATTACTAGCGTTTTTCTGCTGCTAGCAACCAATGCGCCAGATTGATAATTCTGCCGAAACTTCACGGTCGCTAGATTCCCTTCGATTTGAATTGTTGGCGTATCAATTTTCACAGAAATCTTACCCTTTCCCTCAATTCTTGCACGCCGTTCTTCCATCCAAGACTTCCGTGACTCACCGTTTGGGGTCTGAAAATCTTTCGCATAGTGGGCGAGATAAGCAGTTGTATTTTTTGAGCTCCAGACATTGAGCCAGCGATTCACTGATTGCATCACTTCTGCTTGCGCTTTTGCGTTAGATTTGGTGTTCGTCGCTTTAACAGTGTTTATCGTGTTTGAGTTGGTCGCTACAATTTTAGAGGGAGTTTTGAATTTATCATCGGTACTTTGTGTTCCTCTCGTGTTAACTTTCGCAATCTCACGAACTGCTTCAGGCTCTATTTTGATACCCGCGACCTGATTATTGTCTTCGTAGACGATGCGCCATAATCCAGACTCCTTTGCCCAGTACTGACGACGCTTGCTTGAAGTAAGTCCTTTGTTTGTTTGCACGTCGATCGTAAAATTAGCGACAATTAGTTCTTCCCGGCCAGGGTATTTAAATTGTGAGATTTCTCGTACTTTGAATGCGTTTATACTTGAACCTAGGGACTGTATTTGCCGACTTACCCAGCTACTCGCACCTTCACTATTTATGCCTTTGAAATTTTTACTGTAAATCGGTAAGATGCTGTTAGGATTTTGCGTATTGAAACTTTGCTGCCAATTTTCAATCAGAATTCTCGCTTGCTGCTTTTCGAGAAGCCATGCAGCCTTGCTTAAAAATTCAATTTTTTCGGTGATGATCACTGGCGTCTTTGCGACGTCAACAGTCGCAGCGATTTTTAAAAAATCCGGATTTGCGAGTACAACGCAACCGTCGGATGCAAGAGGGGCTCTACTGTAATTTGTTGATGGAACGCCATGTAACCATATTCCAGAACCGCCGCGTCCTTTTAGTTTGTCCCATTCATTCGGATAGTTGAGCGGGAGCGCGCCTGGTCCGTAGAAGTCGGGTAACTTTGATCCGGGCAATCTGTTTGTAATATAGTAGACGCCTACTGGAGTGCGTTGGTCGCCCTCCTTAAATTTGTCCATGCCGAGTTTGCCTTGGCTGACGTAGTAATCGCTAACTAGACTAGGAACACCAGCAACGTTCTCGTATAAATAAAGACGGGCTCTTTTGGCGTCCATTACCAACGCGTAACGTTGTTCGTCGTTTAGTTGCAATAAAACGCTAGGGATTTGATCTTTGCTAGGTCGTTCAGTTATAGCGCGTAGGCGTGCCACTGCCTCATCATTCAGATCGCGTAATTTGTCTTGCGGTGCATTTTTTACGTTTCCGAATCGAGCAATTGGTCTCGCTCGCATTGCGATTAAATCACCGCGAATCAAGTGGCCTAAATGAAAATTAGGATAGGCAATCAATAATTCATCGACTTTTGCTTGCGCTTTATCAAGTTCGTTATTTGCTAAAAAACGATAGATTTCAATTAATAACAAATCCGCGTTGGGTCCGCTGCGTTCGCCAGTCTGCAAGACCACCTTGTTCGAGGGATTGTTGTTGGCAAAAGCTACATTTGGCTTCGCCAAGAGTATGGTTACAGTGCTTAGTACAGGAAATGAAATTGCTCCAATTAACCAGTAAATTGGAGCTTTGCTACGATAAAATGAACGCATTAGTTACCCGAGCGCTCCTGCTTGATCAGCCATTTGCCATCTTGCTTAGTTAAAATCAAGGTCTTGCGACTTGTTGAAGATAAACGATCTGATGAGTAATACTGTTTGAATCTAATCGTTGCTGTGCTGCCATCTACATTGATGGTAGGATCGTCTATTCTGACACCAATTTTTCCCTTCCCTTCAATTCTTGATCGACGATCTTCGGCCCATATACTTCGCGCCTCGCCTTTCGGGGTTTGGAAATCTTTAGCATAAAAAGATAAGTATTTTTGAACGTCTTGATTGCTCCAAGCTTTTGCCCAACTTTCAACCATGCTTAAGGCTTGGTCTTTTTCATTGGTCGCTGCGACAGACTTTTGCGGACTGACTTGCGGCAATTTTGGTTCAACAGCTTTGGTCGGTGGCGGTGGCGTTACTGTTGATGTATTCGGAATATTTGCAATGGGCGCTGGATTACTTGTTGTGCTTGTTTTAGGATTGGTGCCACCAGTGGTGTTACCAATTAAATTTTTAACCAAGTTTAATTTCAGTTTTGCAGTCGAGTTAGCAGAGTCAAGTTGCAATGCTTTGTCATAGGACTGGCTCGCCAATTTTGCGTACACATCGCCTAAATTTTCATGTGCTGTGCCATAAGTCGGATTGGTGCGTATTGCCATTTCGAGTGCCGCGCTTGCTTTTAAATATTGACCATTTGATGCATATAGAACAGCAAGGTTGTTGTACGGCTCAGGTAATTCTGGATAGTCATCGGTTAATTTGCTAAAGACAACGATAGCATCAGCTGACTTGTTTTGTTCTGTGAGGATAATACCCTTCAAGAAGCGCATCTGCGCATCTTTCGGACGTTGAGCTAACACAGCATCGATTTTCTTGATGGCCTCGTTCAATTGTCCAGCTTTATATAATTTAGTTGCATCACTGGCATCGTCCGCAAATGCCATTGGAGTTAGGCCAACAGTAAATACGACTGCAGCGAATGCGGTTTTAAGTGAGTGTCGCATAATTTAACGTGGGGTCTTTTCTAAAGGATTGTCTCAAAATCGGGAATTCAGGCACATTGTTATGTTGCTCGAAGGTCAGGCGCAATCTTAACAAATAAACCTGTGATCGCGTTGTAGAACTTGTTATATTGAGGCGAAAAAGTGGCATTGCGAGCATTGAAATGGAAATTTTCTACTTCCCGATTAAGAATTTGTTCGTCCTGCGCGGACGCAACATTAATAATGTCTTCATTTCTGAAGTTCAGATTGAAGTGAAAGCAATGATTTTGAATTATTGGGTGGAAAAGTGATTTTCTATTTTTTTTTGCTTAAAATCCTTGGTGTTATTTTGGTGAACATCAAAAGTTAGCCTCTTTGTTCATCAGTTAATGTAAAATTGACGGTTTTCTTTTAGCTAATGCTTGGACGTTCAATTGCCGCGCATCAGTTGGTAGTGTTTTTGTATTACGGAAGACAAAAGTATGCATAAAGTTAAGAGTGTCCGTAATGTCGACTTACAGGTGCCAAATTATTGGGAAGAGGCAAAATCCGAGTTGATGAAACGCGACCGCATTTTGCGTAAATTAATTCCTCAATTTGGCGATCTTTATTTGTTAGGCCGGGATGATTCGTTCACGACTTTAACTCGCTCGATTATTGGTCAACAAATTTCGGGAATTTCTGCTAACGCACTTTGGGAAAAGTATCTACGTGTCTGTCCCAAGTCGTCACCTGCAGAAGTGCTAAGTGTAGGGAAGTTAGGCTTGTTGGCATGCGGCCTTTCAAAACGAAAGACAGACTATATTTTGGATCTCGCTGGGCACTTCAAGGATGGTAGCGTTCATGTTGATAATTGGGTTGACATGTCTGATGAGGCAGTGATCGCGGAGCTAACGCAGATTCGCGGGATTAGCCGTTGGACTGCCGAAATGTTCTTGATTTTTAATTTGTTGCGTCCGAATATACTGCCTTTAGATGATCCTGGCTTGATTACTGGGATTAGCAAAAATTATTTTTCTGGTGAGCCAGTTTCTCGTATTGATATACGAGAGGTTGCGGCGAACTGGGAGCCTTGGCGGACGGTTGCCACTTGGTACATGTGGCGCAGTTTAGATGAAAAAACGATTTAACTTGATACAATCAAGCTTATTGATTAATGCGTGTAGATTTTTTAAGGGGACACGATGACTAAAACGACATTTCTTGGATTCGAGCAATCTATTGCTGAGCTTGAGACCAAAATTGAAGAGCTGCGTTTTGTTCAAGATGATTCTGCAGTCGATATTTCGGAAGAAATTGATAGACTCTCACAGAAGAGTCAAATGTTGACCAAAGATATTTATGCGAAATTGACGCCTTGGCAAGTTTCGCAAATTTCACGTCACCCACAACGTCCGTATACACTTGACTATATTTCTCAAATTTTTACAGATTTTCATGAATTGCATGGTGATCGTGCTTTTGCGGATGACTTGGCAATCGTCGGTGGACTTGCTCGATTTAATGGTCAGGCTTGCATGGTCATAGGCCATCAAAAAGGTCGCGATACAAAAGAACGGGCGATGCGGAATTTTGGTATGCCTAAGCCTGAGGGGTACCGTAAAGCGATGCGTTTGATGAAATTAGCGGAGAAGTTTGATATCCCCGTGTTTACCTTTATTGATACCACTGGCGCTTGGCCTGGAATCGATGCTGAGGAGCGAGGTCAATCTGAGGCGATTGGCCACAACTTGTATGTCATGGCGGAGTTAAAGGTGCCATTGATTGCGACGATAATCGGTGAGGGCGGCTCAGGCGGGGCTCTCGCATTAGCTGTTGGTGATGCGGTCTTGATGTTGCAGTATGCAACTTATTCCGTGATTTCACCCGAGGGATGTGCTTCGATTCTTTGGAAGACTTCTGAGCGAGCATCTGATGCAGCGGAAGCTTTAGGGTTAACGGCAAATCGCTTAAAAGCAATGGGTTTGATCGATAAGATTATCAATGAGCCACTCGGCGGCGCGCATCGCGATCCAAAGCAAATGTGTGCACTTGTAAAGCGAGCTTTGGCGGATACTTTACGCCAGTTCCAAGGAATGAAAACGAAAGAACTGCTCGCAAATCGACATGAAAAATTAATGAGTTATGGTAAATTTAAGGAAACTCGAGTCTCCGAATGAAAACTGAGCACTTAAAAAGTGCAAGAGAATTAGAAGAGCGTTTTTTACTTAAATTAACAGATATTCTCCAGCATCAACTGAGAAATCAAAACGAAGAGACAAGACTTGCGGTTGCATATAGCGGGGGCCTTGACTCGACTGTTTTGTTAGATCTCACGATACAATTTGCAAAGAAAAAAAGTGTCCCCGTCTTTGCTTACCATGTCAATCATGGTATCAGCAAGTTTTCAGATGATTGGCAACAACATTGCGAGAAACAATGTAAGACTTTCAATGTCCCCTTTCGGGCGACGCGAGTTTTGGTCGATAATCAAGGGCACGGAATTGAAGCCTCCGCAAGGAAGCAAAGATATCGAGCACTTGGTGAAATGTGTCTTGCAGACACTGTGAATCTTTTGATGGTTGCACATCACCTTGAAGATCAAGCTGAAACTATTTTGATGCAGCTCTTTCGAGGTACTGGTTTGCGAGGTTTGACCGGTATGGACGAGGTGAATATCGCTCCTGACCTACTTCAAACAGACCAAGTATCGATTTGTCGACCGTTACTAACGGAATCAAAAAGCGACCTGCAATCCTATTTGAAATCGAAATCGCAAGTGTTCATCACCGACGAATCAAATAGTGATTTGGAATATACCCGGAATGCTCTACGGCATTTAGTAATGCCTCAAATTGCACGAATTTTTCCAGGTTTCTCTAATCGGATAATTCGAACGGCGGGTCATGTTCGCTCTGCCCAAACTTTATTGAATCAACTCGCAGAATTTGATGTGGATGCGTGTCTGGTTAAAACCAATGAGCTCGACTTGCATCGGTTCCGCCGTTTAAATACCGAACGATTGGTTAACGCATTTCGATATTGGCTAACATTGAATCAAGTCCAACCACCGTCAAGCACAAAAACCGTTGAAATTCTCTCACAATTGTTAAATGCGAGAGAAGACGCTAGGGTCACGATTGAACATGGCGATTTTTCCATTTATCGATCACAAGATAGAATTTTCGTCGTTGAAACGCAATTCCAGTCGAAGGATCGCGTTGATTTTAAGTATCTTTGGAATGGCGATGAGACGGTGTATTTTCCACAGTTTAGAGGCCATCTAATTTTTAGATCAAGCGATACTGGCATTAGCCGCGAAGTTTTGAAGAAATCAGAGTTGGTTTTTCGTAGTAGATCTGGTGGCGAGCGCCTTCGACTTGGAAGAAAAAGACCCACACGGGATTTGAAAAGTCATTTTCAAAGTGCAAAAATACCTTTTTGGCAACGAGGTCAGGTTCCATGCATTTATGTTGGGGAAAAACTCTTTTTTGTTGGATTATTAGGGATGGACGCAGAGTTTATTTCTGAGCCTAAAGATTTTGCAGCAGGCTTGTTGGTGCCTAATTTGATTCAGCTTATTTGGGTCCCTGATCACGATTCTAACATCAGCAAATAGTGAAAGTAAGTAAATATGACTCGACAAATTGTTCTTGATACCGAGACGACAGGGATAAATCCTCGTATGGGGAATCGCGTGATTGAAATTGGTTGTGTAGAGTTAATTAATCGCAAACTAACGGGGAATAATTTTCATCGTTATATTAATCCTGAGCGTGACTCAGAAGAGGGGGCGCTTGCGGTTCATGGTTTGACCACGGAATTTCTGAGGGATAAACCGATTTTTGCACAAATTATTCAAGAATTTATCGAGTATGTGAAGGGCGCGGAATTGGTCATTCATAATGCACCTTTTGATATGGGCTTTTTGAATTCGGAATTTGAAAGACTTGAATATCCTAAGGTGGAATCGATTGTTGAGGGTGTCGTCGATACTTTGGCTCAAGCAAAAGAATTGCACCCTGGAAAGAGAAATTCATTAGATGCGCTATGTGATCGATATGAAATTTCAAATGCACACAGGAAATTGCACGGTGCATTATTAGATGCAGAGCTACTCGCCGACGTGTTTTTGGCAATGTCACGTGGGCAAAATAGTTTTAGTATTGAAATAGAGGAAGTGGAGGCTAAGCCGGACGTCGATGTAAGCGATGAGGTAGAGTTCGATTTTGAAGTGAAATTAATTACCGCATCTCAACAAGAATTGGAGAGTCATGAATTGATTTTGAATGATATTAGCAAGGCATCTCAAGGCAATTGCATTTGGCAAAATGGATGAAGTAATCAATAGTAAAGCATGTTTTCCTGTGATGGGTTTGAGAGCCTTGTAAATACCGTGTTGCTACTTTAGCCTCGTGATTTCGACAGAAAACCAACAAGAACCGATATTTTTTTTTGATCGCCACCCTAAAGTGGCGTTTTTTTTTGCCGTTAAAACTCTCAGCGGCTGTAGGAAAAAAAGATTAAAAATATTTTGCTTCAACCCTAAAGTTTTGCAAATGTTGGCCGTTAATGTTTTAGGAGATTGAGAAATCTCATTGAAATATTCGTTAAGTCTTTGATTTATTTGAATTTAAAAGCTACCTGCCCTTAGTTTTTAAATTTAACTTCAAAATTAAGTCATTATTATAAAAATAATGATCTGTCAAAAATAATCCAGTGTAGGATTTTTTCCTACTGGATTTTTCCTGTTTTTCCGTGAAAATTTCCAGCGTTCTGCCGATACAAGCAAATTTCTTGAGGTCTCACAATCTATCTCACTGGCAACACATTTCGCTAGGGCAAATAAGTGGGAGTGAAAAATGACACCAAATGATATGATGGCTGAGATTCGTGATGCAAACTTGAGCTACTTAATGTTGGCGCAGCAAATGATTCGTTCAGATAAAGCGACTGCAATATTTCGCTTGGGGATTAGCAAAGAAATTGCCGATTTGATCGAAGGAATGAATAATGCCCAGATATTGAAGTTGGCGGGTTCCAATATGATGCTCGCCCGATTCCGTTTCGAAGATAGCTCAATTCTTTGCATGCTCACCAACTACAACAAGGAGCGCAGCCTCGCTCACTCCCATGCCGCTATTCTGATGGCGGGTCAAAAGGTCGAAGAAATAGCATAAATTTTTCGAGTCGAACTTTGCAAAATAGGGAGAGGTAAAATGGCAACGAAAAGTATTGTAAATGAAGCTAATGAAATTCAATTAGCAGTGGATTTGGTCAATTTGGGTGCAAGATTGCAGTTGTTGGAGTCAGAAACCTCATTGTCTAGAGAGCGCCTCTTGAAAATTTATAAAGAGTTAAAAGGCGTTTCACCGCCGAAAGGTATGTTGCCTTTTTCGACTGACTGGTTTGTGACATGGCAGCCGAATATCCATTCTTCTTTGTTCATGAATATCTTTAAGTACTTACGGGAGCATGCCGGAATTGATGGAATTCATGCCGTTGTGAAGGCTTATAAGCTTTATCAAGAGCAGATGCCCACGCCGGACGGGGATGAACCAGTATTATCACTCACACGTGCTTGGACGCTCGTACGTTTTTTTGAAGGTAATATGCTATCTTTTGTGAAATGTGAGTGTTGCGGTGGTCAATTTGTCGGGCACACCCTTGATCTGCACGATCATTATGCGTGTGGATTATGTCACGTACCATCGCGTGCGGGGAAGACGAAGAAGCAAAGAGCAACGGAGCCTGAGCGACTCCTGAATTAACTCTTTTTGACATTTTTTTCGCCATAGAAAATGTTATGATTTTGCAAGTGAAATCATATCTGGGTGGAAATCTTGAAGTATTCAATTGGAGTTAAATCATTATTCTTGCAATTGGGTTCTTTGCTGTTTTCACTGGCATGTTTTATCGTTATTTCAAAGAGCTTGGGATTATCTTTTTCTGGGCTAACCATTTTGCTGGCGCACGCAGGGCTAGCCGCTTTCTTGGCGTTAGTATTTAAATTTGACTGGTGGTGGGTGCCGATACAGTTTGGCTTTCCATTGCTCGCTTATTTTTGTTTTTTTCAAGACATCCCTCCATCGATTTACCTAGCGATCGCTTCGTTATTAGTTGCAATTTTTTGGTCGACTTTTCGAACCCAAGTTCCTTACTATCCGTCCAAATCTTCGTTGATTTTGCCATTGGTTCGCCTCATCCAAAGTGATAAAGAAATAAAGGTGATTGATATCGGTAGTGGCATGGGGGGATTGGCAATTTCGTTAGCTAGGGAACTTCCATTTGCCACAGTCGTTGGTATTGAAATTGCACCATTGCCTTGGTTAATTAGTCGTATCCATGCGATTGCTGCTCGATCTCGCGCAAAGTTTATATTGGGAAACTTTTATAACGTCAATTTCAGAGAGTTTGATGTTGTTTTTTGCTATCTTTCTCCGGCGGCGATGCCAGCAGTTTGGGATCGTGTGAAATCTGAAATGCGAAACGGGAGTTTATTTTTGAGTTTTGAGTTTATTGTTCCAGATGTTCAACCTGATATTTCTATATGTATAGATAATAGTGACAAGTATTTATACGGTTGGCATATATATTGAAACAACAAAAATATATTTTTTGGGCAATATTTTAGAAAATGTTGCCTAATGTTATGAGATCGCTGGTATTCTTCAGATGTATCTTGAAGCCGCAAGTTTCGAGTCAATCTGTTTAAGGAGTCTAACTCGTGTTAGTTATAGTGGGTTACATCGTTGTTTGTGGTTCCGTATTTGGCGGATTTATTTTGGCTGGCGGACATATGGCTGTTCTATTTCAGCCAATCGAACTGCTGATGATCGGTGGTGCGGCAGTAGGTGCTTCTCTGGTCGGGAATAATTCAAAGACAATTAAGGCATCGCTCAAGGCACTGCCGACTATCTTTAAAGGTTCCAAATACAACAAAGCGATGTATATGGAATTAATGACGATGTTGTTTGATGTGTTGACTAAAATTCGAAAAGAAGGCTTGATGTCAATTGAGGGAGATATTGAAAAACCCGAAGAGAGTCCTTTATTTAGTAAGTACACTTTGGTAGTTTCTGATCATCACCTAATGGAGTTCTTAGGTGATTATTTGCGTTTAATGGTGTCCGGAAATATGGATGCTTTCCAGATCGAAAATTTGATGGATAATGAGTTGGAAACGCATCATCATGAGGGGGCGATGCCAGCGCATTTTATGGCGAAATTGGGTGATGGTTTGCCAGCGTTTGGTATCGTTGCTGCGGTGATGGGTGTTGTCCATACTATGGAATCGGTAGGTATCCCGCCTGCAGAGTTGGGTATTTTGATCGCAAAAGCGCTTGTCGGTACCTTTTTAGGTATTCTGCTTGCATATGGTTTTGTCGGACCTATCTCGAGCCTACTCGAGCAGAAACTCGAGGAATCGTCCAAAACATTTCAATGCGTAAAGGTGACATTGCTTGCGAGTTTAAATGGATATGCTCCAGCCCTATCTGTGGAGTTTGGTCGAAAAGTTTTGTATTCAACCGAGCGTCCAACTTTTTCCGAGTTGGAAGAACATATTAAACAATCTAAATCAAAATAATAAATTAATAGCTTGATATGGCTAATGAAGAACTACGTCCGATTATAGTTAAGCGAATTAAGAAGGTCGCAGGAGGGCATCACGGTGGTGCTTGGAAGATCGCTTATGCGGATTTTGTGACTGCGATGATGGCTTTTTTTCTATTGATGTGGTTACTAGGCTCGACTGCGAAAGGTAATTTGCAAGGTATTGCTGAGTATTTTCAGACTCCTCTGAAGGTGGCAATGTCGGGTGGCGATGGTAGCGGTGATAGTTCTAGCGTGATTAAGGGTGGGGGCAAAGATTTGTCCTTGCGCGAAGGTCAGACAAAAAAAGGTGATATCGAGGCAGCTAAGAAAACATACAATCTGCAAGCAGCGGAAGCTGCTTTGGCGAAAGTCGATGCAGAGCGACTAAAAGGCCTAAAAGAAAAGATTGAGGCTGCGATTGAATCGAACGGAGTGCTAAAACAATTTAAGAAACAGCTTCTTTTGGATATTACTTCGGAGGGCTTGAGAATTCAAATGGTTGATGAGAAAAATCGACCGATGTTTGCTTCGGCAAAAGCAGATTTACAACCATATACAAAAGAAATTTTGCACGAGATTGGCTTAGCATTGAATGATGTTCCAAATAAAATCAGTTTGTCCGGTCATACCGACGCTGCGCCTTATGGAAATGGTGAGAAAGGTTACAGTAACTGGGAATTGTCTGCAGACCGAGCAAATGCGTCGCGACGAGAGTTGGTTTATGGTGGTATGGATGAAACGAAAGTGTTAAAAATCGTTGGTTTATCTTCTTCAGTCTTATTTGATAAAGAGGATCCGCTAAATCCTATTAACCGACGAATTAGCATCATCGTGATGAATAAGAAAGCTGAGTTGTCTGCCTCCCAAGATGGGGGGGAGGTGGATCAAGGCAAGTCCATTGAAGTGCCTGTAGGAACGAAAAAATAATTTCGCTCATTAATCGCATCAGAAAGTGCAACAACTAGTTTGCAGAATGGGACGCTAAAGATGTCGAAGAAAAAAAACTTGGGTTCGCAAGTTAAACAGCTCCTCTCTGGAGTTTCAGATCATGGTGTCGCGCATTTACTCGAAGTGGAAACTGATTTGGTGCAAACCACTTTGTTATTGGCGGAAGCAATAGAGAAGCTAGGGGAAAGCTTTCTCGATTTGCATGCTTCAATCACATCGCAAGAAGCGCAGATTCTGCAATTGGTGAACACTGGATTAGTCCCGAAAGACAATGTCGATCAATTGGCTAAAATTCAGTCTGATATTGGTTTGCATATTAATAGAGCTGTTACAAGCCTTCAGTTTCAAGATCTGACAAGTCAGTTGATTTCGCGCACCGTGCAAAGAAGCGCCGGTTTGCGTGAATTACTCTCAACACTCGATATGGTTGGAAATGTAATCCCTGCTGATGGCGGTACAGATGAAATTGCACAAGTGCTTAATGAAATCACCGAAAAATTAGAACAACAAAGTAAGGAATTAAAGAGTCTTCTCCGAAGGACTGTGAATCAACAGCATTTGGATAGTGGTGATATTGAATTATTTTAGTGATGGATTGAGCTGAGAATTTTTCTCGATTTTTCTGAATGGAGTAATGATGGCCAAAACAATTTTAGCGGTGGATGATTCAGGATCACTGCGTCAAATGGTGGCATTTAGTTTAAAAGCTGCTGGATATCAAGTCATAGAAGCTGTTGATGGTCAAGATGGTCTTGAAAAAGCCAAGAATCAAGTTGTTGATCTTGTTTTGACCGACCAGAATATGCCTCGTATGGATGGGCTGACTTTGATTAAGTCGTTGCGTGCTTTGTCAACGTATCAACGTGTGCCAATTTTGATGCTTACAACAGAATCTAGTGATGACATGAAAGCAAAGGGACGTGCTGCTGGTGCGAATGGTTGGCTAGTCAAGCCATTTGATCCGCAAAAATTAACCGAGGTCGTGAAAAAAGTAATTGGTTAAAGTGCCGTTTATATTGCCAGTTAATAGCGTCGATAATGGGGTGAAATAATGACGATTGACATGAGTCAGTTTTTTCAGGTTTTTTTTGATGAGGCTGAGGAACTTCTTGCTGAAAAGGAGAAGTTATTATTAGGTGTTGATATTTCGTCCCCAGATCCTGAAGATCTGAACGCTATCTTTCGTGCAGCGCATTCAATAAAAGGTGGCGCGTCCACATTTGGCCTGACCGATATGACCGAGGTCACACATATTCTCGAATCACTGCTCGATAAAATTCGCAAAGGCGAAATGCATCTGACATCGGACCATGTAGATGCGTTCTTAGCTGCGAAAGATATTTTGAAAATGCAGCTGGATGGACATCGGTTAGGAACTGAAGTTGATTTGGATGCAGTCGGAGATGTTCGCATGTTATTGCAATCATTCGTACAGGATGATTTGGTTCCGAAAGCAAGTGCTGCGCCAAGCATTGCCCATATTAGCCGAAGTGAGGAAGTTCAGGAAAAGTATCATCATTGTTTTAAGGTGACCTTCAAAGAGGTTAAAGAAGCGGATTTGACGTTATTGATTTCAGAATTAGGACTATTGGGTAGGGCATTGAGTGAAAAAAATGCGGATAACCAAGACCTGATTGTCTTGCATACGAATGGTTCCGAGGATGATATTGTGGCCGTTTGTTCATTTATTGTTGATGCTGACAAAATGAAGATTGAAAGTGTCGAGGTACCGATCGAAAGTGCAAAGCATCAGCCTAGTGAAGATGAACTTGGATATGGTTTTTTCGAGCCCCTTGATGCGATGTTTCCCCCTGATGAAAAGGCGGAGCAGGCGGCAGCCTTAAAGGCTGAAGAGGAAAAACGTCAAGCCCAAGAAAATTTAGTTAATGCTGCAAAAGCTCAGCCCAAAAAAGAGGCTGAAAAGCATGCAGCGACACAAGAGTCGTCAACGATTCGAGTCGGCATTGAAAAAGTCGATCAGATCATCAACTTGATTGGTGAATTAGTCATAACGCAAGCAATGTTGACTCAGCGCACTCAAGATTTGGATCCTGTATCGAATGAAAGATTGTTAAGCAGCGTGGCACACTTGACGAGAAATACGCGCGATTTGCAAGAAGCGGTGATGTCGATTCGTATGATGCCAATGGATTATGTCTTTTCGAGATTTCCACGCATGGTTCGGGATTTAGCGCACAAACTCGGAAAGAAAGTTGAATTTGTCACCTACGGTGCATCAACAGAATTAGATAAGGGATTGATCGAACGTATTGTTGATCCTTTGACGCATTTAGTTCGAAACAGCATTGATCATGGTATTGAAATGCCAGCGACTCGACTTGAAAATGGCAAGAGTGAATCGGGCAAGCTGTCTCTTTCGGCGGTACATCAAGGTGGCAATATCGTAATCGAAGTTTGTGATGACGGTGGTGGATTAAACCGTGAGCGAATTCTTTCCAAAGCAAAGCAAAACGGCTTGGTGGTGTCAGATTCGATGTCAGATGCAGATGTCTGGCAATTGATTTTTGCGCCAGGTTTTTCGACGGCTGAAGTGGTCACCGACGTCTCTGGGCGCGGCGTGGGAATGGATGTTGTGAAAAGAAACATCACCCAAATGGGCGGAGTGGTCGATATCCGTTCTGCGAAAGGATTTGGTACTACCATCACGATTTCCTTGCCTTTGACGCTTGCAATTTTGGATGGGATGTCGATCAAAGTCGGAGAAGAAATTTATATTTTACCTTTGGGCTTCGTTGTTGAGTCTTTGCAGCCACAACACGAGGATATCAAAGAGATCAACGGCAAAGGACGTGTTATCAAAATACGTCAAGAATACTTGCCACTAATTCCCTTGTTTGAAACATTCAATATACAGCCTAAGCATACAGATCCTGCGAATGGTATTACGGTAATTGTTGAGGTGGATGGCAAAAAGGCAGCGTTGTTTGTTGATGATCTTGTTGGGCAGCAGCAAGTTGTGGTGAAAAATATCGAATCAAATTATCGAAAGATACCTGGTATTTCGGGTGCCACGATACTCGGTGACGGAGGAGTCTCGTTCATTTTGGATGTCGCGGCCATTTTGCGCTCAGTGCGTTAGGTTTTGAAACAAATTGCATTAAAAGGAATAGATCATGATACAAAGCTCTGATGGGTTAACAAAAAAAGCAGATTCGCAAGAGGGCGATTTGACGACCCACGAATTTCTTGCGTTTACCTTAGGAAGTGAAGAGTACGGTATCGATATTCTGAAGGTGCAAGAAATTCGCGGGTATGAGGCGGTCACTAGGATTGCAAATGCGCCCGATTTTCTGAAAGGCGTGATTAATTTGCGCGGAATTATTGTGCCGATTGTTGATATGCGCATCAAGTTTAATTTAGGTACGCCAACTTACGATCAATTAACTGTCGTAATCATTCTTAACATTGGAACTAGGGTTGTTGGAATGGTCGTAGACAGTGTTTCTGATGTGATGACTTTGCTGCCAGAACAAGTGCGTCCCGCGCCGGAAATGAATACAACTTTCAATGATGACTTCTTGATTGGATTGGGAACACTTGAAGAACGAATGCTGATTTTGGTTGATATTGAGAAGCTCATGTCGAGTCCCGAAATGGGGTTGTTAGATCATGCCGAGTAGTACAAGAAATGAGTAGAAGCAAAAATTAAAAATCATATCATTGATATTTGACGGACAGGACGAGGTAATGGCGAAGCCAGCAGATCGATCAGATGGAGAAAAAGAATTCGCGTTCAATAATCGTGACTTTGATCGAGTAAGAGGTTTGATTTACCAACGTGCAGGGATTTCTTTGTCGGACAGTAAGCAGGAAATGGTTTACAGTCGTTTGGCGAGAAGACTGCGTGCCACTGGGATCGTTTCTTTTGCGACATACCTAGATATGTTGGAGCGTGAGAGTGATAGCGGAGAGTGGGAAGCTTTTACGAACGCACTCACGACCAATTTGACCTCATTTTTTCGTGAAGAACACCATTTTCCAATCTTGGCAGAGCATGTTAAAAATAAACATGGGCACCTTCGAGTTTGGTGTTCCGCGAGTTCGACTGGAGAGGAACCCTACTCGATTGCAATGTGCGTTTGCGAGGCCCTAGGTACACTAAAGCCTAATTTAGAAATTATCGCGACTGATATCGACACGAATGTGTTGGCAATTGCTGCCAGAGGTGTATATAACGCCGATCGAACAGAAAAAATGTCGAGTGAATTGTTAAGGAAGTATTTTTTGCGCGGTCGCGGCAAAAACGAGGGCACAGTTTTGGTACGCCCAGAAATACGCGATTTGATTAGTTTTGAACCTTTGAATTTGCTCGATAACCATTGGAATTTGAGTGGAGAATTCGATGCTATTTTCTGCAGAAATGTCATGATTTATTTCGATAAACCCACGCAATCGAGTATTTTGAAGAAATTCGTGCCTTTATTGAAATCAGACGGACTGTTATTTGCAGGTCACTCCGAAAATTTCCTGTATGTATCGGATGATTTTAAGTTGCGTGGAAAAACTGTCTATGTACTTGCTGGACAAGACGATAAACGTAAGAAGTCAAGCGCTTACGAGTTAAATAAAGGGTGATCCATGAGTCAGTTTAGTGAAGAACACTTTGCCACTAACGTTTATTATGATCGCACTTTTGATTGTGATGCGGCAAAAATTTTACCTGGAGAGTTTTACTTTACTGGTAAAGATATGCTGATTGTCACTGTGTTGGGTTCATGTGTTTCAGCGTGCATTCGAGATCGAGTTTCAGGTGTAGGGGGAATGAATCACTTTATGCTGCCAGATGGTGGTGAGAACTCAGAAAATCCTGTTTCGGCTTCAATGCGCTACGGAACTTATGCAATGGAGGTGCTAATTAATGAATTGCTTAAGGCGGGTGCAAAACGCGAAAATATGGAAGCAAAAGTGTTTGGTGGCGGAAACGTTTTGCGTGGCTTCACGGCCATAAATGTCGGGGAAAGAAACGCTAAGTTTGTTCTCGATTATCTACGTATGGAGAGAATGCGTGTAATCGCCGAAGATCTCAATGATATCTATCCCCGAAAAGTTTATTTCTTTCCACGTACAGGTAAAGTCTTGGTTAAAAAACTGAAAGTTGAACATAACGATACCTTGAAGAAACGTGAATTGGATTACGCTAGCCGATTGAAAAGTGCACCAGTGGGTGGTGATGTGGATCTGTTTTAATGCAGATGATATTCCCGTCCTGAAAAAGGCAATTAGACAAAGCGTGGTAGCGTGAGGGCAGCATGAAAATTAAAGTATTAATCATTGATGATTCTGCATTGATACGAAGTATCTTAAGCGAAATTATTCGTGAAGAGAGTGATATGGAAGTTGTTGGCGTTGCTCCCGACCCAATTGTTGCGCGCGAATTAATTAAACAACATAACCCAGACGTTCTAACACTGGATGTTGAAATGCCTAAAATGGATGGGCTCGATTTCCTTGAGAAGCTTATGCGTTTGCGCCCCATGCCAGTGATCATGGTATCGTCACTTACAGAGCGTGGTTCAGAAATCACGATGCGAGCATTGGAGCTCGGTGCAGTCGACTTTGTCACTAAGCCAAAGTTGTCTATTCAAAGTGGAATGCTTGAATATGCACATGTTATTACCGATAAGATTCGAGCTGCAGCAAAGGCGAAAATTCGTGCCCGAACCCACATCACAGAATCGCATGCACATGCTGTAGTGTCTGTATTGCCCTCGATGCGCAATCCGTTGGTTAGTAGCGAGAAGCTCATCATTGTTGGTGCCTCTACTGGCGGAACGGAAGCGATCAAGAATTTTTTAATGCAAATGCCTTCGGATTGTCCCGGCGTTCTTATTGCGCAGCACATGCCAGAAGGCTTTACAAAGTCATTCGCAAAGCGTCTAGATGGATTATGTAAGATTTCGGTTTCTGAGGCAGTTGGTGGAGAGCGTATTTTGCCAGGGCACGCCTATATCGCTCCTGGACATTCTCACCTCTTACTCGCTCGCAGTGGCGCCAATTACGTGACAGAGTTAAATGATGGAGCCCCAGTAAATCGACATCGCCCTTCAGTGGACGTACTATTCCGATCCGCCGCAAAATTTGCAGGTAAGAATGCAGTAGGCGTTATTTTGACGGGAATGGGGAAAGATGGCGCAGAGGGAATGCTGGAAATGAAAAACGCCGGAGCTTACAATTTTGCGCAAGATGAAGCAAGTTGTGTAGTATTCGGTATGCCTCGGGAAGCGATCGCAGTCGGTGCGGTCAATGAAATTGTTCCTCTGAATGATTTGCCACAAAGAGTGTTGCATTATTTGGATCAACACGGAAGCCGCGCGTTGCGTGTATAACGCAAGTTTTGTAGTAATGGATGTAAATGACGTACCAAAAGATGTTCATATAACCGATAATGTGGAATACCGTCCTTGTGATTTTATGGAGTAAGTTATGGCTGATCAAAACCTCAAATTTTTAGTAGTTGACGATTTCTCGACGATGCGCCGTATTGTGCGTAATCTGTTGAAAGAATTGGGATACTCGAACGTCGATGAAGCCGAAGATGGAGCGCTTGGCCTTGCAAAGTTAAAAAGTGGAGATTTCGATTTCGTAATTTCTGATTGGAATATGCCGAACATGGATGGTCTGACTATGTTGCAACATATTCGTGCCGATCCAGCGCTTGCAAAACTTCCTGTTTTAATGGTGACTGCAGAAGCGAAGAAGGAAAACATTATTGCTGCCGCGCAGGCGGGTGCGAATGGTTATGTGGTAAAACCTTTTACTGCCGCGACTCTTGATGAAAAGTTGTCAAAGATTTTTGAAAAGTTAGGTAAGCCTGCATAAACTTTTTCAGTAAATCGCGGAGCAGCAATGGGAAACGATCAGGTTGAATTGACTCAGCACGATGAATTGTTGATGCGAGTGGGACATATGACTCGCTTGCTGCATGATAGTTTGCGCGGCCTTGGGTTGGACAAATTATTGGAGCGCGCAGCAGAAGACATTCCTGACGCTAGGGATCGTTTGGACTATGTCGCTAAGATGTCTGAGAAAGCAGCACAGCGAGTGTTGAATGCGACCGATGCTGCCATCCCTCTTCAAGAAGAGGTTGACGTTGGTGCAAAACGGTTGCGCTCCACGATGCAACAACTTAAGGCACGCAATCCTAATGAAGATGATTTTCAGTCAGAGCTTGATGAGGTCATTGTTTTTTTAGAATTGGCGAACGAACATTCTCGTGCAACAAAAGCCCATCTAATGGACATTATGATGGCACAGGACTTTCAAGATTTAACTGGACAAGTGATACGACGAGTGACTGAACTTGCTCAAAATCTTGAGCAACAGTTGGTGCAATTGTTGATTGAATACTCGCCTGAACAAGTAAAACGTGTCCAACAAGATGGTCTGTTGAATGGACCTCAGATCAATCCAGAGGGTAAGTCGGATATTGTCTCGAATCAAGGACAGGTGGATGATTTACTCGATAGCCTCGGTTTTTAATTACAAATTTAATTTATGAGTGATGTAAAGTTCATTGTCAGGGAACCTCTGCTCGATCCGTCTCAGCGTGTGATTGGATTTCAGTTGTCATGGCAAAATAATGTGAAAAATGCTGAACTTGATACGTCGGCCTTGAGTGATCTGATGTCGTTTGTGGCAAGAGAACTCGAGGATACTGAAAAGGGTTTTTTACTCGGTGATAGCTTGATATTCTTGGAAGCAGTTCCAGGATTATTGCAGGCAGAGGGGCTGCGCCATTTGTCGCCTAAAAATACCGTTTTGATTTTTTCAAAGCGTTATTTTGGTGACGAAATCTCGTTAGCAGCGATTAAAGAGTTAAGAGCCTTAGGCTTCGGAATATGTTTGAAAAATGCCGATATTTCTGCGCTCGAACGTTCATTTTTTTCTTTGATTACCCATTTTGAAGTGCAACTGGACTCGAGCAACTTAACCGCTCAAGCCAAAATGTATGCGGCGTTGAAACAGTCGAACGTGCAAATGGTGGCAAGAAATGTCGGAAATTGGCAAGATTTTGATGCGTGTGCAGCGTTGGGTTTGTCGAGTTTTGTTGGAAAACTGCATTTGACACCACGTCCGAATATTGCGCAGAAAGGTTTGAATACGACGCAAACCACGATTCTTCAACTTATGGAAATGATACGGAAAAATGCCGACATCCAACAGTTGGAAACGGTCGTTAAGCGTGATGCCGCTTTGGCGTATAAATTACTTCGTTATATTAATTCGGCTGGATTCGGCCTCCGTACAGAAGTCCAATCATTAAAGCATGCTGTCACGATTTTAGGATACAGTCCACTTTATCGTTGGTTGTCGCTTCTATTAGCGACGGCAAGTACGAGTGGTAATTCACCTGTTTTATTGGAAACAGCGATTGTTCGTGGGCGCTTTGCGGAAATACTCGGTCAGCCTTTTATGTCGAAGACCGAGGCAGAAAATTTATTTGTTGCCGGGATGTTTTCACTACTTGATCGGCTATTAGGTTTGCCGATGGAAGAAGTGCTGACGACCATTCAACTACCTGAGCCTGTCGTTGAGGCTTTGGTTTCTCGTAGCGGTATTTATGGGCCCTACCTTGCTTTGGCAGAAGCATGTGAACTGAACAGTATGTTGGTTGCATCTTTGGCTGAAACCTTAAAAATTTCAACCCAAGATGTTAATAAGGCACATCTGTCTGCTCTAGTTTGGGCAAAGAATATCGCAGCCGCATAATATGTCGTAACCTGGACTTTTTCTAGACGCTGTTTTCTGTCTTTCCTAAGCAGCGTATTCTCATTGCCTGATTAATCTATCGTTGCTTTTACGAAGGGGATGTATCCGCATCTCCTTTACCATTCCGCTCGATCCATCCCTTGTTTTTCGATCGCCGTCGCGGCTCCGTTTCTGGATTCTGACCATTTACTCATGAATTAGGGGGAATATTCCTCTCTATTCGTTCGATATCGACGCTTCATTTTCGTGAATAATTTGTCCTCAGGGAAATATTTCATATTGCGCACGCATTGGATCGAAGATGGCAGAAGACAGTGGACTAGAACGAACCGAACCGGCATCGCCGCAGCGCCTCGAAAAAGCGCGTGAAGAGGGGGACGTCCCACGTTCTAAAGAACTCTCAACTTGCACAGTGTTGCTCGCTGCAGGGGGAGGTCTGTACTTTTATGGGGACTCCCTATTTGCGCATTTAGCAAAAAGCATGACGCGTAGCATCGCATTTGATCGGAGCGCTGCATTTGATCTGAATTTTTTGATGATGCAAATTGTAGGCTCGCTTCAAGATGTGTTGCTGGCTTTTGTCCCTATTGCTGGACTATTTCTATTGGCAGCACTTGGTTCTCCATTGTTGATAGGAGGATGGTTGTTTAGTTTTAAGGCAATTGAACCAAAATTTTCCCGACTTGATCCTATTGCGGGGATTGGAAATCTGGTTTCTTCTCGAGCTGGTATCGAGCTGGTTAAGGCGATCTTGAAGACCATACTTGTCGGTGTGATTGCTTGGATGGTCGTGGCACGCCAGAAAGACGCAATTTTTGGTTTGATATATGAACCACTGGATCAATCGATTTCTCATTTGGGGCATATGTTGGGAGTATGTTTCTTAGCAATTGTTGGAGGTTTAGTTTTAATCGCAGCGATAGACGCACCATACCAAATGTGGGCGTATGCAGAGAAACTGAAAATGACACATCAAGAGGTTATTCAAGAGTCAAAAGAGGCAAACGGAAATCCACAAATCAAAGCGAAAATCCGTCAACAACAAAGAGAAATGGCGCGACGTAGGATGATGTCAGAAGTGCCGACTGCAGATGTTGTTGTGACCAATCCGACTCACTTTTCTGTTGCATTGAAATACGCGGATGGAAGCAACGGTGCGCCGCGTGTTGTCGCGAAAGGTGCGGATGCCGTTGCCGCAAAAATTAAAGAGCTAGCGAAAGAGAATAACGTGCCAATTTTGGAGGCGCCACCTTTAGCTCGAGCTTTATTTAAACACACTGAATTAGGTGATGAGATACCTGAAGCACTTTACTCCGCAGTTGCGGAGATTCTCGCTTATGTATTTCAGCTTCGTACCTACCGCAAGACTGGTGGCGTACAGCCAATGGAGCCAAGAAATATTCAAGTACCGAATGGATTAGATCCATTGTCAAATGAAGTTGGAGCGAACGTATGAATTCAATCAAACTCCCTCCATGGTTAGCAGCAATGGGCACGAAAGCGCTGGCGGGGCCGATTCTCATTGTCATGATGTTGGCGATGATGATTTTGCCACTGCCACCGTTCGCTCTCGATATTTTCTTTAGTTTTAATATCGCGCTGTCGATCATCGTATTGTTGACAAGTTTGTACACGGTTAAGCCACTCGATTTCATGGTTTTTCCGACGGTTTTGTTAGTAAGTACAATGCTGCGCCTTTCCTTGAATGTTGCATCGACACGTGTGGTGTTGACGGAAGGGCATACTGGGCCTGACGCAGCGGGGAAAGTAATTGAAGCATTTGGTCATTTCTTAATTGGTGGGAATTATGCGGTTGGTATCGTCGTATTTGTGATTTTGACTATCATTAATTTTTCCGTTGTAACAAAAGGTGCGGGGCGGATTGCGGAAGTCGGTGCGAGATTTGCACTTGATGCGATGCCTGGCAAGCAGATGGCGATCGATGCCGATCTAAATGCTGGTTTAATTGCCGAGCAAGAAGCGCGTCGCCGTCGCACAGAGGTCGCGCAAGAAGCCGAATTTTATGGCGCAATGGATGGTGCGAGTAAATACGTAAAAGGAGATGCTGTTGCCGGTATCATGGTGACGATCATTAACGTCGTCGGTGGCCTAATAGTTGGGATGGTTCAGCATGATTTAGATTTCTCCGCTGCATCCAAGATCTATGCGTTGCTTGCAATTGGTGATGGACTCGTTGCACAAATTCCATCGCTAATCATTTCTACAGCTGCTGGTATTGTCGTCTCGCGAGTCGCGAGTGAACAAGACATCGGCAATCAATTCATCAGCCAGTTATTTGCAAAGCCGCAAGTGATGTATATCACCGCTGCGATTATTGGCAGTCTCGGACTGATTCCCGGCATGCCTAATTTTGTTTTTATTTTGCTGGCCAGTACGCTTGCTGGAGCGGGCTATTTGCTTAAGAAACGTATCGATGCGACGCCGATTGTCGATGAAGCTGCGGCTGCTGCGGCATCAAATATTCCCCAAGCTCCTGAAATGGAAGAGGCAACTTGGCAGGATATCTTACCGGTGGATACGCTTGGCTTAGAAGTTGGGTATCGCTTAATTCCATTGGTTGATAAAAACCAAGGCGGTGAGTTATTACGAAGAATCAAAGGCATTCGAAAGAAATTCGCCCAAGATATTGGTTTTCTTTCACCGCCAGTTCATATTCGTGACAATTTAGAGTTAAAGCCAGGCTCTTACAGAATCGCATTGAAAGGTGTAGAGATTGGTACTGGCGATGCGAATATGGGGCAATTTTTAGCGATTGATCCAGGCATGGTGACGGGGACTTTACCTGGCATTCCTACGACCGATCCAGCATTTGGTTTACCTGCCGTTTGGATCGATGCTGCTGTCCGTGATCAAGCGCAAGCAATGGGCTACACCGTGGTTGATGCAGGCACGGTGATCGCGACGCACTTGAATCATTTAATTACATCAAATGCAGCCGAGCTCTTGGGGCGCCATGAGGTACAACAGTTGTTAGATCATATCGGGAAAGAATCTCCGAAGTTGGTTGAAGACTTAACCCCTCGTTTATTGCCCTTATCCGTCATACAAAAAGTTCTGCAAAATCTATTGATTGAAGGTGTACATATCCGCGATATGCGCACAATAGTTGAGACACTCACTGAATTCGGAGTGCATACGCAAGATCCAACTGAATTAACCGCGCAAGTTAGGATTGCATTGGGGCGGGCGATTGTGCAACAAATTTTCCCGAACGGAAATGAATTGTCTGTGATGACACTCGATAATAAATTAGAGAGATTGTTGATGCAAACTTTGCAGGGGCACGGTGCTGATGGGGCAAGTATGGAGCCAGGTTTAGCGGATACTTTGGCGATGCAAACAGAGATTGCCGCGCAACATCAACAACAGTTGGGGTTGACTCCGGTTTTACTTGTTCCTGGACCATTGCGTGTACTCATGGCTAGATTTTTACGGCGTACTTTGCCGCAGGTGAAAGTCTTATCACATGCAGAGCTTCCTGAAACGAAAACAATAAGAGTTACAAGCCTAGTAGGAGGGCAATCATGAACGTCAGAAAATTTATCGCACCCAGTTCGCGTGAGGCACTAAAAAAAGTACGTGCAATGTTGGGTGAGAATGCTGTTATCTTATCGAATCGTAATATTGATGGTCAGGTTGAAATTCTGGCCATGAATGATGAGGCTTTGACACAAATGGTTCCTCCGGTCGAGCCGAGCCAAAAGATCGAGCAACAGATGCAGTTCAATCCGCGAGCGGGTATGCATAATTCTTCGACGTCTGTATCGCCAATTAAAGCAAAAGACGAAGACTTGCCAAGTCAGGCAGAGGTCGCGTTGATGATGAATGAGATCCGATCAATGCGCAGTATGTTAGAGAGTAAAATGTCAGAAATGACTTGGCTCACAACACAACAAAAAGCACCATACAAAGCAGACGTGATGCGTGAAATGCTCGCGACCGGATTGAGTGCTAGTTTGTCGCGTCATTTAATTGAAAAAATGCCCGAATTTGAGACGTCAGAAGCAGGTCTCGAATGGATTAAATCGATACTTGTTCGAAATCTTTCCACTATCAGTAACGAAAATGAAATCCTTGAGCAAGGCGGTGTTTATGCATTAGTTGGTCCCACTGGCGTTGGGAAAACCACGACAACAGCAAAGCTCGCTGCTCGCTGCGTGATGCGCCATGGCCCATCAAAATTGGCGTTGATTACGACCGATGGCTATCGTATTGGAGGATATGAACAGCTCCGCATTTACGGAAAGATTTTGGGAGTGATGGTTCATTCTGTCAAAGATGAATCTGATTTGAAAATTGCCTTGTCCGAGTTAAAGAATAAACATACGGTACTTATCGATACCGTTGGTGTCAGTCAGCGTGACAAAATGGTCACCCAACAAGTAGCGATGTTGTCTGGCGCAGGTGTCGACGTAAAACGTCTGTTGTGCTTAAACGCAACGTCGACAGGGGAGACCTTAAGTGAAGTAGTTCGGGCTTATCAGGGTGGAGGTTTATCTGGATGTATATTAACGAAGTTGGATGAAGCTGCAACAATTGGTGGTGCACTCGATATAGCGATTCGTCAAAAGTTAAATCTTTATTATGTGGCAAGCGGTCAACGGGTTCCTGAAGATTTGCATTTGGCAAGCAAGCAGTATTTGGTCGATCGAGCCTTTAAATTGAAGCGCGAAACTTCTGCGTATAAATTTCAGAATGAGGAACTTCCGTTGATCATATCCAACATGCAGATGAATACGCATGCAAACATTTCGGGAAATATGGAGGCTAATTTTGCTTAAATATGACCAAGCGGAAGGGCTACGGCGCATGCTGGATATGCCAAAGTTACGCGTGTTGACATTTCTCTCTGCATTGCCCGATTCTGAGCGCAATGGGATGTTAATTAATCTCGCCGCCACATTTGCACAACAAGGTAAGAAGATCTTGCTAGTCGATGCAAAGCCAAGTTCATCTAGTCTGAGCGCTTGGTTAAATTTGAATGCCGATCAGTCATTGTTGGAGGTCGCGCGACAACAGCGTACAATGGACGCTGTAATTAAGGAAGTGTCGCCGGGTCTATCAATAACGCGAATTACGCAAGGAGCTAATCACTCCGCCGCACGACAATCTATGGGAAATAGGGAGTTGGCGAAGGTATTTGATTTGGCCGCCAGTCGTTCTGATCTGGTTGTTGTCGATTGCAATTTGAATTCGGATGACACGTTCTTGATTTCCTCATTCGAGGAAAGTGAGTTGATTATACAAGTGTCTGCTAATCCTGAAACGATTACTCAAGCATATAGTTTGATAAAACGATTGAATAACAAATTGGGCCGGCGCACCTACGGTATCGTTGTATCAGGTGTCGATACGGATCAGGCGCAGCGCGTATTTGCGAATCTATCGATGACAGCAAGGCGTTATTTGGCAGTCGAACTGCAGCTAGTTGGATATGTACCGATTGATGTACATTTGACGCGAGCAACGGAACTTGGACGTGCGGTGATTGACGCTTTTCCGTTTTCAAAAGCGTCGAATGCATTTGTACGAATGGCTGAAAAAATCGTATCAAAAGCGAGCCAAGGTTTACGATTTGAAACAGTCTCGCATTAGCTTCTTTTGCGTAAGAATCAAAGAAAACAACGAAATATTTTATGTACACAGCGAGTGGTAAATCCGATAAAAATTCAATTCTCACTGAGCATGCGCCTCTTGTGAAAAGATTGGCTTATCAATTGAAAGCACGTCTGCCACCCAGTGTTGAAGTTGATGACTTGGTACAAGCGGGAATGATAGGTTTACTTGATGCAGTCAATCGCTACGAAGATAATCACGGAGCGCAATTTGAAACCTATGCAATTCAACGGATTCGCGGTGCGATGTTGGATGAATTGCGAAGTAGTGATTGGTTGCCTCGCGGTGTACGCCAAAATATGCGGAAGATTGAGAATGCAATCAATGAGCTTCAGCAAAAATTGGGGCGCCCTCCGATGGAAACTGAGTTGGCAAAGCATCTCAAACTCAGTTTAATTGACTATCAAGAGCTACTTGGCGAAAGTGGCGGGCATCAATTGCTGTACTACGAAGATTTTCATGATGCAGATACAAAAGAGCATTTTCTTGATCACTTTTGTACTGATGAACGTTCTGGTGATCCACTGCAAGACTTATTGCATGGCGACTTTCGTGATGCTGTGGTTCACGCAATTAACAGTTTGCCTGAGCGCGAAAAATTGTTAATGGGTTTGTACTACGAGCAGGAATTGAATTTGAAAGAAATTGGCGCGGTGATGGGCGTTTCCGAATCACGCGTTTCTCAACTACATAGCCAGGCTGTCGCCCGGTTACGTGCATCATTAAGGGAGCGGGCGTGGACCGGGCTAGCTTAATTGGGATTGTATTGGTTGTGGTTGGCATTCTCTCTGGGCAAGTCCTAGAAGGCGGTCACCTTTCATCTTTATTACAACCTGCGGCGTTTGTTATCGTCGTGGTCAGTACGATCGGTGCAGTGTTACTGCAAAGCCGAATGCCGACATTTATTCGCGGTGTTCAGATGCTTAAATGGATCGTGTTGATGCCAGAAGATAAAAGTCGAAAAAATGTACAAGATGCGCTTGTGTGGAGTGTCGTCGCTCGGCGTGAGGGGTTTTTGAGTCTTGAACGTTATATTGATACCGTGAAAGATCCTTTTATTGAAAAGGGTTTGAAGTTGGTTGTTGACGGAATTGATCCTGAGCGTCTACGGGAAGTATTAGATGTTGATATTTCATTTTATGAAATGGAACAGCGCCAAGCCATTAAGATTTGGGATGCAGCGGGTGGGTATTCACCGACAATTGGAATTTTGGGTGCGGTTCTAGGATTGATTCATGTAATGGAAAATTTGAGCGATCCGAATAAACTGGGGGGAGGAATCGCTGTTGCTTTTGTGGCCACCATTTATGGGGTCGGGTTGGCTAATTTGTTTTTTTTGCCAGTTGCGAACAAACTCAAAGAGATTGTGTCAAAAGAAGTTGTTCGTCGTGAGATGCTGGCGGATATTTTCTTTAGCATTGCACAAGGGGACAGTCCGCGCATTGTTGAAGAACGTCTGTCAAATCACAAATCTAAAAGTTGAACGGGATTGGTGCTATGGCCCGTAAAAAATATGAAGAAGAACCCGATAATCATGAGCGTTGGCTTGTGTCCTACGCTGACTTCATGACCTTGCTATTTGCTTTTTTTGTAGTTATGTATGCAATTTCATCGCTTAATGAAGGGAAATATCGCGTTTTATCGAATGCATTGAATGGCGCATTCGGAACTGCAATGATACCTGGTGGTGAAATTGTAAATTTAAAGCAGCACCAAGCTTCATTGGTGGAACCACTCCCCTTAATTAAACCTAAAGTCAACGAGCCTTTAAAAAAAGAGCGCGAGAGAATGACGCATGTTGCCCGCGATTTGATGACGGCGCTTGAACCCTTGGTGCGAGAAGGGAAAGTTCGTGTGACGCAAACGAGTCGTGGAGTGTCAATTGAAATTAATGCGAGTTTGCTGTTTGGGCAAGGTGAGGCAAAACTGAATTCTGATTCAATGCAAACGCTAAAAGCAATTGCTGAAGTCTTAAAAACAGATAACCATTCCATTCAAGTCGAAGGATTTACCGATAACCTGCCGATAAAGAATTCAATATTTCCGTCAAATTGGGAGTTATCGGCAACGCGTGCAAGCACTGTAGCACGATTATTCATGGAGACGGGGGTTGATGAAAACCGAATAACGGCGGTTGGACAGGGACCTAAATTTCCGGTTGGCTCAAATGATACGGCAGATGGTAGGGCTCGAAATCGTCGTGTTACGATCACTATTCTTGCGGTAATTCCAGAGACGCCCGTCGACGTCCCAATTGCGCCAACACCAAAACAATAGTAAGTTCTGTTGAATAAAATGGTTCGGGTCTAGACGGGGATATCTAGAACGCATTTCAGATTGAAAAGGTAAACTCAGCCAGCGACAATACCACGTGCTGCGGATGCTTTTATTTTTGATTGACCATCTGCGCCATACATAGAACCTGCTTGGTGATTATTTCCACTTTGGAGGATACTAAGAGTCGCTTGGTTTTTATTGATTTGACGATTGATGAGCAAACCATTTGTTTTGTTTTGCTCTTGTGCTGTGCTTGAAATCTGAATTAAGGTCTGCCACAAGCTTTGCAAAGCCTTCGCGTCCGCGTCACCTGAAAAAAGTGCTTGCATACCTTTTGCATCATTAGGCAAGCCAAGCTGATTCATGGCGTGACTGCGGCTTTTTTCTAATTCAACAATTTGTGTCAGCAATTGGTTCTTGTTTGGTGTAATTAATTCTAGTTTTTCTGACTCGTTATTGACTAACACTTGTTGCTCTTCGCTGAGAAGTAGCGACAAAGATTGCATCACCTGCACTTCTTGCTCGATGATTTGTTTTAATTGGGAAGCGTTAGTCAAAATTGGGTTCATGTGGGTTGTCTTCTGGCATTGAGTAAATCTTTTACCGTCTCAAGCAAGCCATCTGCTACTTTTTCGGCATCGACTTGAAAGCGTCCTTCAGCAATCGCCAATTTAATTTCTTCTACTTTTTTGGCTTCAAATACTGCACCGCTAGCCTGAGTTCTTTGCATTGTTTGCAATTGAACAGAAAGTGGTGAAATCTGTACATTGTGTGAAGGTGTAGTAGACACCTTCGCATTGTCCCCAGCCTTGTCTGCCCGTGGCGCCGGAGGGCTACTTGGCAGTCCTTGGGTTGAGTTTAGCGAGTCGTTAATTTTCACGGTGATACCTCTGTGGTTGGATTGACATACATCTACATCCTATATAACGGCTCGCTATTTTTAAACTTTAACCTTATTTTTAGAAACCTGTTAGGCAACAGTAAAAAAACATCTTTTTACTACTCTTGAGTTTCGAATTGACTCCGCTTATTGAACTTCGATAAATCCGCCAGACCTAGCGATTCCACTGACGAACTGGCCAGATAAAGTTTTCGCTCTAATGAGCTGTCCTTCGATTGCCTGTTGTATGGCGATGGCGTCATTGGATACCCGAAAACCGGGACCTTGGCTGATCACTTTGATGCTTTGGCCCTGAAGAATCACTGGGACGGATTTAAACAGGTCATGACGTAAAGTGACACCCGCTGGGTGCGTTGCTAGCATTGTTTTGCCGATTGCTTGTTGCTTATCTGTGATTGTGCCCATAGGTTGATTGCTGATTTCCCCGCGAATTTTCAACAGATCTTCTTCTGAAAGAGTCTGCCCAGCATTGAGTGGGTTTTTGCTGACGAAGTATTCAGCATACACGCGGACTTGGGCTGCAACATAAATTACCCAACCCTTTGGTGCTGAACATCGAAGTCCGACTGTTACTTTCCCCCAAACCTTGGCTCCCGCGGGGAGAAAGCTTTTGAGATCCGAACAGGGTGTGAGTTTAAGTCTCGGATCAATCGGTTTCACTTCAATCACATAAGGATCTTTTAGACCCTGAGATTGTTCCTTCAAGAAGTTTTCGACTTCTATCGTTAGTCTTTGAACATCTTCTTGTATAGATTGATTTTGCCCATTGGCGATAGCGGACACACCTAATAGTGTCAACGTCAAGAATGTCGAAATCAACCAGTTTTTCACGTCGCGCTCTCTACTTTGATAAAAAAAATTTTTGTTGAGAAGGATTGTAATTGCGTTGGTGGGAATCAATCGTGCGAATAGACGAGTTTTTTGGTCTTTTATCGAACGATTGAACTCGACAGTACGGGACTACTATGTTTCATGTGAAAAGACCGCGTTGCCGCTAGTTGTTATTTTAGTGTCTGCTGTTTGCAATGGCGGAAAGGCGAAATGGATGGAGATCGTGATGAATAAATTGGATGACTATATGCGTTTTAATCAGTTGGCGCTGTCAGTTAGGGGGCAGCGACAACAATTACTAGCATCAAACATTGCAAATGCAGATACGCCAAATTATAAGGCGCGCGATATTGATTTTGGTACTGCGATGAGTGCAGCACTCGGAAAAACGGACGCTGTAAAGGATCTTCATAAAACCTCAGCGGCACACTTTAGTCAAGCCAATACGGTTGCTGGTTTGCCCCCTGCTTTTCGGAAGGAAGTCCAGGGAAACGTTGATGGAAATACCGTGGATATGGATGTCGAACGCAATGCCTTTACGGAAAATGCTCTTAAATATGAAGCAAGTTTAACGATGATTAACATGCAAATCAAAAGCATGTTGACTGCTATTCAAGGTTGAATATCATGTCTCTATTTAAAGTTTTTGATGTATCTGGCTCTGCAATGAGCGCACAGGCGCAGCGGCTTAATGTCGTGTCCAGTAATTTGGCTAACGCTGACAGTGTAACGAGTTCGAATGGACAAGCTTACCGAGCGAAACAGGTAGTTTTTTCTGCCATGCCAACTAGTGAAGCTGCTTCGACAGGTGTGAAAGTAACGCAGGTCGTCGAGGATCCGAATCCGCCCAAGCTAATGTATGACCCAAAGCATCCACTTGCCGATGAAAAGGGATATGTCGCTATGCCCAATGTGAATGTGGTTGAAGAAATGGTCAACATGATCTCTGCGTCGCGCTCTTATCAAACAAATGTTGAAACGATGAACGCTGCGAAAACCATGCTTTTGAAAACCTTAAGTATCGGCCAAAGCTAATTCATGTTGACTTGATAAAGGAATAATGATGAGTACCATTAATACACAAACAGTTGATCCAACCTTGCTGAACACAATGAACGGCAATAAGGGCGCGAAAAATTCGGTTCAAGAGGCGCAAGACCGATTCATGACTTTGTTGGTTACACAAATGAAGAATCAGGATCCACTTAATCCACTGGACAATGCTCAAGTTACAAGCCAATTAGCTCAATTGTCCACCGTCACCGGTATCGACAAATTAAATGAAACAATGAATTCGATGAGCGCGAGTTTTCAAAGTAGTCAGAATTTGCAATCGGCAAGCATGATCGGTCACGGTGTTGTTATTCCTGGAAGTAGCGTAGAGCTTAAAGATGGCAAATCAATACTCGGATTTGATTTGCCATCATCCGCAGACAAGATTCAAGTCTTGATTAAGGATGCGAGTGGAACAGTAGTAAAAACCTTGACTCCCAGTGCGATGACAGGCGGCTTTAATTCGATGACTTGGGATGGCAAGACGGATGCGGGAACCAACGCGGCAAATGGTAACTACACTTTTGAGGTGAGTGCAACCGCGGCAGATCAAAAGTTAAAGGTCACTCCCTATGCATTTGGACTGGTTTCAAGTGTCGCGTTCGGTAGCCAAGGCACCACACTTAGTATTTTGAACATGGGTGACGTTGCGATGGCTGATGTAAAGCAGGTTTTTTAATTCGATAACAGCGTCATTACGCAACTTTCTTTGATATGCCGTGTTTCTCTAAGATCAGAAATAGGCGCAATGCGTTGCAATAGCTTGAAGTAGTTACTTTATATCCAATCAAGAGGAGAAATGTCATGGGTTTTCAACAAGGTCTAAGTGGATTAAATGCCACGTCGAAATCACTGGATGTGATTGGAAATAATATTTCTAATGCTAGCACCGTCGGTTTCAAGATGGCGCAAGCGCAGTTTGCGGACGTATTCGCCAATTCGTTAAGCGGAGCGGGCGGGAATGGGGTTGGTATTGGTGTGAAGGTACAAAGCGTTGTGCAACTTTTCACGCAGGGTAATATCAGCTCAACGAATAATCCACTCGATATTGCGATTAATGGTTCAGGCTTCTTTAGGATGTCGACCAATGGTTCAATTACATACAGTCGGAATGGCCAATTCTCGCTCGACAAAGAAGGTTACATTGTGAATGCTCAAGGGGCACAACTAACTGGTTATGCAGCCGATTCAAATGGCGTGTTGTCAACTGGTTCAGCTGTGCCACTCAACATTAATACGAATGATATTCCACCAAAACAAACCGATACGGTGAATGCGGTGCTCAATCTTGATTCGAGGTCATTGGTACCTGGGACCCAACTACCCGTCGCATCACCTCCAGTGATTATTCCGGTGGCATTTTCGATCACGGATCCTGGTTCCTACAACAATGCAACCAGTGTCGCGGTTTTTGATAGTTTGGGTAATTCACATGTTTTGCAAACTTTCTTCGTAAGGGTTGATGCGGCGGTGCGTCCTCCACCAGTTGCGGTGCCACCAGCAGCCCAAGTTTCTGCCGAATGGGATGTCTTTGCTGCAGTTGATGGAGTCTTGATTGCAGGGACTGCTCCAGCGCCAGCGCCGACAAACTCTGTCGGCACGATTGGCTTTGACGCGTTTGGTAAGATGGTCGGCGCAACGCCAAACTTTTCCGTTAATGACACGAACGCATTCGCGATCGATATTCCTGTTACTACCGGCGCGGTGACGCCAATCTCGAGTCCGACGGTTAAATACGACATGACTGGAATGACGCAATATGGTTCAGCTTTTAGCGTCAATGCGATCAAGCAAGATGGATATACCTCCGGTAAGTTGTCGAAGTTTAATACCTCGAAAGATGGCACGATAGTCGGGAGTTATACGAATGGGCGAACTGCGGTACTAGGTCAGGTCGCGATGGCAAATTTCACGAATCCAAACGGTTTGCAATCATTGGGTGACAATCAGTGGACCGAGACAGCGACTTCCGGTTCTGCATTGGTGGGGGTGCCGGGTTCGGGAAGTCTTGGCGTTCTTACCTCCAGTGCGACAGAAGATTCGAATACTGATTTGACAGGCGAGTTAGTAAATATGATTACCGCGCAACGGGTTTACCAAGCAAATGCACAGACGATCAAGACACAAGATCAGATTTTGCAAACATTGGTTAATTTACGCTAGAAATTAGCCGAACTATTTGGGGCAGTTAAACGGTGATTTTACTTGTTGAAACGAATTGCATGTAAGTGAGAAGTTAATATGGATCGATTAATTTATACCGCTATGACCGGGGCAAAGCATATCCTCGAGCAGCAAGCGACGACTTCTCACAATCTTGCTAATTCTACGACAACCGGCTTTCGCGCGCAGCTCGACTCTTTTCGTGCGGTGCCTGTGATCAGTGAAGGATTGCCAACGCGAGCCTTTGTTGTCGATGCAACCGTTGGAACTGATTTTTCGACAGGTAGTTTGCAAAATACTGGGCGTGATTTAGATGTGGCGATTCAAGGGAAGGGGTGGCTTGTTGTACAGGCAGACGATGGCTCCGAAAAATTGACCCGTCATGGCAGTTTAAAAGTGAGTGAAAACGGGGTTTTGCAGACACAATCCGGCCTGAATGTCGTTGGTGATGGTGGGCCGATTACGATTCCTCCTGAGGTGACGATTGCGATTGCTAAGGACGGAACAATTTCAAGTATTCCGATGGGAACCAAGCCGAATGCTGTGCAAGTGCTCGGTCGGCTCAAATTGGTTAATCCACCAGAGTCGAATTTGGTGAGAGATAGTGATGGGCTCTTTAAAACGGCAGATGGTGTAAATGCTGATGCTGATGCGGCGGTCTCGGTTGCTGGTGGGATGCTTGAGGGCAGTAATGTGAATGTCGTGGAATCGATGGTCACCATGATTAATTTGGCACGGCAGTTTGAATTACAAATGAAATTGCTGACCAATGCTGAGAGTAACGCAACAAAAGCTAGTCAAATCCTCGCATTGAGTTGATTGACTTTGGCGCACAATAACAAAGTACGAGTCGGCTTTCAGTTTGTTTAGATTGTTGTTGGCGTCAACTAGGAGAAAAACATGATACGGTCTTTATGGATTGCGAAAACTGGACTTGATGCTCAGCAAACGCAAATGGATGTGATTAGCAATAATCTTGCGAATGTGAGCACGACTGGCTTCAAACGATCCCGCGCCGTGTTTGAGGACTTGCTTTATCAAACAATTCGCCAACCCGGTGCACAGAGTTCGCAACAAACTCAGTTACCCTCAGGCTTACAGTTAGGTGTTGGTGTTCGCCCTGTCGCGACCGAGAGAATTTTTACTCAAGGGAATTTACAACAGACTGGGAATAGCAAAGATTTGGCGATTAATGGACAAGGTTTTTTTCAGGTTCTCATGCCAGACGGTACAACCGGTTATACGCGTGACGGATCGTTTCAGGTCGATAACCAAGGACAAATGGTGACATCTAGTGGATTCGTGATTCAACCTGCAATTACGATACCGGCAAATGCGCAGAGTATTACTGTTGGGCGAGATGGAACTGTTTCGGTGACACAACCAGGATCACCTGCACCAGTGCAGGTTGGCTCGATTCAACTAGCGACTTTCATTAATCCAGCAGGTCTAATGGGGCTTGGTGAGAATCTTTATGTTGAAACCGCAGCCTCTGGAAACCCTGGAACAAATACACCAGGAACAAATGGGGCTGGACTATTGGTTCAAAGTTTTGTTGAAACATCGAACGTCAATGTCGCAGAAGAATTGGTGAGCATGATTCAAACTCAGCGCGCTTATGAAATCAATAGTAAGGCTATCACCACGTCAGATCAAATGTTGCAACGCTTGTCGCAGCTTTGATAGTTTGAACTGAAGTATGCGTTTTTTGAATTCAATTGAGGTGGCAAAAATGAATGTGCTAAGAGGAGCGTTTTCTTTGGTTGGACCGTTAGTTTTAGCGGCATGTGCGGTGACACCTGCACCGATCGTAAATCAACCGACTATGGCCTACGCACAAACCGCAAAACCTCAACGTGAAGCGAATGGTGCCATCTTTCAAGCGTCGACATATCGTCCGCTTTTTGAAGATTACAAAGCGCGTCACATGGGCGATATTTTAACGATAGCGATCAGTGAGAATACATCTGCAGCGAAAGCTGCTGCATCATCCGGTAGCAAAGCTGGTGGAGCATCGTTTGCGGCGCCCACGATCCTTGGGATTCCTAGTACAACGACAGCAAAAGCATCGCTCTCGACTTCAGCTTCGACCAAGTTTGATGAGAAAGGTGCGGAGACGGCTAGCAATACTTTTACTGGGACGATTGCAGTGACGGTCATCGATGTGCTGGCAAATGGAAACCTGTTAGTGAGCGGGGAAAAGCAAATCGCCTTCAACAAAGGTGCCGAGTATGTGCGTTTTTCTGGTGTCGTCAATCCACAAACAATTAGTGCTGCGAATACCGTGTCTTCGACTCAAGTTGCGGATGCGCGTTTTGAATATCGGTCAACTTCAAGGATTGATTTAGCTGAGGCAAATTCGCTACTTACGCGTTTCTTTTTGAGTTTTTTACCGTTCTAGAGAAGATTGGAGTTGGCAATGAATATCTTCCCAACCAAAACTAATTGGGTTCCGAGGTTGATCACGATTGGTTTGTTGTTTTTGGTGAGTTTTGCGCAAAGTGTTAGCGCAGAAAGAATTAAGGATCTCGCTGGTATTCAAGGCGTTCGACAAAATCAATTGATGGGATATGGCTTGGTTGTCGGTTTGGATGGGAGTGGTGATCAGACAACACAGACACCTTTTACGGTTCAAAGCATCATTAGCATGATGCAACAGATGGGAGTCAGTATCCCCGTCGGAACAAGTTTGCAATTGAAGAACGTTGCTGCAGTGATGGTGACAACGTCTTTGCCACCCTTTTCGCAGCCAGGACAGACTCTGGATGTCACGGTCTCGTCGATGGGAAATGCGAAAAGTCTGAAAGGAGGCACCTTACTGATGACGCCTTTGAAAGGGGCTGACAATCAAATTTATGCCATGGCGCAAGGCAACGTTCTCGTTGGCGGCGTCGGCGCAACCGCAAACGGCAGTAAAGCGCAAGTGAATCATTTGAGCGTAGGGCGGATTTCCGCCGGCGCCACTGTTGAAAAAGCAGTTCCTTCGCCATTAGGCAACGGCAATAGTATTCAATTAGAGCTCAATTCAGCAGATTTCTCGACTGCTAGCCGTGTCGTGGAGGCGATCAATGCGCGCTTCGGCGCGAACACCGCCGCCGCAGTAGATGGACGGGTTATTCAAGTAAAAGCACCACAGGCGAATGATCAACGCGTCACCTTTTTGGGTTTGCTAGAAAGCTTAGATGTCATACCTGCGCAATCCGCGGCCAAGGTGATTTTAAATGCGAGAACCGGATCGATTGTGATGAACCAATCAGTTAGTCTCGAAACTTGTGCGGTCGCTCATGGTAATTTGAGTGTCGTTGTCAGTACTGATAATGCAGTGAGTCAACCGAATGCTTTATCGGAAGGACAAACAGCATCAGTTGGGAATTCGAATATTTCGATTACGAAAGAAGGCGGCCAATTGTTAATGCTGAAGGCAGGCGCATCGCTGTCGGAAGTGGTGAAGGCGTTAAATTCAATCGGCGCAACGCCACAAGATCTACTCGCAATTTTGCAGGCGATGAAGGCATCTGGTGCTCTGCGTGCTGATTTGGAAATTATTTAAGGATTGATAATGATAGGTCGTGCTGACATATCCGATAAGCTTGCGTTTGATAGTAAAGGGCTTGACTCGCTTCGGCACTCGACTCGAGAAAATTCACCAGAGTCAATCAAAGCTGCCGCCACGCAGTTTGAAGCACTGTTTATCAATATGATGATGAAGTCAATGCGTCAAGCAAGTGCCAGTGAGGGCGGGATGTTCGACAATGAACAAAGCAAGATGTTCACCTCAATGATGGATCAACAGCTTTCACAAAAAATGGCAAGTCGCGGAATTGGTTTAGCTGATGCGATGGTTAGGCAGTTAAGCAATAATGCCATGACACAAGCGTTACAATCGGAGGAAGCGCCAGCGATGCCAATGGGGGGAATTGGTTCTGTCGATCAGTATGTTCAACAGCAAAAACTAGGTATTCAAGCTAGTCAGCTATTGGCGACAACTGGAACGATTGAGTCCAACTCAAGCGCTAAGCACGTCCAAGAGTTCACGCAAAAGCTGGGACCGCACGCGGAACTCGCCAGTCAATCGAGTGGAATACCAGCAAAATTTATGTTGGGACAAGCGGCACTAGAGAGCGGGTGGGGTAAAAAAGAGATAAAAGCAATGGATGGCAGCACGAGTCACAATGTATTTGGCATTAAGGCAAATGCTGGTTGGAAAGGTAAAACTGTTGATGCATTGACCACGGAATATGTTAATGGTGTCGCTTATCAAAAAGTGGAAAAATTCCGAGCGTACGACAACTACGGCGACGCATTTCGCGACTACGCGAAGCTGATCTCTGATAATCCACGTTATCAGCAAGTCATGCAAAGCACGGATGATCCGTCGAAATTTGCACAAGCATTGCAGAAAGCCGGTTATGCAACGGATCCAATGTATGCCCAAAAATTGAATAAACTGATACATCAATCCTTTTCAGGCTAGTCCAATTACGAAATTTGAATTAGGAAGGCCGTGTTTCTCAAATTAAAGTTTTCTGCTGAATACCCGATAAGATAGTTGACGGTAGCACTACGTGCGTCTCAAGCAAAGCTTCGAAATCGCAGGTTGGGTATTTTGTTGTGTTTTTGTGAATGGGTTGTTTATGGGTACCAACATATTAGGCATTGGGCAAAGTGGATTAGCTGCCGCCCAACTAGGGATTGCGACCACAGGTCACAATATCGCCAATGCAAATTCTCCTGGCTATAGTCGGCAAGTGCTTTTGCAAAGTGCTGCTGCAGCACGTAATGATGGTGGTAATTTTATTGGTCAAGGTACCCGTATCGGTGAAATTCGACGCGTTTATAATGAATTGCTTTCACAGCAAGTGAACCAAACACAATCTAGTAAAAGTTATGCGGAATCGTATTCAGCGCAAATTCAACAGATCAATAATCTAGTTGCTGATCAGACTGCAGGTGTTTCGCCTGCATTACAAGATTTTTTTAGTTCGATTCAAAATTTATCAGCGACACCAAACGGGACTGCGGGTGCTGCTGCTCGTCAATCTGTACTCTCTGCGGGTGCGTCACTTAGTTCTCGAATTCAGAATCTAGGTAGTCGTGTTGAACAAATTTCGCAAGACGTGAACGATAGAATCTCGCAATCCGTGACGAGTATTAACCTTTATGCACAACAGATTTCAGAACTGAATGATGCCATCGAGCGTTCGCAGAGCGTCGCAGGAGGCGGAGCACCGAACGACTTGTTGGATCAACGCGATTCCGCTGTGCGTGAATTGAGTAAATTCGTCAATGTTTCTGTTGTTAAGCAAGATAGTAAATATAATATTTTCATGGGTACTGGGCAGCCACTCGTCATCGGTGCCAAGGTCAGTGTGCTGAGCCAAGTCAATTCCTTAACCGACCCAAGTCGTACGCAGATCGCCTACGAAAGTAACGGGCAATATGTGCAGCTAAGTGAAAATAGCCTCAGTGGTGGTGAATTAGGTGGGCTACTCGCGTTTCGAACCAATACGTTAGACGTGACTCGTAATTCTCTTGGGCGCATGGCGATTGCGGTGGCAACGGAGTTTAATGCGCAACATCGTTTGGGCCAAGACTTGAATGGACAGCTAGGAGGGGATTTTTTTAAAGTTGCAGGACCCGTTTCTACGCCAAGTAGTGCGAACAATTCAGTGGCGAATATCGCAGCGTCATTTTCGGATGTAGGCGCCTTAACCACTAGTGATTATCGGGTTCAATACTTAGCTGGCACCTCACCAGCGCCGAATTATTTTAAGATCACTCGGGTTTCCGATGGTAAGGTTCAAACTTCAGATACCTTGCCCGCCACAATGGATGGTGTTGATTTTAATCTTGCGCTCGATTCGGGCATTCCACCTAGCGCGATTCAGCCCGCTGTGAACGATGAATTTCTCGTCAAACCGACTGCGCTTGGTGCAACTTCAATTCAAGTTCAGCTTAACGATATTTCCAAGATTGCCGCTGCAGCTCCCTTGACTACCAATGTTCCGAGTACAAATTTGGGCACAGGGCGAATAACAAATGGTAGTGTCAATTCCGCGGTTGCGTCGAGTAGTAATTCTTTGAACGGTACGATAAGTGCAGTGACCGTGGGTGATTCTTTTCAATCGACTAGTTTATCGACTCCACTAAGTTTGACTTTCGCAAACGCACCGGATTCACTCTCTGGTTTTCCGATTGGTGCTTTGGTTTCGGTTACAGTTGCAGGTGTCACGTCTAATTATCAAGTGGCTGCTGCAGATCTCCCAACAGCGTCACCACCGCAAGTTGTCAATATTCCTTACTCTAGTGGCGCAAAGATTGAATACGCTGGACTTAGTTTCTCGATTAAGGATAATCCAACGACACCAATCGCTGGAGAAACTTTTACACTGTCGAAATCACTGCCGATTACGCCGACGCAACTAACTTATAATGCAGCTGGAAAGACGTTCTCCGGTTTTCCGGTGGATGCCAATGTGACTGTGACGAGTGGAAATACCAGTACAACCTATGTTGCTGGCACTGCGGTTCCCTATCTTGAGGGCTCAACGATTAGTTTTAGCGGGATGAGCTTTGTTGTCTCTGGAAATTTCTCTAACGGCGACGTTATCAATGTGACCCAGAATCCAAATGGAACGGGCGACAATCGAAATGCAAGCCTTTTAGCAGGGTTGCAGACAAAAAATACAATGGCGTCGGGATCGACAACGTTTCAAGGTGCGTACAGTCAATTTGTTAGTTTGGTTGGAAATAAAGCGCGTGAAGTTGAGATAACAAGTACGGCAGAAACTAATTTACTTAAGCAAGCGATTGCCGCGGAACAGTCAGAATCGGGTGTTAATCTGGATGAAGAAGCTGCCAATTTGCTGCGATACCAACAAGCATATCAAGCAGCTGGAAAAGTGATGCAGATTGCAAGTCAGTTGTTTGATACGATAATTTCACTAGGTCGATAGGGGCATCTCATGAGAATCAGTACAAGTACCATTTATGAGAACGGTGGGTCGCGGATCAGTGAACTCCAATCGAATTTGAATCGAACCATGCAGCAAATTGCATCTCAGCGACGAATTCTGACTCCTTCTGATGATCCAATTGGCTCTGCGAGGGCATTAGTGATTTCCCAAAGCGCAGCGGTGAATGATCAATTGGCCGTGAATCGTCGTAATGCGACGAATACATTGAGTATGGCTGAAGATGTTCTTGGTAGCGTCACAACAGCGCTACAGAGTGTCAAGACTTTGATTGTTAGTGGCGGCAACGGTATTCTGACAGACCAGCAACGGGGCTATATTGCTAAAGAATTGCAAGGGCACTTGGACGAAATAATTGGTCTGGCAAACTCGACAGATGGAACAGATTCCTATCTGTTTGGTGGGTATTCTTCAACCACCGCTCCCTTCGTGAAGACGCAAGGCGGCGCGCAGTACGTGGGGGATCAGGGTACACGCTACTTACAGGTTGATACTTCTCGACAATTACCAGTGAGTGAGGTTGGGTCTGCAATTTTCGGTAACATTCGCACCTCGAACGGACAGTTTAATGTGCGGCCGAATTCTTCGAACGTGGGTCAAGCAACGGCTAGTGTGGCAATCAGTAATGCCGCAAATTTAACTGGGAACAACTATGAAGTTGCATTTGATAATACTGGCTTGAATTTTACTGTCACAAATAAAACCACCGGGGCGATTGTGATTCCTAGTACGGTGTATGCAAGCCCACATACCGTGACCATCGATGGCATGGATATCACGCTCACCGACTCACCGGGAGCGCCTGGCGCGAATGATAAGTTTTCAATTCAATCTGGTAATCAGGACATTTTTCAAACCATCACTGACCTGATTAATGCGCTGAATACTCCAGCATCCACAGATGCAGGTAAATTGGATCTTAAGGCAGATTTAAGTCAGGCGAATGCGAATTTGGAGAAATCGCTGTCTAATATTTTGGTGGCACGGACGAGTTTTGGGATGGGATTGCGCGAAATTGAAGATTTAGATAGTTCGGGGGCGAGTGCAGGACTTTTGTACAAGCAAGAGCTATCGAATATTCAAGATCTTGATTATGCGAAGGCAATTACAGACTTAAATCAAAGTCAGATGGTGTTGCAAGCTGCACAGCAATCTTTTGTCAAAGTGTCATCTTTGTCGTTATTTAATTACATTAACTGATATTGGAAGTTCACCTTTCCACACAGTATTGATACAAATAGAAAAGCCTCGCAAATTGCGAGGCTTTTTTTACTCAGCGTTGCAAGCTAAATCACCCGTGTCATTTTTTCGGCAACATAATTTTTTTGCTCCACTGGTGGCGACACTAATTTGACGATCGCAAACGACACATTATCCCCCATTGAATTAGCGCGTTCTCGGGCTTTCTTGATTAACAGTTCGGATGCCTGTCTTGGGGTGCTCGCACCAACCGCCACGGACAATTCTATATCCGCAAAATAATGCCATAATCCGTCAGAGCATAGTAAGAATGAGTCGCCAGCGGTGAGATTATCTTTTTCCCCGAACGTAACATAGGGGATCGCATTTTTCGAGCCTAGAACATTAACTAGCACATTCGACATTTTATGATTCTTCGCTTCCTCGGCAGTAATCATACCTTCGTCAACCAGTCGCTCGACATAGGAATGGTCTTTTGTCCTTTCAGCAAAGTTGGGGCCATCAAAGCGATATAAGCGCGAATCTCCTACGTGTGCCCATACAGCTTTTTGCGGAGAAATGACAACTGCTGCGAAAGTACTATGAGGTTCTTTCTCGGATGAGACTGCGGATAATTTAATGACGGTATGAGCCTCATGTACGATAGACTCTAGCATCTTGTTGATGTCATTGCCGGGGAAAAATTCGTCAAATAACATCTTTGCGGAGCGAATTACTTGTTCAGCCGCGATAGCGCCACCACTTTTTCCTCCCATTCCATCAGCAACAACAGCCATCATGTGGCCAGGTGCATGTGGTGCTGCAAAAAGTGCTACGCGATCCTGTTGTTCTTTACGATCACCGATGTGTTGAGCGGTGCCTGCTTCGATCTTATATTGGCTCATACGTCTTGGTAGATTACACTAGTCGGAAATTCCGATTTATTCATTAATAAACTCATTGCATTTTACTCGCTCTTACAGCTTATGGACCATACAAATCAAATTCGAATGCGTATTTGTGAACTTGAAGTTGAACATCGTGACTTAGACTCTGTGATTGAAGCGATAATCAAAGATCCAAATCATGACGAACTTCAACTTCGGCGGCTCAAAAAACGCAAGTTACAGTTGAAAGATTATATTGCATTGCTAAAAATGCAATTGTCGCCTGATATTCCAGCATAAAATTCGATCACATCATACCGGATAGATGGATTTACTTTTGAGCTTTGTTGTTTCACTATGTTGTTAAAGATTGTGTTTCATTTTGACTGAAAAAAATAATATTACGAATGACTTTGGCATTCATGATTCTGAAATAGAAAAAATATTTGGCGATGACGGCTTGTTAAGTACGTCGATCCAAGGATATCGATCGCGCGAGGCGCAAATAGAGATGGCTAAGGCCATTGCCCAAGCGATTGCAGGTCAAAAGACTTTACTTGCCGAAGCAGGCACAGGTACCGGTAAGACATTTGCCTATTTGATTCCAGCCTTGCTTTGGGGAGGGAAGGTGATCGTCTCGACAGGAACAAAGAACTTACAAGACCAGTTGTACTTGCGCGACGTGCCAACGATAAAAAAAGTGTTGAAGGCACCAGTTTCAGTAGCCTTGTTGAAGGGGCGTGCAAATTATCTATGTCATTTTCACTTGGAACGGACACTCCAAAATGGCAGATTGACATCGCGAGAGGATGTTGGGTACCTACGCGATATTTCGCGTTTCATTAAGACCACAATGAGTGGTGACAAAGCCGAGTTGGCGCGTGTTCCAGAAACAGCGGGAGTGTGGAGTCTGGTGACCTCAACAAAAGATAATTGTATGGGGTCTGAATGCCAGTACTACCAAGACTGCTTTGTAATGAAAGCACGGAAAGAAGCACAACAGGCCGATGTTGTCGTAGTCAATCATCATCTGTTTTTCGCAGATCTCGCGTTGAAAGATACAGGTATTGCGGAATTGTTGCCATCCGCCAACACCGTAATTTTTGATGAGGCGCATCAGTTACCCGAAACGGCAAGCTTATTTTTTGGAGATTCGGTTTCTACTTCGCAGATTCTAGAGTTATGTCGAGACGCTTTGGCAGAAGGTCTCTCGCACGCCCGCGACGGTGCAGATTGGGTAAAAGTTGTCGCACCCGTTGAACGTGCAGCACGTGATCTGCGCTTATCCTTCCCACAAGATTCAGTTAGGTTGTCCTTGCAACAAATTGCACCGTCGAGTGAATTTTTTCCACACTTAGAGACGCTCAAGGATTGCCTCAGTGCGCTCATCCAAGTACTCGAAAAGCAAGCTGAACGTGCCGAAACAATTGAACAATGTAGGGTGAGAGCGATCGATTTACAATCATTGCTCGAGGATTGGCGTGAGTTGGATCCTGATTCAAAGGAGGCAAAATCAAAGCCTGAATGTGTATTGTGGGTGGAGGCTTATTCGAATTCTCTCCAATTGCACAAAACTCCTCTATCGATTGCGCCAATTTTTAATAAACAACGTGAAGGTGTTCCTCGTACGTGGATTTTTGCTTCAGCAACGATGGCGGTAAAAAACGACTTTACCCATTATGTGTCGCAGATGGGACTTTGGGACGAACCTGCGCGTACTTGGCCGAGTCCGTTTAATTATCAAGAACAGGGTATCTTATATGTGCCTGAGGGAATGCCTCAACCCAATTCACGTGAATATATGGATGCCGTTGTTGACGCGGCTTTGCCTGTGATAGAAGCTGCAGGCGGACGTACTTTTTTGCTTTGTACGACCAATAAAGCGGTTCGGCATTGCGCAGAGCGTTTAAAGGAGGAGTTCTCCCAGAGAGCAATAGATTTCCCGTTGTTTGTTCAAGGCGATGCTGGTCGTACTGAACTGTTAGATCGATTTCGTGCCTCAGGAAACGGAGTTTTAATCGGAAGTCAGAGTTTCTGGGAAGGCGTCGATGTTCGCGGTGAGGCACTTTCACTTGTGGTGATCGATAAGCTTCCATTTGCCCCACCTGACGACCCAGTTCTCGCGGCGCGTATCGAGGCAATGGAGAAAAAAGGATTGAATGGGTTTGTTCATCATCAATTGCCTGAAGCAATTATCAATCTGAAGCAAGGAGCTGGAAGATTGATACGTGATGAAACGGATCGCGGTGTGTTGATGATATGTGATCCTAGGTTGATTTCAAAACCCTACGGAAAAAGAATATGGCAGAGCCTCCCGGCATTTGCACGAACGAGAGAATTGGGTGTCGTTCTGGCATTTTTCGAAAAACTCGATCAGATCCGCTCGGCTTCGCAGACATAAGATTTAGCAAAACATTTTCGGGTCTTGAATTGCATAAAATGGGCAATCTAAAAAGGAGTGGCAATGATTTCAAATAGAGTTCAGGAAACGGTTGATGAAAATATCCGTTCTAGAAGATCGCTAAGAGCATTTTTGAATACGCCCGTAGCAAATGAGGATATCGAGGCGATCCTTGACGTCGCAGCGAGAGCGCCATCAGGAACAAATACGCAACCTTGGAAAGTCTACGTGTTGAAAGGGGACCGTCTGCATTCTTTTTCAGAAAAAATTCTCGCGACCTACAATCAACCTGAGCTCGCAGAACAACATGCTGAGGAATATCGATATTACCCTACTGAATGGCGCAGTCCGTATATCGACCGTCGACGTATGGTTGGTTGGGATTTGTATGCATTACTTGGTCTGGGGCGTGAAAATAAACGGGGAATGCATCAACAGCATGCCCGCAATTTTCAGTTTTTTGACGCGCCTGTCGGTCTGATTTTTACAATAGATCGTGTAATGGAACAAGGATCGTGGTTAGACTATGGGATGTTTCTTCAAAACATTATGCTGGCTGCGAGAGCTAGGGGGCTTGATACTTGTCCTCAAGCCGCATTCACACAGTTTCATCGTATCGTTGCAGAGGAATTGAAGCTTCCAGACAATGAAATGTTGGTGTGCGGGATGTCACTAGGATTTGCCGATATGAACAAGATTGAAAATTCTTTGGTGACTGAACGTGCGTCGGTAGCAGAATTTGTACAATTTTTAGAATAGTAAGGCTTGTTGAAGAGAACAAATTTGGTTGCAAACGCAGTCCTTTGCCCCTTGGTTTTATCCAAGTTGGTAAAAAATATAAATCATATAGTTGTTCTGGCGTTGAATCTGAAGAACTTTATTGAAGATATGCAGCTAAGTCTTTAATTCTCTTGCGAATTATTTTGAATTTGCTACACTACGTGCCATCAGGAAATTATTTTGCATCAAGGAGTCCTACATGGTTGCACTAAGTTTGAAGTCAACAGTGAAATCTATGTTCACATTTTCGTCGAATAAAAGGCTCATTTGCACTTTGGCGATAGCCTCTATCTTTGCAGTGTCCCAACTGAGTTTTGCCAGCACGAGTTCACATCGTAGCAAGAAATCTGTTATTGTCAAAAAAGTGAGCGTGAAACAAGGTAAGCGCAATAAGTCAATTGTTGTATCGAAATCGACAAAGTCGCACAAATCACGTAAGTCACAACTCAAGCATGACATCGTCGATCGCCCAAGTACTGGCGATGCTGTTGGCTTAAAACATTCACAAGATCCATTGGCACTCGCGTCAAATGTCGCGTTTGTCGTTGAGCAAGACAGCTCAAAGGTGTTGTTCGAAAAAAATGCAGAGGTATCTCTGCCTATCGCATCCATCACGAAGTTAATGACGAGCTTGGTAGTTGTAGAGTCAAAACAAGACTTGGATGAAATGATTGAAATCACTACCGACGATCTCGACAAAGAAAAGGGAACAGGTTCCCGTCTGGCGATTGGTGCGAAATTATCACGTGCTGATTTGCTGCATATTGCATTAATGAGTTCAGAGAATCGAGCAGCGTCGGCCTTAGGACGCAATTATCCTGGTGGCTTATCAGCTTTTGTCGCTGCCATGAATGCGAAGGCGAAACAATTGGGAATGAATGACACGTATTATGTCGATTCAAGTGGTTTGTCGAGCAAGAACGTCGCAAGTGCACGGGATTTAGTAAAATTAATTAACGCTGCGTATCAACATCCTTTGATTCGTGAGTATTCCACTGATTCTCACTATGTTGTCAATCCAAAGGGAAAACGTTTGCTTGAATATGGTACGACTAATAAGCTGGTGGAGCAGTCAGATTGGAATATCGGTTTGCAGAAAACCGGTTATATTGCTGAAGCTGGTCGTTGTCTCGTCATGCAAGCGATTATTGAAGGGCGTGCGGTTGTCATGGTGTTTCTTGACTCCAAGGGAAAATATTCGAGATTGGCCGATGCGGGGCGAATCAAGAAGTGGATACAAACGATGCGCCCACAGGCCTAATAGTCGGTTGTTGACCATTACATCTTCTTTCGCTACATCTGATCAAAAAAAAGCCTTGCATTGCAAGGCTTTTTTCTTATGCACTCTCCCTAAAAACGTCGCTCCAAAGTGTTTCACTGGCTTGGATGGCGTGTTGTACTTTATCGAAGTTGACCCGTGCTTTTTCTTCGCCTTGAAGACGCAAATTGTGTTGGAGCTTCCGCAATAGTCGATAGCTGTTTGCAACCTCATTTGCCTGGTTTGCATCGATCAAGCCGAGCTTGCCACTTAATTTGAGTAGAGCGATATTTCCGATGTTTTCGCATAATTCGGAATAACGGTGCGCGTGGCGTAAGACCAAATATTGGACAATAAATTCGATATCGATCATGCCACCATGATCGTGTTTTAGATCAAACATGCCAGTTCTGTGGGTATTGGCATCACGCATTTTGCTTCGCATCGCAAGGACGTCTTGCATAAGTTTGTCGGGCGCACGTTCAAGTCGCAATACATTAGTTCGAATTTGGTCAAATTGTTGCCCGATGCTACGGTCCCCTGCGCAAAAGCGGGCACGAGTCAAAGCTTGATGCTCCCATAGCCAAGCAGATTTTTCCTGATAACGGGCAAATGATTGGATTGAGGAAACCATCAAGCCACTTGCTCCATCAGGACGCAAGGCGATATCGATATCAAATAATATCCCAGAGGATGTATGTGTCGTCATCCATGTAATAAATCTCTGAGCTAATCGTGCATAGAGCGCTGGTGCTTCTTGGTCATCGTCGTCGTAAAGGAAAATAATGTCTAAGTCTGACGCGTAGCTAAGTTCCTTGCCGCCCAATTTTCCATACGCAATCACGGCAAATTGCGGCGTTTCCCGATGTCGAGAAGGAATCGTTTTCCAAACCGCATGGATCACGGCTTCGACAACAATATCAGCCAGTTGTGAAAGTGAGTCTGCCAAATGTTCCACGCTCATCTTACCCTCAAGATCTTGAGCGAGCAGTCTAAATAATTGTGCATGATGAAGCTCACGCAAGGTATCAAGTTGTGACTCGACATCGCCAGATTGCTCCTGCATCAATCGGTCTAATTCAGCACTGAAATTGGGCCAGTCAGGAGTCTGGTGTAAGACAGATTCATCCAGTAGCTCGTCAAGTAAAATCGGATGTCGGCTTAGAAATTTTGCAGCCCAATCACTTGCGCTCATCATACGAATGACTCGTTCCAATGCATGTGGAAATTCGCTTAGAAGAGACAAGTAGGCAGTGCGACGAGCAATTTGTTCGAGAAAATCGAGAAACCGATGGGTTGTGCTTGCCTGTCCATCCGTTTGTTTTGATATTGCTTTGAGTCCATTTTGTATCAGTGCTGCGAGCTTGATTTGACTTGCTTCAGGGAGTGCTTGAATTTTTCCTGATTGCCATGTCGCAGATAGACGTTGAGCAACTTCTTTTGAATCTTGAAAAGCAAGTGTATTTAAATAGCCGATGATATTTTCATTTGCATCAATCGCGGACAAGTTAGTGGTATTGAGCGTTTCCGACTCTTCTTCGCTACTTTTGTCCTTAAAGATCGCATCGAATTGCTCGGCAACGAATTGCATGTGTGGAATCAATACCTTATTTAAGCTTTCAACCCCATCGAATCCCATCATCTGTGCGACGCAATGTTGATCTTGCATGTTCGCCGGAAAAATATGGGTTTGTGCGTCGTCGAGATACTGCAAGCAGTGCTCGGTATTGCGTAAGAAAACATAGGACTGCATGAGACGATCGACAATTTGCAAATCTAATATTCCTTTCTCTCCCAGCGTCTTTAATGTCAAACGTGTGGATCGGTCGCGTAAAACAGACTCTCGCCCACCGCGTATGAGTTGAAAGACTTGCGCAAGAAATTCGACTTCTCGAATACCACCACGACCTAATTTCACATTGATTCCACGGTCAGGATGGCGAGTCTCTTGTCGAATGACTTCTGCTCGGATTTGGTGGTGCATGTTTCGAAGCGAATCAATCACGCCGTAATCGAGATAGCGGCGATAGACGAAGGGGAAGATAATTTTCTCCAGTATCGCAATATCGGATGGTTTCCCTGTGATCGCGCGAGCCTTAACCCAGGCATATCGCTCCCATTCTCGTCCTTGAACCAAGAAATAGTCTTCAACCATGCCAAAGCTGGCTACGAGTGGACCAGAATTGCCGTTAGGACGCAAGGCCATATCAACTCGAAAGGAAAAACCATCTTCAGTTATTTCAGATATCGCGGCGATGAGTTTCTTTCCCAAGCGACTAAAAAACTCGTGATTTGACAAACTTTTCTGATTGGTATCGGCAGCGGTGTCGCCATCCTCGTTGTAACAAAAAATCAAGTCAATATCCGACGAGACATTGAGCTCAAGCCCACCGAGTTTCCCCATTCCCAAAACGATTAGCGCTTGGATCTCACCAGTTTCCTCACCGATGGGCGGACCATAGAGTGCCGTCATTTCTTGCGTTAACGATTGCAAATGGCTTTCAATTGCAAAGTCAGCAAACGCACTGATTGTTGAGATGACTTCGTGAAGATCAGCGGAACCTTCCAAATCGCGTTTGATCAGACTAGCCATCAAGAGATTGCGCAAACGTCGCATGGCCGCCGGTAAGCTAATGCCTTCTGCTAATTGTTTTTGTAAAATTTCAGTAAATTTTGCCTTGCTGAGTGCGAATTGAGATATATTCTCAAGCTCTTGTTCGCGCTGTGGGTTTGCTTGAAGCCACCGTTGAACAAATCGCGATAGGCTATAGGCTGTGTTGGTCTGAATGCTCTTACTCATAAGATATGAATGGTGCTTCTCTTTGTTGAATTTGTGGTTTGCGCTTCTTGTATTAGACAACACAACAGCATCTAGTCTGAATCTGGAGTAAACATTGTAAGCGTAAGTAAGTCATACGTAACTTCACTTTGCTTGCATCGCTTAGATTTATTTTAGAGTGCGTGCGAAGTGGATTGGCTAAATTGAAACCATGTTGTTATTTGGGGGATTATGTTGTTGTTTGAAGTAGCGCAAATGAAGACTGCCGAGGCTGTCCGTCCCCAATTTGGCGATTTGCCAACCATTAATTATCCGCTGTGAGCGAGAGAAAAGCTTTTGGTCAAGCCAATAGTGGCGCGAATGACAAGCTGGCAAAGCTTCCCGCTGGGCTAAGTTTTTTGCATTTCGTCAGGGCTTCCTGCGTGTTGGCTGCCTTCCATGGTGGCCGCGGAATGCGCAAATGCCTACGTCTTAGCCTCAAGCTGGTATTTATCGCTTATTTGCTTTTCTCTTTTATTTTTCTGCTATTACGCTACCTAGTTCTTCCTCAAGTTGAAAACTATCAGCCTGATATCGAGCAATTTGTCAGCGCGAAAATCGGTCGCCAAGTCAAAATTCTCAAAGTGTCCGCTTCATGGCAAGGTATTAATCCTCGTTTAGAGCTGCAAAATTTGGTTGTTTACGATCAACATGCAAAAGCGGTGTTGACTTTGCCACAGGTGAACACCTCATTGTCTTGGTGGTCGCTAGCACTACTCGACCTGCGGTTTGATGAGATCGAGTTCCTTCGACCAAATTTAGAGGTGCGTAGGTTAACAGATGGCAGCATAGAAATTGCGGGTTTTACACTCTCGCAAACTTCTAATCAAAACGATGATCGCGCCTTGGATTGGCTGCTTGCCCAGCACGCGATATTTGTTCGTTCAGGTACGCTTAAGTGGGATGATTTGCATTTAAAGAATCCAGTCTTGTCGATTGAGAAATTTGATTTTTTACTGGCCAATCAATGGCGTAAGCACCAATTTTCATTGACCGCGCAACCACCCACTCATTTGGCGTCGCCAGTCGACATTCGTGGGGAATTTCAGCAATCCGTTTTTGCACGCAAAAAGTCAAAAGTCGATTCATGGTCGGGCGAATTGTATGTTGATCTAAAAAAGGCGGACCTACCGGCAATCCATCAATATTTCCCTTTTCCTTTTCAACTTCAAAAAGGATTAGGAAGCGTTCGCACTTGGTTAAAAATGGACAAAGGGCGACTAATTGACATCACGGCGGATGTACAGTTGCAGGATGTGCTCGGGAAATTTCGGCAAGATCTCCCTGTTTTAGATGTTGCACAAGTCAGTGGCAGAATCATCGCGAGTGAGCGAATTTTAGCCAACCGGCGCTATTTATCATGGATTCCCGGTGAGACTGGGCATAGTTTGGCGTTGGTTAATTTTTCTATGCAAACTCGGGATGGCTTGGTCTTGCCAGCGACGACTTTAAAGGAAACATTTACACCAGGCGAAAATGGTCAAGGTGAAAAAGTCGAATTTTTTGCGGAAAGCCTAGATCTACATTCGTTGGCAAACTTCGCGGAACATTTGCCGTTGCCGAGTGACCAACGACGTCTGTTAATTGACGTTGCGCCGAAAGGAGTCTTAAAAAACTTTACAGCGCGCTGGCAGGGAAGCTTTCCCGAAATTTCAAGCTACAGTATCAAAGGGCAATTCAGTAATTTGGAAATGCAAGCGCAAAAAGCACAACTTGCCCGTCCAAAGACAAGCAAGACACCAGCAAAAGCGGCCGTGCCCGCGATTCCGGGTTTTGATAATTTGAGTGGGTCGATTGATGCCAGTGATAAAGGCGGAAGTATTACCTTGGATTCTAGCGATTTGATTTTGCAGTTGCCCACGTATTTTGTTGATCCCTTGATGCCATTTAAGAGCTTCAAGATGCAAGCGCGTTGGCAATTCCAGCAAGATGATCGATTGGAGTTCCAAATTCGGCAACTGGATTTTGTGCAAGATGGTGCCCACGCTCAATTGAGGGGTCATCATCGTCTATCGATGCGTCATGCTGATTTAGGTGAAGTTGACCTTGAAGGAAGACTAGATGGTTTCGATCTTAAGACGATCACACGTTACATTCCTTCTCATACACCAGAGCATTTGAAGCACTGGCTAAGTAATGCGTTACTGGACGGTGAAGCGAATGATGTTGAGTTCCGATTGAATGGACCTCTCGCGAATTTTCCCTTTAATCAGAAAGAACTCGAACAAAATAGAAGAGCAGAATTTTACGTTAGGGGAGATCTGCGCAATGCAAAATTGAATTTCTTACCTGGCGTGTTTGCAAAAGATGGGGTGAACCCGTTTTGGCCAGTGATTGATAATATCAAAGGCAGCTTTTCCTTTGATCGGGCAAAGATGGAGATTCGTGCTGACACGGCAACTACCAATGGTGTCGCACTAAGCAAAGTGAAAGCCACGATTCCAGATTTGCTTGAGCATGATGTTCTGTTGCAGATAGACGGGCTAGCGAATGGCGCACTGCAAACGATGCTCAACTATGTGAAGGCAAGTCCGGTTGACGATTGGCTTTCTAACTTTTTACATGACACGATTGCCTCTGGGAATTCGCAATTAAATTTGAAATTGCAACTTCCACTGAATTCCATTGTTGATTCAAAAGTTAATGGTGTACTTAGTTTGAACAACAATGAAACTGTGTTGCAACCTGATCTTCCTGCGATAAGCGGCTTGGTCGGAAAAATCGAATTTAATGAGAAAGGCGTGAATCTCAATACATTGAGAGCAAATCTTTTGGGTGGTCCAGTGACTGCAAGTGGTGGATCGCAAAAAGACGGATCGATCCGTGTCCGCTTGGATGGGAATGCCAATGCAGATGGAATTCGCAAGCACTTTGCTAATTTAGAATTCGTTAGCATATTGGATAGCTTAAATGGCGATGCAAAATACACAGCACAAATTAACAGTAAGCGGAAACAAACGGAAGTCATTGTTGAATCTGATATGCAAGGGTTTGAATGGAAGCTGCCAGCACCATTGAACAAGGCCATTGGTGAAATCACACCACTACGATTTGAAATTGTGCCTGATTTTAGTTCTGATACATCGGAACAAAAGGAACAAATAAAGTTGAGCGTAGGAAATCGCTTGAATGCTCATTATCTCCGTCGGAAGGAACTGGATAAGTCGGCTAAATGGTCCGTGACGCGCGCTGCCGTCGCATTAAATGCGCCAGCGATATTGCCAGACTATGGACTTAATTTGCACGTGCAGGCGCACACACTCAATGTTGATGAATGGCGCCACCTTTTGGAATCAGTCGGTGTGAATAAGCAGAGTGGACCGAATTCAAAAAATTTGAAAATGGAGAATCGATCCCAGACTGAATTTTCCCAGTATCTTGCTCCTACAAGCTTTTCGGTCATAACCAATGAACTTAATTTGTTCGGAAAAAAAATCAATGAAGTGACACTCGGTGCGTCGCACTTTGGCGGTGTGTGGCAAGCCAATCTTGACTCGAAGCAGGCATCAGGATTTATAAGTTGGAATGGTTTTGATCGACCGGATTCATCTGGACAAATAACCGCGAGATTAAGCCGTTTGATGATTCCAAAGTCGGCTGCAAATGATGTGGGCGAATTGTTGGAAGCGAAGAATACAACGCGTCAAATTCCTAGTTTAGATATTCGTGTCGAAAATTTTGAATTGTTCAATAAAAAGTTGGGTTTATTGAACCTGAACGCGAGTAATACGGTGGCTTCACGGGGGCGTGAGTGGAATATCGATCAATTGAATTTGAAAAATGATGATGCCGAATTGAGTGCGACTGGAAATTGGATTGCTCGTAGCAACGACAGTCAAACCAATTTGCGTTTTAACCTAGATATTATTAATTCGGGAAAATTATTGGAGAGACTCGACTTTCCAGACGTCGTGCATGGCGGAAAAGGTAAGTTGGAGGGGGATGTGCAGTGGCGAGGATTGCCATTTGATATGGATATCCCTAGCATGAATGGGCAACTCCAACTCAAATTGGCGACGGGACAATTTTTAAAAGTTGATTCCGGCGCAGCGAAGTTGTTGGGCGTATTAAGTATGCAATCCTTGCCCAGACGATTTACATTGGATTTCCGTGATGTGTTTTCAGAAGGTTTTGCTTTTGATGGGATCACAGGGACAGCGCAGATTCAAAACGGAATCGCAAAGACTGATAATTTAAAAATGAATAGCGTCAATGCCGCTGTTCTGATGGAAGGATCGGCCGACATCGCGAAAGAGACGCAAAATCTACACGTGGCAGTAATACCAGACTTGAATGCAGGCGCAGCCTCAGTAGTGTATGGTTTAGCCGTTAATCCTGTGATAGGTTTGGGCACGTTTTTGGCGCAATTATTTTTTCGCGATCCTTTGAAACGGGCCTTTACGTATGAATACCAAATCACGGGCCCGTGGCTTAACCCAGTCGTTACCAAAATCGAGAATAAAGAAAGACAGCAGATTTTAGAGAAACAAAAAGCGGAGCAGGCTAAAACAAAGGCCGAAGTCAAATAACGAACATTGGAGAGAAAACAGTATGCGTGTTGCAGCGATACAGATGATATCGAGTCCACAGCCTCAGGAAAATATCGCGGTAGCCTATCGCCTAATGAAGGAAGCGAAGGCACAAGGTGCGGAGCTGGTTGTGTTACCCGAGTATTGGTCAACTATGGGCTTGCGTGACACGGATAAAATTGCTTGCGCCGAAATTCAAGGTGCTGGGCCACTTCAAGTGTTTTTGGCCGAAAAGGCGAAAGAACTCGGTCTCTGGATCATCGGCGGTACAATTCCTTTGTCAAGCTCAGATCCACGAAAAATATTTAACGCTTGCCTCGTATTTAATTCTAATGGTGAACAGATAATTCGCTACGACAAAATTCACCTTTTTGGTTTTACTAATGGCGCGGAGAGCTACCAGGAGTCAAACACCATACAAGAAGGCGATGCAGTCCAGTGTTTCGATAGTCCGTTCGGTAAAATTGGATTAGGAATCTGTTACGACTTGCGCTTTCCTGAGCTATTTCGGAGCATGGGCGCTTGCGATTTATTGGTGTTGCCGGCTGCATTCACCTATACCACCGGACAAGCACATTGGGAAATTCTTCTTCGGGCTCGAGCGATTGAAAATCAGTGCTTTGTGTTGGCGTCAGCTCAGGGGGGAACCCATGAAAGTGGGCGTCAGACTTGGGGGCATAGTATGCTAATCGACCCATGGGGGAAAATAGTATCGCAGCTGGAACAAGGCGAAGGTGTGATTGTGGGTGAGCTGGATGTGGCTCAGTTGGCGCAAATTCGAACAAACTTACCAGCACTTAAACATCGGCGAATCGCTTGCTAAGGAGTAAGCCAACTGTCTCCCTTGACTTCGGACTTGTGATTGCATTTTTTTCGCAAGATCGGAATTTAACAAATGCTCTACAATACCGAACTTTCGCCATTTGGTCATTCGCAGATGACTTCGGCTTGAACTGCTTTTAAGAAAATTGATCATGACACCTTTTGACTCGAATTTAAAACATCTTGCGATCGCCCGCGATATTTTATTAACCCCTTTCGGTTTAGATGAGGTGAAGTTAAATCGGGCTTTGAAAAGCATGTTCACGCACAAAATAGACTACGCAGATTTGTATTTTCAATTCACTAAAAATGAAGGTTGGAGCCTCGAAGAAGGCATCGTGAAAACGGGAAGCTTTTCCATCGATCAAGGAGTGGGAGTACGTGCCGTATCTGGTGATAAGACTGCTTTTTCGTATTCCGACGAAATTTCTGAACATGCGTTGTTAGAAGCGTCAGCTGCAACACGCACAATTGCTAAAGTAGGCGCAGGGAAAATTAAAGTCGCTGCTTCCATGCGGGGAATTCAAGGACATGAACTGTTCCTAGCGGATGATCCTTTAGCCTCACTCGACGCGAATCAAAAGGTAGCATTGCTTGAGAAAATTGAAAAAATCGCTCGCGCAAAAGATCCACGAGTTGTGCAAGTGATGGCAAGTCTTGCTGGCGAATATGACGTGATATTGGTCGCTCGAAGTGATGGCGTCATCGCGGCGGACGTTCGGCCACTAGTTCGAATGTCACTGACTGTGATCGCTGAGCAAAACGGTCGACGTGAAACGGGGTCTGCGGGTGGCGGTGGTCGCTATAGTTTTTCTTATTTTTCAGACGCTGTTTTGGAACAATATGCGCATGATGCGGTACAGTCCGCTTTGGTTAATTTAGATGCTCGGCCTGCGCCTGCAGGACCAATGACAGTGGTGCTGGGATCGGGGTGGCCAGGAGTTTTATTGCATGAAGCAATCGGGCATGGTCTTGAAGGTGATTTTAATCGCAAAGGGTCAAGCACCTTCGCAGGGCGGATAGGAGATAGAGTTGCAGCGAAGGGTGTGACAGTTGTTGATGACGGGACGCTATCAAATCGACGCGGCTCACTCAATATTGATGACGAAGGAAATCCGACGCAATGTACAACGTTGATCGAAGACGGCATTTTGAAAGGGTATATTCAAGACACAATGAATGCACGTCTGATGAAAATGCCGGTTACAGGGAATGCTCGTCGGGAATCATTCGCCCACCTGCCGATGCCAAGAATGACGAACACGTATATGTTGGCCGGTGACAAAGATCCAGCTGAAATTTTGGCGTCTGTGAAAAATGGTTTGTACGCTGTGAATTTCGGTGGTGGCCAAGTCGATATAACGAACGGGAAGTTTGTATTTTCCGCGAGCGAAGCTTATATGATTGAGAATGGTAAGGTAAGCTACCCAGTAAAAGGGGCAACGTTGATTGGTAATGGTCCAGAAGTGTTGAATCGGGTCTCCATGATAGGGAATGATATGCGCCTTGATTCTGGAGTGGGCGTCTGCGGCAAAGAGGGGCAAAGTGTGCCTGTTGGGGTCGGTCAGCCTACATTGCGGATTGATGGTTTGGTTGTTGGTGGTACAGCCTAATTGTTGGTGTCTGAAAAGATAAGTCGTTTTTCGCTGTGACGCACCAGAAGTTCGTATTGTATAGACATATTTTTACCGTGGAATCATTGTAAAAAAGCCTTGTTTTTTGTTTCTTATTTTGAATCTGCTTAGGCGTATTGAGTAGTTTCGACATTGTGTTTACATTATCCTTTTCTTCGAAAGGTTTTTATGTCGAAACTCTCATTTAACCAAGGTGATCCACAATTCATTCCCTTGAGCACTTATCGTTCCTATTCCGAGCAAGAGATGGAGGAAAGAGCGCAAGCCTTTTATCTTGACCTTGCGCGGCGTAAGACAATTCGGGAATTTTCTTCGAAACTGGTTTCACGCAAAGTCATCGAGCACTGTTTGCTTGCAGCAGGAACAGCTCCTTCTGGTGCCAATCATCAGCCATGGCATTTCGCGGTCGTTTCCGATCCTGAATTAAAACATCGCATACGTGTCGAGGCGGAAATTGAAGAGCGGGAATTCTATGAGCGACGCGCGCCACAAGAATGGAAAGACGCCCTCGCTCCATTGGGGACGGATTCGAATAAACCATTTCTGGAAGATGCCCCGTATTTGATCGCAATTTTCGGGCAAAAAAGTACTTTGATGGATGATGGTACGGCAGTGAAAAATTACTACGTGCCAGAATCAGTTTCAATAGCAACAGGATTTTTAATCGCGGCATTGCATTATGCTGGACTTGCCACTTTGACCCATACGCCGAGTCCTATGGGGTTCTTAAATGAACTGTTAGACCGTCCCGATAATGAAAAGCCTTATATCTTATTGGTAGTCGGTCACCCAGCTGATGCGTGTATGGTTCCCAATATAAGGAAGAAGCCACTCAGTGATATTGCCAGCTTTCTCTAGATAGACCGAACAGGTCGATGTTCTTGCGCAAGGATTGTGCAAAATCTTGATAAATTACTTGCCAAGCTTTGGCAGATGTTGTTATAGTCGTTCCATTCGATCTTGAGGCGCTCATGAAATTTGCACGATTTTACTTTTACTTTTACTTTAGCAATTCCCAGCCTGAGGCGGTGGAGTAGCGGTAAGTTCACGTAAAAGAAAGATCAACATACATAGAACCTAGCCGATCCAAAAAAACCGCCAAGCTTGGCGGTTTTTTTTTGCCATCTCGGTGCGCAGATACGTCGGTAACCTAGATCTCAACGATTTATACCCAATTTTATTTAACAGAAACTTCAGGAAAATTATCATGCAACGCACAGACGATTTACGTATCCGGGAAATGAAAGAATTGCTGCCACCGTCGCATTTGATTCGCGAATTCGCTTGTTCAGACAAAGCATCAGAAGTCACTGCGAATGCACGCGCGGCCCTCCACAACATTCTAGAAGCAAAGGATGACCGCGTGATGGTGGTAATTGGGCCGTGCTCAATACACGATACCAAGGCCGCCTTGGAATATGCACAAAAATTAGCCGAGGCGAGAGTCAAATTTGCAGGCGATTTAGAGATTGTGATGCGAGTTTATTTTGAGAAACCGCGAACCACGGTCGGATGGAAGGGCTTGATTAATGATCCTTATATGGACAACAGCTTCCGAATTAATGATGGTTTGCGTATCGCCCGTGAATTGCTATTGAATATCAATGAGCTGGGCTTGCCAGCTGGAACCGAATATTTAGATATGATTAGTCCGCAATACATTGCCGATTTAATTAGCTGGGGTGCGATTGGAGCGAGAACAACTGAATCACAAGTGCATCGTGAATTAGCTTCGGGGCTATCGTGTCCTGTTGGGTTTAAGAATGGGACGGATGGTAATGTGAAAATTGCAGTCGATGCGATAAAGGCATCGTCACAACCGCACCATTTTCTATCGGTGACCAAGGGCGGACACTCTGCCATTGTTTCGACGAATGGAAACGAAGACTGTCATTTGATTTTACGCGGTGGAAAGACGCCCAACTATGATGCTGCAAGTGTCGATGCTGCAGCCAAAGATATCGTTGCAAATGGATTGCAAGCCCGCTTGATGATCGATGCATCGCATGCGAATAGTTCAAAAAATCCTCTTAATCAAATTCCTGTATGTGCGGATATTGCGCAGCAAATTGCGGGCGGTGATGGTCGAATCGTGGGCGTGATGATCGAATCAAATTTGGTCGCTGGGCGTCAAGATGTGGTTGCAGGCAAAGATTTAGTTTATGGCCAATCGATCACCGATGGGTGTATTGACTGGGATGCGAGTGAGAAGGTCTTGCAAGGTTTGGCTGATGCGGTGAAACAACGTAGGCTCGTGAAGTCTGCGACAGTTTAGTCTACCTCGTGATGTTGACCAGTGCCATCAATGGAAGCACTTGAATTTTTGTGCTTACGCATTGGTCAGCATCCGAAATTTCTTTGCGCTTGCGGACAGGATTAAAGAGAATGCTAGGTTGTCCTTAATAGCTTTGGTTCAGAGCTTTTTCGTTAATACCATTTGTTGACCTTCGCGAGTCATACTAAGGCGTTTGAGAAACGACATGCCTAACAGGCATATACCCATTTCATTTTCATGAATAGACGCATCCACTTGAAAGAGTTCGATGTCGCCGATTTTGACTGAGTCAAGTCTTACTAAGTAAGTTGGAACAATACCATTGGCCGTGCTACTGCGAGAAGGGACACCTTTTTTGTAATCAATGCCGAGCCGTTTGGCATCCGCTGCTGACATGGATAAGTAGCTTGCGCCTGTGTCGACGAGTACTTTGAGGTTACTGCCGCCATTAATTTTGGCTTCAGCAAAAAAGTGGCCATTTTCACTTGCTTGCAAGGTCACGCTTGCATTTTTTGATGCATTGTTTTGCAAAACAGCATGTCCCAAAAAGAGCGTTTGTCGCTTGCCATTGATTTCGACATGGGCGCTGTTTTGATTCACTCCAATTAGTTTGATTTCGGGTGTGATTTGGCTTCCAACTGCAAACATTTTTGGTGGTTTATCATCCACAATCAGCATCGCTTTGCCGTTGCTTAATGCAACTAAATTGAGGTCGATTGCGGATGAAGAACTAATGCTACTTAAGAATAGAGTCAAACTTGCACCAAAAAAGGCAGTGCGCTTCAATCGCGATCTCCAATATACCCTGCGCATTTTTTGCTTCATTTTCTTCACTCCTAAACAGATGTGATTGGCGCTGATCGCAGTAGGATTTGCGTTGGTCTAGTCATTACAAATCCACGCTTTTGGAGACTCTGCCCGAGACTTTTGAGATAGAAAACTGCGCTATTAATCGCGGAAATTGTTGAATTCTAAAGGCAAGTCTTTGATCTCTTTGCGCAACATTGCCATCGTTGCTTGAAGGTCGTCACGTTTTGCGCCAGTAACACGAACCGCATCGCCTTGAATACTTGCTTGGACTTTCATTTTACTGTCTTTGATAACCTTGACAATTTTTTTTGCATCTTCTGTTTGAATTCCATTTTTGACTTTGATTACTTGTTTGACTTTGTCGCCGCCAATTTTTTCAACTTTACCTACGTCGAGAAAGCGGATGTCAACATTGCGTTTTCCCATTGTTTGGTTCATCTCGACCATGACTTGATCGAGGTGAAATTCAGAGTCGCCAAAAATCGTAATTTCGCGCTCTTTGTCTTTGAGTTCGACTTTTGCACTCGTTCCCTTTAAATCAAATCGATTTGTTACAACTTTGTTGATTTGATTGATAGCATTTTTTACTTCTTCCATGTTGGCTTCAGAGACCGTGTCGAATGAGGGCATAGAATTTCCTTGTAAATAAGTGACAGACTGGCGTTTAGAAAGTAAGGGCGCCAATGAAATGCGATGAAATTTGGTGATTTCTTTGCGGTAGCGCTATTTTAACAAAAATTAAGCACGTTTTTGCAGTCAAATTGATGTTTGAATCACAGGTGAAAGTGCGATTCACGACTATAATTCTGTCCTTATGAAATCAGAACTTTTACTGCAACAGAATGTCGACTTACACAGCCTCAATACCTTTGGCATCCATTCTCATGCACATACTTATGCTCGGATAGAATCCGTCTCACAATTGCTCGCACTGCATCAATTACTCAACAACGATGTAGCGTTACGCAAGCTTCCTCGATTGATCCTTGGCGGTGGTAGTAACCTTGTTTTATCAGATTCATTACCACATCTTGTATTGCACATGGAAATCGGAGGGCGCGAGCTCCAAGCCGAAACAGAGGACCATTTCATCGTCCGAGCAGGGAGTGGGGAAAGTTGGCATGGGTTCGTATTGTGGACTCTCGCACAGAATTATCCAGGCTTAGAAAACCTCTCTTTAATCCCTGGAACGGTAGGTGCTGCCCCGATCCAAAATATCGGTGCATATGGAATGGAAATGCAAGAGTATTTTCATTCTTTACGTGCATTTGATTTGGAGTCTGGCGTCATACGCATCTTTGACAAGCAAGCGTGCGAATTTGCCTACCGAGACAGCGTTTTTAAGCGAACTGAGCCGGGGCGTTTCGTTATACTCGATGTGAATTTCGCTTTGCCAAAGAAATGGCAAGCTCGTTTAACTTACGGTGATATTGCGAGTCAATTACGCGAATCCAACATTGCCGTGCCAACTGCGATGGATATAAGTCAAGCGGTCATTGCAATCCGTCAGAGTAAATTGCCCGATCCAGCTGAGATCGGCAATGTGGGGAGTTTTTTTAAGAATCCCATCGTTTCAAGGGAGCAGCGTGATCGGCTAATGGCGCTTTATCCTGCTTGTGTCAGTTACCTGCAATCCAATGGTGACTATAAGCTCGCTGCAGGATGGTTGATTGAGCAATGCGGATGGAAAGGTCGCCGCTATGAAACGGTCGGAGTCTACGAGAGGCAGGCTTTGGTTCTGGTGAATTTGGGTGGTGCCACGGGTGCAGACGTCAGGGTGTTGGCTGAGGAAATTCAGGTTGATGTACTCAACAGATTTGGTGTCAAGCTTGAGGTTGAGCCTGTGTTCGTGTGATTCCTATAAAACGAAAGTCACATTGCTGTCCCGCGTTTCCCCCTCTAAGAAATAAAAATGAAATCAGATAGTCCTATTTTGTACGGTAGTGCGCTGCCAGATTTAATCAAAGCAGAATGTTTGGCAGACTTGCTTGAAGCAACCATCAGCGTTATGCCTGAGAAAATTGCGCTCTCGAGTGAGCAGGAAGTGCTCAGCTATGGCGAGTTAGGCAGACGCGCAGATTTAGTTGCGCATCATCTCATTCAAGCGGGTGTCAAGCCAGGAGATATTCTTGGATTGTGGTTGCCGCGAGGCATAGCTCTATTGGTCATGCAAGCAGGAATCGCAAAGAGTGGTGCAGCTTGGCTGCCATTCGATGCAGACGTGCCGGTAGAACGAATCGGAGTTTGCTTGGACGACGCGCAAGCTGTTGGCCTTTTGGCAGCCGATGAGTTTTTACCGCAATTGGGTAAGTTGACCAAGCCCATTTTTACTGCGACAGATGTATTAGCTGACGTCGATACCGAATTGCGAACACGCGCTCCAGTAAGTTCACATGATCCTGCTTATGTCATCTATACCTCGGGATCAACGGGAAAACCGAAAGGTATTCTGATTGATCAGGGGAGCATTTGCCATTTTTTGCGCAGTGAAAATAGCGTCCTTGGAATCAATTCTCATGACCGCGTCTATCAGGGTTTTTCTGTGGCATTTGATATGTCATTTGAGGAAATCTGGATTAGCTATTTGGTCGGCGCTAGCTTGTGGATAGCACCAAAAGAAGTAGCGCTCGACCCCGATGCGCTGCCACGTGCCTTGATTGAACATGAGATCACTGTATTGCATGCGGTACCGACTTTGCTCGCCTTGTTTAGTATCGATGTACCGTGTTTGCGATTAATCAATCTGGGCGGGGAAATGTGTCCTGCTAGTTTGGTTGAACGCTGGGCGATAAATGGCCGCCAGATGTTCAATACCTATGGACCAACCGAGGCAACGGTGTCTGCCAGCCTCGCCCCTTTGCAAGCTGGTACACCCGTGACCATCGGCATTCCTCTGCCCAATTATGGTCTATTGGTGATTGATCCTGATGTCGATAAAGGCCTGCGCCTGTTGGAACGCGGTGAGATTGGTGAACTCTGTATTTTTGGTCCAGGCGTCTCGGCAGGTTATCTTGGACGCCCAGATTTAACAGCGGAAAAATTTCTGAGTAATCCTTGGGCCAATGATCCTATTAATATCAGAATTTATCGTACTGGCGACCTTGCAAAAATTGGAGAAGACGGTAGTGTCCAATGTTTAGGTCGAGCGGATGATCAAGTAAAGATTCGTGGTTTTCGCGTTGAATTGGGTGAGATCGAAGCGGTCTTGGCGAAGCAAAACGGTGTAGGAACCGTTGCAGTTATTTTGCGTGCGGAGCAGGGTGTTGATCAACTGATTGCCTTTATCGTGCGCGAAACCGGTGCTGATCCTGCATTGGTGAATAGTAGCAATTTACGCCAAGCATTGACGCAAAGTTTGCCAGCCTACATGGTGCCAACGCGCTACGAATTTTTGGATGAGATGCCGCGTTTAAGCTCAGGAAAAATTGATCGTAAAACCCTCAAAGCGCAGGAGCTAGCTGTACAAGTCTTATCCTCGGAAAGTGATGTCGCCGAAACCGAGGCTGAATCATGTTTGTTTGAAGCCTTAACGCGTCTCTTTCCCGGTCAAGCGATACGTCGAGACGCAGATTTTTTTAACGATCTCGGTGGTCATTCTTTGATGGCAGCGCGTTTGGTATCGTCCTTACGCTTGGATGCGCGTTTCACGTATTTTAAAATCAGCGATATCTATCAACAGCGTCGGGTAGGAGAAATCGCAGCTGTGATGCAAGCTGGCATGATCGGGGTGACAGACGAGGTGCAAGCAGGCGAAGCATGGACGCCGCCATCAGCAATCAAACGCTGGACCTGTGGGTTGGCGCAGGCCGCCATGATCCCTTGCTTGGTCGCATTCCGCATGCTGCAATGGTTGACGCCATTTTTTGCATATCACTTTTTTACTGGTGACAGCGAAGACTCGATTCCACGCGCGGTGGCTTTGTCACTGGCTTGTTTCCTATTGGTGACCGTTGCTGAATTTTTCCTCGCCATCGCGGCAAAATGGGTGATCGTCGGACGACTAAGGCCGGGCAAATATCCACTGTGGGGATGGACTTATTTTCGCTGGTGGCTAGTTGACCGCATCATTGAAGCGGCACCTGCTTATATGCTGAGTGGCTCCTCCATTTACACATGGTGGTTGCGCGCATTAGGTGCCAAGATAGGCGACGAGGTCTTGATCGGTTCTATCACTTTACGTGCCGCAGATTTATTGCAAATTGGTGATGGTGCGAGTATCGGTAACGCCTGTAATTTTGAAAATGCTCGGGTCGAAAAAGGCTATTTGCATTTGGGGCAAATTGATATCGCCGATAACGCCTATGTCGGTTCATATGCGGTGATCGAAGGTGGTACGCAGCTCGCAACACATGCCCACTTGGCGGGTCAATCCTGTCTCGTTGATGGGCAAAGTATTCCCGCCCATCGCATTTGGGAAGGCTCGCCCGCGCGCGATGTGGGAGCCTTTGATGCGCACGCTTTACCACCAAGACCGGTGGTCGGGATAGGACGAAAATTCGGTGAGAATCTATTTTTTATCCTAGGTAGTTTGAGTATTTCGGCGCTGTTTTTCTTGCCGGTTTTTCCAACATTTATTTTGATCGACTGGCTTGATACCTTGGAGTTGTTACCTAGCACGCAGAACGCCGAGGTGGCAGTACAGTTGAGCGAGTATTTCGTCTTCGCTTTTCCCGCTACCGCTGTTCTGATTGTGTGCACAGCGGTTCTCTCGGCCGGTATACGCTGGGGCTTATTACCCAAAATGACACCAGGACGTTATGCCGTGCATAGTAATGTGTACTGCGGTAAATGGTTGGTCAATCAAATTCAAGAATCGAGTTTGAATGTTCTGCACGGCGTGTATGCAACGATTTATTCACCTTTCTGGTACCGCATGTTGGGTGCTAAAGTCGGTAAGGGCGCAGAAGTATCGACCGCATTGGGCGTTGTGCCTGACATGTTGACCTTGGGCGATGAATGTTTTATTGCCGATGCCGTGATGTTAGGCGATGAGGAAATCGATCAAGGTTGGATGTCGGTGCAAGCCACCGAAGTCTCACGTCGTAGTTTTGTCGGTAATGGCGCGTATATTCCTGATGGCACCGTGATTCCTGAGAATGTCTTGATTGGCGTGCACACCAGCGCTCCAGCGAATAGCGCAATGCGTAACGGCGACACATGGATAGGCTCACCCGCCATGAATCTGCCTGCACGTGAAGAAGTCAAAGGTTTCGCAGAAAACCTCACCTTTAAGCCGAGTTTATGGCGTCGTGTCGCCCGCGGTCTAATCGAAGCCTTCCGCATCATCGCGCCACACGCCTTAGTGATCGCCATCGGCTACACCATCGTACTCGACTTAATGCCCTTGGCCGCCGAAGAACGTTGGTTAGAAGTCTTGTATTACTTGGTCATCTCCGGTTTGCTATATGGTGCTGGCTGCTATGTGTTTATTTTGCTCGCCAAATGGATCTTGATCGGTCGCTACAAAAAAAGCAGTCATCCTATGTGGACGTGGTTTGTCTGGTCATCTGAAGCGATTACCAATCTCTATGAAGGCATCGCCGTCCCCAATTTTATGCGCTACTTAAAAGGCACACCGTGGCTGCCATTGGCATTCAATTTATTAGGTGCAAAAATCGGCAAGGGCGTGTATTTGGACACCACCGACATCACTGAATTTGATTGCGTGACCATAGGCGCTCACAGCGAAATCAACGCCGCCGCTTGCCCACAAACACATCTGTTTGAAGACCGCGTGATGAAGGTGGATCATGTGATCATCGGCGAACGCGTTTACCTCGGTCCACGCAGCTTTGTTCTGTACAGCGCAGTAGTTGGTGATGATGCCAAATTAGGCGCGCTGACCTTGGTCATGAAAGGTGAATTTATTCCTGCCAAATCAAGCTGGCGCGGTTGTCCAGCAGCGATTGCTTAGTCATCTCAATATGAAGCACGGATACTGCGTATTTGAATTCCCAAATCAAATCGACGCAGCCTGTGCTTTTTATCGCCAACATGATTTCGTGGTGCTGTTCAATCAAGCGGAAGGAAATCACGACCGCACCATCTCGCGCACATCACTACGCGCAGCGGTCAAACAGTTTCTAGGACTAGCCTGCGCCGTCGATAAAGATAAAATTCAATTGCACGCAGAAGCTGGGCAAGCACCGTATGCGCAAGTTGACGGAGAGCGTATTTTTCTCTCGTTCTCGCATGATCAAAATTATGCAGTGGCTGCGATTCATCGTTATCAAAATATAGGAATAGACCTACTCGCCACAGCGATTGATTTTGATTGGCGTGAAGTGGCTCGACTGTATTTGTCGCCTGTGGATAATCAAGGTATCGCCAATGCGCCAGAAGAGCTGCAGGCTAAGGAATTCGCGGCTTGTTGGGCGATACACGAGGCTAGATTGAAATGCTGTGGCTTGGCCTTGCAGGAGTGGAGCGCAGAATTAGATGTTCAGTTGAATCAGTGCGAAGTGCATGTGTTGCATACTCACGAGAATTTTGCGCTTCCTAAAAATCTTGTGATGGCATTGACGTTTGGTTTTTGTAAATAATTCTTTGCGTATTTTTCTGATGCGTATTTGAAATTGCGGGCGAATCTTGTCGTTAATTTTCTGAGTATTTGATGTGCTCAAAAAACTGTATCACCAAATGCTTCTTTTCGTTTTTTTTATACCTTTTGTGGACTAAGCAAAATACGTAAGTGCTAGGTTCCATGCGGGTTTCCAAATGTTCTATGTTATGTTGATAAATTTTTAAGGATGTGTTAACTTCCATTTCATTCACATTAAAACTAATTGCTCACGATATGAATGAACTGCAAGAATACGTTTGGGGACTTTGTGAATCGGCCATCGCTGCGTTGAAAAGTTCAAGCAACGAGACATTCTCCGATGCAATGACCACCAAGCTTTTAAATGAAATTCACCAAATGTCGAAGGCGCTTGATCCCAATGATTTTTCGCCGACTTTTGCGCGAGCAGTAATAGATTCGTATGATGGGCATCTAGCAGATCAATTAATATCATTGAACTATGAATATTCTCGAATTCGAAAAAATGAGCAGTTACGTAAGGAAATTCCTTGTGCATAACAAGATGGTCGACCGGACTGGCCGCGATGCGGCTCAAAATTTTATAGATATGTGGACGGCCATCCGCTCACCGCGCCGCAATTATGTTGATGAATTTTGGGCTTAGCAGCCCAACCCACCCGCTATGCCTTCTCGCAAGGAACAACACAGCTTTAATAAAAAAGCTCATCAAAATCAAAACAGCCCATCAAAATAAATCAACAGGCTGTCTTCACATTAAATTAATTCCAAGCAAATCCGCGAATTAATTCTCCACCACAGGCAACACAATATTACTAGCCGCGGCTTTTGTGCGGTAAATACTTTGCGTCGCTTTTTTATAGTCGCTAGCCTTGGCGTTGAAAATATTTTCAACATAGGTTTGTGGATTACGGTCATACAAAGGGAATAGCGATGATTGGATTTGTACCATTAAACGATGGCCAGGCAAGAAGACGTGGTTCACGTGTGGTAGGCCAAATTGATAGGCTTCGATCTTGTTGGGCGTCAAGGCTTGTGGTTTGTCGAAGCCGCGTACATAGCGGCCGCGATAGATTTCTATGCCTATCGGTAGCTCAAATCCTGCCATCGTCATCACGCCTTGTCCGCCTTCAGGCGAGACGTTGGGGTAGACATCAATCAACTTGACGACCCAGTCGGCATCGCTGCCAGAGGTGGCGGCGAATAACTCAACTAGAGGTTGTCCCATGATGTGTAAAGGTTTGTCCAACACAGGGCCGGTATACACCAGCACGTCAGGGCGATCTGACACAAAGCGTTGATCGCGCACTAGCCAAGGTTTCCATTGGCTGCTGTCGTTCATATTGATAGGGCGCGGGATGAAAGGCACAGGTTTAGAAGGATCGGAGACGTAGTCGTCGTGGCCTTGCACTTGATTAGCCGATAGTTTGACATCAGGTGCTTCAAAAGAGAGCCCAAAGCCTTCTCGTAAATATAGCTTGGTCGGTTTACCTGCAGGCCATTGCGTTGAATGTTGCCACTTGTCTGCACCCGTTGCATAGGTCATGGCGGCAGGGAGTTGTGGATCTGCGCTGCCTTTTAAATGATGATCTAAAAATGGTTTGATATAGTTGACGCGTGCTTCTAAAGCAGTGTCGCCTTTGAATGCGATATCACCGAGTTTGAAGCCGTAATGATTGCCGCCTGAATGTGGCCATGGGCCGATCAAGAGGCTGACTTTGACATCTTTATTGCGCGACTTGATGGCCTTGTAAACGGCAGGTGCGCCATAACTATCTTCTTGATCCCATTGGCTGACCATGAGCAGAGTCGGTACACTTAAGTCGTGATTGGCAAACCATTTATCAACCGCTTGTTGCGACCAGAATGGCGTGTAGGCCGCGTTTTGCATAATCTTTTGTAAGAATGGATATTGATCAAAACCCCAATGGCGGATGTAGTCGCCGGTTGATCCTGCTTCTAAATAACGGGTGTAATCATCACCAACACCTGTCGGGTCAGACCCACCGCTACCTTTGCCCGTAGTGACGCCGACTGTGTAGGCGATATTGGTATTTCGGAAGGCACCATAGTGAAACCAGTCGTCCCCCATCCAGCCATCGACCATCGGGCTTTGCGGCACGGCAGCTTTGAGCGCCGGGTGCGGATTGATCTCAGCCATGAGTGCGGTGAATCCTAAATAAGACGAGCCGATCACGCCGACCTTGCCGCTAGATTCGGGCGTATTTTTGGTGAGCCAATCGATCGTGTCGTAGGCATCTGTGGATTCGTCGGTTGTGGTCGAATTGAGTGGCCCACGCAAAGGACGATTCATGATGAAATCGTCTTCAGAACCATGCAAGCCGCGTACATCTTGATAGACACGGATGTAATTATCTTCGATAAAAACTTCATCTAAGACACTTAAAATTTCAGTGGCTTTTTGACTTTGCGTGCGGGAGGTCGAGCCTTTTGCATCATAAGGCGTGCGGCTTAAAAGGATAGGTGCATTTTTTGTTCCTTTTTTCATGACGACGACGGTGTACAGTTTGACGCCATCGCGCATCGGAATCATCACAACGCGCTTGATGAAATCCGCTTGCGGTCGAATGCTGTCGTAGCTTTTTACCCCATCAGGTGTCATCGCGGATAGGGGCGCTTGGGTTTGGGCTACTGCAGCGCTCGCTGCGAAACTTAATAGAGCAGCACTGATGATCGAGCGAAGAATAGGTTTGCGTGGATGAGTCAAGATAGGTCACTCCTCAAGTAGGGCTATCCAAATGCAAGATGATTTGGCGTTCCAAAAGAGAGCGAGATTGCGCTGTTTCGCTTGAGCTGTCAACTGGGTTTCAAGCGTTGTGTTGGTGTATGTGCGGAGAAAAATCTAAACCTCTCAACTTAGAGGCTCAGAGAAAAAAGAGGGGGTGCAGAGAAAAAACTTAAGCAGCCAGTTTCATTAAAAATGAATGGTGATGATCGCCCTAAATAAATTAGGGCTTGTACTTGGTGTGCAGCTAGCGATAACTATAAGTTATGCAGCGTCGATAAAGTGGCAGACATAGTCCAAGGTTTCCAGCGTTTCGATTTTGAAACTGGAATTAGCTGGCACCGAAAAAGATTGCCCTGCGCCATATTCATTGCTCGTGTTTTCACCAGCTAATGTAATGCGGCAAACGCCAGCGTTGATTTCCATGATTTCTGCCGCGCCAGTGTTGAAGGTGAGGCTGGAAGGAAAAATTACGCCTATGGTTTTTTTGCTGCCGTCAGGGAAAAGTACCGTGTGCGAAACGCATTTGCCGTCGAAATAGAGATTGGCCTTTTTGATGACGCTGACTTGGTCGAATTGTGTGGTCATGGTGTTTGGAATTTTGATGTTAGTTCCCTCTCCCGCAAGCGGGAGAGGGCTAGGGTGAGGGGGTTCGGTAGTCGCGAAGTTTTTAGTAGGGGTGAGGAATATCCAGTTTTGTCTAATGGATGAAAATCGTCCAGCTCAAATCTTGGTCAGTATATTTCGACGCTTGGGCGGCGCGGGTTTCACCCGCCCTACGTTTTGTTGTACCGTTTCTCAACTGGCCTCATCCCCAACCCTTCTCCCGCTTGCGGGAGAAGGGAGCTTTCATCGCGACTATGTCTTTGCATTAACCGCGCTTCAGTTTCGCGTTTGCCGCAATCCGCATACGCAATGCGTTCAACTTAATGAAGCCACCTGCATCGGCTTGATTGTATGCGCCGCCGTCTTCGTCGAAGGTCGCGATGTTCATGTCGAATAAGGAGTCTGTTTTGGAATCACGTGACACGGTAATCACATTGCCTTTGTACAGTTTGACGCGTACCCAGCCGTTCACATTTTGTTGCGTGTGATCGATTAGTGTTTGCAATGCTATACGCTCAGGAGACCACCAGTAGCCGTTATAAATCAAGCTGGCGTAACGTGGCATTAAATCGTCTTTCAGATGCGCGACTTCGCGATCTAAAGTGATGGATTCGATAGCGCGGTGCGCACGTAACATGATGGTGCCGCCAGGGGTTTCATAGCAACCACGTGACTTCATGCCGACGAAACGATTTTCTACCAAATCTAAACGACCGATGCCGTGTTTGCCGCCGAGGCGATTGAGTTCAGTCAGTACCGTTGCTGGTGACATACGTACGCCATTCAATGCGACGATATCGCCTTTTTCGTATTCGATGTCGAGGTATTCAGCTTGATCTGGTGCTGCTTCTGGGCTGACCGTCCAACGCCACATCGATTCTTCGGCTTCGGCGCTTGGATTTTCTAAATGGCGACCTTCAAAGCTGATGTGCAGCAAATTGGCGTCCATGGAGTAGGGTGCGCCGCCGTTCTTGTGTTTTTGGTCGATTTCTATGCCTGCATCTTCGGCATATTTCATCAATTTTTCGCGCGACAATAAATCCCATTCACGCCATGGGGCGATGACTTTGACGTTTGGCATTAGTGCATAGGCGCCAAGTTCAAAACGCACTTGATCGTTACCTTTGCCGGTTGCGCCGTGTGAGATTGTGTCAGCGCCAGTTTGTTTGGCGATTTCGATTAGGCGTTTGGCGATGAGTGGACGTGCAATCGAAGTACCCAATAAGTATTCGCCTTCGTACACGGTGTTGGCACGGAACATAGGGAAGACGAAGTCACGCACGAATTCTTCACGTACGTCGTCGATGAAAATATTCTCTGGTTTAATGCCAAATTTCAAGGCCTTGGCGCGTGCCGGTTCGAGTTCTTCGCCTTGACCTAAGTCGGCTGTGAACGTGACGATTTCGCATTGGTAGTTGTCTTGCAACCATTTCAAAATCACGGAAGTATCCAAACCACCGGAATACGCTAACACTACTTTTTTGACGTCGCTCATGATGTGCTTTCTAATGTTGAAGATATTGCTGAAATAATGTTGAGATGAAATTGGAATTCTGCTTAGTTATCGACTTTGCCGATGACTAAATATTCGAGTAAGGCCTTTTGTACGTGCAAGCGATTTTCAGCTTCGTCCCAAACTACGGATTGCGGGCCATCGATCACACCTGCGGAAACTTCCTCACCGCGATGCGCTGGCAAGCAGTGCATAAAAATCGCATCAGGATTGGCACGCGCCATCTTCTCTTCGTCCACAATCCAACCGTCAAAAGCTTTCAGACGAGCTTGATTTTCCGCCTCGTAGCCCATGCTGGTCCAGACGTCGGTATTGACGGCATCGACACCGACGCAGGCATCCGATGGATTGTCAAAAACGGTGTAGTGTTCTGCTTCGACTGTGACGCAAGCCGGATCGATGTCATAGCCTTTTGGCGTAGAAATATGCAGATGGAATCCAAATACTTTCGCCGCTTGCATCCATGAGTACAGCATATTATTCGCGTCACCTATCCACGCAACTTTCTTACCTGCGATGGAACCGCGATGTTCGATGAAAGTGAAGACATCCGCAAATACTTGGCAAGGATGGTGTTGATTGGTCAAACCATTGATAACAGGCACGCGTGAATTGGCGGCAAATTTCTCTATCATCTCTTGTTCAAAGGTGCGGATCATGATGATGTCGCACATGCGTGACATGACTTGACCTGCATCTTCTACTGGCTCGCCACGACCAAGTTGGCTATCGCGCGTATTTAAGTAAATGGCCGCGCCACCTAACTGGTGCATGCCGGCTTCAAAACTCAAGCGCGTCCGAGTGGAATTTTTTTCAAATACCATCACCAGTGTTCTATCTAAAAGCGGGTGATAGGGTTCGTATTTTTTAAAGCGATCTTTGATGATCCGTGCTCTTTGCATCAGATAGTCGTATTCATCAAGCGTCAGGTCAGAGACCTGTAAATAGTGTTTGATAGCCATGTTAATTTGTTCGGATATGTTCGATTTAAGATGCTGTCGATGCTGCGGCTTTTTCGTCTATCACCTGTTGGATGACTTTGCTCAACATAGAAATCATGGTGTCGATTTCTTCGTAGCTGACATTCAGCGCTGGCATGAAGCGGAGTAAGTTAGGACGTGGAGAATTAATGAGTAAACCAATCGGCTCCAGATCGCGTGCGACCTCGACCAAACGCGGGCCGATATCGCTGCCGAGTTTAAGTGCGCGTAATAAGCCTTCACCGCGTTCACCTTCCATGCCGAATTGGTCAGATAGCGTGTTAAGTGCTTTGCTCAAATACGCGGATTTTGCTCTCACTTCATCTAAGAAACCTTGTGCAGTCAATGCCTTGATGACGGCCAAGCCAACCGCGGTCATCAAGGGTGCGCCGTTATAAGTGCCACCTTGATCGCCAGGTACGAAGCATGAGACTTCTTCTTTTGCTAACAAGGCTGCGAGTGGCACGCCACCGCCTATGCCTTTACCCAAGGTCATGATGTCAGGCTCTATGCCTGAGAGTTGGTAGCCAAATAATTCGCCTGTGCGTCCCATACCTGTTTGCACTTCATCGACGATTAATAAAATATTATGTTGCTTGGTCAATGCGCGCAGTGCTTGCATGAATTCGCGACTTGCGGGAATCACGCCGCCTTCGCCTTGCACAGGCTCTAACATGACTGCTACGGTTTTGTCGTTGATGAGTTTTTCAACTGAGGCGATATCGTTTAAATCGGCTTTGGGAAAACCCGTTACTTGCGGTGCAAAGATCGTATCCCAACCCGGTTTGCCTGAGGCAGACATGGTAGCCAAAGTACGGCCATGGAAGCCGTGATCGAATGTGATAATTTCAAAAGCGCCGTTTTTATTTTTTTGTCCCCATTTACGCGCTAGTTTAATTGCACCTTCATTCGCTTCGGCACCGCTATTGGCAAAGAAGACGCGATCAAAACAAGAATGCTTGGTTAGTTGATCCGCCAGCAGAATCATGTTTTCGTTATAGAAAGCAGGTGAAGGATTGAGCAATTTCCCTGCTTGAGCGACCACTGCATCGGTGATGCATTGAGGAGAGTGCCCTAAGCAATTAACCGCCCAGCCTTGCAAGTAATCAAGGTAGCGTTTGCCATGATGGTCAGTCAGCCACATGCCTCGGCCTTCCGTAAACACCAACTCAGGACGTGGTGTGATGTACATCAGGGCATTGACGTTGTACTGACTAAATTCCATTTCAAAACTCCTCAAAGAAGAAAACAAAGACTAAAAATCCAAATTTAAATATAAAATTAAATACAAAAACAGAATAAGCGAAAGATGTTACCGCAGAACGACCACTCTCAGCATACGTCAGCAGGTCCGCCATCACATCCACAAGCAAATTCACCAGCGCGCAAAAAAAAACCACAGGGTTTGAGCCTGTGGTTTTATCGTGACCTTGCTTTTCTTACGCGCAAGACTTCCCAGGCTCGGTGTGCGAACAGCGACGTCGAGCAATATTTGGAGAAGACATGTCGGTAAAATTTTTCATTTGCGTAGTGTAACGGTTTTTTTGCGGTTTTGTGCGATGCAAATCTGAAATAAATCAAAAAAAATGAAAAATAATTTCATCGTTTTAAATAAATTAGTTTTTTGCTAAATCTGCTTCCGATGTGAATGAGTCCGCATAAAACTCGTCCGCAGGCAAATGTGATTTCGCAACAAAATCCCGTTTTGCTGACTCGATCACGATAGGAGCGCCGCAGGCATAGACTTGATAGCCCGATAAATTGGCATAGTCATCTAACACCGCTTGATGCACGAATCCTGTGCGACCTTGCCAATCATCTTCGGCATTCGCATCAGACACGACAGGCGTGTATTGGAAGCCTGCCAATGTGTTCGCCCATTCTTCACACAGCGCGTGCATATACAGATCTTGTGGTCGACGACCTCCCCAGTACAAATGAACAGGGCGCTTCGAGTCGATATGAATTAAATGCTCAACGATGGCTTTGATCGGTGCAAATCCAGTACCGGATGCCAGCAAAATCATCGGCTTATCGGAATCCTCTCGCAGATAGAAACTACCTTGCGGACCTTCAAAGCGCATGATGTCGCGTTCTTTGAGGGTAGAAAAAACTTGATCGGTGAAGTAGCCGCCTGGCATGTGACGTAGGTGCAGGCTCAGTGGGCCTTCAACATGTGGCGCATTGGCGAGACTATAACTACGGCGCTTGCCATCTTTTAAGAGAAATTCAATATATTGCCCCGCACGATAATTGAATTTCTCCGCAGCGGGCAATTGCAATTCAATCAGCATCACATCATCCGATAATTTTTCCAATTTAGCGATGCGGCTCGGGAGTTTTTTGATTGGATAGTCGTCATCCGCTAACATCTCACGTGCTTCGATAGTGAGATCAGATTGCGGTTTGGCACAGCAGAATAGGGCGCCACCTTGCGCTTCTTCTTCATCACTCAAGGCTTTTTGTTGATGGTTGCCATGCACAACTTGACCAGCGCTGACTTTACCTTTGCATGATCCACATGCCCCGTTTTTGCAGCCGTATGGCAAAATGAGCCCCGCCCGTAAGGCGGCAGTTAATACGGTTTCATCGTCGTCGCATTGAAATTGACGACCGCTTGGTGAAATAGTTACTTGAAACGTCATACTTGTCCTGAATCAGTTGGCAATCTAAAAACAAAGTTAAAAAATGAATCAATCTGGCGTATTTCTCAACCCTCATGCAGCGGGGAATCCTACTTCGTTCGCTAAACCGCGTTGTTTGATTATCGGCTGTGGCGATGTCGGTATGCGCTTAATACCGTATTTGCTTGACCGTTTTAGGGTGTTTGCATTGACCAGTCAGTCACCTGATTCGGAGCGATTTGCGCAATTGCGGCTTGCTGGAGCGATGCCGATTTATGCGAATCTGGATCATGCTCACACCTTACGGCGTTTAGCAGGAATGGCGAAATACATTGTTCATCTGGCGCCGCCGCAGACTGATGGCGAATTTGACCGACGAACCCGGCGATTAGCCGCTATTTTACCTGAGAAGGCAAAACTTGTTTATATCAGCACCACCGGCGTCTATGGAAATTGTGATGGCGCTCAATTTGATGAGACGAGGGCGGTAGCGCCACAGAATGCGCGAGCTAAGCGTCGTGTTGATGCTGAAAATACTTTACGTGCTTGGGCTAGACGCCGTAACGGTGCACTGTCCATATTAAGGGTGCCCGGCATTTACGCTTCAGATCGACTTCCCATAGAACGTTTGCGCAAAGGCACGCCAGCCTTAATTGCGCAAGAAGATGTGTACACCAACCATATCCATGCGGAGGACTTAGCGTACTTGATTAAATTGGCGCTTTTTAGAGCAAGTCCGAATCGTGTTTATCATGCTGTCGATGAGAGTGATTTAAAGATGGGAGATTACTTTGATCTAGTGGCCGATCATTTTCAATCGCCGCGCGCGCCTCGTCTCCCAAGAGTTGAATTGGAAAAACTGGTATCGCCTATGCTTTTGTCATTCATGTCGGAATCACGTCGCTTAATGAATGGGCGTATAAAAACTGAATTGGGAGGGCGTTTGCAATTTCCTACCGTGATGCATGCTCTGCAAAATGTTCGCCTTGTTGAAGAAAGCTAAGATTCAAGACCTCTTAATGTAGAAACATACAGAGGGGTAGAGTTATCGCGAAAGTCCGGACAAAACCCAAAAAGAATTGGTCTTTCTTTGTTTTTTCTCTGCGCCGCTGTGTTTCCCTACTGAGAAATTTTCGTTTTGAGTCTTGAGATTGTTTAAGATTGTCGCAATGAGGCAATGCCCGTGCGGCAGGAGTACAATATCGGTTCTGCCGTTATTTTGTCTGCTTCCATTATGTCTGCCCCACCTTTAAACGTCGATTTGCATTGCCATTCCACTGTGTCGGATGGCGTTTTAGCGCCAGCAGCAGTTGCGCAGCGTGCGCATGCGCAGGGCGTTGATGTTTGGGCTTTGACGGATCACGACGAGGTCGGTGGTATCGCCGCGGCACGCGAGGCCGCAACCGATTTAGGTATGGATTATGTGACGGGATTAGAAATTTCTGTTACCTGGGCGAATAAAACCATCCATATCGTTGGTCTAAATATTGACGAAACGAATCCCAACTTACTGTCGGGTTTAGCGAAGACGCGCTCGGGACGTCAGCGCCGCGCCGAAGATATGGCAGCTGACTTGGCGAAAGTCGGTATTCCTAATTGCTATGAGGGTGCACTGAAATATGTAGGTAATCCTGACTTGATATCACGTGCCCATTTTGCGCGCTATTTGGTGGAAGTCGGCGTGTGTGAGGACGTGTCTGCGGTCTTTAAGAAATATCTTGCCGATGGTAAGCCAGGTTTTGTGCCGCATCGTTGGGCGACTTTGTCTGAAGCTGTTGGGTGGATACGAGGAGCTGGTGGGATCGCTGTAGTGGCACACCCAGGGCGTTATGATTTAACGCCAATAGCATTTGATGCCTTTTTTAATGAATTTAAAAATCTGGGCGGTACGGCAATTGAAGTGGTAACCGGCAGTCATACTGTGGATCAATATGATGAATACGCTAAAATCGCGAATCAGTATGGATTTATGGCGTCACGTGGCTCGGATTTTCATGCGCCCGATGAAAATTTACCCGACTTGGGACAATTACCCGCATTAGCTAAAGAGTTGGCGCCAGTTTGGCATAGTTGGATCAAATGACTGCTTATTGAGTCAAAAATGTGACTAATGTGTGATTAAAGTGCAATTAAGGCGCAAAGCACTTGAATTTTGCCGAAAGACACGCATATTGCCCCATGTTAGTACCGTTGTAGTTCGTGTTTTTTGCTTAGGTTTTGGAGAATTGAATATGAAACGTATCGTCTTATTTTTAGCGACCAATATTGCGGTCATGTTGGTGATGACTGTTATTTTGTCTATGTTGGGTGTCAATCATTATTTGACTGCCAAAGGTTTGACTTTAGGCGCGTTAGCAGTATTTTCCTTAGTGGTAGGATTTACTGGCTCTATTTTTTCTTTGTTGATCAGCAAACCCATGGCGAAATGGTCAACCGGAGCGCGTGTCATCGATAATCCAGCTTCTTCTACAGAATTTTGGCTAGTGAACACCGTGAAGACCTTGTCTCAACGGGCTGGGATCGCGATGCCAGAGGTCGCCGTGTACAACGGTGAGCCGAATGCGTTTGCGACTGGTGCGTTTAAAAATTCTGCGCTCGTAGCGGTTTCCACAGGTTTGTTGGAAAGTATGACAAAAGAAGAAGTTGAAGCGGTCTTGGGACATGAGGTCGCGCACATCGCGAATGGCGACATGGTGACCATGACTTTGATTCAAGGCGTAGTGAATACTTTCGTGGTGTTCTTGTCGCGCATTGCGGCTTATGCCGTCGATAGTTTTTTGTCGAAGAATGATGAGAATCACACGCCGGGACTGGGCTTTCATATTGCCTCGTTTGTGTTTCAAATTTTGTTCGGGATCGGTGCGTCCTTAATCGTTGCTTGGTTCTCGCGTCAACGTGAATTCCGCGCCGATGCGGGCGCTGCAAAATTATTGGGAGATCGTCAGCCCATGATTAACGCCTTGGCGCGTCTCGGTGGTATGGCGCCAGGCGAGTTGCCTCAATCGATGGCGGCGGTTGGGATTAGTGATAAACCTGGCTGGGCCGAATTATTTTCTACGCACCCACCGATGGCGCAACGTATCGCGGCGTTACAGCAATTAAAATAAGTAGTTAAGATAAACACAGTTTTAATAAGATATTCAACGGAGGCTCTGCCTCCGTTGTTTCATTGGTAGACTTTATTTATGAGCCAATTTTTTCAGATTCATCCTGATAATCCTCAACTACGTTTGATCAAACAGGCGGCGCAGATTATTGATCAGGGTGGCATCGTCGCCTTGCCGACGGATTCATGTTACGCCTTGGTATGTCATCTTGACGATAAAGATGCGGTAGCGCGTTTGCGCCGCATTCGTGGGGTCGATGAAAAACATCATTTGACCTTATTGTGTCGTGATTTATCTGAAATTGCGCAATATGCCAAAGTCGATAATCGTCAATTTCGCATGTTGAAAGCGGCGACACCCGGCGCCTACACGTTTATTTTGGAAGCAACCAAAGAAGTACCGCGCCGTTTAAGTCATCCTTCTCGTAAAACCATAGGATTGCGTGTCCCAGAAAATTCAATTACCCACGCTTTATTGGCGGAATTGAAGCAGCCATTGCTGGGAACTACCTTGATTTTGCCTGATGAAGAAGAACCTTTGACTGATCCAGAGTTGGTTCGCGAGCGACTCGAAAAGCAGATCGATCTAGTTATTGATGGCGGTGCCTGTAGCCTGATTCCTACGACGGTGATTGATATGACGCAGGAAATGCCAGAGTTGATACGTCAAGGGCGTGGAGATGCAGCTTTGTTTGGTTTGTAAGTTGTTGCAACGCTGTATTTTTGCGGTCAAAAAATAAGATTGAGGATGAATTAAATTCATGGATGCATTGATAATACAAACCATCGCGGTATATGCGATTCCTGTTATTTTGGCGATTACTTTGCACGAAGCGGCACATGCCTACGCAGCAAAATACTTTGGTGATCTGACCGCGTACAGCCAAGGCCGCATGAGTTTAAATCCCGTGGTGCACATCGACATATTTGGTACGATTATTATTCCTGTTGTCTTATATATGGCAACCGATGGGCAGTTTTTGTTTGGTTACGCAAAGCCAGTCCCAGTTAATTTCGGCGCATTGCGCAAACCTAAGCGTGACATGGCTTGGGTATCCTTGGCTGGTCCAGGTGCTAATTTTATTATGGCGTTTTTGTGGATGATTTTGGCCGTGTTTCTCGTCGTATTAAAAGTGGAACACGAATTTTTTTATCGTATGGCGCAGGCTGGATTGTTGACTAATTTGGTGATGTTTGCGTTTAACCTGTTTCCAATTCCGCCGCTTGATGGTGGTCGTATCTTGACGAGCCTGTTACCACATCGCCAGGCCTATCAATTTGCAAAAATTGAACCCTATGGTTTCTTCATTGTCATGGCTTTGGTTTATTTTAGGATTTTACAGTTTTGGATGTACCCACTAATGAATATCGCTCAGTCGATTTTGCAAATCGTATTGACACCACTTACGATGTTACTAAGCTAATCGATAAGTTCTCAGTCTTTATGAATAATGCTCAGCCTTCTCAATTTGTACGAAGTTACTTAGACGAAATCCCTAAAGCAAAAGGTCCGGTGCTAGATATAGCCTGCGGCTCTGGCCGCCACACTCGCGTATTGTTGGCTGCGGGCTATGAGGTGTGGGCGGTCGATCGAGATAGCGATTCCTTGGCCGAGTTAGAACAATTAGGCGCGAAATGTTTTCATCTTGATCTTGAGAGAGAGGGTTTTAAGTGGCCGTTTGCTAATGAACAGTTTGCCGGCATTGTTGTCACAAATTACTTGCATCGCCCATTGATGGCTTCGATTTTGCAGTCTCTCGCAGATCGTGGTGTGTTGATTTATGAAACGTTTGCAGCGGGGAATGAGCAATATGGCAGACCGCGCAATCCTGATTTTCTACTGCAAGAGAATGAATTGCTTCAGCACTTTGTCTACCCAGCTATCTCGGGCTGGCGCCAACAATGTCTTGTATTCGAGCATACTTATGTCAACCAAATCACAGAAGCTGTCGTTCAGAGAATTTGCATTCGGCGTTTGCGTGAATAAGTGATTCCTTAAGATCTAAATTCTCGTATTGGCTCGAAGTTTTGTGCAATGTTTTGTTCGATATTTCAATTTAAATTTCTATCCGCCAAGTTTGTCGTTTGTTTGGAGTCTGTCACGATGAGATTTGCTGTCGATTCTTCTCGAATCAAGCCTCGATTCTCTCCCATAGCAGGTAACGATCCGCTACAATAATGGCTTTACTTTTTCCACGCGCTAAGATGACAACGATACAAGGAAGTTTGGTCGCGATTGTGACCCCAATGCATGCCGATGGTAGTCTCGATATTCCTACATTGCGTAAGTTGATTGATTGGCATATTGCCGAAGGAACAGACGGTATTGTGATTGTTGGTACGACTGGAGAGTCTCCAACGGTGAGTGTTGAAGAGCATTGTGAATTAATTCGGATCGCGGTGGAGCACACAAATAAGCGTGTTCCTATCATCGCTGGCTCGGGCGGTAACTCGACCGTTGAAGCGATCGCATTGACTAAGTTTGCGAAGGAAGCCGGTGCAGATGCTTCGCTGCAAGTCGTCCCTTACTATAATCGTCCTACGCAAGAAGGAATGTATCAACATTTCAAAAAGATTGCTGAATCAGTCGACATCCCAATTATTTTATACAACGTACCGGGGCGTACGGTTGCTGATATGTCGAATGAAACTATTGTGCGATTAGCACAAATTCCTGGAATTATTGGCATCAAGGAAGCGAGCGGAAACCTTGGGAGAGACCTTGAACTTTTACGTTTGGTGCCAAAATCTTTTGCTGTTTATTCTGGGGATGATCCAACTGCAATGGCTTTAATGTTTTGTGGTGGGAAAGGAAATATTTCAGTAACGGCAAACGTCGCACCGCGCGCAATGCATGAACTTTGTGCTGCGGCAATGGCAGGAGATATTGCAACAGCGGTTGAAATTAATACGCGACTCATTCCGCTCCACGCGAAGCTTTTTGTTGAACCGAATCCGGTTCCTGTGAAATGGGCATTATCAGAAATGGGATTGATTCCGGCGGGAATTCGTTTGCCCTTGGTTAGCCTTTCTAGTCAATATCATGATATTGTTCGTTCCGCCTTGCGCGAAGCGGGTGTATTGCAATAAAAGTAGGGAAGTGTGCATGTTCAGTGATTGGACGGAGACAAGCGCCATGTGTTTCATGCATATTTAGTTGAAGTTATTTCGTGATCTTAATTCGTAGGGATTTTCACATGGCAAAAAGTGTTGTTGCTAACAAAAAGATGGTGCGCATATTAGGCTTGGCTGGGGTCGTTGGTGTCGCTGCATTGGGTAGTGGTTGTAGCTTCGTTGGAAACATTGCAGACTCAAATCGCATCGACTACCGAAGCGCGAGTAAAGCGAAGACGACCTCTTTGGAAGTTCCTCCTGATTTGACCCAAATTCGTCGTGATAATCGTTTCTCAATTCCTGATGCAGAACAAGGAAGTGCGACTGCGAGCGCGTATGCAGCGAAGCGTGCAGGCGGTGTTGGCGGCGCTCAAGCGACTGCAAACGGGGTGGTTGCGCCGAATCAATTGAAAGATATGCGCATAGAGCGCAATGGTACTCAGCGGTACTTGGTTGTGAAGCTCGCGCCAGAAGTATTGTGGCCGCAACTTAAAGATTTTTGGCAGGAGCAGGGTTTCTTATTGAATATTGAGAATGAATCCACTGGCGTGATGGAAACTGATTGGGCGGAAAATCGGGGTAAGATTCCGCAAGATTTTATTCGTTCCACACTCGGTAAAGTCTTTGATGGCTTGTATTCGACTGGTGAACGTGACAAGTTTCGGACGCGTGTAGAACGGGGTGCAAACGGTGATGTTGAAATTTATGTCAGCCATCGTGGCGCACAGGAAGTCGTAACGGGAATGGATAAAACTGGAACAGCTTGGACTTCCCGCGCGAACGATGCAGGACTTGAGGCAGAATTTCTAGCACGCTTGATGTTGCGTTTGGGCGGCGACGAAGCTAAAGCAAAACCTGTTTCTGCTGCTGCGGTTGCGCAGTCGAGTAAAGCCAATGAGCCAAGCGGCGCGCCACGTTCGAAGTTGTTGAGTTTGAGTGGCTTGAGTTATCTGGAGACAGATGAGGGCTTTGATCGTTCTTGGCGTCGTGTTGGCTTGGCTCTGGATAGGATCGGATTTACGATTGAAGATCGGGATCGCTCCAAAGGCATTTATTTTGTAAGGTATATTGATCAAGATATCGATGCCAAGACAAAAGGTGCAAGCGAAGGATTTTTTGCTCGTTTATTCTCTTGGGGTTCTGGAGATGCTGCGAAAGATGGTCAGAAGTACCGTATTTTAGTGCGCGATGCGGGCGAAACTAGTCATGTGACGGTTCATGGCGATGATGGTAAGGTTTCAGCAACACCAGTTGCCAATAAGATCTTGACGGTGTTGAATGAGCAACTGAAGTAATTGTTTTGAATTGTAATTAGGCAAAAAAAACGGATCCGAGGATCCGTTTTTTTATTGTTACAAAGATCGTTCGTTTCTATCAAGACTTTCGACAAGGAGAGTAGAAACAAAAAAAGCCAGTCTAAGACTGGCTTTTTTTTAAAAGTAATAAAAATTACTTAGAAGCTGCTGCAGAAGCTGCTGCTGGAGCTGCTTCAGCTGCTGGAGAAGCTGCTGCTGGAGCTGCTTCAGCTGCTGGTGCAGATGCTGGTGCTGCTTCAGCTGCTGGAGCGGATGCTGGTGCAGATGCTGGAGCTGCTTCAACTGCTGGAGTAGAAGCTGGAGTTTCAGCTGGTTTGTTGCATGCTACCAAAGCTACTGCCAACAAGGAAACGAGCAAAAGTGATTTTTTCATGTTTTTACTTTCAAAAAATAGATCTAAAAAAACAACAAACTTGCGATGAATAATTACCGGTAATTATCGCTCAATAGGTTAAGCCGTCGGTGCAAAAATCAAAAAGATCTTGCAATCCCTTCGAAACTTTCCTAACCGCGAATTATAATGATTTTTCTGTCAATCGAATACACTTCAAAGCAATTTTTTCGAAAAAAATGAACTAATCATGTGTTTTGATTGCTATTCATTGTTTTCGATGTTGTATGCGCATCAAAAACCGTTAAAAATGGCTCTGCGATTGACTCTCTGGACGAGCGAGCCTAAGTTTAATTTGCGAGTTCTAACCAACCATCCTCGTACCAAATGCAGAAAGCTTCGAGCACATCGTCAGAGGCCTTAGTCAAATCTTCTGCATTTAATTTTCGTTGATTCGCTAGTAGACTCAATATTTGTTTGTCAGCACGTCCGACACTAAAAGATTCCCCATTGATAAAGATATGTCGTGAGTAGTACAACATCTGCGTTTTAAGTGCCAGCTTGACGCCTAATTTCAGTGCTTGTTGCGTGAATTTTTTCGGTGTGAAGGGTTTCTCTGGTGACTCAAAAAATACGCTTGATTTTGGCTCTGTTAAGTATTCGCCTAAAAAAATCGACATATCGTCTTTATTTAGTTGGATTTTCAATAATTCAGCGCAAACTTTATCCATCATCTGTTCGTGAATTTCGGCTGGGTGCTTGCACGTTTTTAGCTCGGGATCTGCGTAACGTCCAGGGAGATCGATGGTGTCCGCCATGAATTGTAGAAAACCTTCGCCTAGCTCTTGGTATGATGGGGATCGAAATCCGATCGAGTAGGTCATACATTCGCCAATTGCAATACCATCATGCGCATACTGTGGTGGTAAATAAAGCATATCACCAGGCTCAAGAATGAATTCTTGCTCACTTTGAAAATTACGCAGTATTTTCAGTGGCATACCCTCAATTAAGCTTAGATCTTTCTGCGCACTGATTCGCCAACGGCGTTGGCCATGTGCTTGCAACAAAAAGACATCATAAGAGTCAAAGTGCGGTCCAACGCCTCCGCCATCAACGGCATAGCTGATCATCAGGTCGTCAAGTCTGGCATCCGGGACAAATCGAAATTGGCGTAACAGATCGTTGGCCTTTTCCTGGTGCAAGTTGACCCCTTGTACTAGCAAAGTCCAATCCTTTTTTTCTTTTACTGGAATGGTTGTAATTGGGCCATTTTTCATTTCCCAGTGCTGTTTAAAGAAGCAGATCAATCGTGATTCAACATCATCACGTGCAGCCATCTCAAACAATTCCTCAGGTTGAAATAGGGGCTTAAATTGAGGAATCGCTTGGCGAATGAGGAGCGGTTTTTTCTGCCAGTATGTTTGAAAGAACTCGTCGACAGAAATCCCGCCGAGCAAGTTGGTTGTTGGAGATGATTTTTTCATAAAGTCGAGCAAAGCGGGGGAAAGTAAAAAAAAGTTCAGGCAGGATAAATCATAGCCCGAGCTTTGAGAACGGTATAATGCAAAATGTAGTCGAAAAGAATTGAAAATTTTAAGGAAATAGTATGAAAATTGCCAAAAATACGGTTGTGACGGTTGAATATAGCTTATCTGACACAATGGGTAATCTGATTGAGCAAGGTCAGGAACCGATGGTTTATCTCCATGGTGGCTACGAGAATACTTTGCCCAAGATCGAAGAGGCTCTCGAAGGTAAAGAGATTGGTTTTAACGAAACAATTCAAATTGAGCCTGAAGACGCGTTTGGTGAGTATGATGCGGAGCTTGTGAAAATTGAAGATCGTGATCGTTTACCTTCCCCAATTGAAGTAGGAATGCAGTTTGAAGGTACGCCAGACGACGATGAGGATGGTGAAAGTATTATCTTTACCGTCACCGAAATCGCAGAAGGTAAGGTAGTTTTGGATGGCAATCATCCGTTGGCGGGGATCGCCTTGCGCTTCAATTTGCACGTGACAGAAGTTCGGGTCGCATCAGAAGAAGAAATTGCGCATGGACACGTACATGGCAGTGATATTCATCAAGACGATGATGACGATGGCGAATATCGTTCTTATCCTTTGCATTGATCCAATGACTTGAGATCGCGGTCCGATCTCAAGTCATTGCTTGAGCGCTGTATATCCAAAATTTAGGATTTTTTTTGCCAATAGTAAAAGTCATTCCAGCGCTTGATTGCTCTTGTTGAAGTGCGATGAAAGTCCGTATTCGTATTAACGAGTCTTGCGGGCTTGTTGGATGTCTTTGCAAAGCATCTCGGTCGCATCGAGAATTCTAGGGCCCGCGCGATGTAACCAATCGCCCGGGATTGCGTATAGATTTTGTTTTTTGACTGCCTGCAGCGTTGGGTAGTTTTCCCAATCTTTTAGTATCTTGGTTTGATCTTTGCCACTACTAAAAATTAGTTCAGGATTGCTTGCCAATAAGGCTTCCATTGTGATCGTCGAACTGATTTCTTTTAGGTCTTTGAATACATTTTCGCCACCACAAAGTTGTATCATTTTCGAGATGAAATGTTCCTTGTTGATGGTCATTAAAGGACTTTTCACCATTTGATGAAAGACGGAAACAGGTTTCTCACCGGAAGCGAGTTGATAAGTGGTACGCAGTTTTTCTAGCCTTTGCCGGAATTGTTGCGCTGCTGCATTCCCTGTCTGAGTCGTTCCGCTCAATGTTGCAATACGTTCAAATGAGGTCGCGATATCTTCAAAATTGTGTGGCTCACTTTCAAAAACGGTGATTTTGTTCTCACGTAATTTCTTTGCTAAATGTTTGGCGTTCCCTGTGCCCCAGATGATGACTAAGTCTGGCTTTAATGAGAGCAAGCGCTCGAGGTCAAGCGCAAAAATATTTCCAACTGATGTGATTTTCTTCGCTTGCTCAGGAAAATCACTGTATTCACTAACACCAACCAGATAGTCTCCTGCACCCGCTGCAAATACCATTTCCGTCACATGCGGGGCGAGACTGATGATGCGTTTTGCCGGTTGTGGCAAAACTACGGAACGTTGTCCATCGTCAATCACTCGTATGTCCGCAGCGTTGCAAAAGCTTGCGACCATAATGGCGCTGAGTAGCAGCAAAATTTTATGTATGAATCCCATGATCAACTAAATTTCTAGATTATCGATCAGCCGAGTATTGCCTAACTTTGCCGCGCTAAGCACGACAAGTTCTTCTTTGTTCGCTAGACTTTCGTTGGAAGGAATCTGCAAGTTGGATCGTTTCCGAATCGCGACATAATCTGGGTTCCAGCTTCTTGAACGCAAGTGATGCATCGCTTCTTGCTCAATCGCCTGTAAATCAGTCGCACCATTTCGAACTTGTTCTGCCACTCGATTCAACGTTTGGTAAAGGATCGGTGCTTCAGCGCGTTCGACTGCGTTGAGATAGCCATTTCTCGACGAGAGAGCTAGGCCATCTTCTGCGCGCCAAGTTTCTGCAGCGATGATTTCAGTTGGCAGTGCAAACTGTTTTGCCATGTTCCGAATAATCATTAATTGTTGATAGTCTTTTTTACCAAATACAGCAACACGTGGCTGTACACAGGAAAACAGCTTGAGTACAACTGTGCTGACACCATTGAAGAAACCAGGTCGAAATTCACCTTCAAGAATATCGCCTAAATCATTTGGCGGTTGTACGCGATATTCCTGTGGTTCCGGATAAAGATCTTTTTCTGTCGGTGCGAACAAGACATAAACGCCTTCTTTTTCGAGCTTCTCGACATCCGCTTGAAAAGTTCTAGGATATTTGTCGAAATCTTCATTGGGGCCGAACTGGAGTCGATTCACAAATATTGAAGCAACGACTGGGTCGCCATGACGTCTCGCTAGGCGCATAAGGGACAGATGTCCTTCATGCAAATTACCCATCGTTGGTACAAACGCGGTTCTTAATTGTCCGCGTAGTTGATCGCGAAGTTCTTCAATCGAGGAAATGATTTTCATGTAGAAAAATTGAGTGCTTGGGTGGAGTGTAATTTAGACTGGGGCGTATGCTAGGCGCACATAAATCGGTGCATAGGCCTCAGCCTGCGTAATTTCAATCAGGGTTTCTTTGGCTAACTCAAGCAGGGCAACGAAATTGACAACGAGAACGGGCGCGCCTCGAGTTGGGTCGAATAGGTCAGCAAATTCGACAAATTTACTCGATTGTAATCGACGTAAAATGCTACTCATATGTTCTCGAACGGATAGTTCTTCGCGACTAATTTTATGGTGGGCGACCAGTTTAGCGCGACCTAAAACATCGGCCCATGCTTGTTGTAGATCTGCGACCCTTACTTCGGGCCAATGCAAGATCGTATTTTGTTCGATGAAGACTTGCGCATGTAAGAAATCCCGCCCTAATTGTGGAATCGTATTGAGATCATACGCGGCGAGTTTCATTTGTTCATATTCAAGTAGACGCCTTACTAAAGCTGCTCGCGGATCATCGGCTTCGTCGCTATCCTGTGACTTACTGCTCGGAACTAGCATGCGTGACTTGATTTCGATTAACATCGCAGCCATCAGTAAGTATTCCGCTGCCAACTCCAAATTGTGCAGACGAATTTGATCAACATATTGCAAGTACTGTTGGGTCACTTGCGCCATGGGGATATCGAGAATATTGAAATTCTGCTTGCGTATCAAATAAAGCAAAAGATCGAGCGGCCCTTCAAATGCTTCAAGAAAAATCTCCAAGGCGTCCGGGGGAATGTAAAGGTCATTCGGAAGCTTGAATAATGGCTCTCCATAGAGCTTAGCAAATGCTAGGCCATCGACAACATCGGGTGTGCTGTCGACGGTCCCTATGAGGGGCAAGTCTGCTGCGGAAATGTTGGGGGTCGACATATGCGGGGATACAATTCGCTGAAAATATTTTCAGGGTAATTGATCGACGGTTTTAATTCTTACTTTGATAAACGTAGGCTTGCTGCTTTACGCGACTTTCTGAAATTCGACGTTCCGTATCCAAATCAATTGGTGCTTTATCCCAGAGTAGGGATCGTCCCTCGCGTTGATTTTGCTCTAATTGAGGATTGGACTGCTTTAAGCCATTTAAGAATTGTGAGGCTTCGGATTGATAGAGAGAAAATTGTTTGGAAAATTTCATTATTGTTCAATCAAAAGTAAAAAACGGTAATTTGCATAAGTGGTATTCGGTGTGCATTTTACCTTGGAATTAATCGCGCACCGCGATTTTGCTTTGTTTTCCAAAATTTATCTTTGAAAAATTAGGTGCAATTAACTATTTAATCCGTATTTGCTATTCACGGCTTCTTCAAAGTGTTGCATTCTCCTTATCAGTAAAGATGAATCTGTTTCTTTAATTAACAAGGCATTATGTTCCGGTTTGAGAAAGCCGGATTGCACAGCATGATCAAGAAATTGAAGTAGTTGATCATAAAAGCCATCCACGTTGAGTAAACCGAGAGGCTTGTGATGGAAACCTAATTGTAGCCAAGTGAACATTTCAAAAAGCTCCTCTAAGGTACCGATTCCACCTGGTAAAGCAATAAATCCGTCAGATAATTCTGCCATCATTGCTTTTCGTTCGTGCATGTTCGCGACAACATGTAATTGATTCAAATTATTGTGTCCAACCTCGCGATCAAGTAAAGCTTTTGGAATAACTCCAGTGACATGTCCACCAAGGCGCAGAACCTCGTCCGCAATAATTTTCATTATTCCTACGTCACCTCCGCCATAAACGAGTTCGATTTTGTTGGATACAAGTTGTTGTGCCATGCCTAAAGCAGCTAGGTGGAAGGCTGGCGAATTCCCTTTCGCAGAACCACAATAAACGCAGATGGACCTCATGATTAACTTTGACGTTTGATTTTTAGTAAATAATCTTGTGATAATTTCTCGAATACTTCTTTCGTTTGTCCACGCAGATATGGGCTAATTTGTACAATGACTTGGTAGCATCCGCGCGCTAAAGATTCTGACATGGTTTGCAATTCAGTGTATTTTCGGGGATTCCGAACATATTCGTAGGACAGCCAATAAGTCGCAACGACGACCATATTCGTCGCCAATGCATCGACGGTAATATCATCGGCTTCAAATTCGCCATCTGCGCGCAGCCCCAAGCATAATTCTGTGGCAACTTTGATTTTATGGTTAAGAATTTGTTTAAATGTTAACTCGAGTTTGCGATTTCTTGTCAAAAGATCGTTTAGATCTCGATAAAAGAAACGGTAGCGCCATATCAATTCAAACGTCAAATGCAAATAAGTCCAAATATCTTGGATATTCGCTTTACGGCCTTGTGGGAAGGCGAGTTTCTTATTGATTTCTTCTTCGAATTGAAGAAATAGAGAATTGACTATGTCCTCTTTATTTCTGAAATGATAATAAAGATTTCCCGGCGAGATGCTCATCTCATCGGCGATGATCGTTGTCGTGATGTTGGGTTCGCCAAAATCATTAAACAATTTTAGCGATAAGTCTAGAATACGGTCTCTTGTTCGTCTTGGGGTCTTATTTTGCATAACGCATGCCTATTGATCTTGTCATGTCGCAAGTGGCGATCATGTTGCAATAGAATATCATTGAATTAAGCAAGACCCCAAATTTGGCGCTGGAAAAAAGCGATAAAACAAAATCTAATTTGATTTCGACTAAGTGCTTGAATTTTGTTTTGGTAATTGGATTAGCCGTGTCTTTGCAAGTTTGTCATGTAAAAATTGACCATCTTTTGCGAAAAATGTCAGAGAGGCCCAAATGCAAAAGCAAACTAGAACTGGGATTAATAGTTGTGCATTTTTAAGCCCGAATTGATAAGACAAAATAAATCCAGGTAGAACCCAAAGCCACGCTAGGCAATAACGAACTATTGCTTTCACCAACGGTACTTTTCCTAAATCATCGTTGACGAGTTTTATTCGCCAGGTTTGCATTGCAAGAGTCTGTCCGCTGCGTCGCCAAAAGAAGACAAAGTAGCCGCCAATGACGAAGAAAAGGAAAACTTCTCGCATTAAACGGAGACTCAAGGCGCTTTTACTTTGGGTGCTGACGTCAAATACGAAACTAGCAAAAAAAACGACACCGAAAACTAATGCTGCTTCATAAATGAGCATGCATACAAGTCTGCGGCTTAAGGTTGGCGTGGGAAAGGGTCCTTTGACTTCTACTTGATTCACTTGCTAGTTACCTAATTTACTTATTGTTGTTGGCCTGTGAAGCGCCGCTTGCATTAACCACCGGTGGTGGACCTTTTTTTAACGGAGGTAAAACCGGGGTAGTACGCTTTGATTCAGGTTGGACAATGGTGACGCTTTTCTTCATTTTTGCCTCGTTGGCAAGCTTCGTTTTTTCCTCGTCGCTTAATTGTTGATATTGCTGCCATTGGGCAGATTTCTGTTCTGGCGTTTTTTTGACGGTATTCGAAAAATTTTCTCTAACTGCCATTCGCTGTTCTGGCGTAAGTTTCACCCAAGCTTGAACCCGTTCTTGTACACGTTGTTGTTCTTCAGGCTTCATTGATGAATACTTGTTCGCAATTCCCAGCCATTTTTTTCGACGCAACTCATCCATCTTGTCCCATTCGTTAGCCAATGGTGAAAGTGCAGTTTTTTGGTCGGAAGTTAAACTTGCCCAAGTGGTTTTCGTACTTGGTTGCGTTATCGTTGGTGCAGCAAGTGCACTCGTCGTTACCGAGTTTGACGACATTTGAGCTGAGGCACTGGGCACTGACTGAGGCTGTGCAATGACAACCTCCACGCTTAAACAATTTAGTAAGCCAATACTTAAAATGTTGAGTAATGTCTTCAGTCGCACACTTATTCCTCGCTCTTTGCCGGGGGCGTTTCTTTATTTAAATATGCATTGAAACCATTATCTAAATACGCATCTGGAGGCAATTCATCCACCAACACTGCAGCGTCAATCTCCGCTAGATCATTGATTTGCTGCTCTTGTTCGTACTCGTAAATTCCGTATAAGCCAAGCATCAATACCAATAGAGGCAAGCTAATCCACAACTTCTTGAGCCAAGATTTATTAGAGAACATTGTGCCATTGCTACCCGCTAAAATGCCGCCAAAGGCGAGCGCCCGGGATGGTTCTTCCTGTTTTTGACGAGATAAGGCTAATTTACGTGCGGAAGCCAAGCGCTCTAAGGTCGCAGATGGGAGCATTTCGCTCGATTCTGTCATTGCGCGACGCACTTTGTAGGCGAAGTCGACTTCCTCTTTGTCTTTTGCGTATGTCATAAATTTATCCCTATTGCTTTGAGTGATGCTGCCAATGCGTGCGTTGCTCGAGAGCAATGTGTTTTAACACTTCCTTCTGAGCATCCCATTGCTGTTGCAGTTTCAGCTACGTCCATGTCTTCCCAGTAACGCATGAGGAATGCTTCTCGTTGACGCGTTGGGAGTTTTTTTATTTCCTCATCAATGATATTTAAAACTTGCTCTCTCTCTAACTTTTGTTCGGTCGATTCTGCTGCTTCACTGCCTTCCTCTGATGAATGTACTTCTAATAAGTCAAAGTTATCATCTTCTGGGGAATTTGTGGTGATATTTGAAAACAAACTGACCCAATTGTTCCGAACTTTCTCCCTTCTAAAAAAATCTAATATTGTATTTTGTAAAATTCTCTGAAATAGAAGTGGCAGCTCGTTGGCCGGTTTGTCACCATATTTTTCAGATAATTTAATCATTGCGTCTTGCACAATATCTAAGGCCGACTCTTCATTTCGAACCATATACACCGCATGTTTAAATGCTCGGCGCTCAACGCCTTCGAGGAAATTAGATAATTCTTTATTGGTTGCCATGCGGAAGATGGTGCCTTGGAAAACGTAAAATTTCTAAAATGTTAGAAAAAGAGAAATGCAAGTTTGAGAACTTAACGTTCATGGATTGCTTTTGGTTTACTTTTAGCCTGCAAAATGATCATTCCATCTCAAAGTTTTCAATGCACGGTTAAAAGTGCGCACATGCTAACAAAAAAGTTACCGAATGTCCTCTAATTTCAATTCGGCTTGCAACTTAAGCTATTGAATTAATAGATTTCTTTTGATTTTTTCTGTTTTTACTGCAATTCTTCATTAAATAGTCTTGACCAATTTGCTGCATCGCAGTACTGTAGAGGCTCGTCTCAAAATCTAGAGGCACCAACACTTGTTTGGTCGGGCTCACAATGCCTTTGTCAACAAGTCACTATCAGTAAATTGTTAGTAGCAGTTTGTTCTAACCCATGCCACAAGCGTGAGAAATTTGTAATTTCTTAGCCTTACCCTGACCGCACGAGTCGCCATTAAGCTTTGCCTGGAATATTGTCCAACGGATAGTAGAAGGGGAGAGTGACCGCACAAAAAGGAACGTCAGCAGACCGTTATTGAAATTTAAATTTCGTCAGGAAAGAACATCCGATCAATCTCCAATGGACCTTGAAAGGAAATAAAATGAGTTCAGAACGACCGTCCGATCGTCAATCGGATCGCGGTACTGAAAAAAATTCAGACCGCAACACTGAGTACACTGGCGCAGAAATTCTCGTTAAGTGTCTTGCAGAAGAAGGTGTAGAACACGTATTCGGCTATCCGGGTGGCGCTGTTCTTTACATTTATGACGCGATTTTTAATCAGCGTAAATTTCAACATATTTTAGTCCGTCACGAGCAGGCAGCTATCCATGCCGCTGATGCTTATTCTCGTTCGTCCAATAAAGTCGGCGTCGCTTTGGTGACTTCTGGCCCAGGCGTGACGAATGCTGTGACGGGTTTGGCAACTGCCTACATGGATTCGATTCCTATGGTGGTTATTTCTGGGCAAGTTCCAAGCCATGCGATTGGCGAAGATGCTTTCCAAGAGTGCGATACCGTGGGCATTACACGGCCATGCGTGAAGCACAATTTCTTGGTGAAAGATGTGCGTGAATTGGCTGACACAGTGAAGAAAGCCTTCTTCATTGCGACTACCGGACGCCCTGGGCCAGTATTGATCGATATCCCCAAGGATATCAGCAACCACAAAACCACGTTTCATTATCCAAAAGAAATTGAAATGCGTTCTTATCGCCCAGTCGATAAAGGTCACGCAGGACAAATTCGCAAAGCTGTTCAATTGCTATTGCAGGCTGAGCGTCCAATGATTTACACCGGTGGTGGTGTGATTTTGGCGAACGCCGCACCAGAATTAAATAAATTAGTCGATCAATTAGGTTTTCCAGTCACCAATACCTTAATGGGATTGGGTGGCTATCGTGCAACTGATGAAAAATTTGTCGGTATGCCAGGTATGCATGGTACCTATGAAGCCAATATGGCGATGCAGCACTGCGATGTTTTGATTGCGATCGGTGCACGTTTTGATGATCGCGTGATCGGGAATCCTAAACATTTCGCTTCACATCCACGCAAGATTATTCACGTTGATATTGACCCTTCATCGATTTCTAAACGTGTCAAAGTCGATATTCCTATTGTTGGTAATGTGAAGGACGTATTGGTTGAAATGTTGTCGCAACTGGCGGCTTCTGATGCTAAACCGAATGCGAAATCACTAGCTGATTGGTGGAAGCAAATCAATAAATGGCGTGCTCAAGATTGTTTGGCGTTCTCTGATTCGTCAGAAATCATCAAACCACAATCTGTGATCCAAAAGGTGTGTGAGTTGACGCGTGGCGATGCCTTTGTTACTTCGGACGTTGGTCAACATCAAATGTGGGCGGCGCAATACTACAAGTTCAATCAACCCAAACGCTGGATTAATTCTGGTGGCTTGGGCACGATGGGGGTTGGCTTACCGTATGCGATGGGCGTCCAAATGGCAAATCCAGATGCGACAGTTGCTTGTATTACAGGCGAAGCGTCCATACAAATGTGTATCCAAGAGCTTGCAACATGTAAGCAATATCATTTGACACCAAAAATTATTTTGTTGAATAACCGTGCGCTCGGTATGGTGCGTCAATGGCAGCAAATTGATTATGCTGGTCGTTATGCTGAGTCTTACATGGATTCTTTGCCTGACTTTACTAAGTTGGTCGAAGCCTATGGCCATGTTGGTATGAAGATTGAAAATCCAGCCGATGTCGATGGTGCCCTGAAAGAAGCCTTCGCGATGAAGGATAAGCTGGTGTTTATGAACTTCATTACAGATCAAGACGAAAAAGTGTGGCCTATGGTGAAAGCCGGTAAAGGTCTGACTGAAATGTTGCTTGGTTCGGAGGATTTGTAATGCGACACATAATTTCCGTATTGCTCGAAAACGAAGCGGGTGCCTTATCACGTGTCGTTGGTTTATTCTCCGCACGCGGTTATAACATCGAAACTTTGACGGTTGCGCCGACCGAAGACGCAACGCTGTCACGTATGACTATCGTTACCACTGGTTCAGATGATGTGATTGAACAAATCACCAAGCATTTGAATCGTTTGATTGAAGTGGTGAAGGTAGTTGACTTAACTGAAGGGGCGCACATAGAGCGTGAGCTAATGCTCATTAAAGTGCGCGCGGTCGGTAAAGAGCGTGAAGAGATGAAACGTACAGCGGACATCTTCCGTGGCCGCATCATCGACGTCACTGAAAAAAGCTACACCATAGAATTGACCGGTAATAAAGGAAAGCTCGATGCCTTCATCGGCTCGATTGAGCGTACCGCGATTCTAGAAACAGTCCGTACAGGTGGTTCTGGTATTGGGCGTGGTGAACGCATTCTTAAAGTGTAATCTGATTTAGCAGAAGAAGTAAAACCGCGTAGGCGCAGAGGATACAGGGAGTCGCTTGACTCCTCCTCGGTGCACTCGGTGTCTCTGCGGTCTGGGTTAAGGCTTGAACTTCGACTCAAGCAATTTCAATTTCGAATTATTTAAAATTATAGGACATCAAAATGAAAGTTTTCTACGATAAAGATTGTGATCTCTCTTTGATCAAAGGCAAAAAAGTAGCCATCATTGGTTACGGTTCACAAGGACATGCGCATGCATTGAATATGAGTGAATCTGGTTGTCAGATCACAGTCGCTTTGCGCAAAGGTGGAGCGTCGTGGGATAAGGCAAAAAATGCCGGTTTGAAAGTTGCGGAAGTGAATGAAGCGGTAAAAGAAGCTGACGTGATCATGATCTTGTTGCCAGATGAGAATATCGCGCAAGTTTACAACGAAAATGTCGCACCACACGCGAAACTAGGCGCTGTTTTAGCATTCGCACACGGCTTCAACGTTCATTATGGTCAAGTAGTGCCACGTGCTGATATGGACGTAATTATGATTGCGCCAAAAGCGCCAGGTCACACTGTACGTGCAACTTATACGCAAGGTGGCGGCGTGCCACATTTGGTCGCTGTGTATCAAGATAAATCAGGTTCTGCACGTGATATCGCATTGTCCTATGCAATGGCAAATGGCGGTGGTCGTGCTGGCATTATCGAAACTAACTTCCGTGAAGAAACTGAAACGGATTTGTTCGGTGAACAAGCTGTCTTGTGCGGTGGTGCGGTTGAATTGATCAAAGCTGGTTTTGAAACTTTGGTTGAAGCTGGCTATGCACCAGAAATGGCTTACTTTGAATGCTTGCACGAATTGAAGTTGATCGTTGATTTGATCTACGAAGGCGGTATCGCCAACATGAACTATTCGATTTCGAATAATGCAGAATACGGTGAGTATGTAACTGGTCCACGCGTAGTAACGGAAGATACCAAGAACGCGATGCGTCAATGTTTGAAAGATATTCAAACAGGTGAATATGCGAAGAGCTTCATCTTGGAAAACAAAGCTGGCGCACCAACTTTGATCTCTCGTCGCCGTTTGAATTCAGAGCATCAAATCGAACAAGTCGGTGCGAAATTGCGTGCGATGATGCCTTGGATTGCCAAGAACAAGATGGTTGATCAATCGAAAAATTAATTTTTCAAAATCAACATTTTCATATGAGTTGGATCGGTCGAGCCAACTTGTAAGTCAATTAAAAGTCACCCAAGAGGGTGACTTTTTTACTTAATCAAGGTCACCGAGTTATCTTGGCAAAATAAAAGCTAAACCGAGCGTAATGATCTTCATTGATTTGACGATGTGAGCGGAATGACTTGAGTTATACACTGTAACTTGCAAGATTAACGATGATTACGCGACATCATCATGAGTCTTTCAAATAAATGGACATCTTGCTCATTTTTGAGCAGTGCACCATGCAATGGTGGGACGAGATTTTTGTTTTCCTTAGAATGTAGTGATTCCGCAGGAATATCTTCCGCTAGCAACAGTTTTAACCAGTCTATCAGTTCTGAAGTGGATGGCTTTTTCTTTAAACCGTTGACTTCGCGCAGTTGGTAAAACGCCTCTAGTGCATTGTTCAATAAGTCAATTTTTAGATTTGGAAAATGCACATTAACGATTGCCTGCATAGTTTCTTTGTCTGGAAACTTGATGTAGTGAAAAAAGCAGCGTCGCAAGAAGGCATCAGGTAATTCCTTTTCGTTATTTGAAGTAATGATGACAAGAGGCCTGTGCTTTGCGCGCACCATTTCACGGGTCTCGTACACGTAAAATTCCATACGGTCGAGCTCACGTAAAAGGTCATTTGGAAATTCAATATCGGCCTTGTCGATTTCATCTATCAGTAATACGACTTGCTCGTCGGCTGTAAATGCTTGCCAGAGTACACCTTTGACGATGTAATTGTGTATGTCTTTGACACGCTCATCGCCTAATTGTGAGTCTCGCAGTCGTGAAACCGCGTCGTATTCATATAGACCTTGCTGCGCTTTTGTAGTGGATTTGATGTGCCATTGCATTAATGGTCTGTTTAATGCTGCTGCAACTTCCTCGGCTAGCATGGTTTTTCCGGTGCCTGGCTCACCCTTGATGAGTAAAGGGCGTTGCAAAGTCAATGCTGCATTGACCGCGAGTTTTAAATCATCTGTGGCAACGTAGTTGTCGGCGCCTTCAAAGCGTTGAGTGGTTTTCATGAATGGTCTGAATTGAAAGATGTAGGATGGACGCGTTTAAGTAAAGTGCCTTAGTATAAACAAAATAGCCTGTTCATCAATCCTTGCCGCTGACTCTGGTGTATTTCCTCAAATCTGTTAAGTTGTCGTTTTATGTTTTCTAATGCCTTATTAAAATTTTCAGAATTTGTGTTTTGTGTCTGAAATGCGTATGAAATTTGCGCAAAAATAACAGTTATCAGCTAAAATGCTGACTTCGATCAAATCGCTGTTTTGATTTTCTTGATTCTTTTCTCTCGGCTAATATGAAAAAATTATTTGCTCTACTCGCTTTAGCGAGCGCTGCACAGGTTGCTGTGTCGGCTGAAGTTGTTGGTAACGCAGAGGCTGCTAAAAACAAAGTAGCGATGTGTATCGGTTGCCATGCAATCCCTGGTTACAAAGCAACTTTCCCTGAAGTTTATCAGGTGCCTATGATTGGTGGCCAATCTGCAAAGTACATTGAGAGTGCCTTGAAAGCTTACCGTAAAGGTGATCGCAAGCATCCTTCCATGCGCGGTATTGCTGGCAGCTTGAGTGATCAGGATATTGCTGATTTAGCGGCTTACTACTCACAACAAAAATAAGCAGAGGAAATTATGAAAAAAATCGCTTTCGCCGCTTTGGCTTTGATGATGTCTGCTGCGGCATTTGCCGGCGCGAATGTAGAGGCAGGTAAAGCAGCCGCTGCAAAATTTAATTGTGCGTCCTGCCATGGCGCGAATTTCTCTGAGCCAGTGGATCCTAGCTATCCAAAGTTGGCTGGCCAGCATAAAGATTACTTGGTACAGGCGTTGAAATCTTATCAGCGCGGAGCTGTGGGTACTTCAGGCCGTAGTAATGCGATTATGGAAGCGCAAGCAAAGGCTCTGAGTAATGCAGACATTGAAAATATTGCAGCCTATTTGAATAGTTTGCAAGGTAGCTTAGTGCTGAAGAAATAATAGGCGCCTGATCCTAGCTTGAACTCTTTGCATAAGTTAATAAGTTAAGCAAAGACTTCAAATTAAAAAAAGCCACGATTTTTCGTGGCTTTTTTATTGTCGATTTCGATAAGTCGTTGTGGGTGTCCAATGCAGAAGTACTCTGAACCGCAATGGCGGCGTTTATTTGCCAGCACGTCGTAGCAGTGCGGCAATATAAGCCTCGCCATCAGGAGGCGTACCATTACGTTGCGAATTCCAAATCATTTCTCCCAAGCAGTCCATCATTTCATGATGCGCCTCGTGGATAGAATTTTTTTTGTGCGCTAGTGCTTCATAGGCGATTCTGACGCCGTGTGGTTGATTAATTGTGACTTGCTCCGCTATTGTCAAATGCATGGATAAATGAAGAAAAGGATTCGTCTTTCCTGAATCGACGCTGTAATTTCTTTGAAGTGCGGCTTCGACATCACGAAAATCTTCAGCGTACTCTGGATGTTGTGAAATCCAGTCGGCCGCAATCGTTTCTAGTGGCGTCAATATCTCTTTTGATTGGTATTTGCGGTAGGTTTCGCAGAAAAAACGGCGAACATCGTCTTGACTTGGATTAAACATGTTTTGTGCAATGAAGGAATCGTTGAATCTCGCTATTTTACTGGCAATTGGTTTGCTCTGTATTTCAGCGAGCGGTGTATCTCGCTGAAGTGAAATCGATTTTCGGTTATGATCGCGGCTTCAAATTTAGAAAGAGGCGACATCATGTTGAATCAAGAATCTTTAGATCTGTTGTTTGCGAACGCACGTACCCATAATGTTTGGCAGGATAAACCCGTCAGTGATGAGCAAATTCAACAGATTTACGAAGCGATGAAATGGGCTCCAACCTCAGCAAATTCATGTCCAGCACGCTTTGTATTCGTTAAGTCTGCTGAGCAAAAAGAGAAATTGATTGTCTGTATGTCTGCGGGGAATGCGGAAAAAACGCGTCGAGCGCCCGTGACTGTCATTATCGGTATGGATTTGGCGTTTTACGAAAAACTGATTAAATTATTCCCGCATGCACCTGATGCCCGTTCATGGTTTGAGGGAAATCAGGCAAATATCGAAGCAACAGCGTTTAGAAATTCAAGTTTGCAGGGTGCTTATATGATCATGGCGGCACGTGCTTTGGGTCTTGATTGTGGACCGATGTCTGGTTTTGATGCAGATAAAATTAACGCGACTTTCTTCGCGGATTCTCCGGTCAAAGTGAATTTTGTGTGCAGTCTTGGCTATGGTGATGCAGAAAAATTATTTCCGCGCTCACCGCGTCTCGATTTCGTTGAGGCATGCAAAATTATTTAAGTTTTCCGTCGGCTAGGTAAATTAGTTGTATCTACTTAGCAATGACATCCATCAATAAGCGCTCTTATACTTTATCGGGTAAGGGCGTTTTTTGTTTGAATTCACATAAATTGGCAATCATGCAATTCCAACATTTTGGCGTCCTAGCGATACAGGTATAGCGACCATGCAAAATGAGCCAATGGTGCGCATCGAGTTTAAATTCATTTGGCACAAATTTGAGCAGTTTTTCTTCGACAACGTCGACATTTTTACCCGGCGCAATGCCTGTCCGATTTGAGACACGAAAAATATGCGTGTCGACCGCAATGGTAGGCTCGCCAAATGCTGTGTTGAGAACGACGTTTGCCGTTTTTCGACCAACGCCGGGTAAGGCTTCAAGTGCTTCGCGAGTACGGGGTACCTCGCCGCCGTGTTGCTCTAATAAGATTCGGCAGGTTTCTATCGTATTTTTTGCTTTAGTTCGATATAAACCAATTGTCTGGATGAATGGGATTAATCCGTCGACGCCAAGATCGAATATTTTTTGAGGGGTATTCGCGATGGGATATAGTCGTTTAGTGGCCTTGTTGACGGATACGTCAGTCGCTTGCGCGGATAGCAAAACGGCGATCAATAGTTCGAAAGGCGTGGTGTACTCAAGCTCGGTTGTGGGGTGTGGATTTTCCGCACGCAAGCGTTTGAAAATTTCTAGTCGTTTATTGGCATTCATGGTGGCTTGGAAATGGAGAACTCGTTAAATAGGTTCGTTAAATTAGCTGTTTTATTTTTTATTTTGCGCACGCAATATAGCATTCGCAATCACCTGTTTTTTGCGTTCTAGCTCATTCATCTCCGTTGGCGTTGTCACGACTTCCGCATTGATTAGTTTGAGCTTTTCATGCGCTTTTGCCAATAGACGTTCTTCATTTTCGCGCTTTTCGCGAATTAGGCGTTGTTGTCTTTGTTGATAGCGTTGTTTGGCGTGATCTGCTTGCTGTTGAGTCCATGTTTGCCATCCAGTTTGAGTATTTTCGATAGGCTCCATGCTGATGCAGTCAACTGGGCACGGAGCAACGCATAAATCGCAACCCGTGCACAAATCGGGGATGACAGTGTGTATTTGTTTGTTAGCACCCATAATTGCATCGACCGGGCATGCTTGTATGCAGAGAGTGCAGCCTATACAAATGGCTTCCTCAATGTAGGCGACTGTTCTTGGTTTTTCAGTACCGTTATTCGGATTTAAGGGCAAAACTTGTTTGTTGAGTAAGAGTGCAATCTTTTTGATGCCATCTTCTCCACCTGGTGGGCATTGATTATGCAATGCTTGTTCGCTAGCAATGGCTGAGGCATAGTCTTGGCAGGCAGGGTAGCCACATTTGGTGCATTGTGTTTGCGGTAATAAATGATTGATTTGATCGGCAAGTGAAAGTGTCACGACGAGATAATGAGTAAGCGATAAAGCTAGCTATTATCCGCTGAAAGACTTAGTCGGACAATTCTTGTTTGATTTGCCTACACGGAGAAAGAGAAGTCAATTTAACTTTGGTTCTTTTGATCGAATGAATAAGCGTAAATCTTGCAATAAAGCTAGTAAGATACTGGCAAGCAATGATTCTGCGATTGCCTGAGGAGGCTTATTGCGCTATAATTCGAGGGTTTAGCTTATTCAAATCTCGTCGTAGCGCATATCCAAAAAATCACTCTCTACTTTGATTGTTTCTCATTCTCCGGATAGCGCTTTGATATTGAAGGCGAAGTTCAGAGAACAGCAAGTAATAATCGATGTTTGGGCGCGCAACGGCGACAACACTACAGGAGTTGCCCTTGCTGCCCATTCCGCAGTCCCTAAGTTCCAATCCCGATTCCATCGCCATTCTTGCCCTCGCAGATGGCACGATATTTACTGGTGTATCGATTGGCGCATCCGGTCACACGATCGGTGAAGTTGTTTTCAATACTTCTATGACTGGTTATCAAGAAATTTTGACTGACCCAAGTTATAGCTCCCAAATCGTCACTTTGACTTATCCGCATATTGGTAACACAGGTGTGAATTCGGAAGACGTTGAGTCAGACAAAATTCATGCTGCAGGTTTGATCATTAAAGACCTGCCTATGTTGGTTTCTAATTTTCGCTCGGAACAATCTTTATCGGACTACTTAAAGTCACAAAATATTGTTGCCATCGCTGGTATCGATACGCGTAAGTTGACACGCATTTTGCGCGAAAAAGGTGCGCAAGGTGGTGCGATTTTGGTGGGCTCGGATGCGACAAAAGCGCTTGAGTTGGCAAAATCTTTCCCAGGATTGGCTGGTATGGATTTGGCGAAAGTGGTTTCTGTTTCGAAGTCTTACGAATGGACAGAAGCAGAGTGGAAACTCGGTCAAGGCTATGGCACTTTAAGCAATCCAGAATTTCATGTGGTTGCTTTTGACTTCGGTGTTAAACGCAATATTTTGCGCATGTTGGCTGAACGCGGTTGCAAAGTAACAGTTCTGCCTGCGCAGTCAAGCGCGGCTGAAGTGCTGGCATTGAATCCTGACGGCGTATTTTTATCGAACGGTCCTGGCGATCCAGAACCATGTGATTACGCGATCGCAGCGGCAAAAGAATTGATTGAAAAAGGCATTCCTACTTTTGGTATTTGTTTGGGTCATCAAATTATGGCCTTGGCTTCTGGCGCAAAAACTTTGAAGATGAAGTTTGGTCACCATGGTGCTAACCATCCTGTGCAAGATCTCGATACGAAGCAAGTGTTGATCACTTCACAAAATCACGGTTTTGCAGTCGATGCTGCATCGTTGCCAGACAATTGCCGCGTTACGCATGTGTCTTTGTTTGACGGCTCTTTGCAAGGTTTTGCGCGCACTGACAAGCCAGCATTTTGCTTCCAAGGTCATCCTGAAGCATCGCCAGGCCCGCATGATATTGCCTACCTGTTTGACCGTTTTACGAATTTGATGAAGACCGCGAAGTTGGAGAAGAACAAAAATGCCTAAGCGTATAGACATAAAAAGTATTTTAATTATCGGCGCGGGCCCTATCATCATTGGTCAGGCTTGTGAGTTCGATTATTCCGGCGCACAAGCTTGTAAAGCATTGCGTGAAGAAGGTTATAAAGTCATTTTGGTCAATAGCAATCCAGCGACCATCATGACAGATCCAGATATGGCGGATGTCACTTACATCGAGCCTATTACTTGGCAAGTGTTAGAGCGCATTATTGATAAAGAACGTCCTGATGCGATCTTGCCAACGATGGGTGGTCAAACAGCCTTGAATTGTGCGCTGGATTTGCACCGTCATGGCGTGTTAGAAAAGTACAAATGTGAATTAATCGGCGCAACGCCTGAGGCGATTGATAAAGCAGAAGATCGTTCTAAGTTCAAAGACGCGATGACTAAGATTGGTTTAGGTTCTGCGCGCTCTGGTGTAGCGCATACCATGGATGAATCTTGGGAGGTACAAAAGCGCATCGGTTTCCCTGTGATTATTCGTCCTTCGTTCACGATGGGTGGCACAGGCGGCGGTATTGCTTACAACGAAGAAGAATTCGAAACAATTTGCAAACGTGGCTTGGAAGCGTCGCCAACGAGTGAATTGTTGATCGAAGAATCTTTGATCGGTTGGAAAGAATACGAAATGGAAGTTGTGCGCGATAAAGCGGATAACTGCATCATCGTTTGTTCCATCGAAAATCTGGACCCTATGGGTGTGCACACCGGTGACTCCATCACTGTGGCACCAGCACAAACGCTGACTGACAAAGAATACCAAATCATGCGTAACGCTTCATTGGCGGTGTTGCGTGAGATCGGTGTTGATACAGGCGGTTCGAACGTGCAATTCTCGGTCAATCCTGCAGATGGTCGTATGATCGTGATTGAGATGAATCCACGTGTTTCACGTTCATCTGCATTGGCATCGAAAGCGACTGGTTTCCCCATTGCGAAAATTGCGGCGAAGCTGGCGGTTGGCTTTACCTTGGACGAATTGCGCAATGAAATTACAGGTGGTCAAACGCCAGCATCTTTCGAGCCATCGATCGACTATGTTGTGACTAAGATTCCTCGTTTCGCGTTCGAAAAATTCCCACAAGCCGACAATCGTTTAACGACGCAAATGAAGTCAGTTGGTGAAGTGATGGCGATTGGTCGCACCTTCCAAGAGTCTTTCCAAAAAGCTTTGCGCGGTTTGGAAGTGGGCGTGGATGGTATGAATGAAAAAACCACAGACCGTGAAGTCTTAGAGAAGGAATTGGGCGCGCCTGGTCCTGATCGTATTTGGTATGTGGGCGATGCGTTTGCACAAGGTTTTTCTCTGGAAGAAGTGCATCAGTTGACCCATATTGATCCATGGTTCTTGGTACAAATTAAAGATATCGTCGATATTGAATTGTGGTTAGAAACGCAAAGCTTAGATGATATTAATAAAGATTTATTATTGAAGCTGAAGAAAAAAGGTTTCTCAGATCGTCGTTTAGCTAAGTTGTTAAAAACAACCGGCACAGCAGTACGCGAAAAGCGTAAAGCTTTAAACGTACGTCCAGTGTACAAACGCGTTGATACGTGTGCAGGTGAATTTGCGACGAAGACCGCGTATATGTATTCCACTTATGAAGATGAGTGTGAATCTGCGCCAAGCGACAAGAAAAAAATTATCGTTTTAGGTGGTGGTCCAAATCGTATCGGCCAAGGTATTGAGTTTGATTATTGCTGTGTGCACGCTGCGTTTGCAATGCGTGACGACGGTTACGAAACGATTATGGTTAACTGTAATCCAGAAACCGTTTCAACTGATTACGACACGTCTGATCGTTTGTACTTCGAGCCGCTGACTTTAGAAGACGTATTAGAAATCGTTGATCTTGAAAAACCAGTTGGCGTGATCGTGCAGTATGGTGGTCAAACGCCATTGAAATTGGCTTTGGAATTAGAAGCGAATGGCGTGCCTATCGTCGGTACTTCGCCTGACATGATTGATGCTGCAGAAGATCGTGAACGTTTCCAAAAAATGTTGCATGAATTGGGCTTGCGTCAACCTCCAAATCGCACTGCGCGTACCGAAGATGAGGCCATCACTTTGGCGCAAGAAATTGGTTATCCACTCGTCGTTCGTCCATCCTATGTGTTAGGCGGTCGTGCGATGGAAATCGTGCACGAACAACGTGATCTTGAGCGTTATATGCGTGAGGCTGTGAAGGTTTCACATGATTCACCCGTACTGCTTGATCGTTTCTTGAATGATGCGATTGAAGTTGACGTTGATTGTTTGTCGGATGGTACGCGTACTTTCATCGGTGGTGTGATGGAGCATATCGAGCAAGCGGGTGTGCACTCTGGTGACTCCGCCTGTTCATTGCCACCGTACTCTTTGAAACAAGCGACAATCGATGAATTGAAGCGTCAAACGAGTTTGATGGCAAAGGGCTTGAATGTTGTTGGTTTGATGAACGTTCAGTTCGCAATTCAACAAAAAGACGGTGAAGATGTGGTGTACGTGTTAGAAGTGAATCCACGTGCTTCACGTACCGTTCCTTATGTGTCCAAAGTGACTGGTTTGCAATTGGCAAAAATCGCTGCGCGTTGTATGGTTGGTCAATCTTTGGATTCGCAAGGCATTTACAAAGAAGTGGTTCCAAGTTATTTCAGCGTCAAAGAAGCGGTCTTCCCATTTGTGAAGTTCCCAGGCGTGGATACCATTCTCGGACCAGAGATGAAATCGACCGGCGAGGTGATGGGTGTTGGTAAAACCTTTGGTGAAGCTTTTGTGAAGTCGCAATTAGGTGCGGGAACGAAATTGCCGAAGTCAGGTAAGGTATTCTTGACCGTGAAAAACGCAGACAAACCTCGTGCGATCAATATTGCGAAGAACTTGGTTGCAATGGGCTTTGAACTGGTCGCGACAAAAGGTACGGCAGCAGCGATTTCTGCGGCTGGCATTGCTTGCGCGCCTGTGAATAAAGTGGCGGAAGGCCGTCCACACGTGGTCGATCTATTGAAAAACCGTGAAGTGGTGATGGTCATCAACACGGTGGAAGAGAAGCGCAACGCAATTGCCGATTCTCGCTCGATTCGTGTTTCCGCTTTGGCATCGGGAGCAACGACCATTACAACGATTGCGGGAGCTGAAGCTGCAGTGGAAGGGATGCGTCATCTCAATGAATTGCATGTCTATGATTTACAAGGTCTGCATAAGTCTTTACACTAAGCGAAATCCTGCGAATATCCAATAAAAGGAAATTCGCATTCTGAGAGGTCACAATTAACAATGAGCTATCATTGTTCTTGTGACCTCTCTACTTTTAGGCTTGATGGCAAACCATCTTGAATTGTTAACGTGGGAAATCCCACCATTTTTGAATAATGTAGATAGCTATGAGTACAATCCCTCTCACTAAATTTGGCGCAGAATTGCTCAAGCAAGAATTGCACAAGCTCAAAACCAAAGATCGCCCAGAGGTGATTAATGCGATTGCCGAAGCACGCGCACAAGGTGACTTGTCAGAAAATGCCGAGTACGATGCAGCAAAAGAGCGTCAGGCATTTATCGAAGGCCGTATTGCTGAATTAGATAGCAAATTAAGCGCCGCGCAAATTATTGATCCAACTGAATTGGATGCAGAAGGACGCGTTGTGTTTGCTTCAACGGTACAACTCGAAGATTTGGAAAACGGTCAAAAAGTACAATACCAAATCGTTGGTGAAGACGAAGCTGATCTGAAATTGAACAAAGTGTCGATTACATCACCTATTGCGCGCGCTTTGATTGGCAAGTACGCAGGTGACGTGGTTGGCGTGCAAGCGCCAGCCGGTGTTCGTGAATACGAAATCTTGGAAGTGCTTTACATCTAAATGTTTTTTAAAAAAACAGGTATTTGAAGCAGACGATTCCAGCTAAAACCAGAGTGGGGCGCGCAGTTAGCGCCCCTCTTTGTTAGTCGCAGAAAAATTCGAGGGAGTCGAATAAGAATTACGCCTTGATCGATTTTTTGACGCTAGATTGACGCGGTTTTGCGCGCTTAATAGAACCACCTTGAGTGACACGTTCATTACCTTTAACTAAGACTTTAGAAACAGATGGTTTTTTTGTGCCACTTGCGCTAGGCTTCACAATCGTCACTTCGCGCAAACCTTTTCCACGTTTGACAAATTTGGTTTCTTTGATACCGTCCAATTTCGGACGATAGATCACCAATAATTTGCCAATATGTTGAACTGGCTCAGCATCAAGTTCTGCGCAAATTGTTTCGTACATTGTTACGCGTGCTTCACGGTCATCACCAAAGACACGTACTTTGATTAACCCATGAGAATTCAGGCTGGCATCGATTTCTTTCGTGACAGCAGGCGTTAAGCCAGCTTCGCCGATAATGACGATAGGTTTCAAACCATGCGCTTCTGCGCGTAATTCACTACGCTCTGCAGGAGTGAGTTTTGATTTTGGCTTGATTTTTTTAGTTGTTGCGTCGTTTGACATATAAATTCCTTTAAAAGCAGTATTTTACGCCAATGGCCAAGAATAAATTCAATCAAAATTGGGTTCACGATCATATTAATGATCCTTATGTGAAATTAGCACAAAAAGAAGGCTACCGATCACGTGCGGTTTATAAACTCAAAGAAATTGATGAGACTGAAAAACTGATCAAAAGCGGTCAGGTGATTGTCGACTTAGGCGCAACTCCAGGTGGATGGTCGCAGTATGCACGCCATAAATTATCAGGAAAAGAAGGCGGTGGTATCAATGGCGAGATTTACGCTCTTGATTTATTGCCCATGGAGCCGATTGCCGATGTTGACTTCATTCAAGGGGACTTTCGTGAAGAAGAGGTATTGGCTCAGTTAGAGTCAAAATTGCAAGGCAAGAAAGTCGACGTCGTTTTGTCGGATATGGCACCCAATCTCTCCGGTAATTCCACGGTTGACGCCGCGCGCGTCGAGTATATTATTGAATTAGCGGTTGAGTTTGCCAAGGCCCATTTGAAACCGAATGGTGCTTTGCTGGTCAAATGTTTTCACGGTCCTAGTTACAATACGCTAGTGACTCTATTTAAAAACGAGTTCAAAACGGTTGCCAATAAAAAGCCCAAAGCGAGCAAAGATAAATCTGCCGAGATCTTTTTGCTAGGAAAAGGCTTAAAAAATCCGCATTGAAGCAAAAAGTCTGAAATTTGTAGATAATTTGTTCGTTTTGCACTTGATAATTGTCAATCACGCCAACATATCTTGTTCAGCAAGCTGTATTTAATGCGAGTAGAATGTTTCTTTGAGAGCGCAGTCAAAAATGCGCGACACTTTACTTGCGACTTTTTGTGCGCATGAAGCATCTGAGGAGTTTTTGTGAATAATTCAATGTTAACCAAAATTGCAATGTGGGGCGCGGTCCTCTTGGTGCTCTTTATGGTGTTCAATAAATTTGATAGTAAGAATTTGGCAGCTGGTGCGGTGCCTATGCCTTACTCACAATTTTTGGATGAGGTGCGTGCAAAACGTATTAAAGAAGCGACTATCGATGACAGTAGTCGTACTGTGATCGCGACGACCATCGATGATAAAAAGATTAAGTCGCAATTAACGATCTTCGACAAAGGTTTGGCGAAGGACTTGGTTGATAACGGTATTAAATTTGATAGCAAACCACCAGAGGAGCCATCCTTAATTGGTCAAATTTTGCTTTCATATGGTCCGATGCTGTTATTGATCGCGGTCTGGATTTTCTTTATGCGCCAAATGCAAGGTGGCGGAAAAGGTGGGGCATTCTCCTTTGGTAAATCCAAAGCACGTATGCTCGATGAAACCAATAACCATGTTACTTTCGCTGATGTGGCTGGCTGTGATGAAGCCAAAGAAGAGGTTAGCGAAGTCGTCGATTTCTTGAAAGATCCAAGCAAGTTCCAAAAGCTCGGTGGACGCATCCCACGTGGTGTATTGATGGTTGGTCCTCCAGGCACAGGTAAGACTTTGTTGGCACGTGCGATTGCAGGTGAAGCGAAAGTACCTTTCTTCACCATCTCCGGCTCAGATTTCGTAGAGATGTTCGTTGGTGTCGGCGCGTCTCGCGTACGCGACATGTTTGACAATGCGAAGAAGCATTCGCCATGTATCATTTTTATCGATGAGATTGACGCTGTTGGTCGTCATCGTGGCGCTGGTATGGGTGGTGGCAATGATGAACGCGAACAAACCTTGAACCAGATGTTGGTTGAGATGGACGGTTTTGAGCCCAATTCTGGCGTGATCGTGATTGCTGCAACGAATCGTTCCGATGTACTCGACAAAGCCTTATTGCGTCCAGGTCGTTTCGATCGTCAAGTGACTGTGGGCTTGCCAGATATTCGCGGTCGCGAACAAATTTTGAACGTCCACATGCGTAAAGTACCAATCGCACCCGATGTACGAGCAGATATTTTGGCGCGCGGAACACCAGGTTTCTCAGGTGCTGACTTAGCTAATTTGGTGAATGAATCTGCTTTATTTGCGGCACGTCGCAATAAACGCTTGGTCGAAATGTTGGATTTTGAAGATGCGAAGGACAAGATCTACATGGGTCCAGAACGTAAGTCTATGGTGATGCGTGAAGATGAACGTCGCAATACGGCTTATCATGAGTCTGGCCATGCTGTCGTGGCAAAGTTATTGCCAAAAGCCGATCCAGTTCATAAAGTCACCATTATGCCGCGTGGTAATGCACTTGGTTTGACATGGCAATTGCCAGAACATGACCAGATCAGCGGTTACAAAGATAAAATGTTGGAAGAGATCGCGATTTTATTCGGTGGTCGTATTGCAGAAGAAATTTTTGTCGGACAAATGTCAACAGGTGCGTCAAATGACTTCTCTCGAGCGACCAAGTTGGCGCGTGCAATGGTCACTCGCTTTGGTATGTCAGATACCTTGGGTGTCATGGTGTATGAAGACAGCCAAGATGGTGGATATTTTGGCGGCTCTTCTAAAACTATTTCCGAAGCGACGCAACAAAAAGTGGATGCAGAAATTCGTTCTATTTTGGATGCACAATACGCGATTGCCCGTCATCTGTTAGAAACGAATCGTGACAAGGTAGAAGTCATGACTAAGGCTTTGCTCGAATGGGAGACCATCGATGCCGAGCAAATCAATGACATAATGAACGGTCAAGAACCGAAGCCGCCAAAGTCATATACAGCGACTCCAAAGTCGTCGTCTGATACGCCATCAGGTGGTGTCACGCCAAATGCGACTGCGCCTGCTTAAACTTCCGTAGTTTGATTGATTTTGATGATTATGTAAGGGTGAGGAAAATTTTCCTCACCCTTCATTTTTACAGCGTTTGATTTATGTTACCTACTTTTTTTGAATGCGGACGATTTCGTTTTCCAATGAAACCAGTCAATAACGCATCGACGATGTGTAAGCCATTGGTCATGGGTATTTTAAATATCACTCCCGATTCGTTTTCCGATGGCGGAAAATTTTTGTCTTTAGATCACGCGATTAGCCATGCTGAACAAATGATAGTAGATGGCGTTGATATCATCGATATCGGTGGCGAGTCAACGCGTCCAGGCGCAGTTGCCTTGCCATTGGAAGAGGAACTCAAACGTGTGATTCCTTTGGTGTATGCATTACGTGATTGTGGTAAGCCTATTTCGGTCGACACTTACAAACCTGAAGTGATGCGCGAGGCAATCATAGCTGGCGCGGATATGATTAATGATATTCGTGGATTTGCCTCGTCTCAAGCGCGTGAAGTGATCGCTGACAGCGATGTGGGATTGTGTGTGATGCATATGCAGCAGTCACCAGAAACCATGCAGCAAAGACCGAGCTATGCCAATGTGACCGCTGAAGTCATTGCATTTTTGCGCGAACGTTGTGATCAGCTTTTGTCGTCAGGTGTCGAGAGAAATCGTCTGAGTATTGATCCAGGTTTTGGATTTGGCAAAACCTTAGAGCACAACATCGAATTATTGCAGCATATTCGACTGATCCAAGATGAGCTTGAGTTGCCAGTTCTGGCTGGAATGTCGCGAAAAACTATGATAGGCGCGATCACTGGAAAACCTGTTGAGCGTCGAATGGCAGGCAGCCTCGCAGCCGCATTAATGGCGATGTCACAAGGTGCTCGAATTTTACGCGTGCACGATGTTGCGGAAACAGTTGATGCGGTGAGAGTTTGGCAGGCAGTGAATGCAAGCTAAGAAGTTGAGTTGGGATTGTGAATGCATGACGAATGATGCAACATGGAAGTAATCTAGGAATCAAATAAAGTAAAACAAAAAGATAGAAGAAGAAAGGAAACGTATGTCCCGTAAATATTTTGGTACCGATGGCATTCGAGGAAAAGTCGGTGTTGCTCCAATCACGCCTGATTTCGTTATGCGATTGGGTTACGCTGCCGGAAAAGTTCTGGCGCAACTGGCACCTGCTACTAGCGGCAAACCAACGGTCTTGATCGGGAAGGATACGCGCGTGTCTGGCTACATGTTGGAGGCTTCACTAGAGGCTGGTTTCGCGGCAGCGGGCGTCGATATTATGCTTTCAGGTCCGATGCCGACGCCAGCGATTGCGTACTTAACGCGTGCGCTTAGATTATCGGCTGGTGTGGTTATCTCCGCATCACACAATCCTTACGATGATAATGGCATTAAATTCTTTTCCGCGCAGGGAACTAAATTGCCAGATGAGGTTGAGCTGGCGATTGAAGAAGAACTAGGACGCGAAATGCAGTGCGTTAGCTCTGACAAATTAGGCAAAGCAAAACGACTCGAGGACGCGAACGGACGCTATATCGAATTTTGTAAGAGTACCTATCCCAATGAGCTGGATTTGCGCGGTTTGAAAATAGTGGTCGATTGTGCGCATGGCGCTGCTTATGATATTGCACCGCATGTTTTTCATGAGTTGGGCGCGGAAGTCATTGCGATTGGCAATCAACCGAATGGTTTCAATATTAACGATAAAGTAGGCGCCACGGCACCTGATGCGCTAGCTTTGGCAGTTCGCGCCAATCATGCCGATCTCGGTATCGCATTGGATGGCGACGCTGATCGACTTTTGATGGTCGATAAATTTGGAGAAATTTATGATGGTGATCAACTCCTTTATCTCATGGTTTTAGATCGGATGGCGATAGGAACTGTCGCAGGTGCTGTCGGCACGCTCATGACGAATATGGCTGTGGAATTGGCATTTAAAGAGTTAGGCGTCGATTTTATTCGTGCGAAAGTAGGGGACCGCTATGTGTTGGAGCAAATGCAGCAACAAGGCTGGTTATTAGGAGGGGAGGGCTCAGGACATTTGCTTTGCCTAGACAAGCATACTACGGGTGATGGAATCGTCTCTGCGCTGCAAGTGCTGTCAGCGCTCAAGCGCAATGGCAAGTCTTTAGATGCGTGCTTTGAAAACCTCAGCTTGTTCCCACAAGTGTTGATTAATGTGCGTGTCACGCCAGGCTTTAATTGGCAAGATAACGCCGCATTAGTCGCTGAAAAATTGCAGGTGGAAAAAGAATTAGCAGGCAAAGGACGAGTGCTAATTCGAGCGTCTGGTACAGAGCCTGTCGTGCGTGTGATGGTAGAAACTTCAAATGCTGATCAGGCGAATCAATTGGCACGTCGTTTAGCGAATTGTATAAGCTAAATTGAGTGTAATTAGGGAATCATTCTTGAAGTTAGGAGCGATACCCTGTAATATGCAGCCTTCTGATTTTTAACTCATTTTCGATTTGTCGAGTGGTTGAAAATACGTGTGCGTCGGTAGCTCAGTTGGATAGAGCAATGCCCTTCTAAGGCATGGGTCGGGGGTTCGAACCCCTCCCGACGCGCCAGAAATTCATGAAAAAGATCATCGGAACACGGTGATCTTTTTTTTTGCCCTCGAAGTCATGATAGATAACTAATTGGGTCGAAGTCTATCGTATTGATCTTTGAAATAGGCTGGTCGGTAGTAAGATTTCGAATCGAACAGATTGAGGCTTGGCCAAAGAATCCTATGCGTAACAGGATTTTTACGGGTGCAACTAGTTGATCGTTCTCGTGTCTAAATAAATCTAGTGTTTGATATTGTTACTGATAAATCCGATTGCGTAGCTTGGCATTTTGCGTGGCATTTTTTGTCACAGTGCGCAAAAAAATTAAAAAATCGAAAGTCGAATTATGCGCGATCTCACTCAAGGTTCCATTTCAAATCACATTCTTGTCATGGCTGCGCCAATAGGGATTGGCATGTTAGTCCAAACACTTTACTTTTTTGTCGATCTCTACTTCGTTGCCGGTCTGGGCGACGCCGCGTTGGCTGGGGTAAGTTCAGCGGGGATCGTAAACTTCATCGTGATGGCACTGACGCAAATGCTGAGCGTCGGCGCTGTCACCTTGATTTCTCATGCCGTAGGACGCAAAGACCAAGCAGAAGCAAATTTGGTGTTTAATCAAACCATTGTATTGTCGACGATTTGTGGTGTATTTACCTTGGTCGCTGGCTATTTACTCGGCCCGATTTACATGAAATCCTTGGGTGCCGATGACGCAACGATTTTGGCAGGTAACACCTTTATTAAGTGGCTAATCCCAGGTTTGGCTCTGCAGTTTGCTTTGGCTGCCGCTGGCGGTGCCTTGCGCGGAACGGGCGTGGTAAAACCGGCGATGGTAGGGCAAATGTTGACCGTATTGGTGAACATTATTTTGGCGCCAATTTTGATTGCAGGTTGGGGTACTGGATATGCAATGGGAATTGCGGGTGCTGGTTTGGCGACTTCGATCGCCTCGGCAGTGGGCGTCGTGATTATGTTGGTTTATTTTGCAAAACTTGAACATTATGTCCGCTACTGCTCGGATTCATTGCGCCCCAATTTGGCAATATGGAAAAGAATGTTAAATGTAGGCTTGCCCGCTGGCGCCGAATTTTTATTTATGTTTGTCTTTATGGCTGTGATTTATTCGATCATTCGTGATTTTGGTGCTGCCGCACAAGCCGGATTTGGATTGGGGTCTCGGGTAATGCAAGCCATTTTTTTACCGGTGATGGCGATATCGTTTGCAATTGCTCCCATCGCGGGCCAAAATTTTGGTGCAAAGCTCCCAAGCCGTGTTCGAAATACAGTGTGGACCGCTATTTATATTGAAAGTGGTTTGATGGCGAGTCTAACCATTTTGTGTCAGATTGAGCCGCGATGGTTGATACACTTTTTTACCAATGATGAACAAGTCATCACCGTGGGAGCACAATTTTTGCAAGTAATCTCTTGGAATTTTGTAGCGTCGGGAATTATTTTCGCATGCTCGGGCATGTTTCAAGCACTGGGAAATACTTGGCCATCTTTGATCAGCATGGGGACGCGTGTTGTCTCTTTTGTTTTTCCCGCACTTTGGTTATCTCATCGTCCTGATTTCGAGATCGTTCAGGTTTGGTATTTATCAGTTGCGACAGTGACGCTTCAAGCCTTCATCAGTCTCTACCTTTTAAGAAGGCAATTAAGCCAACGATTGGCAACGATGGAATTAACAGTTTAGCTGGACTTTAGCGGTCAACGCTCAGCACCGTGAATATGTCTATTGGATGATGATAATGGGGTGCTTCAAATTGATTGTTGAGTTTAGTTCTTACAGACGAACTCAGCTTTTTCTTGTGCGCGTTTGAGTTTTTGCTGGGCTTTCATTTCGTTTCTTGGCTGAGAATTCTTCACATCTTCTTTAGCCCATTTGCTTTTCATTTGTTGTGCCTCGCATCGCTTGTTGCGTGCAGCGGCTTTATTTGAAAGTTGACGATCAATTGCCGCTTGTTGGCTTTCAGCCTGATGTCGCGATTTTTCGAGTTGACGCATTTCTTTCAAAGTGCGTTGATAAGTTTTTTTTGCTTCCAGTTGGTCTGCAGGTGTTGGTGCTGTCGTTTTGATATCAACTGGGGTAGAAAGAACACCTTTGCAGGGAACTTGGCTAAATATCGTTTTTCCATTTTCTATGCACTTGAAAACGGCCGTGTCCGCAACGGCATATTGTATAAAACCTAGACCGAGTAGAAAAAAAGATTTATACCAAGTGTTTTTCATGGGATTACTCCAAGATTTTCCCCGGGTTCATTAAATTCTGTGGATCTAGAGCATTCTTAATGGCGCGCATAAGTTGCATTTCGACCTTTGATTTGTAGCGGCGCAGTTCTGCTTTTTTTAACTCACCAATTCCGTGTTCGGCCGATATCGATCCAGCGTGTTGCATCGTCTGGTCGTGCACAATTTGATTCACTATTTTTTGGTGTTCTAGGAATTGTTCGGGGTCTTTATGAACAGGCGAAGAAACGTTGTAATGCAGATTTCCGTCACCAAGGTGGCCGAAAGTGACCATACGACATCCGGGATAAGCGGTTTGTAGTATCGCGTCGGTTGTTTTGACAAAGTTGGCAATTTGTGAAATCGGAAGGGAAATGTCATGTTTAATATTCTTGCCTGCTTTGGCCTGCGCGGCGGAAATAGACTCCCTTATTGCCCAGCAATTTTTCGCTTGTTTCTCTGTCTTTGCGATACTTGCGTTGAGAATGATATCTTGCTCTAGTGCTGTAGCGCAGACTTGTTCTAGCTGGTGATCTAAGTCGTACACGGTTCCATGATTTGTGACTTCGAGCAGTACATACCAAGCACTCGTTTCGCTGAATATGCGTTGGAGTTGGGGGAAATAATGATGAACCAGCTCCAGACTGATTTGATTAATTAACTCAAATCCTGTAAGGCTGGCACCCAATTGTTTTTTGCCTGTCTCAAGCAGTGCGACAGCTTGCTCGATAGAATCCAGCGAAGTAAAAACGGTTTGAGTTTGAGTCGGTTTCGGAAAAAGTTTGAGCACACAGGCAGTAATGATTCCAAGCGTTCCTTCGGCACCGATAAAGAGGTCGCGCAAGTCATATCCTGTATTGTCTTTTCGGAGTTCACGCAAGCCATTCCATATCTCTCCTTGCGCGGTGACCACCTCTAGGCCCAAGCATAGTTCGCGCGTATTGCCATATCGTAGGACTGCAGTACCGCCTGCGTTGGTCGAAAGGTTGCCGCCGATTGTGCAGCTGCCTTCTGATGCAAGTGAGAGCGGAAATAGTAACCCCACCTCGTTTGCAGCTTCTTGGACTTGCGCAAGTAAACACCCTGCCTCGACAGTCATGGTGTGATTGTCGAGATCGATCTTGCGGATTCCTTGCAGCCTTTTTAACGAGAGGACAATCGCCGTTCCTGATTGATCAGGAATGCTGCCGAATACTAAACCGGTATTGCCGCCTTGTGGGACGATGGGAACATGATGATCCTGACACAATTGGACTAGTGCTGCGACCTGTTCCGTATTGCTGGGGCGAACAATTGCGAGTGCTTTCCCGACGACTCGTTGTCGCCAATCTTCTAAATAAGATTTTTGCTCCACCTCTGAAGTGAGAACATGCTCGTTTCCGACGATGGCTTTACACAGGTTGATGAAAGTTTGCATGCTTCTTGGGTTTAACGGAAATTGGGGGGCATGTCTAATAGGGAGTCTGGTCTACTGACTGATATGTTCTGGTGCTGTTTTCTTTGCGGCCTTAGCGAGTATCTTAAAAGGACGAACGTAATAAATCGAACTAATAAAAAACAATATGGAAAGGGTGATTTCAGCTCCCGCTAGGTAGCGCGAGATTAAATCAGTATCACTCATCGCTCTCACCACTCCTTCCATAAAGTAAAACATAATCAACATCGAAGACCATTGCATAGTATAAATATTTTTTTGCAATATTCCTCGTATTGGCAATAATAAAGGCAAAACTTTCAGAACGAAAATAGAACCTCCTGGTTTGTAGGGTGCAAGCCACACTTCCCAAAGGATACAGAGAGCAATCAAGCTAATGAGGCTAGCGACAGAGGTTCGATATAAGAAGCTTGGTTGACTAATCATAGTGTGTTGAGTTTTAAACTTGTTTCTGCAAGACGCTTGCCTAAAGCAATCGCTAAGGTGCGGGTGTCTTCTGTGAATGTTGCTCTCCCATCTAGACCCGACCAATGTGTTGCGCCGTAAGGGCTGCCGCCAGATTTCGTTGCCATGAGTTCAGGATGGGTATAAGGCAAACCTAAAATACACATACCATGATGTAAAAGTGGGAGCATCATCGACAGAAGGGTAGACTCTTGTCCACCGTGAAGACTGCCAGTGGAGGTAAATACACACGCAGGTTTTCCAACCAAGCTGCCAGAAACCCAATCTGCTGCTGTGCCGTCCCAAAAATATTTCATGGCGGCAGCCATATTGCCGAATCGAGTTGGCGACCCTAGAGCTAATCCCTTGCATTCTTGTAAATCGCTTAGTTCGACATAGGGGGAGCCAGACTCGGGAATGGCTGGTGCAGAGCTTTCGATGACTGTCGATACCGCGGGAACCGTGCGCAATCTGGCTTCGCAACCTGGCACGCTGTCGATTCCTTGCGCAATGAGTTGTGCCATTTGGCGCGTGCTGCCATGTCGAGAATAATATAGGACTAAGATAATGTGGGTGGACATATTGATTTGCCTAGTGTTTCATCATGTTTTCTTGGATATAGAGAAGTCGATCTTCAATACGTTTCCCGATCACTGCAGGGCTGAACTCTTCACGCATGGTACGTGATGCCGCGTTCGAAATTTTCTCGTATAAGAGTGGGTCACTTACGAGCTGTTGCATTAGGTCGGCAGCGTGATTTGAATCTGCTTCTGCCCATGTTTGCCCAGCTTGATATACCCCGATATCGTTTTCGATTTTAACTAATTTGTAATTCACTAGAAGTGAATTATCTTGCCGCATGAATTCTGTGTTGCCGGACCAGTTGGTCGCAATAACAGGTTTACCTAAAAACATGGCCTCTGCGGGCCCAAGGCCGTAGCCTTCCGCGCGATGCAGTGAAATGAGTGCATCACATACGTACTGTAAGTCATAAACCTGTTGCCGACTTAAGGTTTCATTGATCCAAATGATGTCATGCCGATGACCGAGACGCGTTTGCAAAATCCGCATATCCTCAGGGTGATGTTGTGCATTTTGCGTTTTGATCACTAACATGGCCTTGTCATTGCCGGATCCAAATGCTTTTTCGAATGCATCAAGCCCAGCTTGCGGATTTTTGCGATCTTGGTAAGACGAGAAGTCATACATTATTAGGAATAAAAATTTGCCTTCAGGTAAACCAAACTCGGCGCGATGAGCCTTGTTGGATATAGAAAAGTTGATCGCATGTGGCATCCTGATGACAGGGACCGGAGAATGTTTTGCAATAGATTCTTGCACAAATGCAGTTGGGACCCAAACTTCATCAAGTTGATTGAATCCTGCACGATGTTCAATTCGCATTTCCGGCAGTTCCCAATGCCAAAAACCAATGTTATAACGCGTGAAAAAATGACTTGGTAGCTGCATTTCGGCTTCCGGCATTTGATCTGCGTTGATATGGAAAACATTGATACCATGCTCTACATCGGTCACGAGTCGTTTATCTAAACTTTGATCTTCAGTCCGACTTAAGTTGTTGCGATTGAAATCGATGATCACGTGTGGAACCTGTGCTGCATCGACTGCTTGAGCAAACTGACGCAGAGACTGACCAACTCCATGCTCTGACTTCGCGTAGCCAATTATATTGATGCCAGGAATGGCAAGTTGACGACTTTCGCGCTGAGAGCTTGGGTTGAAAATAGTTTGACCGCCGATTTGCAATTCTCGAATTTGTAGCGAGAGTTCTCTCGTGTCTTCATTTAAACCTAACTGCTTGGGGACGAAGCTAAGCGATGGCGTTAAATAGAGAATTGCGGGCCATTTGTTCGGTAACTGATCGAGCGTCAATTCGATATCGAATTCGTTATCGTTTACCACGATTTGTTGTTTTGTTAGATCATCGAATCCTATGCTCAAAGTGAGATGATCTGAACCAGAAATTTGTTGACATAGCGCACCGTGGTGTATGCCGCGGATGCGACAAACCGGAGTACTGACTTGATCGATCATAAAGCGAGCTTGCTTTCCGACCCACCATGCTGGCTGATGTTCTTCAAAATACAAACCAGAGAACTTAGTCTGGTGTTGCCTGTTGCGTTTTGCGGGTATGTAGGTCGTGGGTAAGTCTTGCGAACTTGCCGATTTGAGCGGGTCCGGAGCATGGATCTCTATACGCTGAAGTCCAAGGTAGCGAGACCATCGTGACGTCCGAAATTGACGGTAGCCAAGCTTGAGGAAGTCAACGGCATGGTTTACCTGTTGGTATTGATTCATTCTTGCGTGGCTAATTTTCCCGCCCGTTGCGCGCTTGTGTAAAAACACCAGCCCACGCGCCCAAATTGACGCCTTATAGTTTGGCGGCAACGTGACAATATTCGGTTCGGCAGCGAGTGATTTCAAGGCGCGACGAATCGGGTCGACATAGATCTCAGGTATTCCGATCTCTACGGCACCATGATCGGTAAACCATTGGTAGTATGCAAGACGATGCGTGCTTAATGGATTGGGAAACGCTTTTTGTAAATGTGCATGTTCGATCCAAACTGCGCGTAAGATCACAGGCATGTCACCCGATTCGCCATGAATGAAAAAGCTTGCGCCCTCAAAAGGATTTTCTCCTGCCTGAAATCTTACCTCACTATCTTCTCGGTAGAGCACGCGTAGTGCGTTGGGAATTGGCGTGCCATCGCTAAATTCACCGAATGCATAGCGGCATTTTCTCGCTTCGACCAAGCCTTGATTCTTGACCTTCTCGGCGTAAATTAGGGCAAGCTTTTTTGCATCACCGATCGTGTCGAGATTAAATCGATTTTGATGCTTGGAAAAAGGCTTGGGATTGAGTGGATCAAAACCACTAAAGTGAAAAAAACGAATTGGTTTTCCATTCGCGAAATAACGACCATTGATTTCAGTGACATTCCGATGGGCCAGATTCCAATATGCGATGTTGTAACCAGGGTCGCGCAAAATTGCGAACTTACCAAACATACCTGGCGCTAAGTCGACCCATTTTTGATCTGTAAACAGTCCGCGTGAGGGATCAGATACAGCGCCAAACTCAAGTTTTTGTTCCCACCACTGGATAAATGCGTCGGATTCTGCTTGGTTGCCGAGGGCAAGAAAACCCAAATTAAAGGAGCCAGCCCGCATAATTTCGAGCTCACTGGGGGCAAAATCATCATTCAATGGTGCGGTCAAATGGGGCGTGACGACAGCGGCAGCTCCCTCGTCCAATAAGCGCTCGACATCGACCAAGCGGTCCAACACTAAAATGTCTGGATCAATGTAAATGATGCGCTGGTAGCCTTTTTTTCTTAACTGGGAAAACATATACGGCTTCGCCGCAGTGTTCAATTCCATAATGCCATAGCGGAAGAGGAATGCATTTTTGTTCGGCAAGGGCAACTCATCGACCCAGCACGGCTCGTATAAATTATTTGGCTGCGTTGCTTCATCGGAATGGCGTGAAGAGTCGGGACGGTCAACAAACAAAACATGTCTGTTCCAATCGGGATGGGTTGTTTGCAGGGAATCCATAAGGGTATTTGCAAAGGCACCATAGTTGCGGGACACGATGGTGAATACCGCCGTCTTTAATTGATTGTCCAAAATGAATAATCCGTGAAGAGTCAGTAGAAGCTGCGTTAAGGTAATCGCTAGAGTTCGTTGCTAGTTTTTTGCCTGCTCAATGAATTTACTCAACTTCATTTAGAAGGCGGTGCGTGTACATCCTCTGGCATCGAATCTTGCAGCAATGGAGCTGGGAGATAATGCAAATTCGACAGTTCGATATGATACTCGAAGCCCGGCTGAAACTGTGTTTCAGCACGGTTTGTTCTCACTACTTTTGCCGCTTTCTATTCTGCCAAGCGGAATGCTAGTGCATTTGTGTTGAGCTGCCCAAACGAGATGGGGCAGGTAAAACCTTGAGACATTTGGCATGTAGACAAGTAGAATAGTTACTTGAAGCTTCATTCTGTAGATATGTCGTGTTCGGCAAAAAGAAAATTAAGAAAGTGCATTATGCGTGGTTTAAGTTGGGCTCAAATAAAGAATCTTTTTCAATTTGCTAATCGACGTTTACAAGAAGTAAGATTGCCTCAAGTTGCAGGTAGCCTAACCTTTACGACGGTCTTGGCATTGGTGCCAATATTAACGATCGGCTTGGCGATACTAACTGCCTTTCCATTATTTACCGATTTTAAAGCGTCTCTTGAGGCCTACTTCACACAGAGTTTAATGCCTAAGCAGATATCCTCGACGGTGATGGGGTATCTCACGCAATTTGCCACCAAAGCAACCCGATTGTCGGCAGTTGGCGGTGTCGTCCTGATGATGACCGCTTTAGCCACGATGGCAATGATCGATAAGACTTTTAATCAAATTTGGCAGGTGAAACGATCTCGCCCGGTTGTGCAACGGATCGTCGTCTATTGGGCAATCGTGACACTGGGTCCCTTGCTCATCGGGATTTCGATGAGCGCCACTTCAAATTTGTTTGTTGCGACCAATGGTGTGATGAAAACGATACCGCTCCTTGGCACAATTGTACTCACGGCCATTTCAGTCGCTTTTACAACGGGAGCTTACACCTTACTTTACCTGACTGTTCCAAATAGGCCCGTTGATTGGCGCGATGCTGCATGGGGCGGCGTCTTTGCCGCGATCGCATTCGAAATAGCGAAGCGTTTATTTGCGGTATTTATCAAGCAGTTCCCTACTTACACTGTTATCTACGGTGCGTTGGCTGCGGTTCCGATTTTTTTGATTTGGATTTACTTGTCCTGGTTGATTACTTTAATCGGAGCGGTGATTGCTGCCTCTTTACCCGTAGTGAAATTTGAACGCTGGTGGCACGTTCCCGAACCGGGGAGTGCATTTGAGGATGCAATGTCTGTTTTGCGAACGCTTGTGATGACACGTCAATCTGAGGGCAGTGCTGCGGTCGATATATTGCAAATTCGTAAGATGACGCGGTTTGGTGTCGATGAGATTGAGGGGTTACTTGAAAAGATGTTAGAGGTGGGCTGGGTTGCACGACTTGCTACCGACGACGTGATTAGGAAGAAAGCTTGGTGGCACAAGCATGATGCGGGAAAAGAGCGCTGGGTTTTGATTATTAATCCAGCCTCTTTGACGCTGGCAGATGTGTATCGACTTTTCGTATTTGATACGAAAGCGAATTCACCTTTGGCAAATCGGGTTCATCGGGTAATTGGGGATGGAATGGCACAAAGTTTATTTGAGTATTTTGATTTAATGGAAAACTAACCTTATTTTATTTGGAGAAACGTCTTATTGTTGCATTTATATTTGGGGAATATTGCAATGTGAAATTCCGTTTCCACATTGTGAAATTGGGTGGTGTGCTGCATCAAAAAAAAATTTCATTTTAAGATAAGTTGTTTCATATCATGGAATTTAAATTGTAAGTAATTGATCTTTAATAGATAAATATTTCTCCTATGTCTTATATAAGACATTGTTGCGCTGCAAGGTTTGTCCTACTATAGATCTCAAGGACGAACACTTTTTAAGCAATTATTTAAAACCGCAGCAATCACTTCAGGAGAAATACCATGACCCAAAAACTCACTCGTGAACAGCAAATCGCTGAAATCCAAAAAGATTGGGATACCAATCCACGCTGGAAAGGTATTAAACGCAATTACACCGCAGAAGACGTAGTACGTTTGCGCGGCTCTTTACAAGTTGAGCACACTATCGCAAAAACAGGCGCGTTAAAATTGTGGGATTTGGTGAATAACGAACCTTTCGTCAACGCACTCGGTGCATTGACCGGCAATCAAGCGATGCAGCAAGTCAAAGCTGGCTTGAAAGCAATTTACCTCTCTGGTTGGCAAGTCGCTGGCGACGCTAACGTTGCGGGCGAAATGTATCCGGATCAATCCTTGTATCCAGCAAATTCTGTTCCTTTAGTCGTAAAACGCATCAATAATACGCTGACGCGTGCTGATCAAATTCAATGGTCCGAAGGTTCTGGCGATGTCGATTATTTCGCCCCTATCGTGGCTGATGCAGAAGCCGGTTTTGGTGGTGTATTGAATGCATTCGAATTGATGAAAGCGATGATCGAAGCAGGCGCTTCAGGTGTTCACTTTGAAGACCAATTGGCCTCAGTGAAAAAATGTGGTCACATGGGCGGTAAGGTTTTGGTGCCAACTCGCGAAGCAGTAGAAAAACTGAATGCGGCACGTTTAGCTGCAGACGTGATGGGTACACACACAGTCTTGTTGGCACGCACCGATGCAGAAGCCGCTGATTTATTGACCTCCGATATCGATGATAACGACAAGCCATTCTTGACAGGCGAGCGTACCGTGGAAGGCTTCTATAAAACTAAACCAGGCTTGCAGCAATCCATCTCTCGCGGCTTGGCTTATGCTGAGTATGCCGACATGATTTGGTGTGAAACAGGTAAACCTGATTTGGCATTTGCCAAAGCGTTTGCTGATGCGATTCACGCCAAGTTCCCAGGTAAATTATTGGCGTACAACTGCTCACCGAGTTTTAACTGGAAAAAGAATTTGGACGATGCAACGATTGCGAAATTCCAAAAAGAATTGGGCGCGATGGGTTATAAATTCCAATTCATTACTTTGGCGGGTTTCCATGCATTGAACTATGGCATGTTCAACCTCGCACACGGCTACGCACGTCGTCAGATGTCCGCTTTCGTCGAATTGCAAGAAGCTGAATTCGCTGCAGCGGAGAAGGGCTTCACTGCGGTTAAACATCAACGTGAAGTCGGTACAGGTTACTTTGATGCGGTAACGCAAGTAATCCAACAAGGCCAATCGTCAACAACGGCGTTGCATGGTTCTACTGAGGATGAGCAATTCTTTGACGCGAAGAAGGTGGCTTAAGCTAAATTTAGCGTGATGTTGAAGTTGTGAAAATTTGAAATAAGGCGGCTACATTGAAAAATGTAGCCGTTTTTTATTTTAAAGACAGAGAGCGGGCACGAAAAGAAGTGGGTTGGGTTAGTATTCGATTATTAAATAATTCAATGATTCACTTGTAAAGATGGTGTTTTATGCTGTTGTCTAGAAATACTCGAGTCAAAATTTGTGGGATAACACGGGCTGAAGATTTACGCGCTGCCGTAGATGCAGGCGCACATGCACTCGGTTTTGTATTTTACCCGCCCAGTCCACGTTATTTATCACCACAAGCTGCAGCACCTTTAATTGCAGCGATGCCACCATTCGTGACTTCGGTAGGCTTGTTTGTTAATGCTAGTCTCGACGAGATCCAGGCGGTCATCGCGCAAGCCCCAATTCAATTATTGCAATTTCACGGTGATGAATCAGCGGAAGAGTGTCATCGTCTTGCTAGTGCGGTGACCCGGCCTTTTATCCGTGCTTTTCGGGTAAAACCTGACACAAGCGCGGCAGATTTGTTAGAATGCGAAGCTCAATACAAAGCAATGAGTCCTTTATTTCAAGGTTTGTTGCTCGATACTTTCGTTGATAGTTTCGGTGGTAGTGGAAAGGTTTTTGATTGGTCTCTCATCCCAAAAGAACTCGCGCCTCGGGTCGTTTTAAGTGGTGGCTTGAGCGTACAAAACGCGACTGACGCAGTCGTGCGAGTACGGCCGTTTGCAGTTGACATCAGTAGTGGTGTTGAATTGTCAAAAGGCATTAAGGATGTGGCAAAAATACGGTCATTTGTTCAAGCAGTGCGCTTGGCCGATAGCATGCCAGACAGTTAAAATTAGTTTTCCAAGGAATTCTCATGAAAGAATTGTCTTCTCTCGACACTCACAATAATGGATTGTTTGGGCGTCAATCAGTGGGCGCTCAAGCGCCAACCGCAATTTATCATTCAGCTACTTATAATTATCCCGATGCGCGTGGTCATTTTGGCATGTACGGCGGTACTTTCGTTTCTGAAACCTTAACACATGCCTTGAATGAATTAAAAGAGGCGTATGCCAAGTTTCAACATGACCCAGAATTTTTAGAAGAATTTCGATACGAACTCAAACACTTCGTTGGACGTCCATCGCCTATCTATCATGCCAAGCGCTGGTCTGAAACGATGGGTGGTGCGCAAATTTATTTTAAACGCGAAGATTTGAATCATACTGGTGCGCATAAAATCAACAACGTGATTGGCCAAGCTTTGCTCGCGAAGCGTATGGGTAAACCGCGTGTCATTGCAGAAACTGGCGCAGGTCAACATGGTGTGGCGACTGCGACAATTTGTGCACGTTTTGGTTTGGAGTGCGTAGTTTATATGGGCTCAGAAGACGTTAAACGCCAAGCGCAAAATGTGTATCGCATGAAGCTCTTGGGTGCAACCGTAGTGCCAGTTGAATCTGGATCTAAAACATTAAAAGATGCGCTGAACGAAGCGATGCGTGATTGGGTCGCGAATGTCGATAATACTTTCTATATTATTGGCACGGTGGCGGGGCCGCACCCTTATCCTATGATGGTACGTGATTTTCAATCTGTGATTGGTGAAGAATGTTTATGGCAGATGCCCGAAGTAGCAGGTCGTCAGCCTGATGTCGTCACTGCATGTGTGGGTGGTGGTTCGAATGCGATGGGTATCTTTTATCCTTACATCGATTTAAAAGAAGTACAGTTGATTGGTGTCGAGGCAGCAGGTGAGGGCTTGGAAACAGGAAAACACTCTGCATCTTTAACGGCTGGTTCGCCAGGTGTTTTGCACGGCAATCGGACTTATTTAATGCAAGATGCGAATGGGCAAGTGATTGAGACCCATTCGGTTTCTGCTGGGCTAGATTATCCAGGGGTTGGTCCAGAACATGCGTGGCTCAAAGACTCTGGTCGTGCGCAGTATGCCACGATTACCGACGAGGAAGCGCTCAAAGCGTTTCATGATTGTTGTCGTATCGAAGGCATTATCCCGGCATTGGAATCTAGTCATGCATTGGCCTATGCTGCGAAGTTGGCGGCGACTTTGCCAAAAGATAAAATTGTCTTGGCAAACTTGTCAGGTCGCGGTGACAAAGACATGCATACCGTTGCGGAACGTGCTGGATTGAAGTTTTACTGATCACGTGCGCAAGCGCATAAATACAGCGTGAATTTCTGCATTCAAAAAAGCCAAGTACCGCATATGCGAATGAAATTCGTTAATGCCGGTACTGCGCTTCCCAATTAACTTCTACTTATTGAAGATGGATAGCAAACACTATGTCCCGAATTCAAACATGTTTGGCCGCATTGGCGGCAAAAAATAAAAAAGGCTTGATTCCATTTATCACCGCGGGTGATCCTGATCCCGAATTAACTTTGCCATTGATGCATGCCTTAGTTGAGGGTGGTGCCGATATTATTGAGTTGGGGGTGCCATTTTCTGACCCTATGGCGGATGGTCCGGTGATTCAGCGAGCGTCTGAGCGTGCTCTGCTGAAAGGTGTAGGATTGCGTGATGTGTTGGCAATCGTGAAGCAATTTCGCGAAGCGAACCAAGTGACTCCCGTTGTATTGATGGGCTATGCCAATCCAATAGAGCGCATGGGGCAAGAGCAATTTATTCAGGTGGCTTCTGATGTTGGTGTCGATGGCGTGTTAGTAGTTGATTATCCTCCAGAGGAATGCGAATACTTTGCGGAAAATATGCATAAAAATGGCATGGATACGATTTTCCTATTGGCACCGACCTCGACTGATGAGCGCATCGCACAAGTTGGAAAAATTGCGACCGGCTATGTGTATTATGTTTCGTTAAAAGGTGTTACTGGCTCGGGGGCGTTGGATTTGGATGCCGTTGCGGCAATGATTCCTCGCATCAAAAAGCATGTCAATGTGCCAGTGGGCGTTGGTTTTGGAATTCGCGATGGGGCCACTGCGAAGGCGATTTCCTCTGTTTCGGATGCGGTCGTGATTGGTTCGAGAATTATTCAAGAATTGGAAAATACCCCGAGAGACCAAGCGGTATCGGCGGTGCAGCAATTCATATCAGAGATTCGTCGCGCACTGGATAGCTGAATTTGCATTAATTGCAAGTTTGATTGGAAATGAAAGCGAATTCGAATATTTCACATCTTTCTCGATTTAGTTGTTGAATACCTATCTGAGTCGCAATTGGCGCGGAAATAGAATAGAATACGCGCCAATTACAGCATTCCACGAAGAATGCGCCCCCGTTTGATGTCATAAATCATCAAGCAGATATGAGGAGAGAACTATGAGTTGGTTAGAGAAATTACTTCCCCCACGTATTCAACGCTCTGAGACGGCAAATCGCCGTTCCATGCCAGAAGGTTTATGGGTTAAATGTCCATCTTGTGAAGCTGTTTTATATCGTTCAGATTTAGAAGCAAATGTGCATGTTTGTTCTAAATGTGATCACCATTTACGAATTAGTGCGCGTGAGCGTCTGGATGCCTTGCTCGATACGGGAGGCCGTTACGAAATTGGGCACGAAGTAGTACCTGTCGATACGCTTAAATTTAAAGACAGCAAAAAATATCCTGAACGTATTAAAGATGCGATGGATAGTACAAACGAAACAGATGCATTGGTTGTGATGGGGGGATCGATAATGTCTGTTCCCGCAGTCGTTGCTTGTTTTGAATTTGGATTCATGGGCGGCTCGATGGGGTCCGTCGTCGGAGAACGCTTTGTTCGTGGCGTGCAAGCAGCATTAGAGCAAAAAGTACCTTTCATCTGCTTTACCGCGACGGGTGGTGCACGCATGCAAGAGGGCCTGCTTTCGTTAATGCAAATGGCAAAGACAACGGCAATGCTAACAAAGTTAACAGAAAAGAAATTGCCATTTATCTCTGTGCTGACTGATCCTACAATGGGAGGCGTTTCTGCTTCGTTCGCGTTCATGGGGGATGTGGTGATTGCTGAGCCAAAAGCATTAATAGGATTTGCTGGTCCTCGAGTGATTGAAAATACAGTTCGGGAGAAACTTCCAGAAGGATTTCAACGTGCTGAATTTTTGCTGCAAAAGGGTGCGGTTGATATGGTCGTTGATCGACGCAAGTTGCGGGAAGAGTTGGCTCGTTTGATGGCCTTACTGCAAAACCAACCAGTGGAAGCCGTTTCCTAATTTATATCAAGATTGTGGAGCCTGAGGATGTTTGCTAAATAAGCAAAGATCTTCAGGCTCTTTTTTATTGTTACGTTTCTTTTGATTCTCACTATGACAAGTCCTACTCACTCGGCTTTGGCACCTACAAAATTGGCTGACTGGCTCTCCCTCTTGGAAACACGCCACTCCAAAGAGATAGACATGGGACTGGAGAGAGTCATGAAGGTCAAGAATGCATTAGATCTCCAATACTCCTGTCCAGTGATTATGGTGGCAGGAACCAATGGTAAAGGTTCTACCTGTGCGATGCTTGAGTCGATCTTCATTCAGGCAGGGTATCGGGTCGGGCTCTATAGCAAGCCGCACTTTCTTGATTTTAATGAGCGAGCTAGGGTCAACGGTGTACCGTTAGATGATGAAAGTTTTGTCAAAGCATTTGATGTGGTGGAAGCGGCACGCAAAGAAATTTCGCTGACTTACTTTGAATTTACAACGCTGGCTATTTGTAAGCTTCTTGCAGATGCTCCGCTCGATGTGGTGATTCTGGAAGTTGGGTTGGGTGGGCGATTAGATGCAGTCAATGTGATCGATGCAGATGTTTCTATTGTGACGAGCGTTGATATTGACCATGTCGATTATTTGGGTGATACGCGTGAAAAAATAGGATTTGAAAAAGCGGGTATTTTTCGCCAAGGTAAAGTTGCAATATGTAGCGATCCACAAGCTCCACAAAGTCTTATCGATCACGCTTTAGCAATCGGTGCCGATTTGCGTCTTTTTGGGCGCGACTTCAACTATAACGGTGATAAGCAACAATGGAATTTTGGTGGGCGAGAGCAAAGAAGGAATTCATTGGCTTATCCAAGTCTTCGTGGCGCCAACCAACTGTTAAACGCCTCGGCTGTACTTGCCGCATTGGAAGCATTGCGTGATCAGTTGCCTGTTGGGGCACAAGAAGTACGAACTGGATTGGTGATGGTTGATCTTCCTGGCCGTTTCCAAGTTTTGCCAGGAAGACCGACAGTCGTTTTGGACGTGGCGCACAATCCTCACGCGGCAGCGACTTTATCGCAGAATTTAGATAATATGGGCTTTCATGCTTACACCTATGCTATTTTTGGCTCCATGCTCGATAAAGACATTCTAGGTGTCATCGCGCATATGGCAGGGAAAATTGATCATTGGTGTCTTTGTGATTTGCCGTTGCCACGTGCGGCATCTTCTGATCAATTGCTGAATTATTTGCACGACGCCAACGTGACCGAGGATAAGGATCATAGTTTGCATCAATTTAAAAGTCCTGAAGATGCCTATATGTTTGCGATGAGCAAAGCAGGGGAAAATGATAGAATAGTGGTCTTCGGTTCATTTTTAACGGTAGCAGGCGTTATGCGAGCCAGAAGAAACGCTCAATCCTAAGCGACTTACCCAAGAAAACTAATTTGCTATGAGCCTAGACTCACTATTTAAGCAAAATAATAAGAATAAAAATTCCAGCGAAGCGTCTGATGAGAGCGTTAGCGGTGAATTTCGTTCGCGTGCTGAAGAAGACAGTATTGCGGCGAGTGAGTCGGCAACGAGATCGAAACCATCTCGATCAACTAAACGCCAAGCGAACAACGCCAGAAAACAAACAGACGACACCGCATTACCAGAGAAAAAGCGGGCACGCAGACGTTTAATTGGTGCTGTTACTCTGGTTTTAGGTGCGGTCATTGGATTGCCGATGGTTTTCGATTCTGAACCCAAACCTTCGAATCAACAGATTGCAATTGAATTTCCTTCAAAAGAGGGCAGCTCCTCCGGCATACAGCGGGGTCCGACTGCAAATTCTGCCCCGCTTGGTACAATGAATTCTGGCATGACGCAAGGTATCGATAAGGCGGAAGAATTGCTTGATGCACCGCCAGTCACAGTGCCGAAATCGACAGAAGTGCACGACCAATTAAATGAAGAGATAAAGAGTCCAGCGCCTGCTTCGACATCAAAGTTAGATACACGAACAATCGCTAAAGTTGAAACTAAAACAAATAACTCGACTAGTTCCGACACTGCAATAGTGCAGAAGAGTGACGCCACAGTGCCGGCAAAAAATCCTGGCACCAATTCGCTTCCAGTAACGAACAAATTGTCTTCGGATCCGATCAAAAAAATGGATGCCAAGCATGATCAGAAAGCGGATGTAAAGCGCGATAATGCAGACGATGCAGCACGTGCTTTGGCCTTGTTAGAAGGCCGTAGTTTTCCTGAAAAGGATGTGAAGTCGAATGCTAAAAATACAAAATCTGAGACCGCCGATGGGCATTTTCTGATACAAGTTGCAGCGCTCAATAGCCCTGTCAAAGTACGTGAATTGCAGACGAAAATGAAGAGTGCCAACATTGCCTCGTACACACAAAAGATAGTAACGAAAAATGGTGAGGTTATTCGCGTCCGAGTTGGTCCATTTAATACGAAATCAGAAGCAGAAAAGATGCGTGCAAAGTTAGCCAAGCTCGGGTTGAATGGTTCGCTTTTACCCAATTGAAAATGTAGAGAAACGGATTGAAACGTGACTTTATTTGATTACATTGTGCTGTTCATTATCATTTGTTCGGTTGTTATTAGTACCTTGCGTGGATTAGTGAAAGAAATCTTGTCTTTAATCAGTTGGATCGTTGCGCTTGTGGTTGCCAATGCTTTTGGCGCGAATGTCGCAGAATGGCTACCCAATGCGATTCCAGGGCATTTAAGTCGAATGATCGTCGCATTTTTAGCCTTATTTATTGGGGTGCGATTGTTGATGGCATTGCTCATGCGTGCCGTGGATGCACTCATTAAAGCAAGTGGTTTGAGTTTGGCTGACCGAGGTTTAGGCGGATTATTTGGATTTGCGCGCGGATTAGTGATTGTGATGGCAATGGTATTGGTTAGTGGTATGACGGCGATTCCTCAACAAGCTTTTTGGCGAGATGCGCTCTTGAGTCCCTTAGCTGTCAGTGCTGTGAAAACGATCATGCCATTTTTACCCGGTTCTGTTACCCAACATGTGAAGTTGTAGGGCCAGTAATTTTCTTTTTCTTTTTGTTTTTTTAGGAGTCCACCATGTGTGGCATCGTTGGCGTAGTTTCAAAAAATCCTGTTAATCAATTGATCTATGATGCGCTGCTTTTGCTTCAGCATCGCGGTCAAGATGCTGCCGGCATTGCGACCAGTCATGGCAGTAAATTTGCCATGCATAAAGCAAATGGCTTGGTTCGCGATGTGTTTCGGACACGAAATATGCGTTCCTTGCCCGGAAACATCGGTATCGGTCAAGTACGTTATCCAACCGCGGGTTCGACTAGCGAAGAGGAAGCGCAGCCATTTTACGTGAATGCCCCTTTTGGTATCGTGCTCGCTCACAATGGAAATTTGACAAATGCTGGTGAATTAAAGGTCGAATTGTTTAAGAATGACTATCGACATTTGAATACCGATTCGGATTCTGAAGTTCTGCTAAATATTTTGGCGCATCAGATTCAAGAGGTCGTGAGCGGCTATTCTTTGGATCCGGTTTCTTTGTTTCGAGCGGTTGCCATGTTGCATCGCCGTGTGCGCGGATCGTATGCCGTTGTTGCTCAGATCGCTGGTCACGGTATGCTGGCTTTCCGTGATCCATTTGGTATTCGTCCATTGTGTTTGGGGTCCGCGCAAACAGATAATGGCATCGAATACATGTTGGCAAGTGAGTCGGTGGCTTTGGAAGGAACTGGCTTCAAATTCGAACGAGACGTGGCGCCTGGAGAAGCAATTTTTATCGATTTGGATGGTCAACTTTATAGCGAACAATGTGCTGAAAACCCAAGCCTCAATCCTTGTGCGTTTGAATTTGTTTATTTGGCCCGTCCTGACTCAACTATTGATGGTACGTCTGTCTATCAAACCCGTCTCAACATGGGTAATTATTTGGCAGAGAAAATTCGCTCGCAATTTGCAGCGGGTGATATTGATGTGGTGATGCCTATTCCCGATTCTTCACGTCCATCCGCGATGGAATTAGCTAAGTCTTTGAATTTAGACTATCGAGAAGGATTCATAAAGAATCGTTATATCGGGCGTACTTTTATGATGCCTGGTCAAGCAATTCGCAAAAAGTCTGTGCGTCAAAAATTGAATGCGATCGCTTCTGAATTCAAGGGCAAGAATGTTTTATTGGTCGATGATTCCATCGTTCGAGGGACGACCAGTCGTGAAATCGTTCAGATGGCACGCGAATCAGGTGCACGTAAAGTAATCTTTGCATCTGCCGCTCCACCAGTACAATATCCCAATGTGTACGGGATTGATATGCCAACGCGAAGCGAATTGATTGCCTATGGACGTTCGCAAGAAGAAATTTGCCGTGAAATTACGGCCGACGCTTTGGTTTACCAAGATGTCGCGGATATGAAGCGGGCAATCTCTGATGCGAATCCTGTTTTGAAGAGCATAGAGGCATCTTGCTTTGACGGTTTTTATATTACAGGCGATGTAACCCCTGACTATTTGGATCGCTTGGAAGCTGCGAGGAACGGGACTCGATCGGACAAAGAAGATATGGTTCGTTCGCAATTAAATCTCAATTTGTCTTCAAGTGCCGACTAGAACCGTCTGTCTGACGACATCTACACACAAGACGCCATCTTAAGATGGCGTTTTTTTTCGCGATTTTGTAGGGGATGTTTGTCTAGACCGATGCACTAACAATGGTTGGGTGTTTGGAAATTGGGCTGATGCGTGGGTTCTGATTAATCGCGACTGTGTCTCCACTTTTTTAAATTTTAAATGGTCGGAAACGACTTTACGTTTTGGATTTATTTAGTTTGCTATAGATGTGTCCTAAAGTAACAGAGATCGGCTTTCTGTTTCAATTCCATACAAAATTGCGAGCGAAGTAATGAGAAGAAAGCCTGAATTAAAAATATAATGTTTATCTTGCAGGAATGGTATTTCGACCTTTCATCTTTCTCATTTTTTTCTCACCCCGGTATATTCATGAACACGCCACTATTTCAATTCACTGCAGTTGCTTTTGCCATTGCTAGCTTGTGTACGTTCAATCGGGCTGAAGCACAAACAGAGTCGACTAATAAAAATAAAACACAGGAAGAGCAGGCTAGAAAAGAAGGCGAGGAAATAAGCGAGGCCGAGAAGAAAATCAACGCCGATTCTCCGCGTAGGGCAGCATTGCAAAAGAAGTCCGCTGTACAAAAGTTAAATGCAGAACAAAATGCGCAGTCAGTTCAAAAGGTCACAGTCAACGGAAATAAACAATCCGATACAGACCTACGTAGAAATTCGATTGCAGGAAAGATCGTAGTCGGGCGTGAAGAACTTGACCGCGATGGTGATTTTACCGTCGGTGAGATTCTGAAGCGCTTGCCGGGCGTCACGACGGGAGGACGGCCAGGGCGTGGCGGTGACGTAAGAATGCGTGGGATGGGAGGCGGATACACGCAGATTCTACTCAATGGCGAACGGCCGCCAAGAGGTTTCTCTATGGAATCTTTGTCTCCGGATCAGGTCGAACGAATTGAGGTGATGCGTGGGCCGGTTGCCGAATTTAGTACACAAGCGATTGCTGGGACGATCAATATTATTTTGCGAGAAGAATACCATCCGAAAGATATCGATCTGAAGTTGGCTCTCGGTGTTGAACAAGGGAAAATTGCGCCGAATTTGTCTATCACTTATCCAGGTCAAATTGGCGATTTGAATTATGCCTTGAGTGGGTCAATTTTTCGGAATAAACAGTACGATGAGGGTTCTTCTGAGCGAATTGAGCAAACCAATTTGGGCTTGGTTCAATTAATACAGGATCAATTGGATCGCACTAACAGGCAATCAACGGGATTGCATTTGACGCCAAGATTGAGTTATCGCTTCGAAAATGGCGATAATTTGACCATCCAACCTTTTTTGATGACATCCAGAAGTCATTCATATACGCAATCAAATATCACGCAAACACCGGAAATACCCGACCCCGTGACGCATCTTTTACCGGTTGCTTTCGCCAATTCGAATAGCAATGCTGATTCGACCTTTGTTCGCCTAAATACGAGCTTTCAACACCGATTTGAAGATACATCGAAATTAACGCTCAAGATTGGCGGAGGATCGGGGCGTTCGAATAGCGACAGTTTGCGCTCCCAATTTGCGCGAAGTGGCGAGCAATTAAATCTTATTAGCGATGTGAATGAAACGCGTGATCGCTCCTTCAGCCAGGGCGGAAAATATATGACCCCGATTGGAGACAAACAAAATCTTGCCGCTGGATGGGATTTTGAGCAAAGTCAGCGGCAGCAACGACGAATTTCCCTCGATAATGGGAAACCACAATTCACTGACTCTGGTGATAATTTAGAAGCCTCGACGCGCCGCTTTGCTAGCTTCGTACAAGATGAGATTGACATCAATGAGCGGTGGTCAGGATATCTAGGATTGCGTTGGGAAGGTATTCGAATTCATAGTAGCAAATCTGACTATGTGGTCGACAATTCGAGTAGTGTGTTCAGCCCAATTGCGCATGCAGTTTTCCGCATTCCCGAATTTGGTAAGGATCAAATTCGAATGAGTTTGACGAGTAGCTATCGCGCTCCTTCACTCAATGACGTCATTGCAGTGCCAGCAATTTCACCTATCAATGGACCAACGCGTCCTGACCGTAGCGGTAATCCAGACTTGAGGCCTGAATTGTCGCGTGGATTTGATATCGCATACGAACATTACCTAAAGAGCGCGGGCATCATGAGTGCCAATGTTTTTATTAAGAGCATTGACGATTTAATTCGTCGTCGTACTAGCTATGTTGCTGCAGGTGATGGAATGCGATGGGTGAATTCTCCAACCAATATTGGACATGCGCTTGCAAAGGGAATTGAATTAGAGGCCAAATTTCAGCTACAAGAATTTTTTCCAGCTGGGCCTGCAATCGACGTGCGTAGCAATTACAGCCGTTTTTGGTCATCCGTGAATGATGTACAAGGTCCGAATAATCGACTCGATCAACAGCCGAGCCAAACCGCCAATTTAGGAATGGACTATCGTGTCGCACAGTTGCCTTTGAGTTTGGGCGGGAACATCAATTGGACCCCTGCCTATGTGAACCAGACTAGTGATACACAGACCTCGAGTAGCGGCGTAAAGCGCCAACTTGATGCCTACGTACTTTGGAAAATATCGCCGTCGATGAAATTGCGCTTATCTGCAAACAATCTTCAAGCCAACGACTATCTGAGTGGTTCCACGTTGGCAATTAATGGCGTAAATTATTTGCAAAATAATCGCGCAAAAACTTTTACGATATTTAATTTGCGTGTAGAGCTAAAAATTTAACTTGCATGAATCGTATGATGGCATTCTTCGATAGGATCATTGAGGATTTGAATTAATTTTGATTCAGCCGCTTGTTGCGGGTGCCGCATGACGATATTGTAAAAATCTTCTGGGTGAGGCAAGTTTGTCGCCGTATGAGCAATACCAATACAAGCATTGCGTCCCGATTTTTTCACCATATATAAACCTTGATCGGCAAAATTGACCACTTGTGCCCAGCTCATTAAATGCGGTTGAGACGGTAAAAAAGGGTAGGCTGCATAGCCAACTGAACAGGTTCTCGAAATTTGGAGCTGATCGAGAAGGGTGAATGGTGTATTTGCGACGACTTGACGAATTCGTTCCGCCACGAATGGTGCGTCTTTACGATTACAGGTGCGCGCAACCACAAGAAACTCTTCCCCGCCCCAGCGTACTAAATAGTCTGATTCACGGAAAACACTTTGGAGTCGATCACGCATTTGCGTGAGCACTAAGTCACCGCAGGCATGTCCATAGGTATCATTAACGGATTTGAAATGGTCGAGGTCGACCATAAAAAAGACGATATCATCATCTCCGGTATTGATGGATGCATTTGTCTCATCCTCTAATTGGTAGATTTTGTCCTCATATGCGCGGAGGGCTCTGGCAACATCTCCATCAATATTTTGTAAAAGAAAACGTCGATTGCGCAAACCCGTAAGTGGATCTGTAATGCTAACTTCCTCTAGCAAATTTTGGGTTTCACGCAATTCTTCTAGGGTTGCCTGTAATTGTTTGTATGCTGAGGCATTGTCGAGTGCAATCGCTCCATAAGCGGCGAGCGTGCGCAAAATCGAACGTTCGCGTTCACCATAAACATGGGCTCGAGTTGATTGGATCGACATGACTCCAAGTAGTCGCTGGCCTATCATTAAAGGGGTATAAAGCAAACTGAGCGTTTCCATCGTCCCAGGAATAATGAATCTTCCGGTTGCGCCAGGTTCGCGCTCAAGAACGATTTCTTGGCGTTCACGTGCGCACCGTGCGAACGATGAGATGGGATGGTCTAGTGCGGTTTCAAAGCTGGGAATTGACTCTCCATTTTCAATCCCGAATACAAATTTCAATGTTGAAGCGTCTGGTTCCAATAAGGAGATCCCAAAACTCGTCGCATCGAGTAATTCATTCACATGACGATAGAGTGCTTGGAATACTGAGTCGACATTTAAGTTCGCTGTGAGTTCGCGCCCGATTAAACCCAATGTTTCTAAGGTGTTGCTGGCTTCTTGAAGGCTGGCAGATCGAATAGCTTCGCTCTCTGCAATTTTCTTATGGTACTCAGCATCGGCACGATGTCTTTCATTGTCGTATCGCACCTGCATCGCGATTGCACGCTGCCGTGCTTCCGTTAAACGTTTGCTTTCTTTCGCTTTTGCTGCGAGGCGCGTGTAATGAAATGCAGATTGAAAATCTTCAATGACGGCATAGCTATCGGCAATTTGGTCCAGAAGATCGGCAGGAATACTGATCCCTTTGATTGAATGACACAGCTCAAGCGCCTCTAGCTGATAATACAAACTAAGATTGGGTGCATTATTGGTGACGCTCAGTGAGTGCGAATCAATTGCAGGATATTTTTTGGCCAGCTCTGCATAAACTCGGAGGCATTTGATTTGTTCCTCGGTGCTATGATGTTCGCGCGCGATACAAAGCGCTTGGCGTACCATTTCATCCGCTTCGTCCAGTTGGTTGAGTCGGCAATGTGCAATTGCCTGACCTCGCCAACAATTTGACAGGAACAAAGCTTCGTTGTGTGCGCTTATTTTTTCTTCCGCTTTTGCAAAATAAGCTAAAGCATCAAGGGGTTCCCCCAAATCTAAGGACAAGTCACCAAGATAAGCCAAGGTATGGGCATAAGTCCTGGAAGAGGAAATGTTCTCCTGCACCTTCAAAGATTCGATTAGTTTCTCTCGGGCGTCTTCGTGGCGTTCAAGAAGGCGCAGTGCATTTCCAATCTGAAGTAAAGCGATTGCTAGTGCACTTGGCCAACGATGTTGTTTGGCGATAGCTAGCGCTGTTTCGTCCCACTCTAGGGCAGCGTCTAAGTCACCTAAACTTGCAAATGAATCACCTGCGTTGGTCGCTGCCAAAATTGCTTGTCGAATCTGACCACTTTCCAAGGACGCGCGATGCGCCTGAATGTGCAAGGTACATGATTCGCCTAATTGCCCCGTTTTGTTTGCAATGATGGCGCGTGCGCTATTTAGCCAAGCGATCACGCCAATTGGGAAATCTTTGTCGGCTCCGAAATGGCGTTGGATTTCTGCATGTGTGGTTTTCGGATCGCGGATGGCGCCATTATGACAACTACGAGCTAAGGCAAGCTGGTAGCGAACTTTGTCACCAGCAATACGATACATTTCAATCGCTGAGTTCAATGATTGATCGCGCTGTACGATCTCGCCAAGGTCGCGGTGAATCGAGCTGAATAAAAAATAGCAGTCGCCCATGCCACGGGTATCGTGCAAGTTGTCGAACGCGGAAAATGCTTTGTTCGCATCACGTTTTGCAAATTCGAGTGCACCATCTAACCAATAAATTTCAGCGTGTATCAGTAGGCAGCGAGCGATGTGCTTGTTGATTTGAGGACTATTTTGAGGTAGTTCGTGGAGGAGCAGTTCCGCTTCTCGCAAGTAAGTGATGGCGCGTTGACTATCACGTTGGCGTAAGTGCCAAGCGAGCTGGATCAGGTTGAGTAAACGCGTGCTTTGGATTGAGGCTAATAAATTAGCTTCAATTCCAGCGATCTCGTCATCTAAAACATAAAAGTCCATTTTGACCTTGCGAAGTGCACAATCACATCAAGATTCTAGCGTCGGTCAATTTAACATAAAGGTTGGCTTAAGGAAACATCTGGTGGGCAAATCATCCATATATCGCAAGGTGTTTTGTTCTCCACTCAACAGCGATGAAAAAAAACAGCCTGTTTTTACATGTCAATAGTTTGAGCCTATGATCAAAACAACGCGGATGTGACTTTGAGTACCTCATCCGCCGTCGTGACGCCATCGATAATTTTTTGGGCGCCAGCAATACGGAGCGGCTTCATTTCATCTTTGATTGCTTGGTCGCGTAGCTCGTGGATATCAGAATCGTTTTGAATTAACTTACTAAAAGTTTGGGTTACTGTCAGCAATTCGTAGATCCCCGTACGGCCTTTATAACCAGTTTGTCGACATTCGAGGCAACCGATCGGACGATAAACCGTTTTTGGTTTGTCGATTCCCCATTCCTCAACCAAGGCAGCCCAAACCGGATCAGCAATTTCACCATCACTGGCTTTGCAATGTGGGCAAAGTGTGCGCACCAAGCGTTGAGCCAGAATGCCGATGATGGTCGCTTCAAGTAAGTAGTAAGGTACGCCCAGTTGTAGCAGACGCATAATGGCGGAGGGCGCATCATTGGTGTGTAGGGTTGATAAAACGAGATGGCCAGTAAGCGCGGCTTGAATCGCCATTTCAGCGGTGGCCAAGTCGCGGATCTCACCAACCATGATAATGTCAGGATCTTGTCGCATCAGTGCCCGAATTCCATCGGCGAAAGACAGATCAATATTTGACTGTACCTGCATCTGGTTGAATGAACCTTCTACCATTTCGATGGGATCTTCAACGGTGCAGACATTGACATCGGGAGTCGCAAGCGCTTTTAAGGTTGTGTACAAAGTAGTAGTTTTGCCAGAGCCAGTAGGGCCGGTGACCAAGATAATTCCATGCGGTTTTTTAGTGAGCTCATCCCAACGCAGCGCATCATTTTGAGGAAAGCCCAATTCCGGCAGTGTCTTGACCACTACCTCAGGGTCGAAAATACGCATGACCAGTTTCTCTCCAAACGCCGTTGGCAAGGTCGACAAGCGCAATTCAACTTCTTGTCCATCTGACGTACGTGTTTTCACTCGACCATCCTGTGGCCTGCGTTTTTCAATCACGTCCATCCGTCCTAGTAACTTGATCCGCGCTGTCATTGCAATCATCACAATGGCAGGAACTTGGTAAACTTGATGTAAGACTCCATCTATCCTAAAACGAATGACAGCGATATCGCGTTTAGGTTCTAAGTGGATGTCTGAAGCGCGCTGTTCAAATGCGAATTGCCAAAGCCAATCGACGATATTGATAATGTGTTGATCGTTGGCATCGACTTGCTTATTGGATTTTCCAAGCTCGACAAGTTGCTCGAAATTATTTCGCAACGCGATATCGTTGCCGTTCGATTTACGTGCGTCTTTAATCGACTTCGCTAATGAGAAAAATTGTGCGGTATATTGCGCAACGTCCAAAGGATTGGCGAGAACTAATTTAATCTCTTTCTTACTAATGCGTGAAATTTCATCCAACCAAGCTGCGTTGTTATAGGGATCAGTCGTCGCGATCGTGACGGTATCCGCATTGGCATCGACTGGCAGAATATTGAAGCGTGTCGCATAGGTTGACGACATCACATCAGAGACTTTGGTAAAGTCAATTTTGAGCGGATCAATGCGGAAAAATGGCAATCCAGATTTGCGGGCAGCCCACTCCGTCAACCAGTCCAAAGTTAATAATTGTTGAGGTCGCAACGCCGAATATAATTTTGCTTGAGCGATCGCAGTGAATGGGTGCATATTTTCCGCGCCATTCTTAAGTATGCCGCGTGCATGGTTGAAGGCTGTCTTTGCGTCTTCTTTCTTAACAATCCCATCTTCCATTAGCCAAGTAAAAATTTGTTGCATGCTAAGGCTTTTCATTGCGCTATTCATATTCGTCGTTTGATTACTTAAGTAAATTTGTCGAAAAATCGCCCAGGTAATTCTGTTTGAAGGTTAATTATCTTTGCGTCTCTGCGAGACCATCAACCCACTGTTTTGCGGGCAATTTCGTTTCTTCCTGAATTACCTTGGCCCTAGCATAAAGATAATCTAAATCGAGTTTTAGTCGTGGCTTAAACGCGATGGCGACAACATTGCCTTCATGCACCTCAGGCAGGCAAAGAACTGTTCCAAAAACATATCGAAGGGCTTTAATATTCTTATTGAAACTTGGGTGATCGCCGAACAAATTGACAGTTAATATTCCATCGTCGCTTAGGCAATCAAAGCATGCTTGGTAGAATTCTGCACTATCTAAAACTGGACCTTTGGCGGTTGCATCGTACAAATCGACTTGCATTGCGTCAAATCGATGCTGTTGTGCTTCGTCATTGACGAAGTCCATCGCATCCATCTCGATCACCTGTAGTCGTTCATTATTTGCTGGAAGCTTAAACATACTTTCGCAAATCGTGATGACAGCAGGATTCAGTTCAATCGCGGTGACTTTCGATGCGGGAAAATACTGATAGCAAAATTTGGTCAGTGCTCCTGTACCCAATCCAAGTTGTAAAATTTCTTTAGGATTTTCTTTAAATAGCATCCAAGCCATCATTTGTTGCGCGTATTCGAGCTCTAGCCAATCGGGCTTTCTGAGTCGCATGGCGCCCTGTATCCATTCTGTTCCGAAATGGAGATAGCGAACACCATCGTGTTCTGAGAGCGTAATCGGTGCAAATACTGCTTTTCGTTTTTTTTCCCGCGTTTTTGCGGCACTGGGTCCAGAACGATAATTTGATTCTGCTTCGATAGATTTTCGTTTAATTAGCATGAAGAAAGGTAATTTTTAGGAAACTGGTAAACTTTATGTAAATATTGATTCTAAACCCTATGTTCTGAGGTGTGTTGATATTTGAATCGTGTTCTTTGTTGGTTCTTTAAAGTCAGCGAAACCGTACTTGTAAAAAACGTTGTGAATCTGGTCAAGCGTAAGAATCTGTAAAATGTCAACGAATCCCGAATAGGAACGTTGTATATTGACAGGTGTGAGTCCATTCGTTTTTTTTGTTGACAACTAGATTTTTAATGAGGAGCTTATCTTGAAGAAATTCATTTGTATCGCTGCCGCCGTCGTCTCTGCAGCTTCTTTGAGTGCCTGTGTATCAACCCATACTTCAGGAAGTGTGTACCGACCCTACCAGACTCAAAATGAAATGTCGGTCCGTATGGGGGTCGTTGATTCTGTACGTGAAGTGACAATCGACGGTGGTAGAAGTGGGGTTGGAACCCTGACAGGTGCAGCGCTTGGCGGCCTGGCAGGATCAAGCGTAGGTGGTGGGCGTGGATCGACAGCGACTGGTATTGTTGGCGCTGTGGTTGGTGGGATTATCGGAAATAACGTCGAATCAAACGCAAATACGCGCAGAGGTTTGGAAATTACCGTGCGTCTTGATAGCGGTGAACTGAAAGCGATTACGCAAGATGCGGACGAAAGTTTTCGTCCAGGTGAACGCGTGCGATTATTGTCTGATCGACGCACAACTCGCGTCACCCACTAAAGTCTCACGCGACAACTGAATGATCGACCTCCGATCATTTCTATTTCTACGCAATGACAATGAAAAAAACCGGAATCGTCTTCCGGTTTTTTTCTTTATTAGCTATCAGTTATCTTAAATTCTCTAAAGAATACCACTCTGCTATTTACTCACATTCAAGAGCATTTCATTCAAACGTTTAACAAATGCACTTGGATCTTCAAGTGTGCCTCCTTCAGCCAAAGCCGCCTGATCAAACAAGATGTGCGACCAGTCATTGAATTTGGCTTCTTCGTATTTCAAGCGTTGCACCAATGGATGATCTGGATTCACTTCCAAGATCGGCTTGGATTCAGGTGCTGCTTGACCAGCGGCTTTCAACATTCTAACTAAATTGCCTGACAGTTCATTTTCATCCGCAACTAAACAGGCAGGTGAATCCGTCAAACGGAAAGTGATGCGAACGTCTTTGGCTTTATCCGCCAAGGCCGTCTTCATTTTTTCAACTAAGTCTTTGAATTGGGTTTCGGTTTCTTCATGCTGTTTTTTCTCAGCTTCGTCTTCCAATTTGCCTAAATCCAAATCGCCTTTGGCGACGGAGACCAAATCTTTGCCTTCGAATGCAGTTAAGAAAGACAACATCCATTCATCGACGCGATCTGTCAGCAATAAGACTTCGACGCCTTTCTTGCGGAAGATTTCTAGATGTGGACTGTTTTTCGCTGCAGCGTAGGTGTCGGCAGTGACGTAGTAAATTTTGTCTTGGCCTTCTTTAGCTCGCGCTAAATAGTCAGCGAATGACACATTTTGTGCATCGCTATCGTTATGCGTCGATGCAAAACGGAGCAGGGCAGCAATGCGATCCTTATTCGCCGCATCTTCACCGATACCTTCTTTTAATACCTGACCGAATTCTTTCCAGAAGCTCGCAAATTTTTCTTTTTCGCTTTCGCCTTCATCGCCTTCCGCATTCGCTAAATCTTCCAACATGCCGAGTACACGTTTGGTCGAACCTTCACGAATCGCCTTGATATCGCGCGACTCTTGCAAAATTTCACGAGAGACATTCAATGGTAAATCGTTGGAGTCAATAATGCCTTTGACGAAGCGCAAATAGACTGGCATCAATTGTTCAGCATCGTCCATGATGAAGACGCGCTTAACATAGAGCTTGATGCCGCCACGTTTATTGCGATCCCACATATCAAATGGTGCACGACTTGGAATGTACAGCAACTGCGTGTATTCGCTACGACCCTCGACGCGATTGTGTGTATGCGTCAGTGGTGCGGTGTAGTCATGTGAGATATGTTTGTAGAATTCTGTGTATTGTTCAGGTGTGATCTCAGACTTGCTACGCGCCCACAAAGCACTTGCTTGATTGACAGTTTCAAGCTCGTCTTTTAATACTTGTTCTTTTTTCTCATCATCCCATTCTTCTTTTTGCATCAAGATAGGCAAAGAGATGTGATCTGAGTAGGTGCGAATAATGGATTTTAGTTTCCAAGACGACAGGAAGTCATCTTCGCCTTCACGCAAATGCAAGGTGATGGCAGTCCCTCTATCTTCTTTCGTAATTTGTTCGACGCTAAAATCGCCTGCTCCTGTAGATTCCCAGCGTACGCCTTCGCTCGCAGCCGTGCCAGCGCGACGGGACTCAACGGTCATCTTATCGGCCACGATAAAGCCAGAATAGAATCCAACGCCAAATTGGCCAATCATGGCGGCGTCTTTTTGTTGGTCGCCTGAGAGTTTGGCAAAAAATTCTTTGGTGCCAGATTTCGCAATCGTACCCAAATGATTGATTGCGTCGTCACGCGTCATACCAATCCCGTTGTCTGCAATGGTGATGGTGCGCGCTGCTTTATCGAAGCTGACTTTGATTTTTAATTCGGAGTCGTTTTCGAATAAGCTGGCATCGTTAATCGCCTCGAAACGCAATTTATCGGATGCATCCGAAGCATTGGAAATAAGCTCTCTTAAGAAAATTTCTTTATTTGAATATAAAGAATGAATCATCAATTGGAGTAACTGTGAAACTTCAGCTTGAAATCCTAGGGTTTGTTTTTCTGACATGCTTTCCTCGATATTTAAGAATTTTAGGAATTGATAGAGTCAATGAATCGTACAAAGTGAACATCAAATGTGGTGTCGACTTGATATTTCAAGAGCCCATTCTTCATATTTTTGCATGTGATGATGCGTGACTTGGCCTTGCCGCCATATTGCTTGGCATGCCAAGAATTCACTTTTTTGTCATCAATACGTAGTAAGTCTTTGAAATAATGACGAAAATATCTGCAATGTTTGTAATCAAGGCGGTAGTTTTGCGTTGCAACATGCTATAATCGTGGGTTATCCGAATTACCTCTAAATAAACACAATCATGACCGACAATATTCGCGCTATTCGCAACATCGCCATTATCGCTCACGTTGACCACGGCAAAACAACGCTGGTGGATCAATTACTGCGTCAATCTGGCACTTTCCGTGATAATCAACAAGTTGATAATCGCGTTATGGACTCCAACGATATTGAGAAAGAGCGCGGTATTACGATTCTTTCCAAAAACTGTGCTGTTGAATACAAAGGCACACATATCAACATCGTTGACACCCCAGGTCATGCTGACTTCGGCGGTGAAGTGGAACGCGTTTTGTCTATGGTTGACAGCGTTTTGTTGTTGGTGGATGCGCAAGAAGGTCCAATGCCGCAAACTCGCTTCGTGACACGTAAAGCCTTGGCTTTAGGTTTGAAACCTATCGTGGTTGTGAACAAGATTGACCGTGAAAATGCGGATCCGCAAAAAGCAGTGAATGCGACATTTGAGTTGTTCGACAAACTCGGCGCGACGGATGAGCAATTAGATTTTCCTATCGTTTACGCTTCTGGTTTTAAAGGCTACGCTGGTCTCGAAGACACAGTGCGTGAAGGTAATATGGAACCGTTATTTGACGCGATTTTGAAACACGTTCCAGCGCGTGAAGATGATCCAAATGGTCCATTGCAATTGCAAATCACTTCTCTTGAATACTCTTCTTACGTCGGTAAGATCGGCGTCGGTCGTATTTTGCGTGGCCGTGTTCGTGGTGGCCAAGATGTCGTCTGGATGAATGGACCGGAAGACAAGCCAACAAAAGCACGTATCAATCAAGTATTGACATTCAAAGGTTTGGATCGCGTTCAAGTCGACGAGGCTTTGGCTGGCGATATCGTGTTGATCAACGGTATTGAGGAAATCAGTATCGGCTCCACCATTTGCGCACCGGATACACCGGAAGGCTTGCCAATGCTGAAGATCGACGAACCAACCTTGACGATGAACTTCATGGTTAACAGCTCACCATTGGCTGGTCGCGAAGGTAAATTTGTGACAACACGTCAAATCCGTGATCGTTTGGAACGTGAATTGAAATCCAACATGGCTTTGCGCGTTGTGCAAGCTGAAGGCGATGACTCCACATACGAAGTTTCAGGACGCGGTGAATTGCATTTGACGATCTTGATCGAAAATATGCGTCGTGAAGGTTTCGAATTGGCAGTTTCCCGTCCACGCGTAGTTTTCAAAATGATTGATGGCGTGCGCCATGAGCCGTATGAAAACTTAACCGTTGACGTGGAAGAGACTAACCAAGGCGGCGTGATGGAAGAACTCGGTCGTCGTCGTGGTGACTTGCAAAACATGGAACCGGACGGCAAAGGTCGCGTACGTTTGGAATACCGTATTCCCGCGCGTGGCTTGATCGGCTTCCAAGGCGAATTCATGACGTTGACACGCGGTACCGGTTTGATGAGTCACGTATTTGATGAATACGCTCCAGTGGATAATTCTAAAGGGGAGTTGGCTGGTCGTCGTAACGGTGTCTTGATTTCTCAAGATGACGGCGCTGCTGTTGCTTACGCAATTTGGAAATTACAAGATCGCGGCCGCATGTTTGTGGTGCATAACGATCCAGTCTACGAAGGCATGATTATCGGTATCCATTCACGTGACAACGACTTGGTTGTGAACCCGATCAAAGGTAAGCAATTAACCAACGTTCGTTCTTCTGGTACGGATGAAGCGGTACGTTTGGTACCACCAATTCAAATGAGTTTGGAATACGCAGTTGAGTTCATTGAAGATGATGAATTGGTCGAAGTCACACCGAAGAGCATTCGTTTGCGCAAGCGTTTCTTGAAAGAACACGAGCGTAAGAAGGCATCTCGCGAAGCGTAATAGGAATTTGAGGGCGTAATCCTCAGTCATATTGTCGCTTTGGCGTAAGTCAGCAATAAAATTGTTTGATTTACGTAAAGTAATAAGAAGCCCGCTTGATCCTTCATCAAGCGGGTTTCTGCTTTCTATTTTGGAGTATTTGCGTGCGCCAACCTAGCCACAAAACAGCTTTACTTTTGATGATCATTGCACCGACGATGTGGAGCACTGCCGGTGTTTTGTCACGTCACTTAGAGTCAGCACGTGGATTTGAAGTGAGCTTTTGGCGCAGTTTTTTTGCAGCGATTTTTGTATTCGCGGTATTGGCTTGGCAACATAAGTCACAGCTCGGAAAAAAGCTAATTCATCTCGGACCTTATGGATTAGCATCGGGATTTATGTGGGCAGCAATGTTCACTTGTTTCATGCTGGCATTGACGATGACGACCGTAGCAAATGCTTTGATTGTCGAAAGTTTTGCGCCTTTGCTGACAGCGATTTTTGCTTGGATTTTTTTGGCGGAAAAGATTCCAAATCGGACATGGCTAGCAATTTTGGTCGCTTTCGCTGGGATGTTGTGGATGTTTGTCGATGGCTTCTCCAAACTCGACGGTCGTGGCTTGATCGGTGTGGTGTTGGCTTTGTGTGTGCCCTTTGCAGTTGCCGCGAATGTGATCATTCTGAAGAAAGGCGGGCAGCACGTTGACTTGATTCCGGCGGTGCTTGTCGGTGGAGTGATTTCTGCCTTATTGATGCTGCCGTTTGCTTGGCCATTTTCCGCATCGAATCATGACATCTTGATTTTAGCGACTTTGGGCGTATTTCAATTGGGCTTGCCTTGTATGATCATGGTACATGCGGCAAAAGGCTTGAGCGCACCAGAGATTTCTTTACTGTCTCTGTTAGAAGTCGTATTGGGACCATTTTGGGTTTGGCTGGCGATCGGTGAGGAGCCCGCTAGGGCAACGCTACTCGGTGGCAGTATCGTTCTTGGCGCTTTGATCTTTAATGAGGTCATGGCGTTTCGTGAAGATAAGTGGAGAAATCAAACTTCTTCACGTTAGCGCGTTTGAACTCGCCTGACCTCAAAATTTTTTATTAATCTTTCGCGACTGCTTGATCTAGAAAGTCGCTGTTTTTAAATGGTGTTGCTATGTCGAATTCCTCTAGTTTACTCAAATCGCCAGAACTTTTGTTGCCTGCCGGCTCTTTAGAGAAAATGCATGCCGCCTTTGATTTTGGCGCAGATGCGGTGTATGCAGGTCAACCCCGTTACAGTTTGCGTGCGCGAAATAATGAGTTCTCGACGCTGGATATTTTGCAGCAAGGCATCGAAGGTGCGCATGCACGTGGTAAGTCTTTCTTTGTGGCGAGCAATATTTTTCCGCACAACTCCAAACTAAAAACCTATCTGAATGATATGGAACCCGTGATCGCCATGAAGCCTGATGCTTTGATTATGGCGGACCCAGGTTTGATCATGATGGTGCGTGAAAAATGGCCAGAAGTGAACGTGCATTTGTCCGTGCAAGCGAATGCGGTGAATTGGGCCGACGTCAAGTTCTGGCAAAAAATGGGTTTAACGCGCGTGATCTTATCGCGCGAATTATCTTTAGACGAGATTGAAGAAATCAAGCAGCGTTGTCCAGAAATGGAATTGGAAGTATTCGTCCATGGCGCTTTGTGTATCGCTTACTCTGGTCGTTGTTTATTGTCTGGCTACTTCAACCATCGCGATCCAAACCAAGGTACTTGCACCAATTCATGTCGTTGGGATTACAAAGTTGAAAATGCGACGGAGAACGAGACCGGCGATTTGCAACGCATTCCAGTCGAGACGATTAAATTCGATTTCAACAAAGCTTTAGAAGACGCGAATCAGTCATTTTCTGCGATGGGCGATATGCAGCGCCATCCACTTGCTGATCGTCCCTATTTAATCGAAGAGGCAGGGCGCCCGGGTAGTTTTATGCCTATCTTGGAAGATGAGCATGGTACTTACATCATGAATTCGAAAGATCTACGCGCAATTGAACATATCGAGCGTTTAACCAAAATTGGTGTGGATTCTTTAAAAGTCGAAGGTCGTACTAAGTCGCTTTATTACGTGGTTCGTACCGCGCAAGCATACCGTCGCGCGATTGATGATGCAGTTGCTGGACGTCCGTTTAACGAACGTTTATTGGGTGAATTGGATGGGTTGGCAAACCGTGGTTACACCGATGGTTTCTACCAACGTCATCACACCCAAGATCATCAAAACTATATGGAAGGCGTCTCGAAAGCGCATCGCAGCCAATATGTTGGCAACGTCTTGTCAGTGTCCGATGGGTGGGCTGAAGTTGAAGTGAAAAACCGCTTCTCCGTTGGCGACAAAATTGAAATTATTCATCCTAGTGGGAATGAGATTGTCGATTTAGCGCAAATTCGAAATAAGCATGACGAATCAATTGATGTCATTGGCGGTGCAGGTCACAAAGTACGTATTCCATTAGACGCAAAGTATGACAAAGCTCTATTGGCTCGTATGCTTTGAGTGCGTGTGCATGGAATCCAGCAGTCAATCTAGCATTCAAGTGAGCTGAACCTTCAATCGATCTGGACGCCATGTTGTTTCCTGCAACATGGCGTTTTCACTTAAGATTTTGCTTGCTCTTGGATCGCTTCGCCAATTCTGCCAAAGAGTTGAGCAATCTGTTCTTCGTTAATGATGAGCGGCGGCGACAATGCAATGATGTCGCCAGTTGTTCGAATTAAAACATCTTTCTCCCAGAAGCACTTTTCAAATATTTCGTAAGCTCGGGTGCAAGTTTTATGACTTTGCCCGTGCAACTCTATTCCGCAAACCAAGCCGAGATTACGAATGTCTTTGACATTCGGTAGATCGCGTAGCTGATGGGCGGATTGTTCGAAAAAATCAGATAGCTTTGCGGCTCTGTCGAATAGATTTTCTTCCACATAAACATCGAGAGTTGCGATTGCAGCCGCGCATGCCAAAGGATGAGCGGAGTACGTGTAGCCATGAAATAATTCAATTTGATTTTCTGGGCTAGCTTGCATAAAAGTGTTATAGATGCTTTCGCTAGCAATCACAGCTCCCATTGGGACCGCAGCATTGGTTAAACCTTTGGCACAAACGATCATGTCCGGAACCACGCCAAAATAGTCAGCAGCAAAAGGACTCCCTAAGCGACCAAAACCAGTGATGACTTCATCGAAAATTAATAGGATGCCGTATTTGCTACAGGTTTCTCTTAGTTTTTTTAGGTAACCTGGGGGAGGCAAGATCACACCTGTCGAGCCTTGGATCGGTTCGACGATCACCGCCGCAACCGTGCTGGGATCGTGCAGTGCGAGCAGTCTCTGCTCCAGTGCGTCAGCAAGTTCCACTCCGTGTTCTGGGAGTCCCTTGCTAAATCCATTCTTTTCGATGTTCAAAGGATGAGGGAGATGATCAACACCGGCTAGTGCAGCGCCAAATTGTTTTCTATTTCCCGCAATTCCACCGACGGAAATGCCACCAAAACCTACACCGTGATAGCCACGTTCACGTCCAATCAGTCGATAGCGACCAGCGTCTCCTCGAATCTTATGGTATGCCAAGGCAATTTTGAGTGCGGTATCAACACCCTCGGAGCCATCATTGCAAAAGAAAACTCGATTTAACCCAGATGGAGCCATGGCGGCGAGTTTGCTGGCGGCTTCGAATGCGAGCGGGTGCCCCATCTGAAAGCAAGGAGCGTAATCCATGGTTCTCGCTTGCTTTTCAATTGCGGCAACAATCTTTGGATGGTTATGAACTGCATTCACACACCACAATCCCGCGGTGCCATCTAAAATTTTTCGACCATCGCTGGATGTGTAGTGCATACCATTTGCACTTTCGAGCAAGCGCGGTTTTTGTTTGAATTGACGATTTGCCGTGAAAGGCATCCAAAAATGCTCGGTGTTCATGATTCATTCCATAAAGTAAGCGCGACAATAGGACAAAAACGCAGTAGATTGCAGAAATCTAAGCATAATCCAAATCGACGTGATCGATGGGGTGTCCTGATCTTCTTTCGAAAAAATAATCGAATGCGTGGATTTCTTGAGTCACAGGCGAAACCGAACATCGTCGCTTATTGGATTGCATGTTTCTTGCTGCTTGCATCCAAACCTAAGCGAAAGAGTATTGCAATTAAATCAGATTGTGTCAGCATCCCAACCAGTTTCTTATCGTGGTCGACGATAGGGATTTGATGCAAACCTTCATCAGAAAGCATCGGCACCAACTCTATCACAGAGGATGTGGCGAGAACTGATTTGATGCTGGTATTCATAATATGCCCAGCAAGCAGGTCCCGTCGACCTTTCCACGAATTCATCCAATCAATTACTTGCTGCAATTGGACGTCGAATTCGTCGAGCGCATCGAGATTGACGAATTTTAGAAAATCAATCAGGGTCACCAAACCGATTAATTCGCCATCGCCATTGAGCACGGGTAGCGTTTTGATTTTATGTAGACGAAGAAGTTGCCAAATTTCAGAAATCGGTGTCTCGTATTGAATGCAAATCAGATTTTTTGACATCACGTCCTCACAGCGGACATCTTGATGATGTCGGCGATACACGCGCATTTCCATTTGCGCAAAAAGAAACTCGAGGTCGGTACGACTAATGTCTAAGCCTTTTCCGTGTTCATCAATGACAGCATCGATATCCTGTGGTTGAACATCTAAGCGTTGTCCTGGGAGTAGATCTTTGGTCAAATGGAGATTTTGTTTCTCCGCTCTTTGGTGGGGATAATCCTGGCCAGAAAGACGGTGAAAAATGATTGCAGCAAGAAGTAAGCACAGTGAATTACTCAAAACGAGTGGTAAAAAAAGGTGCGCTTTTTCAGTCGAATAGTGTGAGCCACCAAGTCCAATCAATAGTGCGATCGCACCGCCTGGGGGGTGAAGGCTATTTGACAGCAACATGCCGATGATCGCCAGCCCTGCAGCAAGTGCCGCCGTGCTCGCGCTGGAACCGAACAAGATCAAACAAGTCACACCGATCACGGCAGAGATCGAATTGCCAAACAGCATCGGCCAAGGTTGTGCAAGTGGACTTGAATGGACGATAAACAGCAGCACTGCTGATGCCCCCATGGGCGCGATGAGGGATGGCAGATCATTTTCTGTCCCCAAGACTTGGCGACTGATCGCTGCTGCCATGAAGAGCGCACAGCTAGCACCTAAGCCAGCTCGTATCACGTTTTTTAATGGATGGGATTGCTTTGCTGGAATCCAAACTGCCCAGTGTTTTCTTATCTGTTTTATATAATTGCGATAGCTCACTCTATTTTGAATCCTCTCTGTTATGCGATGTCTGCTTGCAAGTGATTGGGGTTTCTCCGATTTTGAATTTCAACTTAGGATTCAAAATCGCCGAATGAATTCTTAGGCGAATTTTTCTGTAGTTTGGATATGCTTGTTTCGTGCTGATAAACGGGGTGCTTTTGCCCGAGAGATAGTAGCGAGAAAGTCTCGATCGTCATTAGAAATGGATTTTTTTCTGACGAATCCTTGATGGCGGTTAAGTTGATTGAATTTGAAAAGGAGAATTGAATTCTTGCGCGCATTATCATTGCTAGCATCTGCGACTGAACACGAATTGAAGATGCTATGTCGAAAAAATTTCCTATCGCCCCAAAGCACCCCGAAAGAATTTGTTGGGGATGTGATCTCTATTGTCCCGCAGACTCGATGGCATGTGGAAATGGTGCTGATCGCACCGCGCATCCCGCTGAATTATTTGGAGAGGATTGGTTAGAGTGGGGGAGCGATTCATCCTCCAATACTCTTAATCACGTGGTTGGCAATACGGTCAACAAATGAGCCAGGAAAAGTACTTCAAAAATGGATAGGAAAAATCAACATTCGCCTGATGATTGATTTGCAATATGTTGGCGTTTCGGCGTTGGAGCGCGACTAAGGTTACAATAGAGGATGTTTGAGCTATCGTAATTTGACCGTGAATTCTACTGTAACACCTTCTCGCCGCCTGTCCGTTGCCCCAATGATGGATTGGACCGATCGTCATTGTCGTTTATTCCATCGACAAATTACAAAACACACATGGTTGTATACCGAAATGGTCACCACGGGGGCCATTATTCATGGCGACCTTGGGCGCCATCTGGATTTCAATCAAGAGGAACATCCAGTCGCGTTGCAATTGGGAGGAAGCGAGCCTAAAGATCTCGCGATAGCAGCAAAGCGTGGTGAAGAATGGGGTTACGACGAAATTAACTTGAATTGCGGCTGTCCCTCCGAACGCGTACAAAAAGGGGCGTTTGGCGCCTGTTTGATGGCAGAACCGCAATTGGTTGCTGACTGCGTGAAGGCAATGCGTGATGCCGTGGAAATTGATGTGACAGTCAAGCATCGAATCGGAATTGATGATGTGGAATCTTATGATTTCGTGCGTGATTTTGTTGGGCAAATTGCCCAAGCGGGATGTAATGTGTTTATTGTTCACGCACGTAACGCGATACTGAAGGGATTGTCACCCAAAGAAAACCGCGAAATCCCTCCCCTTAAATACGACTATGCTTATCGCTTAAAGAAGGATTTTCCAGCTTTAGAAATTATTGTGAACGGTGGAATTAAAACCATTCCAGAAATCGATGAACATTTGTCGCACGTCGATGGTGTGATGTTGGGGCGGGAGGCCTACCACAATCCCTATTTGATGAGCATTTTCGATGCACGTTACTATGGAGATTTGAGTGCCGCTAAATCAAGGGAAGAAGTATTACATGCCATGTTGCCTTATATCGAGTCCCAACTAGCGCAATTTGGTAACGATGGAAAAGGATTGAAGCTGAATAGTATTACGCGCCATATGTTGGGCCTGACCTTTGGTTTGGTTGGCGCACGCGGATTTCGTCAAATTCTCTCGGACAGTAAAAAATTAGCATCGGGCAATCCAGCGATTCTGTTAGAGGCTCTGTCACTCGTGGCAAACAGCAAATCAGTCTGAATATGCTGGACCTTATTGCGCAAAATTTTTGCAAAATAGAGCGGGTCCATCTAATTCGTAAGTATTTGTAATATTTGCAGACGGCAATAAATTAAGAACCTATATTGAGGATGTTTGTGTTTTATTGTAATCCTGTCCTCTATAGGATATTTGCCCGCATCACGATGCGGGTATTTTTTTGCTCGAAGCAAATGGATGCCATGAGTGAAACTTTCCGATTTCTGAAAATGTTTGCTTGAATGGACATTTTCTCGTATAATGTGAGGCTCACTTGATGACAATGTTGTGAAGTGATTTCAGTGGTGGTCGTAGCTCAGTTGGTAGAGTCCAGGATTGTGATTCCTGTTGTCGTGGGTTCGAGCCCCATCGTCCACCCCACAGAATGCGTAGTAAAAACAAAGGGTTGCAGATTTCGGTCTGTAACCCTTTTTGTTTTTCTTCGCTTGTTTTTTTCGTCGAGTAGGGGGCGGATTTTATTTAATGCGGTCTTGCGCGTTGAGGATGCTCTTCAAAACTTTTTTTTATTCGATTGCGCAAATGCTTAATTTTGAAATACACTTTTGATTGTGACCTCGTACTTCTTGAACCACGTCTAGCAAAATTAGCTGTCTAGGGGTCGTAAGAAGTTCGAGGTTTTCTATTTCTTCGAGTCCTTTCGACAAACGCCCGAAACGCTTATTGGTGATGAAATCAGTGTGATTGATAGCCAGTACGCTCGCAATCTTCATGCGCAGGATTTTGAATAACACTAATTTAATAAAAAAAGACCTTCTGAATAAGAGAGTATCCAGTGCTGAGAATAAAGCAATCTCCGAGCGGTTTGGCTCAACGAACTCAGAAGGTGTAAGCAACCTACGTCAAAATAGTGGTAAATGCAACGTTGATTTAGCTTAGTTACTAAATAAACACCAAATAAGGTTTCCATCTTCATTGGGCAACTTGCTCAAAATCAAACGCACTTTCGAAATCGACAGTGGTCGGCTTAGCGTTGCAAAAAACAAACACAAAGACACCCAACTCAAAAATTACTCTCTCCGACCAGACGCTTGACCATTACCTAGTCGACTCCAAGTCTCACCGTCGCGCGTTTGTTGATCGTTATAGCTATTATCAATGAAGACCTAAAGGCCAAGTGAACTAGTTGTAGGGATCGATAAGCCGAATCAAAAGCATGCGATGTCACAACGAGTTCCACCGATTTTGAATTGCCTTTGTCTTACATCAGAAGAGTTTATAAAGGCCACACGCGCCAAAGCGATGACGCGCGGCACAGTCATCGCGCAGGTGGAGCGCTTACGTGCCTACGCAGAACATTTAAAGAAACTTTCTGTGGTTGGCGTTGCGATACCAGTTTGCACATAACGCAACGCACTCGTATGTTTAAATCTTCGCCTTTGCTATCAGAGTCGTATCACAAACGTGTACTTTCTATTCATGCAGAAATTTTCTTTGCTTAAACTACCGTCATGCCAAGGCCGGAGCGTTTGAGTGATTAATCTGGGTTTAGGCTCGCGATCAATGAGTCGACTGCAAGACCAATCAATGAAGCGGATCAATGCACAGTGCGTTTCGGTCGGTCCGCAGATGGACTACATCGTCTACCATCTTCCTCGAATGGCTAAGCGTCTCCCAAGTGGCCTTAGATGGACGTTCTATAACAAACTCTACCAACTAAATCAACACTACTTACTACTGTCATAGTGGGGTCATATTTGTCGGATAGACTTCTTATCACTGCCTTACATACAACCGATATGTATGAAGGTAGCGAATCCTTAGCTGCCCGGGAAACCGGGCAGCACTTCATGGTACTTCTTCGCGCTCCCTCGCTTTGCCTTGCAGTGTAATTCAATGCACTTCCTACTTGAGTCAAACGGCTCTATTGCTATTTTCAGTTGCTTGCCTAGTCGAGTCATATCTTTTACGTTAAGAAGGCACAGCGTTCAATGCGACGTCAAGAAGAAATGACTGAGCCAATACATCGTTAAGCATTGGAATTGTCTTGTGGGATCGCTTCTTGCGCGATATAGTTTTCGCTCCAATTTTTCGAAAGCACTGCTATGCGCCTTGTCATTCTTATTTTCGGTATCTTGATCTCCTGGTCTGCACAAGCTTTTCAGCAGTCGATTGACCATCCGCTTATTGGTACAGTGCTCAATACTCGAAATGAAATTGTGAGCGAAAAAGATGCTTTCGACACAGTGCGTAAGACTGAATACGTTTTTGTGGGAGAGAAGCACGACAATCCTGACCACCATGCTTTGGAGCTTCGGTTGATTCATGAACGGTTTCGGGTAGAGTTTCCGGTGCAGCAAGGTGGTGTGGTGTTTGAAATGTTGGATCAATCCCATACAGCAGCAATCGCAGAGCGTGACCGGCGCGATTCCCTTGATCAACTACGATTCGGTCTAAAATGGCCTGAGAAGGGAAGTTGGGATTGGGCGAGTTATGGTCCCTTGTTTCATGCCGCGCTGGGTTATTCTGCCTTGGTTGCTGGAAATATCGATCGCGCGTTTATCTCTGAGGTATATAAAACTGGACAATCGGCGCTCGATGGAAAAGATCGATTTGTGACCGCGATTCATCCTCCTTCCGCTCTGCGTGACTATCTGTTAGATCAAATCCATCAGTCGCATTGTGGCATGCAAAGTAGGGAAACCTTATTGCCTATGTTGCACATACAATTGGCGAAAGACGCCAGTATGGCGAGTGCGATGCTACAAACTAAAGCGGCGATGCTCATTGCCGGAGGCGAACATGTCAAGTTGGATTCTGGCGCTCCTTGGCATTTGTTGAAAAAAAAGCCTGACGCTAAAATTCTTATTGTTCAACTGGTCGAGGTGACTTCGGAAAAGACCAACATTAACGATTATGCAGAGATCGCACGAAAAGCGGATTTAACTTGGCTAACCAAAGCCACGGAGATGAAAGATTATTGCGCTGGAGTGAAGGGGAAAGCGGCACAATAAAAAATGCGCTCATTGGAGCGCATTTTTTTTGTCAGTGGCGTTAGTTTACGCGACGTTCAAATGTCATTTGTTCGATTTCAACGCGACGATTTGGCTCTAAGCACTTGATCAGATCTACGCGTTTTTTGTTGGTGCATGTCACAACTGGATTCGATTCACCTTTACCAACGGCATTCAAACGACTTGCCGCGATTCCGCTGTTGATCAAATAGTCGCGGACTGCGTTCGCACGTTTTTCAGACAATTTTAAATTGTATTTGTCGGAACCGAGGCGATCAGTAAAGCCGCTAATTGTCACGTTATTGACGCTCGGTGAATCTTTCAATGATTTTGAAATTTCGTCGAGTTTAGGTTGTGCAGCAGCTAGTACAGCACTGTCAAAAGCGAATAATTCGGTCGCGGACAAGGTATATTTTTCAAACTTCGGCGCTGGTGGTGGCGGAGCGACGGGTGTTGGTTCAACAACCGGTGCCGGTGCGGGCGCAGGTTCAGCTTTCACAACCGGAGCTGGTTTAGCGACCTTGTCAAAGAAATAGTTAAGGCCGACAGTAAAGTAGGTTGTGTAAGCCTGGTTGAAGTTAAATTCTTTGCCTTGAATCTGTGCTCTGTTACGACGGATGTCTGCTTGCAATGCCAATTGTTCAGTTAAATTGGCTTGAACACCTGCGCCGATCCCGATGAATGGGGATGTTGCTGACTTGCTCAAATTGGTGCCGCTTAATTTATCTTCTTGCGCGCCGGCGCCGATCAATAAGAAGGGACGTACTGCTTCGCGGTTGAAAAAATAAAGTCCATCAACATTGAGTAAATTTTGTTTCAATGTACGACCGGATTGTTTCGTACGTGCTGCAATTCCACCAATTTGGAAATCCCAATTTTCGTTAATGGCTTTACCGAATTTTAGTCCCAAGCCTTGACCATCTTTATCTAAACCAAAACGATTATCCGTATTTGTGTAGTTAAGATTCGGTGCAATATACCAAGACGGATTCAATTCAAGGTTTTGCGCTTGAACTTGGGTCGTTGTTGCGCCAATTAACGCGATTGCGAGTGCGATTTTTTTCATTTATTCCTCAATAAAACAGTCAAAAAATTTAAAGACCGAAGTGTATATCAAATGACATGATCAAAAAGTCAAACTTTGTAAAGTTTGTCATGTTCTATCATTTAGTATGCGCATTTTTTCGATTACTATTCGTTACGCGCGCTGTTAATCCTTCAGTCAACATCGATAATGAATCAAACACTTACTCTAATTTGGAATCTCACCACGACCCCACTCGAGCTCGTTTCGTTTGTATTGTCCGTCGTGACCGTTTTGCTGAACATTCGTCAAAATCACTGGGCATGGTTGTTTGCCATCCTCTCTTCTGGTCTCTACGGGATCGTGTTTTTTCAAGCGAAATTGTATGGTGATAGTGGATTGCAGTTTTGCTTTATTTTGATTTCCCTGTGGGGATGGATGCAGTGGTTAAAGCCAAGTGACACCCAACAGGAACTCGTTGTTAGTCGTTTGGATGCACGCGGGTTTTTATTTTCTCTGTTAAGTTGGTTTGGCTTGTTCGCATGCCTCTTTGTCTTTTTACGAGTTGCGACTGATACGGATGTGCCGTTAGCGGATGGTTTTCTTACAGCAGGGAGTGTACTAGGTCAGATTTTGTTGTCGCGCAAAAAGATCGAAAATTGGTACGTTTGGATCCTTGTCGATATTCTATACGTCGGGCTCTATTTGTATAAGAACCTGGTACTCACCGCCGGTTTATATGCAATTTTTGTCGGGCTCGCCTTTGCTGGTGCCAGAGTGTGGCAGGCCATGGAAAAGAAGCAGGGAATGGTATGACGACAGACCACGCAACTTTGATTAGTAAAATAGCGATATTGGGGGCCGAATCTTCGGGCAAGTCGCAATTAGCAGAAGCACTGGCACAAGCATATTCAACGGTCTGGATTCCAGAATACCTACGAGAGTTTGTCGAATTAAAACAAAGAGTGCCCAGTGAGAATGAGCAGTTAACGATCGCGCAAACGCAAAGGCAAAATGAAGATCGATGTCTGGTTGATGCGCACTTGTGGCTGTTTTGCGATACTGCGCCGTGGATGACTGCGATCTATAGTCAGCATTACTTCAAGTCGGTTCCACCAGAGTTATCAAGCTTGGCCAATTCGCACGCAAGCGATTATGCATTCACCATCGTGACGGCACCAGATTTTCCTTGGGAATCAGATGGGTTACAAAGAGAATCGCCGCAAATTCGCGATATCGTTCACGGTCTCGTGATCGATTCTTTGGATCAATCTAACATTCCTTTTTTGCTTGTCTCTGGCTCGTTGAAAGAGCGCCTGGAGCAAGTGCAGTTTGCATTGGATTTTTTAGCTTGATCTTGATGTTGGCAGTTCATCGCTGACCAATTTAGCAAGCTGATCGGAGGGTTCCGATCAGCAGCTAAGTTAGGGCTTCAACGCAATCGTGCATCACGATTAGTTATTTTCGAGCAGGCTTTTTAATTGTTCCAAACGCGATGGATGGCGCAATTTTTTCATCGCCTTGGCTTCGATTTGGCGAATTCTTTCGCGCGTCACGTCGAACTGATTGCCCACTTCTTCTAGTGTATGATCACTTGCCATTTCTAGACCAAAACGCATACGCAAGACTTTGGCTTCTCGCGGGCTTAAAGCATCCAGAATTTCTTTCAATTTGCCTTGAACTGATGCCTGCATCGCTGCTTGCATCGGGGATAACGTGACATTGTCTTCGATGAAGTCGCCCAATTGTGAATCGCCATCGTCACCAATCGGCACGTCGAGTGAGACTGGCTCTTTCGCAATTTTTAAAATCTCGCGTACTTTGATTTCGGGTAAATCCATCTTTTCGGCAATTAATGCCGGATCAGGTTCGCTACCATTTTGCTGCAAACATTGGCGTTTGATACGATTGAGTTTATTGATCGTTTCAATCATGTGTACAGGCACGCGGATTGTTCTCGCTTGGTCAGCAATAGCACGAGAAATCGCCTGACGAATCCACCAAGTCGCGTAAGTCGAAAATTTATATCCACGTCGATATTCGAATTTATCGACTGCCTTCAGCAAGCCAATATTGCCTTCTTGGATTAAATCTAGGAATTGCATTCCACGGTTGATGTATTTTTTTGCGATAGAAATAACCAGACGTAAATTCGCTTCCGTCATCGCCGCCTTGGCGTCGCGCGTACGTTTTTCCGCAGAAATCATCTTTTTATGGATCGCTCGTAAGTCACTCAGCGGGACTTTGACTTCTTGTTCGAGCACAATTAGACGTCCTTGCAATTCGCGCGCAGCGTGAATGTGGCGCTTGAGAACCGCTCCATATGCTTCGCGCGACTCCATCTCATTTTCTAACCATTCAGGATTAGTGGCATTGGCCATAAAATGACTTAGGAAGTATGAGCGTGGCATTCCACAACGATCAACCAGCAATTCGAGCATACGCTTTTCTGTTTGACGCAGTTCAGTCATTTGCTTACGCAAAATGTCGCACCACTTTTCTGTCGTTTTTACGCTAAAACGAATGCTTTCCATCTCCTTCGCGACATTTTCTTGTGCCGCTTGGTAAGTCGGGGATTGATAGGCATTTTTTTCAATCTGCGCAAACATATCATCAAAGCTGCTCTTGATCGCTTCGAATTTTTCTAAGGCTGTCGCTTTCATTTGCGCCAATTGTTCGGCACTTAGTGTGTTGCTGCTTTCCGCGCTGCCGCCTTCATCGTCGTCCTCTTCCTCTTCTTCATCAGTTTCGGAATTGGCAAGTATCGTTGGCGCTGGAATATCTAAGCTGTCAGGGACGTGAAATCCATCAATAATATCGTCGATGATGACATCATCGTTGCGCACTTTTTCGGCAGTCACTAATACTTCTTTGATTACCGATGGGCAAGCGGAAATAGCCTGTAGCATGTCTTTCAAACCAGACTCGATGCGTTTTGCAATTTCGATTTCACCGCTACGGGTCAAAAGTTCAGCACTGCCCATTTCGCGCATGTACATGCGAACTGGATCGGTAGTGCGACCGAAGTCGGAATCAACCGTTGACAATGCAACAGCGGCGGTTGCCTCTGCATCGTCATCACTCACTGAAGTGGCAACATTGTCCGATAGCAGGAGCATGGTTGCATCTGGCGCTTGTTCGTAAACTGCGATGCCGACATCGTTAAGCGTGCTGATAATTCCTTGAATTAATTCAGGATCATCGACGTTTTCCGGCAGGTGGTCATTGATCTCTGCATGCGTTAGGTAGCTACGATCTTTACCTAGCTGGATGAGTTTTGTCAGACGTTGACGATATTCTTCGAGTTGTTCTTTACTTGCGGTCGCTGCTGACGTTTTGCCGGCTTTGACTCTTGCAGCGCGTTTTAACTCCGCAGACTCCAGCGCATTGAATGCGTGAATTTCTTCGTTGTAGATTTGTGGGGACGATGGTTTACGGCCTCGACGTGCCGCTTCCTTCACAGTCGGAAATGCGTATGCCGAGGTATCAATATCTGAAGGGGAACTGACGCTTTGCACTTCCGCTATCGGGGCTTTGGCGACACGGGCCTTTGGCACTGACTTCTCGGTAATGCTTTCGTTCGCGTTGACTGCCTCAAGATTTGCCGCCTGCACGTTTGTCAATGCATTCGCATCATCGACGACTTTTGCAATGATTTTTCGTTTGCGAATTTTGATGGTTGGTGGAGCAATCGTTGCTTCATCTCTTTGCGGAAATTCGATATCTGCATCAGTTGGCTTGACATCAATCGCGATATCTTGGACGGACATTACTGATTTTTCCATCTCTACCTCAGGAGAAATCGGTTCGCTTTCTTTTGCTTGAATTCCGACGCTAGTCGATTCTAACTCTTCATTTTTGTCCTGATCGTTGGCTGCACCAGAATTGACCAATGCAAGACGAGAGCGACGTTTCGTCACCACCGTAACGGATTGCACTTGTGTCTTGACTAGATCGGCTGTATCAAGTTCAGCAGATTGCATTAAAACAGGTGTCTCGAAGGTGCGCGTTTCTGCCTGCAGATTTGTATTTTTAATTTTGCTTGCAGTGAGCGGCTTTCCTAATTTGAGCGTCTTGCTGGAGGATGACGTTGCGGAATTGCTGGAATGCGAATTAGATGGAGTTAAGCTGTTTTTCATGTAACAAATTAAGTACGACAACGAAATGCCAATCAAATTTGGATGGCAACAACAAAAGCAAAAGTATCAGGCTGAGTCACGTCTGCAAAACGCTACGATTTTTGTTTGAATCGAAGCGCGCACCATGTACCCACTGGATCATTTAAATAAAAAACCCGCAATTGCGGGCGAGAGATTTGAAATGATTTATTGCGTAATTTTATGCGAGGTCGGGATTATCCACGGCTTACCAGTTCTTGACAAGCATTCAGTCGAATTTGTTTTGAATTTCTTCGAAAAGTAGCACTTGAATTAGTAAAAAAGCTCTACTTTTTATGATGCTTCGGCTTTGATAGTGCCTACAGATTGTGCTTATATGCAGTGATGCGATTGACAGAGCTCAGTCATGTACTCAGTGAAAAAAATCTTGGTCTTGTCCTTTGTCTGGGGCGAAACCGTAATGCAGCTTCCAGTTGGGTTGTACGGTCGTGAGGAAATCATAGAGGAATTGCATGAGGCTTGTTACAATACGTCTTTGCTGTTTCAAGTTTATTAGCCAAACTGGGGAAGTGGTGATTCTGCCTACAATCTCCGTTTTATGCGGGTGAACAGTATTTCTCAGACCATGATTTTTTATTTTATTTAAGACTATGATTGATATCCAATTACTCCGCAAAGACATCGACGCCGTTGCTGCGCGTTTGGCTAGCCGCAAATTTATTCTTGATGTGAGTACGTTCAACACCTTGGAAAATGAACGCAAGCAAATTCAGATGCGCACGGAAGAGTTGCAGGGCAAGCGTAATTCCTTGTCAAAGCAAGTGGGGATGCTGAAAGGGAAAGGTGAGGATGCGTCGGGTGTGATGGCGGAAGTAGCCGCAATTGCGGATGAATTAAAAGCGTCCGAGGTACGACTCAGTGAGTTGCAATTAGCCTTGAGCCAATTTATGTTGGCTATTCCAAACCTGCCCGATGAGTCAGTGCCGCTAGGTACGGATGAAACTGGAAATGTCGTTGTTCGTACTGTCGGCACACCAGCTGCATTTGCGTTTCCAGTCAAAGATCATGTCGATGTTGGGGCCACCTTAGGTTTGGAATTTGACGTGGCGGTGAAATTAACGGGCTCGCGGTTCGCTGTTCTCAAGGGCGGAATAGCTCGTTTGCATCGCGCCTTGGCGCAATTTATGCTCGATACGCAAACGATAGAAAACGGTTACACAGAACATTACACCCCCTACATGGTCAATGCTGATTCGATGCGTGGGACCGGACAATTGCCAAAATTCGAAGAGGATTTATTTGCCGTTAAAAAAGGTGGGCAGGATGGCGAGGGCGAGTCTCTCTATTTGATTCCCACTGCGGAAGTGACTTTAACGAATACGGTTCGAGATGAGATTTTGCCCTTGGATAGTTTGCCGCTCAAATTGACTGCACATACACCTTGCTTCCGTTCGGAAGCTGGTAGTTATGGGCGTGACACGCGCGGTATGATCCGCCAACACCAGTTTGATAAAGTTGAATTGGTTCAAATTGCGCATCCTGAAAAGTCATTTGAAGCTTTAGAGGAAATGGTGCAGCACGCGGAAATGATCCTTCAGAAGTTGGGGCTACCTTATCGTGTCATGAGCTTGTGCACTGGAGATATGGGTTTTGGTGCGATGAAGACTTACGATCTCGAAGTTTGGTTGCCAGCGCAAAACACCTATCGCGAAATTTCATCCATCTCGAATATGGGCGCATTCCAAGCTCGTCGTATGCAGGCTCGTTTCCGAAACGCACAAGGCAAGACAGAATTTGTTCATACTTTGAATGGTTCGGCACTCGCTGTTGGGCGTACTTTGGTCGCTATTTTGGAGAATTATCAGCAGGAGGATGGCAGCGTGAACATTCCAGAAGCATTACGTCCTTACATGGGCGGAATCGAACGACTGACTGCCTAAGTTGAGGGGTAATCCTTTCATTGGAATTCAGTGACCGCCAAATTTAATATCGGCTTCATGGTTTTTCATATTAAAAAACAGTCTGCGGAGTGACTCAGACTGTTTTTTTTTGCTTAACTGGACTCTTGCCGCGTTAGGGCATCGGTTGAATTGATGCGGTTCGTCTTTCAATGAATAAGCTATTGCCAGGTAGTCGCTTTGCTTGTTTTTTTGCATCACTCGCCGCGATTGCTACTTGATGATGGGAGCTGAATCGGTCGCTCTCCGCTTGAATGACCCCAAGTGATAAGCTGATCAGCGAATAGAAGACTTTTTTTCCTTGTCTGTCTTCGCTTAGATATCCGCCTCTTTCTTGATCCTCAATACTGTAGAAGTCACGTACGCGGCTCTCAAACTCGCGCAAAATGCCGCGACAACGGAGCTCCCAATCGGGGCTTCGAAACAGAATGATAAAATCGTCTCCGCCGACATGTCCGATAAAATCGCATTGATCGGCGCAAAATGTCGTCAGGATCTGGCTAGTCATTTGGATTACGTCATCTCCTCGCTGGTATCCATACACATCGTTGAACGGCTTGAAGTGGTCGAGATCCGCGTAGCACACGTAGAACGGTGCTTGCGTTTGCAGCAATTGATCCGCTCTTTGGTTGATCACGACATTGCCGGGTAACTGCGTGAGGGGATTGGCATATCGCGCTGCCTCAATTTGCATTTTGGTGATCTCCCGCATAAGGTCTGGGCCAGTCGCCAATCCTCGATACTCTCCATTTTCAACGACAAGCATGCCATTGATGAGATGTTCAGGGTCGGCTTTGACAACCAAGTGACTCACATCTTGCAGACTGGCATTTTGTTCGATGAGCAATGGATCGGCATCCATAAATACCGTACATGCCTTCTTGCCATAGAGTTCTCTTTGAAATGGTCGGGAAAACCGATCAATCATCGTATGGCGATTGATGATTCCAATTGGTTTGAAACCGTCAACGACAGGAATAATCTTCAATTTTGGATCATTTAGAAAGATATTCTCGACTTCGTTGTTGAGTGTGGTCGACGCGATGACTGGGGGAGTCTTAATCAATGACTTGATGGTTATCTGATCAGCTAAGGTGGATTGCACAGTACGTCCAGTTCGATATTTATTACGGAGCACTTTAGTGACTTCGGCTGAGATCGCTTTCGCTGGCTGTGGGTGTGGCTTTGCAATATGATAGCCTTGCCCACATGCCACGCCGATATCACGCAGGCAGAGTAGCTCTGCTTGCGTTTCAATGCCCTCCGCGACGACGAGTGAATTGGATTGCTCGGCGATACTCTGTATTGAGCGAACAAATTGACGTTTGACTGGATCTTTATCAATATCATGAATGAAGTGCATATCGATTTTGACAAATTCTGGTTTTAATTCAGACCAGAGACGCAAGCTTGAAAATCCTTCCCCAAGATCATCAATTGCGATTTCGAACCCCATTCGTTTGTAGTGTGAAACAGCTTCTTGCAGGAGCGCATAATCATTGGTCGGCTGATACTCGGTCAATTCAATGATGACTCGGTCGGGCTGGATCCCGAGCTCATGAATGTAATTCAAGGTGTCGCCATGTCTGGCATTGCGTTGTAGAAGACATTCTGGACTGACGTTAAGGAATAGCTTTCCTTCGAGTTTGAGAGACTTGAATTGTTCTAATACGATGCGCCGACACAAATGTTCAATCTCCACACTGAGCCCATATTCAGCGGCAGCTTGAAATAATTTGAGGGGAGAGTGCAATGGACTGTCAGATGGACCACGAATCAATCCTTCATATCCGAGTATTTTTCCATCGCACATTTGTATGATAGGTTGAAAACGGGCGCTCAAATTACGTTCTTGTAAAACCTCGAGAATGTCTTGCCGATTTGATTGAGGAGATTGAATTTCAGAACCATGCGTTGCAAACGTTGCTGCAACGCAACACTGGTTCGCCAGAGGTTTGTAGATTTCTGTTTCCATATTTTAAGTTTTTTGCCCAACTTACACGGCAATCAAGGGTTAGAATTTTAAGAATTTCATCCTAGCGTTGAAATATGACGTCCACGTGTCTTGTTCTCATTTCATATTGACAGTGTTCTTAAATTCGCTTTATTGCTTGGGATTTTTCGAGGATCGTTAACATCTCCAGTGTGAGGATGTTTGTTTTTTCGTGTTTTCTCGGTTCGTAACCCGACTGATTAGAGTAAATCCTCTAATATGCGGCTTATATATTATTCTCCTCTGGAAATATTCTTTATCGCCTTATATATTCAAGATATAAAATGAAAAATCCAATAGATTCGCGGCTTTTGAAAGGGAAATTGCCAAAAAAACAGGCTACCAAACAGTTTTGAACTTTGCTACAATCGCAAGCTTGACTGTTCTTAGTAGTTTGGAAAGATGGCAGAGTGGTCGAATGCACCGGACTCGAAATCCGGCATACGTTTATGACGTATCCAGGGTTCAAATCCCTGTCTTTCCGCCAGCATACATTCAGACGCCGATTTGACGGAGATCAAAAGTCGTATGAAAAAGTCAAGCGATGACGGATTTTTGTGTTTTATTACTACTAGGTGAACAGATCTGGTTTGAACCAACTTAGTTGGGAGTGTAATAAATCAGATATAGAGCACAATTTCTGTTGTAGAGCACGGCGTATTTGCAATAGTTTATAAAAATTGCAAAATTATAAATAACAACCAAACCGATTTGGGCTTGGTGTATACAGGTATTTGACTGTATTTTGTGAAGAGTGAGAGAGAAAATGGCAAACCTTTTAGACCTAAAGTCAGATGACTTTGATTACAATCCAAATAATCTTTTAGATACATTGATCAAACAGTTGCATTTGAAAAATGATGCTGCATTATCAAGAGCGTTAGAAGTAGCGCCGCCTGTAATTAGTAAAATTCGTCATCATCACTTACCTGTAGGTGCTTCGTTGTTAATTCGCATGCACGAAATCAGTGATTTGAGCATTAAGGAATTGCGCGCCTTAATGGGTGATCGTCGTGAAAAATTCCGTATTGGCGATCAAGTGATTCGAGTCGATTAATTCGTTCGTAAAAAAAAGCGTGTTAAAGGAAAAAGGGGAAATTTGTTCCCCTTTTTTATTGCTTGAATTTTTGCTCGCTTGAATTGTTGTAAGTTGCCCAAAAGAAGTATTGAAAAAGACACTTTCTTTGGACAATTGACTCTAGCTTATCTAGCTCTTGTGTTAGGATCAATCGTCAATTGATTCCTTAGGTGAGGAGATTATGTCCGTTCAAGTCACAGGAGCATCGCGTCTTAGTCAAGATCATAGGATGCGTTTATACCCGACGAAAGTGATTAATATTATCGGTGGCCCGGGCTGCGATAAATCTTTATTTTCGTCCGCAATCATACTCAATCTGAATTTACGGCATAAATCAGTCGAGCAAATCCCCGATTACGGCAAAGCCTTGGTTTGGCAAAAAAATTTTGATGCCCTCAAAAATCAATATCAGCTTGCGCAAAAGCAATACGAAATGCTCGATCTACTCGATGGACAGGTGCAGTATTTAGTAACTGAATGTGCCCTGATGCAAGTTTTGTATTACAACGGGACCTATCACGACAATATTTGTGACATCGCAAAGACTCGTCAACAAATCCTCAATTGGTATCATAAACACGACAACATCAATATTTTGGTGGAGCGAGGTGACAAAAAGTATGTGCAAACCGGCCGCTTTCAAAATGAAGATGAGGCGCGGCAGATCGATATCGAATTGCGAGACATGTTAATTCGTGAGCAAATCCCTTTTGAGTCTTTGCCACCTGACATCGCTGCCATTAATCATTTTGCGAGGTCGCTTGCCTAGATTGTGGGCGGGGAGGAGTAGTAGGTTTAACGGGTTTTGCTAAGTTCGCGCATAACAAATTCTAGTCGTTCATCAATACTCATAGGATTGTTAGGGATATAAATTCGTCTTAACCCTTGACACTGCCGAACGAGAGCGCCAGTCATCAGATGAGATGAAAATAAGGAATTGAAATCTTTTCTTCTGGTTAGTCCATCTTCATTTTTTAGGGGGGAGTCTAAATCGATCATCGGTAAAATGATGGCGGCATCGAAGGTATTTGCTTTGTTGCGCATGTCACTTAACATTTGCTTAGTAATTCCCTCGCATGTTTCACCCGAAAAGAGTCTCAGCCATAAACCTAAAATATCAGCTTCCCAACGATCGGCAACGAATGCGGCGTGTTGGTTATATAAGTTCGTACGATTTTTGAACCAATCCACATACGCTCCCATCCATTGATCATATGCACGTTTTTGAATAATGGGATCATTCGTCTCTCGGAGTATTTTCTTGCACTGAATTTTCGCTTGATAAATCTTCTTAAGATTTTCTTCTATATGTGGAATTTCAAAATGTCGTGCAATGGCAGTGGTAAGACTTGTTTTACCGCTGCCAACGGGTCCGCTAATGACAATCCTTAACTGTTTGAGGTCTGTTGGTTTCATGTCTTTTTAGTCGGATTAAATTATTTTTTCGAAATATTCTATAGCCGAGCGTAGTCCATCTTTTAATTCGACGGTCGGCTGCCATTTCAATATTTTACGCGCGAGATCAATATCAGGCATGCGACGTTTGGGGTCATCCGACGGTAAATCCATGAATTCGAGTTCACTCGTCGACTTGCACAATGCGATGATCGCCGTTGCCAATTCAAGCATCGTATTCTCTTGCGGATTGCCGAGATTAATTGGCCCGACAAAAGTGTCTTGAGTTTGCATAGTTCTCAACATGGCGTCAATTAAATCATCGACATAGCAAAAGCTTCTTGTTTGTAAGCCATCGCCATAAATCGTAATATTTTCGTTGTTCAGTGCGCTGACAATGAAGTTACTCACGACACGTCCATCATTTTTTTGCATGCGGGGGCCATAGGTATTAAAGATTCTCACGACCTTAATACGCACTTGATATTGGCGCCAATAGTCAAAAAATAGCGTCTCAGCACAACGCTTTCCTTCATCGTAACAACTACGAATACCGATCGGGTTTACTTGCCCCCAATAGGATTCGGGTTGCGGATGAACCTCGGGGTCGCCATATACTTCGCTGGTACTTGCTTGGAGGACCTTTGCATTCGATTTCCTGGCTAGTTCCAAAACATTGATTGCGCCATGCACGTTTGTACGTACCGTACGGACAGGATCATTCTGGTAGTGCACAGGGGATGCAGGACAGGCCAAATTGTAAATCTCGTCGACATTGAGAGATTCTGGAAATGGATCCGTGACATCTTGAAGCAGTAAACTAAAATTCGGATGGGTCTCGAGTTGTGCAATATTGCCTCGACTTCCCGTGTGCAAATTGTCTAAACAGATTACTTGATCACCAGCGGCAATGAGTCGATCACAAAGATGTGAGCCAAGAAATCCGGCACCACCTGTTACCAATATTTTTTTCATTAAGACTAATTTGAGTAAAGTTTGAGAGTGAACAATTTCAGGCCTTGATTATTGCAGATGAGATGGGTGCTCACGAACAATAGGAGTAGCTTGATGTGCGCTAACGCGAGATGGTCGGTGCCGATAAGTCGTCGAGATAAATTTTATGAATGCAGGTGAATTTTGGAAGGGGAGAGATTGAATTGGTCGGGACGGCAAGATTCGAACTTGCGACCCCATGCACCCCATGCATGTACGCTACCAGGCTGCGCTACGCCCCGACTAATAGCCTTATATTATAAAGTATTTAGTACTATCTCGCCAAGTACGTTTGCCTTTTCGCTCGTTAATTTGAATTGCGTTTAGTAAAACTTTTAGTCAAATCTCCTACTCTTGTCCCCTTAAATTGACTTTCTCTTATTACGGGCGAAACCCGAAGAGAGTAGGTCTTAGCTAATTTTGTTGGCGCATTTAAATTGGAGGAACCGAAAGCCGCTGCGCGCTGCTGTTGGTTGAATACACGATAGAGTGATGCGAAGTATGGGCGCTAAGCAAATTGAATTTCAATTGTGACTTTTGTTGCTGGCATCGAGAATAGAAAACAGTCACAATAACGCATTATCACGTGTCGGAGTAGATGACACATTTTTTAATAGTCGAATTTTTTAGATGAGAACATTATGTCCATAAAAATTAGCCAGAATTTCGATGCAGGTGCGATCGAAGTCGTCAGCGTCGTTGATGTCGAGAATATTGAAGTGCGCTTGCGTGCGGATTCGCATGCTGAATTTCGACAATGGTTTTATTTCCGCTTGCAAGGCGCACGCGACCAAGACGCCACGATTCGGTTTTTGAACGCTGGCGAGGCGACTTATGCGGATGGCTGGGAAGGTTATCGAGCAGTCGCGAGTTATGACCGAGAAAATTGGTTTCGCGTAGAAACCGAGTTTGATGGAAAGGTGATGACAATCAAACACACACCAGAAACTGACAGTGTGTATTACGCCTATTTCGAGCCCTATAGCTGGGAGCGTCATCTCAGCTTGTTGGGTAGCGTTGCGCTGTCAGACCAAGTCAGTATCGAGGATTTAGGAAATACGATTGATGGTAGAGATTTGAATTTGGTTGTCGTTGGTAATCCAGATGCGGAGAAAAAAGTATGGATTATCGCGCGCCAGCATCCTGGTGAAACGATGGCTGAATGGCTGGTTGAAGGGACTTTGAATGCCCTTTTGGATTTGGCGAATCCGATCGCTCGAGCAATTTTAGATCGCGCGGTTGTGTATGTTGTCCCGAATATGAATCCTGACGGTTCTGTACGAGGGAATTTGCGAACGAATGCTGCTGGCGCCAATTTGAATCGTGAATGGATGACCCCGTCAGTTGAAACGAGTCCTGAAGTGTATTACGTGAAAAAGAAGATCGAAGAAGTCGGCTGTGATCTATTTCTAGATATTCATGGCGACGAGGGATTGCCCTATGTCTTTGTGGCCGGTAGTGAAATGTTAGAAGGCTTCAGCGAGAAGCAAATGGCTGAGCAAAATGCATTTGTTGAAAGTTTTTGCGCCGCAAGTCCTGATTTTCAAACGCAATTTGGCTATGAAGCAAGCAAGTACAATGAGGATTTGTTGAAGCTTGCGTCGAAGTACATAGGCCACACTTATAAATGTGTTTCATTAACATTGGAATTGCCATTTAAAGATAATGCCAATATGCCCGATCTTGAAGTGGGTTGGGATGGTGCACGCAGTATGAAATTGGGTGAAGCCATGTTGCAACCTATTTTGACGCATTTAAAGGCATAAGATGGGCGTGGAAATTGAGCGTAAATTTCTTGTTCTCAATGAGGACTGGAAAGTATTGGCATCACCGGTACATTTACGGCAAGGTTATTTGAATTCCTCTCCGGATAGAGTTGTTCGGGTTCGTATTGAAGGAGAGACAGCAAATTTAACGATTAAAGGACGTAGCCAAGGTATTTTTCGTCACGAATGGGAATATCCCATTCCAATCAGTGACGCAAATGATTTGTTGGATACGTTGTGCGAACGACCTTTAATTGAGAAATATCGCTATCGTATAACGATCAACGATCTTGTTTGGGAGGTCGATGAATTTCTCGGTGAAAATGCCGGATTGGTTGTCGCGGAAGTCGAGTTAGAGAATGTTGATCAAGCATTTGTGAAACCATCTTGGTTAGGTGCCGAGGTGAGTCACGAACATCGTTATGCGAACGCAAGCCTGTTGAAGCATCCATTTTCTATGTGGTAGAAATCACGAAATTATAAAAAAAGAGCCTATACGATAGATGCGTGCAGGCTCTTTTAATTAACTCTCCCAATATTCAAAATCAAAACGATAACATCAGTTCAATGTAAGTGGACAGAGCCTTCCGGTGGCGCATCCTCAGGCATTTCTGGATGAACCAAGTCGCCTTCGGCGTCAGCATAAAGTGGTGCTTGGCAATCATCGCAAAATTCGAGACCAAAAATATCCTCTAACACCAGAATCTGTTGAATACCGCTTTCTTTTAAGAGTGTTGGAATTTCACCTGCTCGTTGCTCGACGTTGGCACTGTTCGCACCGACTAGGGCATTTACTTCATCTTCCTGCTGGTACAAAGGCCAAATAACGCCGTAAATGATGTCGGATGCTTTCTTTAAGGTGAAACCAATACGAATCTCATCCACTTGTCCGGGATTTAATTCTGGACCAAATCTGGCAACTACTGCACTGAGTTCCGATGCTTCAATATTGAGAGTTTGCGTTAAATAGAACACCGTTGCCCGTATTGAAATTGGTCGGATCAAGATATCCGCTTCGCGGCACGCAGAATAATAGGCCTCGGGCAATAAGAATTCGAAGCCGCATCCTGGCAATAGATGGCCAACGTCAGCATGAGCACGTTGTTTCCACAAAAGTAGTGCTGCCTCTTTTGCTTTGGCAATGTCAAACGGTGGTGCAGTTAATTGCCATTGGAATACTGGTGCATTGGTCGGCGCTAAAATAACGCCGAGTAGGTACCGACTGTCAGCTAAGAATGGAACAGTTTTGGGTAATTCTTTGGGCGAAGAATTATTCTTGTTGCGTAGAAAATTTTGTGCGGTATGGTGCAAGAGTTCGTTGACCGCGCAATGATCTTGCGGCAATTGATCAATAGAATATAAAGTGGGTAATAACGACACTTGCACCCCTTTACATAGTAGAGATTCACGCCAACTAAGTGATAAAGACTTCACGATTGGGGCAGGAATCGGCCCAGATGCGATATCGAAACGGCTCCAAGCCAATATAGGGGCGGCGACTAGTAACAACTCATAGTCAGTGTCACCCGCTTCTTGGTGCCCTGATGTAGCAATAGACTCGATCGCCTCAATTAGGACCTCATAGGCTTCGGGTTGATTGGTAAATACATGCTCTGCAGCGGCATCAAGTATCGACTGATGTCGTGCTTCCAGATTCTTCGCAATCAATTCATCGAGCAAATTTTGCCAATCCTGATCTTCGAGTCGGCTTCCTGCCTGTGAAACGGCAGAGGCGAGATTGGCGATGCGTAAAGCATCGCCTGCTAATTTCTGGATCTTTTTTTTCGGTGCGCGGCGCATAATGTAGTCTTAAGTTTTGTTTGTTGTGAATGCTGGCGCTAGTGTGTGGTTTAGATAGGTTGGATTTCTAGCGTTTTGCGTACTGCGTTTGTCCAAACAGGACATCTTTTGCATTCGCATCAGTTAATGGTTTTCGTTGTTTTGCTAAAACAGCTAAGCCTCTCTGCACTGCTGGACGTTGCGAAATCTGGTCGAACCAACGTTTTGCGTTCGGATAGTCGGCCCAATCTATTCCTTGGTTTGCCGCAGACCGTGCCCATGGAAATGTGGCGATGTCGGCGATTGTATAATTTTCCCCAGCTAAATAGGCGTGTTGCGTTAATTGATTTTCTAAAACTTGGTATAAACGCTTTGCTTCATTCGAATACCGATCATAGGCATAGTCAATTTTTTCAGGGGCATAAATACGAAAGTGATGGGCTTGTCCGAGCATCGGTCCAAAGCCGCCTACTTGAAACAATAGCCATTGTAAGGTCTGATATTTTTCCCTGTCACTTGTTCCGAGATATCGTCCGGCTTTACTTGCGAGATAGATCAAGATTGCACCAGATTCAAATAGCGCAATAGGTTTGCCGTCAGGTCCATCGGCATCAACAATTGCAGGAATCTTATTGTTCGGTGACATCGCTAAAAATTCGGGCTTAAATTGATCTCCTGCGCTGATATCGATCGGTATTGCACGGTATTGGAGCCCACATTCTTCCAGCATGATATGAATTTTGTGACCGTTAGGCGTTGGCCAAGAATAGACATCGATCATGATTGGTATCTCCTTTAGTCGATCAAATTGGATAGGCTGGAATTCAGAATTTATCTTACCTGCGTGATTATATCGCGTGTGCGGCGAACACGATTTTGCTTTGTAGCTTGCGTTTGTTCTCGGTTGCGGTCAGCGGCGTAAGAAGGTGGATGGATATGCAATCGAGCTTCAAGTCTTTAGTTGCGGTGGTTCCTAATAATTAATCGAACTGAAAATAAAAATACTTAAAATTAATCTAGACAAAACAATCTAGATCAATTAATCTAGATTTATTGATCTACTTTATTGCGACATTAAATGAAAAAAAATCATACGGGCGAAGCAAAGGCAGTCACTCCACCAAAACCAACTGCAGCTGAAATGGAGCTGATGCGCTTGCTTTGGGTTCTTGGGCCAGCCACCGCCAAGCAAGTGCATGAAGCTGCCATCAAAGAGCGACCAGATCTGGCTTATGCGTCGGTGCTGCGGATGCTGCAAGTGATGCACAGCAAAGGTCAATTGCGCCGAGACGAGAGTCAAAAAGCACATGTGTATGCTGCGGTTGAAGAGCAAGACGCCTTGCAAACGAATTTGGTGAAAGATTTAATTCAAAAAGCTTTTTCCGGTTCGGCGAAAGCTTTGATTCTCTCAGCCTTGCGAACGCATGTCAGCAAAGAGGAGCGAGAAGAAATTCAAAAATTTTTGCATGGAGACGAAAAATGACCATCGACTTTCCATTGCTTACCAACGCTATCGGTTGGACGCTCGTTCATTTTCTATGGCAAGGTGCTGCAATCACTTTATGCACGGCCTTCCTTTTGCAACTAAGTCGTAATGCCCGTGCCCAAACTCGCTATTTGATTGCATGTCTTAGCCTAGCGCTATGCTTGTTTGCACCGATCTGGGAGTTGTTACAACGCTTGCAAACGACAAAAATCTCCCTTGATGAACAGGTCGTTTCCGGTCACTTGCTTGAATCTAAGACGGCATTAAGTTGGATCGATGCAATGCAAATTTGGTTTCAGATGCACATCGATTTCATCGTCATTACATGGGCGACTGTGGTTGCCATACTTGGCTTGCGACTATTGCTAGGTATTTTTTGGTTACGGTCTTACACCAACGGAAAACGCGGTGTCAGCAACGCTTATTGGCAGCAAAAGACCGATCAATTAGCGGAACATTTTCAGATTGCTAAGCCTGTTCTCGTGCGTATCGTCAACGAACTAGAAAGTCCGATCACGATAGGTTGGATAAGACCAATGGTTTTGCTTCCAGCCTCTCTTTTGACTGGCATGACCCCTAGCTATTTGGAAGCTTTGATTGCGCACGAACTAGCACACATTTCGCGCTTCGATTATGTCGTCAACTTTATTCAAAATTTGATTGAAATGGTTTTGTTCTTCCACCCAGCTGTTTGGTGGATTTCAAAAAAAATCCGCATTGAACGCGAGAACATTGCGGATGATTTAGCGGCAAGTATGCTCGGCGAACCGCGGCGTCTGGCACTTGCATTACAGGAATTGGAGTATATCCAATTCACCACCCCTCAACTCGCCCAAGCGGCACATGGAGGAAATCTTATGTTGAGAATCAAACGTTTAGTGCGTCCAGAAGCACAAAGTATCAATTGGAAAACCGCGGTAACAGTAGTCGGGATTGCGACTGTCTGTGTCGGATTTGCCGCCAATGCAGCATTGCCTACTATCTCTCAAAGCAAACAAGTCAACACACAGAATCAAATTGTCGCCATCGAAGAACGCAATGAGCTTGATGCAGAATTCGCCATGGCAGACCTAAGAGAGCCGTCCTTGCATGATCAGATCTCGTCTTCCCCGGCAGTTCCTAAAGTTTCAAAGAGCAAGGGAAGCCGTGGTGAGGATGTCATCGTCCCTGCTCGGATCAATTTTATGAAAAAAGGTTGTGCTCCAGAATATCCTCGTAAAGCCTTGCGTGCTGAATCGCAAGGCGTGTCGAGCTTAGAAGTGCATTTCTCTGCCATTGGGCGTATCGATGCTGTCGATATAGTGAAGTCCAGTGGTCATGAATTGCTCGATGATGCTGTGAAAAGTCAGCTTCTGTCAGGAAAATGCACAGCAACGCCAGGAACCCTCAATGGCAAGCCCCAACCAACGACAACAAGAGTTGATTATGTTTGGAAGTTGAGCTAACACGATCTGATTTGGCTGGATACTCGGATTCTGGAGTATCCAGTTTTTATAGTAATTTTTTTGATCGGCGTGGTTTTCTTTAGAGCGCGCAGCAGGCTAGTGATGCCATAATTCGTAGGACGGGTCGAACCCGCTGCAGAGTTCTCTTTTGCTCGCTAGGCTGTTAAGACATTCAAAATTCCATCTAGACCAACAAAGTTCAAAGCAAGATTAGCTTGCTGACGCACCACTGGTTTAGCGCGAAAGGCGACTGACAAGCCAGCGATCCCCATCATCTTCAAATCATTTGCCCCATCTCCCATAACGATCGCTTGTTGTGGGTTAATGCCAAGATCCTGACATACCTTTTCAACTGTGCGTTTCTTTTCATCGGCATCGACAATGCCACCAATGACCTTGCCGGTGAGTTTATCGTCAATGATCTCGAGAACATTCGCATGGGTGTAATCAAGGTTTAAGCGTGACTGCATCCTATCGGTAAAGAAGGTAAAACCACCTGATACTAACAAAGTTTTTAAGCCTGCTTGCTGTACTTGCTTAAGCATATTTTCTGCACCCAAGGATAATTGCAAACGCTGTTCATAAACTCGTTGGAGTGCTGACGCCTCGAGTCCTTTCAATAAACTAACACGGCGCACCAAGCTTTCTTGAAATTCAATTTCGCCCCGCATCGCTGCTTCAGTAATTTCTGCAACTTGTGGCTTGAGGCCCTGCATATCAGCGATTTCGTCGATGCACTCTATGGTGATTAAAGTGGAATCCATATCCATGGCGACGAGCTTAAAATCAGAAAGTTGGCGTTGAATTCCATGATAGACATCGAGCTGCGCCTGCAAACATTGGTCTTGGATGACTTCTAGGATTTGACTGTCGCATTGGACGTTCTCTAAACGGATTGCCCTCGAATTGATTGGGATAATCTTATTCGCATTCGACATTTGTGCAATTTTTTGGATGATTGCCGTATGTTGCGATAAGACCGTATTTAAGCCTTGAATAATCAGATTCATATATATACTTTAGTGAAATGTCAGCAGATCAATGTAGCGCTTTCATTGTGCTCTTGATTTGTGCAACTCTTGTTGCAAGATCTGGCATATTGGCACTGATGCGCAACTTATCTTGACCGTTAAGTTTGATGTGTTTGTTCTTTTGAATCAATTCGATAATTCGCATCGCATCAATCGGAGGTTGCGGTTCAAACTGTAGAGTCGCAGCTTCGCTATGGGCATCAATTTTAATAATGCCGAGCGACTTGGCCGCAATGCGTAGGCGGTGAGTTTCTAAGAGGGACTTGACCGGTTCGGGCAATTTTCCGAAACGATCGATCAGTTCTTCTTGTAAATCATCAATTGCATCTTGTTTGTTGCAATTTGCGAGGCGTTTGTAGATAGACAAACGTTCATGCACATCACCACAAAAATCGCTGGGTAAGAGAGCCGGGATGTGCAAATTAATTTCTGTTGTGGTGGCGAGCGGGGCGGCTAAATCGGGTTCCTTGCCGTTCTTTAAACAGCGTACAGCTTCACTTAACATATCGGAATACATTTGGAATCCGATCTCGTGCATTTCACCAGATTGATTGTCACCTAAGACTTCACCAGCGCCACGAATTTCCAAGTCATGCATGGCTAGGTAAAACCCGCTACCAAGTTCTTCCATTTGTTGAATTGCCTCTAAGCGGCGATTAGCTTGTTTTGTCAAACCTTGTATATCGTGCACCAATAAATAGGCATAGGCTTGGTGATGCGAACGACCCACGCGTCCACGCAATTGATGCAATTGCGCCAAACCAAATTTATCCGCTCGATGCATGATAATCGTGTTCGCACTTGGGACATCGATCCCCGTTTCTATAATCGTTGTACACAAAAGGATGTTGTAACGTTGCGCAACGAAATCTCGCATCACTTTTTCGAGGTCGCGTTCGTTCATTTGACCATGCCCGACAGCGATGCGCGCTTCTGGTAAAAGCGCTTCCAGCATGGCTTTGCGGTTTTCAATAGTCTCGACTTCATTGTGCAAGAAATATACTTGCCCGCCGCGCTTCAATTCGCGTAAACACGCTTCTCGAATGACGGAATCGCTTTCACTACGCACGAATGTTTTGATTGCCAAACGCTTTTGTGGTGCTGTCGCGATGATAGAAAAATCGCGCAAGCCTTCTAATGCCATACCTAGGGTTCGTGGAATCGGTGTCGCGGTTAAAGTCAATATATCGACTTCTGCACGCAGTGATTTTAATGCTTCTTTCTGACGCACACCAAAACGATGTTCTTCATCGATGATCACCAATCCTAGTCGCGAGAATTTCACATCCTCGGACAAGAGTTTATGTGTGCCAATCACGATGTCGACGGTACCATCACCCATCCCTTTGATGGCTTGTGTGATTTCTTTGCCGCTTCTGAATCGAGATAACTCTGCAATTTTTACAGGCCAATTGGCAAAACGATCGGTGAAGGTTTGAGCATGCTGTTCTGCCAGTAGTGTCGTCGGTGCAAGAATGGCGACTTGTTTTCCGCCCATGACTGCCACAAAAGCTGCCCGCAAAGCCACTTCTGTTTTGCCGAAACCCACGTCACCACAGATCAGCCTATCCATCGGTTTGCCAGACGTCATGTCGCCAATCACGGCGTTGATTGCCGCAGCTTGATCAGGGGTTTCTTCAAATCCAAAGCTATCTGCGAAGGCGGCGTAGTCGTGGGCTGAATATTCAAACGCATGACCTTGGCGCAAAGCGCGACGTGCATATAAGTTAAGCAACTCAGCCGCGGTGTCGCGAATTTGTTGTGCAGCTTTGCGTTTTGCTTTTTCCCACTGACCCGATCCCAATGCATGGAGAGGCGCATCGTCTGGTGATGCGCCAGAATAGCGTGAAATTACATGCAGTTGCGCGACTGGGACGTAGAGTTTGGTATCCTTCGCATATTCCAAATGGAGGAATTCAGTCTCGCCGTCTCCTAAATCCATGCTAACCAAGCCCATATACCGGCCAATACCGTGATTGCTGTGAACGACCGGATCTCCAATTTTCAATTCGGACAAGTCGCGCACCATGTGTTCGACTTGTGTTACAGCTTCTTGTTTCTTGCGACCGATGCGTTTGCCCGACCCAGCATACAATTCCGTTTCAGTGATGAAAGCGATCTCATGTGTCTGAAAACCAGCATGCAGAGGTGCGACGCCCAAGACCAATTTTGTCGAGCTCGTTAAAAAATCTGTGTAATCTTCACTGAGACTGACTTCCAGATCAAAGTCGCTGAAATATTGTTGTAAAGTTTCTCGGCGACCAGCGGTTTCCGCACAGATAAAAACACGTTTATCTGTTTGTAACAGATACGAGCGAAGATTATTCAGAGGATCGTCGGCACGACGGTTGACGGCAATATCGGGCAAAAAGCTAGAGATTTCTGACGCGGCACCTCCATTTTGCACGACCCAGCGAGATTCTGATTTCAGTGTCGCAAAAAAATCTTCATCGCGAAGAAAAAGCGTCTCTGGAGCTAATACAGGGCGCTCCCTGTCAGATTTTAAAAATTGATATCGCGATCTCGTGTCGGTCCAAAAACGTTGTATCGCATCTTCAATATCACCAATGAGAACATAATGCGTGTTCTCCGGTAAATAGTCGAACAACGTCGCTGTTGATTCAAAAAATAAGGGTAGATAATATTCAATACCCGCTGATGCGATCCCATTGCCAATATCTTTATAGATCGTGGAGCGCGAAGGGTCGCCTTCAAATTGCTCACGCCAACGATTGCGGAATGCGCTGCGACCGCCTTCATCCATCGGGAATTCGCGACCGGGCAGCAGCCTAACTTCCTTGACCGGATACAGTGAGCGTTGCGTATCGGCATCAAAGGTGCGTATGGTTTCAATGCTATCGCCAAATAAATCGAGACGATAGGGCAGTACCGATCCCATTGGGAACAAATCGATTAAACCACCGCGAACAGAGTATTCACCTGGCGACATCACTTGGGAGACATGTGTATATCCAGCAAGTGTAAGTTGCGTTTTGAGTTTGGCCTCGTTAAGCGTCTCACCGACTTTGAAGAAAAAAGTATAGGCCGCTAAGAACGAGGGTGGTGCCATGCGCACGAGAGCAGTCGTTGCGGGAACAATCAGGGCATCACAGGTACCGCTGTTGATTTCATATAAGGTCGCTAGCCGCTCAGAGACCAAGTCCTGGTGCGGAGAAAACGCGTCATATGGTAGTGTTTCCCAGTCTGGCAACAAATGACAGCGAAGCTCAGGTGCAAACCAAGGTAATTCACTGAGCAAGCGTTGCGCGTCGGCTGGACTGGCCACAAATATCGTCAGGAATCGATTTTTGTTTTTTAATGCGGTAGCAGCTTGCGCAATCGCATAGGCATCAGCCGAGCCATGAGTCGATGGCAACACAAATCGGTGACCAGCGTTGGGTAGTGCTTTGATGAAATCGAAAGACATTAGATGTAAAGCAAGGAGTTCTGCAAATTCATGCTAAACCGTCTGGAAAAATCCCAGTGGCAGGAATTGGCGGTTAAAATGAGGGTCAATTATAAACGATGCACAAGCGTAGAGACTTGTATCCCAGAAATGACCCAGCAATCGACAGAATTATCAGATTTGTCCCTCAATTTGCCACGGGAAAGTGCAAACGGTATGAAGCCAAAGTATATTGCCTTGATTCCTGCTGCAGGGGTTGGAGCGCGTATGGCCGCAAGCATACCGAAGCAGTATTTGGATTTGGCAGGAAAAAGCGTTTTACAGAGGACAGTTGACTGTTTTTTATCATCCCAGCAAATTGATCACATCTTTGTCGTAGTCAGCGCTGAGGATGCATTCATCGATGCTGCTCTAGTCGCGAATGAGAAATTGACTATTCTGAATGGCGGTGGTGAAACCCGTCGTGATACCGTACAAAATGGTTTGGAGATAATACGTAAATACAGTCACTATCAAGATCACGATTGGGTATTGGTACACGATGCAGCCCGTCCAGGCTTGACGCCAGATTTGGTGAATAAGCTCATTGAAGCAATCGGGGACGATGTGAATGGCGGAATTTTGGCGTTGCCCGTGGTTGATACCGTGAAACGACAAACTGAAAAAACACTCGAGACAATAGACAGGACACAACTGTGGTTGGCACAGACGCCGCAGATGTTTCGTTTAGATATGCTGATACGGGCATTGGAAATGGCAATCGAAGTGACCGACGAATCGAGTGCGATGGAAGCGTTAGGATATCGACCTAAACTTGTTGAAGGTACGATGCGAAATCGTAAATTGACCGTGCCCGAAGATTTGGAATTTCTACAATTAATTTATAAAGATTTATGACTACAGACCTAAATATTCAAGTGCCCATGCCGATCCGAATAGGCCAAGGCTACGATTGCCATGCCCTAGTTCCTGGACGTAAATTGATTATTGGCGGTGTCGAAATTTCGCACAAAACAGGCTTGCTAGGACATTCGGATGCCGACGTATTGCTGCACGCGATTACGGATGCTTTGTTGGGAGCGGCAGCCCTAGGTGACATTGGAAAAATGTTTCCCGATACAGATGCCCAATTTGCAGGAGCCGATTCGCGTGTTCTCTTACGAGAGGCTATTTCACGTGTACATAAGAGCGGTTATGTGCTTGGGAATTTGGATGCAACTATCATCGCACAACAACCCAAAATGGCACCCCATATTCCAAAAATGATTGAGTATATTGCAGCTGATTTACAGGTCAAATTGGGGCAAGTCAATATCAAAGCGAAGACCAACGAGAAGCTTGGTTTTTTGGGACGGGAAGAGGGCATCGCTGCGGAAGCAGTCGTTTTGCTTTATCGAATATAACGAAATGATGCCTAGAGGTATATTCAAACTTCAGGCCAGTTTAATAGCTTATTTTTAGAATCTAGGAGGGTGCGATGAAACGCGACATGTTAAAAGGATTGTTGAAACAATTGCAGGACGGCCTGCATACGACTGGGCAGGTTGATGCTGAAATGAAAGAATTGTTGCAAAATCTGCATCGAGATATCGAGCTTGTTTTATCGAAAGACGACAATCCCGATGATCCTTTGTACGCGGCATTGAGTGATCGTTCGCGGGCAATCTATGCCGAGTTTGCCAGCAAACATCCTAAATTGGAGCCAGCTTTGCGCGAGTTGGGAAGTATGTTGGAAAAGATGGGTGTGTAATTTGACTTAGGTTTGACGAAAAAAAAGACGCTGAATAGCGTCTTTTTTTTGTTCATGCTTAACACGTTTACTTGATCACAGCCTTCTTGATCAAGGACTGCTGATACGCCTGAACTTTTTCTTGAACCAAGCTTTCGCCAATTTGTTGTTTCACTTCTTCTAAAGTTGGCAATTTTAATGGACGAACATCATCCAATTTGATGACGTGGAAGCCAACTTCGGTTTTTACTGGTGTTTCAGTGAACTGACCTTTTTTCAAAGTTGCCAATGCCGCTGCGAATGCTGGTGGCACGTTTGCTTGTGATACCCAATCCAAATCACCACCTTTTCCAGCCGATCCAGTGTCCTTGGATTGTTTGGCTAGCTCTTCGAATTTAGCGCCGCCTTTTAGTTTGGAAATGATTGCTTTTGCATCATCTTCTTTTTCTACCAAAATATGGGCAGGGTGATACTCGTTGTCACCATTTTGCGTTTTCCATTTGTCGTAAGCGGCCTTGATGTCTGCTTCTGTGACAGGATTCTTTTCAACGTGCGTGCGCATCAACGCTTGAATCAAAATTTGTTGGCGAGCCAATTCTATTTGCAACTTAACGTCATCGTTCTTGCTGTACCCAGCTTTTTCTGCTTCTTGCAAGAGCACTTCAGTGCCAACCAAACGATCTTTGATCATCGCACGTAATTGTGGTGTGTCTTTTTGACCTTGTGCTAAAGCTTGCTTTACATAGGGTTCAGCTTTTGAAGCAGGGATTGCTTTTCCATTGACCGTTGCCAAGTTCTGCGCCATCGCAGGGAATGCGGTTACTAGAAGTACAACCAGCAATTGAGCGGGTTTAAAAGTCATTATCTGTTCCTAAAATACAAAGAAAGTAAAACAAAAACGGTTAATAAAATATTATTTTGTTGCTTCTGAAGGACTAGATGCATGGATGACAAGTGCATGTATTTCCGTGTGCATCAAATCGCCAACGGCATCATACACTAGTCGATGCCGAGAAATGCGATTTAGTCCCGCAAATTTTTCGCTAATAATTGTAACTGTAAAGTGTCCAGCGCCGCTAGCAGCACCGGCGTGACCTTTGTGTGCTGCGGAGTCGTCTTGAATTTGACAGTAAGAGGGGCTTAGATGTTCATTTAGCCTATCTGTGATCATTTGAATTCGTTGAGTCATTTGGTTTCTTCAATATATTTCATCAAGAAAAAGGTTTGTCCGATTACAAAAACTGGTAATGCAAAGAAGGAATAAAACTTATAGCTCACCCAAGTACTTTGTGAATAAGTTAAAGCAACATAAAGATTCGCAGCGCCCATCACCAAGAAATAGGCAATCCAGACTAAATTGAGTTTATCCCAAGCGATTTCCGGCATTTTTATTTCAGAACCCATCATCGTTTTAAGAAAATTCTTCTTTAGAAAATATTGGCTGAAGGCAAACCCGAAAGCAAAAAGCCAGTAAATGATGGTTAGCTTGATTTTGACAAAGGTATCGTTTTGAAAATAAATCGTTAGTCCACCGAAAACACTCACAATAAAAAAAGAAACCCATAGCATAAGGTCAATTTTTTTTCTCCTAACCATCAGATATAAAATTTGAAGAATTGAAGCGACGACCGCAACAGCAGTTGCAATCAAAATTGGTGCCATTTGCGGTGACACCATATGGCCTGATGTGAAACCAGACAAAAACTCATTTGCTAATTGGAGGGACTTCTCTGGATTTTTTTCTGCGCGGTTATAACTCAGAAAAAAAAGTAAGACAGGAAAAAGATCGAATAGTAACTTCATCATAGATTGATAAATACCTCAGGTCGGTTTGAAAGCTAATGATGCAGAATTAATGCAATAGCGGAGATAGGTTGGGGCCGGGCCATCGGGGAAGACATGTCCCAAATGCGCGTCGCAGATATTACACACAATTTCAGTGCGCGTCATTCCATGTGAGTGATCAGGGATTTCCTTCACATGTTCGGGATTAAGTGCTTTGAAATAGCTTGGCCAGCCGCAGCCAGAATCAAATTTGGCATCTGATTCAAACAGTGGAGTGTTGCAGCAAACGCAGGTATAAATGCCAACTTCGTGGTGGTCCCAAAATTGACCACTGAATGCCCGTTCGGTTGCTGCTTGGCGGGTAACGCGGTAAGACATTTCAGACAATTGATTGCACCATTCGGCATCAGTTTTTTTGATTTTAAACATTCTGGATTCCTCCCCCGTGATGAAATAGCTAATTTATCTTATGATGAACAACTTACTGAAACTTCGCTTGCCCAGTCGGGAGGTAGTTGAGCGTAGGCCTCAAATTCAGATTGTTCATCGAAAGGACGCTTCAAAACCTGCGACAGAGTATGCAACTCTGTGTAATCTTTATTTTCAGCTTTTTGAATCGCTTGCTGGGCGAGATGATTACGCAATACAAATTTTGGATTAATTAAGTTCATCCGAATACGGCGTTCTTCATCACTTAATGTTTCTCTTTGCAGACGCTGACGATATTGCCTTAGCCAGGCATCAAGACCTGATCGATCGATAAAAAGATCACGGAGTTGTTGATCTTGATCCTCATTGTGTTTAGAAATCTGACTAAGACGCCTAAAAGCAAGCGTGAAGTCCGTCAAACCATTTGCCATGATTTCAAGGTAGGATTCGTAAAGTGTTTGATCATCTTCTGTTTCTTCATAAAGTCCTATTTTCTTCAGCATATTGGCGTGATAGGCGGTTTTGAAATCGGTAATATAGTTTGATAACGCGCTTTGCGTTTGTTCGATATCACCGATGAGGGGCAACATTGCCTGAGCCAGCGCATGACAATTCCAATGCCCAATTTCTGGTTGCATATGATAGGCGTAGCGCCCTTGGGTATCACTATGATTGCAAATGTGACTAGGATTAAATCCGTCCATAAAGCCAAATGGCCCGTAGTCTAGCGTTATACCTAATATCGACATGTTGTCCGTATTGAGTACGCCATGCATAAAACCGACGCATTGCCAATGCGCAATTAAGGTCGCAGTGCGCTTGATGACTTCTTCGAGCAATCCAAGATAAGGATTGTCGCGCTCGTGCAATTCTGGGTAGTAGTTGAAGATAACAAAATCGGCGAGCTCTTTCAGTTCGCTGGAGGCTTGATTGTAATACCAGTGCTCAAAATTTCCAAAGCGAATAAAGCTAGTTGCAGCACGCGTAACGACTGCAGTCTTTTCGGGCATTTCGCGCATCGTGTACTGATCGGATCCAATTAGGCAAAGTGCACGCGAGCTTGGAATACCTAGTGCTGCCATTGCCTCAGAGCAGAGATACTCTCGAATCGAGGAACGCAAGACCGCTCGACCATCGCCCATTCTGGAGTAAGGTGTGACTCCAGCTCCTTTTAGTTGAATTTCAAGCGACTCTTGGGAGTGTTGGAGCTTAAGTTCACCCAATAGAATTGCCCGACCATCACCCAGTTGGCCAGCCCAAATCCCAAATTGATGGCCTGAGTACACAGTTGCAATTGGTCTACTGCTTTGGTGGACCCGGTTTCCTGAAAATACTTCGAGGATTTCCTGTTGATCTAATAGCTCCGGTGCGAGTCCAAGATTCTGCAATAGATCAACATTGCGTGTGATCAAATACGGATTTTTAAGCGGTGTTGGGTCTAGCGGAGTAAAGAAATTTTTACTTAGGCTGGCGTATCGATTTTCGAAATTAAGCGCCGAACTCGAGTTGATGGCAAATTGCGTCATGACTATCAGAATAACGTAAGAAGATTACGCCATTCTGACAGAGTCTAAGAATCCTTGTATAAATGGGGCAATGATCACGAATCGCTTCGAATTTGCATCTCGTACAGTTAGAGAATAAATTAAGGCAATATAGGCTCTAATTGGATTCTAAGCACCAATTCTCTCGACGACTTTGCAACCATCCAACAAGAAAGATAAACTAATAACCAAGACTAATTCACCCTCGGCAGACCTTGCTGTGCCTGTGATGCCCGGTGTCGAAATACAAGTCAGAGGTTTAATAACCAGATCAGACGTACCGTCAACTGAGTCCACCGAAATGATATAAGGATTCGGTGCCGCGATCACAATGCCAACGCGTTCGGTGCTCTTTTCATAGCCTAAAACTTGACCAAGTGATCGGATTGGCAGTGGTCTTCCTAAATCACGCAAGACGGGTTGCCCACCAACACTTTCAAATGTTTCTGGAAGCTCAACCACGCGTTGAACTGTTGCCATCGGTAGCGCCAATGAAGCACCAGCGGTTCTTACGAGCATCGTTGGGACGATCGAAAGTTCGATCGGGAGCCGAATTATAAACGTCGTACCACGACCTAATTGTGAATTAATCCGTATCGCTCCACGGTGGCGTTCTACAGCGGTCTTTACAACATCCATGCCGACTCCACGACCAGAGACGCTCGAAGCGACTTCTTTCGTGGAAAAACCTGGAAGAAATACCAGTTGGAACGCTTCATCATCGGTACGTGCTTCGTGGGTACTAATTAAACCTTTGGCGATCGCTTTTTCACGCAGGCGATTTGCGTCCATTCCTTTGCCATCGTCGGTGACTTCGATCATGACGCTGCTGGCTTCTTGCCAAGCCTTTAATAAAATTTTCGCTCGAGCAGGTTTTGACGTTTGTGAACGTTCTTCTGAAGACTCAATTCCATGATCAAGTGAATTGCGAAGCATGTGAACCAAAGGATCGTACAAACTATCGACAACTACACGATCTACCTCAGTCTCTGCACCGGAAATTTCAAGATCGACTTCTTTGCCGAGATCCTTAGCTAATTCGCGAATCAGGCGAGGAAACTTTTGGAATAAACGACCGACCGGTTGCATACGTGTCGCCAAAGTAGCACGTTGCAACTCTGTTGAATAACGTGACGCGCGGTTAAGTGTTTCGGTGAGCGCTGACATCAAAGGTGCGGCGTCTCCGTCAAACGGAAATTGAGAAAGTTTTTCTAGTAAGACCGCAGCTTGATTTGCCGCCTGAACAGACTCGCCAGCGACCTCTAACAAAACATCAAGTTTAACCGCGTCAATCCGAATGCTTTCCTCTTTAACAGGTGCGTTTTGTTTGATTTCGTTACTGGCAAGTGATGATTTGACTGCCTCTTGTTCCTGTTTGATGACAGGGTTGATGGCGACTACTTCCGGCAAGGTGCCCGCAGGAACGACTGCGCGATAATAGGCATCCCAAGGAACATCTCCCTCGTTACCAGGAGGCACATTGGTGGCAACTTCCAGACTTACCACGGGAGCAGGGGAGGATTTTGCTGCGACTGGCGACGAGCCTGTTTTACCCTCGATCGCATCATTTAGCAATTGTTCCAATGCTGCTGGCATCGTTGATAACTGGTCAGGATCTGTGCCATTGTTTAACGCGGTGAGTTGATCTGATACGAATCCGCTTGCCTCAAGTGCAGCCTCGATCGCGAGAGGAGTAACGGGCGATTTACCAGTACGCAGGGCGTCGAAAAGATTTTCGGTCAAATGACATGCCGAAACCATTGCGGTAAGGTTCATAAAACCCGCACCGCCTTTGATTGTGTGGAACGATCTAAATACCGCGTTAAGCGTATTCATATCTTCAGGGTTTCTCTGTAGAGAGAGCAAATGCTCCTCGACATTGACCGCGAGATCGAGTGCCTCAACGACAAATTCTTTGAGCATGTCGTCCATTTAGAATCCCAAGCTATCAAGTAGATTATCTACGTCATCCTGCTCTAAGGCTGCATTTGGCACGGACGGTCCTTCCATCAATTCTATCGCTTTTTCTTTGAGCTCAGTCGGGGCGTTGTCCAATAAAATCTGTGCCAATTCTCTCTCGACCGACTGAGTTATGACCAATACCTTCTTGATCAGTTGCCCGGTTAGATCTTGAAAGTCTTGGGCCATCATAATGTCTAGCAGACGCGCTTTTTCTGCATCGGTGGAAGCGATTACTTTATTCGCAAAAGACTTAGAGTCGGATGCAAGCAATTTGAATTCGTCAACGCTCATTTTTCCGGCGAATAAGGTATTCCATCGATCTTCGACATCTTTCGCATTTTTTGCAAGTTGGTCCTGTTCGGGAATCCCAACGTCGGTTGCGTTTAGCACTTTGTTCGCGGCTTGCTCGGTCAGCGTAGCGACGTATTCGAGTCGACCTTGTGCGTCGGATATTTGCGACGCCACATCAGAAAGTGATCGGTCATAGCCCAGTTCCCGCATCGAGTCATGCATCATCCTGACAAGCCCACCAAGCCGATCAAACATGGGCTTACCAGCCTGCTCGCTATCAAGCATCAACGAAAGTTTGTTGTGCTGGGTGTCAATATGCGTTTCTTCTTGCGGGGCGCTTGAAGCTGTCAAAGGTGCAGTGACCTCACGTTGATTGGACATCTCTTCAAACAATGCATCTAGATCATCTGCTGAATCAGTCATAATGGTTCTCTCTCCTAATTCTAATATTTTGATGCGCTGCTGTCGGTTGAAATATAGTTTGTGCAAATTAGGGCATTTCAACTCAACATGGGTGCCTAAAGTCGCCTGACTAACTTCTCGAAATGATAAAAACTTTACTCATGGCAACCTGACTTGCATGACGTAAGGATAACCCTGAGCAACAAAATTTGTCATCACTTTATTGTGCATTTAGTGAATTTATTTACAAAGCTTGCGAATTTGCAACTAGTCTCAGCAAAAATCTCTCTGGTGTCTCGATTGAGAATAAATTCATGTGACGAATTTTTCTTGCTAATTTCAACAGTGCTTTATCTTTTGTAATCAATACATCGACCCTCGCGTCGCGCGCGATTTCCAAAAACTTTTGATCGTCTTTGTCACTGCAAATTGGTAATCGTTCTAAGGTCGGTGCAGGTGTCTCGACTCTTATATATTGGTCAAAAAGTAGTGCAATTCCCGGCCTAGTTTTGTCGTCAATGGGTAAATGTGAGTAATGCAGAACCGCCAACCACTCTTCGCGGCAGTCTGAACGACTAATCGCGTACAATTCGCCTCTTTGTAAAGCTTCGAACATCGCTTGCCAACGTTGATCCTTGAACGCGAAAAGATCCAAGCAAACATTGGTGTCGATTACAATCTTTAGTTTCATAGTGTTTATTGAAAGCCCAATACTTTTCTTGAAGCGAGCTTTATATTCCTTTATTTGATCATTTTGATTATTTCATTTTATGCTGATTTTGTTGTCTCCCGCAAAAAGTCTTGATTTCACCTCGCCGATCCCTTTAAAAACTTCAACTGAACTTCGCTTCTTACCGGAAGTCGAATACCTAGCTCAATTGGCTTCCAATTTAGAGTCCGCAGATTTGCAAACACTCATGAAAATATCACCTGAGTTAGCAGAATTGAATGTGAAGCGTTTTCAAGAGCTTGCTAGTGATTGGAATGGGAAGTCGATGCGACAGGCTGTTTTTGCGTTTGATGGTGACGTGTACGATGGCCTTCAGGCTCGTACTATGCTCAGAAAAGAAGTTAGCTACCTGCAAAAACATTTGCGTATATTATCTGGCCTGTATGGCTTATTAAGGCCCTTAGATAAGATTCTCGCCTATCGTTTGGAAATGGGCACCCCGTTGAATAACGTGGCTGGTACCAATTTATACGCCTATTGGGGCCATAAGTTGCTCGGGCAAATTAAAGAGGATATGCAAATTATTAATGCAAAATGCGTATTGAATCTCGCTTCGGATGAGTATGCGAAAGCTGCAAAGCTCAAGCTTTTGGGGTTTCCCGTGATTCAACCTATCTTTCAGGATTACTCAAATAACCAATATAAAGTGATTTCTTTTTTTGCGAAGAAGGCCCGTGGTGCGATGGTGCGATTTTGTGCTGAGAATAATATTACTGAAGCTAAACAGATAAAAACTTTTGATCGTGATGGTTACCGCTTCATCGAAGAAGAAAGTTCTGCTTCGGCTTGGATTTTTCGTCGAAAATTAAACAATTCTTGAGGGTTTAACTTGCAGTTTGAAAATCGTCAAACAAAAAAGCTGCAAAATTGCAGCTTTTTTGTTTTTTTATGAGCTCAGTTTACTTAGCTCCAAAATTTCCACCATGACTTTTTGTTTCCATAAGTCTCAATTAAATTGCTCTTGGGGAAATTCATCGTGAACACACGCTTCGCATCATCTCGCAATTCGATCATCCCCATCGCATCATAGGCCTTAATGAGTACCACCAAGGCTTCTTCAATTGCCGGCGCATCAGGATATTCTTTTATTGCAGACTGTGCTCGATTTGCGGCTGCTACATAGGCATTCCTACGCAGATAATATTTAGCAACGTGCAAGTCGTACTGCGCTAATGCATTTGCTAAATATTTCATACGAGCAATCGCATCTGGCGTATACTTACTATTTGGGAATTGCGTGACGAGTTCTTTAAAGGCATCAAATGAATCACGGGTGGCTTTAGGGTCACGTTCGGTAATATCTTGGTTCGCAATAAAACTGAAAAAGCCCATGTCATCATTAAAGTTGATCAAGCCTCGTAAGTAATACATGTAATCAACATTCGCGTGGTTTGGATGTAATTTTATAAAGCGATCAACTGCGGCAAGAGCTTGCGCTTGATCTCCTTGCTTGTAGTGAGCATAGGCAATTTCTAATTGTGCTTGTTGAGCATAAGTTCCAAATGGATACTTTGATTCAAGTCTTTCAAACAGTTGAACCGAGCGTTCATAAGAACCCGAAGCAAGTTCGTCCTTTGCTTCAGCGTATAATTTCTCAGCGGACCAATTTTTACTTTCCTCTACTTTATCGCCGAAAATGCCACAGCCAGCCAGCGATATCGATAGAGCCAAACCAAACAATTTTATGTATTTAATGTGCATAAGCTTCGCAAGTGCATGAGAATAATGAACGGATTATAGCCGATGGCAATTAATGTTATACCAAAAGACGAAATGATTTTAACCGATACTGAGTTAGATCTCGATGAAATTGACCATGGGGGCGAAGATTTCAAGGGATCAACATTACAAAAGATTGAAATTAAGTTGCCGGATAGTATCTGCGGACAGCGCTTAGATAAAGTACTTTCCACACTGGTTCCCGACTATTCGAGAAGTCGAATTCAGCAGTGGATTGAGCAAGGGCATGTGCTCGTGGATGGAAAAGTATCAAAAATCAAGACAACCATGTTAGGCGGGGAAGTGGTGCAGGTTCAACCGCAAGCCGCAGCCGATGAGAATGCGTTCGCGCCGGAGGATATTCCTCTCAATGTCGTGTATGAAGATGATGCAATCATGGTGATTAATAAACCGGCTGGATTGGTTGTGCATCCAGGCGCTGGAAATTGGTCGGGTACTTTATTAAACGGTATTCTATTTCATCGACCAGCTCTCGCGATGGTACCTCGCGCGGGGATCGTGCACCGACTTGATAAAGACACTTCAGGCTTAATGGTGGTCGCGAAGACCCTAATTGCACAAACCGAATTAGTGCGTCAATTGCAAGCTAGGACTGTTAAACGAGAATATGCTGCATTGGTTTGGGGCACGCCAAGCAGTCATGGGACGATTGACGCTGCGATGGCAAGGCACACCCGTGATCGGCTAAAGATGGCGGTGTCGCATAGTGTATTGGCGAAGCCCGCAATCACCCACTATGACAGGCTTGCAACCGGAATGCTAGAACGTTTTCCAGTTAGTTTGGTTGCTTGTCACTTAGAAACGGGTCGAACTCATCAGATTCGGGTCCACATGGCTTCACTTGGTTTTCCCCTCGTCGGCGATACGCTTTATGGTAAACAACATTTGGCAAGATTTTTTGCGCGCCAAGCTCTACAAGCGAGAAAGCTAGGTCTAATTCACCCAATTTCCGGATCTGCCATGGAATGGAGCATTCCTCTAGAGGCCGATTTTGTTGAATTGATTAGTCAAGCGGGTATGCCAGCACAATGAGTTTGATCTGCGACGATGAAACAGGGCTAACACTAATTCGACCCGACTGGCCAGACTGCCCTTCAAATGTCATGGCTTATTCCAGTACGCGAATAGGCGGGGTTAGTCACGGACCCTATGGCGATATTGATGGCGATAATGGTTTAAATTTGGGTGATCATGTTGGTGATCAACCCAATGCAGTTCAGACGAATCGACAATGCATTGGCGATTTTATGCCTGCACCTGTCACATTCTTATCACAAAAGCATGGGATCATATGTGTCAATGGCGAGCATGTCCCGCCAAATGATGTGCCAGCTGCTGACGCGATCTATACGACAAAAGCGGGCTTAACCTGCGCTGTATTGACAGCCGATTGTTTGCCCATCTTGTTGGCTTCTCTAGATGGATTTGCTGTTGGTGCAGTTCATGCAGGTTGGCGCGGTCTACTCAACGGGGTGGTCGAATCGGCGGTCGAGTCGATGCGTCACGCAGGAGCAAGCGCAGTCACTGCTTGGTTGGGGCCAGCAATTGGACCGCAGGCATTCGAAGTTGGAGAGGATGTATTTCACGCATTCGTTTCGAAATCGAGTCGCTTTCGCCCCTGTTTTGTGGATACGCCAAAACAGGGTAAGTGGTTGGCTGACCTATACGGTTTGGCAAGAATTGTGCTCCAACAGCAAGGTATAAAAAGTATTGCAGGCGGTGAATTTTGTACGTTCACACAGAAAGAGTTGTTTTATTCGTTTCGGCGAGAACAAATCACAGGCAGGATGGCAAGCTGGATTTGGATCACTTAGTTAATTTGATTTCTCTCGCGATTGGCGTTCAAGTTCACGAATTTTTCGTTTTCTAGCGGGCGAACTAAGTATATATAACACCAATGTTAACGGAATAACGCAGTAAAAAATAAAAGTCATGACACCAGCAATTGCCGATGATTCAGCCAGAGACATCAGTAATACGACATAAATCCATGCGATTGCGATAAGATACAAAAAAGCCATATTGATTCAAATAAGTGACGTTATCAATAAAGAAAACGTGGTGCGTTTGGAATTAGATAGACGCGACAATACTCTAAAACGAGGAATTTGCATAATGAGTGAAAATACGCAAGCGATGTATACGAACTGGATGCAACAACTGTTGCAGCACAATCCGTGGAACGAATGGATGCAAAAGCAAAGCGCAAATACGTCAAATCTTTTTGGTGCTGACTCGTCCATACTTGGAATGCTTAAAGAGCTTGGTGCTGAAATCGATCCTCAGGTTTTGGGCCGTTTGCAATCAGAATATCTTGTCGAGCTTGGACAACTTTGGCAGGATTTTTTGACTTCAAAACTTCCTGAGTTCAGTGACCGTCGCTTTGCTTCGAATGATTGGCACCAACAAGCAACCCATGCGTATAACGTCGCAATCTATTTATTAAATGCGCGTTTTCTTGGCTTATTGACCGAAGCCGTCCAAACCACCGAGAAGAAAAAACAGAAAATACGATTTGCAGTTCAGCAAATCATTGATGCGGCATCACCGGCGAATTTTCTAGCGACAAATCCCGAGGCACAAGCAAAGCTAATTGAAACAAAAGGCGAAAGTTTGATGCAAGGAATTACGCAGATGTTAGAGGACCTCAAAAAAGGAAGAATTTCTCTGACGGACGAAGCTGCTTTTCAAGTGGGTAAAAATGTCGCCACGACCGAAGGATCCGTGGTGTTTGAGAATCGTTTATTCCAATTGATTCAGTACAAGCCATTAACAAAAACAGTGCATCAACGCCCACTATTGATGGTTCCTCCTTGTATTAATAAGTACTACATTTTAGATCTGCAACCAGAAAATTCTTTGGTCCGATATGCTCTTGAACAAGGGCACACTGTATTTCTTGTTTCTTGGGTAAATCCTGATCTCTCTCTGGCCGACCTGACTTGGGACGACTATATTGAATTGGGCGCGATTCAAGCGATTGAAGTTGTACAGCGGATTACAAAGCAAGATAAGTTGAATGTTTTTGGCTTTTGCGTAGGGGGAACGATCGTCTCAACAGCCTTGGCCGTACTCGCCAATCGAGGCAATCATCCAGCAAGTAGTTTGACTTTGTTGACAACTTTATTGGATTTTTCAAATACAGGCGTCTTGGATGTCTTCGTCGATGAACTTCAAGTTAGTATGCGAGAGCAGACCTTAGGGCATGGTGGGTTAATGCCGGGACGAGATTTGGCGAGTACATTCTCAAGTTTGCGTCCGAATGATTTGGTGTGGAATTATGTTCAATCGAATTATTTAAAAGGGCAAAAACCACCAGCATTTGATCTCTTATATTGGAATTCAGATAGTACTAACTTGCCGGGACCGATGTTCTGTTGGTATTTGCGTCACACCTACCTCGAAAATAGCTTGCGTGTGCCTGGCAAATTGCAGGTGGCGGGAAGTGCAGTGGATTTATCGAAGATCGACGCGCCTGTATTTATCTATGGGTCAAGGGAGGATCATATTGTGCCGTGGCAAGCAGCGTACGCCTCTTGTTCAATACTCAATCCAAAGAAGTCGAACCGCAATCGATTTGTTTTAGGTGCGTCAGGTCATATCGCTGGGGTAATTAATCCGGCCTCGAAGAATAAACGTAATTACTGGATCAATGAAAAATTAGATGCGAATCCGCAAACATGGCTAGATCATGCAGAGGAGCGTCCCGGTAGTTGGTGGCCTGAATGGGCAACATTTTTGGCAGATCATGGTGGAAAAATGATAAAAGCCCCCGCCAAAGTCGGGGCGGTAGGGTATAGTGAGATTGAGCATGCACCAGGGCGATATGTTCAAGTTCGTGCCGATTGAAGTAATACGATTGTAGTAATAAGTTGGGTCTTTCAAAAAAACTCTGGAGATGAAGAATGTCAAAGCGAATTGCTTATGTAACTGGTGGTATGGGTGGAATCGGGACACCAATCTGTAAACGTTTGTGCAAGGATGGCTATACAGTCGTTGCCGGCTGTGGTCCAAATTCTCCACGTAAAGACAAATGGTTGGCGGATATGCGTGCAGAAGGCTACGACGTCCATGCTTCCGAAGGCAATGTTTCAGATTGGGAGTCAACTCGTGCTGCATTTGAAAAAGTGCGTGCTGAGATCGGTGAGATTGATGTTTTAGTCAATAACGCAGGGATCACCCGCGACGGTCAATTCCGCAAAATGAGTAAAGCAGATTGGGATGCCGTCATCGATACAAATTTGAATTCCTTGTTTAATGTCACGAAACAAGTGATAGAGAGCATGGTTGACCGCGGTTGGGGACGTATCATTAACATCTCTTCAGTGAACGGCCAAAAAGGACAATTCGGTCAAACAAATTACTCCACTGCAAAAGCGGGGATTCATGGATTTACAATGGCTTTGGCGCAAGAAGTCGCGACCAAAGGTGTGACTGTAAACACAGTATCACCTGGCTATGTTGGTACAGACATGGTAAAAGCAATTCGTCCCGATGTATTGGAAAAAATTGTGGCAGGTATTCCTGTAAAACGTTTGGCTGAACCTGAAGAAATTGCATCGATCGTTGCTTGGATTGCCTCTGAAGAGGGCGGTTATGCAACCGGATCGGACTTCTCTATCAACGGTGGTTTACATATGGGGTAATTGATCGCTATTGCGGTTGAACTATTCCCAAGAATTTTGCACTAAGTATAATGCTGTTCTGCAGCATATGGTTTGCAGCACAAGCGATACCGTAAAATTCACCAGAGGTGTTCGTTAATCCAAAAGGCTATCGAACACCTTTTGATTCGATTTTAAATGACGTTTTTAAACGAGAATGCAATGAATAGTACAAAAAAAATAAGCAAGCATTTGATCAAGAAATACCCAAATCGTCGCTTATACGATACCCAAACCAGTAGTTACATCACTTTGGTGGACGTCAAACAGTTTGTCATGGAGAACGACGACTTCGCAGTGGTGGATGCAAAAACAGGCGAGGATTTGACGCGTAGTATTTTATTGCAGATTATTTTGGAAGCCGAAGCTGGCGGTGCGCCTATGTTTTCTAGTGTTGCATTGGCACAGATCATCCGTTATTACGGACATGCCATGCAGGGCATGATGGGCTCGTATTTGGAAAAAAATATTCAAGCGTTTATAGATATTCAAAATAAATTAACTGAAGGTGCGGCAGGTGGCATTGATGGGAAGGCGTTTAGTCCCGAAATGTGGACACAGTTCATGAATGTGCAAGGGCCAATGATGCAGGGTATGATGGGCAATTACATTGACCAAAGCAAAAATTTATTTGTTCAAATGCAAGAACAAATGCAAAATCAGTCTAAGAATATGTTTGGATTTCCGTTCGCCTCAGATGACAAGAAAAAGTAATTAATTCAAACGCTTGAATTGAATTTAAGGCGAATTTAGTCTGCATTCTTGCGCTTTAGTAAGTCGTGTAGAAAGGGTACAATAGCGAATTGCTTTGTATCCTTTTTTATTATGTCCAACGAAACTCCTCAATCTGCATCGACAAATACATCGCCAAAAGTAGGCTTTGTATCCCTCGGGTGCCCGAAAGCCTTAGTCGATTCAGAACAAATTCTCACTCAACTCCGCGCTGAAGGCTATGAGACGGCGAAATCCTATGATGGAGCCGATTTGGTCGTGGTCAACACCTGTGGATTTATCGATGCAGCTGTGCAAGAGTCCTTAGATGCCATTGCGGAAGCACTTAATGAAAATGGGAAAGTGATCGTCACGGGGTGCTTGGGCGCCAAAAAAGACGCTGCAGGCAATGATCTGATTAAGAGTATCCATCCTAAAGTATTGGCGGTGACTGGACCACATGCATTGACAGAAGTGATGAGTGCGGTGCATGAGCATTTACCAAAACCACATGAACCTTTCATTGATTTGGTACCAGCACAGGGCGTCAAACTCACCCCTAAACATTTTGCTTATCTCAAGATTTCCGAAGGCTGCAATCATCGCTGTAGTTTTTGTATTATCCCTTCTATGCGTGGTGATCTCGTTTCGCGTCCAATCGGCGAAGTGATGGTCGAAGCTGAGAATTTATTTAAGGCGGGTGTGAAAGAATTACTCGTCATTTCTCAAGATACCAGCGCCTACGGCGTCGATGTGAAATTCCGGACAGGATTCTGGGATGGTAAGCCGGTTAAGACGCATATGACGCAATTGGTCGAGGCACTCGGTGAATTGGCAAAACGCTACGATGCTTGGGTGCGTCTGCACTACGTCTATCCGTATCCACACGTTGATCAAATTATTCCGTTTATGAACAACGGTCACGTGTTGCCGTATCTCGATGTGCCCTTACAACATGCGCATCCCGACGTATTGAAACGTATGAAACGTCCAGCCAGCGGCGAAAAAAATATCGAACGAATCAAGGCATGGCGTGAGATGTGTCCAGAAATTACGATACGCTCCACCTTTATCGCAGGCTTTCCTGGTGAGACAGAAGAAGAATTTGAATATCTTCTCGACTTCTTGAAAGAAGCAGAGATTGACCGCCTAGGCTGTTTTGCCTATTCACCAGTTGAAGGAGCGACTGCAAATGAATTGGCGAATCAGTTGCCAGATGAGGTGAGGGAAGATCGCCGTCGTCGCGTCATGGAATTGCAAGAAACAATTTCAAAGAAACGCTTGCAAGCCAAAGTGGGCAAAACGATGCGCGTATTGATCGATAGTTTGGATCGCAGTGGCGGTGTAGGACGAAGTGCTGCTGACGCGCCAGAAATTGATGGTGTTGTGTATGTTAAGCCACCATTTGAACCTCATCGTAAATTGAAAGTCGGTGAATTTGTGGACGTCACAATTACCGCAGCAGATGCACACGATCTATGGGGTGAAGCGATTTAATCACCCGAAAGATTTTCGCAATAATGATGTTGACTGCGCTACTTTTTAATCAGGATTTTCTTGGTTTAAATCAAAGCCTGGACGATGTTATATTGCGCAAGTCTGATTTTGGTGAGCTTTAATTAAGGGCGTTATCGCCCTTTTTTTACGAAAAATTTTGATAGTTATATTAGGAATAAATAAGAACTGCGCACAACAGCCCCTACTATCGCTGGCTCTTGATTAGCTTATGCCCAGGTTGCTCTGCCAGTGCGAAGGGAAGTAACTTCCTGATTGCAACGCCGTCAGAGATGGTTTTGCGTCAGTCCAATAAATTGATGGAATAATTGATTGAAGAGATGATGAATAAAAAGACTCAAGGAACTAATACCGCGATTGTCCATTCCGGTTTTAAAGCACCCGAAGGATTTTCTGCATTTCCAACCGCGATTCACCATGCATCAACGGTGCTGTTTAAAGATGTCGCTGCAATGCGCGCACGGAGTTGGCTGAATAAGTCGACTTATACCTATGGCTTGCATGGCACGCCAACGAGTTTTCAACTTGAGGCCGAAATTGCTCAGATTGAAGGTGGTTCCTATTGTGTGCTTGCACCAAGCGGATTGGCGGCGATTACCTTGGTGAGTTTGAGTTTTCTTGGAACTGGCGATGATGTACTAATTCCCGATAATGCCTACGGCCCCAATAAAGAATTGGGCGCTTGGTTAAAGCAAAGCTTTGGTATTAGTGTGCGGTTTTATGATCCAATGATAGGCGCAGGGATTGCGGATTTGATTTTGCCAAACACCAAATTGATTTGGGCAGAGGCACCTGGATCGGTATCGATGGAAGTGGCCGATATACCGGCAATTTGTCATGCAGCGCATGGTAAAGGTGTATTGGTCGCCCTAGACAATACCTGGTCCGCTGGGCTCGCATTCAAACCGTTTGAGCATGGTGTCGATATTTCCATGCAGGCACTAACGAAATATCAAAGCGGTGGTTCTGATGTCTTGATGGGGGCGGTGATTACCCGAGATCAAGAGCTGAATAATCGCTTGTTGATGACCCACATGCGTCTCGGCTTGGGCGTGGGTATGGACGATGTGTATTTGGTTTTACGTGGTCTGCAAAGTTTGAAATTACGTTTTGAAGCACACGATCTTGCTGCGCGTAAGCTTGCGGCTTGGCTAAAGACACGACCTGAAATCGCTAAAGTATTACATCCAGCGTGGGAAGATTGTCCTGGTCATGCGATTTGGCAGCGTGACTTCACTGGGGCAGGGGGCTTGTTCTCAGTACTATTTCACGAGAAATTTTCGGAGGAGCAAACCGATCAATTCGTGAATCAATTGAAGTTATTTAAAATAGGCTTTAGCTGGGGCGGCTCCCATAGTCTTTGTGTTCCTTATCGTATCGAAACCATGCGCGAAAATTGGAGCGAGAAGGGGACTTTAGTGCGTTTCAATGTTGGACTAGAAGATGTCGATGATTTGATCGCCGATATAGCGCAGTCTTTAGATCAACTGTAATTAATTTATAAAATAAACCGAGGCTCATTTTGACAATTCGTATTCGTAAAGCAGCTCCATCCGACGCATCCACTATTCATGGCTTTATTCTGGAATTAGCGATCTATGAAAAAGCAGAGCATGAAGTAAAAGCTAGCATCGCAGAAATTGAAAGCAGTATTTTTTCTTCTGACTCTCCTGCAAAAGCATTGATTTGTGAGAAAGATGGCGAACCCATTGGATTCGCCGTGTATTTTTACAACTACTCTACGTGGCAAGGCAAAAAAGGTCTGTATTTAGAAGATCTGTATGTCTCACCAAAACATCGTGGTTTGGGAGCAGGCAAATTCCTCTTACGCCACCTTGCTCAAGTTGCTGTGGAAGAGGGATGTGGACGCTTTGAATGGAGTGTTTTGGATTGGAATCAACCTGCGATTGATTTCTATGACTCTGTTGGTGCAAAGGCGCAAGCCGAGTGGGTTAAATATCGTTTGGCCGGTGATGATTTAATCCATTTTGCGCAGTCTTGATTGGTGCTCAACGTAGACAATATTCATTACATCAAAATGCTAACACTTTAATTGTTAGGTGTGACATTCATACGCTTCGTGCGAAAAAATGCTGCCAAAGTTAGCTGGAAATTAGACGAGTATTGAACTGATAAAATGAATCAGTGCAGGAATTTTTCAATGATCAGTATCGCCGATCGAGTAGAGGTAAAATTCTATGTGGAAAATCACCTCTTCTCAAATAACAAGGTCTTGATTATTTGCTAGCGGCAGATGCCGCTGCAGAACTAGCAGTAGGTGTTGCTTCAGTTGCTGATGCTGATGCTGATGAAGTTGCAGTCGCAGAAGCCTCTACTACTGGTGCTACAACGCTTGCTGACGCAGATGCTGCCGGAGCTGAAGCGTGTTCAGAGGCTGCACCAGAATGCGCACCCGCTTCGCCCTGCATGTCCATCTTATCGCCTGCTTTGAAAATAAAGAATAAAGCGATTGCTGCAAAAACCAAAAAACCGACTAGTGCTTTCCACATATAGACTCCTCTTTTACTAAGTTAAAAAAACGAAAAATAATTTAGGTGTTACAGTTTTAATGCAATCTCGATGGCGATGATAAAACCCGGTTACTAAGAAATCAGCAGCTTCGTATTGGCTGCTTAGTGATCAGCTCCCAAGCGTTTGAGGGCGTGGATCGACACCGTTTATCGTACCTTCGCCAGGTGTAATAAATAAAATCCTACAACTCTTTTTCACGAGGGCAGTGTGCCAGGTTCCCTTTGGAACAATGACGAAACTCCCTGGTGTATTTAATTCAATTTGGCGCTCTACACCGTCAGCGTATAACAACAAACTAGCTTCTCCGGAAATAAGATAAAGCGTTTCATCTCCGTGGGGATGCATTTCCCATGTTGGCCAGTCGGATGAAAACGTGTATTCCGACACCAACATGCATCCTTTAAATTGCTCAAAATTTGCGTCGAGTTCCTCGTAAATGCTAGGTGTTACTGGAATCTCGGTTGCTGCTTGTTTCGCGTCGATGACGATAAAATTTGAGGCTAGCTGTGGCATATCGGGCACCGTATATTTGTTGGGCAAAACGCGTTAAGCAAAATGGTGAAGCAAGTAATTTAAAAAAATATAATGCGAGAGCAAAAAATGACGCCACAAAAAGCACTTATTATTTTCGTGGCGGATTGTTCCATTAACTAACTTACTCTTAGATACTAGCACCCTAATTCAGCCTGTCTTTGTTACTTATCAAAAAACGATCAAGCTAGAAATTTACCGCGCACTCACATCTACTTTGCACTGAACCTTTACGGTCGAATCACAAAAAAAGGGACGAAACCCAAAAGCTTCGTCCCTTTTTATTCATCTAGCCGTCCTAGCGCTCTAGTTTACGCAGCCAACAACTGACGTAACACGAACGGCAAGATGCCGCCGTGTTTGTAGTAGTCAACTTCGATTGGTGTATCGATACGCAACAAAACTTTTACTTCTTGTTTGCTGCCATCTTCGCGATTGATCACCAAAGTGACTTCTTGTTGTGGCTTGATATCGTTTTCGATACCTTTCAGGTCGTAAGATTCTTTACCTGTAATGCCTAAAGAATCAACGCTGTCACTACCCAAGAATTGCAATGGCAAGACGCCCATACCAACCAAGTTAGAACGGTGGATACGTTCGAAAGATTTCGCGATAACGGCTTTGACGCCCAACAATTGCGTTCCTTTTGCAGCCCAGTCACGGGAAGAGCCTGTACCATATTCTTCGCCACCGAAGATCATGGTTGGCGTACCTTCAGCAACGTATTTCATCGCTGCGTCGTAGATTGCCATCTGTTCGCCAGTTGGCTGGAATAATGTTTCGCCGCCTTCAACACGGGAACCATCTTCTTTCGCAGGAATCATCAAGTTCTTGATACGCACGTTCGCGAACGTACCGCGCATCATGATTTCATGGTTACCACGACGTGAACCGTAAGAGTTAAAGTCCGCCTTCAATACGCCATTTTCTTTCAACCATTTACCAGCTGGGCTGGATTCTTTGATGGAGCCGGCAGGGGAGATGTGGTCAGTGGTGATGGAGTCACCGAACACGCCCAATGCGCGCGCACCAGTGATGCCCGTTGCTGCTGCCTTTGGTTCCATGGTGAAATCTGCGAAGAATGGCGGCTCAGCGATGTAAGTCGAACCTGGCCAGTTGTAGACTTCACCTTCAGCCACGCCTTTGATGTCTTCCCACAATTTACCTGGAGCACCTTTAACGTCAGCGTAGTTCTCTTTGAACGTTTTGGAATTCATCGCATGCTTCATCAACTTGTTGATCTCTGCACTTGTTGGCCAGATATCACCCAAGAAAATGTCTTTGCCTTTGACACGGCCAACAGGTTCTGTCATCAAATCTTTTGTGACATTACCAGCAATTGCGTAAGCAACGACCAATGGTGGCGATGCTAAGAAGTTAGAGCGAATGTTTGGATGAATACGTGCTTCGAAGTTACGGTTGCCTGACAATACAGCGGCAGCAACGATGTCGTTTGCCACGATCGCTTCGTTCATCGCTGGTGTCAAATCACCTGCGTTACCGATACAGGTTGTGCAGCCATAAGCGGTGACGCCGAAGCCGAGTTTTTCCAAGTAGGGCAAGAGACCTGCTGCTTCTAGGTATTTGGTGACTACGCGGGAGCCAGGAGCTAAGGAGGTTTTGATATGCGTAGGCACTTTCAAACCTGCTTCCACGGCTTTCTTCGCCAACAAACCAGCTGCCAACAAAACGCTAGGATTGGAAGTATTGGTACAAGAAGTGATTGCAGCAATCAAGACATCGCCGTTCTTCACTTTAACGCCATCCGCATTGGTGTAGACCGCGCCCAAATCTTCTGCTTTTTTGTTGAAACCATTTTCAGAAGTCGGTTTGCTGAACAAGTCGGCGAAAGTGGATTTGACATTGCCGATTTCAATACGATCTTGTGGACGTTTTGGACCAGCTAAAGACGGTGCTACTGTAGCCAAATCTAACGTCAACTCAGTGGTGTAATCGATCTCGCCTTTTTTCGGAATGCCAAACATTTTTTGTGCTTTGAAATAGCCTTCAAATGCGTCGATTTCAGCTTTAGTACGACCTGTACCTTTGAAGTAGTCGATCGTCGCTTCATCCACTGGGAAGAAGCCCATCGTTGCACCGTATTCTGGTGCCATGTTGGCGATCGTTGCGCGGTCTGTCAAAGACAAAGAACGTGTGCCTTCACCGAAGAATTCAACGAACTTACCAACCACTTTTGCTTTGCGCAGCATTTCTGTGATGGTCAATACCAAGTCGGTCGCTGTACAACCTTCGCGCAATGCGCCAGTCAAATTCACACCGACTACGTCAGGTGTCAAGAAGTAGACCGGTTGGCCGAGCATGCCGGCTTCAGCTTCGATACCGCCAACGCCCCAACCAACTACACCGATACCATTGATCATGGTGGTATGGGAATCTGTACCTACCAATGTATCTGGGTAGTACACATCATTTTTCTTTTTATCAGCCGCTTTATGGACGCCGCGCGCTAAGTATTCCAAGTTAACTTGATGCACGATACCAAAGCCTGGAGGAACTACGCCGAAAGTATCAAATGCTTGCATACCCCATTTCATGAACTGGTAACGCTCGTTGTTACGAGAGAATTCCAATTTCATGTTCAAATCTAAGGCTTTCTTTTCACGGAAATGATCGATTTGTACGGAGTGATCAACTACCAAATCCACTGGAACTAATGGTTCGATATTTTTTGGATTCTTACCTTGTTTTGCAGCGACATTACGCATCGCCGCTAAGTCAGCTAACAAAGGAACGCCAGTGAAATCTTGCAAAACGACGCGTGACACAACGAAAGGAATTTCGTCAGTGCGAGCCGCTGTTGCACCCCAGTTCGCCAATTGTTTGACGTGTTCTTCGGTCACTTTTTTGCCGTCGCAATTACGCAAGACGGATTCCAACACGATACGAATGGACACTGGTAAACGTGAAATTTTTACGCCCAGATTTTTTTCGAGTGCTGGCAAAGAAAAGAATTTACCTTTCTTGGTGTCAGTGATTTTAAAATCTTTCAGCGTTTTAAACGCGTCTTGATAGTTGGCTTGGCTCATGGCTGTTCCTTATATTCGATGATGAACAATGAAGTGAGGTGATACGAATTTAAAACGAAAAAATTAGAAAAACAAACTAAAAAATAATGTAATGAAGTTGCTGCGCTTTAGGGCATACGGTGTTTATCTTTGAGTCTTATTTAACCTGAGTCTCAGTGGTACCTAGGCTAGCAACTTTTGTGCTCTTGCATTCATTCGCAAGTTGATGGCCCCGACGAGAATCTAACAACATTCCTTTTGATGGGATATTGATCCACAACAAACCGACCTTTTGATTTTCGTAACGATGTGCTCCAGTGGAGGTTTCCACGCGTGTCAATTTATATAAACGATTTTTCCAACGCATTGCGATACTTTGATTATCTTCAGGATGTGCATACATCACAAGTGAATTGCCCAACTCGCACTTGTATTCAGTGTCATCACTTTGTTCAATGCTTGGCTCTGGCTCTATATTATCAATTTCACTTGCTTTGGCATCCGCTTTGGCGTGCTTGCTTGATTTCGCTTTGCCGGCGATGCTGGACTTCTTGGGGCTGGCAGCCCCCTCCGCAGCATTAGCTGTTACAGACGAGGCAGACAATGCAAAAACGCACAAACTCATCACTATTCTTGCGATTGTTTGTGTTGCGGGGAGTGAACGATTCATAGTGCCCTCAAAAATTCCAAAATAAACGAATTACAGTTTCTCTCAATTTCTAAATTCATTATTCAAATGAATTATCCTAATCAATTGTCCGATCTAGACCAAACATTGTGCACCTTCAGGCAGATTGACGCCACTGATACTTGCTTTCTTTAAGACAGTCCAATAATAGCGATAACTAGCTCTATCATGTAAACGACCGTGCATTTCTATCGGCCCCCATTGATTAGCTTGCGCAGCGAGCAAAATAGCACTTGCCTCATTGATTTCCGCACTGCGTGGTGCCATGGCTTTCAAGATGGGCTTAATTTGGCTTGGATGTATGCTCCACATTCGTGTGTAGGCAAACTCTTGGTTGGCACGCGTCGCGTCGCTAAGAGTCACTGACGGATCTTTAAAATCGGTAGTGACACTATGTGAGGGAACTTTGCCGTGCAAATGACATGCTGCAGAAATTTCTAATTTGGCTCGTGTTACGAGCGGATGGGTAAATTGCGCCGGTGAACGCATGGCGCTCGCAGGAATTGCGCCCCAGTGGGATGAAACAAAATCCATAATGCCAAACGACAAACATTCAACTTGCGGATTCGCTGCTAATGATTGCACTTGTGCCAGCGCAGCTTGAGTTTCAATCAAGACGTGAATGGGAATCTGAGCACGCCCCTGCGCTAATGATAGCTGGTTGATGTGGTCGATTGCCGCGTTGACTTCTTCGACAGAATTAATCTTTGGCAAAACGATATAGGCTAATTTTTTGCAGGTCGCTTCTGTCCGTAAAAGCTCCTGTAAGTCTTGCTGAAAACTCGGATGTTGGCTATGGTGGACTCGCACGCCAATACGATTAAATTGATTGTCATCAGAACCAATAAGACTGGCTAACATTTGTATGTGAGCCAATTCATTTCCAATGGCTGCACCATCTTCACAGTCGAATGTGATGTCAAAGATAGGCCCAAGATCGTTCTGTAGATTCAAGGATTTCAGCATCAATTTTTCTGATCCGGCATAGTGGTCGCATGCTGGTAAGAAAATTGGTGCGAGTTGATCTTCGAATAAAGCCTGTGATGGATGCATCTTTGGAGAAATCAATGGCGAATCGTTTAGGGAAAACAAATTGTTAGACGACGAAAATGAAATTGTGTGCCCTTGATAAACAATATCTTGAGCATAATAAAGAGCGCAAATCGACTAAAATCGTATTGTGAAAAAACTCACGCACTTTTCACGCACTTTTAGCGCCGCACTTGTAACGCTTTTCTTATTTACTTTCCACGAATTCCGTGTACGTCGATGATATAAGATACCTTCATACCATCGACGTCTTTATTACAACAAATTAGCCAACTAAGTGTTTCACGCCATCACGCTCTTCTTGCAATTCTTTGAGTGTGACATTGATACGCTCACGAGAGAATTCATCGATTTCCAAACCTTGAACAATCGTGTATTCGCCGTTTTCTGTTGTAACAGGGAAGCCAAACATCGTGCCTTCTGGGATGCCGTAGGAACCATCTGATGGGATACCCATAGTTGTCCACTTGCCGTTTGTACCCAAGACCCAATCACGTACGTGATCAATCGCCGCGTTTGCAGCAGAAGCTGCTGAAGACAAGCCACGCGCTTCAATAATGGCAGCGCCGCGTTTGCCTACTGTTGGCAAGAATACGTCTTTGTTCCATTCTTGATCGTTGATCATGTCTTTGACTGATTGACCAGCAACAGTAGCGAAACGATAATCCGCGTACATTGTTGGAGAGTGGTTACCCCAAACGCACAATTTTTCAATATCAGCCACTGCTTTGCCTGTTTTAGCCGCAACTTGTGACAATGCACGGTTGTGATCCAAGCGCAACATCGCTGTGAAGTTCTTAGATGGCAGGTTTGGCGCGGATTTCATCGCGATGTATGCATTTGTATTGGCTGGATTACCAACGACCAAGACTTTCACATTGCGTGATGCAACTGCATCTAGTGCTTTACCTTGAACTGTGAAAATTTGCGCATTCGCCTCGAGCAAATCTTTACGTTCCATGCCTGGGCCACGTGGACGTGCGCCAACCAACAAAGCAACGTCGATATCTTTGAATGCTGTCATTGGATCGCTGTGCGCAGTCATACCAGCCAACAATGGGAAGGCGCAATCGTCGATTTCCATCATCACGCCTTTCAGCGCTTTTTGAGCTTTCTCATCAGGAATCTCTAACAATTGCAAAATAACTGGCTGATCTTTGCCCAGCATGTCGCCATTGGCGATTCTGAACAAGAGGGAATAGCCGATTTGGCCAGCTGCGCCAGTGACGGCAACGCGCATAGGGGATTTAGACATGGTATTTCTCCGCAGTGGTGTAAAAATAATATTGTAATGCTTTAAACCGAGAATAAAATTGGGGTTTCAGTTTAGCTAAATTTGACTCATGTCCAGCTTAACCATGAATCTGCTGGGAATTTAGTACAAATGAATGGTCAACTGAAATAATAACGCTGAATAACAAATGCAATCGGTTAAATTTTTTATTGTGCTGATCGCTCTGAATCATTTCAACTTATATTGCAAACATTTTTGCGCTAAATCATCCTTGCGTGCGCAAGTTTATTGCGCTGTCTAGATTGTGTCAATCGATATCTTATGTCTTATATAAGACATGTTAAGTTTTTTACTTTGCACTGGACTTTGGTCATGCTTTTGTGGTGAAATTGCGAACTATGAATTCAACGGTGCCATCCATTATGCAGTCAAATGAGTCGAAAAGTTTGCCAGCTTCCGATGGGGACTCGTATTCTTCTGCCGCGCCGACATTTAGCCCTCTCTATCAACAGATCAAAGCCCTGATCACCCAAAGTTTGCAATCCGGGGAGTGGAAGCCTGGAGAGTTAATTCCAAGTGAAATGGAATTGGCTGCGCGTTTTAAAGTTAGTCAGGGTACGGTGCGTAAAGCGATTGATGAATTATCCTCTGAGAATCTTGTCGTTCGTCGACAAGGGAAGGGGACCTTTGTTGCGACACACCACGAGGCGCGATCACAATTCCGATTTCTACGTCTCGTGCCTGACAATGGTGAGCGAGTCTACCCTGAGAATAAAATTATTGAAGTAAAGCGGCTGCGTGCGCCGGCCGAAGTCGCGCGTTTGCTCGAAATGAAGGCCGGGGAATCCGTTGTCTTTTTAAAGCGTGTACAATTTTTTTCTGGTGTGCCGACTATTCTGGAGGAGCTTTGGTTGCCGGGGGCGATATTTAAAGGCTTAACCATGGAGCGACTAAATGAGTATAAAGGGCCGATGTATGCCTTGTTTGAGTCAGAGTTTGGTACTCATATGATTCGCGCACATGAGGAAATTCGGGCTGTTTGTGCTGATAAAGATGTTGGTGATTTGTTGCAAATTGAGGTGGGTGTGCCACTTTTAAATGTCGAACGAATTTCATACACCTATGGTGATCGCGCAGTGGAGTTGCGTAGGGGGTTGTACTTAACGAATGCGCATCATTATCGGAATGAGTTGAGTTGACCCGCGCCGAACCGAGGTGTTTGAACCAAGATATTTGCTTAAATCTTGATCAAATCTAAGATTAATTTTCAGAAAACCGTCAAATCTGTTGGTGCAATGCATCAAAATAGGCGAAAATTATGAAGTTGTCGTACTGAGTTATTTTGGGGGAGTTTATTTATGTCAGAAGTCGTTAAAAACAAGAAGCGTTTTGGTGTAATGCGCTTAACCGATGCGCTAGGTTATCGCTTACCCTTAGCTGGCTTTGTATCCATTTTGCATCGTATTAGTGGTGTATTGATGTTTGGTTTGTTGCCATTCGTCTTGTATTTGTTCGAGCAAAGCTTGCAATCAGAGATTTCATTTGCGATGTTGCATTATTTTGCATCTTCGATGATCGTTAAATTGGTACTGTTGGTTTTGGTTTGGGCGTACTTGCATCACTTCACTGCAGGTATTCGGCATTTGTTTATGGATTTTCACTTCGGCTTGGATAAAGAATCAGGGCGTCGTAGTGCTGTGACAGTTTTGGTATTTAGTCTTGGCTTAACCTTCGTGGTTGGCTTGAAATTATTTGGAGTGTTTTAAATGGCGAACAATAATATTGGTCCAAAACGGCTGGTGGTTGGCGCTGGTTACGGGATGAGAGATTGGCTTGCGCAGCGCGTTACAGCGATCTTAATGGCAATCTATACCGTTATTATTTTATTCTTGTTTTTGACGGGTACGCGTTTTAACTACACGTCTTGGGTTTCTGTGTTTGGTATGCAATGGTTTAAGTTGTTGACATTCACAGTGATCGTTGCACTTCTTTATCACGCTTGGGTGGGAGTTCGTGATATTTGGATGGATTATGTAACACATTCAGTAGTGTTACGTTTGATTTTACAGGTCGCTACTATTGTGTGGTTGATCGCTTGTGCTGGTTATGCAGCACAAATTTTGTGGAGAGTGTAACCGTGGCTGCGATTAAATCAGCAATTCCTTCTCGTCGCTTTGATGCGGTCATCGTTGGTGCCGGCGGTTCCGGTATGCGCGCATCCTTGCAGTTGGCAGAAGCTGGCCTGAATGTGGCTGTTCTGTCTAAAGTATTTCCAACCCGTTCTCATACGGTTGCTGCACAGGGTGGTATCGGTGCTTCCCTGGGTAATATGTCCGAAGATAACTGGTTCTGGCATATGTTTGACACGGTCAAAGGTGGCGATTATCTCGGTGATCAAGATGCAATTGAATTCATGTGCCGCGAAGCACCGAAAGTGGTTTACGAATTAGAACACTTCGGTATGCCATTTGACCGTAATGCGGATGGCACTATTTATCAGCGTCCATTCGGCGGTCATACTGCGAATTTTGGTGAAAAGCCAGTTCAGCGCGCTTGCGCTGCGGCAGATCGTACTGGTCACGCGCTGTTGCACACACTGTACCAACGTAATGTGCGTGCACGCACCCATTTCTTCGTCGAATGGATGGCGATTGATTTGATTCGCGATGCGTCTGGAGACGTGTTGGGCGTCGTTGCGCTCGAGATGGAAACGGGCGAAGTGATGATGTTGGAAGCGAAAACAACGATTTTCGCAACAGGTGGTGCAGGGCGTATTTTCGCAGCATCGACCAATGCATTTATTAATACCGGTGACGGCATGGGTATGGCAGCGCGTGCTGGCTTGCCTTTGCAAGATATGGAGTTCTGGCAATTCCACCCAACAGGCGTTTCAGGTGCGGGTGTTTTGATTACTGAAGGCGTACGCGGTGAGGGTGGTATTTTGGTGAATAGCCAAGGCGAACGCTTTATGGAGCGTTATGCGCCAACGCTCAAAGACTTGGCGCCACGTGACTTCGTTTCCCGCTCTATGGATCAGGAAATCAAAGAAGGTCGTGGCTGCGGTCCGAATAAAGATCACGTGTTGCTCGATTTGCGTCATATCGGCGCGGATACGATTCAAAAGCGTTTGCCATCGATTTTGGAAATCGGCCACAAGTTTGCTAATGTGGATGCGACTAAAGAGCCAATTCCAGTCGTTCCAACGATTCATTACCAAATGGGCGGTATTCCAACCAATATTCACGGTCAAGTCGTCACGACAAAGAATGGCGTGAATGAAGTGGTGAATGGCTTGTATGCAATCGGTGAATGCGCTTGCGTTTCCGTGCATGGTGCGAATCGTTTGGGTACAAATTCCTTGCTCGATTTGATCGTCTTCGGTCGCGCAGCAGGTAACCACGTTGTTGCAAGCAATTTGAAAGCGCGCAGCAATAAAGATTTGCCGAAAGATGCTGCAGATTTGGCAATGTCTCGCTTGGCTAAGTTGGAAAACAGCACTGGTACTGAGCGCGTACAAGACGTGGCAAATGCGATTCGTAGCACGATGCAGCAATACTGCGGTGTGTTCCGTACCGATGAATTGTTGCAAACAGGTTTGGGCAAGATTATGGAATTGGATGAGCGTCGTAAGCACGTTTCCTTCAAAGATAAGTCCAAAGTATTTAATACAGCGCGCGTAGAAGCGCTGGAATTGGATAACTTGATCGAAACCGCTAAAGCAACGATCACATCAGCAAATGCACGTAAAGAATCGCGCGGTGCTCATGCACATCGTGATTATGAAAAACGTGATGATGAAAACTGGATGAAGCACACTTTGTGGTATTCAGAGGGTAATCGCTTAGATTACAAACCAGTTGTAACTAAGCCGCTCACGGTGGAAACTTTCCAACCTAAAGCACGTACATTCTAAAGAGATCACTATGGCACGTACATTAAAATTTAAAATCTATCGCTACGATCCGGACAAGGATGCGAAGCCTTACATGCAAGACTTGACAGTCGAATTGCAAGACACCGACAAAATGTTGTTGGATGCTTTGCAACGCATTAAAGCAGACGTTGATGATTCATTGGCGTTGCGTCGTTCATGCCGTGAAGGTGTGTGCGGCTCTGATGCAATGAATATCAATGGTAAAAACGGTTTGGCGTGTACTACCAATTTGAATGAATTGACTGAGCCTATCGTTCTACGTCCATTGCCTGGCCTGCCAGTTATCCGCGATTTGATCGTCGATATGACGCAATTCTTCAAGCAATACAATTCGATCAAACCTTATTTGATTAATGACAGTATTCCGCCTGAAAAAGAACGTTTGCAATCGCCAACAGAACGTGAAGAATTGGATGGCTTGTACGAATGTATTTTGTGTGCATGCTGCTCAACTTCATGTCCTTCATTCTGGTGGAATCCAGACAAATTTGTTGGTCCAGCAGGTTTGTTGCAAGCATACCGATTTATCGCGGATTCACGCGATCAGGCTACTGGTGAGCGCTTAGATAACTTGGAAGATCCATATCGTTTATTCCGCTGTCATACGATTATGAATTGCGTTGATGTCTGCCCTAAAGGTTTGAACCCAACAAGAGCAATCGGTAAGATTAAGGAATTGATGGTTCGTCGCGCAGTGTAATGACACTCAACGTTTATTTCTCGTCGTTGCAATGTGATGTTAGGCGAGAATGAATGAACGTATTAGCGCTTCCTGAGTCAGAGTCTTCGGTTTAATGCAGAAGATTGGATAGAAGGCTCTGACCAGTTTAAGAGATAGGAAAAATCATGTCGGGTGTGATGTCTGGTTTGCATCAAAGCGATCCAGTGAATCGAGCAAGATTGCGTTGGCGTGCGCGCCGTGGCTTGTTGGAAAATGATTTGATACTCACGCGCTTTTTGGATGCGCATGAAGAAACTATGTCAGATGAAGAGGTCGACGCTTTTAGTCGCCTGATGGACATCTCTGACAATGCATTAATGGATTTGTTGATGGGGAAAAAAGAGCCGGAAGATCAGCTCGATTTGCCTCATGTGAAAGCACTGTTGACGCGTTTGCGCGCAGCATAGGATTGTATGTGGAACGCGAATGGACGCACTTTAATTCGCTCGGTTTTCTCTCATTTTTTTCTCACTTTTTATTAACGACTCACCTGCAACGAAGGAAGAGCCATGACCAACTCTGAAACAAAAGCAACGCTATCATTTTCTGATGGCTCCCCATCGATTGAAATGCCAATTTACAAGGGTTCGATCGGACCTGACGTGATCGACATTCGTAAACTGTACGGTGCCACTGGCAAGTTTACTTATGACCCAGGCTTCATGTCGACTGCGGCATGTAATTCCTCCATCACCTACATCGATGGTGATAAAGGTGAATTGTTGTATCGCGGCTATCCAATTGAACAATTGGCGCAAAACGGTGGTGATTTCTTAGAATCTTGCTACTTGTTGTTAAATGGTGAATTGCCTAATGCTGAGCAGAAGCAAAAATTCGTCGATACAGTGACCAAGCACACGATGGTGCACGAACAGATGCAATTTTTCTTCCGTGGCTTCCGTCGTGATGCGCATCCTATGTCCGTATTGGTTGGTACCGTTGGTGCGTTAGCTTCGTTCTATCACGATTCTTTGGATATCAATGACGCACACCACCGCGAAGTATCGGCAATTCGTTTGATCGCGAAAATGCCAACTTTGGTTGCTATGGCCTACAAATATTCTATCGGCCAACCATTCGTTTATCCACGCAATGATTTGTCGTATAGCGCGAACTTCATGTACATGATGTTCTCGAATCCTTGCGAGCCATACAAGGTCAATGAAGTGTTGGTCCGTGCCTTAGATCGTATTTTGATTTTGCATGCAGATCATGAACAAAATGCATCGACATCAACTGTACGTTTGGCAGGTTCTTCCGGTGCGAATCCATTTGCATGTATCGCGGCTGGTATCGCTTGCTTATGGGGTCCGGCTCATGGTGGCGCGAATGAAGCGGCATTGAGCATGTTGGAAGAAATCGGTTCTGTCGACAACATTCCTCGTTTCATCGAGCAAGTCAAAGATAAAAACTCTGGCGTGAAGTTGATGGGCTTTGGTCATCGTGTGTATAAAAACTACGATCCACGCGCAAAATTAATGCGCGAAACATGCTACGAAGTCTTGAATGAATTAGGCTTGCAAGACGATCCGTTGTTTAAATTAGCTATGGCGTTGGAAAAAATTGCGTTGGAAGATGAATACTTCGTATCACGTAAGTTGTATCCAAACGTTGATTTCTATTCCGGCATCGTGCAACGTGCACTAGGTATTCCGACTGCATTGTTCACGGGTATTTTTGCCTTGGCGCGTACAGTAGGTTGGGTCGCACAATGGAAGGAAATGATTTCTGATCCAGAGCAAAAAATTGGTCGACCACGTCAATTGTTCGTTGGCTCTCCAAAACGTGATGTGCCAGCAATCGATAAGCGTTAAGCAAAATTAATTAGATTAAATAATAATTATTATTTAAGAGATTAAATATATTTTATAAAAGCGAGTAGAAAATGCTCGCTTTTTTTATGGCGAAATATGTTATTCTCGCGTTTGATGTTGAAAATCAAGATTCTTCCTTTTGTTTGAAGTGGTATTTCCTGAAGTGCCGTGTCAAATCTCCGGTTGAAAATAGAATTTCGAATGAGTCCTTCCCCACAACTTGATGTGCAATCCGCTAACCGGTCAGGCCGTGTCGCGGAAGGTTAGATTAACCCGCTAATCTCGCGAAGCGCGAAGAAAGGTGAGCAATATGATGCAACAACAAAACGCTAACTCGTATCTGTTCGGCGGCAATGCGCCGTATGTTGAAGAACTGTATGAGTCGTATCTCAACAATCCTGGCTCCGTTCCGGACAATTGGCGTGCGTATTTCGACGCCATGCAACACGTTCCCGCAGTTGATGGTTCTGCCAAACCCGATGTGGCTCACGCGCCAGTCATCGCCTCATTTGCCGAACGTGCAAAACAAGGTCCAATTCGTACCGTAAGTGCTGCTGGTGATGCTGAAATGGGACGCAAACGTGTCGCCGCTCAGCAATTAATCGCCGCTTACCGTTTCTTGGGTAGCCGTTGGGCAAACCTCGATCCTTTGCAACGTCAAGAACGTCCACCACTTCCAGAGTTAGAGCCAAGTTTTTACGGCTTTACTGACGCGGATATGGATACGCAGTTCAATATCAGCAATACGTATTTTGGGACAGAGACCGCCTCTTTACGCGACCTGCTCAATTCCTTGCGTGATACTTACTGTCGTTCTATCGGCGCCGAATTTATGTACATCGGTGATCCAGCCGAAAAGCGCTGGATGCAAGAAAAATTAGAATCAATCCGCTCCACACCAAACTTCACAGCCGAAAAGAAAAAACATATTCTGGAACGCTTGACGGCAGCAGAGGGCTTGGAACGTTATTTACATACACGTTATGTTGGTCAAAAACGCTTCTCTTTAGAGGGCGGCGAAAGTTTTATCGCTTCCATTGATGAAACGATTCAACGCGCAGGTGAGCGCGGTGTGGAAGAAATCGTGATCGGTATGGCGCATCGCGGTCGTTTGAACGTGTTGGTCAATACTTTGGGCAAAATGCCGCAAGATTTGTTTGCTGAATTTGAAGGTAAACATGGTGATGACTTACCTGCCGGTGACGTGAAATACCATCAAGGTTTTTCCTCTGATGTGTCAACCCCAGGCGGTCCAGTTCATTTGTCATTAGCATTCAATCCGTCTCACTTGGAAATCGTCAATCCTGTGGTTGAAGGTTCCGTGAAAGCACGTATGGAACGTCGTGGCGATAAAGATGGCGCGCAAGTGTTGCCTATCTTGGTACACGGTGATGCTGCGTTCGCAGGTCAAGGCGTCGTGATGGAAACCTTGAATCTGGCGCAAACACGCGGCTACGGTACTGGTGGTACCGTGCATATCGTCATCAATAATCAAATTGGTTTCACGACATCTGATCCACGTGATGCACGTTCGACTTTGTATTGCTCAGACGTTGTTAAGATGATCGAAGCGCCAGTCTTGCACGTGAATGCAGATGATCCTGAAGCCGTGGTCTTGGCAACGCAAATTGCGCTTGATTATCGTATGGTTTTCAAGAAAGACGTTGTGGTCGATATTATCTGCTACCGTAAATTGGGTCATAACGAACAAGATACACCAGCATTGACACAGCCTTTGATGTACAAAAAGATTGCACAACATCCTGGCACACGTAAGATGTATGCCGATAAGTTGGCAGCGCAAGGCACCATCGGAGCAGCAGCTGGTGATGATATGGTGAAAGCTTTCCGTGATGCGATGGATGCAGGTAAGCATACAGTTGATCCGGTTATTTCCAACTTCAAGAATAAATTTGCAGTTGATTGGATTCCATTCCTGAACAAAAAATGGACTGATGCGGCAGATACTGCGGTTCCAGCTACTGAACTGAAACGTTTGGCAGAACGCATCACGACTATCCCAGCTGACTTTAAACCACACAGCTTGGTTGAAAAAGTGTTGGCAGATCGCGCAGCAATGGGCCGTGGCGAGATGAATCTTGATTGGGGTATGGGCGAACATTTGGCCTTTGCTTCTTTGGTGTCTTCAGGTTACGCGATTCGTTTAACTGGTCAAGATGCAGGTCGCGGTACTTTCGTTCATCGCCATGCAGTGTTGCATGACCAGAAACGTGAGCGTTGGGACGCTGGTACTTATATCCCCTTGCAAAACATTTCTGATAAACAAGCACCATTCACTGTGATTGACTCTGTCTTGTCAGAAGAGGCGGTATTGGCGTTTGAATATGGTTATTCCAGTGCAGAGCCAAATACCTTGACCATCTGGGAAGCGCAATTCGGTGACTTCGCGAATGGCGCGCAAGTCGTTATCGATCAATTCATTAGCTCCGGCGAAGTGAAGTGGGGTCGTGCTTGCGGTCTCGTGATGATGCTGCCACATGGCTATGAAGGTCAGGGTCCAGAACATTCTTCTGCTCGTCCAGAACGTTTCTTGCAATTGTGTGCAGACAATAATATGCAAGTCGTTCAACCAACGACAGCATCACAGATTTTCCATTTGTTGCGTCGTCAAATGATCCGTCAATTCCGTAAGCCTTTGGTCATCATGACACCAAAGTCTTTGTTGCGTAATAAGGATGCAGGTTCTCCATTGTCAGAATTGGCAAAAGGTAGTTTCCATACGGTGATTGGTGAAGTGGATGAGTCTATCGATGCGAAGAAAGTCAAACGCGTGATCGCTTGTTCCGGCAAGGTTTACTATGATTTGGTCAACGCACGTAAAGAGCGCGCTCAAACTGATACTGCGATTATTCGTGTGGAACAACTCTACCCATTCCCACATAAGAGTTTTGTCGCGGAATTGAAGAAATTCCCGAACATGGTGGAATTGGTTTGGGCACAAGATGAACCACAAAATCAAGGCCCATGGTTCCAAATTCAACACAATATCTTTGAAAGTTTGGATGAAGGTCAGAAGCTTGCTTACGCAGGTCGTCCTGCGAGTGCATCGCCAGCAGTCGGTTACTACGACAAGCACTATGCGCAACAAAAAGCATTGCTTGATGCAGCCTTTTCAAAACTCAAGGGCTATATCTTGACCAAATAATCCTAGGCGGCACTGCCAATAATAAAGAAAGCGCAGTGCCGAATTAGACATAGACATCCTACACGGAGAATAAACATGGCAATTATCGAAGTAAAAGTTCCTCAGTTATCTGAATCTGTCGCTGAAGCGACTTTGCTCTCTTGGCATAAAAAAGTCGGTGAAGCAGTTAGCCGCGACGAAAATTTAGTTGACGTTGAAACGGACAAAGTGGTGCTGGAATTACCGGCGCCAGGCGCAGGCGTAATCACACAAATTATCAAAGGTGATGGCAGTACAGTCGTTGCTGGTGAAGTGATTGCGATGTTGGATACGGAAGCAAGTGCTGGTGCATCCGCTCCTGCTGCTGCCGCTCCAGTCGCAGTCGCAGCAGCCCCAGTCGCTGCTGCTAGCGCAAGTTCCGCTGCGGGTATCGCAATGCCTGCTGCTGCAAAAATTTTGGCAGAAAACAATTTGTCTGCCGGTGCGGTTGATGGTACGGGTAAAGATGGTCGCGTAACAAAAGGTGATGCATTGGCTGCGGTTGCAGGTAAAGCGGCGCCAGCGGTTGCGCCTTTGGCCGCTCCCGTAGCAGCGAAACCAGCTTTGCAACAAGTTGCAGCGCCAGCGGTTGCTAATCTTGGCGATCGTCCAGAAGAACGCGTTCCTATGAGCCGTTTGCGTGCACGTATTGCAGAGCGTTTGGTGCAATCACAGTCAACAAATGCGATTTTGACGACATTTAATGAAGTCAATATGGCGCCAGTCATGGACTTGCGTAACAAGTACAAAGACAAGTTTGAAAAAGAACACGGCGTGAAATTGGGCTTTATGTCTTTCTTCGTTAAAGCAGCAGTTGCCGCTTTGAAGAAATATCCAATTTTGAACGCGTCGGTTGATGGCAATGACATCGTGTACCACGGCTACTTTGATATTGGTATCGCAGTAGGTTCACCACGCGGTTTGGTGGTACCAATTTTGCGTAATGCAGATCAAATGACGATTGCTGAAATTGAAAAGAAAATCGGTGAATTCGGAGCTAAAGCAAAAGACGGTAAATTGACTTTGGACGATTTGACTGGCGGTACTTTCTCTATCTCCAACGGTGGTACTTTCGGCTCCATGTTATCGACACCGATCATCAATCCACCACAATCCGCTATCTTGGGCGTGCATGCGACGAAAGATCGCGCTGTGGTTGAAAACGGTCAAATCGTTGTTCGTCCTATGAACTACTTAGCAATGTCTTACGATCACCGTATCATCGACGGTCGTGAAGCGGTTCTTGGTTTGGTCGCGATGAAAGAAGCACTGGAAGATCCAGCGCGCTTGTTGTTAGACCTCTAATCTCTCGATAAAGAGCCCGCACCCTATGAATATTGCTGACGAAATTGATCGTCTGCACAAACTGCATCAGTCGGGCGCACTGACTGATGCTGAGTTTGCACAGGCCAAAGAAAAATTATTAGCTGGATTGAATGCGGGTAATACCGGAAATTCGGCTAGCAATTCAAATGCGGAAAATCCATTCGCGCAGTTGAATGATTTACGCCGTTCAAAAACAGACCAATGGATAGGTGGCGTTTGCGGCGGCCTCGGTAAATTCACTGGCATGCAGTCATGGATTTGGCGTTTGGTTTTTGTGATCTTCGTTGCCTGCTTTGGTTTCGGCATTATTTTCTATTTGCTGGCGTGGATCTTTATTCCAGAAGAAGACTAAGTTCGTTTTAATGAGCGCAGAAGTTTTGTTAGATAAAAACAGACTGCGCTCATTCCCCATTATTTATTGAAAAGTAAACCTGACAAGGTAAGACTATGAGCAAACAATTTGATGTCGTCGTTATCGGCGGCGGTCCTGGTGGTTATATCGCTGCGATTCGCGCGGCACAATTAGGTTTTTCAACAGCTTGTATCGACGCGTGGACTAACGACAAAGGTGGTCCTGCACCAGGCGGTACCTGTACTAATGTCGGCTGCATTCCGTCAAAAGCATTGTTGCAATCTTCAGAGCACTATGAACACGCTGGTCACGCTTTTGCCGATCACGGTATCAGTGTGAGTGGCTTGGAGTTAGATGTAGCGAAAATGCTGAAACGTAAAGACACCATCGTGAAGCAAAACAATGACGGGATCGTCTACTTATTCAAAAAGAATAAAGTGACATTCTTCCACGGTCATGGCTCGTTTGTGAAAGCTGCTGATGGCGCTTATGAAATCAAAGTGGCGGGCAAGGCGGAAGAGACGATTACGGGTAAACACGTTATCGTTGCAACAGGTTCGAATGCACGTTCTTTACCAGGTGCAGCGTTTGATGAAGAATTGATTTTGTCGAATGACGGTGCATTGAAAATCTCAGCAGTACCGAAAAAATTGGGTGTGATCGGTGCCGGCGTAATTGGTTTGGAAATGGGTAGCGTTTGGCGTCGATGCGGTGCTGAAGTCACCGTGCTCGAAGCATTGCCAACATTCTTGGGCGCGGTCGACGAGCAAATCGCGAAAGAAGCGCACAAATTGTTCGTCAAACAAGGATTGTCTATTAATCTTGGTGTCAAGATCGGCGAAATCGTTAAAGGTGCAAATGATGTCACAGTCAATTACACCGATGATAAAGGCACAGAGCACAAGGCCGTATTCGACAAACTAATCATTTCGATTGGTCGTACGCCGAACACCAATGGTTTGAATGCAGAAGCAGTTGGCTTGGCTTTGGATGAACGTGGTTTCATCGCTGTCGATGGTGATTGCAAAACGAATTTGGCAAATGTATGGGCGGTGGGTGACGTTGTTCGCGGACCTATGCTCGCACACAAAGCGGAAGAAGAGGGCGTTGCCGTCGCGGAACGTATCGCTGGTCAACATGGTCACGTCAATTTCAATACGATTCCTTGGGTCATCTACACTTCACCAGAAATCGCATGGGTTGGCCGCACAGAGCAGCAATTGAAAGCGGATGGTGTTGCTTACAAAGCAGGTACATTCCCGTTCATGGCGAATGGTCGTGCACGCGCATTAGGTGATACCTCTGGTATGGTGAAATTCTTGGCTGATGCAACGACAGATGAAATCTTGGGCGTTCATATTGTTGGCCCTATGGCATCTGAATTGATTTCTGAAGCCGTTGTGGCAATGGAATTCCGTGCTTCTTCCGAAGATATCGCACGTATTTGCCATGCACACCCATCTTTGTCCGAAGCGACGAAAGAAGCTGCGTTAGCAGTTGATAAGCGCTCTTTGAACTTCTGATAATTTGTTTTAATTTTTTCTAATTCCTTAGAAAAAAGTTCAGCCGCAGAGGCGCAGCATACGTCGAGAAAATTAATTGATTTCTCGGCGTGCGCTGCGCCTCTGCGGTTTGTGTAATTCCTTTTCTGTGTAATCAAATGAATGTCAACGAGTTCTATCAGCATGCTATCTCCGAGCGAGGATTTCAAGCCGATGCTGCGCAAAAACGTGCGGTGGATCGCTTGCAACAAGCTTATGACGAGTGGGTTGAATTTAAATCAAAGCGTTCAAATCGATTGATCCGACTCATTAGTCGCCCTGAAGTCCCACGTGGTGTCTATATGTGGGGTGGCGTTGGTCGCGGTAAATCTTTCCTAATGGATAGTTTTTATTCCGTTGTACCCGTTGTACGAAAAACCCGATTACATTTTCATGAATTTATGCGTGCTGTCCACCGGGAGCTTGATGAGCTCCGAGGTGTTGCCGATCCATTAAATGAGGTAGCGTCGAGGATTGCTAAGAAATATCGTTTGATTTGCTTTGATGAATTCCATGTGTCCGATGTTGCAGATGCCATGTTGCTCTACAACTTGATGAAAGCCTTGTTTGATAATGGCGTATCATTTGTCATGACATCGAATTATCATCCTGACACGCTTTATCCAGATGGCCTCCATCGAGACAGAATGTTGCCAACAATAGCGCTGCTGCACGAGCGGCTTGATGTGATGAATGTTGATTCAGGCAATGATTATCGCAAGCGCGCTTTGGAGCAAGTCGAGGCATATTTGACGCCCCTTGGTGCTTCGACTGATGATGCCTTGAGGGCCGCCTATGCGAAATTGGCAGAAACGAAAGACGAAGATCCCCATGTTGACATTGAAGGTCGTCGGCTTAAGTCGTTGCGACGAGCAGGCACCACAATTTGGTTCGATTTTGCAACCTTATGCGGCGGACCCCGTTCTCAAAATGATTATTTAGAAATTGCCAGTCGCTTCCATACAGTCATTTTGTCATCGATTCCACAAATGTCAGCGGGTATGTCTTCAGAGGCGAGACGATTTACGTGGTTGATTGATGTATTTTACGACAATAAAGTGAAATTAATTATGTCGGCTGAAGTCGCGCCAGAATTGCTTTATATGCAAGGAACCTTGTCCAATGAGTTTCATCGTACCGTGTCACGCATAATAGAAATGCAGTCAAAAGACTATATGCGCGCTGATCAACGTGAAATCACAACAATGCTCGAGACTAAACACTGATTGACATAACGACATGCACAAATTGATCTACTCCAAAAAAATCATGTGGCGATTGCTTTGTGGATTTTTGTTTGCTTTTTTGCTAGGATCATTTGGGTCCGCAGCTGCACAGAACGGGCCAAAAATCGATGAGGTAATTGAATCTCTCGACAAAGAATTTTCTTTTGGCAGTATTCAAAGCCGTACAATTGCAGAACTGGCATTATCTAAATTAGCGCCAATACAAGCCCAGTTGCAACAAAGCATGCTGTCAGGCGAGGCAAGTTGCCTCGACGAATTTTTCACTAACGCATGTTTACAGAAGCTGCAGCTAAAACGACGCGAATCGCAGGAGATATTGCGTCGGATTAGCATTGAAGCAAAATCCTTTTTGCGAAGGCAAAGGGCAGAAAAACCAGTCCCACAAAATGGGGAATCAATCTAAATTTTAATGAGCCGCTCCAAGGCTCGCTCTAAAGTTGTCTTCTGTTTTGCAAAACAAAATCGTATAAGATGATTTTGCTTCTGCTCTTGATAGAACGCAGAAACAGGAATGGCGGCGACGCCAATATCGCTTGTCAGCCAACTTGCAAACTCCAATTCGCTTTCATTTGAAATAGCAGAATAATCAACGCATTGAAAATAGGTACCTTGAACCGGGAGTAATTTAAATCTACTTTCACTTAGTCCGTTTCGAAAGAAGTCGCGTTTTTCTTGATAGAAGTCCGAAAGCTCGGTGTATTTTCTTTCATCATTCATATAGGCAGCTAAACCATATTGCATAGGAGTGTTGACAGTAAATACATTGAATTGGTGAATTTTTCTGAACTCTTTAGTTAAAGCCTTTGGCGCTAATACGTAACCCACTTTCCAACCAGTTACATGATAGGTCTTTCCAAAGCTGGAGATGATGAAGCTTCGTTGTGCAAGTTCTGGATGTGATGCGACCGAGTAATGTGCCTTGCCGTCAAAAACCATGTGTTCATACACTTCGTCGGATATCAAGAGTATGTTTGTGCCGCGCAGTAGATTAGCGAGTTGTTCATAATCCGATTTTTCGAGTGTCACACCGGTGGGGTTGTGAGGGGAATTGACAATGATTAATCGCGTTTTCTTATTGATTTGTTTGGACAGTAAATCCCAATCAATTGAAAATTGACCTTCGTGTAAAGACATACTGAAGAGTACAGGAATTCCACCGGCTAACTCTATGCTCGGAATGTAGCTATCATAGGCTGGTTCAATCACGATCACCTCGTCGCCAGGGCGAACAACTGTCAAGATACTCGTCATAATGGCTTGAGTTGCACCTGCTGTGATGGTGATCTCATGATCCACATCATAATTGGCACCGTACAAAGTATAGGTCTTTTTCGCAATCGCGCTCCTCAGTGGCTCTATACCTGGCATGGGTGGATATTGATTGCAGTTCGCCAGCATTGCCCGATTGACCTCTTCAATCAGCTTAGGATCGCAGTGAAAATCTGGAAATCCTTGTCCTAAGTTAATGGCACGATGTTGCTGAGCCAGTGCCGACATAGTGGCAAATATGGTTGTTTTAACTTTTGGTAATTTTGATTCAATCATTTGTGATATTGGTTCAATGGATAGACTCTTTGTATCGGTAATATGAGGATTTTACCTTTGATTAGTTGCCGATAAAGTCAATCAATTAGATTCTCTATGCATATGCTCATTCCTGCACACCACATTTAGCATTCAAGTTAAATTCAAACCTCGAAATACGGGCAAATACCTATTCTTATTGAAGAATCGATTTACGCAATTATGTCGATAATGCTAGTCAGGTAAAAGCCGTCTCACCTAAGAGTTAAGATGAAACGAGCTCTCTGAACCGACTAATTCACGAGGTGTGCAATGAATGACAATCAAATGATTCTGAACCGACTCTCAATGGGGCCTGCGGGCCTTGCTGACCATCAAATGGATGGTGGAGATATCGTAAATGACGAAAACTTTGCGCATCACGCTCGCATTGATGTTCAGGGAATACGTGCGGCGATTGCGAGAGTAGAAGCAGAAGCCGAAGCACGTGCCGAGGTGAGTCAACAAACGCTCAGTCATCAAGAATCAACGGCTTTGAATTCACCCGAAGCCGCAACAATACTTCAAGAAGAAACAATCGAAATAGATCCAATGCTTCAGGAAGAAGCAAAGTTTCAAGCAGGATTACGTGCTCGCAACCAGCAAGAAGCGAAGAAAATGGTGCTTGAACAGATCAAAATTGACACCCAATTGAATTTCAAAGCAAAAGTTGAGGCTGATCAACTAGCCATTGAAACTGAAAATGCAAAACAATGGGCCGCAGAACGTGCTGCGGCCTCCTATGCGGCAAAACAAGAGGCGATAGAGCGTGCGCGTGTCGACGCAAAAATCGCAGAACAGGCGAGAGAACGTGAACGGCAAGAGCGTGAAGCGCGTTTGAATGCGGAACGGTTGGCAAAAATTCGCACTGAATCTCAGCAAATTAATCGCGAGCGTGATCAAGCCGAAGCGATTGCCCTAGAAGTTTCCTTAAGTCGAACACCATTGGAAATTCGGGCGCGAGAAGAAGCACGTGGCCGCGCCATTTTAGAAAAAGAATATGAAGCGATTGCTCAAGCGCGCGTGGAATCAGAACGTCGGGCAGCTGACGCAATTCAATTGCGTCTACAGGCAGAAGAGGCACTTCTCCAAGCTGCTTCACGTCGTGAATTGGCTGAAAAAACAGCTGCAGAAGCGGCACAAGCACGTAGCGAGGCCGAGGAAAAGATTCGCTACGCGACAGAATCACGAATTCAAGCAGAGAAAGAATTGCAATCGAAAGCACTGATGCGCGTCGAAACGGAGCAACATGCCGATGCAAACGCGCGTGCACGCTTGGAGGCAGAAGAGCAGGCCAACGAGGAAGCTAAACGCCGGCGCACTGCCGAAATGGAAGCCACATCCATCGCCAAGCAGCGGCGAGAAGAAGAGGAGCGTGCGCAAAAATATGCGAAAGAAAAAATTGCGTTAGAGCGCGAAGCTGTGCAACTCGCAAAAGAGAAAGCTGACGCTGAAAAGCAAGCTTTGGATGCGCTCGCGAAGCAAACAGAATATTTAAAGCAGGCGAATCTAGCAGCGAATTCTAAAGCCAAAAGCGTGATTGAATTGGCGAAAGCTGAGAAATTGCGTGCGGAAGCCGAACAACGTGCTGCGCAGGCGATTCAAGCGAAGGTGGAGGTGGAGAATAAAGTAAAGGAAGAAGCTGAGACGATTGCCAAAACCGAAGCGACGCAAGCCGAAGTCTTGAGCATGCAATTACAGGCGCAGCAAGCAATTCGTATCGCGCAAGAGACCAAAGTTGTTGCGGAAAAAATCGCGCTCGAACAAACTGTAGAGAACGTCAAGCTCGGTCAGCAGTTGGCGCAATTGGCTGTACAAAAAAATCAAGATACCCAAGCACTGTTGGAAGCGCAACAAAATCGCGTCGAAGCTGAAGCCAAAGCACTAGAATTGATTCAAGAGAAATTACTCACTGAGCAGCGTCGTGCAGACTCTGCGGAAAAGCTCCTGCTGGCATCGCAAGAGAGACTGGCGAGTGAGAAAGACGCTGAAGAGGCTGCAGCCGCACGCTTACAGGCTGAAGAAGCAGCGATCGCATTGGCCGCGGAAAAAGAGAAACTGGAGTGGGAGCAACAAAAAGCATTGGAAGAATGCAGCGTTGCTGAACGTCAAGCAATCGAACAAGCACAGTTACAGGCAGAGTTGCAGCGCAAAGCAGCTGCATTGGCATTATTAAAGGCACGTCAAGTTGTTGAGATGACGAAAGCAGAACAACTTCGCCTCGAGGCTGAACGCAATGCTGCAATGGCAAATCAAGAGAAATTAGAGGCCGAGCGCGCCGCGGCAGAGCAGGTCTTGGCCAGAGCAAAAGCAGATCGAGAACATGCTCAGATGCTCATTGCGCGTCAAGAAAAAGAAAAAGAATCGAAAATAGTTCGTCAGCAACTTTTAGAGGCGGAGCAACTACGTTTTCAAAAGATGACTGAACACGCAGAGTTGCAACGGCAAACCGCAAGCGTTGCGAAGTCGAAAGCCAATGAAGCGATTGAATTGACAAAATTAATGCGTCAACGAAGCAAGGAAGAAGCTCGCAAATTAGCGCTCATCGAACAAAAAAAGGATCTTGAACAGACTTTAATCGCGGAATTAACGGCGAAGGTGGAAGCTGAACAAAATGAAATTCGTTTGCAACAAGAGCGGTTAGAATCCGAACAAAAAATCCGTCAAACCATAGAGGATAGGGCCCGCGCCGAGCAAGAGTTGATCAAGCAAAACCAAGAAAAAGTCCAACTTGAAGCTCAGATCAAAGAAGCAACCGAATTGCGTGCGCAACGTGCATGTGAATTGGCTAATATTGAAAAAACGAAATTGCTGGCGCAACAAAATGCCCTAAAGACGCTAGAGGAAATCACTAGCTTGGAGTTGCAACAAAAAGAGGCTGCGATATTGGATCAGCAGTTGAAGCAGCAACGGCTTGAACAAGAACGGATCGCTGCGGCAGAAGCAGAGGCGAAACTCGCCTTGGAGCAAGAAAATGCCAAATTGGCTGAAGAGCGCGCAAATGCAGAAGCAAAAGCGAAGCAACTCGCAGCGGAGAAACAACAATTTGAACAAGAATTGCATGCCAAAGCGCACGCTTACGCTGATTTGCAGGATCAAGCACGGCAGGCTGTGATGCTAAAAAAGCAGCGAATTGCGGAGCTGGAAAAAACTGCGCAAGAGCGTCACGCCGCCGACTTAGCTCTAATCGCCAGTACGCAAGAAAAGGTAATCATCGAGCAAGAGGCACTCAAGACGATCCAAGAACAGCAAGAGATTGAAAAAGTAGCGTTGAAAAATGCAACAATTAATCTCGAAGTCGCTGCGCAAGCAGAGGAACATGCGCAGTTTGCGTTGAGCAAAGAGCTTGCCTTACATGAAGCATTGGCAGCGAATGCAGACGCGCAGAAAATTTTTGCCGATATGATGCAGCAACGAGTCGATGAAGAGCTAAAACTACATAGCTTGCATCAGGAACGAATTGAGAAAGAGAAAGCTGCCTTAAGTGCATTGGAATTCTCTCAGATTGCGGAAAAAAATGCGATTGACGAGGCGGAACGTTTGCAGAAATTAGAAGAAGAAAAAATGGCATTGGCGATCCTGCGGCAAAAGCAAGATGAACAGGCGAACTTCGAGTTGGCGCAATTAAATGCGGAAGAACAAAATTACTTAAATTTAGCTGCGAAAGAAAGTAAAGCACGTGAACATGCAACTGCAGCATTAGAGTTGAAAAATCAATCTCTAGCAGAATCGATTGCTGCTGCCGAAGAGCAAGCACAATTAGAGGCGCAATTAAATGCGCAGATTCAACAAAAAATTGAAGATGAGCAGCGCGCAATCATCGCTCTCAATGAGCGTCTGCGCTACGAAGCCATGTTAGCCGAAACAGAATCACAACGCGCCGAGGAAGAAGAATTGGCGAATCAATTGATTCAGCAAAAATTTGAGGCTGAAAATGCGCTATTGCTTGCTTCTCGTGAACATTCTGCTGCACAGAAAACAGCATTAAGCATTGTTGAATCACGTTTAAGCCAAGCGGAAGAACTGAAATCGCTTGAGGAACAAAGAATACGCCTAGAGTCTGATGAGCTTCGTTTAATTCAACAAAAAGTCGTCGCAGAACAGATTTTAGCGGAAGAAATGAATAAGCGTATTGCAACCGAGCAAGCCTATTTAGAGGAATGTGAGCGCCGAGTTTTAGCCGAACAGGAAGCAAAAATCGCCATCCAAAATCGCCTCGCTGCAGAGAATGAGGCGCTGGTTTTGGCACAGCAACAGATTCAGTTAAACGAAGCGCTAGCGAACACCGCGCAAGAGAATGTGAATGAAAGTTTGCAGCTGCAACAAGCGCAAATGAATCGTCTCGAAGTGGAAACCGAGTTGGCACGTAAACAGGAGGAACAAATTGCTCTCGAAGAAGCATTGTACGCAAGTCACCAAGCGGCATTGCGAGATGTAGAATTGAAATTGGAAGCAGAGTCGTTGATCTTAGAAGAATCAAAACGTCGCGCGGAACTCGAACATCAAGCTTTAGTTCAGGCGCAACAACGCTTAGAAGCTGAGCGTCAAGCGAGTGAGCGTGAGCAAACCAAATTCGAAGCGGAGTTGGCTTATACCTTGGCCGCAAACGCCAAAGCAGAACAAGATGAATTGGCAGCAGAGTTACTCGATTCGCATCGCGATGAGCAAGAACAAATTGTTCAATTGAATCGTGATAACGTACAAATGGAGGAACGTATTGCAAAACTATTGGCGGAGCAAATTCTTGAAGCGCAGCATGTACGTCAAGTGAATAAGGAACGTCTTCAACATGAAGAAGCGGCAAAATCACTCATGCAAGAACGCTTAGCGCAAGAGCAGGCCGGTCGAGAGTTAGCGCAGGCAAAGGTCCTGGAGGAGCAAGCATTACTGGATCATGCAAAGCAATTGGAAATGACTTTGCGCAATGAAGTGCAGCAACAGAAGCAATCAGCAGAAGAAATGCAACAACGCATCGAAGCAGAGAAGCAAGCGGCAGAAGCGTTAACGCAAGAATTATTAGACCGACTCACACTCGAGCAAGGCAAACATCAACAATGGTGCGATCGCGCTAAAGAAATCTTAAATGATGCGACAGTTGAAGTTGAGACGAATGACATAACTCCGATCGCGAAACGCCGTGGCTTGCGCTCGCCGGTTTTGTTTAGTGTCTTAATGAGTATTGGAATGGTTGGTGCGGCAAGCTGGGGCATGTTACAAGCACAGGCAAGTAATATTGCCATTTCAGAAAAACATGTTGTTCAATCTAAAGCAAAAGAAACTGCGCAGCAAAATCAACTTGTCGAACGCATGGAAGATTTGAAAATGAGTTATCAATTGCAAGCAAAAATGGGAAGCAGTAACTAGGACTAGACAACACTTCACATTCAAACTTTGCGCAGAAAAATGCCACGACCGTCAGATAGCGAGTCGTGGCATTTTTTTACCATGTTGAAATTCAATGCGAATTTCAAGGCCGCCTTGTTCGTGGTTCCGCATTTTCAAGTGCCCTCCATGACGCTTGATTATTCGGTCAACGATAGCCAGTCCTAAACCTGATCCGTTTGCTTGGCTTCGCGCGACTTCACCGCGTGTAAATGGCCGCAATAGACGTGGAATATCGTGCTCAGGAACGCCAGGTCCATGGTCTCTAAATATAAGGACGATTCCGCTGAGCGGTCCTGAATTCTGGGCCATGCAGGAAATTTCAATCACGACCTTCTCATTGAAATCTCTGCGCCCGTAGCGTAGCGCGTTTTGAACTAAGTTATTAACTAAACGCTGAAATTCGATCTCTAGGCCTGTTAGATATAAATCAGGTTCGATTTCTGAACTAAGTTCAATTTCAGGGTGATTCCTCAATTCTTCACATATTCGCTCTAACAACTCGCTTATGGGTATTCCATTAAATGTTGATTCATGTAAAGGTTTAGCGTAGTCGAGAAACTGTTGGATGATGCTATCCATTTGTTGGAGATCGGCATACATCGCGTTGCGCGTCTCTGGATCAAGTGCCGCCATCTCCAGCTCTAGCTGTAAGCGGGTGAGTGGGGTACGTAGGTCATGTGAAATACCAGCAAGAATCACCGTGCGATCAGATTCAATTCTTGCCAAATCTTGCATCATCTGGTTAAAACTGGTGTTCGTTTCACGAATCTCCCGAGCGCCCGATTCACTTAGAGGATTTGGCTGCTTGCCCTGTGCAAGTAGCCTTGCAGCGGCACTTAAATTAGAAAGGGGCTGGTTGATCCTACGAGAAATGAAGATTGCTGCGATCAAAGCGAAAACCATGCTGATGGTTGCCCAACCGAGAAATTGCCACCCTGATTCCGTTTGCAATCGGTCTTGCTCTAATTGCAGCCAATATTGGTCTTCGTCGATTTTAAAACTCACCCAAAAGCCGATTTCGCCATTGACACTTTTAGCAAATCGCGTTTGGCTTCCCAATTTTTGTTGTACTAATTTTCTTATTTCAACAAATATAGGATTTTCGTCAGCGGGTTCAATTTGATCGTTTTCCTCCAAAAGATAGATACGAATACCTTCGTTGCGTGCTAAGTCAATGAGCAGTTCTCGGCGTTTATCTGACGCAGAATGCGTCAGAGCAGCGCTAGTGATGGTGACAACTGAAATGATTTGACCAGATAGCTGTTGCGCACGTGGTTTGCGTTCAAGTAGCTTAATGCTAATAAACCACGCAGACATACTGGCAACAATCAAAGCGGCAAGCAGCAAAAAAGTGCGCCAAAACAGCCCACTATTGTACCAAGCGAGACGTTGAAAAAAGTTTCGCATCATGATTCGGATTAATTGCCTTGTCCATCTGGAATAAATACGTAGCCTAATCCCCAAACCGTTTGTATGTATTGGGGATTACTTGGGTCGATCTCAATTAATTTGCGTAGGCGAGAAATTTGTACATCGAGACTACGGTCAAACACTTCATACTCTCTGCCCCGAGCGAGCTCCATTAGTTTTTCACGCGACAGTGGCTGTCTTGCATGTCTTGCGAACACTTTCAGAACAGAAAATTCGCCAGTCGTTAAACTGATATTCTCACCGTTTTTCTTCAAGTGTCGTGTTGCAAGATCTAGCACAAAGTCACCAAATTGGAAGCTCTGCCCTTGTTCAGCTGGTGCACCAGGTGCTTCTTCGGGTACTCTTCGGCGCAATACGGCATGGATGCGCGCAAGCAATTCACGTGGATTAAAAGGCTTCGGCAAATAATCGTCAGCGCCCATTTCTAAACCGATAATACGATCGACTTCCTCGCCTTTCGCGGTCAACATGATAATGGGCGTATTGTCGCCACCACCACGCAATCGTCGACAAATCGACAATCCATCTTCACCAGGAAGCATTAAATCTAATACCAACAGATCGTAACGCTCGCGTATCCATAGTTTATTCATTGCCTGAGCGCTCTCTGCAACGACGACCTGAAACCCTTGTTCGCTTAGATAGCGTCGTAGTAGATCTCGTAGTCTTGAGTCGTCGTCTACGACCAAAATTCTTGCTTTGATATCCGTCATTTTGCCGCTCTTCTTTTGGGTTAACAAAGCTCGAATCTTACTGTGAAATTGCGAAGATGCGCTGATTCTTTCGACATGATTACAAAGTGTTACAGACCTTACATAAAAAACCGATTACTTTTTTATGTCTGACATTTAAAATACACCTTAGTCATTGAGGAACTTTTTATTATTTTGCTGTCAGAGTAGATTGCGTAGGGTTGTCATCTGTCGCAACGGTGGGATGGATAGTTTGTATTGGATAGTGTGATGGAAGATTGAGTGGATTGCCTATTGTGAGTAGCTTACGTCGTTTGATTTTGTTTTCGCTAACTAGTGTGTTCATTGTGAGTGGACAGGCGAGTGCTATTGCGCAACAACGCGAGCAGGACAATCGAGCGAGAGTCGAAAATCGTCGGCAAATTATTCGTGATTTCCAAGAATTCCGTGCCGCCCGCAAATTGGAACGGCAAAACGACAAAATGGAGCGGAATGCGGATCGTGAGCCTATCCGTCCATTGAAGCGCGAATTCCCAAACTTGCCTCCTATCGATGAGAAGGGCGAGAAACCATTTGCTAAAATGAATCGATTAAGCCCAGAAGAAAGAATGGCTTTGCGTCGACAAATTCGCGAGGCGCGTGAGGAAATCTATCTTCGACGGTAATTCCGGTCACAACATTTGCGATTCACAAGCGATCCGCCTAACGCGCGCGGGCGGGCGGGGCGAGAAAATCATCGTCCGCCACTTATCGTCGATGTTGTTTCATTATTTTTTGTTGCTCTCGGTGCCAATCACGTTCCTTCTCTGTTTCGCGTTTGTCGTGTTGTTTCTTGCCTTTTGCGAGCCCGATTTGACATTTTATACGGCCATTCAAATAGTGCATGTTGAGTGGCACCATCGTGTAGCCAGAACGTTCCACTTTCCCAATTAATTTCTTAATTTCTTCTGCGTTCAGGAGTAATTTTCTGGTGCGTACTGAGTCTGGGTGAATGTGCGTTGATGCTGTCGGTAAAGCGCCGATGTGCGCACCAAATAGAAAGATCTCGCCATTCTTGATGATGACATACGCCTCTTTTAACTGAACGCGTCCAGCACGAATAGCCTTTACCTCCCAGCCTTGTAAAACGATCCCTGCTTCATATTGGTCTTCGATGAAAAAATCATGAAAGGCTTTTTTATTGTCGGCGATACTCATGCTGTACTTTTATTTGTGTAATGACTTGCTGAGGAAAGACGCAAATTTTTGATTAATTGCGGAACAAGTCGGTGTTTCAGTTAAAATCGAGGTTGTGATCATATCAAATGACTTGAAATAATGGCAGTTGTTCAAAAAAATGTTCTCGTTCACTATAGTGTTGAACAAATGTTTGCGCTTGTTGAAAAGGTTGAAGACTACCCACTTTTTTTACCTTGGTGCGGAGGCGTGCATGTCGCAGAACGATCGGAGCAAACTTTAAAAGCTACATTATCCATCAATTACCATGGCATTAAACAAAGTTTTACGACGCAAAACTTAAATAAGCCACCGCACACAATGGAAATGACTTTGGTTGACGGTCCCTTCAAGCAGTTACATGGGGTATGGACATTCACGTCTTTACGTTCAGACGCCTGCAAGATCGAATTTCATTTGCGTTATGAGTTTTCAAGTAAATTACTTGAACATTTAATTGGTCCAGTTTTTGGGAAAATCACAAACAGCTTCGTTGATGCATTTTGCTCGCGTGCTGATCATGTCTATGGTCAAAAACCATGAGCGCATTGATTCACGTTCAGTTATGTTATTGCCCTCATGCTGGCAAACCGACTCTTATTGAATTCCATGTCTCGCCAACTTGTTCTATTGAACAATTCATAGCCAAACTTCCAGTCGAAATGGCTGCTGAAATCGACATTCAATTGAAGCGCAATGCAGTTTGGGCTGTATTTGGCAAAAAAAAGACGGAAGCCTACTGCTTGCGTGACGGTGACCGCCTAGAGTTGTGTGCCGCACTCATAGCGGACCCGATGAGTGCACGTCGGCATCGAGCTAAGCGCGAACATAAATCAGGCAAAATGTAGGGGCGCTTCGTTATTTACACTCTGCCAGCACGCGTTTTACGTCTGCCATTTCCTTTGTTCTCTGAGATTCGTCTAAAACGGTTCGTTCACCGTTTTTGTCTCGCGTCATCAGCAGTTGCCCCTCGTCCAAAGATTGCTTGTAAGCCTTTGCGCGGGTGCAATTTTTTTCCTTATCTTCCGCTTGTTGCTTATCTGATTCTGCCTTTTTCTCAGCCTCTTCGCGGGCTACTTTACGTTTGTTGAAATCTTCATTTTTGCTTGCGATCGTTGCAGGCTTTTCAAGTTTATTTGATTCATTCCTCTCAGACACTGTAGCAACTTCGGTAGCTTTTGGTGCATTACCCGGACTCTTGATGATTTTTTCTCGAGGAACACTTTTAGGTGGAGGTGAATCCGAATATTGCTTGACGCCTTTCTCGTTTAACCAAACGTATTGACCTAACACCGATTGTGAAACAAGGATGGATAGGGCGAAGCTAGATATCAAAATGGAGCGACTTTTTTGCATGATTTACTCAGTTTGGTTTCTGAAATTACATTTTTTATTGAATTATTTTTGAATAATTTAGGTGCAGTTTTACATGGAACGAGACGTATCGGCAAGTTTTCTGTATAATTTGCTTTTGCGCCTATAGGAAATACTATGCGTCTTCTTCAAAAAGCACTCACTTTCGATGATGTGTTGCTCGTCCCAGCATACTCAAATATTCTTCCCAAAGATACCTCTCTTGCGACGAATTTAACTCGAAACATCAAACTCAATATTCCTCTCGTATCGGCTGCGATGGACACCGTTACTGAAGCGCGCTTGGCGATAGCAATGGCGCAAGAAGGCGGTATTGGTATTATTCATAAAAATTTAACTGCTAAAGAGCAAGCACGCGAAGTAGCGAAAGTTAAACGATTTGAGTCAGGTGTGTTACGTGATCCAATCACGATTACACCGACCACGACAATTCGTGAAGTCATTGCAATGAGCCATCAACATGGCATCAGTGGTTTTCCCGTCGTAGAAGGCAAGACAGTGGTTGGTATTATCACTAATCGTGACTTGCGTTTCGAACAAGAGCTAGATGCAGAAGTCCGAGCAAAAATGACGCCACGTGAGAAACTGGTGTTCGTTAAGGAAGGTGCCGACTTAAGCGAAGCAAAACGTTTGATGAATAAACATCGACTTGAGCGTGTTTTGGTCGTCGATGACGCTTTTGAATTACGTGGTCTCATTACTGTAAAAGATATTCAAAAATCAACAGAGCATCCCTTCGCATCAAAAGATGATCAGGGTAAATTGCGCGTAGGTGCGGCTGTTGGAGTTGGCGCGGACAATGATGAACGCATCGATTTACTTGCTAAAGCAGGAGTCGATGTGATTGTTGTCGATACCGCACATGGGCATTCAAAAGGTGTACTCGATCGAGTTCGCTGGGTTAAGACTAATTATCCCCACATTGAAGTCATTGGTGGAAATATCGCCACGGCTGCTGCTGCTTTAGCTTTAGTTGAGCACGGTGCGGACGCCGTGAAAGTGGGTATCGGTCCTGGCTCAATTTGTACAACACGAATTGTTGCTGGTGTTGGCGTTCCACAAATTACAGCGATTGCCAATGTCGCGGATGCCTTGCGTGGTACCGGTGTTCCATGTATCGCCGACGGTGGCATTCGCTTCTCCGGTGACGTTTCGAAAGCATTGGCGGCAGGCGCGTCGACAGTGATGATGGGTAGTATGTTTGCTGGAACCGAAGAAGCTCCGGGTGAAGTGATTTTATTTCAGGGGCGTAGCTACAAATCTTATCGCGGTATGGGAAGCTTGGGGGCGATGGCAGACGGTTCAGCTGATCGCTATTTCCAAGATGCTGCAAATAATGCGGATAAATTGGTGCCCGAAGGTATTGAAGGACGTGTTCCATACAAAGGCAGCGTTTTGGCGATTTTATATCAGATGGTAGGTGGCGTTCGTTCCTCAATGGGATATTGTGGATGCGCATCGATTCAAGATTTGCACGAAAAAGCAGAATTCGTAGAAATTACCTCGGCCGGAATGCGTGAATCACATGTACATGATGTGCAAATTACCAAAGAGGCACCGAATTACCGAGCAGAATAAGGATGAGCTTCTTTTAGTTGAAGTACGCAACAACTTTTCAAAACGGAGCAATGGATGGCAACACCACTAGAAGGTGCCAGTCGTATGGATTTGTTTTCGGATGGTTCCGTATCGGTACGTGTTGATACAGAAAAATTCGAAGCAAAAATAGCTCGTTTTGAACGATTAGGAGTTCGATTATTTGACGTCGCAAATTGCATTGTGAGTTTTGGCAATTTACGCGAACGTTTTGATCGAAGTGAACAATCGATGGTTGTTATGGAGGCTGGGTTTTGCGAGTCATTGGGGTTTAGTGACGAAATTCGTGTTTTTACGAATTTGAATTTTGAAAATGATTTGGCGACTCATCCCTCTGTTAAAGGGGAACCCCATATTGTTTTTTGCGCCCAGCATCCAATTTTTGATAGCGCAAATCAGTGCATTGGAAATATCTACTTGATCGATTATCTCGAAAGAGATTTTGATGATGTGTCTCGGCTCTTATTGGCAGACTTGGCGGTCATGGTCGAACGAGAGATAGTAATGAATGCGATCAAGGCACAGTACAGTGAGTTGGTCAGGCAAGTTCGCAATCTAAAACGTGATGCCTTACTTGATCCCGTATTAGGAATGTGGAATCGGGCCGCAATAGCGCGTTCTTTAGGACTTGAGTTGGAGCGATGTCATAAAGCGGAGAAACCCTTATCATTGCTTTATATCAGCATCAATCAATACCAAGTAATAAAAGAGCGATTTGGTGGCAGTGTCGGCGATGCATTTTTACTCAAAGTAGCTAGTCGTATGCGATCCTGTATTCGTCCATTTGATGCTTTGGGACGATTCGAGAGTGATGCCTTCCTCATCGTGCTGCCTGGCGCATCAAATCTCGTCGCTTCGGCTGTTGCAGAGCGCATCAGACTAGCTATCGTATCGCGATCTGAGACTGTCGAACAGGATACTTTGGAAATTTCGATAAGCGTCGGTATTGCTTCGAGTAGTGTATTTCCAAACGTGGTTCCTGAAGCCTTGGTTGCCCACGCGGAAAAAGCCTTGCTGACTGCACGAAAATTGAATGGCAATCATATTGTTCAGGCAAAACCGGAACAGCCTGATATTAGCCTCTAAAGTAAGGTGTAAATAATTTTATTGTTTCGCCATTCTTAACTGTAAAGCCCTGAATTTTAACGATCATTAATGATTAGACTCGAATTATGCATTCAAAAATCCTTATCCTCGACTTCGGTTCCCAAGTTACCCAATTGATCGCTCGCCGTGTTCGTGATGCTGGCGTATTTTCTGAAGTTTATCCTTACGATGTCAGCGATGAATTCATTCGCAACTATGGCGCAGCTGGGATTATTTTGTCTGGCGGCCCAAGTAGTGTGACTGAAGGCGATACCCCACGTGCACCGTTGGCTGTATATGATGCTGGCGTGCCAGTTTTGGGAATTTGCTATGGTATGCAAACCATGGCTGAGCAGCTTGGTGGCAAAGTTGAAAATGGTAAGGTACGTGAATTTGGTTACGCTGAAGTGCGTGCGCGCAGTCATACCAAATTATTAGAAGGCATCAACGATTTCGTGACACCAGAAGGTCACGGCATGCTCAAGGTATGGATGAGCCACGGTGATAAAGTGAATGAAATGCCAGCCGGCTTTAAGTTGATGGCATCGACCGACAATTGCCCAATCGCGGCAATGGCGGATGAAGATCGTCGTTTTTATGCGGTGCAATTCCATCCAGAAGTTACGCACACGATTCAAGGTGAAGCGATTATTGGTCGCTTTGTGCATGATATCTGTGGCTGCAAGTCTGACTGGAATATGCCAGATTACATCTCTGAAGCAGTAGCGTCGATTCGCGCCCAAGTTGGCGACGATGAAGTGATTCTCGGTTTATCCGGTGGTGTCGATAGTAGCGTCGCGGCGGCATTGATCCATCGCGCTATTGGCGACAAATTGACTTGCGTCTTTGTCGATCACGGTCTGTTGCGCCTCGATGAAGGCAAGATGGTCATGGAAATGTTCGCGAACAATCTAGGTGTGAAGGTGATTCATGTCGATGCCACAGAACAGTTCATGGGGCATTTGGCGGGCGTTACTGATCCAGAAGCCAAGCGCAAAATCATCGGGCGTGAATTTGTCGAAGTATTCCAAGCAGAATCTGGCAAACTTAAGAACGCAAAATGGCTGGCGCAAGGCACGATTTATCCTGACGTGATTGAAAGCGCAGGCAAAGGCAAAAAAGGCTCACATACAATTAAGAGCCATCACAATGTCGGTGGGTTGCCAGATACTTTGAATCTGAAATTATTAGAACCACTGCGAGAATTGTTCAAAGATGAAGTGCGTAAATTGGGTGTGGCTTTAGGTTTGCCACATAGCATGGTGTATCGTCACCCATTCCCAGGCCCAGGTTTGGGCGTGCGTATTTTGGGTGAAGTCAAAAAAGATTTCGCCGATTTATTGCGCCGTGCTGACGCGATTTTTATCGAAGAATTACGTAATACTTACGTTGATCCGAACGCAGAAAAACCACAAACTTGGTATGACGCGACTAGCCAAGCATTTGCTGTGTTCTTACCTGTCAAATCGGTTGGCGTGATGGGTGATGGTCGTACTTATGAATATGTGGTGGCTTTGCGTGCTGTTCAAACACAAGACTTCATGACCGCGCATTGGGCACATTTGCCACATGAATTGTTGGGTAAAGTTTCCAATCGCATTATCAATGAAGTGCGTGGAATTAATCGTGTTGTCTACGATATTTCCGGAAAACCACCGGCGACAATCGAGTGGGAGTAATTTCTTTTGAGCTACAGCATTAAAGAAATTTTTTATACTTTACAGGGCGAGGGTACCCATGCTGGGCGTCCCGCTGTGTTTTGTCGTTTTGCTGGCTGTAATTTGTGGACCGGGCGTGAAGAAGACCGTAACTCGGCAGTATGCCAATTTTGCGATACCGATTTCGTTGGAACGGATGGCGATGGCGGTGGCAAGTTTAAGACGCCACAAGCTGTTGCCGCTCGAATTAATGCTTTATGGCCAGAGACGCACGAGGCAAGTAAGTTTGTGGTTTTTACCGGCGGCGAACCATTACTGCAACTCGATGAAGCTTTAATCGATGCGATGCACGATGTGGGCTTTGAAATTGCGATAGAAACCAACGGCACGATAGAAGTGCCGACTGGCGTGGATTGGATTTGTGTCAGCCCGAAAATGGGTTCGCAACTTGTGGTGCGCAAAGGCGATGAGCTGAAGGTCGTGATTCCGCAGTTGGGACAGGATTTAAAGGCGTACGAGGCGCTCGATTTCACCCATCATTATTTGCAAGCAATGGATGGGCCTTTATTGCAGGACAATCTGCATAAAGCCATCGATTATTGCAAAGCGCATCCAAAATGGAAATTGAGTTTGCAAACACATAAATTGCTGCAGATTCCTTAAATAATTTTTTATTAGCTGTCGACATAACGTGACTATGACGTTCTGTTTGACCTTATATTCACAGGCAATACATGTTAACCATTACCAGAAAAGTTGAATTCGACACCGGACATCGGATTCCCGATCACAACAGCCAATGCCGCAATTTGCATGGGCATCGCTATACCTTGTTGATTACCTTGACTGGTGATGTCGTCGAAAAAGACGGTGAGTCTGATAACGGCATGATCATGGATTTTGGTGATATTAAAGCACTCGCCAATAAACATCTGGTCGATCTTTGGGACCATGCATTTATTGTGTATGAAAAAGACACAGCGGTGCGTCAATTCTTAGAAAGCATGCCTGGACATAAAACGGTGGTAATCGATCGCGTTCCTACCGTTGAAAACTTGGCCAAAATCGCCTTCGATATGCTCAAAGATGTCTATCAGGATCGTTATGGTCGCCATTTATCTTTGACGAAAATCACGCTATACGAAACGCCTAATTGCTGGGCGGAAATTGACGGCTAAACACCGGATGTCGACTACTATCGATAATACAGAAGTGCCTTATAATCGCGACGAGTTGTTTATGCTCGAAGCCATCGCGCAAGCTAAACTAGCTTGGCAAGCAGGCGAAGTGCCAGTCGGCGCAATAGTCGTCAAAGACGGCGAGATCATCGCCCGCGGTTTTAATCAACCGATAGCGACCCACGATCCAACTGCGCACGCCGAAGTCGTCGCTATGCGTGCTGCAGCCGAAGTCCTTGGTAATTATCGTCTACCTGGTTGTGAACTCTATGTCACCTTAGAGCCTTGTGTCATGTGTTCTGGTGCATTAATGCATGCACGTTTTTCTCGTATCGTTTTTGGCGCACATGATTTTAAGACTGGCGCTTGTGGTTCGATTGTCGATTTATTCAAAGAAGAAAAGTTAAATCACCATGCCGAAGTGATCTCTGGTGTGTTGGCAGATGACTGTGTACAACTACTCAAGGATTTCTTTGCTGAGCGTCGCCGTGCCGCGGTAGAATCGCGTATTCAGTCAGACAACCTAGGCGAATGATAGCCGCTATCGATCGCTGATTATTCAAGACGAGTTTTTAGCGATGCCAATTTCCTTTCCCAAAACGCTACCAACGCATCCTTGTATCGCCATTGTTGCACCTAGTGGCGCTGCTTTAGATGAGACCAATTTAGACGCTGGTTTGCAGTCTCTAGAGAATGCCGGATTTAAAGTCATCAATTACTACCAACATGCAAATCGTTTTGAACGATTTGGCGCGACTGACCAACAACGTTTGGCGCAACTACATGCAGCTATAGACAATGACGAAGTGGATATCGTGATGGGAATACGCGGCAGTTATGGCTTGTCGCGCATATTGCCTGATATCGATTTACAAAAAATTGCCAATAGTGGCAAATGGCTGGTCGGTTACAGTGACTTCAATGCTTTGCAATTAGCGATGTTAGCAAAGACCGGCACGGCTAGTTTATGCGGTCCGATGTTGTGCAATGATTTTACTCGTGAAGTATTAAGCCCATTTACACAAGATCAGTTTTTAAGCGCTTTGCGTGAACGGAAAACCCAGCTCGAATTTGAATCAGATCACAGCTTTGCACATGATCTTGAGCTGGAAGGAACCCTATGGGGCGGTAACTTGGCAATGATTTGTCATTTACTAGGTACCGAGTATTTCCCACAGATCGAAGGAGGTATCTTGTTTGTTGAAGATATCGCTGAACATCCTTATCGTGTTGAACGTATGCTGCTGCAACTTCACATGGCTGGCATATTGAAAAAACAAAAGGCGATCGTCTTAGGGAATTTTTCCGCTTATCGCTTAGCACCACAAGACAATGGCTATGACTTTGCAGCGATGTTGAAATTTTTGCGTTCGACAATCGCCACGCCCGTCATCACTGGGCTCCCTTTTGGTCATTGCGACGACAAAGCTAGCTTAATGCAAGGTTCGCACGCGCGCTTGAGGGTAAGCGGCACGCAAGTATCCTTGTCTGCAGAATATTGATTCAATACTTCACCTCGACTCGCACACGCACACATACACGTATAAACGCATTCACACATAAAGAAATACGGAGACAATATGACAGACGCAGTGATCGTCGCGACCGCACGTACTGGTTTAGCCAAATCATGGAAGGGCGCATTTAACATGACACATAGTGCCAGCATGGCAGCGCCTACCTTAGCAGCTGTGTTGCGTCGCGCTCAATTAGAACCAGCCGAGCTAGATGATGTGATGGTCGGTTGTGCCTTTCCCGAAGGAGCTAATGGCCGCAATATCGCACGTCAAATCGCCTTGCGTGCGGGCTGCCCAGTGACAGTGCCGGGCATGACGATCAATCGTTATTGTTCATCTGGTTTGCAATCCATCGCATTAGCGGCGCAACGCGTGATTTCTGGCGAGCTAGATATTGTCGGTGCAGGTGGTGTCGAATCGATTTCATGTGTGCAAAACGAGATGAATCAGCACATGCTGAGTGATCCTTGGTTAGTACAGCATATGCCTCAGGTATATATGCCTATGCTAGAAACCGCTGAAATCGTTGCGAAGCGTTATCAAATTTCACGTCAACGGCAAGATGAATACGGCGTGCGCAGTCAACAACGTGCGAGTGCTGCTTTGGCGGCAGGGCTATTTGATGCTGAGATTATTCCTGTAACGACCATGATGCGCGTGACCGACAAAGACACGGGCGAACATCAGGTGCGTGAAGTGACTATTAATGCGGATGAAGGCATACGCGCAGGCACTACATTGGAAGCAGTATCGAAAATCAGAACGGCATTGCCCGACGGTGTTATTACAGCAGGCAATGCCAGCCAATTTTCAGATGGCGCAGCGATGACTATCGTCATGAATGCTCGGGTCGCCGAACGTAAAGGCTTACAGCCATTAGGTGTGTTTCGTGGTTTTGCCGTTGCAGGTTGTGAGCCAGACGAGATGGGTATCGGACCAGTATTTGCGATTCCTAAATTGCTGAAACGTGCAGGCTTAAGCATTGATGATATCGGTTTGTGGGAACTGAATGAAGCGTTCGCTGTGCAAGTATTGTACTGCGCCGACAAACTAGGTATTCCTATGGATAGATTAAATGTGAATGGTGGCGCAATTGCCGTTGGTCACCCTTATGGTGTTTCTGGTGCACGTCTCACTGGACACGCTTTGTTAGAAGGCAAACGTCGCGGCGTTAAATATGTAGTCGTCACCATGTGCATAGGCGGCGGGCAGGGCGCTGCTGGATTGTTTGAAGTTTTATAAACGTGATTGGCATAGCCCCATTTTTAGTGATGAATAAGATGTCTGATTTCCCCATAAAGTCCACCCCAAGTTCCACCCAAAATTCTAGTGTGATTTCGCAAATTGAAAATCCTTTCCTCGACTATCTCGGCATCGTTTCGGGCGAGATGAAAGACGGTAAAGCCAATTTGTTTTTAGACCTACATCATCACCACATGAATAGTTGGCAAATCACGCATGGTGGCGTATTGATGACCTTGCTTGATGTGGTGATGGCAATGGCTGGACGTTCTCTACATGATGATCAAAAAGGTGTTGTCACTGTCGAGATGAAAACCACGTTCTTGCAACCAGGTGGTGTCGTAGGTGGACGCCTTGAAGCGTGCAGTGTCGCTTTTCATCAATCGACGACCATGTGTTTTTGTGATGGTGAAATTTGGAGCGGTGATAAATTGGTGGCGAAAGCGATGGGAACGTATAAGTATTTACGTAGCCTGAAATCTAAAGCTGGTCTAGTGAAAATGGGCGGCAGTGATTGAGCTTGAGAGTTTCATAGTTTCGTAGGGCGGGTGCAACCCGCGCCGCCAGAACATAGTGTAAGCGAGACCGATTTACGTGCGGCACGGGTTGCACCCGCCCTACAAAAACAGAACTAATTAACAGGGAAAATTGAATATGAATGCGCAGTACCAACGCATCGTTTTAGCCTCCCGCCCAAGTGGCGAGGTCACACCAGAAAATTTTCGTCTGGAGACAGTGCCAGTGCCGACTATCGCAGACGGTCAAGTCTTAATTCGCAATCATTTTCTCTCACTCGATCCTTATATGCGGGTACGCATGGATGATGTGAAGAACTATGCGGCACCACAAGCTTTAAATGAAACCATGATCGGTGGCACGGTAGGTGAAATTGTCGCTAGTAACAATCCACAATTTCAAATTGGTGACAAAGTCATTGGTATGATGGGTTGGGCGGAAATGGGCGTCTCTGATGGAACCTTGTTACGCAAACTCGATACGACCCACATTCCCTTATCTGCCTATCTAGGTGCAGTAGGTATGCCAGGCATGACGGCTTGGTATGGCCTGACCCAAATTATGCAAGCAAAAGAGGGCGAAACCATCGTCGTCTCCGCTGCCAGTGGCGCGGTCGGCAGCGTGGTCGGACAATTAGCGAAATTACGCGGTTGTCGCGCGGTTGGGATCGCGGGTGGTGCAGAAAAATGTGCGTACGTGGTCAATGAATTGGGCTTTGATGCTTGTATCGACTACAAAGTTGGAAACCTAGAAGATCAGCTCGCAGCGGCAACGCCAAATGGCATTGATGCGATTTTTGAAAACGTGGGCGGTGCGAGTTTTGACGCTTGTTTGGCGCGCGTGAATCCGTTTGCAAGGATTGCCCTTTGTGGCATGATCGCAGGCTATGATGGTGGCGACATGTCTATCCATAATGCGCGAATGTTACTCAGTATGCGGGTCACCTTGCGAGGTTTTATTATTTCTGAACACCTAGATTTATGGCCGCAAGGCTTGAGAGAATTAGGGATATTGGTTGCGCAAAATAAATTGAAGTTTAGAGAGAGTATTGCTCCGAATCTAGCGGCAGCGCCAGAGGCATTTATCGGTTTATTGAAAGGTAAAAATCTCGGAAAACAATTAGTACGCTTGATTCCATAATTGCGATATGGATGAGATGGAAGACGATAAAAGTGAGAATATAAATGAATCCCGACATACAAATAAAATTAGGCGAATGGTCTGAATTGCAAACTGATGCACAAGCAGTGCGTACCGCCGTCTTTGTTGAAGAACAAAAAATTCCGGCAGCGCTCGAATGGGATGTGATGGATGCGCAATGTTTACACGCTGTTGCCTACGACGCGCAAGGCAAAGCGATAGGCACCGGACGTTTGCTACCAGATGGTCATATCGGTCGTATGGCGGTGTTGAACACGGCACGCAATTGTGGTGTTGGTGCTGAAATATTGCGTCAACTGATGGCGCAAGCGAAACATCGCGGTATGCAAACAGTACAACTCAATGCACAAATCTCAGCAGAACCGTTTTATCAGCGCGAAGGATTTCTTCGTGAAGGTGATCTGTTTATCGAAGCAGGTATTGAGCATATTCACATGAACAAAAACTTGTAATTTCCTCGCAAGTTAGATTGTTTTTGTTGTTGAAACTTCCCAGGTTGAAAAATAAGCCAATTTCAAAGCTAATTACTTTAGAATTAGTTTTTTTATTAATAGTCGTCCTTGCGAGCCTATACTGATATGAGCCAACACAGCCAGTTCACCCTATTGAAAGAGCGCCGCTTTGCGCCGTTTTTTTGGACGCAATTTTTTGGCGCATTTAATGACAATGTGTTTAAGACGGCTTTGCTGACGATCTTGACTTACGATGCCTTAACTTGGACCACGATGGATGTAGGCTTGTTGAATAATTTGATTCCAGGCTTGTTCATTTTGCCCTTTGTTTTGTTTTCTGCGACATCAGGGCAATTAGCCGATAAGTTTGAAAAAGGGCGTATGGCACGCTATGTCAAGCTACTAGAGATAGTCATTATGCTGATCGCAGGTTTTGGTTGGATGACACACAATATCTGGGTATTAGTAGCGGCGGTGGCTGGAATGGGTATTCACTCCACTTTGTTTGGTCCCGTTAAGTACGCCTATTTGCCGCAGCATTTGCATGCCGATGAGTTGGTTGGTGGCAATGGTGTCATTGAAATGGGAACCTTCGTTGGCATACTGTTAGGTGAGATTTTAGGTGCTATGCTCGTGGTACATAAACCTTGGGGAATAGAGCTAGTTGCTGGCGGCACGATTATCATTGCTATTATTGGTTGGTTGTTTAGCTTACGTATTCCAATCTCACCTGCACCAGTCCCGGATTTAAAAATCAATTGGAATCCCGCTACTGAAACCGTGCGCAATTTAAGCTTCAGTAAAAAAAATCGTCCCGTCTTTTTATCCCTATTAGCCAATTCTTGGTTTTGGTTTTATGGCGCGATCTTGCTTGCGCAATTTCCGCTTTATGCCAAAGATTATCTGCACGGTGACCATAGTGTTTTTGTTTTGTTATTGACGATTTTCTCTTTTGGGATTGGTGCTGGTTCTTTGCTATGTGAGCGTTTATCTGGACACAAAGTGGAAATTGGTTTGGTGCCATTCGGCGCAATTGGCTTGTCCATCTTTGGCTTCGATTTATATCTGTCGAGTTTGATGTACACCAACACTGCGGCAGTGACGGCGATGAGTTTTATCGATCAAGTCGGTAGCTACAAAATCTTGTTCGATATTTTTATGATAGGTATTTTTGGTGGCTTGTATATCGTGCCCTTGTTCGCGTTGATTCAAACTCGCTGCGATCCTAAACATCTGTCACGTACGATTGCTGGCATGAATATCATGAATGCCTTATTTATGGTGGTCGCTGCTTTAGCTGCGATGCTGATGTTGAAGCAAGGATTTACCATTCCGCAGATTTTTATGGCGACTGCGATTTTAAATGCACTGGTGGCGATCTATATTTTCAGCGTCGTTCCAGAGTTTTTGATGCGCTTCGTTGCTTGGATTTTGATTCATACCGTGCATAGAGTGAAGGGCATCAATGTCGATAAAATTCCAGAGCAGGGTGCAGCAGTTTTAGTTTGTAATCACGTCAGCTACATGGATGCGATCGTCATCATGGCGTATAGCCCGCGCCCGATTCGCTTTATGATGGATCATAATATTTTTAAGATTCCCTTCTTATCTTGGGTATTTCGTACCGCCAAAGCGATTCCCATCGCGCCAGCAAAAGAAAATCCTTGGCTGATGGAAAAATCGTTTATCGATGTGGCGCAAGCCTTACATGAAGGGGATTTGGTGTGTATTTTCCCAGAAGGGAAATTGACCCGCGATGGTGAAATCAATGAGTTTAAAGGCGGTGTGATGAAAATCGTAGAACGCACACCAGTACCAGTGATTCCTATGGCATTACGCGGTCTTTGGGGTAGTTTGCTGTCGCGCGACAAGGGTAATCCTTTCCATCGCTCATTCCGCCGCGGGCCATTTTCTCGTTTGGAATTAGTGGTCGGTGAGCCCCAAGACCCCGATAAAATATCACCTGAAGGATTGCAGCAGCAGGTGAAAGAATTGCGTGGGGATTGGAAATGATTGAAACGAACGATTGAAATTTGAAGCTATGTATAAATAAGTGAACGCCGCGAATAAGAAATCGCGGCGTTTTTTTATGCTATTTACGTTCGATAATACGACTCAGGTCTGCACCTTAAATTTGTGGCGCAGCCAGCCAACCAAAGTACCTACAATCGGTAACTTCTCCCATAGCTCTTCTGCAGCATCCCAGTAATCGCGGTGATCGGTGATCATTCCTTGTTCGTTGAATGTCAGCATAGAACCGCCTTTGACTACATAATTTTTGCCCCGCAATCCGAAGTGAAATTCCCAGGTGAGAAATACCTTTTGTCCTTGTTCAATGACTTCTTCAAAAATGAAACGCGGTGCTTCTGTGCTTGCAAACATGTGCTCAAAAATCTTCGCGATGGCTTCTACTCCGACGACCTCGTTAAACGGGTCTTTGAATCGTGCATCGATTGCATAGAGACTGGTAATTTGCGGTAGCGTAGACGGACTGAGGCTTGCGTACCAATCCATAATTTTTTGTACTAGTGGTGTAGGCATGGTGAATATGTGTTCTGTGAGCGTATCTGTAGTTTATTATTAGGCGCTTTTTCCATTGACATTCTTTTTCTCAAAGGATTGTATTAGACAAGGACAAAGCGCCGAATCAATGCAAAACGCCAGCGATAAGGCAGTATTTGAAATAGCTTGAGCCCTAAGGTGAAGCGCTTAGGGAAATGAATTTCAAAATCTCCGTTGGCGATTCCTTCAAGTATTGCCTGTGCTGCTTGTTCTGGCGTTTGTAATGCGGGCATGTCGAAATCGTTTTTGCTGGTTAGTTCAGTTTGTACAAAACCTGGATTGACCAAATACACATTGATATTCTTTTTGTGCAGATCACTGTACAAAAGCTCGCTTAAATTAATTAATGCAGCTTTGCTCGGCCCATAAACGCTGGCGTTCGGCAATCCAACATAGCCTGCGACGCTGGCAAGAATCGCGATTCCGCCGCTGCCTCGACGAAGCATAGGTGGCAGGACCGATTGCAGTCCCTGATAGACGCTTTCAAGATTAATTTTAATCGTTGTTGCCGCATCATTCGCATCCACATCCCAACTGCGCTCTGGCTGATACTTAGCGGCGCAAAAGATGACTAAATCGATATATTGAAAACGCGCCAGCAAATCCGCACTCGCATTGTTCCATTCCCCTTGATTCGTCGCATCAAAACTCAATACATGGGCATTCGGATTGGTGCCTGCAATGGCATTGAGACGATCGACCCGGCGCGCAGATAAGATCACCTTGGCATTACGCTGCAACAATGCTTGGGCGAGCGCAGCACCGATGCCACTTGAAGCGCCGATGATCCATATCGTTTGTCCGCTCCAATCACGAATCGGACGATTAAGTGGTGGTAAAAAAGGGAGTCGCATCATCCTCTCCGACGGAAAAATAAAGTGACTTCACCCACTTCAAAACCAAACTTACTCATTTTGGCGCGATTGACCATGGTGTTTTCATCGATTAGATACATCCAATCGTCCATCGCCATTTCATAGACACTACCATCGACCGGTAACAGCAGGGTGTATTGCCATTTGAAGGCGTTGCCAGCAAGCTCGCCTAGGGCGTCTCCTTTCACATCGTCTGCCTTGCCAACCCAGCGACCATCGGCATTTTTACGTAAGCGCCAAATGCGTTGTTGTTTGCTGCCATCGTCATACACGAAGTTCTCATCTAGGACTAATTCGTCGCCGATTTTCTTGGTATCGATGACAACATGAAAACGCTTAACCACTGCGCCGTTTCTTTGTTGAAACATACCCCATGCGTCGGTTGTTCCGAGAAAAAATTTCTCTAAATCGAGTTGCGGTTTAACATCTCTATAGTGATTCACATCGGTGATAGCGCAAGCGCTCAGAAAAAATGTGAACGACACTGCGCTTAAAGTCAGAAGGATTTTTTTGATCATGATGAAAAGCTCTTAGAAAATTGACGAAGTAAAAAGAGCGCGATCAGTTTGAAGGCGCAAGGGAGAACGGCATAGCTAAAGCTTAGTGCGAACAAACTATTGGCATGATTCATTTGGTTCGTTTGATGCGCTTCATAGCCGAGTAGCGCAAGAAGCGACAAACTAAGGCCAGCTAAGGCCAAGGTAAATTTACCGATGAGCGACCAGAGACCAAAATAAGCTCCCATATTTTGTTGATCATCCACCACCACGGTAAGCAACACCGGCGGTAATGCAAGATCTGCACCCAGCGCTAAGCCTGAAGCTATGCAAACCAGTATAAATGCAGTACTGTCGCCAGCACCAAGCAAACTTGCACTCACAAAACTCAGCACTGCAATCAACATCCCGATTTGCCAAGCACGCTGCGGACCAATTCGCTTAGCTAACTTGATCCAGATAGGTAAGCCACATGCACCAGCGACAAAGTAAGATGATAAATAAAGCGCTGTTTTTTCTGGAGTTTGTATGCGATCGCTAATGAAAAACAAAATGAGACTGGCAGGTATCGCCACCGACAAAGAATTAAAAAAATAAATTCGAAGCAGCGCGAGAAAGCGTGAATTTTTAAGAAGTACGCGTAATGCAATCACAGCATGCGCGCTGCGTTTTAGTGGCTTAGTTGCGCCAACTATAAGGGCACAGACCGCGAGTCCAACTAGACCAGTGAAGACAACTACATATTGACTTAATTGCGCGCTAGCTTGATTGGTATCTTGCAATACGATCCAGCTTGGAATAACGCTCGCGAGTATGACGCCAATCATGCCAAATGCTTCTCGCCAAGCGGATGCGCCTAATAACTGATGCAATGTTGTATCGGTAGCGGAATCACTTAAATTTCGATTTTCTAGACTAGAACCCCAAGCCAAGTAAGCAATGTTTAACATGCTATGTGCTGTATAGGCGAGACTAAGCATCACGCCAAGCCAAATCAATAATAAGGTATTCGATTCTCGTGCGAATGCAGGGGGCAGCCACAAACCCGAAAAACTAAGGCATAGCATGACAGCTGATGCAATGATCCAGCTAGGATTGCTACATCCAACTTTATCGACCAGTTGTCCAATAAAGGGATCTTGCACCGTATCGAACATACGTGCAAAGAACAATACTAAGCCCGTGATTGCTAAGGGCAAACCTAACTGCGCGGTGTAATAGTTCGGAATCTGCACATAGACAGGCAGGGCTGCCATCGCGAGAGGCAGTCCCAGTAAACCATAGAAAATGAATGCAGAAGTTTTCACATCGATGAGCCAGTTATTGCTGTCACTGCTTTGTTGTTACCCAATAGCTGTTGACGTAAATTGTTATCTTTAGTACGAGGGTCTAGCCAAATCGAGAAAAAAGCATTCGCAAAAGTTTCGTCGGGGATCTCCGCCAATAAAGTTTGCTGGCTATAAAAGCGACAGCCAATCCCGGGTAAATACACCCCAATTAATTGATCACCAGATTGAACATCGATGAAGGCTTTTTCCATGTATTGACGCCAGACTTTCAACTTGTCGGCATTAAATTTATCACCATGCAAACGCTTGATCTCATCGATACTGGAATCGACAAAGCGATCGCGGCTGATGGATTTTTTATAGGTGATTTCTAAAGCGAAGCTTGCGTTTTGGTCTAGGCCACCATCTTTGTTTGGAGCTTGTTGCCAAATTCGTGCGGTGTAGATCGAGAAACCCCACCAACGAAATTCTCCTCCACCTACGATCTTCGCCTGCGGCAAATGCTGCTTCCATAGCTGTGCATTAGCTGTCGGATACAACAGTATCGTGGCGATAAATAACAGGATTTTAAAAGCGCTACGCATCACGCACTCTTCTGTAATAAGAATTGATAAACATCGGTGCGACCTTCATCGAAGCCGGCTTCGCAATAAGAAAAATAGAGTTGCCAGATTCGTTGGAACGCAGTGCCAAAACCTAGACCATGAATGCCATCGATATTATTCTCAAAGTCATGATTCCAACGGCGCAAGGTCTCCGCATAATCTTTGCCAAATGCGTATTGATCGCGTGTTTGCAAACCATGCTGCTGCGCCAGTTGCATAAAGCGAGGTGGGCTTGGCAACATGCCGCCAGGGAAAATATATTGTTGAATAAAATCGGTGCCACTGCGGTAGCGTTCAAAGCGCGCTTCGTCAATCGTAATAGTTTGTATAAGTGCCTTGCCACCTGCCTTCAGACGTTGATTCACCGTTTTGAAATAAGTAGGCCAGTATTCTTCGCCAACTGCCTCGAACATTTCGATAGAAACGATCGCATCATAGCTACCGTTTAGATCACGATAATCACACAATTCCAATTTGACTAAATCTTGTCGTTGCGCTTGTTGGATTCTTTGCTGTGCTATTTCTAATTGTGAGGGAGAAATAGTGATCCCATGTACATGAATCCCGCGCGCCGAAGCATGCTCTGCAAACCCACCCCAACCGCAGCCAATTTCTAAAACACGATCTCCCGCTTTTAAACCCAGTACATCAATAATGCGCTGATATTTGCGGTACTGCGCTTCTTGCAAGCTGATGTCGTAATCACCGTAAAAGATTGCACTCGAATACGTCCAACTTGCATCGAGCCACAATTGATAAAAGGAATTGCCAATGTCGTAGTGCGCATGGATGTTTTTGCGGCTCCCTTTGCGTGTGTTCGGACGCAATATATGCTTGAGTTTGTACCACAGCCCCATTAACTTGCCGCCGAAAATTGCCTTGTCCAAGGCATTCTCATTTTGAATTGCCAAGCGAAGTAGGGCAGTTAAATCACTCGTGCTAATCCATCCGGCTTCATAACATTCGGCGAATCCAATGTCGCCACCTTGCAAAATTTTTCGACAAGCTTGCCAATCGTGAATCGTTAAAATGACCGACTGGGATAGTTGCTGATCCCCAAATTTCATTACATCCCCATTTGGTGTAACGAGATGGAGATTGCCATGCTTGATTTTGTTGAGCATGCGAATAAACAATTGCGCACTTGTCGGTATAGCAGATGTCTTCATCGCATTCGGATCGTTCGTCATGTCACTTGATGTCGTTTGAATTGAACTCATTTAATCTGCTCCTGTTTTATTGTTTTGCCAGTCGAAATCTGTTGATTGGTGAAGTGTACCTGACGGTGAAATGGGACTTTTTTCAACCACAGAATCAGCGCGTGCCAATGAATCCGGTAGAACACGCCAAAGGTTAGTAGAGGTTGCTTGCAAAGTGCCTTTAATAAGTTACCGGATGTCAGTTGCTGCGTTTTTCCGATGATGGCAGTTTGCAGCAATGTAGCTTGGCCATCGTAATAATCGATATTGACTTTGAATCTATTCGTAGTTTCGGAGAACTTAAATTGATAATGCCCTTTAACCTCACAAAATGGAGAAACATGCATCATTTTCGTACTCATTAATTCGGTGTCCTTCTCGATCACTTCATGTTCGGTGGCTCTCAATAAATAAAAGTGATGCTCGCCAAAAGTGTTATTCACCTCAGCCAATACAGCACGAAGTTGAGTTTGCTTGTCGTAGCAATACCAAATGCTTATCGGATTAAAGGCATAACCAAATACTCTTGGAAAACTCAGCAACTCAATTTTTTCTATCTCTTGAACCTGATGCGAACTGAGAACCTTTTGTATCCACTGCTTCAAACTAGAGCCATCACGTGGACCATAATCTTTCGTATGAATCGAAATCGGACGCCAACAATTGATACCAAACATTGCGCTGTTTGGAAGGTCTTTCGACGATTGGCTTAGTGCATCAATATCTAGCTTTAGCATAAAAACTGGATAGACGAAACGATGCTTGACCGGTCGTAGTCGTTGGTGCATTACTAAAGCGTTGACTAGTGTCGATGCCATTGTTTATCTTCGTTCTCTTTATGTTTGCGTAACGGTTGTTTCATTCTCGATTAATCGATGCGAGCCCAAGCAGGACTCAAATCAAATTGCTTCACCACACGTAATGCAGATTTCAAGCCGTCTTCGTGAAAACCATAGCCGGTCCAAGCACCCGCAAACCAAGTATTGTTTGCACCTTGGATACTGGATAAATTGGTTTGGCTGTCGATCGCACTTTGATCAAACACGGGATGATCGTATTCAAATTGGGCATACACCGACTCTGGCTGTGGCTTATGAATAGGATTTAAGGTCACAATCACAGGGGTTTCTGTGTCGAGACGTTGTAATTGATTGAGTAGGTAGCTCACACATACTGATTGGGTCGCACCTGTTGTCGAACTAGCGTCTGCGCTTGTTCCAATGTAATTCCAAGCGCTCCAAACCTTTTTATTTCGGGGCAGCAAAGTGATGTCGGTATGGAGATAAGCAGTGTTTGGCTGGTAGCGTACTTTCGATAACAATGCCAATTCCGTTTGACTTGGATCAGTTAACATACGCAGCGTGTCTGGCGCATGGGTCGCGAAAATAACTTGATCAAATACTTCGCTCTTACCATTGCTTGTTACCAGCACACCTTGCTGATCACGCTTCACCGAAGTCACCGGACTGTTGAGACGAATATCCTGTAAAGTTGCGGCGATTTTTTTGACATAACTACGCGCGCCATTTTGTACGGTACGCCATTGAGGGCGATCATTTACTTGGAGTAAGGCGTGATTGATACAAAATCGTAAAAACGTTCGTGCTGGAAAATCCAAAATGTCCTTTGGCGAACTTGACCAGATAGCAGCTGCCATCGGTATCAAATAGTGATTAGCAAAAGCGGCATTGTATTTTTGATCGACCAGCAATTGTCCTAAACTAATGCCTGATTCGATACTCAATCGCAGATTACTCTCAGCGTCGCGATTAAACCGCAAAATGTCTTTAATCATTCCCAAGAATGATGGGGAGAAAATATTTTTTCTTTGTGCAAAAACGGTATCGAGATTGGTACCGGCCCATTCTAGTGCACCATTATTGAGAGATACCCCGAAAGACATATCAGTGCCATAACTATCGATACCTAATTCGGCAAACAAGGTAATTAAGTTTGGGTAAGTCTTATCATTAAAAACCAGAAATCCTGTGTCGACAACGAGAGTCTTGCCGTCAACAATAATCTCAACCGTATTAGTGTGCCCACCCAAATAGGTATTCGCCTCATATAAAGTCACATCGTGTTGGCGCTGTAAAAAGTAGGCGCTCGCCAAACCGGAGATACCCGCACCAATTACTGCAATTTTTTGACGTGACTCTGACATGCCTATCCTTTGTATGTAATCAAGATCACCAATTCACGAATAAACTGGTTTTATTTGTTGAATTTCTACTTCGGTGTTAATATTAATACTGTTTAGAAAAAAACGCTACTGATTAGTAGATATTAATACTCATGAGTATATTTAGCAAACTTAATTTTAAAGATCAGGCATTCCGATTGCGCGAGGATGCCATTCTTGATGCCACGACAAGCATCCTTGCAAGTAAGGGCTTTGACCTTATGACGATGGATGATGTGGCAAATCTAATTGGCATCTCCAAACCAAGCTTGTATAAGCACTTCAAGTCAAAAGAAGATCTTGTGGGGGCGGCGATGATACGTCTGCTCGATGGTGCTAGCCTGCAACTTGAGAGTTTTCCAAGTGAGTACAGCGCCAAGGAAAAATTGTCCGCCTTGCTAGAGTGGGCGTTGCGGGTTAGGCTTGATGGGGGGTTGCCTTTCTTACCATCAACCAGCAATGCTGTAAGAGAAATGTTGATGCGCAATCTAACTTATGTCGGTCGTGTCATCAAGCTCAACAGCAAATTGGAAAAATTAGTCATCGCAGCACAGAAAGCGGGGGACCTCAGCCGAACGTTGAGCCCTGATGTCATTCTGTTTAGTTACTATGCGCGAAGCTGTGATCCCGCTGTTGATTATTTGCAGAAATTTAGCAAAATGAGCACGGATGAAATCGTTGAAAATATGCTGCGAGTTTGTTTTCAAGGCCTAGAAGACGCAGTTTAGTGCGAATGTGATTGAGACTGAAGCCACAGAAGCAGTTCTTGTTTCGGCATTGGCTTTGCGTAGTAAAAACCTTGCGCTTGTTCACATCCATACGATAGTAAAGCTTGTGCTTGCTCAAGATTTTCCACGCCCTCAGCAATTACTTCAAGATTGAGACTTTGACTCAATTGCACAATCATTTTTGCAATGCCACCACTATCCGAATGACCAACAATCTCGTTGACAAATGCTCGATCGATTTTCAATTTATCAACCTTTAACTTTTGCAAGTGACTAAGGGATGAAAATCCCGTGCCGAAATCATCGATCGATACGCGAACACCCAGTGCTTTGATTTGATCCAGTGTTGCAATTAACATTTCTGGATCCGTCATTGCCATTGATTCAGTAATTTCTAATTCGATGCAGTCGGGTCTGACTCGCGTGTCACTCAAAGCGCGCTCGATGCTTCGTAAAAAATTGGGATGACTAAATTGAGCTTGTGAGACATTCACTGCCATTCGAAAATCATGTAATCCTATTTTTTGAATCTGCAGTAGTTCGAAACATGCAGTACGTAATACCCATTCACCAATGTTAACTATCAAGCCAGAGTATTCAGCAATAGGGATGAACTTATCTGGTGGAATCAAACTACCATCTTCCGTCTTCCAACGCAGCAAGACTTCTGCGCCAGTTGCGCGGCCACTCTGCATATGAATTTGGGGTTGAAACACGACAAATAGACGTTCGCCTTCAAACGCAGCACGTAACGCATGCATCATGCGCACACGTTCTCGAATTTCGACTCCCATATCGCGCGTAAAATAGGAATAGCCTGAACGTTGGTGTAGTTTGGCACGCTTTAAGGCAATATTGGCATCCTTCAAGGCATCTGCTGCCGTCAATTCATAGTCAGAAAATTTAACTAAGCCCAAGGTAGCCGTTAATTGAACCCGTTGCTGGTCAACGAAAAATGGTCGACTAAATAGACTTAAAATGACACCAGGAGAAACGATAATTTCGTGGCCCAATAGTGCAAAAATATCATTACCAATACGGGCAATTTTGCAATTATCGGCAAAATGGCTACTTAAACGCATACCCACTGCGCGCAAAAGATAATCACCAAATTGATGGCCAAGTGCATCATTGGTTTCAGCAAAATGATCGATATCTATGAGAGCTAAAGTACTATCACTTTTTTGTACGCTATTTAGAGTTTGGTGAATGTTCTGCAGCAATTGCAAACGATTGTTTAGGCCTGTCAATGGATCATAAAATGCTAAATTGTGCATTTTAGAGTTGAGCATTACATTATCGAGGCAGACCGATGCATTACTACTGAAGGTTTGCAACAAACGGATTTTCTCAGGATGATCGAGCAATCCTTTTTTGATATAGATCGCCAGAGTGGCGCCCGCGAGATTGCTGAGATATAAGACGGTATGATGGGTTTCGAAGAGATGCCGCTGCTCGAATTGAGCGACTTGAACTAAGTGCTGCTCTAATTTTTCCGCAACTAACACAAAGGGTTTCTCGCGCCATGTTTCGTAATGGTCACTGCATGCGATGACACGTAATCCTGGTGCAAAATCAACATTGTGTGTACTCGGTGTATGGGTGAAATTGGCTGTGCAAACAAATGCTGGCGGCGCCTCTCCTAGAATCTCAAAGACATATTCAAGCAATAACTGAGTGAACTCATTCAAGTTATTGGTTGTCATTAACAAGCCACTAGCACCTATAATGACTTCTAAACCTTGCTTACTGGAAGAAATAATTTTGATTTGCTCGTAGGACCTGACCGCCGAAGTCACCGCGGTGAATAATTTGGCTTGGGTGAGTTCTGTTTTATTTTTATAGTCGTTGATATCATAGTCGCGAATTGCATCCATTTCGGGTGCATATCCTGCTTGCCCAGTACGCAAAATAATGCGTACATCCGCCAATCCCAAGGTATCGCGGATGTACGCAACTAATTGCAAGCCTGTATCGTCTTTCTCCATCACAACGTCCAACAATATCACCGCGATATCCTGGCTATGTATCAGAATTTGTCGTGCTTCGGCAGTGGAATAGGCGTGTAAGAAGTGTAGGGGGCGATGCTGAATTTTGATGCCATGTAGTGCAAACATCGTCGCTGAATGGACGTCAGGATCATCGTCAATGATGAGAATATTCCAGCACTCGCCTAGCTCGCTAGCGGGGATTGTTTTCGCATCGTTGGTATCGTCTTCAACGAAAAACAAAGCGTCATCGGAGCTGAGGTTATCCATAGTCAAATCAAGTTTTGTCTATTTAAGAAAATGTATTGCGTTGATTTGCTCAATTTGATTAATTTAGTACTCATTGCCACTCAAAATTGAATAGGTGACAATTGGTCTAAAGCTGCCTTCACTTTCAAACTTCATTGTAAAGTTTATTTTCAACAATGAAGTCTTTTCGGATAAAAAAAAGCGCAAATCACGACAGATTTGCGCTTTTCTGTTGTTTGGGATTAGACCTAGAATCGCGAATTTTAGAGTATTTCGCTCGCGTGATCAGCAAGGCGAGAACGTTCGCCTCTAGCCAAAGTAACATGTCCACTATGCGCCCAGCCCTTGAAACGATCCACCACATAGGTCAGACCACTTGAGCCTTCGGTTAAGTAAGGCGTATCAATCTGTGCAATATTTCCAAGGCAGATGATTTTAGTTCCAGGACCAGCACGCGTAACTAGAGTTTTGACTTGTTTTGGTGTCAAATTTTGTGCCTCATCAATAATCAAGAATTTATTGACGAAGGTTCGGCCACGCATAAAATTCAAGGACTTGATCTTAATTTTAGAGCGAATCAGATCCTGAGTTGCCGCCCGTCCCCAATCTCCCGCATCGCCATCAGATTTATTGAGCACTTCGAGATTATCATCAAACGCACCCATCCAAGGCGACATTTTCTCTTCCTCCGTGCCCGGCAAGAAACCGATGTCTTCGCCCACTGGTACAGTCACCCTCGTCACAATAATTTCATTATAGGTTTTGGTTTCGAGTACCTGAGCTAAGCCTGCAGCAAGCGCTAAAAGAGTTTTGCCCGTCCCGGCCTGCCCAAGCAAAGTGACGAAATCGCAATCCGGATCCATCAGAAGATTCAACGCAAAATTTTGCTCCCGATTGCGCGAAGTCACGCCCCACACGCTATGCTTAGAATGACCATAATCACGGAGTGTTTGTAGAACAGCTGTCTTCCCGTTGATCTGCCGCACCTGCCCGTAAAATGAGGCTTCTCCGTTATTTGGCTCCAAGTACACAAATTGATTCACCAGCAAACTCGGAATTAATGGACCGGTGATACGGTAGAAGGTCGTACTTAAACCTGCTTTATTTTCTTGCCAAGTTTCAATACCTTTGCCATGTTTACTCCAAAAATCAGCAGGTAATTGCACGATTCCTGTATAAAGTAAATCAGAATCCTCAAGCACATGATCATTGAAATAATCTTCAGCAGGTAATCCCATTGCGCGAGCCTTGATGCGCATGTTGATATCTTTCGATACCAATACAATTGCCCTGCCTGGAAACTCTTGCTCTAAGGCGCGAACGACCCCAAGAATTTGATTGTCGGCCTTACCCTGAGGGAGGCCTTGCGGTAAAGTTCCACCTTGAAGTTTCGTTTGAAAAAATAAACGGCCTCTCGCATCTTTATTTCCAAGTTTCGCAAGAGAAATGCCGAGTTCGATATCTTCACTGTTGATGCCACTCACCAATGCATCGAGATTGCGTGAAATCTGGCGGGCGTTCCGAGCGACTTCAGACATTCCTTTTTTATGATCATCAAGCTCTTCCAAGGTAATCATAGGCAAGTACACATCGTGTTCCTCAAAGCGGAATAGCGATGTTGGATCATGCATAAGTACGTTCGTATCCAACACGAATAACTTCGTAATGCCTTTCTTATCGGCAGCTTTACTGACTGGGGATTTTGCGGGGTTATTTTTTGATTTGTGCGCCGTGACTTTATTTGAAATCGTCTCTTGCATCGGCGATGAGGTCGCTGTCGATTTCCTTTCTTTTAACAAGGTCGACGATGTCGTTGAAGTCGATTTCGACTTCGTAACTACATGCGGTGTATCTTTTTGAACTTTGTTCGGCGCAACGACATTGCGCGTCGCAGCTTGGGTTGTGGGCTTTAATTTTCCTTTATCTGCTTTAGGATAGTCTTTCGGAGCAAGCAGGGCCGCTGGTTTGGTCGGCATTTTAGGTAAGGGCATTAGAACCTCTTAAAAAAAAGTAAAAAAAGAAAAAACAAAAGCCGCTTGAGAAGACACTTTTGTCTTCCGAAACGGCCTTCAATTGGTTCCGAATGGTATTCAAATTAGGTTTGGTTACTCACGAAATCTAATACTGCTTGAGCATGTTCAGCAACTTTCACGCCTCTCCATTCTTTCACTAATTTACCTGACTCGTCAATGATAAATGTGCTACGTTCAATTCCACGTACTTGTTTACCATACATGTTTTTCATTTTCATCACATTAAACATCAGGCAAAGCGTTTCATCAGGGTCAGAGATCAGCTCAAATGGGAGGCCCAATTTGTTCTTGAAACCCTCGTGGGACCGCAAGCTATCACGGCTAATCCCAAAAATCACCGCATTATTTGCGATCAGTTCGGAGTGAATGTCGCGGAATGCAATGCTCTCTGTCGTACAACCAGGGGTATTATCTTTTGGGTAGAAATAGAGAATGATTTTCTTACCGATGTAACGATTAAGATGAAATTCTTCCACGCCTGTCATGACAGCGGAAAATTGCGGAACCTCACAACCAACAGCACTTAAACTGTCGTGATTGCCACTATTGAGATTTTCTGACACAAATTTCTCCTGAAAATAAAGATGGGGGGAGAAGCTTGATAAATTAATTCGCTTCAAGCGCAAGCAATTCTCCGGAGCGTCCAGGGAGCTCAGCCCATGTCAACGGGTAAACCGGCAGCTCTTGATCTCGAATATTGGCAAAATACTGCCCCATTGAGACACATTGATAACCCTGTTCGCTCCAACCGTTGAGCAATTCAATCAATATGGGGGCGAGTTTTTGTCCTTCAAGTTCCGCATGCATGGTAAAAACATGATTTCTCGGTTCAGCTGTCAGGCCGAGGATCGTGGACGCAATAGTTGACTCGGTCACAATTTGCCCATTTATTTCTACGCCCAAAAGTTCATCAAGCGTTGGCAAGGTTGTCGGCAATTGCACGCAATCGAATAGGTTACCATCATGACTTAAGCGATAGGGCCCCGCTGCTGGATTGCAAAGGGAGCCGTCAGCTTTTAGTACTGCACGGGTATCGGAAGAATACTGAATACCCAGCTGATCAAGCTGGGCAAAAGCATGCTGATTCATTTGCCAGCCAGCTGCACCATACGTTTTAGGAGGTGCACCAAAAATTTCTTGGAAGCGGTCATAAGCCGCCATCATTTGCTTTTTTGTCCAAGTTTCACCGCGACGCCTGACATTATCTTGCCACACGACGTGATCCCAGCAGTGGATTCCACACTCAAATCCTGCACGTTTAGTCGCCCGCATTTCTTCAACACATTCTCGGCCGATATCAGGTGCAGGAAGGAAAACACCATACATCAAGGTTTTCGGTCCGTAATGCTCTAATACCGAAGTACGAGAAACTTTTTTAAAAAAACCTGGACGAAATGCACGTCGCAATGCCCATCCAGTGTGATCCTTTCCTAAGGAAAACAAAAATGTGGCATTGGCTTGATGTTGTTTCAGGATGCGCACCAAATTCGGCACGCCTTCGCGAGTGCCTCGATAGGTGTCCACATCAATCTTGAGTACGATCGTGGGCATCAATAATGACTATGAAAACTATGAACTTAAAAACAAATCGTCAGAATCTGCTAATTTCAGCAAATTCTGACGGAAATTTTGACCAATTTCATCCTACAAGATGAAACATACTGGGCTTTCTGTTTAATCCATTAAAGCGCGTGCCTGCGCAACTTGGCTACGATAAGCGTCAAAAATGTGGCGCATTGACTCTGCCATTGTGGTGGTCGGTGCCCATCCCAATTCTTCACAGGTATTGGTAATTTTTGGCACGCGGTTCTTCACGTCTTGATAACCACCACCATAATATGCAGTCGAAGTAGTTTCAGTTAACTGCACTTTCTTAGCGGACTCGGCATATTCTGGATATTCGGAGGCCAATTCCAACATCATCGTCGCGAGCTCTCGAATGGAGTGATTGTTACTAGGATTACCAATATTGTAGATTTTTCCGGACGCCACGCCATCTTTATTGGCAATAATCCGAACCAAAGCATCAATTCCGTCATCAATGTAAGTGAATGCACGTTTTTGCGCGCCGCCATCGACTAAAGAAATATTTTCACCGCGAACAATATGGCCGAAAAATTGCGTCACAACGCGCGAGGAGCCTTCTTTAGGAGTATGAATTGAATCCAAACCAGCGCCAATCCAATTGAAAGGGCGGAACAAAGTGAAATTCAGACCTTCCATCCCGTAACCCCAAATAACACGGTCCATCAATTGCTTTGCGCAGGAATAAATCCAGCGTGGTTTATTGATTGGGCCACAGATTAGTTCAGAGTTCTCTGGATCGAATTCTTCATCATGGCACATGCCATACACTTCAGATGTCGATGGGAATACCAAGTGTTTGCCGTACTTTGCTGCTGAACGTACGATTGGGAGGTTAGCTTCGAAATCAAGTTCAAAAACGCGCAACGGTTGTTTAACGTAGGTAGATGGCGTGGCGATTGCGACCAAGGGCAAAATCACATCACATTTTTTGACATGGTATTCCACCCATTCCTTGTTGATGGTGATGTCGCCTTCAAAAAAATGCATACGTGGATGATTGATCAAATCACCTAATCGCTCCGTTTGCATATCCATTCCATACACTTCCCAATCCGTCGTTTCTAGAATACGTTTAGAGAGGTGATGACCAATAAAACCATTCACGCCAAGGATGAGGACTTTTTTCATAATAATTTCTCTGAAATGTAAAAAAACGGTTAGGAGCGGCACCACTCGTCATGGCAGACAGAGTGGTAGGCGAGGGAATTTAAGCGCAATGACTCAAGCAAATAAAGTTGAGAGCGACGCACTATCTAATGTCCGGCCATCAAGTTGCAAGGCCAAAATTTGAATCGCGTTGCCATCGCCACAAACCCCAAAGGTAACATTATCCACTACAGATATGCCTTGCGGCAAATGCGCAGGAATTTTTGTGGTGAAAGGATTGATTAACCTTGCCTTTTCTATCACAAAACGTTGACCATTCACATCGGTGAATGCGCCAGGATAGGGCGGGGCAACGGCACGATGTAAGTTGTAGACTTCCTGTGCGGTTCGGCTCCAGTCTATTCGACCATCTTCTGGCTTGCGACCGCTAAAATAGCTACCTAATGCCAAATTATTTTCTAATCGCTTGGCATTTCCAGCGATTAATGCAGGAAGGGCATTCCACAAAGTCTGTTCAGCTGCCACAGTCAACTTACCAAAAACCTCGAAAGCCGTGTCATCTGGCAAGATAGGGACGGCAGTCTGTGCGATGATTGCTCCCGCATCAGGCTTAGCCGTCATCTCGTGCAAAGTCACTCCAGTTTCAGTTTCCCCGTGTAATACTGCCCAATTCACTGGGACGCGCCCACGATATTTGGGCAATAAAGAACCGTGCAAATTATAGGCACCATTTTTTGCCAGACAGAGCACCTCTTCCGAAAGCATATTCCGGTAATAGAAACTAAAGATGAAGTCGGGATTGATCGCTTTAATTTGGTCAATCGTTTCGGCAGTGTTCGGATTGTCGGGTGCGATACGGGGAATTCCGTACTCAAGACATAAGGCGGCAACGGACTCAAACCAGATGGTCTCATTTGGATTGTCGTCGTGACTTACTACAAGTTGTATGTGAATGCCACGCGCCAACAAGGTTTTAATGCTTCGCACACCCACGCTGTGATATGCAAAGACAACAGCTGTTTGACCTAAATTTGTGTTTTGACCTGTCATCGAAACGTTCATGTTAGGCAGCATCCTCAGGTTTTTCCTCGAGAATTGTTTGAATTACAAATCGAGGTCGCCCTTGAACTTGTTGGTAAATGCGGCCGACATATTCACCCAATAGGCCAATTCCAAACAGAATTACCCCCATCATAAAAAATGCAATGGCAAACAATGTAAAGAGCCCCTCAGCCTCAGCGCCCAAGAAAAAACGCCGAATTAACAAAAGCACAACCAAGGCCCCAGATAAGCCCGATAAGACCATGCCCAGCATCGAAAATAATTGCAAAGGCATAATCGAGAAACCGGTCATCAAGTCAAAATTGAGGCGAATCAAGCTGTAGAACGAATACTTTGATTCTCCTGCCGTACGCTCTTCGTGTTCAACCACAATTTCCGTTGGTTTTCTTGCAAAAGTATAGGCCAAAGCAGGCACAAAGGTATTTACTTCGCGACACTGATTGATCAAATTAATGACATTGCGTCCGTATGCTCGCAACATATTGCCCTGATCGGTAATTTTGATTCGGGTGATTTTTTCGCGGATACGATTCATTGCCTTGGATAAGTAGGTACGCCATGCAGCGTCTTGGCGTTTGCGGCGAATTGAGCCGACGTAGTCATAACCTTCACGCATCTTGTCGACCAAAGCGCCTATTTCTTCAGGAGGATTTTGAAGATCAGCGTCCAGTGTGACCACGATATCACCACGAGTCGCCTGGAAACCAGCCAAAATCGCCATATGCTGGCCGTAGTTTCCATTAAATAGAACCACACGGGTTACGTCAGGCCGAGCGCGATACTGATCCGAAAGAATTTCGGCCGATCGATCGCGACTTCCGTCATTGACAAAAACCACTTCATATCGAATGCCACGTTCGGCCAATTTATCAAGTGCGGGATATAACCGAGCATAGAGTTTGGCGAGTCCCGCTTCTTCATTGTAAACAGGGATGACGACGGAAAGTTCAGGATGCATTGTATTTTTCTGCTGAGAAATTATTGTAGGCAAGATTTTACAGCAGACACTACCCGTTCGACATCACTTTCATTCATCGCAGGAAACAAAGGCAAGGTCACAATTTGCTTGCCAATACGTTCGGCGATTGGAAACATGCCATCGGTGAAACCGCGTTCACGATATAAAGTAAACAGGTGAATCGCACGATAGTGGTAACCTAAACCTATGCCTAGATCTAACATTTGCTGCATAAAATTGGCGCGAACAACACGCTCTGGTAGAACGATATGAAACATATGCCAATTGGAGTCGGTAAAGTCGGCTACCGGTAACTCAGCGCCAGTTTGCTCTTCGAATTGCGAGCCAAAGCATTCAAAGTAATGTTGCGCGAGCTGGTGTCGTTTTGTATTGAATTCTTCGAGCCGTCTCATTTGACCTAGACCGATCGCGGCTGCAATATCTGTCATATTGTATTTACCACCTAGAACATCTACATCAATACCATCCAAGCCAGAGCGAGAAACCCCTTGCAAGCGATATTTTTCTGCCAGACGTGCTTCTTCGTCATTATTCAAAACGAGACATCCACCTTCTGCTGTCATCACATTCTTATTGACTTGAAAACTGAAAGAGGCAAAGTCACCAAAGCTCCCGATGCGACGTCCTCGCCAAGTTGAACCTATTGCTTGAGCAGCATCTTCGACAACTCGCAAACTATACTTCTCTGCGATCGCATATAGTTGGTCCATGTCACAGGGCAAACCGCACATGTGAACAGGAATAATTGCCCGTGTTCGGTCAGTAATTGCGGCCTCCACACGGTTCAAGTCGATATTATGTGTCTTCGGATCGATGTCAACAAAAACCGGAGTTGCACCTACTTCTATAATGACGTTAGCAGTGGCGACCCAAGAATTCGGGGTCGTAATCACTTCATCACCGGGGCCAATTCCCGCAATTCGCAAAGCGATTTCCATCGTGCAGGTGCCAGAATTGAATGTGCGGACTGGGCGACCACCAAAATATTCAGACAACAAGGTTTCTAAAGCTTTTACGTTGGGACCGCTGGTTAACCATCCTGAGCGCAATACTTCAGCAACAGCACTGATCGTCTCTTCATCAATCGTCGGTTTCGTGAACGGCAAAAATGCTTGGCTAGTCGTCATGTCTTTTATCTTAAAAAATCAGTTAATCGTCAGTGAATTATCAGTGAGTTGTTGGTTGATCTGCTTTCGTCTCCATGAGAGCCGATTGCTGTGGAATTGCCACAATCACCCGTTTTGGATCTTCACCGATGACTTTCATCGGAAGACCGTTATCAAGCATGGATTGATAAACTTCATGATTGAGAAATGCAACAGCTCTTTTTCCTTCCTTATGCAGATCACGCCACTTTATAAAAAAATCAGTTCGTTTAGGAATCCATAAATCGGGCTGAATACCAACACCAAATTGCATTTCATCTGGATGCTCTACTAAGATTGTTGTTCGGCGCAAATAGAAAGGCAAAGATTGCTCGTAGCGGCCGACCGCAAAGATTGGCGTATCCGACTTTAGTTCGGCTTCAATCGCTGCCAAATGATAGACGCCCGCACTATATTTTCCCCATTGATCGTGTCCAATAAACACAACTTGGCCGCCGAGGTAAGCACCAATTGCGACGGAGAGTATCGACAAATCCCTGTTTTTACTTACGAATATAAATCCAAGAAGCCCCCCTACAAGCGCGATTGTCGCAGCGGCATAGGCCCAAGGAATCATTGCTGCATAAAACGGAATCTCGTAGTCACTTTTCGCCAGACCCGCGATTTTAGACGTGAAGAGTAAAGCGATGATCCCGATTAATCCCAATATACCGGCATTTAAACGCAGGCTATTGAAGGACAACTTCTCTATCTGGCATGCAATTAAGATTGCCAATGCGGGGAAAATCGGCAAGATATAGGAAGGAAGTTTAGATCCTGAAATACTAAAGAAAAAGAAGATGAATACAGACCAAAGCAGCAGCATTTTTTTGGATTGAAAACGCTGCTCTTCCTTACGAACACTTGCATAAAGACTTTGCAATAGTAGCCCGAGCCAAGGTACCACACCGATTATCAATAATGGGAAAAAGTAATACCAAGCACCACCCCGTTTGTGAACAGTACTCGTAAATCGTTGAAAATGTTCGTGGATAAAGAAGAAATGCGGGTGTTCAGGATTTGCCTGCCAAACGAGGATAAACCATGGGACTGTGATCGCAAAAAACAGGACAAGTCCTTTGACCATATGCAATCTAAGCCAGAGACCAAAATCACGTGTCCAAATCGTATAGAGCACCAGCACCGCACCTGGCAAAACAAAACCAATTAAGCCCTTAGACATGGTCGCTAAGGCCATCCCAGCCCAGCACAATAACATGCCGTTGCGTTGCTCCTTAGGACTCGCTCCGTCACGCTGCCCCAATAAGAGCCCGCACAAAGCCAACGTCATCATAGCCGAAAGACCCATATCTAAGGTATTGATATGACCCATCGCTGCCCAATAAAAGCTTGAACCAAGGACTAAAGCGGTGTTGATTGCAATGCGTTGACCAAACAATTTGAATGCCGTGTAGCTTGCTGCAAGTATGCCAATCAAGCCACACATCCCTGTCCACAAACGGGCTTGCCAATCACCCAATCCAAATAAGCTAAAGGTGAGAGCATTCATCCAATTTTGGAGCGGCGGCTTTTCAAAATACTTAATACCGTTCAGCCGCAAAGTGATCCAATCGCCCGTGGCGACCATTTCGCGGGCCATTTCAGCATACCGTCCCTCGTCAGTAGGCACTAAAGTACGTGCACCCAGCATATAAAACCAGACGAGCAAGAAACCGATTAGGATCGCCCACAAAGTTTTCGGGCTATCGTAGGGAGATTTCAAAAAAGTCGAATTCATGTTTTCTCCAAAATTAGGGCCAACGCGACTTTCCGTCCCTCAGTCATCAAAATATTGTATGTTCTGCATGCAGCTTGATTGTCCATACACTCGACGCCTTTGTGCTGTGCGCTCAGGTCGGCAATTAGCTTTGGATGGACAAAACGCTGCTTTTTTCCAGTTCCCAAGATAACAACATCCGGGTTGCTTGCAGCAATTTCTCGAAAATGCTCAGCTTGTAGCGATTCAAAATTTGAAACTGACAACACGATTGGCGCAACCTCAGGCAAAACGATTAAACTGTATTCATATCGTATAAGGTTGAATTCCACGCCTTCATCATCATAGGCGGTCACTGTTTGATATTGTTGTGTATTGGTGGCGTGAAGCTTCATAGCAAGTTGGTTTGTCTTTTTGTAAAATCAATCCCGAATTAGCTAGAGATTAGCGAGGGAAAAGCTGGCGCATTGTAGCTTTTTTCTGCTAGATGCTCAAAACAATTACCGCTTCGCTGTGAATCTAGTCAAGGATTCACTTTCCAGCCTTAGGGGGGAGTAAGAAGTCCCTTGGTGCGCGAAGAAAGCGGCGGGCAATCGCATTTAATAAATGGATACGCTGCGTGAAATCCACATTGCGCGCGCGCAAAGCCACCGATAGCGCCAAATAAAAACTGACCGCTAAGTTCATCATACCAATCCCAAGAAAACCTAACGCAGTGGTGACTATCAACTGCCATGACAAGTGGAAGTCTAATGCGAATAAGGAATAACCCCACATGGCCGACGATAAAGTGGTATGACGCACATCAAGTGGTAGTCCCAATAATGCCCCCAAACCACTGGCGCCACCGAGTAAAAAGCCTAAAAAGAAGTTTCCTGCGAGGACGCCAAGATTGTTACGAATGTAATCGCAGCATCGCTGCCATCTGGGAACACCAAACCAACGTTGTGCCCATTTCAAGCGAAATAGACGCTCGGGAATGCGGCTATAGCTGCACAAGTTATCATAATATCCAGCTATCAAGCCCGCCAAAAAAAGGCAAATACCTGCAACTCCGCCGAAAACAAGTGTACTCGGTTTTAAAATATCGATGTCCTGCAACAAGTGCTTCGCTTTGTCAGGATTAATGAAGTGCGATCCACTCATTTGTAGCACGCAATACGCAATCAACATTGCGACCGGGATCGCCAAGCCAATATTGCCAACAATCGCAGCGAGCTGGGTTCGAATTGTGCGAGCGATAAGATCCACAAGGGGCTCAAGATCGCGACGGCGTTCTCGCGGATTATCTTGAATTTCACCAATTGCTGCGGCAATGGCGTTCGCTGTCATTGCCGGCTGCTTTGTCGCCACCGCAAAATGCAACAAATGAATCAACACGAAACCAAGTCCATAATTGAGGCAATTTGCAAGAACTTCTGCGAGCGGAGCCAATCCACGACTTGCAATATTGATTTTGATCGCGGCCACTAACGCGACCGCCAGACCACCTCCCGCGGCAGCTCTTAACATTGCAAAGTAGTCGCGACGAGTTTCAGTGATGTAATGTTCACCGCTGCGACCCGCATTTTCTGTGACCCGCAGAGCTACCAACTCAGCATTTTGCCTCCAAAATTGACGTAGATTATTTTGTTGGCATTCGGCGACGGCAAGGTCTTTCCAAAGTTGTGCGATCTGTGCTTCGCATTGACTTTGCTCGCGCTGCGCGATGCTTGCAACTAACTTACCCAGCGTTGACAATCTGTCGAGATGTTGCAGCAAACGTCGCAAATGAAAGGTGAGTTGAAAACTCGCACCCTGTTGTTGTGCGCGTTTGCGAATCTTCGCAATCGTAGCTCGTGCTTGCTCAACCAACACCTCGATCTGAGCGATATCCATCTTTAATGTCTCGACATGATATGTTTTCGAACCAAATTGCATTTCAATCGATTTGGCGAGATCCAGTGCTTCTTGGCATACGCCAGAAAATGGCGAACCATGATTCTCCAAAGAAGGATCAATTCGCAGCATTTCTGGTTCCAAGCCGGCTGCGGCTATGCGATGTGCGACAACACGCAGGGCTTCCAGCGTATCCGCAAACAATGAAGTCTTATTCTCATGCCGTGAAATCGCACAGAAGTCGAGAAGATGAATAATTTGCTGCCAGTCACGCACATCGGTTTCGACCAGCCACTTTGCATCATTCGCGTGCAGAATTTCCCTGAGTGCATCTTTTAGCTGTGTACCTTCGTCGGTTTCTGGCAATAACTTATGGGAGAAACGACGTAGAGACTCAGAAAGCACGCCGGTCGCGGGGTAAATCCCCGATGTGGCGAGTAATAGAACCGCATGCCGTTCGCCAAACAACTGCAAAATAGAATCACGTAAGCCTGCCGCTAGACCAGGATTTTCTTGCAACACCGCAATGAGAGCAGGGAGTTGAGAACTTGTATCGCCGGATGTCGGCCTTAGTGCCGCAAACAGCTGAGCTAATAGGCTAAGTTGATTGGAATTTTTTTTGTCTTCGACAATGGATTCGAGAAGATATTTCAGCATGGCGACGGTAAGGTAATGAGGCGATCAAATTACGAACGCTAAAATTTTTCGGATCGTCCCACAATTGAGATCGAATTTTATGTGGTCGCTCGATCACCGAGTTTGTTGGTGTCTGCGCGATCGTCAAGCAATGCGGATTTCCTGCGGAGAATTGCGATATTTAATCGATTAAATTGTGCTGTTAATCGAAAAATCAAGAGTAAAACATCCTGAAATACAAAAAACCCTTAAATAATTTGGTAAAACAGATTGATAAAATAAGTCGCATTGGGCAGAATGGATCATTCGGCAGTGCAGCATTTTATATTTCCCTTTTTGAAAGCAGTCTCGTGCGCCCCATTCAGAAATCACAAAAACTTGCAGACGTTTGCTATGACATTCGCGGCCCTGTCTTGGAAAAAGCCAAGCAGATGGAAGAGGAGGGTCAAAAAATCATTAAATTGAACATCGGCAATCTCGCGGTGTTTAACTTCGGACCACCGGATGAAATCGTCCAGGATATGATTTTGAATATGCAAAGTGCTGCGGGCTATACGGACTCAAAAGGCATGTTCGCGCCGCGTAAAGCAATTATGCATTACACCCAAGAGAAGAAGATTCAGGGCGTTACGATGGAAGACATCTACATCGGAAATGGCGCATCCGAACTCATTGTGATGGGGATGAATGCATTATTAAATCCCGCAGACGAAGTACTAGTGCCAGCGCCTGACTATCCTTTATGGACTGCCGCCGTGAGTCTTTCAGGCGGGAAGCCAGTTCATTACATCTGCGATGAAAGTGCGGACTGGATGCCCGATATAGAGGATATTAAAAACAAAATTACGCCAAATACGAAAGCGATTGTGGTCATCAATCCGAATAATCCGACTGGCGCTTTATATCCCGTTTCCGTATTGCAGCAAATCGTCAACATCGCCCGTGAAAAACAACTCATTGTGTTTGCTGATGAAATATACGACAAAACTTTGTACGATGAAGCAGAGCATACATCCATCGCTTCGCTCGCGGATGATGTCTTGTTTCTAACCTTAAATGGTATATCGAAAAATTATCGCGCTTGCGGTTATCGCGCTGGTTGGTTGGTTATTTCAGGCGAAAAGAGACATGCCAAAGATTACATCGAAGGCTTAAATATGCTGGCGTCGATGCGCTTGTGCTCCAATGCTCCAGGTCAATTTGCTATCCAAACGGCGTTAGGTGGCTACCAAAGCATCAAGGATCTAGTTGGACCAGGTGGCCGACTACGTAAACAACGTGACTTGGCACACAAGCTATTAACTGCGATACCCGGAGTCTCATGCGTGAAACCGAAAGCAGCACTGTATATGTTTCCTAAGCTCGATCCAACGATATATCCCATTGAAGATGATCAAGCCTTCATTCAGGATCTGTTAGTCGAACAACGTGTTTTATTAGTGCAGGGCACTGGCTTTAATTGGATCGCACCGGATCACTTCCGCGTGGTTTTTCTACCAAACTCGGACGATTTGACCGATGCAATAGGACGGATAGCGCGTTTCCTTGAAGGTTATCGCCGCCGCCATGGTACTGGTGAATTTGCAGTCAAACAGCTTAATAAGTAATTTGTAAACTTTTTTCAATTAAATTAGATATCTATGAAACCCATCAAAGTAGGCCTATTAGGATTAGGCACAGTCGGCTCTGGCACCTTCAACGTTCTCAAGCGCAATCAAGAAGAAATTATGCGTCGTGCTGGCCGTGCGATTGAAATTACGATGGTGGCAGTGCGCAATACCGAGCGCGCAAAAGACATCGTCAAGGGCGAAGTTGAGATCGTCAGCGATGGCAACTTGGTGGTTGATCACCCAGAAATTGACATCGTGGTTGAACTCATTGGTGGGAATGAAATTGCTAAAGATTTAGTGCTTAAAGCAATCGCCAACGGCAAACACGTCGTCACTGCGAATAAGGCATTAATTGCAAAACACGGAAATGAAGTCTTTAAAGCGGCACAAGACAAAGGCGTCATGGTGGCATTCGAGGCAGCGGTGGCGGGCGGCATTCCAATCATTAAAGCCTTACGCGAAGGTTTAACAGCGAATCGCATCCAATGGATTGCTGGCATTATCAATGGAACGACCAATTTCATCTTATCCGAAATGCGCGATAAAGGTCTCGATTTTGCAACTGCGTTAAAGCAAGCGCAAGCACTTGGTTACGCTGAAGCTGATCCGACCTTTGATATTGAAGGAATCGACGCTGCACATAAGTTGACGATCATGGCCTCAATCGCGTTCGGGATTCCAACGCAATTTGACAAAGCCTATATTGAAGGTATCACCAAGTTAGAAGCAACCGATATCGAATATGCGGAGCAACTCGGTTATCGGATTAAATTGCTCGGTATTACAAAACGAAACGAAGCGGGTATCGAGCTGCGTGTACATCCCACTTTGATTCCAGAAAAACGTTTAATTGCCAACGTGGAAGGAGCGATGAACGCAGTATTGGTACAAGGTGATGCAGTGGGCGCGACGCTCTATTATGGAAAAGGTGCTGGTTCGGAGCCAACCGCATCATCAGTCATTGCTGACGTGGTGGACATCACCCGATTGGCCAGCGCGGACCCCGAACATCGCGTGCCCTATTTGGCCTTTCAACCAAATGCACTGAGCGATGTGAATGTCTTGCCAATGTCTGAAGTTTTTACCAGCTATTACTTACGCATGCGCGTTGAAGACAAGCCTGGTGTGTTGGCAGATGTCACCAAGATTTTGGCCGAATTTTCTATCTCTATCGATGCAATGCTACAAAAGGAACCTGCAGAAGGTGAATCGCGCACAGATATCATTATGCTGACCCATCAAACGCAAGAAAAAAATATCGACGCGGCAATCGCGAGAATTGAGGCTTTGGCATCAGTAACAGGAACTGTGACTAAACTTCGGCTAGAAGAACTCAGTTAATTGACGATCCAAAGATTGTTTGATTCAATCAAAGCGGAGGAGAGCTTCTCTCCTCCGCTTTATCATTTTCACAACGTCAAGTGTCGACATCAACGCTTCTTGACGACAAACACAATATGCTCAGAGCTATTGATGCTGATCGCTGTTTTAGCAAATTCTAAGCTGAGTTGAAACCATGCATTTCTAATTTGCTCCGGTTGAGCCAATAAGTGCTGCTCACTTTGATTGAGTATGCCTTCGCAACCAAACATATAGAGTGGATTGAATAGCTCATTCGAAAAGAAACTTGGCACATCCTGAGGCCGCGCAAAAAAAGCAGTGGGAAAACCCTTGTTGTTCTGGGTTGGATTATAGGTACCAGTGCTATACCAATATTTCATTTGCTCTTTTTTACTTAGAATTGCTTCTGGTTTTCCCTTCACAAAATCATAGATTGGTGCATAGTGCGTAATAAATGCTACCAAAATTGTGCCGCCTGGTTTTGTGACCCGATGCAATTCCTTTAAAGCCAGCTCACGTTGCGCTTCATCTTGAATATGGTAGAAAGGGCCAAAACAAATCACCGTATCAAATGTATTTTCTTCGAAAGTGCGGAGATCGCAAACATCCAGTTGTTGCGTGCCGGCCAACTGAATTCCTGTTTTTATTTGATAGTCGTTTGCAAAAGCAATACTATTCTCTGACAGGTCTCCCAGAAAGACTTTATGCCCCTCAGCGGCGAGGCGAAAAGCATATTTCCCCGGCCCACCACCAATATCCAAAATATTCGATTCGGGAGTCAGGTGATTTTTGATATAAAAGTAGCTGGTTTCAAATTCGAGCCAACGATTATCTAATCTGGTCCATTCTTGTTCGACACTGTTGTTATAGAAATCTCTAATCATAAGTAGGGAGTTGGGCGAGTGTCTTTTACACTCACATGTAGTTTATTATGCAAATTGAATTGGCATCCGGAAAACGCGATGAGCGCAGCAATTCAATTAAGTTGAAGATTAATAAAATGATGCTAAGAGTAGCGAGACTAAGCCATGTTTAGTTACCGTCGGCATCGATAAAATATTCAAGTCGGCGATCGCCGACCAAGAATTCAATAATGCCGCTGGCAATCGCTGCGTCTTGCGCCAAGTGCGCGAAATTTTCCGGGATATTTCGGTACACTTCCATCCACGTCTGTACACCATGTTCGGATTCTGGGCGTCGTTGCAATATCGGCATTTGTAATGGCGCATTATTCATCACAGCATGATGATCAAGCAAATAGCGAAACAGACGCTGCACACAAACTTGTACCTGACGAGATGATGCTTCGGGTGCTTTGTAGTATATATAGCAATCCATTCTACACTCCAGTCTGTTCGTTACTCTGTAATATCGAGATACGCATAAGGTAGTGGCAAGAAATGTAACACGCTACCAGTTGCACTATGCAAGTGAACTTTGCCTTCCTCTTGGTCAACTAGCTTAATTTCGACAAGACAAGAAAAACTGCCATCAAAGTCTCGCTCAGCATTGACAATCATTCCGCATGGCTGACTTGGATCGTTGTCCGAATAGACCTCCATCCCAGTGTTGACCTCGTCTGCCATAATCTTGGCGATCGCCATCCGACGTTTGAGTTTACCTAGATATTGACTCCGCGCGACAATTTCTTGTCCAGGATAGCAGCCCTTTTTAAAGTTCACTCCGCCTATCAATTCAAAATTGATCATTTGCGGGACAAATTGTTCTTTGCTTGATTCAATTACCTGCGGCACGCCAGCCAAAATATTTCCAAGTCGCCATACCTGATTGCTGACACACATCATCCGCGTCGACACCGCTTTGCCTACTTCCTGAAATCGTTCACGCCGAACTATCCATTGATACCTTTTCAGGTCAAAGGCATCATGAAGTCGTATCAATGTTCCTGCTTCCGCGCTGATTGTTTGATTAATTTCTTGCGGCAGACTTGCAAACTGCTCGATCAAGAATTCCTCAGCTTGGCGCCCACTTAGACCGACCTGAACATATTGTGCACTGATATCTTCCAATTTCACTTTAGCGCGCATAACGAACATTTGGAGCCGCTTTTGAAACGCTGGCTGCAAACTCGCTGAGCACTGCATAAGGATATCGTTACCTTTCTTCCAGTAGAGTAAACTGGCCAACATTCTCCCTTTCGGAGAGCAATACGCAGCATAGCGCGATTGCGCTTCATTAATATGCGCAACATCGTTACTCAATTGACTGTGTAGAAAAGTCGCAGCGTCTTCGCCACTCGCTGCGACGAGACTTAAATCATTTAATTCACAAATATAGCCTTCGCTCAATCGACTTGGATCGATGTCTGCCACGTCCAAAATCTTGACGTTGTCCAAAAAACGCAAATTCGTCTGCATGTTTAACCCATTTTTCCAGTTTTTCTGCCAATGCGGAATGCTTCGCTTTACAATGGCGACAATTTTTCGTGATTATCGCAGTAAATTGATCTTCTTGTTGATATGGCTTTTCTAAAAAAAATTCTTCTTTTCCTTGTTCTTTTCGTGTTGATTGTCGGCGGCATCGGCATTTGGACTTTTAAAACTTGGAGCGACACACCGATCACGCTTGATAAGGCGACAGAATTTACTATTAAACCCGGGAGCAACATCCGAAGCGCCGCGCGACAATTGGTAGACGCCGGCGTTCCGCTACATCCGTATTTATTCGAAATCTTAGCGCGTGTGAGCGGAAAGGCGACCAGCCTCAAAGCAGGTTCTTTCGAAGCGATTTCACAAGAAACACCCGCGCAAATATTAAAGAAAATCGTCGATGGAAAATTCAGTTTGACCAATCTGAGTATTATCGAGGGCTGGAATTTCAAACAAATGCGTGCCGCAATCGACGCCCATCCGTCCATTCGACACGATACAATTGGACTCAGTGATACCGAATTATTGCAACGAATTGGGTCGCACTATACCCATCCCGAAGGACTATTTTTCCCCGATACGTATCTCTTCGCCAAAAATAGCAGTGATGTTCAAGTGTATCAGCAAGCACATCAAGCGATGCTTAACCAATTGAACGAAGAATGGGGTAAACGCTTACAAGGATTGCCTTACAAAGATGTCTATCAAGCCCTAATTATGGCGTCCATTATCGAAAAAGAAACTGGTCAAGCAGCAGAGCGTGGGATGATTGCAAGTGTGTTTGTGAATCGTTTGCGGGCCGGGATGCTTTTGCAAACCGACCCCACCGTCATCTACGGAATGGGTGATAAATTTCAAGGAAACATCCGCAAGCGCGATCTGACGACGGACACGGCATACAATACGTATACCCGCGCTGGATTGCCTCCTACGCCGATTGCGCTGCCGGGTAAAGATGCCATTAAAGCGGCACTCAATCCAGAACCAAGCAATGCTTACTATTTTGTCGCGCGAGGGAATGGAACCAGTCAATTTTCAGAGAATTTGAACGAACATAATCGTGCAGTCAATAAATACCAACGATAAGGATAATTGGGGCAAAGTAGCCTCTTCAAAAATAAGAACTTACTATCGTTTCGATTAACTCGAACAATGACACTACCCGAGCAAAAATATGAATCAAGCAAAACGGCAAACTGGCATTTTTATTACATTTGAAGGTATCGATGGTGCCGGAAAGTCCACTCATATCGGCTTTGTGCAAAATCTTTTGGAGCAACGCGGCATCAAGCCCGTGGCGACGAGAGAGCCTGGAGGTACGCCACTTGGGGAGACCTTGCGAAAGCTCTTACTGCAAGAAAGTATGCACCTAGAAACGGAGGCATTGTTAATGTTTGCCTCGCGTCGCGAGCATATTGCGCAAGTCATACAACCAGCGTTGGATGCTGGCAATTGGGTGATTTCAGACCGTTTTACTGATGCGAGCTTTGCGTACCAAGGGGGCGGGCGAAAACTGTCGATCAATAAACTGAATCAACTTGAGCAGTGGGTTCATCCAAACTTGCAACCTGACTTAACGCTGCTATTCGATGTTCCAATTGATGTTGCTCGAGCACGTCTCGATGCCACACGAACCTTGGATAAGTTCGAACAAGAAAAGAGTGAATTTTTTAATGCGACACGAAACGAGTATTTAAGGAGGGCACGCGAATTTCCGCAGCGCTTCCGATTGATTGATTCAACTCGCAGTATCGAAGCAATCCAAACGGAACTTCGCGAGATTATCGACTCGTTTTTTGTCGAGACTCCTTCGACAAGTCCATCAAAACGCTAAATCTATCATCATGAGCAATCCTCTATTTGCCTGGCAACAGGATTCGTGGCAAAACATTATGGCAATGCGCGCTCGGATGCCGCATGCGTTTTTGTTGTTCGGGCCCGAAGGTATCGGCAAAGCACATTTTGCAGAGCATTTAGCCAAATCACTTTTATGTGAATCGCCTTCTCAAGATGGTCACGCTTGTGCCAAGTGCCTATCTTGCAATTGGTTCGACCAGTATAGTCATCCTGATTATCGACGTGTGCGCCCTGGGCTTTTGGACGAGGAAGATACAGCCAATTCGGAAGCCGAAGAGAACTCCGAAAACTCAGAAAAGAAAGCAAGTAAATCGACTAAGGCGCCTTCGAAAGAAATTGTGATCGACCAAATACGTGCATTGGCTAATTTCATGAACATCTCGACCCATCGCCAAGGTACACGAGTTGTTGTGATGTATCCCGCTGAAGCGTTGAATGTGCCAGCAGCAAATGCCTTACTGAAGTCACTAGAGGAGCCCAATCCAAACACCGTATTTATTTTGGTGGCACATAAAATTGATCGGCTCTTGCCAACGATCTTATCGCGATGTCACAAAATTGCATTGAGCATGCCGAGCAAAATCCAAAGCTTGCAATGGCTACAAGCACAAGGGGTCAAAGATGCGGAAGTGTATCTTGCACAGCAAGGAGGCGCGCCATTGCTCGCACAAACATTGGCTCAATCAGAGGATCTCAAAGAACTCGATGAGTTGTTGCGAATGCTGGCAAAACCAGACATAGATAGCAGTCTGAAAATAGCGGACAAAATGCAAAAGCTGGATATGCCGCGCACCGTATCTTGGATGCAACGCTGGCTGTATGATGTATTCTCTTTCAAGCAAACGGGCCAAATTCGTTATTTTCCGCAACAGCAAACCCCGATTGCTCAATTGGCAGGTCGTATCGATGTGGATAAATTGATGCAATTGATTAAAAATGTTCAGGATAGGCAAGCAATTGCTAGTCACCCATTATCAGGAAAACTATTTTTGGAGGATATGCTGTTAGAATATTCTTCTGCGTTTAATTCAATCTAAGCGAAACGCGACGCATCAAACGTTGTACCAATAGGACACTATTATGGCTGAGTTACCACAAGATCCTGGCATTCCCCTCAATATGCCATCGCCGAGCAGACCATCCGTGCTCTCTCTAGCAATCAAAGAGAAATCAGCATTATTTTCTGCCTACATGCCGTTTTTAAAAAATGGCGGCATTTTTGTTCCGACCAACAAATCCTACAAACTTGGCGAAGAAATTTATGTCATTCTGACTTTACTAGATGATCCGAGTAAATATCCTATCGCTGGAAAAGTCGCCTGGGTCACACCAGCGGGAGCAGGGAACAACAAGTCACAAGGAATTGGGGTTCATTTCCCACAAGACGAAAGTGGTATACGTGTCAAAACTCGTGTTGAAGAAGTGCTCGGGGCTACCATCCGCTCCTCGCGAGCAACCCACACACTGTAGTTTCGTATTGTTGATCTCAATAAGCGCTGACAACTCGGTTTATGTTCAGCGCTTTTCTTTTATTGAAATTTAAGTTTATTCCATTATGTCTCGTCCAGCCGTTTACAACTTTTCCCACCGTATTGCACGCCTCGATGACCTTGAGCAAATTGTCGCGATTTATAACTCGACGATTGCGTCGAGAATGGTGACTGCAGATACCGAGGAAATTTCAGTGGAATCCCGATTAAACTGGTTTCACGATCATGCACCTGAAACACGACCACTATGGGTGGTGGAGGGTGAGAATGGAAAAATTCTCGGATGGCTTTCGTTTTCCAATTTCTATGGACGCCCTGCGTATTCAGGAACGGCAGAGCTATCGATCTACCTTCATGAGTCGACGCGCCGCCAAGGCCTAGGGCGGTACTTATTAGAACAAGCCATACAGTTTGCTCCACAAATTAAAGTCCATACGCTACTTGGCTTTATTTTTGGTCACAACGTCCCAAGTATGAATTTATTTGCTTCATTCGATTTCCAAATCTGGGCGAATATGCCGAGAGTCGCGACTCTTGATGGCATCGAGCGTGACCTGATCATTTTCGGCAAAAGGGTGGATGGCACTTAGTCGACACCCTTGAACAACATAAGTATTGAACAAGAGATTAATTGCGCTGCCTTAAGTGCTCCGAACAAATCTTCATTAAATCAAGCATTTAGCGCGCAAACAGAGTAAAATTCGTTCTATATCGCACCTCCAATGCTAACTCAATAGAACTGAGTTAGCGTCAATCTTTTCAGGAATTCCCACTATGCTGAGCTATCGCCATGGTTTTCACGCTGGCAATCATGCTGACGTTCTCAAACACTTTGTCTTAATTGAGTTGCTGAATTATCTCGGACAAAAAGAAACAGCATACACCTATGTTGATACACATTCCGGTGCAGGTTTATATTCATTGGACACCGGCTATGCGACCAAGAATGCAGAATTTGAGACAGGAATTGGACCACTTTGGGATAGGGAAGACATACCCGCTGCATTACAAGCCTACTTGAACCTCGTCAAAGCGATGAATCCAAGCGGTAAAATGCGCTACTACCCAGGGTCACCGTATTGTGCGAATGAAGTAATGCGATCGCAAGATCGTTTGCGTTTATTTGAATTGCATCCCAGTGAAATTAAGATTTTAAGTGAAAATTTCCGCAAACTGGAAGCCCACAAAGCGGAACAAGGCGAACGTCAGATCGTTCGTGGCAAACGCATTATGATTAATGCCGGAGATGGATTCGAAGGCCTCAAAGCGATCTTACCTCCGCCTTCTCGTCGAGGTCTGGTTCTAATTGACCCTCCCTATGAAGTCAAAGATGATTATCGCAAGGTACGCGCATGTTTGGAGGATGCACTGGTGAGATTTCCAACTGGCACGTACGCAGTCTGGTACCCAGTTTTGTCTCGCATTGAATCGAAGCAATTGCCAGAACGCCTAAAACGCATCCCCGTCAATGGCTGGCTAAACGTGACACTGAGTATTAGTGGTCCATCACCGGATGGTTTTGGCTTGCACAGTAGCGGAATGTTTATTATTAATCCACCATGGACCTTGGAAGCCACTCTCCGCGAAGTGATGCCGTACTTGACACGTGTTTTAGGCAAAGATACTGGCGCCCGCTATGAGATTACGAGTGGAGACACCGAGATTGTTCGGGTAAAGAGCCCTGTTCGGAACTCAGACCGGACTCAAACCGTACGTAACGCGACCAACGCTAGTGGGCGTGAGGGGGGGGCGAGCGGAAGCTTGCGAACAAACAACAATCATCCGAATCGACAAAGTGTGCGAAACGGAACGGCACCTAGTCGGGATTTAGGACAAGGAAAGCGCACTGCTCGACCTGCAAATCTGGCAAAATCGCGCACTCGCTAATGGTTCGCGGGATGGTCTTAGACGGTTTACAGCGCAAACAAGCTTTTGCTCTGTAAACTGCTGAGATCGACGACAGAAATGAAGCAGGAAATCAAATTTCCTCCGTTGCCATACAACCCGCAACGCCGAATTCACGGAAAAAAATTAAGTCAGACTACCTCATATTGCGACCTGAACATTCTTCGCGGTCAATATTACTTCTCTATTTTTTACTTGTCTCATGCGTGTGAATAATTCAACATTTCTGATAAGGCCATACTTACGCTGCACCATGTTGGCAATGTCGATCATATTCTTTGCCTTCGCCGCTCCCGTGCGTTCCGAGGTAATTCGAATTGCTGTCATCGATCCTCTTTCTGGGCCTTTTGCCCCAGTCGGTCTCAATACGCTCAATACATTTAAGTTTCTGGCACAACGTGCCAACGCAGAAAATTGGGCTGGGCATCATCAAATCGTATTCGACGCTTTTGACAATAAGGCAGCGGTACAAGAAAGTCTCAGCTTACTTAAAACGATCGCTGATAAAGGCTATCGCTTCGTGACCCAAGGCACGGGATCGGCAGTCGGACTCGCATTGATTGACGCAATAAACAAACATAATCAACGCAATCCTGGGAAAGAAATCATTTTTCTCAATCATGGCTCAATCGATCCTGAAATGACGAATAGCAAATGTAGTTTTTGGCATTTTCGGTTTGATGCTAACTCAGATATGAAAATGGAAGTGCTGACGAGTTTTCTCGCAAATGACAAGACCGTTAAACATGTGTATTTGTTTGGTCAAAATTATTCGCATGGTCAGCAAGTCTCGCGTGCAGCGAAAGCTTACTTGGCTCGCAAACGTCCGGACATTAAGATCGTCGGGGATGACTTGCACCCAATCGGAAATGTCAAAGATTTCTCACCTTACATCAGCAAAATCAAGGCATCCGGTGCAGACACGGTTATCACTGGAAATTGGGGAGCAGATTTATCTCTTTTGATTAAATCAGCAAGAGAACATAAGCTCGATGCAAATTTCTATACTTACTATGCTAGCTCTTCGGGTGTGCCTACCGCGATGGGTGACGCTGGCCTCAACAAAGTAAAATTAGTGGGGTATTGGCACCCCAATAACCCCTCTAAAATAGGTAGTGCACTAGCAACTGCTTATAAAGAACAGTACAAAGATGATTTTTCTTCTAGCTCTACTTATGTCATGTTGGCTAGTTTAAGCAAAGCAATTAAACTGATTGCGCCTGCCCAAACAGATTCCATTGATCCGGTTCGTATCGCGTTTACCTTAGAAAATATGACGATTGATTTTTTTGGCAGTCCTGCCACGATACGGCGCGCTGATCACCAAATACAATTGTCTTTGTATATTTCGAATTGGGCGAAAGTCAATGGTAAGGATGTTCAATTTGACCAAGAGGATACGGGCTTAGGATGGCAAACACTACAGCGATTTACGTCTGAGGCAGCGAATCAAACGAATACATGTCAAATGCAAAGACCAAACTGAATCCAGATTGCAACCTAGAGTTAATTGTGACCTGCCTTTCGTATTCAATTCGAACGAATAAGTGCATAAACTAATTCAGCTTGCTAGAGCGCTAAACAAAGGACAAAACGCGTGGAATTCTTTCTCATTAATCTATGCAATGGACTGAGTTATGGACTCTTGCTTTTTATGTTGTCCGCTGGATTGACGCTAACATTTAGTTTTCTTGGCGTCCTCAATTTTGCGCATGCCAGTTTCTACATGCTTGGTGCATATCTAGGTTATAGCTTGACCCAAACTTTCGGATTTGCTTGGGGTATCGTCTTTGCACCTTTGCTCACCGCAACCCTAGGAATCCTTGTGGAACGCTTCGCTCTCAGGCATGTACACGCTCAAGGACAACTGGCGGAATTGCTATTTACATTCGGTCTTTCCTATTTAATTCTCGAGTGCGTGCAGCTCATCTGGGGAAGAGTCGCGCTTCCCTATCGAATTCCAGAGAGTTTACAAGCAAGTCTATTTACAATCTATGACAGTCCATTTACTTGGTTTCGCGGCTTAATTGTCGCGCTAGCGCTTGGCATCTTGCTCTCGATGTTAATCGTTATTCGACGTACACAACTAGGTTTAATTATGCAGGCGGCATTAGGTCAACCGCAAATGTTGGCTGCGCTTGGGTATGACGTTCCAACAATTTTTATGTGGGTTTTTGGCTTTGGATGCGGCTTGGCCGGTTTGGCGGGAACTCTTGGTGGCTGTCTCATGGTGACTGAGCCAAATATGGCCAGCAGCTTGGGCAGTATCGCATTTGTCCTTATTGTTATGGGAGGGATTGGCACTTTAAAAGGTGTTTTTTTCGCTTCTCTATGCATCGGAATTTTTCAAACTTTTGCAGTGACAGTGGACGCATCATTACTTGACCTAGTCCAACACATTTCGACAAATCGCGAAACGCAAGCGCCTTCCAGAATACTTTTGATTCGAGTTGCGGATGTGGCACCCATGTTGCCCATTTTATTGTTGCTACTGATTCTACTGTGGCGCCCGCACGGGTTTTACAGACAGAGTCATTCAACACAACGCACAATCTATTTTTAGGGAACCTCTAACCGATGCCTCGCTCGCCAATCAAATGGAGTTCGACTAAAACTGTGATTTGTTTGATCGCCGCAAGCGTCGTGTTTCCAATATTTCTTTCATCAAGTGCCGCGCTAAATTTCCTTTCGCAAGTATGCATCACTATGGTGTTAGGGCTTTCTTTTAATCTGCTACTAGGGCAAACAGGCTTATTATCCTTTGGCCACGCTGTTTTTTCTGGGCTAGGCGCGTTCGCTGCGATACATACGCTAAATCGGTTTGGTCCTAGCTATGGTATTTTTACTGCCCTAGGTTTACCACTGGTTTCAGGTCTTGCTGGCTTATCTTTCGGAATATTAGTCGCACTCATTTCGAGCAAAAGATCGGGTCTCACTTTTTCCATGCTGAGTATGGCAATCGGAGAATTATTGTTTGTTGGCGCCCCCGTTTTCCCCGAGATCTTTGGCGGAGAAGCGGGTATTAGTGGTGACCGAGGACTAGGCGTGACCTGCGTCCATCAATCACTTTTCATACCCGACTCTCGATCATGGTGCCTGAGTTTTGGTCCGACAATAGAAGTGAGCTATTTGATCCTGGTGTGGACGCTACTTTCAACGGGCGCAATGTTTTTTCTCACGCGATCTCCACTTGGACTACTTGCGAAAGCGGCACGAGATAATCCCGAACGATTGGCGTTTCTATCCTACGATCCCCGCGTAGTTCGATTTTTGATGATATGTTTAAGTTCTTTTTTTGCTGGCCTCGCGGGAGGCCTGTCTGCACTGCATTTTGAGATCGCGACAGAGGAGGCTTTTAGCCCCTTGCGTTCGGCAGCAATCCTATTATTTGTCTATATTGGTGGTGTGAATTTTTTTTGGGGACCAATCTTTGGCGCGATTCTCGCAGTCATGATGTCAGTTTACCTTTCAGAAATCACGCCCGCGTGGCAGTTTTATCTCGGCTTGCTCTTTATCTGCACAGTCATTTTGATGCCAGAGGGCTTGCTTGCTGGCATCGGCCGGAGATGCCAACACGCTCTGGCGTCATGGGAGGAGGCGAGATCAACGCAGAATACCAAGGCCTATTTAACAAGGTTCGCAATTAAAATGTGCGCCTTCACTCTTAGCATTGTGGGACTGCTATGTTTAATTGAATTGAGCTACCGTTGGCGTCATCCGATAGAGACGAACAATTTGGACACGCTATTTCGTTCTTTCAGCGAGTCTAAATTCATCATAGCGTCCACTTTTGGAGCAATTAGCACAGCGTGTGGGATCTGGCTATTAATCCGATTAAACAAGACAAAGATCCGACAATGTTAAGCATTCAAAACTTGAGTCTTCAAATTGGTGGTCGTGCCATACTTAAGAATCTTAATTTTGAGCTGTCGCCAGGTCAAAAGTTAGCGTTAATTGGCCCGAATGGCGCTGGAAAATCGAGTTTATTCAATGTCATTTCCGGCAAAATTCCCTTTCAATCAGGTCGAATTTATTTGAATCAAATTGACATTTCTGAACAATCTGCCCACCAAATTAGCCGCCTCGGTTTGAGCCGAAGTTTTCAAACCAGTCAACTGTTTCCGCGTTTAAGCGTATTCGACAATCTATGCTGTGCAAGTATGTGGCGCACCAGAAGAACGCATGCAACAAATCCTGGGAAAGGCTATGCGTTTTGGCGACGACTATCAGGCAGAAAAGAAGTCATTGAGAATGCAGAACACATCTTGGACCTACTGAAGCTGCATGAGAAAAGACAGGTTTACCCAGTCCATTTAACTTATGTGGAACAACGTTGCCTGGAGATCGGAATGTGCATCGCCAGTGATGCGCAGTACATCTTACTCGATGAGCCAACAGCGGGAATGGGTCAGCATGAAACAAGGCTTGTCGTCAATTTGCTCAACTGGCTAGGCCCTGACAAAAGTTTGGTGGTGATCGAACACGATATGCAAATGGTTTTTAACTTTGCCGATCAAATTGCGGTGATGGATCAAGGTCAAATCATCGCATGGGACACGCCCGAACGAGTCCGCAAAGATCCACGGGTTCAATCCGCTTTTCTTTCTCCCGATTTGTTTTTGAAGGATACTGAATTGAGTCCAATTTCGAGCCACGCCAAACTCAGTCGCAATGGTGCTGCAAGGTTGGAGGGGGACGAATGAATCACAAAGAGGCACTTCTATCTGTTCGCAATCTTCATGCTGGATACAATAATAGTTTGGTTTTACGCGGACTCAATTTCGATATTTTTCCAGGAGAAACACTGGCACTGATGGGGCGGAATGGGTCGGGGCGTAGCACTTGTCTCAAAGCGATTATGGGAATGGTAAGCACACATGGTCAAATTGCATTCAATCAAACGCAAATTGATCAACTACCTAGTTTCAAGCGGGCTCGAGCGGGGATTGCGTATATTCCAGAGACGCGGGAAATTTTTGCCACGCTTACGGTCGAACAAAACTTGATTTTAGGTATGAAGGCGGGTATCAGCAGCGGAAAACAAATTATTGAAAAGCGACTAGGATTCAAATGGAGAATCAACGATGCTTTTGAATTTTTCCCCATTTTGTGGGAGCGTCGTCATCAATTTGCGGGACTACTTTCTGGCGGTGAGCAGCAAATGTTAGCCTTGGCTCGCGGCTTGCTTGGCAATCCCGATTTACTATTGGTCGATGAACCCACCGAAGGTTTAGCGCCGCAAATTATTGCAGAGCTACAAGCCTTTTTACAAACGATCAAGAGCAAGGGTGTCAGTATTTTATTAGTCGAACAAAAGTTTCAGATCACAAGTCAATTAGCCGATCGGTTTTTGGTATTGGGTCAGGGTCAATTCGTCTTCAATGGCAATTTGTCGGACTTTCAAGCACAGCCAGCAATAAGCCAAGCGTGGCTGGGCGTATGAAGCGAATTTTCTTGATCCAGATGTCCATCCTTAATTTACAATAAGGCGGCAAACTGAAGCTTTCGCCTAGCTGAAATATAGAATCATCTGAATGGAGTTCGACTTGTGCAACGAACCACCTTAGATGGATTGCTAAGTAGGGGCTAGTGTCAAACCAGATCAACAAAAAAATAAGAGACAAATTATGAGCGCTTCAATCGAAGTTCAAGATCACATTGCCATCATCTACCTCAATAATCCGCCGGTCAACGGCCTAGGGCATGCAACTCGATCTGAAATCTCCTCGCATTTAAGAACCGTCGAATTCGACTCCAACATTCACGCAGTTATTTTAACGGGGGTAGGGAAGGCGTTTTCAGGCGGTGCTGACATTAAAGAGTTTGGCACCGACAAAACATTTGCAGAACCTTCTCTGCCTAACCTATTAGAGCAACTCGATACCTATAAAAAACCAATTATTGCGGCGATTAATGGCGTTTGTATGGGAGGTGGGCTAGAACTCGCATTGGCTTGCCACTATCGGGTGGCGACACAAGGAGCACTTATTGCACTTCCCGAGGTGAAGTTAGGCATATTACCAGGAGCAGGAGGCACGCAGCGTCTGCCGCGTCTTTTGAATATGGATACATGTGTTGACATGATTGTGAATGGTCACCCCTTGCCCTCAAGTGAACTCGCTCAGACTGGACTTTTCGACTTGTATATAGAACATCCAGACCAGTTGCTGCGTGAAGCGATCAACTTTGCTATCGTTGCCTCAACTACACGTCCAGTTCCCCGAGTTCGGGATAGATCTGTCATAGGACTGACTAACCCTCTGTTATTTTCTGAATATCGAACGAAACTTCAAAAATCTTCCCGCTTTTTCCCAGCGCCTTTCACCTGCTTAGACGTTCTTGAAGCAGCGTTGAAGCAAACATTTGAAGAAGGCTTGAAAACAGAACGCGCTGCATTTCAAACACTCTTATCGAGTCCAGAGTCAAAGGCCTTGCGCCATATTTTTATGGCAGAACGCGCGGCAAGCAAGATTGCCGGCGTAGATTCGACCGAGACAGTCCGCGCGATTGCAGCGGTTGCTGTCGTCGGCGCTGGAACGATGGGGACCGGTATTGCAATGTGTTTTGCCAATGCGAACATTCCTGTTCAAGTCTTAGATTCAAAAATAAGTTCGCTAGAAAATGGCTTAAATCGTATACGCGAAACGTATCTCGCTTCATTTAAGAAGGGAAAATTAAGCCAATTGGAATGTGAACACCGTATCGGGTTAATACAAGGTGTGCAAGATTACACGGCGATTTCGGAAGCCGATTTAGTGATTGAGGCTGTATTTGAAGAAATGCCCATTAAACGCGAAGTATTTGAACACCTTGACCGATATGTAAAATCGGGGGCGATTTTGGCCAGTAACACATCGACACTTGACCTCAATCAAATTGCTAGCTTCACCAAGCGGCCTCATGACGTGGTTGGACTGCATTTTTTTAGTCCTGCCAATAGGATGGAGTTGTTAGAAGTTGTTCGCGGTCAGCAAACGTCGACCGAAGTACTCGCAAGTTGTGCTGCGATTGCGAAAAGAATTCGAAAGATTGCCATTATTGCCGGTGTCTGTGACGGCTTTATCGGCAATCGAATGTTGGAGCAATACACCAAGCAAGCTGCATTTCTCCTTGAAGAAGGGTGCACACCGCAGCAAGTCGATCAAGCGATGGAGGCTTTTGGATTCGCGATGGGGCCATTTCGCATGAACGATCTAGCAGGGAATGACATCAGTTGGGCTATTCGGAAACGCAGACTTGCTGCCAATCCACAGTTAATTTACTCAAAACTGGGTGATATTCTGTGTGAACAAGGGCGGTTTGGCCAAAAAAGTCGAGCTGGTTGGTATGACTATCATGAGGGTGATCGGACCGCATATCCCTCGATTATCGTTGAAGAAATAATACGGCAACATGCCAATGCACTTGGAATCCCTCAGCGACAAATTGGAGCGGAAGAAATCGTGCAAAGGTTGGTACTAGCGTTAGCCAATGAAGGTCGCAAAATACTGCTCGATAAGATCGCGGCACGCTCGTCTGACATTGATTTAGTTTATCTTAAAGGCTATGGTTTCCCTGCATATCGTGGCGGGCCCATGTTTTACGCGGAACAAATGACTTGGGACCAAGTCGACAGACTTATCCGGCAATTCCAGACTGGGCATCGAGGCAATACTTGGACTATCTAGTTGACGTCCGTACCATCAAGGTATCAGGTCGTGGATCAAGTTATGTACGCATCAATACGAGTAATGTATTAATAAAGACACCACTAAAAATGTGCGTTAGATACCTTAATTATTCGAGTTGATCTGTGCGTACTTTATCTAAGCTTTCCTAGCACGATGCTATAATGGTGAGTTAATTTAAATTCACGCAAAAGGTTTCAACGTGTTAGCAACAGCAAATATCACCATGCAGTTTGGCCCTAAGCCACTGTTTGAAAACATCTCAGTTAAATTTGGCGAAGGCAATCGTTACGGCTTAATCGGCGCCAATGGCTGCGGCAAATCGACATTCATGAAAATACTCGGCGGTGATTTAGACCCGTCCTCTGGAAATGTCATGCTCGATCAGAATGAGCGCTTAGGTAAGTTGCGCCAAGATCAATTTGCGTATGAAGACATGCGCGTCTTAGATGTCGTCATGATGGGTCACACCGAAATGTGGGCGGCAATGGCTGAACGCGATGCCATTTACGCAAACCCAGAGGCGACTGATGACGACTATATGAAGGCGGCAGATTTAGAAGCCAAATTTGCAGAGTATGACGGCTATACCGCAGAAGCGCGCGCGGGTGAATTATTGTTGGGGGTTGGAATTCCTATCGATCAGCATCAAGGATTAATGAACGCGGTTGCTCCAGGTTGGAAATTACGTGTATTGCTAGCGCAAGCGCTGTTTTCGAACCCTGATATCCTCTTACTTGATGAGCCAACCAATAACTTGGACATTAACACGATTCGCTGGTTGGAAGATATTTTGAATCAACGCAATTCAACGATGATTATCATCTCGCATGATCGTCACTTTTTGAATCAAGTCTGCACACACATGGCAGATATGGACTACGGCACGCTTAAAATCTATCCAGGGAATTACGATGAATATATGTTAGCGTCGTCGCAAGCTCGTGCGCAACAACTCGCGAACAATGCCAAAGCTAAAGATAAGATCCTCGAATTACAAGACTTCGTTCGCCGTTTTTCAGCAAACAAATCCAAGGCACGCCAAGCAACTTCACGTGCCAAACAAATTGAAAAAATCAAAGTTGAAGACGTTAAACCGTCTAGTCGTCAAAATCCATTCATTCGTTTTGATGGTGAAAAGAAATTACACCGACTTGCAGTCGAAGTACAGCATTTGTCCAAGGCGTACGAACACAAGTTATTTGACAGTGTCGATATCACTGTCGAAGCGGGTGAAAAAATTGCGATTATTGGTGCCAATGGTGCGGGTAAAACGACGTTATTGCGTTGCATCGGCGGAGAGACGATTTGCGGATTAACAGCCGATCGCGGCACAGTAAAATGGGCTGAAAATGCGAACGTCGGCTATATGCCCCAAGATCCAGCTGAGAACTTTGCGACCGACAAGACTTTGACCGACTGGATGGGAATGTATACGCAAGAAGGGGATGATGATCAAGCCGTACGTTCCATCCTCGGACGCTTGCTCTTCAGCGGTGACGATGTAAAGAAATCCGTTAAAGTATTGTCCGGTGGTGAAAAAGGTAGAATGACATATGGCAAACTGATGCTTGGTCGCCACAATGTTCTGCTCATGGATGAGCCGACCAATCATATGGATATGGAATCAATTGAATCATTAAATATCGCGCTAGAAAAATACGCAGGCACTTTGATTTTCGTTTCACATGATAGGGAATTTGTGTCCTCACTTGCGACTCGTGTATTGGAAGTCAAGGACGGCAAAGTCATCGATTTCCGAGGTTCTTATGAAGAATATCTGACTAGCCAAGGAATTGAATAAGCCAACAACGAAAGCGGTGATAGCGTCAACTTAGTCACTTCTTAAGTTGAAAAGGAATGCCACAAAAAAACCGAATGTTGAAGCCCAACATTCGGTTTTTTTTGTTCCTGTGAACGGACGCAAAGGACCTGTTATTCAGTTTTTCAAGTTCAGTTTTCCAAGAACTGTGGATCATCCAAAGAAAAGCGGACATAAACACGCATATCAAATTGGTCACGTAACTCGATGGCTTTGTCCTTACCTTTTGCATGCAGGATTGCTGCGACATAAACTTGGCGAAAGGCGTGCAAGTCGTCGAGAGTCTGTACCTTTAGTAGTTTTCGTTGCAAGAAAAAGCCTTTGAGCCCCAAATTTTCCTTGATCAACTCTGCAAGGTATCGCTTCATCATATCGACACGAGATTCAGTTTTATCTTCATCGAATCGCGCTAGTAAAGCATCAATGTCTTGATTCCAAGACGAATCTGCGTCTTCAGATGGCTCGAAGATAGTTTGCGATTCAGCCAGAGCATCGATTGAACCCAAGGTATTTGAAGCAAGATGTTCAGATCGATTTCTTGAAGTGTCATCTGTTAGATCGAGATCATTCGAAGACGTATCAAGTAATGTATCGACCTGATGCGTCTCGATTGAAACACGCTGAATAAATCCATCATCTTGCAAATGCTGCAAGCTTTGCCAATCCAGTCCTAAGCCACTTATTTTCTGTACGATGTCAGCGTCCGTCTTTTTCCCATCAATCAAAACAAGTAAAGAACGCATTCGTGATGCCAAATGCCATTGGCGTGTCGCAATTTCCTCGCGACCTTTGTCAGTTTTATCGTAAATGGTGATCTGCATGAGGCTGGTCGTTCAACTATCATCAAAAAATGGCTGTGGGCAAAATATACTATAAGTTCTCTGTTTTTCTGCCGCTCCTAGGTGGAAAAAATGAGGGAATTTAAATTTTGTCGCATTTTAAAAATATTTCTCTTGCGAAAGTAACCGCTTAAAAAGATACGAGGAATGACATCGTTTCGTCATTCGAAACTTTTTCCCTAATTGTCGTCTGCTCTGATAACATCGGCGCTGCTCTCATTTTGCGGCAGATGACATTCAGTTTGATTCGTTTGAATGCAGTCCTGCCTTGAAAAAAATTCTCCAAAAACAGAAACGGATTACGTTGTATCTATGTCCAGAATATTACTCATTATTTCTTTGCTTATTTTGATCAGCTCGAATGTGGTGCATGCAGAGGCATACATCTGTGTTGATGCGCAGGGAAAGAAATCATTTTCTAGCGAAATTTGCAGTAAAAAAGGTCTCGCGGCAGCCAGTAATGAATTCCCTGTCGCGACTGGCCAAGCCATTCGCGCCAAAGTGATTGTCCCGCAAAAAGAAGTTGGTCCTAAATTGGGCGAGGATGGGGGCATGATCAGTGCCGATGGAAAATTTATCACCAAGCCTGGTCAGATCTATATGAGTAGCGACTTACCGCTCGAACGCCCAGTCCTATATTTTTTAATTGCTGCTTTAATTGGAACGGCAGGGCTGTTTATTCTATTTTTTATGCGCTTTTATCAAGCACATCATAAAAAACTTGGTCGAGACGATTAAGATTTTTATATATTCGACGTATTGGATAAAAATGATCGTCGTCTTTTAAATACCCGAGCATAAATATCTCAGCCTATGTGGGCTATCGTCAAAATGCGAGAGCCCACAATGCAATGCACAATTACGTCGTCAAATCAAATGGCAAACTACGCTGCACTTTCCCAGTAATTTGCGCTATCGCATTCGCGAATGCTGGCGCGATCGGTGGCAAACCGGGTTCTCCAATACCAGTAGGTGGCTCAGCGGAAGGGACAATATGGACACTCATGCGTGGCATATCCGTCATACGAGCGACCGCATACTCCCCAAAATTATTTTGTTGAACTTCACCGTCTTTCAAGGTGATCGCAGCATTCTCAAGGCACATACCCAACCCCATCAAGGCAGCCCCCTGAATTTGTGCTTCAATCGTCTTGGGATTCACTGCGAAATTACAGTGCACAGCAGCGGTAGCAGTGTGCATCACAGCCTTACCATCCTTGACTGATGCTGTAACGACATACGCCACGACGGTCTCAAATGATTCGTGTACCGCGACACCCCAAGCATGGCCTTTTGGTAGTCGACGTTTTTTGTAACCCGATTTTTCAACCGCCAACTGCAATGCTGTTGAATGGCGCGGATGCCTATCACCAAACTGCTGCATACGATAAGCAACCGGATCAATTTTGACGCTACGCGCGATCTCATCAATCAAGGTTTCCATGACATAAGCAGTATGGGTTGAACCAACACTACGCCACCATAATACGGGCACATTGACTTTCGGGTGATGCACCGTCAAGCGCATGGGAATAGGGTAGGGATCACGCATTCCTTCAATCGCTGTGCTATCGATACCATCTTTAATCAAAAAGCCTTCAAATGGGGTTCCAGCCACAATTGATTGACCGACAATGGTATGGTCCCATGCTTGAATTTGTGCTTTGTCGTCATACCCGATCTCGGCTCGATGGACATGCATGGGCCGATAGTAACCACCACGAATATCATCTTCACGGCTCCAAATAGTACGAATCGGGGCTTGAATACCAATTGCTTGGGCGGCCTTCGCCACATGACACGATTCTGTCACGTAGTCACAAGTTGGTACTGCACGTCGACCAAATCCGCCTCCGGCCATTTGCACATGAAGTTGGACTGCATCGGCAGTGATTCCCAATGCTTGAGCTGCTGCCATTGTCTCTATCCCAGGCATTTGGGTCCCAACCCAAAGTTCAGCTTGATTCCTGCTCGCATGGAGTTGAACTGTACAATTGAGGGGCTCCATTGGAGCATGTGCTAAGTAGGGGAAATAGTACTCAGCATGAATACGTTTTGGCGCATTGGCCAACTTGGCAATCACCGCGTCTTCCTGCTTAAAATGCTGGTTACCCGCTTGTTTTGATAACTTGCGGTATTGCTCAAGCTGTCTTTTACTATCTACTTTTTCAACGTGTGAGGAATCCCATTCGATTTGCAGTGCGGCGCGCGCTTGCTTCGCTTGCCAAAAGCCGTCTGCAACAATTGCCAATCCTTCACCACCTCGATCGACAGCTATCTTCAAGATAGCACGTACTCCTTGGATTTTTTTTGCTGCGCTATCATCATATGATGTCAACTTCGCTCCAAATACAGGAGGATGAGCAATGACAGCCGTCAGCATTCCAGGCAGGCGCACATCGATACCATATTGTTGTTGGCCAATAGCGATGTCTCTGGCGTTGATACGTCCAATTGGGCGTCCAATAATTCGAAATTCAGCTGGTTTCTTAAGCTGGACATGCGTCGGCACCTCTAATTTCATTGCGGCATCCACCAGCTCTGCATAACTAAGAAGACGTCCATCCGCAGCGATCACTTTGCTACGATCGGTGCGTAAGCTTGTTGGATCGACTTGCCATCGATTCGCTGCCGCAGCTATGAACATCGCGCGTGCCCGAGCACCGAGTTCACGGTATTGCAGAAACGAATGTTTAATCGAGCCAGAACCTCCTGTGATGTGCATGCCAAACATTGGGTCGGCATAAGCCGGATGGGCGTTGCCATGCACCATGTTCACCCTGGACCAATCTGCATCCAACTCTTCGGCGAGCAACATCGGAAGGGCGGTATTCACACCTTGCCCAAACTCTAGCCGATTGATCGTAACAGTCACCATGCCGTCAGAAGCAATTCGTAAAAAAGCTATTGGTTGTTCATGCGCTTTAAGGGCTTTGTTTTCGGATTTACTTTGGTTTGCGAACACTGGGAAAACGCCCAACGCAAATCCAGCAGCCGTGCTTATTTTCAGAAAGTTGCGACGTGATGGCATATCGAGATCACCGTCATTATCGCTTCGCTTAAAACGATTAACGATACCGGAAGGAAGGGCAGAAGCTTGCAAATTCAGTTCTGTTGTGACAGACATTGCTTTTGAATTCTTATACATGATGTGCACCTCCCATTAGACCAAAGAAATTGCGGCAGCCTTGATCGCGGCTCGAATTCGTTGATAAGTTCCACAGCGACAAATATTTCCAGCCATTGCTGCATCAATATCCGCATCGCTCGGTGATTTATTCGACTGTAGCAAGGCTGTTGCGCTCATTATTTGTCCACTCTGACAATAGCCGCATTGCGCGACGTCGTGGGCAATCCAAGCAGCAAGCACGGCTTTCCCAACTTTGTCATTGAGCGCAGCCTCGATTGTCGTAATTTTTCGTCCAGAAACTGCCGAGATCGGAGTAACGCAAGAACGAATCGGTTGCCCATCCAAATGGACAGTACATGCACCACATTGGGCGACTCCGCAGCCATATTTGGTTCCACTGAGCCCCAAACCATCACGTATTGCCCACAAAACAGGTGTGTCGGGGCTAAGATCAAACGTATTTTCGCGCGCATTAACGTTGAGTTTGAGCATGACTATTATCCTTTAGGTGGCAACAGGTGATTGAACGACGTCTACTAAACTAGGTGAAAAGAGCAATAGGAAAAGGGCGACAACTTTACGGCCAAGCACCAAGCAATTAAACTAGCCGTTGCGATAGACTACCCAGTGCGATTGGACTACACAAGCTTTTTATTTCAAACAAATAGTCTTCTACATTTTATGCGCCGCTTATGCAGCACTTAGGCATCAAGCATCAATTGTGAGAACTTATTCAAATCAATATTCCCGCCCGATACTAGCACCCCAACTTTACGTTCCTTTAAGTTCAGCTCCCCACTCATCGCGTAAGCTGCGCCCAAACAACCGGTCGGTTCGACCACAATTTTCATACGGCTTGCAAAGAAACGCATTGTTTCAACAAGCTGTTGATCGCTTACGGTCACAATATCGTCAACAAATGTCTGAATAACTGGGAAAGTGTGCTGTCCAAGATGTTGCGTCTGGGCGCCATCTGCGATCGTTTTTGGTGTCTCAATATGAACGATCTTTCCGGATTGGAAGCTACGTTGCCCATCATTGCCTGCTTCTGGTTCGACCCCTATCACCTTGCAAGTCGGCGACAAGTATTTTGCTGCGACTGCCGAGCCTGAAAGTAGCCCTCCTCCACCGAGTGGAACAAACAAATAATCGAGCGCTCCCACTTCATCAATAAGTTCTTTTACGCTACTCCCTTGTCCCGCCATAACATGGGGATGATCATAAGGAGGGATTAAACTTAACCCTTGTTCGTCTGCCAAACGTTGGCCAATTGCCTCACGATTCTCAGAGTACCGATCGTAAAATATGACTTCGCCACCGTAAGCTTTAGTCGCTGCGACTTTCATTGCTGGCGCATCATTTGGCATCACAATTACAGCACGAATATGGAACAAATGTGCCGCCTTAGCAATTGCTTGCGCATGATTTCCTGAAGAAAAAGTGACGACACCCCGAGCTTTTTGTGAGTCGGTCAGTTGCAACAATGCATTGCAGGCTCCGCGAAACTTAAAAGCGCCGGACCCTTGAAAGTTTTCACATTTAAAGTAGAGGTGGGCACCCGTTTGCTGATCGGCTAAGCTCGACGTCAAAACAGGTGTAGCGTGAACAAATTGTGCAATCCTCTGATGCGCGGATGCAATATCATCGTATTGAATAGCAAATGTGTGACTCATCATAGCCTTATCTGTAAAATCCAACTCCAGCTGATTGTATTCCATGTTTTCATCAACGGCATACAAGGATACAATTTACTGGTCAATCAAGTTGTGAAAGACTAGGATGACTCGAAGAGTGAAGGGGGGAGTACGCAGGAATCCTTTCGCATACAATGCATACATATCGCACAACGCGTCCAAATTAAGAGGTGGTTAGCGACAACTTGCAAAATAACACGAAAAAATTTATTTCTGAGAAAGAAGCCGCGTAGACAAACGCGGCGATATGACGTAACGATTCAGATTTTTCGGTGTAAGTTGGGAATTAAATCGAATGATTAAGATTTAGCTCGTGTCGTCCGTTTGCCTTGCCACGTAAGACGAATTGCCTGAGCAACTGGTACTTTGTAACTACGCCACTCTTTATAATCTTTAATAGCTGCCAACATGATAAGGTTCCTCGAACACAATTTAAATTAAGATTGGGGAATATTAAGAGGAGCCGAACAACATTGATGTGATGGTCAGCACAATTTAATAGAAATAACTTATTTTCACGAACGCATCCAACGCTGCTGCGACCGCCTAGCTCATCAACAAAAAGGAAACAATAGTGTTATCTGCCGATAGCCCAGCAAGTCGCCTCGCAACCCGATTACTGTTTTCATAGCAGGTCATGTACTTGGTTTGCTTTTTCTTTGCTTTGGAATTGGATCGATTGCCGCCATTTCGACAATTGCTTATGCTGGGATCTTCGCAGGTCCAGCTGCGATTGGATTTTTATCTAGTGCAGTTGGCTTGCAGTTTACATTTTGGACACTTACATGCTTGCTCACTTGTGTCCCGATTTTCGCTAATTTGGTCACGACGGATCAACTTGGTAAATAGAAGACAGCATCAAACCAATCAAGTCATCTCAGCGACTATCCAGCATATGATAAATCTTCGTGTGAAAACATAATTTTGTGAATAATGATGCCCTGTAAGTCATTGTTTTTATTAGATATTGCGCTTGTTCATTTACACCTTTAATTTCGAGTTATTTACGTAAAAGTGTGGGTCTTTCACCGCTTTACATAATAATGTATATTTACCACCACTGGTCAAAATTTCAGATGGCATAACCGAGGTGGAAAGCGATGCGCGCGAAAAACAGCAGACGGCTAAACACTGAAGAACTCAGAGTATTCGACTGGAAATACCCAGATGAAGGAGCACTTCCACAAGGCCCACTTAAAGATGGCTACTTTGCACGAAAGAAAGCAATCATGCTGTACTTCGACGGAGCGACAGAGAGCGAAATCAAAAAGCAGGCGGGTATAGGGCTCTCGCAGACTATTCGACTTATTAAGGAGCGCTGTCTGTTGGTTCACAGGGATGGGGAGGTGTGGGGATGGCGCGCCTTGGTTCCTTGGGAGCGGATCAATTCATATCAGCGTAAGCACAAAATCAACGTCGATAAGTTCGGCCAGGGAGCGGTCGGCGCCTTAAATACGGTGTTAAACCAGCATCCAGCCATACGAGAGAAGTTCGTCAAACGCATCCTGTCCACTGGCTCGCAAAATAAGCTCTCAGTCAACAGGCGTAGTAAGCAAGGTCATTGGCAATGGTTCCTTGGGGAACTTCGCGCGCTCGGCTATGAAACCGAAAGCAAGTGGCCCTTCAATACGAAAAACATGGGATACGTCTCAGTCAGCAGATTCATCAAATCCGTTCTAGACGAAAATCCTGAATCAGCAGCATTGGTCGTAGGTGGTCCTAACAACAAAAAGAAGATGTTGACGGGCGATGGCACTGACAGGCCAGTCCACTTCTTGTTTCAGCGTGTGGAAATGGACGCGCACAAAACTGACGGTCGCTTCAGCATAATGATTCCTCAGCCTACCGGCGGATATGCTCAAAAAATCGTCCATAGATTGTGGGTGGTCGTAATTCTTGAGGTCACGTCGCGGGCTGTGCTTGGCTACCACTTCAGTATGCGCAAAGAAGTCTCCAAGGTCGACGTTCTTCGAGCTTTAAAAATGGCGCTAACCAAATCCAAACGGATACAAATCACCTTTGGAAATGATGCCTATCGTCCGAAGGCGAACCTGCCATCGGCTGCTTCAGAAAAATTCATCGGAGTCTGTTGGGACGAAACCAGCGTTGACGGCTCTTTGGCAGAAACTTGCAAACATGTAAAACAAGTATTAAAAGATGTTGTCGGATCAGACTTGCTTGAACCCGAGAATAGTTTCGCCGTGAGAAGGAGTAAAGACGACCGTCCGTTTATCGAGACTTTCTTCCGTACACTGGGGCAGCGTGGCTTTCAAAGGCTATCGAACACGACCGGCGGAAAACCCTCGGACAAAGGCGGGCGAGACCCGGACGAAGTTGCGCTCACCAGCCAGTTCCAGCTTGAGTATGCAGCGGAGTTGCTTGCTGTCTTGATTGCCAATTACAACGTCACCCCTCATTCAAGTCTTGGCGGCCGCTCGCCGCTCGACTATCTCGAATTTCGTATGGCTTATCCGGAGCGATCGCTTCGTTATGCTGATCCGAATTCTGTAAGCGATATTGTTAGTTTCCGAAAGCTCTGTGTCGTCCACGGAGGATATGAGCAAGGCCGACGTCCCTTCGTGTACTTCGGACATGGAAGGTATACTAGCGACATTCTTGGTCAGCGTCATGATCTCGTCGGCAAGAAAATTTGGATCATCAATCATATTGAAGATGACGTGCGCGTCGTTCGGGCGTCCTCGGAGAGCGGGCAACCTTTGGGGATCTTGCAGGTAAGTTCCCCATGGAATCGGTTACCCCATAGTCTTGAGGTTAGGAACGCCGTTGCATCATGGATCAACGCTGGGAAATTGAAAGTCGCTGCAGGCCAGGATGCCATTGAAGTATTCATCCGGTACTGTGAGCGGCAAGAAGGTAAAAAATTACCGGTACATCCTGCTTATCTTGAGGCACGAAGAATCCTGATTGACGTAGCAGAAGCGATGGTAGGACGATCCATGATCGAAATAGCTAGCGAGCGTCAGGCCCGAGAATCCACGCGGGCCAAAGAGAATAGTGTTCGAAATCACGCGACTCCTAGCCCCGCAAAAACACGTGAGTCCCGCCGTACACTTCCCGCGCCGCGCAAGGCTGCCAACAACTAAAAAATCATGCGAATAATACGCCCCTCCCATATCAGCCCTCAGCATCCCATTGCGACTCAGGAGTATGCGGTTTATACGCCGCCGATTAACGAGTTAATCGAAACGATCGGAAACTGGATAAACCGAATGGAGTCGGGCGGATACATTCACGGCCCCTCTCGCTTCGGCAAATCCCGAGGTATCAAATGGTATGTGCGCTCCGCGCTTGAAGAACGTTTCAACGCCGCGATCCCACTCGTTATTTGGGTAAGGAGACATGACATGCATGTGAGCGAGGTCGATTTCTGGAGAGACCTATTGCTGGCGTCGAAGTTTCGGTTTGTCGACGAGATGAAGCATAAGAGCAGACGTGCTGGGGTGCGGGAGCTATTTCGAAATCGGATGGTTTCTTTAGCAAACGCGTCGAATAGCAACTATATCGTGATACTGATCGACGAAGCGCAGGACGTAACTTTGCGTGAATGGCAGTGGCTAATGGGACTACAGAACATTCTCGATTTAGATGGCTACCGACTTAGCGTATTTTCGATCGGCACGCAGCAAATCGGCTACCAACATGACTACCTGGCCAAAACCGGAAATTCTCATATTGCTGCTCGATTTTTTGTTTTAAACTCACCCTTCCATGGTTTGCGAGGCATCGAAGAATTAAGGTTTGTCCTGGAAGGATACGACCAGGAATCAGAATGGCCTGCTGGCTCTGGCAAATCCTATCTTCATTACTTTGCGCCAGCGCAATTTTTGGCAGGCCGCCGTCTGGCGGATTGCACCGACGACCTTTGGAGGGCGTTGAACGATTTGCTACCATCTGAATTCAAGCTCTTTTATGAAAAAAGATCGCTCGAAGTCGAAATTCCGATGAAACATGTCGCCTTGGCGATCGAGGAAGCATTATGGCGACTCGCAGAAGGACAAGAATGGGAAGACGTCACTCATTATGATTCTTGGGTAGATATCATTAGGGAAACAGGATTTTCCGGGCACATCGATGCCATCACTCAAGTCGCTTGATCGAGAAGGGGTGGAGGCGTGGAACTTGAGCAATACCCACCAATCCCGGAGCTACGCGGTAATTACGGGCCGCGATTTGTTGAACAGCGGACTTGTATCGAACTATTACCTGAAGTGAATTGGTGGCCTGGCAAACTGCGCTACTACGAGTCCCCTTTGTCGCTGGCCGCCAATTTCTGCGCGCTCAACTGCATAAATCTTAAGGAATTTCAGAAATTTTTTGGCTACACTGTAGGCCACGAGTACAGCCTTACAAAGGAAGATCTGTGTCGTATAGCTTCTCTGCTGAATGAAGATATCGACATAGTAGAGAGTATTTTCCATACCTCCGTTCACCTTGGGGACTTCGACGCTTATCACGTCCACGGTGAAAAGCTCTATTCGGACCGGGTTCATTATTGCCCGCGATGTGCTGATTCAGGGTATCACAGTCACCTTCATGAACTACCCTGGCTCAAGCGCTGTCCATTTCATCTTCGATCGCTAGAGTTGGCTCAATATACACACGTGAGTGCTTCAATTGCTTCAAGTAGGGTGAGTTCGACCAAAAAATTGATGATATCGCGTTGCCGAACGTGGCCAAGATGCGAGGAAATCGATCCGTTTATATCGAATGCACGAGAAAACGTCTATCTTCGGCTGCTGTTGGATTGGACGCGAAAATCTAGCGAAGCCGCTAAAGAGTTTTCTCGTGGCGAATTTTGGAATTCCGATTTTTTTCATCAGACCGGGGAGCGCTCATATAACCATTTGATGGGTCGACTTCAAAAGTTGGAATCGATGCCGGAGCTTATAGAGTCACTTTTCGTAGCCAGAGGTGAGAAATGCCATCTGGAGACACGCCATTTTCCAAGTAGCGTCCGTGATGAGATCTGTCGGTTGAGGCCGAACATACCGTTTTGGATGATATTTGCATTCTTTAAAGATGTTGCCATACGTTCTCATCAGCCCCCGCCGTATATGGGAAAGCTCCGTGCTGTACAGGATCAGATTAGAAGAAGGCATGGAGAATGTTGCTGCTCTTGGCGAAGGGAAAAAGCAGGTTGGGGTTATCATTGGCTTAAGACCGATCCCGACAGGCGGTCGAACTGGCGATTATTGTGCCCCTATGAGGTGGCGCTGGAAGAACTGGAACTGGAATTTGGAAATAAATACAATGTTCTTTCGAAGCGGAAAGCCAATGATGAAACCTACCGTTTTTTTCAAGAGTCGAAAGTCATGTACGATGCCAATTTAATTGAATACACTTCAGAAGCAAATGTCAACGCTGACGGGTATCTTTGTGCATATCCGCAGGCCTGGACGTGCTGTGAATGGAAGAAAACGTCGCCCTTGCAGGATTTGCTAAACGCAACCGCGGATTTCGAAATTGATTCGGCACAATTCAAAATCAACAGATGGCTCGACATGATTGAAAAGAACCGGGTTCATCCCTCGACGCGCGACGAACCTGGCAAGTGCGTGCGTTTGAGAGAAACGGACGATGGATTGCTTTTGATCAAATGGACACACGCCGACTGGGAAGAGAAATAGCATTTTCGTTGCGGGCTCGCGTGTTTCGAAAGTGATTTTAGTTCTAGCGATACAACAGCGCTTAACTTCGTACATACAGATCTCTTTAATCCGCAAAGATTCATAAATGAAGAGTGTTTGATTTACTTTAAAATAATTGAGTTAAAGTACCTTCAAACTTTGCAATGTTATATAACCCAACGCCATAAGCACTAAAGCCGAGAGATTTTCGCGATTGTTGGTAATCGTAGTCGTCATTATGATGACCATGAAAACTCCAACCTACGTTCATCGAGCGTGCCAGTTGGTCGATAGCGGAGAATCCATGGGGATGGCAGCTAGGCGCCTCATGCGTTACGAGAATGTCTGCTTTCTGACTAGCTAATGATGCATAGTCAATCGGGAATATGGTACTGCGATGCTTTCTGGTGAGTCCTCCACGCCACAAGTTTCCCTTACCGCCATGGTATGCGTAATCTTCTTGTGAATCGAACTTGGGAGCATTGGGCGGCAGCCACACTTGACCTCTAAAAACGCCACCAAGACCGGCAATTCTATACCCGCCAATGTCGACCACGCAGCCATGTAAATTTCGGTCGGCAAGGCCTGAGCTAAAAAGATGGTCAAAGTCAACATCAGAATCTGTGTCGAGATTCCCATGAATAAACCAGACTTCCGTCAGGCAGATAATTTCTTGGAGTTCGACTTCTAATGGCCTCTTGGCTTGCAAGTCGCCTAAGAAAATAATCGCGGCTGGTCGATGCAATTTCACTGCATCAATCACATGCTGAAACTCACCGTGGGTATCCCCGCAAAAAAATAGTTCAACCATATACTTTTACGAGAAGCAATTGCTCGTCGACGATATCGACGTTGATAACATCCCCTTCATGCCAATCGAGTTTCTCTAGTAATTCCTTGGGAAATTCGACATAGCAATCGCCGCTTCCATCGCCAGCATCGATCAGTGTGACTTCCCACTTGCTTAATGATTCGTCCGTTAAGTTCATGATGACAGTTTTGGTGAATTTTCTAGCCACCAATTGCTAAACATGCGTAGATCTTGGTGGCTTGAATCGATATTGTCGAGCTCGGTGCCGAGATTAGGTGTGCCATTCGTTTCCCGAGTGATGAGTGCGCGATGAATGGTCGGAGAAACACCGCGATGATAGGGAAGAAAATCATCTACAAAAACGATTGGATTCAACAAACTTAGCGCAGCCGCTTTGGGGCTCGTCGCACTGGCCGTATTGCTGGTCGCAATGACCCGACGAATAGGAAACCCAAGGTTCATCAAGTTCTCTAATCGTGCATTTTCGAATTTTGACTCAATGGCGCTGACACAAACTAGTTCAAATCCTGCATCGTGCAATTGATTGCAGGCGTCTATTGCACCATCGATTGCAGGGATAGTTCTCCAAAATTCTTCGTTAAAAAAACATCGAAACTGTACCAGTTCATCGCCCTCTAACTTACGTACATCCCAGCGATCTATTGGCCAATAGGCGTTTGGGTCCTTTAATGCAGGACAATGGTTAAATGCTTTCTCCCAAGCGCTACGATAAGCGACGTGATAGTCCAGTAATACGCCGTCAGCGTCCAAGGCAATAATCGGTTTAACCATGGTTCGTGTCTGAAGATTTCAGTAAATTTTCTATTATCCCTATCTTATAGAAAGTCCAAGTCGCATTGCAATTAGTTCTTGCTTGAATTTACCAAAAATATTAATGCTAGTCTCATAGGTATTTGCCAGTGTTGAACGCTCATGAGGGACATAAATATCCGAAGTCAACATAGACGCTTTCTCGTATGTTCGACCTAAGTCCAAGGTAAGTCCTTGATTGAATGACTTGTTTCTCTCTGTATTAGATTTTTGCGTTACTTCATTCTTTGTTTTTGACATCGAATCAAATTTTACGCTCAAGCCCTCTGGTATTTCTTGCGCCACACGCGTTGCGTATTCAATCAAATCTGGTTCAGCTGGCATGTAGAGAAAAGCATCACTCTTTGTTTCATCGTTACTTCGCAATATTCGTCCGAGTACCTGTCGAAAGTGAAGTTCAGTTTTGACCCGCGTCAGATGACAGCACACACGTAATCTTGGAATATTTGTACCTTCGCTGATCATGCCAACAGCCACAATCCACTTTTCTGAATTATGCTTAAACTCGTTGATCGTTTGCTGCGGATCTTCTACCCGGTACGTTGCCACATAGGCTTTTTCGCTAAAGCGATCTTCTAAAATTCTGACAATTTTATTTGCATGTTCGACCGATGCCGCAACAATTAATCCACCTGCATCAGGAATTTGTTTTCTGATGGTGTTTAGCTTACCCGTCGATTTCCCTATCAGATAGGCGATCAGCTCCTCGTTTTCGATTAGCTGTTGGTAAGAACATTTGGAATCTTTGAGTAATTGTCCGAACGACGAATATTTAAAACTCTCACCATTTTGCTTAACGGTCACGTTGTCGTTATCGATCAAGGTAATCTGGGGTGTTCTGCAGACGTTATCCGAGACGGCCTGCATCAGTCCATAAATATAGTCGCAGTGAATTCGGTTATTTTGACAGTAACGGGAAAGCGCAATGGGAATTTGATCTGACCGCCAAGGAGTTCCCGTCAATGCCAATGTATAGGCAGCATGCCCTTGAATATTTTCAATAATTTTCTGACCCCAGGCATTCGCATTTTCTATCCCATCACCCGCGCAATGGTGGATTTCGTCGAAAATGACGAATATACGATAGGTCTCAAATAGTGCCCAAAACGAAGCATTGAGATGGAGCATTCCTTGATAGGTTAAAGAGCGACCTTTAGAGCCTAAAAGTCCATCCATCCGTAAATTGGTATGTGTCGCCAGTGCCGATTCAAAATCAGATGCCACTGTAACCGACGGAGAAAAACACAAAACAAGATCTATTTTATTTTCTAGAAAGAGTCTATTGGCTAGTGTTGACGCCATGACAGTTTTTCCAGCCCCAGGCGTTGCTAAGCAAAGGAAATGGTTTTCTTTGGTCGCGAATTTTCGCCATGCAAGTTCAATGCACGCTGACTGCCACTTTCTCAGTTTCATGATTATCGAGAACTCAATGCGATCAGGTTTTCAATTGCTTTTACTTTGCCTAATAATTTAGAGCATCTGTCTCGTGATTCGTTATAAAGCTCTTGAATTTGCGCGCCAATTTCTGGTAGCTCTTTATAAATGGCGTCGTACTCTTCGGCCTCGCCGATGGCAGTGAGTAACATCAATTTTTGTTGATTAAGACGGTCAGTCAAATTTTTTCCGAGCGTATTCTTTTGCACCAAAGGTTCATTCTTTGTTGTGTTAGACGATTGATTTTCGTTTGTGAGTCGCTCACTAAACTGATCCGTCATTTTGTATTGTTGCGCACGTCCCTGAGAGGCTACTTGAACAATGTCACCTGTCGATAAGAACCTCAATATGTTTCTATGAACAAATTGCCTGGCAGATTTTGATTCGGAATGAATTTTTGACGGTGTCGTTAAATACACCTCAAGTGCTTTGCCTATTGTAAAAGTCTTGCCGGCCAATAACCGAAAAGTGTCGATTACTTCCTTTTTAAATTTTCTTTGCTTCATTTTGCGTCAAGGTTTTGTATCGAATTTCGCTACATTGTATCGCGTATCTACTATCGCTACAATGAAAACTTCCTCCTACTCACCTCATTATGAAAAACTGCGTGCTTGGCTGAAGCTGAGGCGTTCGGTGTCTTCATTAACATTGCGTGAGATTGCCCCCATCATTGGTGCTCACTTCACGAGCGTCGGGAAGATGGAGCAAGATCGAAAGAAAATTGAACTTGTAGAATTCATCAAGTACTGCCAGGCCATCGATGCTGATCCACATGAAGGCTTAGAAATTATCATTCAGTCAATCGCTGAACAAAATCATCGTAAGAAAAAAGTCTCTGAAAAATAGCAATCATCTATTCCCTTGAAGACACCGGCTTCAAATCGATGTCAACCATAGCACGCAGTTTTATCTACGAAATCGATAACAACGTACGCAATCGCATTTCAGCGACTTCATCAAATCCAATTGCTGATGCTGTCTTGATTAAATTGGGTATGAATGGTCGGAACAGGTATGATTTGTCATCAATCGCGATCCATGACTCCCACGGTTCTGGTGAGTTCCGTAGCCAGGCCTCAATTTCTGTCTGACGTTGAAATCCGATCACTTCCAGTAATTCGGCGCAGTCACGCCAATGCGGTGTCGTACCAATAATTCGATGACGGATTGTTTCACTAAAAAAGCCTCGTAGTTCATGGAGTGAGCGATTTTCTCGCCAGGTACTGCTTATCACAATTTTTACTGAAGGGAAATCGTGGAGTACCATTTCCAGTTTAGGTAAAAAACAAAAAAACTGAGTGCGATCAAAACATGGCTCTGGATGCAGCACGCCATCGAAATCAAGAAACAAAATCATTATTTACATCTTCATAATTAGTTGCAACAGTCAATCGTCTATTAAGCATTTTATCGGGCATCGTCAGTGAGGCGACAAAATGTCGCTCCAAACTAAGTTTGAATCCTTACAAAATGGTAACTTGACATGTGCTGCTAGGTTCACCTATTCTGCACCAAGAGTCTATTAAGAAGTTAAGAAAATGCATCGTCGATTTCGCATCCTTACCATTTGTATTGCGCTATTTAGCATTCTGTTTATGCAGTGTGCTGTGGCGTCATACGTCTGTCCCGGTATGCCGGAAATGATGGCGATGTCGATGGACGTCGATTCTTCCGACATGCCAAACTGTGAAGGCATGGATAAAAATCAACCGGGTCTTTGCCAAGCTCACGCCCAAGATACGCAAAGCAAACAGTCTTTAGATAAACCTGCATTCCCTGATGTTCATCCTTTTATCGCGACGGCTTTAATATTCGCTTTAAATGCCAATGATTATGATAGATTTTTAGCTTTCGCTAAGCCTGAATCGATCATCGCAAGTCGCTCCAACGCACCGCCCATCACTATCCTCAACTGCTGTTTCCGCATTTAATTTCAGATTGCCTAGTCCTTTACTGTTGAGCTGTTATCACTAACTGCTCACGATATTGTCTATTGCTATCTGGAGATTTTATGTCATCTATTTTCGTCACGCTGACTGCAGTGCGACACAATACTTTTGCTATTGCTCAGCGAATTAGTTCGTCCATTTTGATCATTGGATTAGTCCTCGCATCTTTCAACGCACTCGCCGCCGATGGTTCACTGACTTTATATGAAGCGCAGCAACTTGCGGTCAAACGATCACGCCAGGTAGTCGCACAAGATATGACAGTGAAAGCGTCACGTGATATGGCCATAGCCGCAGGTCAATTACCTGATCCTGTCTTAAAAGTTGGTATCGATAATTTACCATTAAGTGGGCAAGATCAATTCAGTTTAACGCGCGATTTTATGACGATGCGTCGCATCGGTATCATGCAGGAAATACCGCGTGCTGACAAACGTCAGCTGCGCGCCGAGCGCTATGAGCGCAACACAGAAAAAACCTTGGCAGAAAAAGATAACACGATTGCCGCTATTTATCGCGATACTGCGCTTGCCTGGTTAGAACGCTATTACGCTGAGCAAATGCTCGCAGTGGTGATGGAGCAAGTCAATCAAGCGAAGCTGGAAATAAAGACTGCCGAGGCAGCCTATCGCGCCGGACGCGGTAGCCAAGCGGATATTCTGGCCGCACATAGTGCCTTGGCGTTAGTAGAAGACCGCTTTAGTGAAATCGGGCGACGCGTCCTGAGTGCCAAGGCCATGCTGGCACGTTGGATTGGTGAAACGGCACAAGCGACGCTGATTGGGCAACCGGCCATCGACAATATTCCCTTGGATATGGCAAGGCTCGACACGCAATTAAGTCATCACCCACAAATTACAGCGCTGACATGGCAGGCGACTATTGCCGACACGGATGTAAAACTTGCGCAAGCAAACAAAAAAGCGGATTGGACGATTGAGGCAACATTTCAACAACGTGGCCCAGCCTATTCGAATATGGTGTCGGTCGGCGTATCGATACCGTTTCAGTGGGACCAAAAGAATCGACAAGATCGCGAACTCGCTTCCAAACTCGCCATGGCCGAACAGGCTAAGGCTGAGCGCGACGAAATATGGCGTGCCCGCGTGGCGGAAATACGCAGCATGATCTATGACTGGCAAAGCGGTCGGGAACGTATGACGCGTTTTCAGAATCAATTAGTCCCTCTTGCAATTAGTCGCACAGAAGCCGTCATCACTGCCTATCGGGGTGGCAAATCCAATCTTGCTGAAGTGTTGAGTACGCGCCGCAACGAGATAGATGTGCGTTTGCAGGCGCTGCAATTGCAAGCGGATACCGCTCGTTTGTGGGCGCAACTGCAGTTCTTATTTCCAGTCGACACACAGGATGGACATTTGTCCTCAATCCTCAACAAGGAATTCCAATGAAAACCAAGAAAAATATCCTCATGCTTAGCCTTGTTATCCTCATCCTCGTCAGTGGCTACGGGACATATCAACTTGGCAAACGGCAAGGAATGAAGACTATCACACCGCCGATAAGCGATGCAGTTGCCCCAATACCCAAAGCAGGAGGTACTGTTAAGAAGGTCCTGTATTGGCATGACCCGATGGTACCAGGTCAAAAATTTGATCAGCCGGGCAAATCTCCTTTTATGGATATGCCATTGGTACCTGTGTATGCCAATGGCGAGGACGATGACGGTAAGGTCAGCATCAGTTCGCGTGTTCAGCAGAATTTAGGGATACGAACGGCAGAAGTCACCACAGGCAATCTGGTACCGAATGTGGTCGCGGTGGGGAGTATTGCTTACAACGAGCGCGATGTGGCACTGGTGCAGGCACGTAGCAATGTCTTTGTAGAAAAACTGTACGTGCGAGCACCATTCGATGTGGTGCGCAAAGGCCAGCCCCTGGCTGAACTGTATGTGCCAGATTGGATTGCCGCTCAAGAAGAGTATTTGAGTGCCAAACGCCTGCAAGTGGGTGCCATGGAAGGCCTGTTGGACGGCGCTAAACAAAGGATGCGTCTGGTGGGCATGAGCGATGATCAGATACGCATGATTGAAGCCAGCGGCAAAGTTCACTCGCGTCTTACGATTACCGCGCCGCTTAATGGCGTGATCTCTGAACTCACAGTACGGGAAGGCATGACGGTGATGACCGGCGCATCCTTATTCCGTATCAATGGCAACGCGACCATTTGGGTTAATGCTGATATTCCAGAAAATTTGTCTACCCAAGTACGCACCGGCAATACTGTCGAGGCGCGCACGCCTTCACTGCCGGGTACAGTTTTCAAGGGCAAGGTCGGCGCGATTCTCCCACAAATCGATACAGTCACCCGTACGCTAAAGGCACGCATCGAACTGGCCAACCCTTCCGGCCAACTGGTGCCGGGGATGTTTGCTACGCTTAATTTTGATGGGCTTGCGCGCAAGGAGTGCTTGTTGATACCCACCGAAGCGGTGATAGCGACGGGAAAGCGCAGCGTTGTGATGGTTGCACAAGAAAATGGTACGTTCTTACCGGTTGATGTTGTGATCGGTATGGAAAGCAAGGGGCAAACCGAAATCATTAAAGGCCTGGAGGCAGGACAAAAGGTTGTCGTTTCTGGTCAGTTTCTTGTCGATTCCGAAGCCAGTCTGAAAGGAACGGCAACTCGCATGAGTGACACGTCGGCATCACCCAACAATAGCAGCACTATGGGAGCAACATACCGTGCCGAAGGTAAGGTCGAAAAAATCGATAAAGAGACAATGACGATTTCGCACGGACCGATTCCTGCTTTGCAGTGGGGATCGATGACCATGGGCTTCAAATTGCCAGCTGGCGGTTTGCCGAAAAATGTTGAAATTGGCGACACCGTCATCTTCGAAATACGCGCAATCAAAGAAGGCGTATTTCAAATCATCACCATTGCGCCAACGATTGCTACGCCGAAGAAAGACATGCCAGCTAAGACAACGAAAAGCGAAACGATGAGCGATATGTCAATGCCTTCCGTACCTGCAGGAGCGAAAAAATGATGGCTAAACTAATTCGTTGGGCTATCGTCAACCGCTTCCTGGTATTGTTGGCGACGTTGATGATGAGCGCTTGGGGGATCTGGGCATTTTCACGCACGCCGCTTGATGCGATTCCTGATCTGTCCGATGTTCAGGTGATTATCCGCACCAGTTATCCGGGTCAGGCACCGCAGATCGTCGAGAACCAGGTTACCTATCCACTGACGACGACCATGCTCTCAGTACCTGGTGCCAAGACGGTGCGCGGTTATTCTTTCTTCGGTGACTCCTTCGTCTATATCTTGTTTGAGGATGGCACTGATCCCTATTGGGCACGTTCGCGCGTGCTTGAATATCTGAATCAAGTGCAATCCCGCCTGCCGCCGCAAGCCAAGACCGCCTTAGGTCCTGACGCCACCGGTGTTGGATGGGTCTATGAATACGCCTTGATCGACCGCAGCGGCAAGATGGATCTGTCGCAGTTGCGTGCCTTGCAGGATTGGTTTCTTAAATTTGAATTGAAGGCGGTTCCCAATGTCTCTGAAGTCGCTAGTATTGGTGGCATGGTACGCCAATACCAGATTCAGCTCGACCCGGACAAGATGCGAGCCTACAACATCACGCATAGCAAGATCATAGAAGCGGTGCAAAAAGCCAATCAGGAAACTGGCGGTTCGGTACTGGAATTGGGTGAAGCCGAATACATGGTACGTGCCTCTGGCTACCTTAAATCACTGGAGGATTTTCGCAAGATCCCATTGAGCACCACGGATGCAGGTGTGTCAGTGCAACTGGGTGATGTGGCGCGAATTCAAATTGGGCCAGAAATGCGGCGCGGTATTGCTGAACTCAATGGCGAAGGCGAAGTAGCTGGTGGTGTGATCATCATGCGTTCTGGTAAAAATGCGTTGGAGACGATTGCCGCGGTGAAATCCAAGTTGGAAAAACTTAAAACGAGCTTACCCGCTGGTGTTGAGATCGTGCCTACTTATGACCGTTCACATTTAATCAAACGTGCTGTCAGCAATCTGGAACACAAACTGATCGAAGAGTTCATCGTCGTTGCCATTGTTTGTGCGCTCTTCCTGTTTCATTTGCGCTCGGCGTTGGTGGCGATCGTCACTTTGCCTATCGGCATCCTGATTGCTTTTATCGTCATGTACTACCAAGGCGTGAATGCCAACATCATGTCCTTGGGCGGCATCGCCATCGCAGTCGGTGCCATGGTCGACGCGGCAGTCGTGATGATAGAAAACGCCCATAAGCATATCGAGGCATGGAATCATACGCATCCCGGACAAGAACTGACGGGAGATGCGCATTGGCGCGTGATCGGCGATGCTGCGGCCGAGGTTGGGCCAGCATTGTTTTTCTCGTTGTTGATCATCGTGCTGTCTTTCATTCCGGTGTTCACGCTGGAAGCCCAAGAAGGACGCTTATTTTCTCCTTTGGCTTTCACTAAAACTTATGCCATGGCAGCTGCAGCCGGTCTGGCGGTAACACTCATACCTGTATTGATGGGCTATTTGATACGCGGCAAGATTCCGGATGAGCAAAAGAACCCACTGAATCGCTTCTTAATTGCACTGTATCGTCCACTGCTGGAAGGCGTCTTACGCTTCCCTAAGATGACGTTGTTGATCGCTAGTTTGATTGCGCTTGCGACGATCTGGCCAATGTCCCGTCTAGGAGGCGAGTTCATGCCACCGCTCGATGAAGGCGATTTGCTGTATATGCCGTCAGCTCTACCTGGTTTAAGTGCTGGCAAAGTCACTGAACTATTGCAACAAACCGACCGTTTGATTAAAACGGTACCGGAAGTGCATAGTGTATTTGGCAAGGCTGGTCGTGCTGAATCGGCGACTGATCCTGCGCCATTGGAAATGTTCGAAACCACGATCCAATTTAAGCCGCGTGACCAATGGCGCGCCGGCATGACCACCGACAAGTTGATTGAAGAACTCGATCGCACTGTCAAAGTACCCGGGCTATCGAATATCTGGGTACCACCGATCCGCAACCGTATCGATATGCTGGCTACTGGTATCAAGAGCCCGGTGGGCGTCAAGGTTGCGGGCGTGGATTTGAAAGAAATTGATCGCATCACTGGTGATATTGGACGCGTCATTAAACAAGTACCTGGTGTGTCATCTGCTTTAGCTGAGCGCTTGAACGGTGGGCGCTATATCGATATCAATATCAATCGGGATGTCGCAGCGCGCTACGGCTTAAATATCGCCGAGGTGCAAAGCGTGGTATCAGCGGCCATCGGTGGCGACAATATTGGTGAAACGGTTGAGGGCTTACAGCGCTTCCCGATCAATGTGCGTTACCCGCGTGAAGTGCGCGATTCGGTCGAAAAATTGCGTCAATTATCGGTACTGACGGAGCGCGGTGCACAGATTCGCTTGGGGGACGTGACTGACATTCGGATTAACGATGGCCCACCGATGTTAAAAAGCGAAAACGCGCGCTTATCAGGCTGGGTCTATGTCGATATCCGTGATCGTGACCTGAGTTCTGCCGTACAAGACATGCAAAAGGCCGTCGCTAAAGAAGTTAAATTGCCAGCGGGTTATTCGATTTCCTGGTCTGGACAATTTGAATTTCTGGAACGGGCAACAGCCAAACTTAAAATCGTGGTACCTGCCACGCTCATGATTATCTTTGTGTTGCTATACCTGACCTTCAAACGTGTGGATGAAGCAGTTTTAATCATGGGTACCTTACCATTTGCTTTAGCTGGCGGTATCTGGCTCTTATGGGCGGTGGAGCATCATCTTTCCGTCGCCAGCGGTGTCGGTTTTATCGCCTTGGCGGGTGTCTCAGCGGAATTCGGCGTGATCATGTTGCTGTACTTAAAGCACGCTTGGGAAGACCGTTTGGCAGCAGGAAAAACCAGCGAGCTAGATTTACTGGATGCGATTCGTGAAGGTGCCGTTTTACGGGTACGTCCCAAGGCAATGACCGTCGCGGTCATCATCGCAGGTTTGGTACCTATTATGTTGGGAGACGGTGCCGGTTCTGAAGTAATGCAGCGGATCGCAGCGCCCATGGTCGGCGGCATGATTACGGCGCCATTGCTATCAATGTTCGTAGTGCCTGCGGTCTATCTTTTACTACGTCGCAGACAATTGAATAAAGCGCGTGATGGGTCTACACATCAATGGCAGCCACCACGATGACTACCTAAGTTCTTACCCGGCAATCCTTCTGTTGTTGCAAGGTTGTGCAGAATCCCGCAATTTTTGCCAAGAGTTGGATTGTCGCAAAGACTCCGTAGGTGGGTGAGTTGCTTTTGTAATTGTAATAATTCGGTAATGCGATGCGCAACGTGCTCAATATGTTTATCCAATAGGTAGTTGACCTCAACACAGGTTTCTTGAGGGGCGTCTTTATATTGCAAAAGTTGGCGAATTTCATGCAAGGTCATATCTAACGATCGGCAATGACGAATAAATTGTAGCCTCTCCGCATGCATCTCACTATACAAACGATAATTCCCTTGCGAGCGTACAGCGGGAGGCAGTAGTCCTTCTTTCTCATAAAAACGGATAGTCTCGACCTGACAGCCAGAACGTTTCGCAAGTTCGCCAATTTTCAGTTCCATTTGAATTACTCCCGTCAACAAATATTACTTGACCCTATACCTACTACAGGGTTTTTAATAGCACTATACGCTTTTGGGAGCATTTATGTCATCTACAACCGAATCTCAATCTGCCTGCGCGACCGACAAGCCCGACTGCGGTTGCGCTAACGCCACAACTGTGATCTCTGCGGGAGCAGATACTATTTCGAGTGCTGGCACCACAACTGTGGTGTATCGCATCGAGAATATGGACTGTCCAACGGAAGAAACCTTGATACGCCAAAAACTGGCATCCATCAAAGACATTGCGCAACTTAATTTTAATTTGTTAGAGCGCAAACTCACAGTCAAGCATCATCTTGTTGACGACAAGTCGATTCAAAGTGCTTTACAAGATATCGGGATGCAAGTCGAGCTGATTAATGCAACCGAACAATCCCAGCAAAATGTCAATGCACCTACAATTTCAAATAGATCGTGGTGGCTAGCGGGCTTGGGAATCGCCAGTGCCGTAGCTGCGGAGGTGATCGCCTGGATAAGTGGCAATGAATCAAGTTGGGAAGTGATTGTTTTATCCTTGTTTGCCATCATGGTAAGCGGTATTGGCACCTATAAAAAAGGATGGATCGCGCTCACCAATTTCAACTTAAACATTAACGCCCTGATGGCAATTGCTGTAACAGGCGCTGTCATCATAGGACAATGGCCAGAGGCGGCAATGGTCATGGTGTTGTTCAGCCTGTCAGAAATGATCGAAGCTTTGTCTTTAGACCGTGCGCGCAACGCGATTCGGGGATTGATGGCGATGGCACCTGAACAAGCGACGGTAAGGCAAGTTGATGGTTCTTGGCTCACTGTAGGAACTGACCAAATTCAAATTGGTGCAATTCTACGGGTTGCGCCGGGAGAACGGGTTCCGCTGGATGGTATCTTGACTGAGGGAGCATCCGCGATTGATCAGGCTCCGATTACAGGAGAAAGTATTCCGGTTGCAAAAAATATCGGCGATCAGCTTTTCGCTGGAACGATCAATCAAAGTGGTTCCTTTCTTTACCGCGTTACGTCCCTAAAGGCTGATTCGGCATTAGCACGTATTATTGTTCGCATTGAAGAAGCGCAAGCAAGTCGTGCGCCCACCCAGCGTTTCGTCGATCAATTCGCTAAAGTTTATACGCCTGTGGTCTTCTTATTGGCATTAGCGGTCATGATAGTGCCACCTGTCTTTTTCGCATTACCATGGTCAGTCTGGGTCTACAAAGCCTTGGTGTTATTAGTGATTGCGTGTCCTTGTGCGCTAGTGGTGTCAACACCGGTGACTGTCGTCAGCGGTTTAGCGGCAGCAGCTAAAGCAGGCATTTTGATCAAAGGTGGTGTCTATCTGGAAGATGGACGTAATTTAAAAGTCCTTGCACTGGACAAAACTGGCACTATTACCTTGGGTAAGCCAAGCGTCACCGACATCTCTTTGCTTCAAGGTGATGCCAATATGCACTTGCAGCTGGCAGCAAGCTTGGCGATACGTTCAGATCATCCTGTATCGGGTGCTATCAGCCGCTACTGGCAAACGCAATTTCCCACTTTACCTCTCACTGAAGTAGTTCAGTTTGAAGCCTTGATGGGGCGTGGTGTGAAAGCACGTATGGGCGATCAATGGTTTTATTTAGGTAATCACCGATTGGTTGAAGAATTAGGTATCTGCAACACTAGCCTCGAAGCCACGTTACGCACCTTCGAAAGTGATGGAAAAACGGTGGTAATTCTCTGTAATGAAACAACGCCACTACTCATGGTTGCGGTGGCTGACACGGTTCGTGAAACCAGTCGTCAAGCCATTACCGAACTGCATGCCATGGGAGTACGTACCATCATGCTGACGGGTGACAATACGCTCACAGCGAAGGCAATTGCCCGACATGTTGGCATTGATGATGCGCGCGGTGATTTATTGCCCGAAGGTAAGTTGGCGGCCATCCATCAAGAGATAGCGCAATATGGTCGCGTGGGAATGGTTGGCGACGGGATTAATGATGCGCCAGCGTTGGCCAAAGCGCATATTGGATTTGCAATGGGCGCTGCCGGAACAGATACCGCATTGGAAACAGCCGATGTCGCGTTAATGGATGATGATCTGCGTAAGATTCCTCAGTTTATTCAATTGAGTCAACGTACCTCCCGCATTCTGAAGCAAAACATTAGTTTAGCGCTGGGGATTAAAATGATTTTCTTGGTACTCGCCGTGTTTGGCTCGGCCAGCCTTTGGATGGCAGTCTTTGCCGATATGGGAGCAAGCCTGTTGGTCATTTTTAATGGTTTGCGTTTGCTCAAATTTTCTGCTGCATCCAAGTCTACCGTGAAATCATTCATCTAGATAACGAATTTGTAATCCATTAGAGAAACCGATCAGGTATATAATTCGCGCTATGTGTAAAAAGTGGATCGTCATGTTAGTGATTGCCTTTAGCTTCCAACTTAGTTGGACGGCGGCAAGTGCATTTTGTCAACATGAAACTGATCAGTCCACCCAACATTTTGGGCATCATCCTCATCAACATCAAACATCGGGTCATGAGGATCAAAAGGATAAAACCAGTAGTAAAAAATCTGTGTCGCATCCCGATTGCGCAACATGTCATCACGGTTCTTCCATGGCAGCCGAATTGCAGATAAATCCCTTGGATTTGTCTGCACTCCAAGATACGGATCGCTTTAATTCTCCTCAACCTCCCATGCCATTTTTGGCAGAGCCTGAACGTCCCAAGTGGATGTACGTCGTCTAATCCGGCGTCCATTGATTGTCACTCTTTATTAGTTCCTTTTTTTCTGATACTCAAAGGCTGACAGTTCACGACCGGATTTTTCCTATTGCTTCGTTTTTAGAATAATTTCGGGAATAATTTCAGGGGAATTCCATGCAGAAATTGCTTTTGCCGCCCACGCTATCGTGGCTCGCGGCGTTACTATTGGCGTCTTTACCCACATACCTTGTGGCACAGACATTACAGACCAATACGCATACAAAAGATCAAGCGAGTACGCCAATGCTCGCAGCAAGACTATCAACAGATAAGGTAATCAATACAACTGTTGGTAGTCGTTTAAGTTTGCAAGAAGCGATACGTTTAGCCCAGCAATATCATCCGGATATTGCTGCTGCGAAGCGAGAGATAACAGCGACCGAGGCAAGCCTGCGTCAAGCAGGCCTATTACGTAATCCAGAATTGGTTGCGATGATGGAAGATGCTCGCAGTGAAAATCGAAGTACTACGTGGCAACTCAATCAGGCAATTGAGCTTGGCGGGAAACGACGTGCCCGACTCTCGGTGGCAGAAAGTGGTTTGAATATCGCTAAAATCGACTTCACCATGATGTTGAACGAGATTCGTGCCACCGTCACAACGCGCTTTAATGAGGTGCTGATCGCACAAGAGCGTCAACGATTGGCGCTCACGTCACTGGAGCTGACTCAGCGCGCTTACAATGCGGCTAAAAAACAAGTCACGGTGGGTAAAGTCGCGCCGTTAGAAGAAAGTAAAGCACGCGTGGCGCAGTCCAGCGCACAGCTTGAGCTGGCTAAATCAGAGACTGAATTAATGATTGCACGCCAGCGATTGCAATCTGTTATCGGCAACAACGCAAATCAATCTACTGAATTTCTGGGACATTTCGATACCTTACCTTTGTTACCCGATAGCTTGGATTTAGAAAAGCAACTGACGCAATCACCACAAATCATCAAAGCAAAAATCGAGGTGGAAAAACGCGCCGCGATGGCCGATGTGGAACGCAGTAAGCAGATTCCGGATGTGACGGTAAGCCTTGGCGCGAAGCGGGAGCAACTGACCGGGCGACAACAACCAATGGTCGGAATCGCTATCCCTCTGAGTTTATTCGATCGCAATCAAGGCAATGTGCAGGAAACTATTAGTCGTCTTGATAAGGCCAAGGATGAACTGCAATCAACACAGATACGCGTTCGCAATGAATTGATGCAAGCCCATCAGCGACTACGCTTCGCCATCGACGAGGCACAACTGAGTAAAACAGATGTACTACCCAATGCCCAAAATGCTTTTGAGCTTGCATTAAAGGGCTTTGAATTCGGCAAATTCAATTTCCTAGATGTACTCGATGCGCAGCGCTCTCTCTTGGCTGCGAAAGCACAATATTTACGTAGTTGTGGCGACGCCCATCTTGCCGCAGCGGATATTCAAAGACTGCTCAATGATCAAGCGTTTGAATTCTATCCAGCGACTGACTCATTTTAGGAATAACCATGAAATTTTTATCTCAACTTACGCAATCATCACCGCTCAAATACCGGAACCAAGCGATTGCAGTGGCCATCGTTCTCGTAGTTGGTTTGGTCTTAGCGATCGCTATCTTATTTTCCAATAAATCTGGTACCAAAACAGAGGAACATGATGAGGCCACCCATAAGGGAGAGCATGCAGAAAAAACAGGTGAAGAAGCGGCTCCTGATCAGAAAGGGCCACATGGCGGCCGCCTATTTACGCAAGGCACTTATGCGTTAGAAGTCACCATTTTTGAAGTGGATTCTGTACCGGTCTTTCGGCTTTACCCCTACCAAAATGGCAAAGCTATAGCACCTGGTGCCAGCGACGTCACTGTCTTGGTGCAGCGCTTGGGTCAGGAAGCCCAGACGTATCGATTAAAACCAGAACAGGATTATTTGACCAGTACGGATGAACTGGAAGAACCTCATTCCTTTGATGTCAAAATTAAGGCCATATTTGATCAAAAGACCTATGAATTTCACTACGAGCAGATCGAAGGCCGAGTGCAAATGAGTGAGCAGCAACGCAAACATAACGGGATTGAAACCCAGGTTGCTGGACCGATGCTATTGCAAAGCACAATGTCACTGTTAGGCGAGATTCGTTTGAACGCCGACAACACGGTACATGTCGTGCCACGCCTGACAGGATTAGTCGAACGTGTTTTGGTGAATGCCGGTGACAAGGTTAAGCAAGGGCAAGTGTTAGCGGTGATTTCCAGTCAGCTGTTAGCAGACCAACGCAGTGAAGTGCTGGCGGCACAAAAACGGTTTGCGTTAGCGAAAAAGAGTTTTGAGCGAGAAAAGAAATTGTGGGAAGAAAAAATTTCTGCCGAACAGGATTATTTAGCGGCACAAAACGCCTTACAAGAAGCCGATATCACACGTCAAAGTGCAGAGCAAAAATTAGCGGCTTTAGGCGCTAATTCTTCTATCGGCACGACTGGCGGATCACTCACTCGTTTAGAAATTCGTTCACCCATTAACGGCACCATCACGGAAAAAAATATCGCGATGGGACAAGTGCTGAAAGAGGATGCTACGATTTTTACAGTGACCAATCTCGATACAGTCTGGGTTGAAGCGGTTATTCCAGCGAAAGAACTGGGACAAATTAAAGTCGGGCAAAAAGCAATGATCAATGCAACGGCATTTGAAGCGAGTACCAGTGGAAAAGTAAGTTATGTAGGCTCAGTGGTCGGTGATCAGACCTTAAGTGCGATGGCGCGTCTGGTGGTGTCTAATGCAAAAGGACTTTGGTATCCCGGTCTGCCAGTCAATCTGGTTGTGCAATCTGCAGCGGTGAACACGCCGGTGGTTGTCGCCAGCGAAGCTATTCAAAGTGTCAATGAAGTCTCTAGTGTGTTTATCAAAGTCGGCGATCAGTTCGAAGTACGGCCTGTGGAATTGGGTCGGACTAATGGCAAGTTTACTGAAGTAGTGAAAGGCCTGCACGCGGGTGAAACCTACGTTTCAAAAAATAGTTTTCTGATGAAAGCGGAATTGGGTAAATCGTCAGCGAGTCATGACGATTAACACCTAATCAGATCTTCTTATGGATCATTTCATTCATTTCAGAAAGTAAAAATCATGTTTGAGAAACTTATTCGCTTTTCCATCGACCATCGATGGATGGTGTTGGCAGTTACCTTGTGTTTTGCCGCGCTGGGTATCGTCAACTACCAACGGTTACCGATCGATGCGGTACCCGACATAACTAACGTTCAGGTACAAATTAATACTGTATTACCAGGGTACTCGCCCTTAGAGTCAGAGCAGCGAGTGACCTTTCCGATAGAAACGGTCATGGCAGGTTTGCCGTCTCTACAGCAAACGCGTTCGCTCTCCCGTTACGGTTTGTCGCAAGTGACAGTGGTCTTTAAGGACGGTACCGACATTTATTTCGCGCGTCAGTTGGTCAATGAACGTCTACAAGAAGCCAAATCAAAATTGCCAGCGGGTGTTGAGCCTGCTATGGGGCCTATTTCTACGGGTTTGGGTGAAATTGTGATGTGGACGGTCGAAGCTAAACCTGGTGCTTTAAATGCCTCGGGTGAGCCTTATTCCTCCACCGAGCTTCGTGAGATTCAGGATTGGATCGTTAAACCGCAATTGCGTAATGTCGCTGGTGTAACCGAGATCAATACCATCGGTGGCTATGACAAAGAGTTTTTGGTCGCTACTAGACCAGAAAAGCTGGTTGCCTACGATGTTACTTGGCAAGAAGTCGCTGAAGCAATCGAAAAGAATAATGCCAATATAGGCGCTGGTTACATTGAACGTCGAGGTGAACAATACTTGGTGCGCGCACCAGGACAGCTTAGTTCTATTGCGGACATTAAACAAATCATCGTGAAATCCATCCACGAGACACCGATTCGTATCGAAGATGTGGCAGACGTTGAAATTGGCAAGGAGTTGCGCACAGGAGCCGCTACTGAAAATGGTCGTGAAGTCGTGCTGGGTACCGTATTTATGTTAATGGGTGAAAATAGCCGTAAAGTGTCGCTCGCTGTCAGTAAAAAAATTGAAGAGATCAATCGCTCTTTACCGAAAGGCGTCATTGTTAATACCGTGTACGACCGGACGATATTAGTGGATAAAGCGATTAATACGGTGAAGAAAAATCTGCTCGAAGGTGCTGTACTGGTTATCGCGATTCTATTTCTATTCTTAGGTAATATCCGCGCTGCCATCATTACGGCAATGGTGATTCCCTTAGCGATGCTATTCACGTTCACTGGCATGGTCGGCAACAAAGTTAGTGCGAACCTGATGAGTTTGGGAGCATTGGATTTTGGCATTATCATCGACGGTGCAGTCGTCATTGTAGAAAATTGCGTGCGGCGTTTAGCGCATGCGCAACAGCATCATGGCAGACTATTAACGCGGCATGAGCGCTTTAATGAGGTATTCGAAGCAGCAAAAGAATCACGTAGACCCTTGTTATTCGGTCAGTTAATCATCATGGTGGTGTACTTACCGATTTTTGCGTTGACAGGTGTCGAGGGCAAAATGTTCCATCCCATGGCTTTTACGGTGGTTGCCGCATTGATTGCAGCGATGGTTCTCTCAGTGACATTTATTCCGGCCTCCGTCGCACTATTTATCGGCAATAACATCGTCGAAAAAGAAAATGGCGCGATTAGCCGTATTCAAAAACGCTACCAATCTCTATTGGACTGGACACTACATAGTAAAGCCTTGGTGTTAAGTATTGCAGGCACCACCATCATTTTGAGTGGTTTGTTGTTGACTCGCATGGGAAGTGAATTTGTTCCTAGTTTAAACGAAGGTGACATTACCATGCATGCGATGCGTATTCCGGGTACGGGTCTCAATCAGGCAGTGCAAATGCAACAGGATCTTGAACGCGTCATTCAAAAATTCCCTGAGGTTGAACGGGTATTTTCAAAAATCGGTACCGCGGAAATTGCGACCGATCCGATGCCGCCGAGTTTGGCAGACACGTTTATTATGCTCAAACCTGAAAATGAATGGCCCAAGCCAAAACGAAGTAAAGAGGCGTTGATCGAGGCAATACAAGAAGCTGTTACCAAGGTGCCGGGAAACAATTATGAATTCACCCAACCAATTCAAATGCGCTTTAATGAATTGATTTCAGGTGTGCGTAGCGACGTGGCGGTGAAGGTATTTGGTGACGACATGGACACCATGAATAAATCGGCTGAAAAAATCTCTCAGGTACTCTCTAAAATTGACGGCGCGGTCGATGTAAAGGTAGAGCAAACCACGGGATTACCGATGCTCAACATTCAAATTGATCGCGATAAAATTGCCCGTTTAGGCGTTAACGTCAATGACGTTCAAGGTGTCATTAGTCACGCCATCGGTGGTCAAGCGGTGGGCACCATGTTTCAGGGCGACCGTCGTTTTGATATTGTGGTTCGTTTGCCAGATCACTTGCGCAATGATGTCGATACGATTAAACGCCTGCCAATTCGCCTACCCAAAGACGGTAATAGCCCAGATAAAGCGGGTTATGTACGGCTCAGCGATGTAGCGGCTGTCAACATGGGGGCGAGTCCGAATCAAATTAGTCGAGAAGAAGGAAAACGCCGGGTGGTTGTCACCGCAAATGTCCGAGGGCGTGATATTGGCTCTTTCGTGAATGAAGCCCAAGAAAACATGCGCAAAGAAGTGAGTATGCCAACTGGCTATTGGATGACCTGGGGAGGCACCTTTGAACAATTACAGTCAGCGAGTAATCGTCTGAAAGTGGTTGTACCAGCCGCGTTGGTACTGGTCTTTATGCTGCTCTTTGCGATGTTTGGCAATATGCGAGACGGCCTATTAGTCTTTACTGGCGTGCCGTTTGCATTAACAGGTGGGATTGTGGCCTTATGGTTGCGAGATATTCCTTTATCGATTTCAGCGGGTATCGGCTTTATTGCATTGTCCGGTGTTGCGGTATTAAACGGGTTAGTGATGATCGCTTATATCCGTTCACTGATCGATAAAGGCATGGATGTAGATGCCGCGATCAGTGAAGGTGCAGTCACGCGATTACGACCCGTATTGATGACCGCATTAGTCGCTTCATTGGGATTTATTCCTATGGCGATCGCTACAGGTACGGGGGCAGAAGTTCAACGACCATTGGCGACCGTCGTTATTGGTGGGATTATTTCATCGACTTTACTAACCTTACTGGTGTTACCACTGCTATACAAACTAGTGCCATCTTATTTTAAAAAGGAAATCGAAGCTTAGCGTTGAATCGTTTAACCCATGTCGATCACGTCATTCAAGAATGACATGGGTTACTTTTCTATGAAAGTTTTTGACTTGAGATTAAGATGTTACTCAGACTTAGTCGGCAGCTACCATCAAGCTATTCCATTCCGCCACACCGTCGCGTAATTGCGCTGCTTGTATGCCTTGCGCACGCAATAGCGTTACTGCGTCCGATGACATAAAACAAAACGGTCCACGACAATAGGCGACGACGGGACGATCTTTAGGAAGTTCAGTGAGACGTTCGTTTAGTTCCGCCAACGGAATTGAACGTGCAAATGGCAAGTGACCAGCGAGGTATTCAACTCCAGGTCGGACGTCAATCACGACAATGTCACCGGACTTCGCCTTGCGTAACAGTTCTTGGCGGTCACTCTCTACCCACTCATGCGTATTTGCACTGAGTTGCTGTACTGCTTCTTGCAATTCAAAAAGTCGGTCTTCCGCTAATAGCCGGATGGTGACCCAAAAACGCGCAACATCGTCATTGGCGATACGATAAATCATGTATTTTCCTTGACGCACATTGTCCACAAGACGACTCGCTTTCAATTCCTTTAAATGCGCACTGACCAGCTTGACGCTGATACTGGCTTCTTGGGCTAAGGTTTCGACCGTCTTCGGCGCCTGGCATAGCAACTCCAACAACTCCAGTCGTTTAGGGCTGGCGACAGCTTTGCCGATGCGGGCGACTTGCTCATAGAGAGAGTCTTTGATAGTGCGGTTTGATGTCATTTGTTTTACTTCACGAAAGTTTTAGCATTTTATCGGTTGCAGTCGATGCTAGGGAAGATTCCTGATTGGCTCATGCAGGCGAGCGATAAAAATTCATCTTGACCATGTTGGAATGGATCAAGTATATTACATTCCAATGATCTTTGGAATGTTAGTTAATTATTGAAGAGGCTAAGCATGAACATCTTATTTATTCTCAATGGCGCACCTTATGGCAGTGAAGCGACCTATAACGGCCTACGTTTAGCGGGAGCATTAAGCAAGCGTTCTGACAATGTTATACGACTCTACCTCATGGGTGACAGTGTGGGCACCGCTAAGCGTGGCCAGAAGTTTGCAGCGAATCACGGCAATCTTGAAGCGATGCTCCATGTTGTCGCGCATGCGAACGATAGCCAAGTGGGCGCCTGCGGTTCTTGCTTAGATGCACGTGGCATTACCGCAGAAGATCTGACGCAAGGCGTGCATCGCGGCAGCTTAGAAGAATTGGCAGACTGGACGGAATGGTCGGACAAGGCATTAGTGTTTTGAATATTTTTTGAAAGCAGATTATGTTTTTTAAACAAAGAGTCAATGAAGATGCATCGATTTCCTATTTTTTGGGGTGCGGTGGTCAAGGTAAAGCGGTCGCGGTGGATGTACTGGCAGGCGATGAAGCATGGTATCTCGAACAAGCAAAATGTCTGAACGTCGCCATTACGACGGTTTTTGATACGCATATTCACGCAGACCATTTATCGGGTGGTCGTCAACTGGCAGCACTGTGCAATGCAGAGTATGCCTTACATGAAAGCAATCTCGGAAAAGTACATTTTTCATTTATGCGCTTGAGTGATCAACAAATCATCATGGCTGGCAATACGCGCATTCAGGTACTGCATACGCCCGGGCATACAGAAGACAGTATTTGTTTGCTGGTCTCCGACTATCGACGCAGTGAATCCCCATGGTTCGTGATTACGGGAGACACTTTATTTGTTGGCTCCGTTGGGCGCCCAGATTTGGCAGGTCGCGAACAAGAAATGGCAGCACGCTTATGGGATAGCTTGCACGCCCAATTACTTAATCGTCAGGACGATTTGGAGATATTTCCCGGGCATCAGGCCGGCAGTAGTTGTGGCGCGGATATCTCTGGCAAGCCATCGTCAACTATTGGATTTGAGAAGCGCTGGAATCCATTGCTGGCAATGAATCAACACGATTTCGTACAGGCAGTGACCGCCAGTATTCCGCCGAGACCGCTCGATATGGAACGCATGGTCGCCAGCAACTTAGGCTTGACGCCAGACACAGTAGCGTCAACGCATGAATGAGAAAGAGCAATCCATGAGTGCATCAGTGCCTTCATTATCTAACCCGCCCCAACTAGGATTGCGTGCCAATCTTGGACAGTTCAGCCTACTGGTGCTGGTGAATGCCTTTGTCGGTGCGATGGTTGGCATGGAGCGCAGTATTTTGCCTGCTATTGCTGAGCAAGAGTTTCATTTGGCAGCGCGTACCGCGATCTTGGCGTTTATCGTTGTCTTCGGTATTTCAAAAGCATTGACCAATTATTTTGCGGGACGATTCTCAGATGTGTACGGTCGTAAAGTGATCCTCATTTCAGGTTGGCTTATCGCGATACCCGTCCCATTCTTGTTGATGTGGACACCTTCATGGAATTGGATATTGTTGGCAAATCTGTTCTTAGGCATCAGTCAGGGGCTAACATGGTCAACCACTGTGATCATGAAAATTGATTTAGCCGGTGCACAAAATCGCGGTACCGCTATGGGTATTAATGAATTTGCCGGTTACTTTGCGGTAGGACTTGCAGCATTGGCCACCGGCTGGATTGCCACGCATTACGGCTTGCGTCCACAGCCGTTTTACCTGGGTGTCGTGTTTGTTGTCGCGGGTTTATTGTTGTCACTACTGGTGATTAAGGAAACCAAGGGGCATGCAACGCATGAGGCAAGCTTGAACCACAAGCCAACACAAGCATTGCCATCTCAAAAGGAAATCTTCTGGCAAACTACTTGGAGCAATCCCAATCTGTCAGCGATCAGTCAGGCAGGCATGGTCAATAACCTTAACGATGGCATGGCATGGGGGCTATTCCCCTTGGTGTTCGCCAGTGCTGGCATGAGCTTTACCCAAATAGGCACCTTGGCCGCAATCTATCCCGGCGTTTGGGGTATATGTCAGTTATTCACTGGCGCTTTATCAGATCGCATTGGACGCAAATGGTTGATTGTCGCAGGAATGTGGATACAAGCCCTCGCTATCGCTTTCATTGTTCTCTTCGACACATTTGCGTGGTTTGTGAGTGCCGCTGCTTTATTGGGGGTTGGAACAGCCATGGTGTATCCAACCTTGTTGGCGGCTATCGGTGATGTGGTGAATCCCGCATGGCGCGCATCGACGGTCGGCGTGTATCGTTTATGGCGTGATATGGGATACGCATTTGGAGCCTTGCTGTCTGGCGTGATGGCAGATACCTTTGGTGTAGCGAGCGCAATTTGGTTTGTTGCCGCTTTAACGTTTTTGTCTGGCCTCATTGCAGCTGTGCGTATGCGGGAGTCTTTGCGATAGCGGCATTGTCTTGGCAGGATAATTCATGGCAAAAGACATGCAGTAGAAAAGCAATGTATGTCATCTTTCATTTTTAATAGCTAAGCGTGATTCAATAAGTTTTTGAGAGAATGGATCACTTGCATCAACATAACGCATTGCCGACTGCACATTTTTCCAGCCTACATAGGCCATTAGCGTCTTTAGATCCCATCCGTTCGCCGTCGCCCAATTTGCGAAGCCTCGCCTTAACGAATGCCCACTGTACAAATCAGCAGATGCGACACCGGCATTCGTTAAGAGAGAGCGAAAAATCGGAATCAGGCTATCCTCATGTAGGCCAGCTTCTGCAATATGACCCCATCGATCTATCGAGCGAAACACCGGCCCAGAGTTCAACTGCGATACGTGAATCCATTCGACAAATGCTTCAACAGGACAGAGCTTTGATAACGCTGGCGTCTTAAAGCTGGTTCCTTGATATCGCCGATCACTTTTCGTTTGTGATAGATAGCAAGTCATTCCTTCACCAGGCAACACCGAAACATCCTCGACCAGCAATCGTGTAAGTTCATCGCCTCGAAAGCCTCGCCAAAATCCAAGCAGTAAAAGTGCTCTGTCTCGAACATATCGTAGCTCAGTCCGACGATTACCTTCACTGCGAGCTTTTTCAATGGTCGATTCTAACCACCGTACCACCTGTTCAAGTTGATCTAGTTGTAGGGGCTTCGCCTGCTTTTCTTTGGCGGGGTGAAGTGCTTGAATGCCGCGAAAAACTTTACGTACTACGGGTAATTTTGTGGGATCAGGGAAACCCTGCGAAATATGCCATTGCGCCAGGGCTGCCACGCGTTGGCGCAATGTGTTGAGTGAGAGCGTATTAGCATAAGCAGCCAGATAATTGGCGACATTGTCTGCGGTCGCAGGCAAAAAGCCTCCCCATTCAACTTCAAAATGACGTACGGCGGCCTGATAGCTTTGACGGGTATTGTCGCGGGTAGCCGCTTGAATGTATTGATCAATTTTGCTCATGATTTTGATGATTACACATGAAATCAGTAATTTACCTTAATTTTTACCTATCACACAGGATAACTCTATATTATCCGTTATTAAAATCAAGATACTTTAAGCTTGAATATTCATTAAATTTAGTATGTAATTACATGGTACGTAATACATTACGATATTTGATGGAGCATGAATATGGCGCGAACTGGTTTGTACAAATCCGAAGTAAAAAAAGCACGCGATGCATTGATTGCGCAGGGGCGACACCCCTCAGTCGATGCCGTTCGCGTTGAATTGGGTAACACCGGCTCTAAATCGACAATCCATAAATATCTCAAAGAACTAGAGGCTGAATACGGCGGAGTTGACGATCGAAAAGCATCTATCAGTGAGGCCTTACATGATCTCGTTGCGCGCCTAGCTATCCAGCTGGAGGTAGAGGCAAATGAACGAATTGGCGAAGTGCAGTTGCAAAGCACAGAGAAGGAACGTCAGCTCAACGCATCCATTGCGGCATTAAACGCCGCCAACGAAGCGTTGAGCGACAAACTAAGCATAGCTGAGGCCAGAACTCAAAGTGAAGTGGCAGCGCACGCCAGAACCGCAGAATCATTACAACGTGAAACCATTGCACGCCATACCCTAGAGCAGCAGGTAATAGATCTAAAAGAACGCCTACTTGAAAACGAGGGACACCGGCAATCTTTGGAAGCCAAGCACACCCATGCGCGGGAGGCTTTAGAACATTATCGTGAGTCAGCAAAGGAACAGCGCGACCAAGATATCAGGCGCCACGAGCACCAAGTACAGCAGCTACAAGGGGAAATTCGCCACTTGCAGCAAAGCCTAGTGCACAAGCAAAACGAAATTACAGCACTTAATCAGGATGGCGCCAGATTGGTTGCCGAGTTGTCTCAGGCTCAAAAGTCTATTTATGATTTGCAAGGTGTCGAACGCAAGCATATTAGTGATATTGAGTCACTTAAGGTCACTGCTAGTCGAATCATTTTATTGGAATCCGAATCTACCGCTAAAGATATCGCTATAGGTGAACTCAGAAGTCAATTGACAGAAATTTCTACGCAAGCCGAAAGTTTGAAGTCACAACTCCATGAAAAACAATTGGAACTGGTCAAATCGTTAGCGATTGTTGAAACACATAAAACGATGATGGCCGATTTACAAGGTCATTTAGGTATATCAAAATCCAAAAATGAGTAAGTTTAAATTGAGCCAAAAACATGATGATAAAAAATACTTGAATATTCATACAGTGCCATCTATAGTTGCAACTGAGCTAAAAGGGCTGCATCTAGTAGCTTCAATGAAAAACATTTCTAAAGCGCATTTGCAATAAACATCTAAGCAATCTAAAGGCCTGACATGACGAATCGAAAACAAATCATTGTCACAGGTTTGGATTAGAACTCTTGAAAGTTTTTTGTATGACTCCATCATAAGTAGATCATTCAATTCAAAAAACACTCTATGCCAGACAAACAAATCCATCGTATCAAATTTTATCCCGTTAGCAACGGCGACACATCTCAATTTATCTTAGCAAATGGCAAGCGACTGATATTTGATTTTAATCATCGAAAAACCGGTGAGGCCGTTGATTCGCCGCATATTGATTTGAAAGCGCACCTTAAAAAAGAATTGGACGACGCAGGTAAAAATACTGTGGAGGTATTCGCTTTGACGCATGCCGATACGGACCATCTTGCTGGGGCTTCGGATTTTTTTTATTTAAACCATGCAAGCAAATATCAAGGCGAAGGGAGAGTAGGGATTGAAACGCTGTGGGTTCCTGCAGTGATGTTGCTTGAGAAATATCGCCGAAATGAAAGTCATCCTGAATATGCGCCTTGGGCAGAAGAAGCGTGGCATCGTCTATTAGAAGGTAAAGGTGTGCGTATTTTTTCCAAGCCAAAAGAATTAGCGACACAACTGACCGAAGAACTAAAGAAGATGAAATTATCAGCAAATTCAAGGGATCATTTATTTACTCACGCGGGTGAGTTTGTTCCAGAATTTTCATTGGATACTGATGGCATGGAGTTGTTTACTCATTCTCCTTTTGCAGATCATAAAGAAGATGGTACGACTGTGGAACGAAACGAAGAATCATTAATGTTTCATGTACGCTTTAGTGCGGATGGCAAAACAACAGATATGATTCAATGCGGAGATTCCGAGGCTGAAGCGTTGGAATGGATTGTAGCCAAAACTCAAAAAGAGAAAAATGATGAGCGCTTATGCTGGGATTTATTTAATATCCCTCATCATTGTAGTTATCTTGCATTAAATATTAATGGTCAAAAAGGCGACAAGAAAACTGTGCCACTCCCCAAAGTAAAAGAACTACTAGATTTTGGGAGACCAGGTGCGTACATTGTTTCCTCCAGCTTTTCAATCCCAGATAACAATAAAGCTTACGAGCAAACGCAGCCGCCACACATCCAGGCGCGCAAAACCTATGAAGATGCCTTGGATGAAATTGGTGGCACTGCTTTTCTAGTGACAATGGAAGAATCAACCGAAAAAAAACAAGAACCCATTGAATTTGAAATCAGCTCAAGAGGATTGAAGCGCACCAAAATTGCAACTGCTACTGACAAAATTAGTGCAGCTGCAATTATCACCAGCAACTCTGCACCTAGAGCCGGCTCTGATACTTATGATTGAGTTTGTCCCATTAGAGGACTTTTTTGATGTTGAGGTTGACGCATTGGTCTTAAAGCGGACGCGATGCTTAGTGCGGGCTTTACGGCGTAACACTTGTTTTGAATTGATTTCTACGATGCAGTTTCCGCAAAAGGCTGCGAGTACATCAAAGTACAGAAAAAACACACCGTTTTTCCCAATCCACGAAGGCGAAGTACTGGTTTGCAATGTAATTAATCAAAGTATTCCAACCAACAATCCCTTTGGTATCTTTCCTCGAGAACGCATTGCATTCGTCATACCAATTGATAATGATCAGGCAGTTGGTATTTTCGCTCTAAGAAATAATTTTCCTAGATTGTTGCATACTAACTTATCACCCAAAGACTGTGCCGTATCCTTGTGTTTAAATAATTTGGATGCACAAACGGTGGCTGCCAGTTGGACTGCCGAACGTATGCTTCAACAAGTACAGTGGTGGCTTGAACAATCGGCCGAAGGCACAATACATGCAGCAGAGCAAACACCTGAATTGCCATTTTTCACAGGTCATGAACTTTTCGTTCCAGCTGGGATAACTACCGACGAATTGCGTGATACAAGTCGATATTGGGCGGTGGTACGCATCGCACAAAAGAATGACATCCATTGGGTGATGCGTTTATTGGAGCTTGACGACATTCAACGTAACGCATCACTTCCGATATACATTGTTGATCTAGACACTATTTCGCATCGTCCAATTTCTTTTAAACCCACCACCTTGAGCGAACTAGCAAACCTTCTTTGCGATGATGCAGACAACCTCTACCACAAATTAAAGAATGAGCTGAAAAATAAATTCCAAGGTGGTCGCGCCGTCCTCCCTAATAATAACTACGTTGTCATATTAATTCGTGTGAAAATTCAAGGCGTCGAATTGAGCATGGAGAAATTTTACGCAGCACTTGTCGATATTTCTGAGCAACAATTGGGGATTCACCTTGGAGCATTGATCAAACTAAATAATGCAAACAATTACGGTGCCGCCACAGAAATTAACGGTCAGACCAGTGGCTCACCAAATCGCGAATTACTAGAGCAGCTGCAACTAGAATTGATGGAAGTAACATCATTGCCAACAAAGAATGAGTTACAAGCGTGGTCGGGTAATCCCACAAATGGTCCAGATGGCGTTTTAGTCGGTCTTGGCGCGCTGGGTAGTGAGCTATTGCAACTCTGGACACGCGCCGGATGGGGGCGCTGGGTATTGGTTGATAGTGATTATCTGCGGCCGCATAATTTAGCACGTCATGCTGGTTACTCGGAACATATCGGCATGCGTAAAGTGGCAGTTGCTAAACAACTTGCAGAATCAATTAATCCATCTGCTGACGATCTTCTAGTATTTAATGAAGACATTTGCACGACACGCGCACCTGAGTTGGCAAATGCATTGAGTAATGCAGAGTTAATCGTCGATGCGACCGCTGGTTTGCCATTTTCCCGTCGTGCGGGGATGGATTCCAATTCAAAACGTATCACCTCACTTTTCCTTACTCCAAATGGAATGGGGACGGTACTAATGATAGAGGATAAAGCACGTAATTTGCCGATACATGCTATTGAGGCACAATATTATCGAACGCTCATATCGAGCGATTGTTTAGCGGATCATCTTGCGCCGGCATCTGATTTATTCAGATCAGGCACCGGTTGTCGTGATAAATCATTTGTTATGCCGCATTCTCGTGTACTCGCACACGCCGCGATTTTGGCTGAGCAGACACAATTATTATCAGCAAGAGACAGCGGTGCTTGCCGTATATGGCAGCATACTCAGGAAACCGGTGCAGTGGTCATGAAAGAGATAGCGCTGTCAACAATAGTCACTCGAAACAGTGATGACTTTACAGTGATTTATGACGAAGGACTGATTATTAAACTGAGGCAATATAGGCAGCAAGGTTTGTCTGCTGGGGGAAGAGAAACTGGGGGGGTATTATTTGGCTATGTCGACTTTAGCTTGATGATCATTATGCTGGTTGATGCGTTTCCTGCCCCGCCAGATAGTATCGCCACAACTACGGGATTTACTCGTGGTGTTGTTGGTGTAAGCGAAGCCTGCCAACTTGTATCTCAGCGAACACTCAATCAAGTTAATTATGTTGGTGAATGGCACTCTCATCCTCGTGGTCATAGTGCAAAGCATAGTCCAACCTGAAGTATTAGTGCGCTGGGGGCAAGATGATAGAAATAACTAAACAACCACTAGCATTATCTCTATCGGGTGGCGGAATACGTGCAATGATGTTTCACATGGGAGCATTACGCGAACTGGCAAATCGTCATATGTTGGAACAAATAACTCATATATCGACAGTTTCTGGTGGTAGTTTATTGATAGGTCTTGTCTTTCACATGAATAACATGCGTTGGCCGACCTCCGAAGAGTATCTATCCATCGTTTTGCCAAAGTTGAAGTTAGCACTTTGTGAGAAAAGTATGCAATGGGGAGCGTTACGGCAATTGGGAAAAACTAGAAATTGGCGTTTTATATTTTCTAGAGCAAATCTATTGGCCGCTTGCTTGGTTCAAGAATGGGGAATAACAGAGACTTTATCAGATCTACCTCAATCGCCTGAGTGGGCAATCAATGGAACTACAGCAGAAACCGGGAAGCGTTTTAGGTTTAAGCGGGACAATATGGGCGATTACGTTTTCGGCTACTCTGCTGATGTCGCCGATTTTAGATTGGCCGATGCAATGGCCGTTTCTGCTGCGTTCCCAATTGGTTTTGGCCCTTTGGCATTGGATTCGTCAATGTATAGATGGCGAAAACAAGAAAAATGGCAAGACGATGGACCGATGGTTGAGCATACTCCAGAGTATTTAAGATTGCATCTCTATGATGGTGGTGTTTACGACAATCTGGGAATTGAGCCATATTTGGATGTGGGGACAGGTAAAAAGAAAAATAGCATCTCCCTTAATACACGAATTCTTGTTTTGGATGCAGGCGCTCCATTGGTTAAAAAAGAACTTACTTCAAATTGGCATATTCTCCAGTTAACAAGGCTTTCAGATATCGTTACCGATCAAACGCGGGCATTGCGGGTCAGATGCCTATACCGATTTATGAATGAAAATCAAGGGCAAGCAAATTACATTTACATCGCTAATCCTAAGTTGTTAGAATCAGGTGAATCTAAGGAGTCTGCCAAGTTCGCCGTGGCATATCCTACCTCGCTAAAATGTCCTACACAAGAAATCTTGGAAAAATTAGTTGCGTTTGGTGAATGTTGTGCCGTTGCTGGATTGCAGGGCAATCCTTAGATTTTTATTATCTCCCTTTCGCGTCCAATCTGTTGCACAAGAACACGAGTATGGCCGCGCAGGTAATTAGTGTTCATCCCTCTAAAAAAGCTTCCCAAAAATGTAAAAAGAGAGTTCTATCTCTCATAAAAATCGCTTCAAAAATCGAACATACAGGATCTATCGAGAAGGGGGCAGGCATCTAGTTTTACATTTTGGAGGGGATGGATAAACTTAACCATATATCTATTGATCAGTTTCTGAAAATTCAGTGAAGCGCGGAAACGCAACTGACCTTTGTCAGACGAAGAAATGATCGCCAATCTACGAGCTAGTCAAATGCAGATGAGTCTTGTTTCGATGTGCTTATACGACTTTTCGGCAAAGATTATTAGTCATGTGCTTCGAGGTGGTAAACTGGGTGAAGAGCATACTCGACAATTAAAAAATTGTATTCGCTGATTGAAGGATGTTGAATCGCGCGGTACCTCTATCGAACAGGAAGCAAAGGCTCTAAATAATGCACTGCTAGTCTTTGAGGAAATGATGGGAAGTGCCATATCGAATGGTCGGAGTCACAACGTCTAGGAAAAATATTGATGGCTTTATTTGTATACGTAATCGAATCACCCTCGGCGCTCGACTTGCTTGATGGTCGCACTGAAGGTCGTGCATTATGCGAAGCAATGAGCGTCTCTGGCATCCCGTATTTTTATAGTTTGGTCACTAACAAGGAAACGCTTAAAATAGCTTTGGCAGACAGATTGGATACCGCAAGCCATAATTTTGGGAGTGCAGTTCCAGTGCTGCATTTCAGTATGCACGGTAATGAGCACGGTGTCGCATTAACAAGCGGAGATTTTATTACGTGGGCAGAGCTTGAGTTTCTTCTTAACGATGTAAACCAGAAGTGCAACAGTACTGGAATGCTCCTGTGCATGTCCACATGTCATGGAATTCATGCTCAGCGCATGGCAGTTGCCGATCTAACGAGACGTCCATTTTGGGCATTGGTTGGAAATTCGTTCTCAACACAATGGTCAGATTCAGCCGTTGCCTACATTGCTTTCTATCACCAATATTTTAAGGGCATCGGAATAAACGATTGTGTCACAGCGATGAAATTCGCATCAGGTGATCAGAATTTCTATTTCACGTATGGCGAGGATGCTAGGCGCGCTCTATGTACCGAGACGACAAATTAATCTGGGTATAAACGCATTTAAGTATCGTATGGTTGTGTGCAGCTGAATCCGATCTCGTGTCAGTTTACAATAGAACGGAAAATTGGAGCAGATGGAATTGCTGACAAAAATGAGAGAGCATTGGCCATGAGCTAGAAATTTTACGTCTAAGAGCAAATGTTGGGGCCTTGGAAGGGCTACTTCGTGCAACTATAGATCAGTTGCCGAATAAATAGCAGGTGATTGAGCAGTTCGCCATCGAGTCCAATCACTAGGATGAGTTAGCGATCGGTGAATCAACAGGAAAGTCTGGTCAACGTCGACGTGACAACAAAAGTACACCTGGATTTAACAATGAGAGGGTAAGCATCTAACTTTGCTTCTTGGTGGCACAGTTTAAGACGTACACACCTCGTGTCTTTCGAATAAACACTCCCTGATTGACAAGCTTTGAAATGGCGCGATAAACCGCAGATTCAGTTCCGACTCCTTTGAACAGCGCTACTGGCAAGAGAGTGCCAAATGGCTTTCCCATGGCGATATATTGGATTTGGGATGTGCACGAGGTTCTTATGGTTGGAATTGGGAGTCCAATGATTGTTTTACGTTTAGCGTTTCCATCAATTTCGATTTCTATAATTTCGCATTTGTACTTATTTCCGCCGCGCATAGCTTCCTCATGCTTGGCAGCTATTTTCGCTTTTGCAGAAGTCGAATAAACACCTACCAAGTATGAGTGGCGTTCGCGATCACCAAACCGGTAGGCATGCACGTTAAAAACTTTCATCGCAATTTTTTGTTTATATCCGTTTTAGTTAGCTAAGTATTTTACTTTAGCTTTCCGCACCAAGACATAAGCTTGAGAAGTGTGCCGGTTTGCTCGCAATGAGATCCTTCGCACAACTTTCACAGATTCCGAAAATATTTCGTATTGTGAATTCTGTGGGTCTTATGCAAGTGTTTGAGTGAATAATGTGCGAACGATCTGTGTGAGGCATGTACAAAATTAGTTTAAGATTTACAAAATTAGTTTAAGAGTATGTACAGTTTTAGTTAAATAGACGATCTTAGGTGATGCGGCCTCTGACTCCATTCTTAATTTGACATAATATAAATTATGCGAATTTATGTAATGACGACTTTCAGAATTTAACCATGGCAAAAGTAACTTACTCGCCGTGGCAAAATAATTGAATGCGCTATTCATCCAACCTAAATTGAACTTTCTTTACGTTTAAATTGACCAAGCGCAGTGCCAACTTTCTTAAAACAACTCGTCATTGATTCAATCGTACAACCAGACAACCCGTCATCAATCAATCGAACTGTCTTGAACTGCGACTGGATTCGTCACCAATCAATCTATCACTTAGGAATCCAACTTATGTTCCAATACAAGTATGCATGCACTGCCATTTGCACAGCAATTATATGCATGCAGTTTTCCAACGCATCGCGTGCGGCTGAAAATCAAGATGTGATCCATAAACCGACGCCTGTTATGGTTGCTTCAGCACCAGCAAGAGCTGCCGACGTACAATCTATCGACGGCATCATCGGTGCTTTATATGACGTGATCTCTGGTGGAATTGGTGAAGCACGCAATTGGTCACGTATGCGTTCTCTATTTATCCCTGAAGCACGCATTATGGCAATTGGTCCCAAAAAGGACTCAAAAGATTTTGGCCTCCGGATTTTGTCAGTCAGCGATTACATCGCGAACTCTGGCCCAATCTTAGTTGAAACAGGATTTCGCGAAAAAGAATTGTCACGTAAAACTGAAATTTGGGGAGAACTAGCCCAGGTCTTTACAACATACGAAACCCAAATGGATAAAGATAAATCGACAAAACGCGGTATCAATAGCGTGCAATTGATGCATGACGGTAGCCGCTGGTGGATCATTTCCTTGTTGTTTGAAGCCGAACGTGCAGATTTACTTTTACCTGAAACATACCTCAGATCTAACAAATAGCGTCCAATTTAATCACAGTGTCTGTTCGATATCTAAAGACTTGTAGTTAAATATTGAACGGCGCGGCTGCGCCTATACCGCGCGCAAATTGGAACCAAGAGCCCACGTGATTTATAAAGAAAATCAAGGGGATACAGTTCACTCCCGGAAGAGATTCCGAACCCACCTGGAGACGCCACTTATGATGTATTTTTCCCAAAGGAATATTTTTGTATTGAATGAATCTTGGTTCTCATTTAGTATCCATCAATCAACATATGCTAAAAGGTTACGCCATGAGTCAAACGCCTCCTGCAGTGAACGGGTCCGAGGGAGATAATCCTGAATTAATGTATAAAGGACTTGGTCATGTAGTACGCGCCCTGCACGATGCCTTGACTTGGGTAGGGGCTGACGAAATTCTGGCCGAAGCCTCAAATGAATTTCCATCAGCTCGTGAACGTTTAAATCACGTGGCTGCATTGACTGAGAAAGCAGCAAACATTGTCCTAGCGACAGTAGAAAACACCCTCCCACTTCAACAAAATATTACTAAAAAATCTGATGGCTTCCTGACCGAGCTATCGACACAAGACTTAACATCTCTATCGAAAGAGCAACTCATAGATATAATCACAAGATCATCCAGTTTTATTCATGAAACGAAGACTAGTAGCTTGGCCACTGAAAAAGCCTTAACCGATATTATGATGGCGCAAGATTTTCAGGATTTAACGGGGCAATTGATCAAAAAAGTGGTTACCTTACTGGAACGCACCGAGAAAGACTTGCTAGGACTATTGATTAGCGGAGCCCCCGATGGCGCCATTTCATCTAAAAAGAAAGAGGATTTACTTGCGGGTCCTGGCGCTGTAGGTGGAGTCCAACTAAATCAAGAAAGTGTCGACGATCTTCTATCGGATTTGGGATTTTAGTAACACCCCTCTGTCTAAGCTGATCCGTCGAATCGCCTACACAAGCATGCACCAATATGCGCTAAGCAGAAAAGCTACAGTATAAACTTACAGCGCACATTGGGGCACCTTGGAATGTATTGTGTCAATCAAAACAAAGTATTCAAAGGGAAGTCCTAGACAGGCAAATCACCCTGCCTCACCCCACTTCTATTTACCGTGCCTTCGACAAAATCACCAACCATTTGCGAAACAGTAAAATCTCTAAATGCCCTGCTTGCACACCTGTCGAACAGTCAATGATAGGATTGACATGGTACTGACGACTACGAAAATCATTACAGACAAAGATCTCGCGCCGACCAATGCGCATTGAAAATGTGCTTGGCGAAAATTGCACAGCAAAACGTGTATCAAAACTTTGTTCTAAGTTAGTCATTTGAAAATCTCCACAATTTGATGAGTGATTGAGTGAATTTGAATACCCATCTTGAACTTTTCAAAGTACTGTATGTGCATTCAGTAGTAGTTAATGTAATTCAAAACCACTGTTCATGCAATCAGTATTTTTATCTTTCGCATTGTTTAGATTCATCTCAACAACAAACTTGTAGGAACACGCTTTTCATCATACCGATCGTGACAAATGTCATTCAAATCAGAGAACAAACTCGTTTCTGATCAAATTGCTTGATCGGCCGTAACACAAACATTTAGCCCTCTGTCGCCAAACCGTTCGGAGTCAGTCGCAAAATTCGATCACACCGTTGCGCTAATTCAGCGTCATGAGTCACTATGACAAAAGCGGTTCCTAAGGTCTTCGATAGCTCCAACATCAAAGCAAAGACGTGATCTGCGATACCGCGATCGAGATTGCCAGTTGGTTCATCAGCTAAAACACATGATGGATTGGTTACCAAAGCGCGCGCCAACGCCACACGCTGGCGTTCTCCTCCAGACAATTCTCCAGGAACGTGGGTGACACGATGCTCCAAACCGACTTTTACCAACATTGTTCGAGCAATATTTTGCGCCTCAACACGAGACATACGACGAATGAGCAAAGGCATGGCAACATTATCGAGAGCAGTAAATTCCGGCAATAAATGATGGAACTGGTAGACAAAACCCAAGCTTTGATTACGCAAATGCCCACGCGCGGTTTCGTTAAGACTTGCGAAATCCTTTCCCATCAATGTAACGGAGCCATTCGTTGGCGTGTCTAAACCACCAAGCAAGTGTAATAAAGTAGACTTTCCCGATCCGGATGCGCCAACGATCGCAACACGCTCCCCTGCATGAATCGAACAATCGACGTTCGATAGAACTTTAACCGCAGTCTCTCCCGTACCAAAAGTTTTCGATAAATTATTGCACGATAAAACAGATTGAAATTTACTCATAACGTAGTGCCTCCGCAGGTTTTACGCGTGCAGCACGCCAACTAGGATAAATGGTCGCGAGGAATGCCAAGACTACCGCGATTCCGCCGATCGTCCACACATCCGACCAATGCAAATCCGAAGGAAGTGTACTGATTACATACACTTCCTTCGCTAAAAATTGAATACCCAACACGCTTTCGATAAAGGGAACGATCACGTCAATATTGAGTGCCACAACGATCCCCGAAAGCACGCCAAGCCCCGTACCAAACAAACCGACCAGACCACCTTGGATCATAAAGATTTTCATTATCGACATTGGGGAGGCACCAAGGGTGCGCAGAATTGCAATATCAGCTTGCTTTTCAGTAACGGTCATCACTAAAGTCGAGACCAAGTTGAATGCAGCAACTGCGATGATCAAAGTCAAAATGATGAACATCATGGTCTTTTCTGTTTTCACTGCAGCAAAATAATTACTGTTTTGCTGTGACCAATCACGTGCAATCAGGCTGCCGCCTAGAGAACGGCTGAGCTCAAAAGCGACTTTCGGTGCTTGCAGCATGTCTCTAATACGAAGACGCACACCAGTGGGTGCGTCTTGTCGGAAAAATTTCTCCGCGTCCTGCAGATGTATGAAGGCCATTCCTGAATCAAACTCATAATGACCGGCTTCAAATACAGCCACCACAGTAAACGCTTTGAGACGAGGAATCGTACCCGCTGGCGTTAATTGGCCCTCTGGCGCTGCCAATGTAACTTTGTCGCCTATACCTACATGCATTGCGCGCGCCAGGTCAACGCCTAAGATAATATTAAATGCCCCCGCTTTTAGATCAGTCAGCTTCCCCGCTTTGACTTTCGTCGCCACAATCGAAACTTTGGGCTCCTCTTCGGGCAAGATTCCGCGCAACAAAGTTCCTCGCATCACACCATCGTTCACGATCATGCTCTGTGCGTCCACATAAGGTGCAGCACCGAGAACCGCGGGATGTTTTTGTACCTCCTTAGCAGTTGCCACCCAATCAGGAATAACACCGCTTGCGTCAAAAACTTCGATATGCGGCAACACGGATAACATTCTATCGCGCACTTCTTTTTGGAATCCATTCATGACCGAAAGAACGATGATTAGTGCCGCAACGCCCAACGCGATACCTGCCATTGAAATCAGCGAGATAAAAGAAATAAAGCTATTGCGACTACTACGTCGACCGGCACGTGTGTAGCGAAACCCAACTAGCCACTCAAAAGAAAGATTTTTCACAAAATTCGCAATCCTCATTAATTCCACATCATTTAAATCTATCAAACATACCAATCAACGATTCTCTTCAGCACAGTTTGAGAGCTTCAGTTCAGTAACCTTGATTAAGTATCCAGGTGCAGTGACACTTTCCAAAAGCGACAAGAGCAGATTTATCATAAGAAAATTCTCCGCGCCTACTTCAAGAACGCGTAGTTTGCCATACAATCACGGACATGAGCCAATTAGAAATCATTTTACCTTTCAGTATTCCTCCTGCATCGCTAGCGAAAGCATTGATCAAGCAAATGACGATGCCTTCTCTGTCGACTTTACTTATTTACGCAGATCAATCCCCAAGACGGCAATTTGATGAGTTCGCACGCTATTTACCCCATGAATACTGGGGTCACAAAACAGCCTATGACTCTGGGCAAATTCAAATAGATAGCAGCCCACCTTTTAGCCATCAACGCATGCGAGATTTCGGCATTCTTACAACTGAAGGATACTGGTTCAGTCTGAGCCCTGTTCACATTCATATTGCGCGTGATCATCTCGTTATGACAGATCAACGTCGATTGGAAATAAGCGATATTGAGGCGAAAGACTTATTTTTAGCTGCACAAGAGATCTGCGCTGAATTGGGACACGAATTGATTTATGGTGATGCCAAAACATGGTTTCTGCGTGCTGACACTTGGTATGATCTGCGCACCGCAAGCCTTGATGCGGCAGCAGGACATAACATGGAAATTTGGTTGGCACAAGGCGAGCACGCGCGTGCATGGCGAAAATTGCAAAACGAAATTCAAATGCTGTGGCATATTCATCCCATCAATCAAAAGCGTGAAAGTCTGGGGATGAAAACAATCAACTCCGTTTGGATACATAGTCCGAGCAAACAATTGCTCGACTATCCGTATCGTCATCTAAGTTTAAATGAATTGTTCTCTAAAGATGCCGGTAGTCGTCAGTACTTCATAGATAATTCTTTGTTAGAACCAGCATTAAATAGCGATTGGGGAAGTTGGTTATTGGCTTATGCAGAACTTGAAAAAGGCTTATTCTCGATACTTCTTCAAGCCTTACAAACAAGACAAATTTCATCACTTAAATTGATTTTAACCGATGGTCACCGACTGCAAGAATTGTCCTGTAGGAAGCCTCGCACATGGCAGTTTTGGAAGAAGCCAAATTTACAGACCTTACTTGAACTCGCTTCCGATACCTAATTTATTCGGATTTATTGACATTTATATCTAGTCATCTTTCGATCATTTGCGAAATATTTTTGCGGTATTCCAAGACCAATTTTTCTGTTAATAATGTATGACACGTATTAGTACTCGTAGCTATTCCTTTCGGCAATCCGAACTACTTCGACAAAGTGGATTACATCCCGTATTGGCGCGCCTATTTGCAGCTCGCGGAATTATGGGAGCAGACGAACTATTCACAGAGCTATCCGCTTTAATTCCACCGAATCGCCTCATGCATAATGACAAAGCTGCATGCTTCTTAGCGGATGCAATTTTGGCTCATAAAAAATTAGTCATCGTCGCCGACTATGATTGTGATGGAGCTACGGCCTGTGCAGTGGGAATACGCGGTCTGCGCATGCTTGGCGCCAACGTCGATTATATTGTGCCAAATCGATTTGAGTATGGCTATGGCTTGACACCAGAAATTGTCGACTTAACGATACGAGAAAAATCACCCGATATTATTGTCACGGTTGACAATGGGATCGCTAGTATTGATGGCGTTGCTGCTGCCAATGCGCAGGGGATCGAGGTTCTTGTGACCGATCATCACCTACCTGCTGACAATCTGCCTAAAGCCAGCGTAATCGTCAATCCAAATCAAGCATTATGTGATTTCCCCAGTAAAAATTTGGCTGGTGTCGGGGTCATGTTTTATGTCCTGTTAGCACTACGTGCCGAACTTAGGCAACGCGGTATCTACGATGCGCAAAGTCAACCAAAACTCGATACGCTACTCGATTTAGTCGCACTTGGAACTGTTGCTGACGTTGTGAAACTTGACTCGAACAATCGAATTCTCGTCGCACAGGGTCTCAAACGTATGCGTGCAGGTCGAATGCATGCAGGCATTGCTGCTCTATTTCGTGTCGCAGGCAGAGAGCCACGAGTTGCTAGTCCATTTGATCTTGGATTCGCCCTAGGTCCTCGCTTAAATGCTGCAGGTCGACTAGCTGATATGTCACTAGGAATAGAATGTCTCACGACAGATGACGACGGACGTGCTTGGCAAATTGCGCAAGAATTACAAAGCATTAACTCGGAACGAAAAGACATTGAGAAAGAAATGCAAGACCTTGCTCTCCTTCATCTCGATACTTTTCAGGCACACGACACCCATACCATTACGGTTTTTGACGAGTCTTGGCATCAAGGCGTTATTGGAATCGTTGCCTCGCGTCTAAAGGATAAATTTTATCGTCCAACGATTACTTTTGCACCGGGCGACAATGGCCTAATAAAAGGGTCTGGCAGATCCATTCCTGGATTTCACCTTCGGGACGCACTCGATCTTGTGTCGAAAAAATTCCCCACCCTTATTCAAAAATTTGGCGGTCATGCAATGGCTGCTGGCCTGAGCATTCGATTTGAAGACTTCGCCGCGTTCCAGGCTGCATTTGAAGCTGTTGGTAAAGCGTGGCTACGCCAAGAAGAATTAGAACGCATTATCGAGACAGATGGCGCACTAGAAGAGGCCTATTTCTCAATCGACTTCATCGAAGTTCTAGACAATCAAGTTTGGGGTCAGGGATTCCCGCCCCCACTATTTTGCGATGAATTTAAACTTATTTCCCAACGTATTTTAAAGGAGCGTCATCTTAAATTGCTTCTAGAAAAAAATGGGGTCCGTTATGACGCAATTTGGTTCGGACACACAGACAATTTCAATGATCGTGTACGCGTTGCATTTCGATTGGATGCGAATGAGTACAACGGGTCTACGAAAGTGCAGTTACTAGTCGAGCACATAGAGCAGCTTGAATAATGTCAATCGGCGCTATTGCTCTTCATTCCGACGCTGCCTATCCAGTTCATTAAATTCGTAGTCTAAAATATCTGCAGGCTTACAATCCAAAATTAAACAAATTTTCGCTAGAGTATCAAAACGAATACCGCGAACTTTTTCAGTTCTCAACATCGATAGCTGGGTCTCAGATAAGCCTATTTGTTCAGCCAGATATTTCGCTCGCATTTTACGACGCGCCAACATCACATCCAAATTTACTCGAATTGGCATGGTTTGATGCCCTAAACAAAACTATCAAGTTGTGACTGTAAATTTCGCGCACGCTGCGCGACGAATTTTAAAATGAGTCCAATCATCCCGATGGTGACCGTTTGAATATCCCAATCTGTTTTAACCCCGCGTCCGCCTTGATTAATCCATGCCTCAATAGTGGGAACCATCAAAATCGCAGCCATCGCCACATACATCAAATCAGCACCAATTTTCTGTAAAAGATGCAATGTTTCATCCCCAAATCGCTTCTGTTCCTCAAAGTGCTTGAGAAAGTTAGACGCAGACCAAAGAGCAAACAGGTAGATGATGGGAACCAACAACCCCGTCCAAAAGTGCGGCAATTTGAGGGACATCATCAATGTGTTCCACAAACTAAAGTTGCCGCCCACCGTATATATAGGAATTAGCTGTGTGGCGCGATCAAAACATAAATTCAAAATCAATATCCCTACCAACAATTTGATCAAAATACTCAACTTAGCCAAGTTTGAATTCACTGATGCACGCATTTGATCCATTTCATCCCTCATTAAAGTGCAAATTGAAAAATATCGTTAAAAACGATATTAATTTAAGTAAAACTTAAAGTAAACAACTTTTCCACAGTTACAATAGAATAATCGATGCAATTACCCATTCCGATGATAAGATTTTGCTTATAACCGTAGACGGATTTAATCGACTTTGCATTTCTATCCATATTTTTTTATTGGAAAAATCATGCGTAAAATTTCATTACTCATAGCAGGACTAGTTTTACCAATTGCACTTGCCAGTGCTCAATCAAATATTAAATTGAGCACAATAGAAGGTGTAGAAAATGAAGATTTGATGAATGTATTGCGGTTTCAAGGCATCAGTTATAGCAAAGTAAAGTTCAGCGGTACACACCTGTGGGGCAAAGATTTTAAGATTTTAATTCGTGATTTTTCCAAAGGAAAATTGGTTAAAACCTATGAAATTTTTGATTCTAAAGAAGATGAATTTTTCAAACTCAAAGAACAAGAGTTTACTTTTAATGTCTTAGTCCAACGCACAGCTGCGGGAAAAGCGAAATTCGATTTTCGCTTCTTGGGGTATGGAGCCGTGAAAGAATTCGACCTTAGCCCAGACCAAAAAGATTTCACATTGAAGAGCCTACAGGGCGGAGCTACGGAAATCGAGTTTCCGGTAGGTCAAAATCGAAGTATTTTAAGTTTTATGATGCCGTACAAGGCTAAAAACGGCAGTATCCAATATCCTGATGTCAATCAGTCTGATTTAATACCAGAAGATTTCGGCAAAAAATATAACATTCCGCGCTATTTTTTAATCGACATTCGATTTGATTAAATACACATCGCAGTGAATACAAGTGAGATCATATTGAATTCTTCTCAGCTTTCAATTTGACGATAAACGAAACGCCCCAAAAAAAACAAGGCGCAAAAAAAATCTTCTGCGCCTTGTTTCAACATGAGATCGAAAATAAGATCAAATTAGTAAATTGATCGATTTACCTCCCCCTATTTTACCTCCCCTATTTGGCATTCCAGATTGCCATCATATCTACTGACCCCTGCGAACGAATACCATTATCAGATAGGATTCCTTCTGTCTCTGCCAACATCGCTTTTCGTGGCAACACCATCGTTTCACCGTATCGTTGATCATAATGAATCACAATCAATTCATCTTGCATATCGCGAAGCATCGTCACCAAATGTCGCAAACTCTTGACTGGTTGCCCGTTGATTGAATAAATAACCGAACCAAAGCGATTACTATAGCCTGTGACAAGCTTGTGCGGAAAAAATGGCGAACTCACGACAACCAGTTCCTCACGTTCAGCACTAGGTTTCTCACCGCGCAAGGTCACTAGGGGGCTCGCGTTATAGGCATAGCCGTTCATGGCAGGCGCATTGTTCGTGAGAAAACTTAAATACTCAACTGTTGCCCTTGAAAAGACGATAGGGCCAAACACAAAATAAGATGGATAGCCACCTTGCAAATCACCAATTAAATGAGGGCGCCCTTTAAAAAGCGGAGCATCCACTCTCATCGCCTTACCACCACGGACAATACCAAGAGAAACTTTATCCTTCGCCGCAACTTGCTGCACCTTGTATTTGAACATCACACGCACATTCGGTTTCAATTTCACCATACATTGATTATCAACTGGGGTATCACCTATGTGCGTCACGACATCCCACTCTTTCAATACACCTTCTGCAGTCTCGATGTATGGCCGATGAATAATGCATCCCTCAATTGTCTTGTCCAATTTCAAGAATTCACGAACAGTGGCATTTTCTAAGGTCTGCGTCACATCAAGCAATGAGGGTTTTCCATCGTATTTTTGATCGGCGATATCCTTCAGAAACAATTCAATTTCTTCATTCGGAATAATGTAGCCGATATTTTGAGCATGCATTAAACCTGAAAATGCTAAGCCAATCATCTTGTCGCCAGCGATCACAGGACCGCCACTGTTTCCAGGATTGATTGCAGCGTCAATTTGTATCCGCAGGCCTCCCGTGCTGCCGTCATAATCAACGAATTCAATTCGAGAAACTATTCCTTTCGTAATAGACAAAGAATTACCACCTGTTGGATAGCCATAGGCAAAAACAGCATCAGTGACTTCAGGTAATTTATTTGTACGTCCAACCGCTGCATGCGTATCAAAAAACTTCTCGTCATCCAGCTTCAAAACAGCCAAGTCCATAGAGCGTGAAATCGCGACCACCGTTGCTGGCAGCTTATCTCCATCCTGTCCAGTTTGAATTTGAACCTGGCTCGCATATTCCACCACATGCGCGTTGGTCAAAATTCGACGCCCTTCAATCACGACACCTGAACCCGTGACCTCTTGCGGTGCCGCTTTCCCCCAAGGCTTAAATGGATCGGGCCCACGCAAAGTCGAGAACACTTTTACCACTGACTTTTCCAAATTAGCAGAATTTGCCGCAGCACTACTGCTCGATACCGACTTGCTATTACTAGCAACGGCCTGATGGAGAGGATTGAGGAACAATACGGAACCGAGCAAAAAGCCCATTAAAAACTTGGTAGACATCCAATAATCTTTCAGCAAAGCGGCTAAGAAAAAAAACAAAATTTAATTTTACAAACTTATTTAGGCAATATTCGACAAAAATAATGTTATTTGGTTTCATGCGGATTGTTTAAATCTGCCGAAACATGGCAAGCACGAGCGTTAGCAACGCCTTTCAAAAAAGAGCGACGAACAATTCCGGCCATCCCTGCTGCTGCGACTTCTTTAGCATGATTATCTGCGCCGGTTAATCGACGCACCCAAGAACGAAACGGCACGAAGCCCTCGGTAAAGCTGCGTAAAGCATTAACAGTCGCATTGCCTAGTTCACGCTCAACAATATTGCCATTCTCATCCACTTTGGCGGCATCCAAATCTGGACCTAAAACCGCATTCAATGAACTAATTTCCTTATCAAACCAAGCACAGTCAGCGCCTGGAACCACCATATATGGAGCTTTCCTAGCATTGATTAATACAAGAGGAATATCTGCTTTCACTAAATTTAAATCGCTCAGCGGAGAGGTAATTGCTGCACCGACTTTCGAATCAAAATTTTGACTCGCTTGTGGGGTATCCGATTGCACTTCTTTTTTTGCCGTACTACTACAAGCCGAGAGTGCGACGATCATACAAAAACCAGCACCAACTAGAATCTTATTTTGCAACATATTCACTCCTTTTTTATTCTTACGAGAATCGCAATCCCAATATTTTCCGATTCTGTTTATCTGGTATTTAAGCATCTAATACCGCACTTTTTGCGGCCTATCGGAACTTACTTAACTATCTCTATCACCTCGCCTACATTTCATTTGTCAATCATGGTAAAGCGAAACGATGCGCAGCGAATATCCAGTCATCTCCCTATGCTTTTGATTGACGCCATTTATATTTTTGATCGTTTTATTTCAACTCTTCCGTTTCAATCCTATGGAGCACATCATGAATACTCTTTTAAAAGCACTTACCATTTCGATCCTATTTTGCGCAAATAGCGCATTGGCGTATTCTCCTGATATCGACACACAAGTCACGGTTAAAGGCTCTAGCCTATTCCGTTCGCACTATCTCAGCCCAGAGCAGTCTCGCGAATTAGTTGGACACTATGTCATGGATAATGGTCAAACCTTGATCATGACACAAAGACAAAACAAATACTATGTTGAAATAGCTGGTATGAAGCCAACGCAAGTTTTCCCAAACTCATCAGAAAGCTTTATCTCCCAGAACAGGGAAATCGAACTTCGCTTTCAAGTTGCCAATGATGGCAATGCAACACAAGTTTTGGCCAAGTTTGTACAACTTTAATAGTGAATCCATTTAATCCATCAATAAACAGCCGAAAAAAAGAGGGTAATATCGTTATTGCCCTCTTATTTTAGTAATCACTTAACATATCATCAGATACTCCTTCAATTGTCGAACTCCAAACTTTATATTCGTTCGCAAAAACAAGAGCTTACGAATAATTCAAAATCAACCTCCGAGGCGAACTTAGACGGATTCAGGTAAAATCCTGCTTATGAATCCTGCACCGAAAAATCTCTTCGCCTCACCGCGTTATCGCCCCGATGTGGGCGGCAAACATGCTGCTCCTTTTCTCCCGATGTCACGCGCTGAAATGGATGCGCTTGGCTGGGATAGTTGTGACGTCATCCTAATCACTGGCGATGCCTACATTGACCATCCCAGTTTCGGCATGGCCTTGGTTGGACGCCTGCTTGAGCAACAAGGTTTCCGTGTCGGCATCATTAGTCAACCTGATTGGCACTCTGCCGAAGATTTTCGAGCCTTAGGGCGCCCTAATCTGTACTTCGGCATTACCGCCGGAAATATGGATTCCATGGTGAATCGCTACACAGCCGATCGCAAAATTCGTTCAGAAGATGCGTACACGCCCGATGGTGATCCGAATAAGCGCCCTGATCGCGCAGTCGTTGTCTACGCACAAAGAGCACGCGAGGCATTCCCTGAAGTGAATGTCGTCATCGGAAGTATCGAGGCAAGTTTGCGCCGGATCGCGCACTACGACTATTGGTCAGACAAAGTAAAGCGCTCAGTTTTGCCTGACTCCAAAGCAGATATGCTGTTATTCGGCAACGCAGAACGGGCGATTGTGGATTTAACCCACCGGCTCGCAGCTGGTGAGCCAATCAAATCCATTCGTGATCTGCGTGGCACAGCCTTCATGACACCGTCAAACTGGCTGCCGAGCCCTGATTGGTCAGAAATTCAATCGATCAAAATTGATACGCCAGGCAAAATTGAAGCGCATACTAATCCTTACGAAATGATGCCGGAAAAGGACGCCAAGTGCGCGACCGGACAGGTATCAGGTGCTGGAGACACTTCAACTAACACCGCAGAAGCTGACGTCGTCAAACAGCAAGCAATTCGCATTATGAGTCGCGAAGAACGCCAAGCGATGCTGCGAAATAAGCATAACAACACCGTGATACGCTTGCCTTCATTCGAAGCGGTAAAAGATGATCCTGTGATGTATGCCCATGCATCGCGTGTGTTTCATCTTGAGGCAAATCCAGGCAATGCTAAAGCCTTGTCACAAGCGCACGGTGATCGTGACGTATGGATCAATCCACCACCGTTGCCATTGGCGATGGATGAAATGGATGGCGTTTATGACCGCGCCTATGCACGCGCACCGCATCCTAGTTACGGCAAGGCGCGTATCCCAGCATGGGAGATGATACGCTTTTCAATTAACATCATGCGCGGCTGTTTCGGCGGCTGTACTTTCTGTTCGATTACCGAACATGAAGGCCGCATTATTCAAAGCCGGTCAGAACCTTCTATCCTCCGTGAGATTGAAGAAATTCGTGACAAAACCAAGGGCTTCACAGGAACGATTTCGGATCTTGGCGGCCCGACGGCGAATATGTATCGACTGGCGTGTAAAGACAAGAAGATTGAAGAATCTTGCCGTCGTTTATCCTGCGTGTATCCTGGCATTTGCAGCAATTTAAATACTGATCATAGCAAGCTCATTTCGCTCTACCGCAAAGCACGTGCCATCCCCGGAGTGAAGAAAATTTTGATCAGTTCCGGCTTGCGCTACGATCTAGCTGTACGCTCTCCCGAGTACGTGAAAGAACTGGTTACCCATCACGTCGGTGGCTTGCTCAAAATTGCACCTGAACATACGGAAACGAATGCTTTGTCGAAAATGATGAAGCCTGGTATCGGTGCGTATGATGAGTTTAAGGCAATGTTCCACAAGTATTCGAAAGAAGCAGGTAAAGAACAATACTTGATCCCCTACTTCATCGCGGCTCATCCGGGTACAACCGATGAAGACATGGTGAATTTGGCCTTGTGGTTGAAGAAGAATGATTTCAAACTCGACCAGGTCCAGACCTTCATGCCAACGCCGATGGCCTTGGCAACCACGATGTACCACACACGTAAAAATCCGCTCAAAAAAATCACTCCGGATTCTGAAGTCGTTGAAACCGCACGCTCAGGCAAGATACGCAAATTTCATAAAGCACTGTTGCGTTACCACGCGCCAGAAAATTATGAGATTGTGAAAGAAGGCTTGCTAAGGATGGGACGCGGCGATTTAATCGGTAGCAGTGAACGCCATTTAATACCTTCACGCGCACCCGTTGTGGCAAATCTTGTCAATGCTGGGGTCGTTCCGGTGAAACGTGGGAGCGCCCCCAAACTCAATACTTTTGGTAAGAGCTCTGCCACCCGTTTGGCTGCTAAAGTTTCCCCAACAAGCACTAAATCTGGTTTATCTTACAATCCAGCCAAACCCAAAAAAACGCCGACAAAGTCGGGCCGTCACTAAACAATCAAACCTTCCTGAAGTTGCAAACACTGCAACCTGAGGAAGGTTTGACAGCCACATACAACACCCCAATAAAATTCTCTGCCATCAAAGAGCTTAGCGCGCTACAATTTCCATGCGGAAATTGAAATTCAACTTAATTGTATTGCGTTGCTTGTTTCACTTACTAGGAGAGTCACAATGAAGCATATGAAAACCGTGTTAATTCTGGAACATACCGAGGAGGTATTTGACAAATTGACATGCGATGTCTGTGGTGCAGAATCTCACTGGGATGAAAATTGGTCTAGTGCCGAGCCAGAGAAAAAAATGACGACGATACAATTGGATGAGGAAGAAGCATTTCCTAATGGTGGACAATCCATGCAGACCCAATATCACATTTGTCCCACTTGTTTTAAAACCAAATTAAGTGAGTGGTTCGAAAGCCATCGACAAGCTAAACCAACCATATCCAAATCTGTATGGTGAGCTAACTGCATTTCCACATCTCAAAATGGTGATTCGCTAGATCGATCCAGACTTTATTGTCGAATCACCAGACATTTGTCACTACGAGCTTCCTCTCTTAATTCAATAAAATTTAACCTAACAAGCAGTTTGGGGCTGACAGCTATTCAAAACTACTAAATTTACAAGGCAAAATCCTTCGGATACGCAAGTTCATACCCTAGTCGAGTATAATATAAGGTTTATTTATCTTACTAAAGAATCCCAAATGGAAGCCGAACGTCTTAATAGTATTGCCAACTTGCTCATCGACTTAACCAGTCGTGAAGCCGAACTTCGGAGGTATCTTTGACTTCGATATCAAGTCAGAGAAACTCGAACAAGTTAACGGTGAATTAGAAGATCCCAAAGTTTGGGAAGATCCCAAACGTGCACAAGAACTGGGCAAGGAAAAGAAATCCTTAGAAGCCATTGTCCATACCTTAATCAAGATCGATGCCGATTTAAAAGATGCGAATGAAATCTTTAATATGGCGCGTGAAGAAGGTGACGAGGATACGCTGGAAGCTATTGAAGCCGATGCTGCCCATCTCAAAGAATTAGTCGAAGGTATGGAGTTCCGTCGGATGTTTAATAATCCTATGGACCCCAACAACTGCTTTATCGACATTCAAGCTGGCGCGGGCGGTACCGAGGCTCAAGATTGGGCATCGATGTTGTTGCGTCAGTATTTGCGTTATTGCGAGCGCAAAGGCTTTAAGGTTGAAATTTTGGAACAATCCGATGGCGAGGTTGCTGGCATTAAGACTGCGACACTCAAAGTGGAAGGCGAATATGCGTATGGCTTCCTGCGCACGGAAACAGGCGTGCATCGCTTAGTCCGGAAGTCGCCATTTGACTCTGCGAATGGACGTCATACTTCATTCTCCAGTTTGTTCGTCTATCCAGAAGTCGATGAATCGTTTGAAATTGATATCAACCCAGCCGATGTACGCGTCGATACGTATCGCGCCTCGGGTGCCGGTGGGCAGCACATTAATAAAACCGATTCCGCGGTACGTTTAACCCACGCGCCATCAGGCATCGTGGTGCAATGTCAAAATGATCGTAGTCAACATCGCAACCGCGCTGAAGCTTGGGAGATGTTGAAGGCGAAGTTGTTTGAACTCGAATTGCGCAAACGCATGAGTGAAAAACAAAACTTGGAAGACACCAAGACCGATGTGGGTTGGGGTCATCAAATTCGCTCCTATGTTTTGGATCAATCGCGAATTAAAGATTTGCGTACCAACTACGAAATGGGTAATACCAAAGCAGTATTGGATGGCGACTTAGATGGATTCATTGCCGCGTCGCTCAAGCAAGGCGTTTAAAATGTGTGCGCATAAATCCAATTCTAGGGCGCATCACGGCGTTGCCAATGCTCGCAATACCGACGTAATGCTGTGCTTGGCGCCTTGTGCTGCACTCCTATAATTAAATTTCTACACACACATTTCCGATTGCATTATTAAAGAATCAAAATTTCATTTTTAGAGAACAATCATGTCCGACCACCAAAATCCAGCAGCAGAATTGCCACAAGACGAGAATTCGATCATCGCTGAGCGTCGTGCCAAGCTCGATGCGATTCGTGCGAAAGGCGTCGCCTTCCCTAACGATTTCCGTCCACAGCATAAGGCGGCAGATTTGCAAGCGCAGTATGGTGATGTGAGCCGTGAAGACTTAGAAGCACAAAATGTGGAAGTCGTTGTTGCAGGTCGTATGATGCTTAAACGTGAAGCGGGCAAAAAAGCGGCCTTCGCCACTTTGCAAGACGCGTCTGGTTTGAAAGCCGATGGTCGCATTCAGTTGTACGTGACGACAGACAAAACTGGCGAAGCAGAAATGGAAGCCTTCCGTCATTATGACTTAGGCGACATTCTAGGCATCGAAGGTGTTTTGTTTAAAACCAAGACCGACGAGTTGACCGTCAAAGTCACGAAGTTGCGCTTACTGACTAAATCTTTGCGCCCGCTTCCAGACAAGTTCCACGGCCTGTCGAATCAAGAAACCAAGTACCGTCAGCGTTATGTTGACTTGATCATGAGCGAAGAAACACGTCGCACATTCAAAGCGCGTACTGCGGCAATGAATTCCATCCGTAGTTTCATGAATAGCCATGATTTTATGGAAGTCGAAACACCGATGTTGCACGTGATTCCAGGTGGCGCAGCGGCCAAACCGTTCATCACACATCACAATGCGCTAGACATGGAAATGTACTTGCGTATCGCACCAGAGCTGTACTTAAAACGCTTGGTTGTTGGTGGTTTTGATCGCGTATTTGAAGTCAATCGTAACTTCCGTAATGAAGGTGTATCTCCACGTCATAATCCAGAATTCACCATGATGGAGTTCTATGCGGCCTACGTGGATTACAAGTGGTTAATGGATTTCACCGAGTCCGTCATTCGCAAAGCAGCGATTGATGCGCACGGCACTGCGGTATTGACTTACCAAGGTAAAGAATTAGATTTGTCCAAGCCGTTCCAACGTTTGACGATCGTCGGTGCGATTAATAAATATGCCCCACATTACACAACAGAACAATTGAACGATTCTGAATTTATTAAGACAGAATTATTGAAGTTTGGCGTCAAACCATTCGCGACATCAGGCTTAGGTGCATTGCAATTAGCCTTGTTTGAAGAAACAGCCGAAGCACAATTGTGGGAACCGACTTACATCATCGACTACCCAGCGGAAGTTTCTCCGTTAGCACGCGCATCTGATACGGTTGCTGGTATTACAGAACGTTTTGAGTTATTCATGACCGGTCGTGAAATCGCGAATGGCTTCTCGGAGTTGAATGATGCAGAAGATCAAGCAGCGCGCTTCATGGCACAAGTGGCCGCAAAAGACGCTGGTGATGAAGAAGCGATGTATTACGATGCGGATTATATTCGTGCTCTGGAATACGGCTTGCCACCGACCGGTGGTTGCGGCATCGGGATTGATCGTTTGATGATGTTGATTACAGACTCACCGAATATTCGTGACGTGATTTTATTCCCTCATTTGCGTCGTGAGGAATAAGAGTTATTTGTTTTTTGTCTGAGGTTTTGTGGAGGGAGGAAGCTTTAAGGTTTCCTCCCTTTTTTAATTCTGTTGTTGATTTGCGTTCGCAGGTCGGGTGTGGCCCGACAGCCAATTACCTTTTTTGCTTCGCCAAAAAAGGTAATCCAAAAAAGGCGACCGTAGACTCACCCCTGCGGGGTGCTTACGCTACGCTTCAGCATAATTTGCGCATCACAAAAAATGGGAAAGTGTTGAAACTCGCCTTCGGCTCAAACAACAACACTTTCTTTATCCATTTTCTGTGAAGCACAAATTACATCGTCTCAAACGGGGGTAGGTCAAAAGCAAATGCAACGACCATCAACGATAAATCGAAAAAAAAGAGGCCGTCGATGTACGTATCGTCATTCCCGCGAAGGCGGGAATCCAGGGCGTAAAAACCTAACGTCGCTGGATCCCTGCCTACGCAGGGATGAAGCCTCGATTTTTCTAGTCTATTGACCGACTTTACGGTTGATACTGTTTGTTTTTCTATTGCTGTTGTTCTTGACTTTGCTTTTGACCTTCACCCACTTCTGACACTGCCAATTGTGCGGGACAAAAAATGGATAAAGAAAGCTTCGTTGTTTGAGCCGAAGGCCAGTGGCAGCGTGGTCGCCTTTTTTGGGTTACCTTTTTTAGCGAAGCAAAAAAGGTAACTGGCTGTCGGGCCACACCCGACCTCTGGACGATGAGATTGTTTTTAAATAATCGTTAATCATTAGACGATCAACAAACCTAAAATCTAAAACAAAAGAGGCAAGTTACGCTCTCACGTAACCTACCTCTTCAAGTCAAAGAGAAAACTACAATTACCCAATTTCCTGCGCCAATCCCAAACCACTCAAAAACGCATTCTCCACTCGCCCTCCACCCTCCAACCCCGCAGCAAACCAATCACCACATACACCAATTTTCGCCTTCGCATCCCACAAGAACGATTCAACTAAAGGCGAATCGGCCTGTGCATAGCGCCAACGATGTGTGACTGCATGAATCGCTTGAATGGGTGACCCGGTCGCTTCATGAAAAGCCTTAGATAACTTTTCTTTCGCACGCTCATGATCATCTTCTAAATGCTCGATACTCCAAGCGGCAGTGGCGTGGCAGACCCAACGCTCGCCAGCGCGATGATCAGGCTTAGACGTATCGCGAGCAATCCATCCCAAGCGAGAATTCGCCACCCATGCACCGTCGTAATCGAGATTTAAAGGATGTTGGAAGCCCAGCATCAATACCCAGCATGGCTGCAAATGCACGCCCGCGACAGTTTTACTAAAACTTGCATGGTCTTTCAATAAAGCGGAGGCCTGTTCTGGTGGAATCGCCATAATCACTGCATCAAATGGACCAGCGGATGCAGCGACAGGAATGTCCTCGGTTTTGACTGACAAGATCCACTGATCACCATGGGCTTCTAATGCAAGCACCTGCTGCTCTAGGCGCACATCCAATCCATGTGCTAATTGCTTGCCGAGCGAACTCATGCCAGGCACAGGCACAAAACGTTGTGTACTTGTGCCGACAGCGCTTGTTTTTCCATGATCGAGATTCACTAACTTACTTTCCCAAGGCACGACCCATTCCAATTTACGCCAATCAGCGACTTCTTTTTTGAAACGATCTGAACTCGCGGTGAAATATTGCGCACCGTGATCAAAGCCACCGAGTTCGGTTTGTCGTGTGCTCATACGTCCGCTGACGCCACGACTTTTTTCATACACAGTGACATGATGTCCCTGTGCCTGACATTGACGGGCTGCGGTTAATCCAGCTAAACCTGCACCGATGATGGCTACCTGCATATGCTTCTCCTTATTTTTATGGATTTTTCAATCTGATATTCACTCAACAATTCACTCAACTCAGTCACACTACTTATTACTATTTATAACTCAACATAATCTTTCTTAAAATTTTCTCTATCAAATCATCCTCTCGTAAAATGAATAGGCAAAAAAAAACCCACAATTCGCATCGTGGGTTTCGCACTATTTATGACTGTTCTTTTTCATCCTCAACAGGCCAGTCGCGGATATAGGCCTTCAACATCTTGTTCTCAAAACTTTGTGCTTCTAATACGGCACGGGCAACGTCATAAAACGAAATCACGCCCATCAAGGTCTTTGCATCCATTACCGGCAAATAACGTGAATGTTTTTCTAGCATCATACGACGTACTTCATTCACTTCGGTCTCAGGGGTCACCGTCATTGGATGGTCATCCATATATTTGCGTACTGTACCGTCGCCAAGCGCACCACCATTTTTATGTACCGCACGTATGACTTCGCGGAAAGTTAGCATCCCAACCAGATCACCAAACTCCATGACGATCAAAGAGCCGATATCTTTTTCTTCCATAAAGCTCACCGCTTCTTTCATCGGTGTATCAGGCGTAATGGTAAAGAGAATATTTCCCTTCACTTGCAGAATTTCAGAAACTTTCATTTTATTCCTCCGATCTGGTAATGCATTACGGCCAATATGCTGTCAAACACTCAAGACTCAGCCTACTTGTCTTTGCTTTCTTTCATCTAATGTATCGCAAGCATCCAGAAAAATCTAGTGATAAAGAACAAGTATTTTTGAATTAATGCAGTATCTCAGGCTAACTGTGGTTTGACGAAATTGAAAGCTAAGTCAAGTCTTTTCAAAAACATGCCAAGTGCGTAGGATGTCGGCATCCAATTAGGGAGAATACCAGTTTATGAGCGGTCCAAAATACCCAGGCTTTGACACCTTGTCATTGCATGCCGGCGCTGTAGCCGATCCAGCCACAGGAGCACGAGCAACACCTATTTATTTCACCTCTTCATTTGAATTTAAAGACTCTGATCATGCGGCTTCTTTATTCAATATGGAACGCGCTGGCCATGTTTATAGCCGCATCACCAATCCGACCAATGCGGTCTTAGAAGAACGCATGGCTGCGCTAGAAGGCGGTGTCGCTGGCATTGCTGTCGCCAGTGGGCAAGCAGCGCTACATCTTGGATTATCGACGATTGCTGGTGCTGGCTCGCACATCGTTGCTTCACGCGCGCTATATGGTGGTTCGCATAATTTATTGGCTTACACCATGAAACGTTTTGGAATCGAAACGACTTTTATCGATCCACGCGATCTTGATGCTTGGCGGAATGCGATACGCCCGAACACCAAAGTTTTCTTCGGCGAGACTCTAGGCAATCCTGGTTTGGATGTATTCAATATTCCCGCCATCGCGGAAATCGCACATGAAAATCACCTACCACTCATGCTCGATTCCACCTTCACCACGCCTTACCTATTACGGCCATTTGAACACGGCGCGGATTTGGTCTATCACTCGGCGACCAAATTTTTGTGTGGACACGGCACCGCAATTGGCGGCGTCTTAGTTGATGGCGGCACATTCGACTGGCAAGCAGCCTATGAAAAAACAGGTCGCTTCGCAGAGTTGTGTGAACCTTATGAAGGTTTTCATGGCATGGTATTTAGCGAAGAATCGACCGTTGGTGCATTCTCATTAAGAGCCCGCCGTGAGGGACTGCGTGACTTCGGTGCTTGCATGAGTCCACACAATGCCTTCGCCATTTTGCAAGGCATAGAAACGCTGGGATTGCGTATGGATAGACACGTTGCCAATACACGCAAGGTGGTGGAATTCTTATCTTCGCATGCTGCGGTCGAGAGCATCGCATTTCCAGAATTAGAATCCCATCCCGATTATGCACTCGCCAAAACCTTACTGCCGAAAGGTTGTGGTTCGGTCTTTAGTTTCAATATCAAAGGCGATCGCGCCGCGGGTCAACGCTTTGTCGAATCTTTGAAAGTTTTCTCGCATCTAGCGAATGTGGGCGACGCGAAATCTTTGGTGATTCACCCAGCTTCCACCACACACTTCCGTGTACCCGCTGAACAGTTAGCGGCTTCCGGCATTAGCGAAGGCACGATCCGTCTTTCAGTCGGATTAGAAAATGTCGATGATCTGATAGAAGATCTCGCACGTGGTTTAAAAATCGCACAGAAAGGCAAATAAGATGCATCTGACGATACAGAATAAAGAAGTGTATGCGTACACAGGTGGCAAAGCCTTCAATCCGAATTTACCAACCATCATCTTGGTACATGGTGCACAAAACGATCACTCGGTTTGGGCAATGCAATCGCGCTATTTGGCTCATCATGGATTCAGTGTGCTGGCGATTGATCTACCGGGTCATGGCCGCAGTGCCGGACCAGCATTAAGCAGTGTGGAAAAACTGGCGAGTTGGTTATTAGAATTGATCGAGCTCAGTGGCGTACAACAAGCCTATGTGGCTGGTCACAGTATGGGATCATTGATCGCATTAGAGGCGGCCAGCATGGCACCTGAGCGCATACAAAAACTCGCATTGCTCGGCACTGCCTTTCCGATGAAAGTGTCGGATGCCTTATTGTTTTCAGCGCAGCATGACGAACAATCGGCAATAGATATGGTGAATATTTTCTCTCATAGCAGTAATGCACATAAGCCGTCTTGCCCTGGTCCTGGTTTCTCAGTCATGAATGGCAGTATGCGCTTAATGCAACGAATCTCCGCGATCAATCCCGATCAAGTTTTTTTCAATGACTTCACTGCTTGCAATACGTATTTGAACGGTGAAGACGCAGCGAAAAAAGTAAAATGCCCGACGCTGTTTTTATTAGCGCGTCAAGACATGATGACTCCAATCAAAGCCAGTGCTTTGCTATCGAATGCGATCAGCAATAAACAAATTCACATCATTGAAAATTGTGGACATTCGATGATGAGTGAACAGGCTGATGCGGTGTTGGATGCTTTATATGGATTTATGAAGAACTAGATTGAAACAGTCTCACTACGATCTTAAATTATGTTTTCTGTCGTTCCCGCGAAGGCGGGAACCCAGTGTCGTAGTTTGGTTTAATACCAAGTTACTAGATTGCCACCTTCGCGGGAATGACAAACAACATGTCGGGCATTACTAGACTTTGATTGCTGATCCTTGCACACCAGCCAGACTATCCAATATCTTCGCTATCGTTTCTTGCACCATATTCTCTACCCTCGGATCAACACTATCCGCATTCAACACCATTGAATTATTTTTCAACTGCTGAATCGCTTCCAACTGCGACAGATGTAATTTCAGAGCCTCGACGTTCAAACGCAGTGCGACATTGAGTTCACTTAACTGGCGATGTAACTGTGTTTCCAACTCTTGCTCCAAACACAAACGTGCTTGCGCAAATTGACCATCATCTTCTAACCAAACTGCTTGCTCACCTTTCGCCTGCATGCTGGCTTGTAATCGCTGAGTCGCAATTTGTTCCTGTTGAGTTTGCAACTGCGCGCTGATTTGCTCTTGCGCTGCGACTTCCATACTATTGAATCGCAGATCAACATCGGTAGTTGAAGTGAATTTCACCAAAATCGCCACCATTTCTATCGCAAAAAACCAAGTCAACCACCAGATCAATTGAAAGCGCCGATTAGCATCATTTCGCACTAAATCTGCCACTGCTGCAAAATCGGCAGCAAAGCCGGATTGTGATGCGAGTGTAATTTTTTTCTCTTGTGATTCGCTGAGCGACATTTCTTTTTGCTTAGCTTCTGCGATGTGGCTTTGCACCTGCTTTTGCTCGCCGAGCAGTACTTTCTTTTCTGCGTTTTTTTGCTGTTTCCATTCCAATAGCTTGGTCATTACTAGACCATCAGCATTTTGGCACGGCGCTTTTACGGCATTGAGTTTTTGATTTAATGCATCAATTTTTGCATCGAGTAAAGCATCGGGCGCAGCCACATTTGCAGCCGCGTTTTTTTGCAACATTAAAGGTCGCAATTGACGTTGTATAACAAGATCAGTTTTTGCAAATGTTTGCCAACACTGTTTGGCACGTTGTCGATATGCAGCCAAATCAGGTGGCTCGCTGGCAAGTGCTACATCGACTTGTTTAATCGCGCCTTCTACCCTTGTTGCATCTTGACGCAAAGCAGGCAAACCTACCGCCAGTTGGGCTGACTGCACATTATCAATCAAACGAGTGCGCGCCATCTCGCCGACTTTGACATCAATCTCAGCACGATTACTTTCAACAAAAAATGGATACACCATGGTCGATGCCGATAACAGGGCTAGCAAGCCGCGCCAACTCAAACCAAAGAGTTTTTTCCACCACGCTGCATCAGCGCGAATACTAATCAGCATTTGCCTTTCTAAACACCATTGGAATACCGCCCAAATAATTCCTGCCGTAACCGCACCCCAAGCAGAAATAGTACTCATGGTCGCAAGCATGTGACCCATGCCATAACCAGAAAAAAGAGCGAAGAAGATCACTAAAGAACCGATCCCATAATATTTATGACGACCTCGCATAAAACGATACGCGCCCTGCTGATCACGCTCCTCTAACACCTCAACCGGAACTGCCGCTGATAAGGCGAGAAAACTCAGGGCGGCACGCCGCCACTGCCCATGATCAAATACAGAAGCAGAATTCACTGAAGCATGCATAGTGACCTCACATATTGCGGAATAAAACCATGAAGGGCTGGCTGACAGTGAGCGTCTCAGGTCGCGTCTTCAACTTGACGATTCCTTTGCCGGTGTCGTCGCGCGCAATCGAGGCGATGGCTTTTAAATTGACGATGGTGGAGCGATGAATTTGTTTAAAAATAGTCGCGTCGAGTAATTCGAGTAATTCGCGTATAGGTTTGCGCAACAAAGATTCGCCTTCTGCAGTCATCACGACTGTGTATTTATTATCGGCTTTAAAGTAAGCCACATCGTCAACCATGATCAATTTGGTTTCCGTCCCTGAACTAGCAGTTAACCAAACTAAAGGCTCATTTTTTTGCGTAGCTTGAAAGGCAGTCGCTAAACCTCGGCTGTTCCCGATATTGAGTTGTTGTAGCAAACTGGCGACGGCATTCAGATCTTTCACGGCGCGACTTTGCAGGCGTTGCACGGTCTCTGAAAGTCTATCGTAACTGACAGGCTTTAACAGGTAATCCACTGCGCCTTTGTTAAATGCATCAATCGCATATTGGTCATAGGCCGTCACAAAGACAATTTGCGTATGCGGACTATGCTCTTTCATGGCTTCTGCGATTTCTATTCCGGTCAAACCCGGCATACGGATATCTAAGAAAGCGACATCGGGTTGCCCTTCAATAATCGCTTCAAGTGCACTGGCACCATCATCACAAGCAGCGATGATTTCTAAGTTAGGCCAAGCCTTGCCCAACTGTTCCAATAAGGCTTCTCGTAACAAGCTTTCATCTTCGGCGACGACACATTTAGGCATGTTGTTCTCCTTGGATAAAGGTGGTGGGTACATTAATCGTTGCGGCAACCCCTTTGGGGAAATTGGCCACAATGCCAAAACTAGCGGTGTTGCCATAAGCTAAGCGCAGACGCTCACGCACATTCCGCAAACCGATACCCGTCCCCGCGCCTTCCGCACTAAAACCTCGACCATCATCTGCAACCGTCAATGCCACATTATTTTCATGCGCGCGCGCCAAGATCCAAATCGTGCCACCGCCTGTTTGTGGTTCCAAACCGTGCTTGATCGCGTTTTCGACCAAGGTTTGCAACATCATGCTAGGGAACAAAACCGGCTTCAAATAATCTGGTACTTCAATTTGCACTTGCAGACGTGATCCCATGCGAATTTTCATGATATCTAGGTAGGCGCGAGTACGTTCTAATTCCACACCAATGGTCGAAGGCGTGTCTTCCGTTTTTGGCAAAGAATGGCGCAAATAGGTAATCAAATTGCCCAACATTTGATCGGCACTAGCGGGATCTGAGCGTGTCAAAATTTGTGCGCTCGCCAAGGTGTTATATAGAAAATGGGGTTCGACTTGTGCGTGCAAAAGATTGAGCTTTGCGACGGTTAATTCTTTCTCTGTGACGGTTTGTTGCGTCGCTTCTTTTTCCGTTTTACGCAACTCAGCGACTCGACGCGAAATCGCTCTTCCCAGCGCCATCGTGTTTTCTAAATTGACGCCACTATCCAAGATGAACCAATCGGTCCAACCAGCCCGTGTTGGTTCGCAGATCATAATCACACTACAAGCGTCAATACCAGGTGACACTGTCGCATAAATCTGGTTGTCACCACTGTTCAACCATTTCATGACAGGTAACTCACTCCAAAAGTCATCGTGAAATGGTGCCACGCGTTTAATCTTAGCGCGCACTTGTAAACTATCTGCTGCGCTTTCGACACGTTCCGCGCCTGGCAATTCGCGAATTGATGCCTCAATTAAAGCGAAAGCGGTATTTGCATCCAAAGGCAACTCAATTTGGCGTCTGTGGCGATTGGCCAGCGTCACGGACGTGACGGTTTGATCAATCAAACGCACTCGTCGAATATGCGAAGCAGCAGAGATTGCCGCAATAAATGCACCGATCATCAATAAGATAGGGACAAAATTGGGGGGACTACTGCGAAACAAACCTTCGAATATGAATAGCACAATCAGTAAACCGCACATTCCCCACGCAATGCTCGTCCGCAGAACCAACATTAAGCTACTCCACATTTCATTCTCCTAAAAAATTCTATTAGTTCAATAAAGTCGATTGATACGACACCTGCCATGAGGGAAGAATAAAAGACGAATATGGAACTGATGGGTATTATCCGATGAAAGACAAAAAATAGAGATAAAACCGAAGAATGAAGGTGTAAAAATCTTCGATCACTTGGTCTTTAAGAAGCGCCAAGTTACACTGCCCTACCAAGCGTTGATCAAACACTGATAAAACGCTGCACAATCCCTGAACAAGACTTAGCTAACTATCATTAACATGAATTCAAGTCGTCGCCTATTTCTACAACAAACGGCTCTTGCCAGTTTCTCGCCACTCGCAACTTCGGCTAGTTCCGCTAATGGTTTGGAACAAACAGAAGACAAGACAGGAATGCGTTTGATTTTGCTAGGCACCGCTGGCGGCCCGACACCGAAAAAGAATCGTGCAGCGCCTGCGCAAATGATACTGATCAACGGCGAAGCTTATGTGATTGATTGCGGCAATGGCGTTGCACAGCAAATCGTCAAAGCTGGCGTGAAATTATCAGCCGTGCGCCACGTTTTTCTGACTCACCATCATTCAGACCACAATGCCGATTATGGCAATCTGATGCTGTTAGCGTGGGCGGCGGATCTGAATCATCGTATTGATACTTACGGACCAGCTCCAATCAAACGCATGACTCAGCAATTTTTAGCCATGAATGATTTTGATATCCAAACTCGCATACACGATGAAGGTCGTCATCCACTCAAGGCCTTGATAGTTCCTCACGAAATTCCACACTCTATGAAGAATGGTGGTCTTGTTCTACACAATGAGCAGATCAAAGTCACTGCGGCGCAGGTCGTACATCCACCAATTAGGCCGGCATTGGCTTATCGCTTTGAGCATATGGGAAAATCTATCGTGATTTCTGGTGATACGACTTACTCAGAAAATCTCATCAAACTAGCAAAAAATGCCGACGTGCTGGTACATGAAATCATGCACACACCCGCCTTGGATCAATTACTCGCAACAGAACCCAATGCAACGCGACTAAAAGAACACTTACTCGCGAGTCATAGCACGGCAGAACAAGTTGGACGGGTCGCAAGCGAGGCCAAGGTCAAAAAGCTTGTGTTATCGCATTTTGTGCCTGGCGGCTATCCTTATCTTGAAGATAGCGTTTGGCTGAACGCGGTACGTCCTTATTTTAACGGAGAAATTATCGTTGGCAGTGATTTGCTGGAAATCGCGGTGTAGAGATTGACTTAGGTTTTCGCTTGATTCGACTTCGATATTTTGATTGCGCTCACACAAAAAGATCTGCGTGACTAGTATGCTTTGCGATTAGCAAACTTACTTATGCTCTTTTGCTTTTTCCTGCATCAAGTCTTGCAATAAGGCCGCGATATCGCGCCGTTCTGATTCGACGGCAAAATCATAGGCAGTCCAGCCCAACATATTTTTAAGCGAAATATCCGCGCCTTCAGCAATCAAATATTTCACAACGTTCATTTCACCGCGACGCGCTGCAAGCATCAATGGTGTGGTCTTATTAGGCGTTTCTGCATCGATGTAGGCAAAACGAGCAATCAGCATTTCCACGATGTCGAGACTTCCCACTACAGCGGCATAATGCAATGCAGTCCAACCGGCTTGATTCACCTGCGCACCAGCGGCAATTAAGCGTTGCACAGTTTCGTTTTGCTCTAGATAGGCGGCTAACATGATGGCCGTGTCGCCATTCTTAGCACGTTGATCGAGTTTAATTTTCGGATGCGTTAATAAGTAGTCAAACACTTTTTGCGATTGTTCTCGCACACTGATCATCAACAAAGTTTCGCCGCGCTCACGTTCTGCCAAATTCACATCACCATCTTGCTCGGCAAATTGTTTAATTGTACGCAGGTCATCAAATCTTGCTGCGCGAATGATTTTATCTATCTCAAAAGATGAAGTTGAAGACGGAGTTGACGTTACTGGAGATAATGATTGCGCGCAGATGATCGAAGAAAAAAGAAACAAAACAAACCAAATAGTCAGGCGACTGCATTGACGAAGCTGGCTAGTTAGTTGAAATTGACGCATGAAATTTCACGCTCCTCAATGGGTCCGCGCAAATTGAAATAAATCAAAAAAGTTTTGTGTAGTTTGTTCTTGCACTTGCTTCAGCGGTAGCTCTTTTAAATCCGCCAAGAACTCACCAACATGCTTCACAAAACCGGGTTCATTCATTTTGCCGCGATGTGGTGCAGGTGCCAAATAAGGTGAATCCGTCTCTATCAAAATTCTCTCAATCGGCAAGGCTTTCGCTACGGCTTGTAAATCTTTAGCACTCTTGAAAGTCAAAATTCCCGAGAAAGAAATATAGAATCCCATGTCCACTGCCGCTTGTGCCACCTCTAAAGATTCAGTAAAGCAGTGCATAACACCCGCCACACCGCCCTGGTCTGTGCCTGCACCCTCTTCGCGCATAATCCGTATGGTATCTTCCGCCGCTGCACGCGTGTGAATAATCAAGGGTTTGCGACATAAGCGTGAAGCGCGAATATGTTGGCGAAAACGCTCGCGCTGCCATTCCAAATCGCCTTTCAATCGAAAATAATCCAAGCCTGTTTCACCAATCGCAATGATCTTAGGATGCTGCGACAATTCGACTAAACGCTCAGCACTTGGATCTTCAGTATCTTCGTAATCAGGATGCACGCCAACCGACGCATAGATATGCGAATATTGTTCAGCGAGCGCTAAAACTTGAGGGAAATCGGGCAGATCAACAGAAACACACAACGCGTGGGTGACGCCATTGTCTTCCATGCGTTGTAAGAGCTCAGGCATACGCGCTGCTAATTCTGGGAAGTTAATATGACAATGAGAATCGATATACATGTTGAAAATTTCCTGCTTAATTTGAATGCGACTTTGAGCTACTGATTGTTAAGGCGTTTTGTCGAGTTATGCTCGCAGTTCGCTGTAAGGTTCGAGACCTTCTTACGCTAGCTTAGCAAAAAGATGCGCGACCCAACTAGCGATGATGAATAAGATCGAGCACCGCTTGTGCAGAAATACCCGCTGTATCACGCAACAAATCCTGATGCATATCGGTAAAGCGCTGCTTTAAACGTTTTTGCAAAGCGACGTCATTGAGCTGCTGCCACAAAGCATCCGCCATATTTTGCGGCGTTGCTGCTGATTGCAAAAATTCTGGCACCAAGAAATCTTCGGCAATGATGTTCGGCAAACCTATCCAAGGCTGGTAGCCCATGTGCTTTAACACATGCCAAGATGCTGCCATCATTTTATAGGCAATGACCATTGGCTTCTTAAATAAGGCGACTTCTAATGAAGCCGTTCCCGACGCGACCAAAACTACATCGGCAGCGGCAATCGCCGTATGCGACTTGCCTTCCATTAGCAGAATCGGCACTTCATCTAATTGCGCGGCCAAGACCAACTCGGAATAATATGCTCGCTGTTTTCCGCCAACCATGGGCACCAAAAATTGCAAATGCGGATCGCGTTGTAAAAGTAACTTAGCTGTCGCAATAAACGCCGTCGTATTGTATTTGATCTCCGACATACGACTACCCGGCAAAATCGTCACAACGCGTGCGTCAGCTTCGAGACCAAGTTCCTCACGCGCTGCTTCCACATCCGGCTCCATTGGTATCACTTGTGCCAAAGGATGCCCAACGTAAGTCGCGGGAATGCCTGCTTTACGATAAATCTCTTCTTCAAACGGAAAGATCACCAACATATGCGAAACCGCTTCGGCGATTTTTTTGATTCTACCGCCACGCCAAGCCCAAATTGATGGACTAATGTAATGCATAGTCGGAATGCCTGCGCGCTTGAGCTGAACTTCTAAATCCAAATTAAAATCAGGCGCATCAACACCGATGAACACATCGGGTTTTTCATCCAACAACTGCGCCATTAACTGTTTGCGTATCCCTGAAATTTCACGATAGTGCATTAACACTTCGAACAAGCCGCGGACCGACAGCTTGTCCATAGGATAATCGCTTTGAAATCCATATTCGGCCATGTGCTTACCACCGATTCCGTGCATCAAAGAATCGGGTAATTGCGGACGCAAGCCCGATAGCAAACGGGCTGCCAGCATATCGCCAGAGGTTTCTCCGGCGACCATAGAAATAATAGGACGAGTCACAATAATGGGGCGGTGCTAATGAATCGACTTAACGCACGATACCGCGCGTTGAGGTGTCGAGAAATTGACGGAATGTCGAAATGTGTTCAGCGATTTCTGCCGTTTGCGCAGCAATTTCCTTGTCCAATTCCGCTTTAGCTTCGTCTAAAGTCAAACCCGATTTATACAAGGTTTTATACGCTTGGCGTATCGCAGAAATTTGTTCGCGACTAAAGCCGCGACGCTTCAAGCCTTCGATATTGATGCCGTGTGCGGCAGCTGGGTTGCCGTTCAAAATCACAAATGGTGGTACATCTTGCGTCAAACTGGTACTCATACCGACCATCGCGTGCGCACCGATTTTGCAAAATTGATGGACGTTGGAGAATCCCCCCAAAATCACCCAGTCACCAATATGTACATGGCCTGCTAAGGCTGCATTATTCGCGAAAATCGTACGATTGCCGACGTGACAATCGTGCGCGATATGCACGTAAGCCATAATCCAGTTATCACTACCAACGCGTGTGACTCCGCCATCTTGCACCGTACCTAGATTAAAAGTGCAAAATTCACGCACCACATTGCGATCACCGATTTCTAACAAAGTTGGCTCACCCGCATATTTTTTATCTTGCGGCGCAGCGCCAATCGAAGAGAATTGGAAAAACTGATTGTCTTTACCTATCGTCGTATGACCTTCAATCACCACATGTGGTCCAATCGTCGTACCGGCATCGATACGCACATTAGGACCAATAATTGAATAGGCACCAACTTCAACACTAGAGTCGAGTTGCGCTTTGGGATCAACAATTGCGGTGGAATGAATCGCCATTTTTATGCTCCTGTAGAAGCGCTAGACCCTGTCGCGGCTGCGGTTTTTAATTCGTCATTGGTGGTGCGTAATGTGCACATTAATTCTGCCTCGACCGCCAATTGGCCATCCACCGTTGCCACTGCTTTGTATTTCCAAATGCCGCGCGCAACGCGTAAAATTTCTACGTCCATTTTCAATTGATCGCCAGGACCTACTGGGCGCTTGAAACGCACATTGTCGATCCCAACGAAATAGACGATCGTATTTTCATCTGGTTTTTGGCCCATTGTTAGGAAGGACAAAATCGCCGCCGTTTGCGCCATGGCTTCGACCATTAACACGCCAGGCATCACTGGCTTGTTTGGGAAGTGTCCATTAAAAAACTCTTCATTCGCCGTGACGTTTTTAATCGCTGTGATTGATTTCCCGCTTTCCCAAGTCAACACGCGATCAACCAACAACATCGGATAACGATGTGGCAGGTATTGTTTAATCTGGTTGATGTCCAAGCTTTTATCGATGTTTTCCATACTATTCTTCTGAGTTAGAGGTATTTGAATGTTGAATCATGTTTGCAGAAGTCTGTGCTTTGACAGTCTTCTCTAATTGTTTAAGTTTGTCGCGCATGCTATCGAGATTGCGCACAATCACTGCGGTTTTCTCCCAGTCGGCATTCTTCGCCAAAGGATAAAAACCCGTGTATTGGCCAGGTTCTAAAATCGAGCGCGACACCATACTGCCTGATGAAATATGCACGTTATCGACGATCATCAGATGTCCTAAGACCATCGCTGCACCACCAAAGGTACAGTTCTTACCAATTTTGGCGCTACCTGCAACGCCAACACAGCCTGCCATCGCGGTATTTTCACCAATATGGCAGTTATGCCCAATTTGGATTTGATTATCCAGCTTGACGCCATTTTCGATAATGGTATCAGCCAAAGCACCACGATCTATGCTGGTATTGGCGCCAATCTCCACATCATCACCGATCACGACACGACCTGTTTGTGGGATCTTGATCCACTTACCTTTTTCATTAGCAAAACCAAAACCATCGGCACCAATCACCGCGCCAGAATGAATAATGCAACGCTGACCGATAATGCAATCGTTATAGATACTGACATTCGCATTGATTTGACTATGATCACCTATCGACACGCCACGACCTATCGACACACCGGCGGCGATCACCACATGCTCGCCAATCACAGCACCCGCTTCTATCGACACATGCGCTGCAATGCTCGCACTGACTGCCACGTCCGCTTGCGGGCTTACCCACGCTGACGGATGTATACCTTGAGTCGCGGCGATAGAATTGATATCGAAAAAGTGCTGCGCAGCCTTCGCAAAATACACGTAAGGATTCGCTGTAATGATGCGTGCGCCTTGATAGGTATCGGCTAATTGCAGATGATCTTGTTCGGACAAAATCAAAGCGATCGCCTGCGTTTTTTCAGCTTGCGATCTGAATTTGGAATTAGAAAGGAAGGTGATATGACGATCGCTCGCATCACTTAATGGGGCAATGCCGACGACCTGAATATCAGGATTACCAATTAACTGACCACCGAAGCGATCGACTAACTCCCCTAGTCGAATGCTTTTATTTGTCATTTTTATTTGGATAGTGCTTTCAGTACTTTATCTGTAATGTCGATACGAGGATTGACGTAAGAAGCGTCTTGCACAACGATGTCGATTTTCTCTGCTTCCGCAATTTGACGCACGATTTTCAACGCACGTTCGCCTAGCGCAATCGCTTCTTCTTGACGACGTTGTGCAAGATCTTCATTGAAAATGCGTTGTTTTCGATTGAAATCCTGATCCATTTCGGTCAATTCGCGTTGACGGCGTAATCTTTCACTCTCCGATAGCGACGGAGCATCTTTTTCATACTTCCGATAAGCGTTGCGAAAACGCTCGTTGACCTCGTCGAGATCTTTTTTACGTTTAGAGAATTCTTGTTCAATTCTTGAAGAAGCCAATTTAGCTGGCGCTGACTCATCCAATACACGCTGCCCATTAAAAAAAGCGATCTTAAAATCCTGAGCTTGAACTTGTGCGAACGCAAAGAGCGAAACTGCACCTAACAAAAGATTACGTAAATACTTGGATGGATTAGATATGTGACTCAAAATATTCTCCACATTACACACTTCATTTTAAACCGGAGCCAGACGCATGCTCTATTCGAGACCGTAATTAGAAACCCGTGCCCATTGTGAACTGGAACCCTTGACGTCTATCCTCTGGTTTGGCATTCAATGCTTTACCAAAACTCAATTTTAATGGGCCCATAGGAGAAATCCAGCTGATACCCATACCGATCGACGTTCTTAGATCTTGTGCACGAACTTTTTGTCCTTCATCAAACACATTTCCGACGTCAAAGAAAGTGAACCAACGCAAAGACTTATCCGCACCAGGGAAAGGAATTTGCAATTCAACATTACCTACAACCCTAGTCGAGCCGCCGAGAGTATCATTATTCGGGTCTTTTGTTCCCAATGAACCAGGTTCATATCCACGTACAGAACCAATACCACCTGCGTAAAAATTCTTAAACAATGGATAAGGCTTGCCACCTAGGCCATGTCCATAATTCAATTCACCATTCATCGCCAAGATGACGGAACGATAAATCGGCTTAAAGTACTCATGTTTATAAATTGCGCGATAGTATTTGAATTCGCCATACGCTGACAATTCCAAATTAATTCGTTGATAACGACCAATCGACGGTGTCATGATGTTATCTCGGCTATCGCGTTGCCAAGCAACCGATAAGGGAATCGAGTCGTTCGTGGCAGTACCAATACCCCAAGCCGCGTTCGCTGTATCCTTTACGATACCGCTACCACCATAGTCCGCTACATATTTCTTATAGCGATATGGGCTATCAACGTAGGTGTCAATTTTTGAGCGTTCTAGACCAATACCAAAGAACACCGTATCTAATTCTGAAAAAGGAATGCCGTAACGAAGATTCCCGCCCGATGATTGAATCCGATAATATCCATACGATCCAATCGGTGGCAAAGAAGTACGGACGTAAGCATCAATACTCCGGCTAATCCCATCATCGGTCACATAAGGGTCAACGTGCGTTACAGCGACTGTGCGATTATATTTGCTGGTGTTAATATCCAAACCTATCGTATCACCACTACCAAACGCATTGACTTGCTGAATCGAACCGGTAATCGTCACTTTTTCAGCACTTGAATAGCCCGCACCAATCATAATGTTACCTGTTGGCTTCTCAGTCACAGTCAAATTGACATCTACCTGATCAATACTGGTTGGCACCTCAGGTGTATCAACCGTGACTTCTTTGAAGAAACCTAAATACTCCACGCGGTCGCGTGAAATTTTAATTTTTTCACCATCGTACCAAGAACCTTCAAACTGACGGAATTCACGGCGAATCACTTCATCACGAGTACGTGTATTTCCTGCCAAATTAATTCGACGAACATAAACACGCTTACCCGGATCAACGAAAATTGTGAACGCAACTTCTTTCTTTTCTTTATCAATCAATGGGTTGGCAACCACGTTCGCAAAAGCGTAGCCAAAATTGCCCATGCGATCCGAAATTCTCTTTGTACTGGCCGTGAGTAACGCTGCGTTATACGTGTCACTGTTCTTCAACAGCATCAGCGACGCTAACTCTGCTTCTCGTCCAAATGTTTCGCCTTCGATGCGAATATCGCTAATTTTATATTTATCGCCTTCGTCGATATTAATCGTAATATAGACTTGCTTTTTATCAGGTGTAATAGAGATTTGCGTCGACGTGACCTGCATTTCGAGGTAACCGCGGTTTTGATAGAACGATCTGATCGTCTCAACGTCACCAGACAGCTTTTGTTTGGAATACTGATCGGCTTTTGAGTACCAACTAAACCAAGTAGGTGTACTTAGAGCCAACATTTCTTTTAGTTCACTATCAGAAAATGCCTTATTCCCAATAATGTTGATTTGCGCAATTTTGGCGACGTCACCTTCATCAACGGCAAAAGTCACGTTCACACGATTTCGTTCAATCGGCGTGATGGTTGTCGTTATTTGGGCGCCGTACAAACCGCGTGACAAGTATTGTTTCTTCAACTCTTGTTCTGCACGCTCAACGGTCGCTTTATCAAAAATCCTAGTTTCACCGACACCGATATCTTTCAAGGCTTTGACAAGTTGATCCTTCTCAAACTCTTTTGTTCCGGTGAAATCCACGGTGGAAATTGTTGGACGCTCATCCAACAAGACGACTAAGACGCCGTCTTCAACTTCAATTTGGACATCTTTAAAGAATCCTGTTGCAAATAATGCTTTGATCGCCGCAGTACTTTTCGCATCGTTAAACACTTCACCGACACGAACAGGCAGGTAACTGAAAACCGTTCCAGCTTCCGTTCTTTGCAATCCTTCAACTCGAATTTCTTTCACTGTAAATGGTTCAATGGCGAGGGCGTGACCAGAACACAAGGCTAAGGCTGCAGCGGAGAGGAGGTGACGAGGAAATGCTGGCAAAGTTAAATTCTCTAATGGTAATTTCATTGGGGTTTATCAGTCTCTATATTTCTACTTTATTACTTTTTTACAATTTCAATCTAGACAATCAGTATTATGACATCTGTCTGATGATGTCATTAAAAAAAGCAACAAGCATTAAACACAACAGCACAGTTAGCCCTCCTCGCTGCGCCATCTCTACATATTTCTCCGGAATTGGTCTTCCAGTTAAAACTTCCAGCGAATAATACAACAAATGACCGCCATCTAACACAGGAATAGGCAGCAAATTCATCACACCAAGGCTAATGCTAATCAGTGCAATGAATTGAAGATAGCTGATCCAGCCATTCTTTGCGGTTTGACCAGCAAAATCTGCGATCGTTATTGGCCCTGTTATATTTCTCCAAGAGACCTCACCGATCAACATTTTCCCTATCATTTTAAGGGTAAGAACACTTGTATCCCAGGTTCTAACACTTGCATGCAGCAAAGCATCAAACATCGAATAACGTAACTCAGTCATCTCTATGGTCGATAAAGGGACAACCTGAACCCTCCCAACTTGCTTCCCATTTTCTAATGCCGCTTCAGGAGTAATCGTTAGTTCGAATTCTTGCCCGCTGCCTAACACCAACAAATTCAACGATTTATTCGGCGAAGCGTTGACGATTTCTTTAAATGCAAGGCTATCGAGAACCGGATTAGAATCAATTGCAAGAATTTGATCACCCGCCTTTAGACCAGCTTTATCAGCTGGGCCATTTGGGGAAACTGCGCTTAGGATTGCGGCTGGTCGGAAAATTTCCAATCCCAATTTGTACAAGAAATCCGATTCAAAATCAGAGCTTGTCAATTGTTGTAACGGAAGCTTAATTTCAATTTGATTTAAACTCACCGGCCGGTCTGGATTTTTCCTCTCAACCAGCAGCCTAACCTCCTGCCGATCTAAACCAGCCTGAAGAATTTTCCAACGCATGTCAGACCATGACTGGACAGATTCATCGTTAATCTTCCGAATTATGTCACCATGCCGCACGCCTGCTACAAACGCGGTGGAGTGACTCGACGCGACCCTTACTTTCGCGACAGGATCGGAGGTCCCGTGCATAAATAAGGCCCAAAACACGAAAATCGCTAAGAGAAAATTAAACAATGGACCCGCAGCGACAATGGCAATACGTTTCCATACCGACTGTTTCAAAAAGTCTCCAGCAAGCTCTGGATCGCTCATCCGGCTGGTATCTATTTCGCGGGAATCAAGAAATTTAACATAGCCGCCAAGTGGAATCGCAGAGATCATCCATTCCGTCTCGCTATTCGCAAACTTCTTGCTCCAAATTGGTCTTCCAATCCCGATCGAAAATCGCAAGACTCGCACGCCACAAAGCCGAGCAATGAAGTAATGTCCAAACTCGTGAAAGGTGATTAAAATTCCCAGCGCAAAAATAAATGCAAGCGCCTTTTGCAAGAATATCATCAGCATTTTATGCTCCCATTCTTGCCACGGTATGACTCGCAAATTGACGAGCTTCTTGATCAATTTCCAACACTGCGGTCAGGTCGGGTAAACTCGAGGAGGCAATTTGCCCTAGCGTTTCTGCAACAACAGCCTCAATTTGCATAAATCCTAGTTTGGCGCTTAGAAATGCCTCAACCGCTATTTCATTTGCCGCATTCAAAATTGCTGGCGCGGCACCACCGACTCGCAAGGCTTCGTATGCCAAACGTAGGCATGGAAAACGTTCAAAATTTGGCTTAAAGAAATTAAGTTGTAGGAATTGACTCAAATCTAGCGCCTCAACGCCAGAATTTATTCTTTCGGGATAGGCCAATCCATAGGCAATCGGTGTTCGCATATCAGGATTCCCCAACTGCGCTAAGAGTGATCCATCGGAATAGGAAACCATGGAATGAATCAAACTTTGTGGGTGTATCAGCACTTCGATTTTGTCATGGGCTGCGCCAAACAACCAATGGGCTTCGATAACTTCCAAGCCCTTATTCATCATCGTCGCAGAATCAACCGAAATCTTACGCCCCATTACCCAATTCGGATGCGCTATCGCCTCCGCGGGCGTCACATCCGACAAACTTCCTATATCGCGATGTAAAAATGGCCCACCGGAAGCAGTAAGTATGATTTTTTCTATTCCACTTACTTGCAAGTCACGCTGAAAAGTCGATGGCAAACACTGAAAAATTGCGTTATGTTCGCTATCGATGGGCAACAACGTTGCCTTGTTTTTCGCCACTGCATCGATAAACAATTGCCCAGACATGACCAAGGCTTCTTTATTGGCGAGAAGTATACGCTTGCCGGCCTCTGCTGCAGCTAATGACGGTGGTAGTCCGGCTGCCCCCACGATCGCTGCCATCACCACATCACATTCGTCTGCACTGGCCACATCACAAAGCGCCTGTGAACCAAACAGAACTTGGGTGGAGATCTTTAATTCCGCAAACATCTCTTTCAGTTCTTTTGCTCGCGCTTCATTTGCAACGACAGCAAATCGTGGTCCAAATTCTAAGCATTGTTGCGCTATTTTTTGCACTTGCGAATGCGCAGTCAGTGCAAATACTTCATAGCGTTCGGGGTGACGAGCGATGACATCGAGAGTAGAAACACCAATGGAGCCGGTTGAGCCTAAAATACAAATTCTTTGTTTTTGCATAGGTTGAGCGCGCCAAACAAGAGACGTAGCAATTATGACAAACCCCAAATCGCAACGAACATCGCTGCCAATGGTAAAACGGGAATCAGCGCATCAATGCGATCCAGCACGCCGCCATGCCCAGGTAGAAGGTGGCTACTATCTTTCATGCCGATGCGGCGCTTTAAAAGCGATTCAAACAAATCCCCGATGACGCTTGCGGTTGCAATCAATAACATAATCAACACCGTTACGACTGCTCCTTGATGGGAATATAATTTCGCAGGGAAGGTGTTCGACAGCATAGGTAAAAACACACAAAGCGTAGCGAAACCTAGTACAAGGCACGCTCCGCCAATCGCGCCTTCCCAAGACTTGCCTGGTGAGATACTAGGCGCCAATTTTCGTTTTCCGATCGCCTTACCGACGAAATAAGCCCCAATATCTGCGACCCAAACGATTGCCAACACCGACAGTAAAAGTTGCGCAGATTTTCCGAATAAGAAACTCATTGCGACGAAACAACCAAAGATAGCAACAGCGTAAATTCCACTGATCAAACCACTTGCAAAGCTATCGATGCTTGGCAATCCAAATCTCAAACTCGGTATTAGCCCAAACACCCAGAACAACACGCATACAGTGAATAAGGTTTGCAAAGAAAAATTGGTAGTCTGTAGGGTCAAATAAGCAAAAGCGAGTGACCATACCAACGAGATGATAATCGCACCAGGCTTATTAAAAAGACGCTGACTTTCCCACATTGCAGCACCCAAAAAAATAGCCGCTGCTGTCGTAAACGCCAAGCTAGAACCAGAAAATAAAATTGGCACCAAAATGATTAACAAGACTAAAGCAGTAATGATTCTAGTTTTGAGCATATTAGCAATCTATAAAATAGCGAACCTTCAAAGTACCACACGAGAATACGCACCGAACCCAAACAGAGCTAAGGTCAAAAAACACAAGGCACAAATCTAAATTAAATTAAGATCAAGGATTAGCAATTATGCGTCAGTTTCACGGCTAACTTGCGCACTCGTTCGTCCAAATCGTCGTTCGCGCGATTGATAAGAAACGATCGCTTCATCGAGCGACTTTCCATCAAAATCAGGCCAAAATGTATTCGTGAAAAACAATTCCGTGTAAGCCAACTGCCACAGCAAGAAATTCGAAATTCGAGTTTCGCCGCCTGTCCTGATAAATAAATCTGGCTCAGGCGCATATGCCATCGCCAAGTTTGCTGCAAGCATTTCTTCTGTAACTAGGGCCGGTGCAACACCGTCGGACTGCAACTTATTCACGGCCTGCAAAATATCCCACCGCCCACCATAATTCGCACAGACCGTAACGGTTAATCGTTGATTTCCCGCAGTAAGTTGCTCTGCCTGGCGAATTGCCTCTTGCAAGTGTTGGTCAAAACGAGAGAGATCACCCACGATTTTCAAGCAGATTTGGTTCTCATGCATCTTCTTCACTTCCTTTTCTAAGGCAGTAACAAATAGACGCATCAACAATGAAACTTCTTCTTCAGGCCGACGCCAGTTTTCCGAGCTAAATGCAAATAGAGTTAAATAGCGTATGCCACGCTTGATACAAGCTTCAACGACGCCACGAACCGCATCCACGCCTTTAACGTGACCTGCGACCCTTGGCAAAAAACGCTTGGTTGCCCATCGCCCATTGCCATCCATAATGATCGCAACGTGCTGTGGCATTTGCTCGTGGTCAGGCACAGACTTCGTTGAACTGGTATAAATCATGAAACTCCAAATCAGAAAAGGGGAAAAAAGTAAGACGACTTAAACTGTCAAAACTTCTTTTTCCTTTTCAGCTAACAGCTTGTCAACTTCTGCAACGAATTTATCCGTGAGTTTTTGGATATCATCTTGCGCACGGCGCTCATCATCTTCGGAAATCTCTTTTTCTTTCAGCATTTTTTTCAATGCTTCGTTGGCATCGCGGCGTATGTTGCGCACTGCAATTTTAGCGTCCTCGCCTTCGGTCTTAACCAGCTTCACCATTTCTTTACGACGCTCTTCTGTCAACGGTGGCGTTGGAACACGAATTAAATCGCCTTGCGATGCGGGATTTAATCCCAAATCCGATTCACGAATTGCTTTTTCGATCACGCTGAGCATTTTCTTTTCCCATGGCTGAACACCAATCGTACGCGCGTCGATCAAAGTGATGTTCGCCACTTGCGAAATATTCGTAGGAGAACCATAGTAATCTACCATCACGTGATCCAAGATACCTGTGTGGGCACGCCCAGTACGAACCTTGGACAAATCAGACTTTAAGGTTTCTATCGATTTTTGCATGCGCTGATCGGCGCTACTTTTAACACTGGCAATTGTCATGATTTACTCCTCAACTAAATGAGAATGAGAGCTTACGCTCTCATTCACCTCAATAAATAAATTTGCTGTAATAAATTAGGATCTCAACACGACCCAAAACCGCGCATTATACGTGGACTAAGGTACCTTCGTCTCCACCCATAATGAGATTTTTTAGAGCGCCCGGCTTTACGATAGAAAAGACTTTAATCGGTAATTTTTGATCGCGACACAAAGCGAATGCTGTAGCGTCCATCACCTGCAAATGACGCGCAATCGCCTCATCAAATGAAATCGTCGAATAACGCGTAGCTGTCGGATCTTTTTTTGGATCTGCAGTGTATACGCCATCCACTTTCGTTGCTTTCAGCACCAACTCAGCACCAATTTCAGAGCCGCGCAGCGCTGCGGCAGTATCAGTCGTAAAAAAAGGATTGCCAGTACCAGCAGCAAAAATCACGACCTTACCTTCTTCCAGATACTGCAAGGCTTTGGGGCGTACATAAGGCTCCACCACTTGCTCAATCGCGATCGCTGACATCACGCGGGCGGTGATACCCACTTGACGCATCGCATCGCCCAATGCGAGTGAGTTCATCACAGTCGCCAACATGCCCATATAGTCGGCAGTGGCACGATCCATTCCCTGTGCGCCAGGAGCAACACCTCGGAAAATATTGCCACCACCAATCACGATAGCTAGTTCAACACCCATACGGGAAACTTCAGCGACATCCGCCACCATACGTTCGATGGTAGAGCGATTGATACCATAAGCATCATCACCCATTAGGGCCTCGCCAGAAAGTTTTAAAAGCACACGCTTATAAGCTGGTTTAGTCACGGTCTGGGCTCCTTTAAGTTTAAAAGACATTATTGCAAAAATTCTGGGTGGTCAACTCTGCATCAACTCACGCATTGCACCTAGGTAAAACACTTGCGATAATCACTTACACATCTAGCACTTCTACAACACGAACAGTATTAAACTTCCCTTAAAAAAACGGGCCTTTCGGCCCGTTCTCTTTTAATGCTTGCTTACGCTTGTTTAGCAGCAGCAACTTGCGCCGCCACTTCTGCAGCGAAGTCATCTTGCTTCTTCTCAATACCTTCACCAACTACAAACATCGTAAATGCTTTTACAGAAGCACCAACAGATTGCAACATTTGCTCAACTGTTTGCTTGTCGTTTTTCACGAAAGGTTGGTTCAACAAAGAAACTTCTTTCAAGAACTTTTGAACTGCGCCATCAACCATCTTAGTAACGATATCCGCTGGTTTACCAGATTCAGCTGCTTTTTGAGAAGCAACAGAACGCTCTTTCTCGATCAATTCAGCAGGAACTTGTTCAGTAGACAAAGACACTGGCTTCATCGCAGCAATATGCATCGCAACGTCTTTACCAACTTGGTGATCAGCTGCGTCAAAATCAACAACCACGCCAATACGTGTGCCGTGCAAATATGTCGCCACTTTTGCTGTTGTTTCGAAACGTTCGAAACGACGGATAGACATATTTTCACCGATTTTACCGATCAAACCAGCACGTACTGTTTCTACAGTGCCGTCATCCAATGGCAATGCTGACAATGCTGCAACGTCAGCTGGATTTTTTTCCGCAACCAATTTTGCCAATTTATTTGCAAATGCGATGAAGTCATCGTTCTTAGTCACGAAGTCTGTTTCGCAGTTAACTTCCACCAAAGAAGCTACGCCACCTTCAACATAAGACGCAACAACGCCTTCTGCAGTCACACGAGAAGCTGCTTTAGAAGCCTTGCTACCCAATTTAACGCGCAAGATTTCTTCCGCACGTTCCATGTTACCTTCTGCTTCTGTCAATGCTTTTTTGCATTCCATCATTGGCGCATCAGTCTTTGCACGTAATTCGCCGACCATCGCTGCTGTAATTGCTGCCATGTTTCTCTCCTAATTCATTGCATCGTAACGATGCACAAGTTCAATATCAATTCGATTTAAAAAAAGGGGCAAACACGCGTTGGCCCCTTTTTAGCTTTTTAAACGCCGCGCTTTAACAAGCTTCGGCGCAAAAATTAAGCCTGTTCTACTTCAACAAACTCATCGCTTGGCTTAACAGCTTCAAGCACTTCATTCACTGCATTTGCACGGCCTTCCAAAATCGCATCCGCAACGCCACGAGCGTACAAAGCGATCGCTTTAGAAGAATCATCATTACCTGGAATGATGTAAGTTACGCCTTCTGGTGAGTGGTTTGTATCAACTACACCGATAACTGGTATACCCAATTTAGCTGCTTCTGTGATCGCGCCTTTATGGTAACCAACGTCTACCACGAAAATTGCATCAGGAACGCCTGGCATATCTTTAATGCCGCCGATGGATTTTTGCAACTTAACCATTTCACGTTGAAACATCAACGCTTCTTTTTTAGACAACTTCTCAACAGAACCATCTTGCACAGATGCTTCCATATCTTTCAAACGCTTGATGGATGTTTTCACTGTTTTAAAGTTAGTCAACATACCACCCAACCAACGTTGATCAACAAAAGGCATACCTGCACGGTTTGCTTCAGCAGCGATCAACTCGCGCGCTTGACGCTTAGTACCAACCATCAAAACCGTGCCACGGTTAGCGGACAATTGGCGAATGAATTTCATTGCTTCTTGATACATCGCCAATGTTTTTTCCAAATTCATGATATGGATTTTATTGCGATGACCGAAGATGTACGGTGCCATTTTTGGATTCCAAAAACGGGTCTGGTGACCAAAGTGAACACCAGCTTCTAACATTTCACGCATTGTTACAGACATAATAACTCCAGGGTTAGGTCTTGAATCTTGCCAGTGATTTCTCAAAATAGAGAAACACCCTTTTCGGCCAGATTCGATTTTAAAAAACAAACTTGATTTTTACTACAATTTCCAATTAGCACTTAATTTATTCAAGCTAACCATCTATTCTAACCCAAACCAAGCAAATTGATCAAGTCTCGCAGATTCGGCAAGTCTTCACGACGCTGACAGCTTGGACTCGGCAGCTTAAAAATGCACGCCGCCATTTCACCAGACCCGGAATGTAATTTGGATGCCATTTGGCAAAATTCCATGCAAGAAACAGCGTTTTTCCTGCCTGTCGACTATAATTCATCCTTCATCTTGTCTTAAAACTTTACTTTCCGATTGCCGAGAACGCATGTCAACTATTTCTATAAAATCTGCCGAGGATATCGCCGGTATGCGCATTGCTGGCCGCCTAGGCTCCGAAGTCCTCGACTACATCACTCCATTTGTTAAGGCTGGTGTGACGACCGGAGAACTTGATCGCCTATGCCACGAGTACATGACGAACGTTCAAGGAAGCATTCCCGCCCCCTTGAACTACTGTCCGCCTGGCTATACACCCTATCCCAAAGCGATTTGCACTTCAGTCAATGATGTCATTTGTCATGGCATCCCAGGCGACAAAGTTCTCAAAAATGGTGACGTGGTTAACTTAGACATTACCGTCATCAAAGATGGCTACCACGGTGATAATAGTCGTATGTTCTTTATCGGTGAACCTTCGATTTTAGCCAAACGTTTAAGCGAAATTACCTACGAATGCATGTGGCTGGGGATTCAACAAGTTAAGCCCGGCAATCATTTGGGCGATATTGGACATGCCATTCAACAACACGCAGAGAAAGCTGGCTACAGCGTTGTTCGTGAATTTTGTGGCCACGGCATCGGTAAAGTTTTTCATGAAGAACCACAGATTCTGCATTACGGTCGACCAGGGACCTTAGATGAATTAAAGCCTGGCATGATCTTTACGATCGAGCCCATGATTAACGCTGGCAGACGCGAAATTCGCGAAATGAATGATGGTTGGACCATTAAAACAAAAGATCGTAGCTTATCGGCACAATGGGAGCATATGATTTTGGTGACTGAAACAGGCTATGAAGTATTAACACTATCTGCCGGTTCTCCACCACCGCCAGCATTCATCACAAACGCAGGTTCAATTCTCGCTAAATCTTAATGAAATCAGCCATCGCAAATGCCATGGCTTTCAAAGCAAAGCTCAAGGCCGAACAACAAATCATTATCAAGTCATTCAAAGATAAGCCTAAAGCAGAATCTTTATTGCGAGACCTATGTCGCTGCGTCGATGCGAACTTAAGCGAGATCTGGAAAAGTTTTGATTTCCCCAAAGGGCTCGCACTCGTTGCGGTCGGTGGATATGGCAGAGGCGAACTGTTTCCTTTTTCAGATGTAGACGTCTTAATCTTATTGGACACGCAACCAGAGCAAGCCTTACGTGAAAAGTTAGAAGGTCTTGTACAAATTTTTTGGGATATCGGGCTCGATATCGGTCATAGCATTCGTACAATCGACGAATGCTTGACAGAATCAGCAGCAGATATCACTGTTAAAACTGCATTGCTCGAGGCAAGATTAATTGCGGGAAGTCGCAATAGTTTTCGTGAGCTGAAACAACGCTACGAAGAAGCAATGAATCCACAGCAGTTCTTTCAAGCGAAGATACTGGAACTGCAGCAACGCCATGTCAAATATGAAGACACACCTTACAGCCTAGAACCTAACTGCAAAGAAAGTCCGGGCGGATTACGTGATTTACAGGTCATTTTATGGGTAGCAAAAGCGGCCAAACTTGGTGACTCATGGGCAGAGTTAGCAGCACGCGGCTTGATCACCGCAACCGAAGCACACCAACTAAAACGGAATGAGCGCGCATTCAAGGACATTCGCATTCGTCTGCATATTCAAGCAGGTCGCCGCGAGGATCGCTTAGTTTTCGATTTACAAAATGCCATAGCAGCCACCTTCGGTTTCGAGACAACTGAGGCGCGTCGAGCCAGTGAATATTTAATGCAACGTTACTATTGGGCAGCCAAAGCGGTCACGCAACTCAATACGATCCTCCTGCAAAATATCGAGGCAGTTTTATTTCCTTTGCCGCATCAAGCGCAAGCGATCAATCCTCGCTTCAATGAAGTCAATGGCTTAGTGGATATTGCGAGTGAAAGTGTATTTGAAGACACGCCGTCAACGATGCTCGAAGTATTCTTACTTTTGTCTCAAAATGCCAATTTAAAAGGCATGACCGCAAAAACTCTACGGGCATTGTGGCACGCAAGAAATCTCATCGATGCCGAGTTCCGGCATGATATTTTCAATCGAGGTACATTTCTTCAAATTCTACAATCACCGCGTGGAATTACACATGTTCTCCGGAGCATGAACCAAACAAGCATCCTAGGTCGATATTTACCTAATTTTAGACGTATCGTTGGTCAAATGCAGCATGACCTTTTTCATGCTTACACGGTTGACCAGCATATCTTAATGGTAGTGCGTAATCTACGACGATTTACGATGACGGAACATGCGCACGAGTACCCATTTTGCAGTCAACTAATGGCTAATTTTAATCAGCCATGGGTATTGTATATCGCCGCGCTTTTTCATGACATCGCTAAAGGCAGGAATGGTGACCACTCCGTTCTAGGGATGGCAGATGCGCGTAAATTCTGTTTTGATCATGGCATTTCCAAAGACAACACTGAATTGGTCATTTTTTTAGTGCAACACCATTTGACGATGTCTCAAGTCGCACAAAAACAAGATTTGTCCGATCCTGATGTCATCCAAGCTTTTGCCAAATTAGTCAAAGACGAACGTCATCTCACCGCACTGTATTTGCTTACTGTATGCGATATTCGTGGTACCAGTCCGAAAGTATGGAATGCATGGAAAGGAAAGTTACTCGAGGATTTGTACAAAATTACGCTACGTGTGTTGGGTGGTGAAACTCCGAGTACAGACCGAGAACTAAAGAATCGACAAGAAGAAGCACTCAAAGCTTTGCGTTTAGTTGGATTAGAAAACAATGCACATACTAAATTGTGGGATGAGCTGGACATCGTTTACTTTTTGCGACACGACGCATCGGATATTGCTTGGCAAACGCGCGTCTTGCACGACAAGATTAGTAGCCCTATTCCCATCGTCAAGTGTCGGGTCGCCCCGATTGGCGAAGGATTACAGGTGACAGTTTATTTGCCCGACCAAGCTGACCTATTCGCACGTATTTGCAACTATTTCGATAGTAAAAATTTTGCCATTCTCGACGCAAAGATCCACACGACGAAGAGTGGCTATGCACTCGATACTTTTTTGGTTACTGAGCCAGCATTTGCCAGCAATTACCGTGACATCATTAACTTAATAGAACACGAATTAGCTGACGTACTGGCGAAAAAGACTCCGCTGACAACGCCCAATCAAGGGCGCCTTTCTAGACTTTCACGGAATTTCCCCTTAGTCCCCACCGTGGAATTACGACCAGATGACAAAGGTCAATTTTTCTTACTCTCGATTTCAGCGAATGATAGAAATGGCTTGCTATATGCAGTTGCTGGTGTGTTGGCCAAATACAAGATTAATTTGCATACAGCCAAAGTGATGACGCTCGGTGAGCGTGTAGAGGATGTTTTTTTAGTCGATGGCACAGCATTACACAATCCAAAGAGCCAAATTCAATTTGAATCAGAATTACTTGATGCATTGAGAATTTGAGCTAATACAGTAAGCGTACCTAATTCCACCTTCCTAGAATACAAAAAACAGACGATTTAAATTTATGACTGAACTACTTAGACTCTCCAAACGAATGTCCGAATTAGGACTATGCTCACGTCGAGAAGCGGACGAGTGGATTGCGAAAGGATGGGTTCGCGTTGACGGCAAAGTCGTCTCAGAACTCGGCACTAAAATATATCCAGATCAAAAAGTCACTGTTGAGCGTCAGGCAGCAGCAGAACAATCAAAACGCGTCACTATTCTCATCAATAAACCCGTCGGCTACGTGAGTGGTCAAGCAGAAGATGGATACGAGCCAGCCATTGCCTTGGTTAAAGCAGAAAATCGTTGGAGTGAATGCAAAGTCGACAATGACTTCCACCCAACGCAATTGCGAAGTTTGGTTCCAGCAGGTCGATTGGACATTGATTCAGTAGGACTCTTGGTTCTTACCCAAGATGGTCGAGTCGCAAAAAAACTAATAGGCGAAAATACAGATGTCGAGAAAGAATATTTGGTGCGCGTTGAATATACAAAACCGGGCAAATTGCCAGAAAAAGACTTGCGCTTATTGAACCATGGTCTCAGTTTGGATGGAAAAAAATTAATACCAGCCAAGGTTCGCTGGCAAAATGAAGATCAGCTCAATTTCATTCTGAAAGAAGGGAAAAAACGCCAGATTCGTCGCATGTGTGAAATGGTAGGACTCAAAGTAATCGGATTAAAGCGCGTCCGTATTGGTAAAGTGCGTTTGGGGAATTTGCCTGAAGGACAGTGGCGCTATCTTCGAGATGATGAACCGTTTTAATCGATTTTCTTTCAGCTGTTTATTTTCCTAGGCTGACTGGTCGGTGCCGTACGGCTTTTGACTTTAGAGGCAATTAAGTACGTCACCGCGTATGACAAGAAATGTGTGTCGTTTTGAATAGCAGAATCTAAACGAGGTTTCCGTCGATCAGCAGAACATGGCGACGATTGACCCCATTCAATCATCCACATTGGGGTCTAATTCGGGAAACAAGACTTCCGTGTAACCAAACTTAGTCAAGTCCTTGATTCGCATCGGATACAAGATGCCGTTCAAATGATCGGTCTCGTGCTGTACCACTCGGGCATGGAAACCATTCACCTCTCGAATAATTTTTTGACCGAATTGATCAAAACCCTCATAACGCAATTGACTCCAACGTGGCACTAGGCCACGCATGCCTGGCACAGATAGGCATCCCTCCCACGCATCATCGATTTCATCCGAAAGAGGTGTCAATATGGGATTAATCAAAACCGTTTCCGGGACGTTTGGCGCATCCGGATAACGTGGATTTTGCTTAAAACCAAAAATCACTAATTGTAAATTCACGCCTATTTGTGGCGCCGCAAGTCCAGCACCGTTAGCATGCTGCATCGTTTCAAACATATCGGCAATCAATTGATGTAATGCCGGCGTATCGAACTCTTGAATAGCGTCGGAGGATTTGAGTAAACGCGGATCGCCCATTTTCAAAATTGGATAAATCATCACTTCTTCTCCTTGAATCGCGTCAATTTAACTCAGTTATTTTCCATCAATTCATGGAGATATTTCGCAAATTCCTCGCCCATGTCTGGATGCTTCAAACCTAAGGCGACACTTGCTTTGAGATAGCCTAATTTCGAACCGCAATCATAGCGTTTTGCATCGCATCGATATGCGTACACAGCCTCATCCTTCAACATGGCGGCAATCCCGTCAGTCAATTGAATTTCTCCGCCCGATCCTTTCCCTAAGTTCTCCAAATAAGAAAAAATCTTTCCGGACAAGACATAGCGCCCTGCCACGGCAAGCGTCGATGGTGCATCCTGCGGCTTTGGTTTTTCAACGATACCTAACATACGCTCCAAATTCGGTTTGTATGCAGACCCGCTAACAATGCCATACTGATTCGTAAATTCGCGCAAGACCTCTTGCACAGCAACGATGCTCCCACCTTCTTGAGCATACAGTTCCGTCATTTGTGCCGTCACCCCTTTCTGCCCTGGGCGAACATCCATTAAATCATCCGCTAACAATACAGCGAACGGCTCATCGCCGACTACAGGTCGTGCGCAAAGAACAGCGTGTCCCAAACCTAAAGCAGCAGGTTGTCGAATGTAAATGCAATTGATATTGCTAGGGATGACACTACGGACGATGTCCAACAGTGCATGCTTGCCAGCCGCCTCGAGCTCATTTTCAAGTTCATAAGCAGTATCAAAATGATCCTCAATGGCACGCTTATTTCGTCCTGTAATAAATACCATCTCGGTAATTCCAGCTTCCACCGCTTCTTCGACCGCATATTGAATCAAAGGTTTATCCACCACTGACAACATTTCTTTCGGTTGCGCTTTGGTCGCTGGCAAGAAACGGCTTCCAAAACCTGCTACCGGAAAAACAGCTTTTTTAATTTTTTGCATTCGAATCCCTCACATATTATTTTGTAGTCTTCTATTTATTTTCATCGATGAGACAAACCAGCTATTGTTACTCACGATTTTTTTCACACATGGATAGCAATTCCGCCTCACTCAAAATCGTGATCCCTAACTCGCGTGCCTTCAATAACTTGCTACCAGCATCATCACCTGCGACCACGAAGCTCGTTTTCTTCGATACGGATCCGGCCACTTTCCCACCATTTTTCTCTATCAGAGCAGCAGCTTGATCCCGACTCAAATTCGGTAATGTTCCAGTTAAAACCAAAGTCTTATTCGCAAAGACAGCGGAACTCAGATCTTCCTTTTCAATTGATGGCCAATGAATTCCAGATGCCACCAACTGCCGCACCAATTCGACATTGATAGGATCAGAAAAATATTGGACAATCGAACGAGCCACGACAGGTCCGACGTCATTCACTTGCAACAATTGCTCTTCCGTTGCCTGCATGAGCAATTCTATGTCGGCAAAAAAATAGGCGAGATCTTTGGAGGTCGCTTCACCAACGTGTCGTATGCCTAGTCCGTATATGAAGCGAGGCAAACTTGTGAATTTAGATGTCTCAAGCGCATCCAAAACATTCTGTGCTGATTTTTCCGCCATCCGATCAAGCTCTGCCAAGGAAGTAAGGCCTAATTTGTAGAAATCTGCGGCCGTCGTGACCACATTTTTATCGACCAACTGATCGATCAGTTGCTCGCCCAATCCTTCGATATTCAAAGCCTTACGTGAAGCAAAATGAAATAATCCGCCTTTTCTCTGTGCCGCACATTTAATCCATCCACCAGAACACCGTGCAATCGCTTCATCTTCAAGTTTCACAATCACTGATGTACAAATCGGACACTGCTTAGGCAACACGAAGCGCAATGCGCCCTCTGGGCGTTTCTCGAAAACGCTAGCAACGACCTCTGGAATCACATCACCGGCACGCCTCACAATGACGGTGTCACCGATTCGTATGTCCTTACGTTGAATTTCCTCTTCATTGTGTAATGTTGCGTTGGTGACCGTCACACCGCCAACAAAGACGGGTGCCAACCTAGCTACCGGCGTGATTGCTCCCGTGCGTCCAACTTGCACCTCGATATCTAGCACGGTGGTCAAGGCCTCTTCAGCGGGAAACTTATGGGCAATGGCAAAGCGCGGAGCGCGCGAAACAAATCCTAAACTTTCTTGCAGATCAAATTGATTTACTTTATAGACGACACCATCAATTTCATAGGGAAGTTGAGAACGTTTCGTCTGGATACGGCGATAAAAATCAAGCAAACAAGATGCACCTTGCACCACTGCTTTATCATCACAAACGGGAAGCCCCATCTCTTTGTACCAATCTAGTAATTCGCGATGAGAATGCGGTAACGCAGCACCTTCCAAATTGCCAATTCCGTAGGCAAAAAATCTTAAGTGACGTTGTGCGGTTATTCTTGAATCTAATTGACGTAAACTACCCGCAGCAGCATTACGTGGATTCGCAAATTCCTTCGCACCCAGATCACGCTGACGCTGGTTCAATTTTTCGAAATCTTTTTTAAACATCAAGACTTCGCCGCGTACATCCAACACGGCTGGAGGATTTTCCGTACGCAAACGCAATGGTAAGGTCTTGATGGTGCGAATATTCTCAGTGACATCTTCGCCGGTATAGCCATCGCCGCGGGTAGCTGCTTGGGTAAAAACGCCATTGACGTAGCGTAGATTTATCGCCAATCCATCAAACTTTAAATCAATCGCATATTCAATTTCTTCCGACTGACGACCTAATCCCTCTCGAACGCGGCGGTCAAAAGCGACGATATCGTCATCTTCAAATCCATTATTTAAGGACAACATTGGAATCGCATGTTGGACTTGCAAGAATTCAGGTAATATTGCCGCGCCAACTCGCTGAGTCGGACTATCCAAGGTTTTAAGCTCTGGATATTGTTCTTCCAAATTCTGCAAGCGTAGAAACAGCCTATCGTATTCTGCATCTGGGATCGTTGGCAGGTCCAAGGTGTAATAGCGATAAGCGTGTTCCGTCAATTCAGTACGTAGGCGTTGCGCCAAAATTTCTGGCGCATTCAGATCCAAAGCAGGCTCTGGTCTTGCTTGCTCACCAAACAAATCATTTTGCATTATCAGGTCGCATTCAGATTAACTAAACAAACGCTTAGCACGACGCGATCCAGCAGGTATTTCTGCCACCGCCATCGCCTGACAAAATTCACGAACTTGCTCTGCGATTTCCGCCAAAGCTTGCTCGGAAATCGGGTTGTTGCCGTCGTCAACAACCGTGCCGCCTAAGCGTGAAGCCAGAGAGCGCGCACATTTTGCCATGACACCGAACCCCTCAAGATCCGGCGAGACGCATGGAACATCCAATAATAAAGTCAACTTAGATGTCACCGTCTCACTTGCACTGACATTCGTGGAAAGTGTAAATAAATTTCCAACATCACCATCGGGCATTACCAATCGCCCATCCGGCCGCACGTCGAACCCCTGCTTTTCCAGAGCGCCGAGCAGTGTTGTAATATCCCATGGCGCGCCGTTAGCCAGGACGTTGACGCTGAGCTGTGCATCATGTTCCGCAACAAATTGGTGTAACTCTCTCGCATTCGACATGACCCGATTCATGTCCGGCACATCCGAATGTGCGTTGAGGCGATCAGCAATTTCACGCAGTTTACTGACGAATTCAGAATATTCTAGTTCATTCAATGGTCCACTCCGACTGACCATCTGAACGCCTGCAAATAAGCTGGTGTAGACTCCGCCAAGGGCAATCTCATCGCGTTTGCCATCATGCGTCAAGCCGATAAAATGCACAGGTTTTCTACCAACGTATTTAAGATTCGCGACCTCACTCAAGAGTTTTTCACCCCGGATTGGAGATTCAAATTCCAAAGGAATCACACAATCGATTAAATCGTCGACCGACAATTCCCGACCATAAATCGTTGCATCAAATTCCGATTTTGCCGATCCTGTCTGCCTCTCTATACTAAGGTTCTCTGAAGTAACTGAAGCACTATCCAAATCGTGCAGATCATCCTGATCAAATTGCGGCTCTAACCTACTTAATTCATGATCACCGTCATGAGTATCCATCAAAACATCTTTGTCGACGCCAGAAAAGGCACGATCCACACTTCGTCGGGCACGATATTCCTGCCATTTGCTATATACGTAAACCAACAATACAAACACAACACCTGCTGCAATCAAACTCAACTGTAAATCCGTCATTACGATTAACCCTCACCTACTAAACTTGCTGCCGATTCCATATCGACCGCAACTATTCGAGAAACCCCCTGCTCTTGCATGGTAACGCCAATTAACTGCTGCGCCATTTCCATCGCAATTTTGTTATGGGAGATAAATAAAAACTGTGTGTTGCTTGACATTCGCTTCACCATATTGCAAAAACGCTCGGTATTCGAATCATCCAAAGGAGCATCTACCTCATCCAGTAAGCAGAATGGTGCGGGATTCAATTGGAACATCGAGAACACCAATGCCGTTGCCGTTAATGCTTTCTCACCGCCGGACAACAAATGAATTGTTGCATTCTTTTTGCCTGGTGGTTGCGCCATGACTTGGACGCCAGAATCGAGAATTTCATCGCCAGTCATGATTAATTTTGCCTGACCTCCACCAAATAAGATCGGGAACAATTCGGCAAAGTGATGATTTACGCGATTAAAAGTATCCTGTAATAGATCTCGCGTTTCCATATCTATCTTTTGGATTGCGTCCTGCAAAGTCGTAATTGCCTCAGTCAAGTCAGCAAATTGAGCGTCGAGGAAAGTCTTACGCTCAGTGGCTTGGGCTAGCTCTTCCAACGCCGCTAGGTTGACCGCGCCAAGCGCAGCAATCGCATTGGTCAATCGTGTGACTTCTCCCTGCAAATATGAAGGCTTCAAGTCATCATGCAACTTCTCTTCGAGCGCAGCCTCATCGACTTCGAAGTTACGCAACTGTTCGTCGTATTGTTCTTGATTCAGACGAGCGGCTTGCTCCTTCAACTGAAGTTCCACGATACGATCACGTTGTGGTTGCAAGCTACGCTCAACTTGCATCTTCGACTCTTCAGCATGACGTAATTTCTGCGTCAATTGATCAAGCTCATGACGCGCATCAGCCAAAACTCGCTCTTGATCACTGCGCTTTTCAAGCAAAGTTTGCAAACCAGCTTGAGCAGTTTGCTCATCCATGCTTTCCAATTCAAGTTGACCTTGCTGCATATTCGCGAACAGCTGTGAAGCTTGCTCTAAGGCCGTCGCTATATTGCGTTTCAACTCTTCAATTTTTACTCGATGGGTTTTCTCTGCAAAACTAGCCTCTTGCGCTGACAGCTCTAAATCTCTTAAGCGAGATCTCGCATCATTTAACACCTGCTCCTTTTCGAGAAAGGCAGTTTGACCACTTTCATGCGTCTCTTGCATTTCGGCTAAAGCAATATCGAGCTCTTCAAATTTTGCCTCAGACTCTGCACGAATTGTTTGCTGCTCTTGCTCTTGTTCAGTGATTTCGGCTAGATCGTGTTGAATCTGTGTACTACGTTGATTGAATCTTTCTTGAACCTCAGCAAGTTTCATGTATTCTATTTGTAAACCATGCACCGATTGGGTCAAGTTATTCGTACGCAAGCGTAGTTCTTGGAGTTGCTGCGTGGCTTGTGTTAATTGAGCCTCAATCCGCACTGCTCGACTCTTCCCTTCGTCCGCTAACAAATGCTGGGCACGAGCCTGCTTAGTAATATTATCAATCTCTTGTTGGCGTGCTAGTACGCCATCTTGTTCGGAATCAGCAGCGTAAAAACGTACACTGTTGGCACTGATTATGTGTCCTTCTTTTGTAATAAAACACGCACCCAAGGGCAGTTTTGATCGTTCAACAAAGGCAGTCGGCGCATCTGGCGCAATGAATACATTCTGCAGCCAGTCTTGCATCACGCTACGGACACCTGGGTCATTTAATTGAAGCAAGCTCAATAAGGGTTTAAGGCCATCCGGTGGACTGACAGGCGCGAGAACTTGTGGCGCATATAGCGCCAATTTTGCTGGTGGTGCATCATTAAAAAATGCTTTGGCCCATTCAAGATTGGACATTTCCAAGGCGGAAGTTCGTTCACGCAGAATCGATTCCAGTGCAGTTTGCCAGCCATTTTCAATCTGCACTTTTTGCCACAGTTTGGGCAGCTTCTCAAGTTCATGTTTTGCTAGCCACGGCTGAACCTTGCCTTGACTTTCCAGTTTTTCTTGAAGAGACTTCAATGCAGAAAGTCGAGCATCGAGCTGGGCAGAATGCGCTGTATCACGATTGACTTGCTCTTGCGCCGACCGCCGTTCTTCCTCCAATGACGGCAAGCGTTCTTCGGCGTCTTCCAGCTGCATCGTTACTTCTTCGAGAGCGGCTTTCTTTTCTTCTAATTGTTCTGCAAGATTTTGTAGATGTGTCGCATCTGGTATTGTCAGTCCCTGCTTTTCTTGGTTTAAGCGTTCACGCCTTAACGCCAAGGTATTGAGAATATTGGACGCATTGCGTTGATGTGCAGACTCAAGTTCAATCTGCTGCTGCATTTGCATAATTTTTGCACGAGACTCAGTTGACTTAAGCTGTGCATCGCGCCAATCTTTCTCAAGAGCGGGAATTTTTTCATTTTGCTGTGCGACACTTTCCAAAGCTTGCTCAGTACGCATTGCCAACTCTTCCACATGCATCTCCGCACCTGACAAATCATCTTGGAATTGTTGCCCTTGGCGTTGCCATTGGTCACGCTGCGCTGTCAATGAATTTAATTGAGATTGCAGTCGTGCGCGCGATTCGATAACAAATTTAATTTGCGCCTCGAGGCTACCAATCTCTGCATTCGTTTGATATAAATTTCCTTGTGCCTGGTGCATCTTGTCACCAACTGCGTAGTGCGCTTGACGCATTTGTTCAAGCTCTAACTCGACGTGACGTAATTTAGCTGTATGCTCTTCTAGATCAAGCTGACATTTTTCAATTTCGGCGAAATACTTTTTCTGCTCTGTTGCGGCTTCGCGTTTGCGCAACATCCACAATAGCTTCTGTTTTTCTTCCTGATCAGCCTGTAAAGTATGGTATTTGTTGGCGACAGCTGCTTGGGCTTCCAGCTTTTCCAAATTATTGTTAAGTTCGCGCAAAATATCTTCAACGCGGACTAAGTTTTCATGGGTGTCATGTATCCTGTTTTCCGTCTCACGGCGGCGCTCTTTATATCGTGAGACACCCGCAGCTTCTTCCAGAAAAACACGCAATTCTTCAGGGCGTGACTCAATAATTCTAGAAATCATGCCTTGACCGATGATCGCATACGCTCTTGGACCCAAGCCTGTACCTAAAAAGATATCTTGGATATCTCGGCGTCGAACTGGCTGCCCGTTAATGTAATAAGTCGAGGTACCGTCACGAGTCAAGGTCCGCTTGACTGCAATTTCCGCATATTGGCTCCATTGGCCAGCTGCTTTCCCGAGGCTATTATCAAACACGAGTTCAACTGATGAACGGCCAGCTGGTTTTCGGTGCGTTGAGCCATTGAAAATCACATCCTGCATCGATTCGCCGCGCAGCTCCGAAGCTTTTGACTCTCCTAGAACCCAGCGAACAGCGTCGATAATATTCGATTTACCACAACCATTCGGACCAACGACACCGACTAACTGACCAGGCACTTGAAAATGCGTCGGTTCAACAAAGGATTTAAATCCAGCTAATTTAATTGAAGTTAAGCGCACGTTATTTTTATTTATCGATTTTTAGACTAAAAATGCACAGATTCAGGCGACATGTTCCTGCGTATTTAAAAAACTTTCATTTTTCAAAACAGCTTCTTTGCACGGGAAGTTTCTGATTGCCCAACCGCATTTCAACTTATTGTAAGAACAAGTAATACTCCACATCATAACATTCCGCTGACTCGATTTTGTAGATTTTGCCTGCCGCAAGAACGGAAATTGACAAAGACTTGGCAGAAAAATCCAAGATTGCTCGGCATTCACCAAACTTGTCTACTTAGCATGTACGAAGCAAGGCTATAATAAGGGATTTGGCCAACTCAGTGAATGGTTCTAGCAGCATTAGCATTTACTCCCAGCCATTTGCCTAGAACATGTCTTTTTGTGCTTACTCTGTAAATTAATTAAGTGAATTTCTCCGTGAATCCCAATTTAGAAAAATTACAAGCTTATCCGTTTGAAAAATTAAAGCGACTATTTGCAGATCTGACACCAAATGCTGCATTCTCGCCGATTAGCCTAGGACTCGGCGAACCGAAGCACGCGACGCCACAATTAATCAAAGACGCTTTAATCGCCAATCTCAATGGATTAGCCAACTATCCATCTACAAATGGACTCGAAAGTCTTCGTGTCGCAATTAGTCGATGGTTGGCAAATCGTTATACGATTCCAGCACTCGACCCTTCAACCCAAATTTTACCGGTGAATGGTTCGCGGGAAGCTCTTTTCTCTTTAGCACAAGCCGTCATTGATACGAGTAAGCAAGGTGATATCACACCGATCGTGATGTGCCCGAATCCTTTCTATCAAATCTACGAGGGGGCAGCTTACTTAGCTGGTGCGCAACCGTATTTTGCAAACGCCAATCCTGCCAAAAATTTTGCTCCGGATTTTAGCCAAGTTCCAGAATCTATTTGGCAACGTACTCAATTACTCTATGTTTGCTCACCTGGCAATCCCACCGGGGCTGTTTTGACTCTCGAAGATTGGAAAGAACTCTTTGCTTTAGCGGATCGCTATGACTTTATCATTGCTGCGGATGAATGTTACTCAGAAATATATTTTGGTGAGACGCCACCGCTCGGAAGCCTTTCTGCAGCCAACGCCTTGGGGCGCGAAGGATACCCCCGCTTAATCACGCTATCAAGTTTATCCAAACGCTCGAATGTTCCAGGCATGCGCTCTGGCTTCGTCGCAGGCGATGCAAATATCATTAAGCAATTTTTGCTTTATCGAACCTATCACGGTGGTGCCATGTCACCAAGTATCCAAGCCGCATCGATTGCAGCTTGGAACGATGAACAACATGTCGCCGAAAACCGAGCACTCTATTTAAAGAAATTTTCACAGGTAACCCCTGTTTTACAAGAAGTCCTTGATGTTACATTACCTGATGCTGCCTTTTATCTTTGGGCGGGGGTAGATAAACACCTCAACATCTCTGACACTGAATTCGCGCGAGGTCTTTACCGAGACTATAATGTGACTGTCTTACCCGGCAGTTTCTTGGCACGTGAAGCGCATGGTATCAACCCTGGTAGAAATCGGATCCGAATGGCATTGGTGGCTGAAGTCGATGAATGCATGGAGGCAGCGCAACGTATCGTCGCTTACGTCAAGGGATTGCAGTCTCAACTGACAACATAGCCTAGGCACAAGCTTTACCGTACAGTCCAATCTCGTATTGGATATAAACTCATTAATCTTCTTTTTAATTTATTTAGAATTCGTCATGACACAGCAATTACAAAACATTATTGACCAAGCATGGGAAGATCGTGCAAATTTTTCCCCTAAAAATGCCCCGACTGAATTACGTGAAGCAGTTGCACACGTTTTAGAATTATTAGATTCAGGTAGTTTGCGGGTCGCACAAAAGATTGAGGGTCAGTGGCATGTCAATCAATGGGTAAAAAAAGCTGTGCTGCTCTCATTCCGACTGGAGGACAACATTGTCATGCCGTCTGGTGATCACATGCAATTTTTTGACAAAGTGCCAACCAAATTTGCGGACTACTCGGCTGAAGATTTCGTCAAAGGTGGCTTCCGTGTCGTACCTCCAGCCGTTGCACGTCGCGGAAGTTTTATCGGCAAAAATGTCGTATTAATGCCTTCGTATGTGAATATCGGGGCTTATGTTGACGAAGGCGCTATGGTCGATACTTGGGCGACTGTCGGCTCCTGTGCACAAATCGGTAAAAATGTACATCTTTCAGGAGGCGTTGGTATCGGGGGCGTCTTAGAGCCGATGCAAGCGAACCCAACTATTATTGAAGACAATTGCTTTATTGGTGCCCGTTCGGAAGTAGTCGAAGGCGTGATTGTCGAAGAAAACTCTGTAATTTCTATGGGTGTCTACATAGGCCAATCAACAAAGATTTACGATCGCGCTACAGGCGAGGTCACTTATGGTCGCATTCCTGCTGGCTCGGTCGTTGTATCGGGCAATTTACCATCAGCTTGCGGCAAATACAGCCTCTATTGTGCTGTCATTGTTAAACGTGTAGATGCACAGACTCGCTCAAAGACAAGTATCAATGAATTGTTGCGCGGCGCTTAACAAGTTAGGCCAAAAAAAAGCCAAGTAAATTATCGCATTGTTACTCATCTCATTTTGCAGGGGAATCATCATGGCTATGGATCGCTTATTTCAGTTGATGAAAGACAAAAATGCATCGGATATGTTTTTCGCCATCAACTCGCCAATACATTTGAAAATTAACGGCAATCTCTTGCCGATCAATCAACAAAAAATGGATGAAGACAACATCATGACTTTACTTGGTGAAGTCATTTCGGCTGAGCAAATCGCGCAGTTCAAGCGCGATAATGAGCTCAACATCGGTATCGGTATGGCCGGGGTCGGTCGATTTCGACTCTCTGCGTTTAAACAAAGGGGGTCCACTTCCGCTGTGTTTCGATTTGTTCCGGGAAATATCCCTCAACTTTCAACACTCAATCTACCTCCAGTGTTGTCTGAACTTGTCATGGAAAAACGAGGGCTGATCTTGGTTGTCGGAGCCACCGGCTCAGGGAAATCCACCACCATCGCATCCATGCTCGACTATCGCAATGAGACAAAAACTGGCCATATACTCACAATCGAAGATCCCATCGAATATCTTTTCCGAAGCAAAAAATCGATCGTCAATCAACGTGAAGTAGGAACTGATGCGGATAGTTTAAAAACCGCGCTCAGAAACTCGCTACGTCAAGCACCCGACTGTATTTTGATCGGTGAGATCCGAGACTTAGAGACAATGATGGCAGCGATCGCCTATGCACAATCAGGTCATCTGGTCGTTGCCACACTACATGCGAACAATAGTTATCAGGCTTTAAACCGTATTATTAGTTTTTTCCCAATTGAAAACCGTAGCGCGTTGTTACTAGATCTTTCGTCTGCAATCAAAGCCATTATCTCGCAGCGCTTGGTGAAGGCAGTCAGTGGCGGTCGCTGTCCAGCTGTCGAGATTATGTTAAACACTCGCTATGTAGGCGAACTGATTGAACAAGGTAATATTTTCGAAATCAAGGAGGCGATTGAAAAAAGTCTGGCTCCGGGTTCGCAAACCTTTGAACGTGCCCTTTTGCAATTGATTAAAGATGGCTTGATTACGCAGGAGGAAGGTTTAGCAAATGCAGATTCTGCCAACAATCTATTATGGTTGCTCAACAACGATAATGCCTTAGCACAGAAAGGCAAAGAGGAACCAGAACTTGAACACAATACCGACGCAACATTCACTGAATTTAATTTAAATATGTAAGAAGATGCAGCGATTCAATAAAGTAACTTTATTTGGCATTCCCAACTGTGACACAGTGAAGAAGGCTCGCGTATGGCTTGATAGCAATAACATACCATTTGTATTTCATAATTTCAAAAAAGACGAATTGAGCGCTGCGCAGGTCGATATTTGGTTAAAGAAAATAAACTTTGAAACGCTTATCAATCGTAAAGGAACAAGCTGGCGCGCACTGACCGATGCACAAAAAAATGAAGCTGAAACACCTGCTGGCGCGATGAATTTAATCTTAGCAAATCCGTCCTTGATCAAGCGTCCAGTATTACAAATCGGCGGCGACCAGCTCGACTATGTTGGTGTTGGCTTCAACGATCAACTCTATTCTTCCATTTTTTTAGAAAAGTAAGTTTTCATGAGTAAAACGCTCGCATTGACTGAACAATTAATTGCTCTCGATTCCGTCACGCCAGAAGATAAGGGCTGCCAAAATACCTTAATCAGTTTATTAGAACCGTTGGGCTTCGTATGTGAAACGATACAGTCCAATGACGTGACGAACCTTTGGGCACGTCGCGGCACAAGTCAACCGCTAGTTGTTTTCGCTGGCCACACCGATGTTGTTCCAACTGGTCCAGTCACACAATGGCAATCGCAGCCATTTGCACCTACACACCGCGATGGCAAATTGTTTGGACGTGGTGCAGCCGACATGAAAACATCCATCGCTGCGTTTGTCATCGCAACAGAAGAATTTGTAACGGCACACCCTGATCACAAAGGTTCGATTGGATTCTTGATTACGAGCGATGAAGAAGGCCCAGCTACCGATGGCACCGTTGTCGTCTGCAATAAACTAAAAGAGCGCGGCGAGCAACTCGACTATTGTATCGTTGGCGAACCGACTTCCAGTGAAGTGCTTGGTGACACCATTAAGAACGGTCGGCGTGGCACCATGTCTGGCAAGCTCACCGTGAAGGGCATTCAAGGCCATATCGCCTACCCTCAGCTTGCAGAAAATCCGATTCACACAGTCGCTCCTGCGCTTAATGATTTGGTCAATGAAGTATGGGATCAAGGCAACGCATATTACCTACCCACTTCATGGCAAGTCTCGAATATACATGGAGGCACCGGGGCATCCAATGTGATACCTGGTGAAGTTGTGATCGATTTTAATTTCCGTTTTTCAACCGCAAGTACGGCCGAGGGATTGCAACAACGTGTGCATGCCATACTCGATAAGCATCAACTGAAGTACGATTTAAAATGGACAATTGGTGGCCATCCCTTCTTAACACCCAAAGGCAATTTAAGTGATGCCTTGGCGAAGGCGATTCACGATGAAACGGGCGTTACGACAGAATTATCCACCACCGGTGGCACTTCAGATGGACGCTTCATTGCCAAAATTTGCCCGCAGGTCGTTGAGTTTGGCCCACCGAATGGCAGTATCCATAAAATTGATGAGCATATTGAAGTTCGCTACATTGATCCACTCAAAAACATCTATCGCCGTGCGCTGGAAAATCTTTTATTAGGCTAAGAATGCTATGACGAACGCAAATACTCTCCCGTTCCAAACACTGCGCGACTTATTACGTTATGCAGTAACGCGCTTTAATACAGCGCAACTTTTTTTTGGTCACGGCAGTGCCAATGCTTTGGATGAGGCCGCTTATTTATTGCTGCACACATTAAAGTTACCGCTCGATAAAATCGAACCGTTCTTGGATGCACGTCTATTACCGCACGAAATAGATGCGGCGATCGCGGTCATTGAACGTCGTGCGACAGATCGCATTCCCGCATCGTACATTACGAATGAAGCCTGGTTAGGCACATATAACTTTTATGTTGATGAGCGCGTCATCGTGCCACGCTCATTTATCGCAGAGTTAATTCCTGAGCGCTTTACACCGTGGGTACAAGATCCCGAAGAAGTCACCAACATTTTAGAGCTTTGCACTGGATCTGGTTGCCTGCCTATCATGTTAGCGGATGCTTTTGAAAATGCACATGTTGATACGGTGGATATTTCTAAAGATGCATTGGCAGTCGCAGCTAAAAATGTCGCGACCTATGAATTGGAAGATCGCATTACCTTGATTGAATCTGACTTGTATACCAATGTCCCCGACAAGTTATACGACATGATCATTACCAATCCACCGTATGTGAACTCACATTCAATGAGCAAACTGCCCAAAGAATATTTACATGAACCACAAATCGCCTTAGCCGGTGGCGACGATGGCATGGATTTAGTGCGCAAAATCGTAGCAGGCGCTGCATCACGACTCAAACCAAATGGTATTTTAATGGTCGAGATTGGCAATGAACGAGTTTTTGCCGAAGAAGCATTCGCTGAATATGGTTTAACTTGGCTATCGACCAGCGCAGGTGATGATATGGTTTTCCTGCTCACTGCAGAACAATTGCAAGACGCTAGTTAAGCACTTTTCTTGTGCTTCGCCTTATCGCTCAAAACGTCTGAAAAAGCGTTTTGAGCATTTTTATTTTTGTAGCTCGCTACGCTTTTCTATTTGTTAGTTATTTATGATACGTCTTCAACAGGTCATCCTCGCCCGCGGCACCAAGCCACTTTTCGACAGCGTCGATGTCACACTCAATCCTGGCGACAAGATCGGCTTAATTGGTTCCAATGGCGCGGGGAAATCCAGCCTGTTTGCGATGCTACGCGGCGAGTTGCACCCAGACCAAGGCAGCATAGAATTTCCGGCCAAATGGCAATTGGCGCATGTCGCTCAAGAGACGCCACCACTCGAACGCAGCGCGATTGATTATGCGATTGACGGCGATGTCACACTAAGAAAATTAGAAGCACAATTAGCAGAGCTGGAAGCGCAACCAGAATCGCATGACAACGGCATCGCCATTGGTGAGGTATATGGCGCTTTAGCCGATGCGGATGCCTACACGGTGCGCTCGCGTGGCGAACAATTATTATTGGGTCTAGGTTTTACACTGGAACAAATGGAACAATCGGTAGCGAGCTTCTCCGGTGGTTGGCGCATGCGCTTAAATCTAGCACAAGCCTTGATGTGCAAATCTGATTTGCTGCTACTCGATGAACCCACCAACCATTTGGATTTGGATGCCATTATCTGGCTAGAAGATTGGCTGAAGCGTTACGAAGGAACCTTGATCATCATTTCGCATGATAGAGATTTCTTAGATGGTGTTGTCAACGTCGTCGTGCATATTGATGAGCGCAAATTAAAACGCTATTCAGGTAACTATTCTGCGTTTGAACGCCAACGTGCTGCACAATTAATTCTGGCACAGAGTTCGATAGAAAAACAAAATCGCAAACGCGCACATCTACAATCATTTATTGATCGTTTTGCGGCTAAAGCATCAAAAGCGAAGCAAGCACAAAGTCGTATCAAAGCTTTGGAAAAAATGGAAGAACTGGCCCCTTTGCGTGCTGCCGCTGAATTTTCATTTGAATTCCGCGAACCTTTGAGCGCACCGAATCCCATGTTAGTGATGGACGATGTTGATTGCGGCTATCGACTGGAATCACAAACTGATCACAGTTTTACCGAAAAGAAGATCGTCGGCGATGTGAAATTTTCGCTGCAAATCGGCCAACGCATTGGTCTACTTGGGATTAACGGTGCGGGTAAATCAACGCTCATCAAAACCATCGTCGGAGAGCTAGCACCACTCAAAGGGTCGATTACCACTGGCAAAGGTTTATCGATCGGCTACTTCGCCCAGCATCAAGTAGAAATGTTGCGACACGACGAATCACCACTTTGGCATTTAGCGCATATTGCACCCGATGTACGCGAGCAAGAATTGCGTAATTTTTTGGGTGGATTCAACTTCCCTGGAACCATGGTCACCAGCCCAATCGCGCCATTTTCTGGTGGTGAAAAAGCACGCTTAGCATTGGCGATGATCGTTTGGCAGCGCCCTAACCTATTACTGCTCGATGAACCGACCAACCATTTAGATTTGGAAACACGTGAAGCATTAACTGAGGCGCTTGCTCAGTTTGAAGGAACCTTGGTGGTGGTCTCACATGATCGTCATCTATTACGTGCAACGACCGATCAATTTATTATTGTCGCCGATGGTAAGCTCTTACCATTTGACGGTGACTTAGACGACTATAAAGATTGGTTGTATAAAACGAAGTTGGAACAAGCCGCAGCAGCAGCGAATCCAACTGCCTTGCCAAGCAAATCAAAAGAGAAGGCGACAACGTTACCTCAAGCGCAACCTGTTCCTAGCGCGCCTATTGATGACAAAGAGCGCAAGCGTCGCGACGCCGAAGAAAGGCAACGCATTACCGCGATCCGAAAACCAATTGAGACCCGAATCAAACGTCTCGAAGAACAGATGGCGAAACTGAATGCAAAAAAAATGGAATACAGCAAGCAACTTGAAGATAGCGTGATTTACGATGATGTCAATAAAGAAAAACTGAAAAATCTCTTACTTGACCAGGCTTACGTGGTTAAGGAACTTGATCAATTGGAAGCTGACTGGCTGGAACAGCAAGAATTTTTAGAGGCCGCAATTTAAATAGCCAATGGGAGTAAACAGATTTAAATGCTCTAAACGAAATCAAACTCTCTAAAGAAAAGACAAAAAAAGCGCCCCGATATGCGCCACTTGTTTGTTTAAAAAGTGCCATCACGGGGCCTTGAGCGAATTTTCTAAACAGAAATTTCGATGAAATTCATTCGACACTTATTCAGGATGATAGATTCGAACAAAGCTAGCGAACTTGGGCAGGCCATTCGAAGTGAGATCTCTATATCGATAGGTCACAATTGATCCAACTGATGGGGGATTTTTCCGACAGTGGTCGTCGAACCCTGTTCCTAATTTAAAACGCTTGCCATCGGGTGTCTCCAGCAACAATGCGCCCATCATTCCCTCATACTTCCCCCTGCCTGGTTGAATTGCAAGTACGACAGCCTCCGCATCATGTTGCGGTTTAAGTTTATAGACTGCAGTGCTGCGGCCTGATTGAAATTCGGCTGTCGCTAGATGGAGAACTAATCCTTCGCCCTTTTGTAATTCAACTTCCTTCAACTTGGTGGCAACTTGTGACGATGATTTGATCGGCTCTTGCTGAATAACTCTAAGCCAAGGAATCTGTAATCGCCGCACTAACGCGTTCAGATTTTGCACACGATGTTGGAAGTCACCCAGTGCAAATGGTGCCTCAAACAAGCAATATTGAATTGTTTGCCACTCTGCATCGTTCGCTTGTTGGTGCCGAACCGCTGCGGATAGACGCTCAAATTGCCCACGGCCCAGCCAGAGTTCCCCATCTAAGGCTGTTGACGGGAATTTCTGCGTAAACCATGAAGGCACATTAATCTCACGCCCGCTGCGGAAAAACAGTCGATTTCCATCCCAAAAAGCTCGGATACCATCCAGTTTTTCACTCATTAGATAGTAACCAGCGTCTTGCCGCAGCTGGGCTATATTGTCTAAGGCGGTGGGCAACACTAATGGCAACTCAGGTTTACCTTGGATAGCACCCCGCAACTCATCGATTAACTCTTTCGGCAATAGACTCGACTTCGCCAACGCAGTTGTGGCAAGAAAATTCATTACGCTCAAACCGTAATTCAGAAAAAATCGACGTGAGAATGGTTGACTTTCATGCATACTCGAATTGTTACCTTGACCATGTTTTTGAAATCGATGCATTTTTACCCTCCAAAAAACATCCCCCAAAGAATAAAAAATAATATACTAAAATTATTAATTTAAGTATATTTATTAAAACTATTGCATAAAAAAAGCCATCACGAATGATGGCTTTTTAAGTGATTTCAACTGCGCAGCAAGACAATCTGGTTGATATCCTATTTTTGTGCCTTGACCACTTGCATTGCACTGGCTATCAAGCCACTCATATCACTCATATTTGCTGGAACGATAATAGAGTTATTGGTTTTTGCCAAATTAGCAAACGCCGCAACATATTGTTCCGCGACTTTCAAATTTACCGCATCAGCACCACCAGGCTCGCGAATGGCTGCTGCGGTTTGGCGTATCGCCTCAGCACTCGCCTCCGCAATCGCTAAAATCGCCCCTGCCTGCCCTTCTGCACGATTAATCGATGCCTGTTTTTCGCCTTCTGATTTTGCAATCGACGCTTCACGCTCACCCGTGGCGATATTAATTTGCTCTTGCTTACGACCTTCGGAAGCCGCGATCAACGCGCGTTTTTCACGCTCTGCCGTGATCTGCGCTTGCATTGCATGCAGAATCTCTTTAGGTGGCGTCAAATCCTTAATTTCATAACGCAATACCTTAACACCCCAATTCGCCGCAGATTCATCAATCGCATTCACAATTGTTGTATTGATGTGATCTCGCTCTTCAAACGTCTTATCGAGTTCCATCTTACCGATCACTGAACGTAGCGTGGTTTGTGCTAACTGCGTAATCGCGGCGATGTAATTGGACGAACCGTAAGAAGCCCGCATCGCATCTGTAATTTGAAAATACAAGATCCCGTCTACCTGTAGCTGCGTGTTATCTTTGGTGATACAAACTTGTGGTGGTACATCGAGGGGGATCTCTTTTAAGACATGCTTGTAAGCGACACGATCAACGAAAGGCACCACGATATTGAGACCTGGTGCTAAGGTCGCATGATATTTACCAAGACGCTCAACTACCCAAGCATCTTGTTGCGGCACCACTTTGATCGTCTTCATGATAAAGACTAATGCCAGCACAAATAAAACTAATACGACAAAGCCTGAATTTTCCATGTTATTTTCCTTTTTGTTTTGTTTAAACCATCATCATTAAATTATTAAACTGACGAGCGCCGACTCGGCATTGCAAAAACTAAGTGGGGCGCACGACTAATCGGCTTCCCTCTACGGCTTCAATCACGAATAGACCTGCATTCGGCTGTGCATGACGTAATTCCACATCCCACATTGCTCCGCGATATTTTGTTCGCGCGACCGAAACACCATTTCCTTGCTCTTGCCATTCATCGACTCTCAATTGCTGGCCGATATCGATATTCACATTAGGATCACGCGTCGCTTCACCACGTTGTTTCCATCCATATCTACTATTGTGTAAAGCTATCGTCGCAGCACTTCCAACGATTGCTGCAACCAACATTTGCAATTGAACTGAGCCCGTCAACAATGATGCAATCGATGCGCTCACCAAACCGAGCGCAAACATCAATAAATAAAACGTGCCTGTAAACAATTCACAAATTACCACCACACCGGCTAACACTAACCACCAAGTCCATGCTTCCATTTATTATTCTCCTTATAAAGAATTACAACAGTCTGCCCGATAACTAGCAAATTGTCATCGGTATTCTACAAACAAAAAAACCCTCGACATCGATGATGGGGAGGGTTTTTTTGCAGGTATTTTGAAGGCTTACTAATTTCTTGTTTTTTCTTGTTTTGATGCGCTTACTGTAATTGCAGATTGTGACAAGAATGTGAAATAGAAATAAAAAAACGCGAAGAACCTTTCGAATCTTCGCGTTCTGTATTGCGTTAATTCCTATCGCAATATTATTTTGCAACAGACGCTAACTGCTTCCAAGTATCAATCACAGAATCTGGATTCAGAGAAATCGATTCAATTCCTTCAGCCATTAACCATTCTGCAAAATCTGGATGATCTGAAGGACCCTGACCACAAATGCCGACGTACTTGCCAGCTTTACGGCAAGCAGAAATCGCACGTGACAACATCGCTTTCACCGCTGGGTCACGTTCATCAAAATCGGCTGCAAGCAGTTCCATACCGGAGTCACGGTCCAGACCTAAAGTTAATTGTGTCAAATCGTTGGAACCGATAGAGAAACCGTCAAAGAATTCTAAGAATTCATCCGCAAGAATCGCATTGGATGGAACTTCACACATCATGATCAAACGCAAGCCGTTTTCACCGCGTTTTAAACCATTCTGACCAAGTAACTTGACGACTTTTTCTGCTTGCCCCAAAGTTCGAACAAACGGTACCATGATCTCAACATTGGTTAAGCCCATGTCGTTACGCACGCGTTTCATCGCCGTACATTCCATCTCGAAAGACTCTGCAAAATCACTGGCCAAATAACGTGCAGCGCCACGGAAACCTAACATTGGATTCTCTTCATCCGGTTCGTAGCGTGTGCCACCAATCAGCTTTTTGTATTCGTTGGATTTGAAATCGGATAAACGTACGATGACTTTCTTAGGCCAGAAAGCAGCAGCAATAGTCGCGACACCTTCAGCTAATTTATCAACATAAAAAGCTTTTGGTGAGGCGTGACCACGTGCAACGGATTCGACAGCTTTTTTCAAATCAGGGTCAATATTCGGATATTCCAAAATCGCTTTTGGATGCACGCCGATGTTGTTGTTGATGATGAACTCTAAGCGCGCTAAGCCTACGCCTTCGTTCGGTACAGATTGGAAATCAAATGCCAGTTGTGGATTACCTACATTCAGCATGATTTTCAATGGTAACTTCGGCAATTCGCCACGTACCTCTTCTGTCACTTCGGTTTCAATTAAACCGTCGTAAATCTTGCCTTCGTCGCCTTCTGCGCAAGAAACAGTCACCAAAGTACCATCTTTCAACAAATCAGTCGCATCACCACAACCAACCACCGCTGGCACGCCTAATTCGCGCGCAATAATCGCCGCGTGACAAGTACGTCCGCCACGATTTGTCACGATCGCCGACGCGCGTTTCATGACAGGTTCCCAGTTAGGATCGGTCATATCTGCCACCAAGACATCGCCTGGTTGTACGCGTTCCATCTCTGATGGATCGTGGATCACGCGAACCCGACCGGCACCAATTTTTTGACCGATCGCACGGCCTGAAACCAACACGGCACCTGTGCCTTTGAGTTTAAAACGTTGTTGTGCATCGGTCGATTTTTGCTGTGACTTCACTGTCTCTGGACGTGCTTGCAGAATGTAGAGTTTGCCGTCGCGACCATCTTTACCCCACTCGATGTCCATAGGACGACCATAGTGTTTCTCAATGATGACTGCATACTTCGCCAGCTCAACCACTTCTGTATCGTTCAAAGAATAACGATTACGTAATTCAATCGGCACATCAACCGTTTTTACTGAGCGCCCTGCTTTGGCTTCGCCCGTAAATTCCATCTTGATTAATTTAGAACCAATATTGCGACGAATTACCGGCAATTTGCCTTGCTCTAACATAGGCTTGTGCACATAAAATTCGTCAGGATTCACTGCACCTTGCACCACAGTTTCACCAAGACCATAGCTTGAAGTGATGAATACGACGTCTTTAAAACCAGACTCCGTATCAATCGTGAACATCACACCAGCGGCACCTAAATCAGAGCGCACCATACGTTGTACGCCCGCAGATAAAGCCACTTCTGCATGCGTGAAGCCTTTGTGCACACGGTAGGAAATTGCGCGATCATTGTACAAAGAGGCGAACACATGTTTCATCGCTTCTAGGACATTGTCGATACCAACCACGTTCAAGAACGTCTCTTGTTGACCAGCAAACGAAGCATCTGGCAAATCTTCAGCGGTGGCAGAAGAGCGTACCGCAAATGACATTTCAGCAGTGGAGTCGGCCACCAACTTATTGTAAAACTCTTCGATTTCTTTTTGCAGGCGCGGCTGAAATGGTGTGTCGATAATCCATTGACGAATTTCAGCGCCAGCTTTCGCCAGTTCTTTCACGTCTTCGATATCCAAAGATGCCAGACGATCTGCAATCCGTTGCGCTAATGGCAAACCGCCATCAACACTATGAGATAAGAAATCTCGAAAAGCCTGTGCGGTCGTGGCAAAACCACCCGGAACACGTACACCTGCCGAAGCAAGCTGGCTAATCATTTCGCCAAGTGAAGCATTTTTACCACCGACGGAATCAACATCAGTCATCCGTAAGTTTTCAAACGAGGCAACATAAGTTGCTTCGATATTTGCTGCGTTAGACATAACAACCTCTTTTTTGATGATAAGAAATCTTTCGCACTGCTTCCTTGCAGAATAAGTCATGCTAATTGCACGTACTGACTTGCATGGTTACCACATAACACCGGCACTTTTCTTATTCTTATAGCGGATATTACCAACGGCCTTACCACGCATTTTACCTTGTGCGCTGCAAAATTTACATTTACCGATTAAAATTTATCCTAATTTCGATTGATATATTTAGAGTGTTAAGTTCTCGATACATTAATCTGAACTTGGATTATTTACAGTACAATTTGCCGATCACACTCCCTATTTCTTTACCTTCGAATTCTTATGCCAGACCAGCTATCCCCCACTCTTCCCGTCGCAAATCGTACCGTTTTCTTTGTATCTGATGGAACTGGCATCACTGCTGAAGCTTTTGGTCATTCGGTAATCACACAATTTGATCTTAAGTTCAAGCAAATACGACTTCCATTCATCGATGATATTGAAAAAGCCGAAGAAGCAGTAAGGCGCATCAATGAAGCGTTTGCACTAACAGGGAACCGCCCCATCGTATTCTCGACCCTGGTCAAACCAGAGCTAGCAAACGTCATTTTCAAATCCAAAGGTTTACACATGGATTTGATTCAAACTTTTGTTGCACCATTAGAAGAAGAGTTAGGTATTAAGTCAACACATACCGTAGGCCGAAGCCATAACATTGCTGATACGGAAGAGTACAAGAATCGGATAGAAGCAATTAATTTTTCATTGGCACATGATGATGGACAATCAAATAAGAATTTATCATTGGCTGATGTGATTTTAGTCGGTGTCTCGCGTTCGGGCAAAACACCAACAACATTATATTTGGCGATGCAATATGGGATCAAAGCGGCGAATTATCCACTCATTCCTGACGATTTCGAACGAGGAAAACTCCCTTCAGCCTTACCAGAATTCAAAGGCAAAATCTTCGGATTGAGTATTGCGCCAGAACGGCTATCAGAAATACGAAACGAGCGTCGCCCTGGTAGCAAATACGCCTCCCTTGAAAATTGCCGCTATGAGGTCAACGAAGCAGAGGCAATGATGAAAAGGGAAGGTATTCGTTGGCTGTCGTCGACTGCTAAATCGATTGAAGAGATCGCGACAACCATTCTGCAAGAAGTCAAACCTGATTCACGCCTATAAAATAGATTTTGACGCATACCTTGATGCAACAATCAAGCAACCGTTCCCAAATGGCCGAGTCCTACCAAATGTTGTCGACTTTGTTCAAAGAAACAAATTGCTGCACTGGCAGCGACATTGAGTGATTCAATCTCGATTTTTTGCGGAATTGTGACGATTTGCGTCGCCAACTCCATTAAGCGTGGATCAACTCCTTGTCCTTCGTGGCCAAACAACCACGCCAACTGACGATTTAAATTAACCTCATAAATGCTAGTTTTTGTATGAGAGCTTGTCGCCAAAACAGGAAAATTAGATTGTGCTAACAAACTATAAAGATCCACGCCTTCATAAATTTCCAATGCAAAATGAGCGCCCATTCCTGCCCGCAATACTTTAGGTGACCATGCGGAAGCGCTCCCCGAACTACAGAAGACTTGCTGAATTCCAGCGCCTGCAGCACTTCGTAATATCGACCCCAAGTTTCCGGGATCTTGCAGATTATCTAGCAATACAGCATTGACAGTCAGATGCACAGGTGCGGCCAATTTGGCAATCGAAATGACGAATAGTATTCCCACACCATTTTCCACTTGACTAAGCACTCGGTACAAAGCGTCTGGGACAACGATGATTTGAACAGCAATCTGTTCACACCTGTTCACTATGCCGACCACCTCATCATTTGCAACACACACTTCAGAGACGACACATAGGTCAGGTACACCTCGATGCTGTAAATATGCCTGACAAAGGTGAACGCCATCAAGCAAAGTCTTTCCCGACTTCTTTCGGGCATTCGCATTAACCGCGAGATTTTTTATTTCCTTGTACAAAGCATTTTCGCGAGAACTAATATGTTTCATAACGACTCGCCTTTCAAAATAGCCTTCACAGGTGCATACGATTTTCTATGTATAGGTGTCACCCCAAATTCCTTTAATCGTGCTATGTGCAACGCAGTGGGGTATCCTTTATGCTGATCAAACGCATATTGCGGAAATTGCTTGTGCAATTCCAATAGCTGATGATCTCGAGCAGTTTTGGCCAGGATGGAAGCCGCTGAAATCGCTTCAACTTTATCGTCACCTTTCACAATTGCTTCAGATCGAATTGCCATCACAGGGCAACGATTGCCGTCAATTAATGCAAGATCGGGGATCACACGGAGGCCCTCAACAGCTCTACGCATCGCTAACATTGTGGCCTGCAGAATATTTAAAGAATCGATTTCCTCTACACTCGATTCGGCAATCGACCAACACATTGCTTTTTCTTTGATTTCCAAAGCCAAAAATTCACGTTGAGATTCGCTCAGTTTTTTTGAATCACGAAGCCCCGATATAGGGCGTGCTGGATCAAGAATCACTGCTGCAGCTGTAACTGGGCCTGCCAATGGGCCTCTCCCCGCCTCATCCACGCCACATACTATTATTTTGTCATCGCTATCGTAATCAAACAAACCGAAACTCTCATGCATAGCAATTCCCTTAATTTTCATCATTCAAGAAATCACTCAGCTTTTTTAAATCTAGAAAATGGTGGCAAATTTCTTGCCATTCTCCATCCGATTTTTTCCCTACTAACACGGGCACCAATTCATCATATTGCGCAACCAAATTTTCATCTTCATCAACATCAATCACGTCGATGGCTGCTTCTTGAGAAGGCAAATGCGTTCGTAGCTGAACCAACATGTCGTCACATAAGTGACAGTAGCTCCGTGAAAATAGTTTGAAATGCATAATCCATCATTTTTTGAATTGGCTTGTGCGAGATTATATCGCGTCCCTCCTAGACGAAGTAGGAATTCAGGACACAAAAAAACCGCGCAGAAAACTGCGCGGTTCCAAGAAGTTCATATTTAACTATTACTGAACAGGTCTTAATACTAAGAACTGAGAAGCTTCACCACGACGCACAAGTAAGACGACAGGTTTTTTATTGTCCAACTTTGCTAGCATTGCATCAAACTGTTTAGCGTCTTTCATATCGATGTTATTCATCATCAAAATAACATCACCAGGACGAAGGCCACTATTCGCTGCCAATCCGTCGACACTCTCGATAATGACACCATTTCCATTCGGCATCGTACGTTTTTGCGCGTCACTTAAATCGGCAACGCTCAAGCCAAGAAAATTTTCACTCTTCTCTTTTTTTGTTTTCTTATCGGCCTTAACAGCAGGTTTATCTGGCTCCGCTTCACCAACGATCACAACGATATCTTTCGCCGCACCTTTACGCCAAACCGTAGCGATCGCTTTGCTTCCAGCTTTTGTTGCGCCGACAATGCGTGGCAAGTCATTACGTTTTTCAATTGGAGTCCCATTAAATTTAATGATGACATCTCCTTCTTGAATTCCTGCCTTATCAGCAGGTCCATTGGCTTCAATTTTCGCAACCAAGGCTCCTTGCGCTTTGCCTAAACCCAAGCTCTCTGCCACGTCTTTGCTCAACTCTCCAATTTCGATTCCAATGCGACCACGGGAAACAACGCCGCTTGTTTTGAGTTGATCAACCACGCGCATTGCCTCATCGATTGGGATCGCAAATGAAATACCCATATAGCCACCTGAGCGACTATATATTTGGGAATTAATACCAATCACTTCGCCTCGCATATTGATCAATGGTCCGCCTGAATTGCCTGGATTGACCGCGACATCCGTTTGGATTAGAGGTAAATAATCACCTGTATCACGTGCTTTCGATGAAATAATTCCAGAGGTCACGGTATTGTCCAAATTAAATGGGGAACCAATCGCAATGACCCATTCACCGGCCTTAATTTTGTCAGAATCGCCAATGGCAATTTTAGGTAACTTGCTGCCTTCTATCTTCAATACTGCGACATCGGTGCGCTTATCACTCCCGATTACTTTCGCCTTGAATTCGCGTTTATCCGTCAACTTGACATAGACTTCAGATGCATCTTCAACAACATGAGTATTGGTCAATACATAGCCATCCTGACTCACAATGAATCCTGAGCCAACACCACGCGGCACTTCTTGTTCTTGTTGTTTCGGTGCTTGGCGACGATTTCTTGGCGCTTGCTGGGGGGCTGGCATACCAAAGAAACGGCGGAAAAATTCTTGCGCTTGTTCATCGCCATCAAATGGATCGCTTTGTACCTGCGTCACTTTTTGCGTAGTCCGAATATTCACCACCGCTGGACTAGTGCGTTCAACTAATTGGGTAAAATCAGGTAGTCCAGTCACCAAACTGGGCGAATTATTTACAGCGGAAGAGCTTGGTTGGCTTGGCGCAGAAGATTGCGCGTTTGCATCGTTGCTCGGACTTAAATGGCTGACCACCGCAAAAACCGATGCACTGATCAGTATCGAAGAAAGAAGAATAGATATATGTTTTTCAACAGGAAAAGATCGTAATTTTTTCATATTGGCACCATGAATCTGCTTTGAGTTGAACTATCGCTTATATTGAATTGAGCTAATGACTTGCTTTATCGCCGCATTCGGTACTTCCCCAACCACCGTCAACCAACTATCTCCCATACGCTTACCCATGATTGTCATAGCGCCCTGTTGTAAGCTTCCTTCTGTCCTGCCGCTTGAATTGGGCTCTACAAAAACTGAAATTGACGATATTCCGTCCGAAAACATCATCTGAACAACTTGATGTGATTTCGAATGATTGGTCTCAGTACCGGATACGCTTGGAGAGATAGGAATGAATCGCTTAGTTTCAAGAGTCTTTTTAAAGCCATCGGGCAAATTTTTTACTTGCCATCCTGATTTGACATTCGCTTGAACTGTCATGTTTTCAATGCGCCATTGCGTCAAATTAGGAAAACTTGGTTTCAAACGCCCTTTATCAATTTCTCCAACTACAAGTTGTGTAAACGCGATTTGCTCAATCACTTCATTGCGGGTATTCAAGGTTTGAATACCTAACAACAAGTTTGAATTCTTCTCAGCACATAAACGGAAACCATATCGCAAGCTATCTTTGGGTTGCAAGCTATAAACTTGACACTCATTCCCAGCGACTTTACTCATCTGAGCTTTTTTTATGAAGTAGGATTCAGCGAGCAAATGTACATTTTCATTAAGTAAGGCTGGGAATTCTTCTTGTGTCAGATTTTTTTCAATTTGAATGAGTTTACTTTCTGGTAAATAGCAAGAGACCTCACCATTTCTACGAATATATTCGCGCGGTTTACCATCCAAAATTTCGAGTTTTTCCACCTCCGTCTCGCCATCAAATCCATGCGTGATCTTTGACGTACGAATCTGATTGCCCTGCTGATAGACAAAAGTCCCCGAATAACTTGTTTTCTTTGCGGCTAATTGAATTTGCTGCATTGCCTTTAGCAAGTCGCGATCTTCCGCTGATTGAGCATAAGCCAAAGAACTAACAAACAATCCAACGACATGGATGATCACAAGAAAAGCATTCCGATACTGCATAAGCTTATTTTTTTGACTCGTTAGAGGTTACAACGTTCGCACGTTGCACATAGCGCCCGGCATTTTCTAAGCTAGGAGAAACCTTTTGATGCGCTAACAAATAACTATCCAAACGTGGGTCGCGCAACATTTCTACTTGGTTTTCCAACTTAGGAGCGAACTCATTTTCCTTCGCGCCTGTCACGCCAACCATTGCAGATGCACTAGCAGTCACCACGTCATTCGAAGTTAATTTTAAGCCAGAGCTTGTGAACTGGTCAGTGTCATTTTTCGCCAGTGCTGGACCATATCCATCCGTTTTCTGGAGCAATGGCATTAACTGCGGAGCCATAATGACACCAAGTATTAGAGTCGCAGCAATACTTGCAAGCGAAACGAATACACTGTGCCGCGATGAACTTCGTGAAATACTCATTTCAACCTGTTTGGGGACAAAAACCGTTGGCTCGGCTGCCAAGCGTGCATGTAACTTCGAAGAAAACTCCTCACTCAATGGCAAATTTAGGTCATCAGATCGCAACGCATCACCTATGTAGTGATACTCATGCCATTTTTGCCGGATGGAATCTTCCGAGTCCGATTTCAATCCACTCAACAATTCATCTAATTGCGCATCACTCAATTCGCCATCCAGCGCGCCCGAGATGCTTTCATTTTGCTTAGTGTTATTCATTGCTTCTTCCCAGTTCAACGATTTCTCATCTTTTATCGATGATGAAAACCAAATCTTAGTCATTCACTTACCACCTTTGATCGATTGCAGTTCCAATCAGGGGTCTCAATTTCTCGGCGATTGCTTCCCTAGCTCTAAAAATTCGGCTTCGTACCGTTCCTATTGGGCACAACATAACTTCCGCAATTTCATCGTAACTCAAGCCTTCAATTTCTCTCAAAGTAATCGCATTTCTTAACTCTTCTGGCAATGAAAGCATCACCGAATTCACAGTTGCGGCTATTTGCTTACTCGCCATGAGCGATTCTGGTGTATTAATATCTCTCAAACCATCGGCATCATTAAAACTCTCCGCTTCATTCACATCCGCATCCGTCGATGTTGGGGCACGCCGCCCTTGCGTCACCAAGTAATTCTTTGCGGTGTTAATTCCTATCCTATACAACCAAGTGTAAAACGCGGAATCGCCCCTGAAATTAGCCAACGCCCTATATGCTTTGATAAACGCTTCCTGCACCACATCCTCTGCCTCAGCGTGATCATGGACGAGCCGAGACACGAGTCGATAAAGCTTCCGCTGATACTTGGAAACCAACAACTCAAATGCTTTCTTATCTCCACGCTGAACACGCTCAACCAAGAGTTGATCTATATCGCGTTCATTTGTCACGCAATCATTCCCATTTCTAATTTCTTGTTTATTTAAGGAAAAAAAATCTATTATTGGTTTCTGACCTCGTCCGAAGTCTAAAAGTTCCCATCAGATAATTTTTTATCGATTCTTCTCTTTGGGCTTCCTATGTCAAACATACTTCGCAAGATCGCAGAGAGACGACGGAAATCATTGCAACTCAATGCATCACGAAACAACACAATGTTAAAAACCGTACCGTTATCAAATCTGACCTTAAGCGCAATCAAGAACGGCCATAAAACAACCGGAGACAAATTCTCCACCACTTCAAATTTAACACATTGATTCTGAGCACTTGAGCGCATTATTGAAATATCACCGTCGCTAATTTCAATAATATAAGGACAAGAAATAGAGAGGCAATCCGATAGATCACGATAGATCTGAATAAGCACGCAGAAACAAACAATCAAAAACGATAAGCGTTGCAACTGATTCACCATCAAGTCGAATGCCAAAACGACCACTCCACCCGCGCCAACCAAAGCAAATACCATACTAGTTACGTAGTAGTGAGAATATTTAACGCAAAAAGCGACTCTTCTTTGCATCGATGCCACCTACACCTTAAAAAAAAAACACCACATTTATTATGTGGTGTTTTTATAAGTTTTTCCAGTATTCAAGCGAACTAAAAATCTTTACATTTTGCCAAAGATCAAAGTCCCATTTGTCCCGCCAAACCCAAATGAATTTTTCATCGCGTATTGAATACTCATTTCTCGAGCATTGTTTGCACAATAATCGAGATCACATTCAGGATCCTGATTCGCAATATTAATTGTCGGCGGCGAAACTTGATGATACACAGCGAGAATTGACAAAACAGACTCTAAGCCGCCCGCGCCTCCCAATAAATGCCCCGTCATCGACTTTGTCGAGTTAATGGTCATTTTATAGGCGTGATCACCGAATGCCGCCTTAATTGCATCGGTCTCATTTTTATCACCCAAAGGGGTCGAAGTCCCATGTGCATTTAAGTAACTAATCTGCTCAGTGTTCAACCCAGCATTTTTTAAAGCATTCAACATACTACGGCGTGGGCCGTCAACAGTCGGCGTAGTAATGTGGTAAGCATCACCGCTCATACCAAAACCCATTACCTCTGCATATATTTTTGCCCCACGAGCTTTTGCATGCTCATACTCTTCCAACACCATCACACCAGCACCTTCACCGAGAACAAAACCGTCTCGATCTTTGTCCCATGGTCTAGAAGCTGTGGAAGGATCGTCATTTCGTGAAGAGAGTGCGCGAGCTGAAGCGAAACCACCCAATCCCAAAGGAGAAATCGTTGATTCTGCACCACCAGCAATCATCACATCCGCATCACCGTACTCGATCATACGTGCCGCGTTACCTATGCAATGCAAACCTGTCGTACAAGCAGTAACAATCGCCAAGTTAGGACCTTTCAATCCGTACTTAATCGACAAATTACCTGAGATCATATTGATAATGGAAGCTGGTACAAAGAAAGGCGTGATACGACGTGGACCACGTGCGATCAAGACTTCTTTAGTCTCCTCGATCAATGGCAAGCCACCGATACCAGAGCCAACAATCACACCAATACGCTCTGCATTTTCTTCAGTAACAGTGATACCACTGTCTTGAAAAGCTTGCACACCAGCCGCGATACCAAAATGGATAAAGGTATCCATATTGCGCGCTTCTTTGGCTGGAATATAGTCTTCGATGTTGAAGCCTTTCACTTCCCCAGCGAAGTGGGTAGTGAATGGGGTCGCATCAAATTTGGTGATTGTTGCAATACCAGATTTACCGGCGAGGATGGCTGCCCATGTGTCGGCGATATTATTGCCGACAGGAGACACACAACCAAGGCCAGTAATTACAACTCGACGTTTACTCGTAAGGCTCAAGCGTCTCTCCTGGAATTAATAAAGCAATCCGACAGAATTAAGCTTTGACGTGCGCAGTGGCGTAGTCGATTGCTTGTTTAACAGTCGTGATTTTTTCTGCTTGTTCGTCAGGAATTTCCATTTCGAACTCATCTTCCAAAGCCATGACCAATTCAACTGTGTCGAGTGAGTCTGCACCCAAATCATCAACAAAAGAAGATTCAATTTTGATGTCAGCTTCAGCGACGCCTAATTGTTCAGCGACGATTTTTCTAACGCGTTGTTCGATATCAGACATGTGGTCTCCATTAGTGGTTACAGAAAGTGCGCGCATTTTATCAGGTTTGCGCGCAAAAAGAGCATTTTTAGATGCCGCACCGCCAACTCCGCTCAATTTCAGCGAAATTCGCTTATTTTACAACAACTACATTAACACAAATACATGCCACCATTCACATGAATGGTGGTTCCGGTGATATATCCCGCACTTGGTGATGCCAAAAAGACTGCTGCATCAGCAATATCTTCTGGCTGACCTAATTTACCCATAGGAATTTGGCTGAGAATTGCCGCTTTTTGATCATCCGTCAATGCTTTCGTCATATCCGTATCAATAAAACCAGGCGCAATGCAGTTAACCGTAATATTGCGACTACCAATCTCTAATGCGAGAGCACGGCTCATGCCCGCCACACCCGCCTTGGCTGCCGCGTAATTCATTTGACCAGGATTGCCGGATGACCCGACGACAGAAGTAATATTAATAATGCGGCCATGTTTCGCCTTCATCATCCCGCGCAATACTGCACGAGATAAACGAGCAACTGAATTCAGATTAGTAGAAATAACAGTATCCCAATCATCCTCCTTCATACGCATCGCCAACTGATCTTGCGTAATGCCCGCATTATTTACCAAAATAGATAAAGAGCCGAATTCCTTTTGAATTTCATCGACCAAAGAACCGCAACGCTCAACATCATTGACATTAAACGCGATACCCTTACCCACCTCTGGACTCACTTCCTGCAAGTAAGCGGTAATTGCCTGTGCACCAGATTCTGAAGTTGCAGTGCCAATTACTTTGGCACCAGCGCGCGCCAAGGCGATCGCGATTGCCTTACCAATACCCCGAGAGGCACCCGTTACCAATGCTACTTGATTTGCTAATTGCTGCGTCATATTCCCTCACTATCTTGTCAGACATGGCCGCTATGTGCCTGTCAGAATTTATTATTTGATGAATTTAATGATTGGTTCGAATTTTACTAAATCTTAGTTTGAACTGAGTTCGAACTTACTTAGCTTGAACCTAATTCGAGCCAAAGGATGCCAAAACTTTTTCCAGTGTTTCTTGATCGTAGATTGCATCGCCAATCAAGTCACCATTAATTCGTTTAGTCAAACCCGCCAATACCTTACCTGGACCACATTCGATCAATTGTGTAATGCCAGAAGCGGCGATTGCGTTTACCGTCTCGACCCAACGCACTGGGCTTGCGGCTTGACGTACGAGTGCATCCTTAATCAAAGCTGGGTCAGTAACGATCGCGACATCCACATTATTAATTAAGGCAATCGCTGGCGCAGAGAATGACACATTCGCCAAATATTCACGCAATTGATCCGAAGCTGGTTTCAATAAAGAAGAATGGAAAGGGGCTGAAACTGGCAATGGTAAAGCACGTTTGGCACCCTTTGCTTTAGCCAGTTCACAAGCGCGTTCAACCGCCGCTTTACTACCAGCAATCACCACCTGCGCTGGCGCATTAAAGTTGACCGCCTCTACCACCTCCACAGTTGCGGCAGCAGCTTCTGCGCAAGCAGCAATCACGTCTGCATCGCTTAGACCTAAAATCGCAGCCATGCCGCCCTGACCAACAGGCACCGCGCTTTGCATCGCTTGCGCGCGAAAACGCACCAAAGGCACTGCATCTTTAAACCCAATTACACCAGCTGCAACCAAAGCAGAATATTCACCCAAACTATGACCAGCAACGATCGCTGGCTGCTTGCCGCCAGCAGCAATCCACGCGCGATAAGTAGCCACGGCTGCGGTCAACATAACAGGTTGGGTATTCGTCGTTAAATCTAAATCTTCTTTTGGACCTTCGGAAATCAATTTCCCCAAATCCATTTGCAAAGCATCAGAAGCTTCAGCAATCGTGTCTTGCACGACGGGGTTCCCAGCAAAGCCATTTAACATGCCAATCGCTTGCGAACCTTGACCAGGAAATACAAATGCAAATTGCGTCATAATATTTTCACTCTACGTATTTTTTAATGAGATTCAAGCAGAACCAACGTGACCAACAATACTGTCAGCATTACATCTTGACTAAAGCAGCGCCCCACGTGAAGCCACCACCAACACCTTCGAGCATCACAATCTGGCCTTTCTTAACGCGACCATCACGCACGGCAGCATCTAAAGCCAACGGTATCGAAGCGGCTGAAGTATTGCCGTGCTGATCCACAGTCACGACTACCTTATCCAATGGCAATTTCAATTTTTTTGCAGTACTTTGCATGATGCGAATATTGGCTTGATGTGGGATCAACCAATCAATTTGACTCGCGTCCATACCTGCAATTTCCAAGGCTTCATTGGCGACTTTTTCCAGAACATTCACGGCCAATTTAAACACAGCCTGCCCGTCCATATACAGGAAGGCACTACCCGCAATCACACCCGCATTCACATTCCCAGGCACACATAAAATATGACCATGACTACCGTCGGCATGTAACTTGGTTGCCAATACTCCTGGCTCTTCGGATTGCTCCATAATGATGGCACCGGCACCATCACCAAATAAAACGCAGGTCGTACGATCTTCAAAATTAAGAATACGGGAAAAAACCTCAGCACCAATAATCAAAGCTCTCTTATGCGAGCCTGACTTAATCATGCTATCGGCCATCGCCATCGCATAGATAAATCCACTGCAAACGGCCTGAACATCAACTGCCGCAGCGCCATTGGTGATACCTAATTTATTCTGCACGACGCAAGCCGTACTTGGAAATCCGCCAAAAAAATCTGGCGTAGAAGTTGCCAAAATAATGAGATCAATATCATTCGCTTGCAAACCAGCGGCGTCGAGCGCGTGCTTTGCTGCTTCAACCGCCATATCACTAGATGTGACATTAGGTTCAGCATAATGGCGCGCCGAAATCCCACTACGCGATACGATCCACTCGTCGGAAGTTTCAATCCCTTTTTCGGCCAACTGCGCTGCTAATTCGTGATTTGTTACTTTTCTCGGTGGCAGGTAGCTTCCTGTGCCTATAATTTTGCTATAGAAAGTCATGCGTCTTTATCTGTATTATGGTTCAGTCGAACCGGAACTATCTGTACTTGCCTCTGCGGGCACTGGCATTAATTCCGCCAAGGATGTTGTGATGCGCGCCAGCACATCGTTTTTTACTGCATCGAATGCACGCTGTATCGCCCATTCGTAACTATACTTATCAGCGCTCCCATGGCTTTTGATCACAACGCCACGCAGCCCCAATAAACTGCCGCCGTTATAATTCGACGGATTCATGGTTTTTGAAATATGATTTAGTGCACCGCGGGCGATCAAAGCACCCAATATATTTAGTGGATTACTCTTAAATGCCCCCGTCATCGTGGTCTTAACAAAACGTCCTAAACCCTCGACCGCTTTCAACGTTACGTTACCAACAAATCCATCACATACGACGATGTCGGTAGTGCCTTTGAAAATATCATTACCTTCAACATTACCGTAAAAATTTAACAGGCCGCGCTCATGATCCGCGCGCAACAACTGGGCCGTACGTTTCACTACATCGTTACCTTTAATGTCTTCTTCGCCTACGTTGAGCAAACCAACGGTTGGGCGTGGCTTGCTCTCAAGCGCAGCAACTAAGGCTGAACCCATAATCGCAAATTGATGCAAATGCAAAGGCTCGCAATCGACATTCGCACCGAGATCAAGCATGTACGTTGGGAGTTTCTTTTGATTCGGCAATATACTGCAAATCGCTGGACGATCGACTCCAGGCATAGTCTTAAGAACATAGCGAGAGACCGCCATCAAGGCCCCCGTATTACCGGCAGAAACACAAGCTTGCGCCTGCCCTTCTTTCACTTGATTTAGGGCGACACGCATGGAGGAATCTTTTTTTCTGCGCAAGGCAATCTCAATAGGATCATCCATCTCGACCATTTCACTTGCATGCACAATCGACAATTGTGGATGATTTTGCGCGCCGAGTTTTTTTAATTCTGTCTGCAGAACAGCTTCCTGCCCCACCAAAACAAATTCAACATCAGGCTCGCGGTTCGCAAATGAAACTGCTGCCGCAACAGTGACTGATGGGCCAAAATCACCACCCATGCAATCAATTGAAATTTTTATTGTCATGTATTTGTTACTATTTTCTCACTCCAAGAGACCTATCTTATCAAGAATGACGTAAAGAATCATCCGTTTTAAGCTCAATGGTGAAAAATGAAAGAAGCAATGAACAAAAACAAAAGCTGGATTTGAACATTTTTAAGAATAAAAAAAAGCGGCGCCAAGTACGAGACTCGCAACGCCGCTTTATCACCAAGAACAGATTACTCGTCGTTCTTAGTTTTCAATACTTTACGACCACGATAAAAGCCATTTGGGCTGATGTGATGACGCAGATGTGTTTCACCTGTTGTTGGCTCGATACCCAACTGTGGTGCAGTCAAGAAATCGTGTGAACGGTGCATACCACGTTTAGATGGTGATTTTTTGTTTTGCTGAACGGCCATGATAACTCCTAATACTTCAAAAAATGTTTCTAAAATTTAACACACTTGAATCGACAAGCAAACTTCGTTTGCCTTTCAAGAATCCCTAACAATACTTCGACCTGAGTGTTTTTTCAGAATAATGCCACTAGGTACGCCCATTTACTGCTCATTGCAACTTTTTCAGTACAGCGAATGGAGACACTTTACCGCCAGTGCTCGCTGCATCTACCGCATCTACATTTTTCGCTGACTCCGATTGGCTCGATGAGACGAATACGACATCAGGGCATACTGCATGTTTGGGCGATTGGGGTATTGCCAGCAACGCTTCATCCTCTATCAAATCCATGACATTAAATGTTTTGCTGCCTACTACTACATCAACCTCGTCATCTTCGAGCATGCTTTCAAGTTCATCGGCATGATCATCGCTTTTGGCGAGAATTAATTCTGATTGCGAGTCTACGACAAAATCAAATGGTGCTAAACAACGCTGACACATCAATTGCACTCTCGCTTCGACGCTTAAGATCAATCGCGGAAAGCCCAAGTGATTTACACCACCTTGCAGCGACCAATTTAGCACACCGTCTTTATCCGCACATTCTGCAGACAAACGTGGAAACTCGCTAATGTTTGTACTACCCTCACGTTGTTCTTGATGCTGACAAAACGTAAAAGAGTCAATTACAAATGCTTGCATAGGATTTCTAGACCCAGAAAACCTGCGATAATAACAGGATTACACCTTAATAGTCAAAGCCTTGGGGCAACTTACCGAGGGCATATTAAAAAAAAGCGCCTTTTTGCCAGATAAATGTCTTTTTAATAACGAAATAATCCAGTATGACTGACACACTGAAAACGACTGAAAAGCTTCAACTCATTCTCGGATCGAGTTCTCTATACCGAAAAGAACTTTTGGCGCGCCTTGGACTTCCATTTGAATGTAGCGCTCCCAATATTGACGAAAAGCCATTATTAAACGAACAGCCCGAGCAAACAGCGATTCGACTAGCGAAAGAGAAAGCTGAAGCAGTTGCAAAACAATTCCAAAACGCAATCATCATAGGGTCAGACCAAGTTGCGATATTAGACAATGAACAAATTGGCAAACCTGGGAATCATACCAATGCAATGGCACAACTACAAAAAATGAGTGGTCGTTCCGTTATTTTTAATACAGCGCTATGTGTTCTCGATAATCGCCCCAATTCAACGTTCGATAAGGTGCAGTTACAAAATATTTTAACGCTTGTAAAGTTTCGAAGACTAAGTGATCGCGAGATTGAAAATTATTTAAGAATTGAGAAACCATATGACTGCGCGGGCAGCGCAAAAAACGAAGGACTTGGTATTGCTTTAATCGAATCCATTCGAAGCGATGATCCTACTGCACTGACAGGACTGCCTTTGATTGCACTCACGAGCATGTTACGAAATTTGCGAGTCGATTTCTTCCAATCCGAAAACGGAAATCAATATTAATTCATAAACGAATAAGAAAATTAAAATGTACGGAACACTTTATCTCATTCCCAATACGCTTGGCACAAGTAAACTTGAACAGGGTAATCCCTTGAACCTTATCATTCCAGATTCGGTTCAAGCAATGAGTTCTCAGCTCCGCCATTTCATCGCGGAAAATGCCAAAACCACAAGAGCCTATCTCAAAACACTTAACCAATTCCACCCACTTGGATGCTCCATACAAGAGTTAAAGATTATGGAGCTGAATGTCAACACACCAAGCAACGCATTGCAGGCCCTCCTAAGCCCCTTACTCGAAGGTCAAGATGTGGGCTTAATTTCCGAGGCAGGAGTACCCGCCGTTGCAGACCCAGGTGCAAACTTGGTTCGATTGGCGCACCAACATCAAATCAGAATACGACCACTAGTTGGACCATCTTCTCTGCTTCTCGCGCTAATGGGTAGCGGATTGAATGGACAAAGTTTTGCGTTTCACGGCTACTTACCGACTGATGCTGTGGCACGCTCAAAACGTATCAAAGAACTCGAGGATCGCTCGCGAAAAGAAAAACAAACACAACTTCTCATCGAAACACCGTATCGGAATGCTGCGATGTTAGATGCGCTCATCACATCCTGCCAGCCCCATACATTAATTTGCGTTGCAACCGATCTTACGCTGGAATCGGAGTCCATTTTGACCAAATCCGCTTCGGAATGGAAAAAACATTTGCAGCAAAATGGCCAACCTGATTTTCATAAAAAGCCGACCGTCTTTTTGTTCCTTGGATAAGCGATTGGCACTAGGAACTCATCAACGCTTCGACTACCAAATTGATTTATTCAGCATTTTAAAAAAACCAAAACTGAATTGAGTTAACTAACTATCTGAATGAGGAACAGCATTAAAAACGCTTACTAACTTCACGAACCTTAGACGAGGAGCGGAGCGTCTGGTCGATTCAGTTTCAAGGCCAATGCCATCCTCAATCGAAAACTATTGCTTAATCAATCAGTACTCGCCAGTAAAACACCACAAATATACACAACCAAGCGATGTATTTTTTGCATTCAATCGATACCAAATTTTTTGCAATTAACACCTGAACAATACAAAACCTTATCGATACGTCAGCACCAACAAAATTTTGTATTGTTCTGAAAATTTATTCTCAATCAAATTCGGATTTTTCAACCGAATTTCAAATTAATACTTCAATACCGAAATTCCATCCTGCATATTGATAAAAATCATCGTCAATATGACGTGACATTTGTTGTTTATTGTGATTTTTGACAGCTATTTTTCGACAAAGATTGCACTTATACTGACCAAGCGTTATCTGAAAAACAAGACCGTTAAGAGTCTTGTATAACGCAAATAAGTTAATTCATTAAATTTAGGGAGATTTTTAATGTCACATCCACGTCGTCACGTCCTTGCTTCTATTCTAGCCCTCACGTTTGCACAAACTACCATTGCGGCGGACAAAGTTACTACTGATAACCTGACATTTTTCAGCGGTATCAAAGCAAACTCTGCAACTGACGTATTACGTCAGCATGCTCAAGAATTCGGCTTACCTAGCAATCTCAATAACCTTGTACTTAGCAAGGTTCAAGATTCTTTACTTGGCAAACATTACTACTACCAGCAGATGTTGCGTGGATTTCCTGTGGATCGTGCGGAAATTATTGTGTCGATAGGAAAAAATGGAGAGTTACTTAAGATATTCAATGAGACAAAACACATTTCAAGCAATATGGATACAAACGCGGTCAATCAGCTCTTTGTACAAAAACAAATTGCTGCTGACCAAGCACTAAACTCAGCATGGCAAAACATGAAAGTTCAACATCCATTAATAAGTTACCCAGATAGTCAGTTAGTATGGGTACCCACGAAGGATGGCGTGCAACTTGCTCACAAGATCACCATTGCAGCACAAATGCCTACAGGCGGTTTTGTTCAATACATTAACGCCCACAACGGAAAACTAATCAGTTCCTATTCAACATCATTGCCTAGGGTTGGAAAAAATAGCGACCGCCAACTCGATTCACGCGCCACACTGGTTGGACAAACAATTGGCTTACAACAAGCTCTACTTGATTTGGCAGAAAGAGGAATACCAAACCCTAAGAGTCAAACAATCGTGAAGGTACCCGCCCAGTCTGTGGCATCGGGAATTAACGGATCTGGTCTGGTTTTTGATCCTGATCCACGCACCGCCCTCAATTCTGACGCTTTGACGGACACATCTGCTGCTAGTGCGTTTGACGCTGCTTACAGCACAAAAACTTTACGCGACCTAACAGTCTCTGGCGGTGTATATTCCCTATCTGGTCCTTATATCAATATTAAAAATATTGAGGCCCCCAATACCGCCCCAAGTACCACAGCGAATGGTGTCTGGACAGCAAAACGAGGAAATAATGCTTTTGATGATACCAATGTTTATTTCCACATCGATCAAAACCAACGTTACATTCAAACTTTGGGTTTCACCGGCACAAAATCTATTATCAACCGCCCCCTCAACGTGGATACTGACGGAGTCAATGGAGACGATAATTCACACTACAGTGGTGGAACAAACGACTATTTAGCATTTGGTCACGGTTGCGTTAATGACTCGGAAGATGCAGATGTGATTTTGCACGAGTACGGCCATGGGATTCAAGCCAATATCAATTCTGGGTGGAGCGGTGGCGATACCGGTGGCATGGGCGAAGGCTTTGGCGACTATTGGGCAGCATCGTATTCTTACAGTACAGCTAACGGTAAAGCTTATCACCCCGAATGGGCATTTAGCTGGGATGGGCATGGCGCCTGCTGGGCAGGACGAATGCTTAATCGCACTGATGCAAAATACAATAGCAGTAAGACTTATGGCGCGCATCAAGCAATCACTGAAGGTGGCGTCACCTTCCAGTCGGATGAGCTTTGGTCCACTCCACTGTTCCAAGCACTCGTCTCCCTCGTAGCAGCTGGAAAACCTCGTGACAATGTCGACAAAATTATTTTGGAAGCGCACTTCGGCTTAGGCTCGAACATCAAGATGCCTGCGATGGCAACCGCAATCGTGAATGCTGCAACTGCACTCTTCCCCAATGACGCGAGCTATGCCAATACGTTCAAAGCGAAGTTTGAAGCCCAAAACATTCTTGGTGCTGTTGTGACACCTGGAACCACAATAAGTGAAACAGAGACCAACAACACGATCGCAACAGCAAATACCATCGCAAACGCGAACACTTTAGTGAATGCAAATTTAAGTGCAAAGACCGATGTCGATTACTTCAAAGTCAGTATTCCGGCAGGAAAGACCTTAAGCTTGACAATGAAACCCAATGCGACGTCCGACTATGATCTTGAACTTTACAGCAGTACCGGTACTAAATTGGCTTCAAGTACAAACGGAACTGGTGCAACCGATAGTTTAAGCAACACAAACACTGGCACTTCCGCAAAAGTCGTCTACGCAAAAGTCATTTACTATGCTGGCGGCACTGGCGCTACAAATGGAAAATATACACTGCAAGCTTCTTGGTAAAAGCTAGAAAGTCATGCGTTAGTCAAGTTAAGTGGTTGCCGTCCTCTTGAGGAGGGCAACCACTTTTTTCAATTAACTTGATACGCACAGGCAAAAAATGCGGTGTTTTTTTAACATTTTCAGATTAAAAACAAGGATTTAATATTGATTTTCAATGAATCACTTCACATACAACATTGCTTTAAAGGATAATCATGGTATCGAATAGCAATGACTTATGACGGACTATGGACAATAAAATAATTGATCAAGCAATGGCATTTGTGCGGAAACTTATGGATAAAAACCACGGTGAAGTGCCTGAGTGGAGTAAGTTTCAAGAGCAAGTCAAAGAACACCTTAAAGATCCATACAATTTGAAATTTAAGATGCCGCAAGAATACTATTACGCTTATCTTCGCGGCAAAGGCTTAACTCACGAAGAATGCCAAGAAAAAATGGGAATCGTCGTTAGAAAAACAGCAAAAACCAACAATAAACAAAGTTTCTGGAAATTTTGGTAGCGATGGTTAGTTTCAAATAATTGTCATTTAGCGCTTCTCAGTGCGCATTTTATGGGGCGCATCCTATTATGAAAAAAAACTGAGTTAAATTCTTCATTTTGACAGAAGCGAAAAGACCACATTGAGTTTATTTCTTACCTGCTTTTTCAATGTGACAATTTTCCCGCAAATATCTCAAAGCACCAACACAATCGCTGTCCCAATCATCCAGCAAATAGACCTGCGCATCGGCACAAAATGCCGACCAATCATCAAGCAATCCTTCTTGCTTTTCATATGGCGCATTTTGTTTGATCCAATCGATCGTTTTCTGAATTTCAAAACTACCTTTATTGTCACGCAATCTTTTCACCAAATTTTTTGCAACTTTCTCTGACAAACTGGTTTTGGGTGGAATATCAGACGCGATACACAGAAACAATGTTAGCAAAGAGTCGATATCCGTCTTTCCTTTCGTGATTTTTGCCCACGCTTTTGAAACAAGCGCATCATATTCAGAAGTGTCTTCCAACTCATGCGAACAGATAAAGTATCGATCCTTCAATTCAAACACGAGACGATCCAAAGAATTCTTTTTATCAGCGACTAGAATGAAATCACGCTTCAGCATTTCATCCAAAACTTGCTCACAGAGAGGATGAAATTTTCCTGGAATTTCCTCACCAACGAGGCGGATTTTTGAAATTGCTTGCTCCAATAGAATTTGCTTCGCCTTACTCCCCTGCCGAGAACTCAAACGCTTTCTCAAAGACTCAAGAATTGTCGCAAACTCAACTTGATTTTCGATAGGTGAATCGGCATCTTCAACAAAACGCTTGAGCATCCCTGTACGCACGACTGCCATTGCCTCAACATCTTCCTCTTGAAGTTCAGTTTGCGTAATCTCCATCGTTTGACCAAACCAAAATCCAGCCTCTATTTCCAACGCATTTTGACGTCGATGTGTTAACAAATTACGATAATCTTGATGTCTTTCCTTTAATGACCAAATCTCCAAAAACTCCTCTACTGAAGACTTTTGCTCTTTCCCCAACAAGGGATATTCAGGCAAAGCGTGTAGGGCTTTCAATAGAGTTGAACCACCACGGGAGAGCGTCAAAAATGTGTTATCACGAATGAGCTTTGCAGCGACATCAAGATCGCCTTTCGATGTCTCAAGCAGATACAAACTCGCCAAGTTAACAATACGCTTGCGCGCGAGTTCAATCTCTGGACGCAAGTATTTACTACCAAATGCATCTGCGATTTGAACAAGCCCTTTGGGCGCCTCAGATTCTATTGCCTCTAACTTTGACCGCGGAATAATCGCAAATTTCACGCCATGCACCAAAGCAATTTCAAAAAACGGGCGTCCATCAAACAGAGAAATTGCTTGCATATTTTCAACATCAGCCATGGTCATAATTAGAGTGCGGACTCTTCATCATCGTCATCACCATCGTCATTATGCTTCTTCGGCATTGACTCTTCCTCATCCGACTCATCGCTAACCTGGGATTCTGCAAATTCGTCATTCTGCAAATTACGCAAATAGACTTGATAACGAGCACGTAATTTCAACAGTACTTCTCGAAAAATCTCAGGCAACTCGTATCGCAACAAATAAGTGACTTCCATCCAATCATGATCCTCGACACTCGCTCGATCAACCGCAGACGCTTTTGTTTCAGTATCTCTTGTAAGACTCAACAAATCATCGTCGATTGCTTGCGTTTTTGCCTCATCACCATACTCATACAGATCAAAGGTTGCGTAGCGATAAAAATGCTCAACCATCTGAGTTCTGTCTTGCAAATAATCAGCTAAGGCATCATAGCCACCTTCTACTTCGGCAATTTCATACAGAAATTCCGCAGCATCCGCGCCATCACGAAAAATCACAGAATTGATCATTCCACGCAACTGCTCGTGCGTCAGATCTGCATAGCGCTTCTCAAGCACGACGGCTTGTGCAAATTGTTCTGGTGTTACCAATAAATTGACCAATGACTCTTTCGACGCATCAAATTCACGAATGATCGCCAATAGATCTTTTGCAGGAAAATCATCCAGCGCCGCTACTAGTGCTTGGTCTCCCTGTGTTTCAGCTAAGGTCGCTAACGCATGTTCTGCACCCGCTATATCACCTGCCATGATCAAACTTTGTGCTTCAATTAAAGCTGGCAAATTCATCTTGCACTCCTCTTTTTCTAATTTTTACTAGTCAACCAACAACAACGGTCACTCCAGACTAAGAAATATCTGGATCAAAATTTTGATGACTATTTATTTGTCTAACAGTGTCGATACAAGCATTTTTAATCCTTACGATCAAAACCTTGTTCGGCCAACCAATCGGCACCCGCCTCTTCTAGATCAATATCATCTCCATCGTCACCATCGTCCCGCCCATGGCGTCCGTAGTGTCCATCAAGATCGCCGTTCTCTGAGTCATCGCGATCCTGTGCAGAGTCATCTGAATCATCATCTTCATCCGTATTTGCCAAGGCGGAATCACGCACATGAACACTACGACTTAAGTACTCTAAACAAGCCGCCGTCACCAGGAATAGCTGCCCCCCCTCTTCCGCTAAAACTTGCGTTACCATCTTTTCCGCCCAAGGTTCAACCTTCACAGCTTTGGACAAACTTGACCACAGTGGTAATTTGTCACGCTCTTTCGCGGCGAGCGCTTCGAATGCCAATGGATTCATAAATAAAAATGCATCATGAAAAGCCGGAGCCAACATCTCTGGATTACTTTGCAACATCGGAAGCAAAAACGCGAATTGTTCACGTTTCTCTTTTAGACGACGTTTCATGACGTCTTTGCCTTCAAAGTCGGAACGCAAGTCATCCAACTCTGCCTTATATGCCAACATCAATTCTTGAAAATAACGCGAAAATTTCACTGCAATACTCCCTTTAAATAATTCTTCCAAATTTCACTGGCTGTTTCCAAAGGAGATTCCAACAAATTCCGACGACGATTTTCATCGTAAGCATGACGTGCTGCGTCATCCGACAAGATATCGTAAGCCTCTTTAACTGCGTGAAATTTTGCTGGAGCCAGTTCTGAATCATTGCGATCAGGATGAAACTCAGCGGCCTTAACTCGGTAGGCTTTTTTTATATCGGCAAGCGAGGCATTGGGAGAAACACCGAGGATGAAGTAGTAATCTTTCATTTTTTATTGTCCTCAATGACTGTTTATCAAATTAAATCAATACAAATTCTGGAGCCTAATTAGCGTCTAACTTCAGTCAAGACACCATTAAGACATCGCCCCAAAACAGACATAAAAATGACTCTATCTATTTAAACAGGTCGAAATCAATTCATCGACCCGCTAAAGAGCATAAATATACAAATTTGTATCGATCCTGTTTGATTTCAAGCTTATTTAGTGTTGATGGCCATGCTCACCATGCACATGGCCATGGGCAAGTTCCTCTTCGGTTGCTGGACGTATAGCTAATATTTCAGCCTCAAAGCGAAGATGCATTCCGGCCAGCGGATGATTGCCATCGACTGTGACTAAACCAGCATCGATTGATGTAACACGAAATTGCGCAGCGTCCCCAGTTTCTGGATCACGCGTTTCAAACATCATTCCCACCTCGAGGTCTGGTGGAAACAATCCGACATCCTCTTCATGCACCAAACTCGGGTCAATTTCTCCAAAAGCGTCGTCAGGCGCCATTGTCACAGAAATAGTTCCCCCTATGTTCTGCCCTTCTAAGGCAGCCTCAACTGCTGGCAAAATATTGTCATAACCACCGTGTAGATAAACGATGGGATCGTGATTCTTGTCGATGATTGATCCATGTTGGTCATACATCGTGTAGTTAAGCGTCACTACGGTGTCCTTTAAAATTTGCATAGTTTTAATTTAAATCGAATAGATTGAGTGAAATAGGCGCCCAATTCACTAAAACGAGCATTGTAACAGAGCCTTCACCTTGAATATCGCGTCAAAATGATGAAGCAAAACTGATCTGGGTTAAAGAAACGTTTGGATTCGTTGGATATTCTGCGGTTTTTCAATCATGACAAGCCCAAAAAAGAGTACCTAGGGTAGAATTGCGCCTGTAGAAATTTTGCTGCTCCCCTTTTTATTCGAAGAATGCAAGCCATTTAGAGATCAAATTCTAATGCTAGCATTGTGATATTTAAATTATACAAAAGCAGCGAAACTTCAGCGTGCAACTTGCCATCCAATGGCTCATAACAACAAAAGCACCGCAACACTATTTAAATACTGAAGTTGTTCAAGGAAAACAATGAAACGTGTAGATGATTTTCGCCTGCGTCTAGGCAAACAAGAACTGGTCCCGATCATGATTGGAGGGATGGGAGTCGATATTTCCACCGCAGAACTTGCTCTCGTCGCCGCTAGATTAAATGGCATCGGTCACATCTCCGATGCGCTTGTACATGACGTCTCCGACCGCCGCTTCGATACAAGCTTCATCAAAGACAAAACCAAACTGTATAAGTACAACATCAATAATTCAGACAAAACGGATATCAAATTTGATTTAGATTTGCTCGCAGAAGCGACCCGCCTTCATGTCGGCAAAACAATGGAGGCCAAGCAAGGCGATGGCATGATTTTCGTCAACTGCATGGAAAAACTCACCATGAACGGGCCACGCGATACCCTAAGGGTGAGACTTGCTTCTGCATTAGATGCTGGTATTGACGGCATCACACTAAGTGCCGGTTTACATCTCGGCTCTTTTGGTTTGATCGAAGATCACCCTCGTTTTCGCGATGCTAAACTCGGCATCATTGTCTCTTCTGTTCGTGCATTACAGTTATTCCTCCGTAAAAACGCAAAACTCAACCGCTTGCCTGACTACGTTATCGTCGAAGGTCCATTAGCTGGGGGACATCTCGGATTTGGCCTTGATTGGGCAAAATATGATCTCCACACAATTGTTGCTGAAGTTTTGCAATACCTAAAAGATGAAAATTTAGCGATTCCAGTGATTGCCGCGGGTGGGATTTTCACAGGATCAGATGCGGTTTCATTCTTAGAGGCGGGCGCCGGTGGTGTGCAAGTCGCAACTCGTTTTACCGTGACGCATGAGTGCGGCCTACCAGATGATGTAAAGCAAGAGTACTTCAAAGCACAAGAAGAACAAATTATTGTCAATACAATCTCACCAACTGGCTACCCTATGCGCATGTTAAGCAATACACCCGCTATAGGCTCAAATATTCGACCAGGATGTGAAGCATACGGTTACCTATTAGACGGCAATGGCGGATGTTCTTACATCGATGCGTATAATAGGGAAGTCGAAGCCAATCCAGAGGCAAAAGACTTTAAGGTGATGGACAAAACCTGTCTCTGTACCCATATGCGCAATTTCAAATGCTGGACATGTGGGCAGACCACTTACAGGTTGAAAGATACGACACGTCAATTGCCAGATGGTAGCTTTGAATTACTATCGGCCGAGCATGTCTTCCGCGACTATCAATTCAGCACTGACAATCAGATTGCTCTACCAACTTGATCGTTACTTAAGCCAAGTTCATGAAACAGATACAAAAAGCGCTGAAAGTACAGCGCTTTTTTTATTTGAAATTGAACTCGGCACAAAGCATGCCTCTGGCTACAACACCAACTGACCCGCTTGGAAAAAAATAGGCACTGTCCATCTTGGCACACAAAACACGATGAAAATATTCGATGAATTGAGAATGCCAAAATAAAAAGAGCAGAACGATTAAATTCGTTCTGCTCTTTTTATTTTAATTAACAATTTATTCTCCGCTCAAATTTCAGCAAAGAATATAGATTGATTGCATTGGTAAAATTTAATCAATCCAGGCACGCGCATTTCTAAACATACGCATCCAAGGTGAATCTTCACCCCAAGATTCGGGTGCCCAAGAATGCAATACGCTACGGAATACACGTTCTGCATGCGGCATCATCACAGTGAAACGACCGTCATCATTGGTAACTGAAGTCAATCCACCTGGCGAACCGTTTGGATTATATGGATAGGCTTCTGTCGCTTGACCATGATGATCAACAAAACGCATCGCAGCCTGCACCGCATTAATATCACCCGTCGTAGAGAAATCAGCGAAACCTTCGCCATGTGCTACGGCGATTGGTGTTTGCGTACCGGCCATACCTTGGAAGAAAATCGATTTCGATTCCAAGATTTCTACCATAGAGAAGCGGCCCTCAAACTGCTCGGACTTGTTCTTAGTGAATTTCGGCCACGCGGTCGCACCTGGAATGATGGATTTTAAATTACTCATCATTTGACAACCATTACAGATACCCATACCAAAGGTATCTTCACGATGGAAAAATTCTGAGAACTGCTCAGACATCATGGCATTAAACAAAATCGTCTTGGCCCAGCCCTCGCCTGCACCCAACACGTCACCATAAGAGAAACCGCCCACCGCGATCAGTCCTTTGAAATCGGCTAATTTCGCACGACCAGCAATCAAATCACTCATGTGTACATCAACAGCGGTAAAGCCCGCCTTATGCATCACATACGCAGTCTCAATATGCGAGTTCACACCTTGCTCGCGCAAGATTCCGACTTTAGGACGAACACCAGTTGCAATATACGGTGCAGCTACATCAATTTGTGCATCAAAAGTGATAATTGGCTGCATGCCTGGATCGGACTCATCCGCAAGACGTGCGTACTCAGCGTCGGCACAAGCTGGGTTGTCACGCATGCGAGCGATTTGCCAACTCGTTTTACTCCAGATTTGATGCAAAGCACTGCGAGATTCTTTGTAAATTTCTTTGGCATCACGCATGAAAGAAATTACACCACTATTATTTGGTTTACCTATTTCATGACTACAAGCACCAAGATTATGTGCACGCAACACATCCATCACAGCACTGCGCTGTTCAGTACGGACTTGAATCACCGCACCCAATTCTTCATTGAACAAGGCGCGCAAAGTCAGCTCATTGCGACGTTCTGCAACCTGCCCTGCCCAATTTTTAGCATCGCCATGATCCGCAGCGTGCTCACTTTCCATCGTCAACATATCGAGGTTGATCGCTAAACCACTGCGTCCAGCAAATGCCATTTCGCACAAGGTGCCATACAATCCACCATCAGAACGATCATGGTAAGCCAAAATTTTTCCGTCTTGATTCAATTGCTGAATCGCTGCGAAGAAGGCTTTCAAATCATCCGCACTATCAACGTCTGGCGTTTGATCACCCAATTTTTGCATGACTTGTGCAAATGCGGAGGCCCCCAAGCGATTCTTGCCACGCCCTAAGTCGATCAAAATCAAACTTGTATCGCCAGCATCCAATTTAATCTGTGGCGTCAAACATTTGCGGATATCGTACACGGGTGCAAAAGCTGAAATAATCAGAGACACTGGAGAAGTCACGGATTTATCACCGCCTTCATCTTTCCATGTGGTGCGCATGGATAAGGAATCTTTGCCAACCGGAATACTAATTCCCAAAGCAGGACACAGTTCGATACCAATTGCCTTCACCGTGTCAAACAAAGCCGCATCTTGACCCGGTTGACCACACGCTGCCATCCAATTCGCGGAGAGTTTGATATTTTCAATAGTGGAAATCGGCGCCGCCGCAATATTTGTAATGGCTTCGCCGACCGCCATACGACCAGAGGCCGCCGCATCAATCACTGCCAACGGCGTACGCTCGCCCATTGACATCGCTTCCCCCAAATATCCTTCCAAACTCATCGCCGTCACTGCGCAATCAGCCACGGGGACTTGCCATGGCCCAACCATTTGATCGCGCACTGACATCGCACCAACTGAGCGATCACCAATCGTCACCAAGAAAGATTTATCACCAACAGTAGGCAAACTCAAAACACGTTCGCCAGCCACTTTCAAATCCATTCCTGTTAAATCTATCGCCGGAAAATCTCGTTTTACATGAGTAACCTCACGATGCATTTTAGGAGGCTTACCGAGCAATACATTCATCGGCATATCAACTGGTGAGTTATCGTTCAATGGATCGATAACTTTGAGTTGACGCTCTTCTGTTGCCGTGCCAACTACCGCGAATAAGCAACGTTCACGCTCACAGAAATATTGGAACAGTGGCAGACTTTCTGGCGCGATCGCCAGCACATAACGTTCTTGCGATTCATTACTCCAAATCTCTTTTGGTGCCATACCACTCTCTTCGAGTGGCACTTTACGCAGATCAAAGATCGCGCCCCGTTTGGCATCATTCGTGATTTCTGGGAATGCATTGGATAAACCACCCGCACCCACGTCATGAATCGATAAAATAGGATTATCGTCACCCAATTGCCAGCAAGAGTTAATCACTTCTTGCGCACGACGCTCCATCTCTGGGTTACCACGTTGTACTGAATCAAAATCCAAATCAGCCGTATTGGTACCGGTCGCCATCGAAGACGCCGCACTACCACCCATACCAATCCGCATACCCGGACCACCGAGTTGAATCAATAAACTGCCAACCGGCAAGTCAAATTTCTTCGTGTGTTTGTCATTGATGTTACCGATACCACCAGCAATCATAATTGGCTTGTGATAGCCATGCACTGTACCACCAACATTTTGTTCGTAAGTGCGGAAGTAACCGCCCAATACCGGACGACCAAACTCATTACTGAACGCGGCGCCACCAATTGGACCTTCGATCATAATTTGCAAAGGAGAAGCGATACGATCAGGTTTGCCGTATTGCTGCGTCGTCGTGTCATTAGTCAGGACATCGCTAGCGTTTTCCCAAGCTTGAACGTTGCCTGGTAAATTCAAATTCGACACTGTAAAGCCAGTCAAACCAGCTTTAGGCTTGGCGCCACGTCCAGTCGCGCCCTCATCGCGAATTTCACCGCCTGCACCAGTTGATGCGCCAGGAAACGGCGAAATCGCTGTTGGGTGATTGTGCGTCTCCACCTTCATCAACGTGTGAGTCAATTCAGTCGAGGCTTGATATTCATTCCCTTTCGCCGCGCCGTTTGGGTAAAAGCGCGTAACCGTCGCACCTTCCATAATCGAGGAATTGTCGCTGTATGCAACGATAGTTCCCTTAGGCTGCAACAGGTGGGTATTCTTGATCATGCCGAACAAAGATATATCTTTTTTCTCGCCGTCGATCGTCCAATCTGCATTGAAAATTTTATGACGACAATGCTCACTATTCGCTTGCGCAAACATCATCAATTCGACGTCGGTAGGATTGCGTTTTGCCGTGGTAAAAGCATCGACTAAATAATCAACCTCATCATCCGACAGTGCTAAACCGAGCGCGCTGTTCGCTTCGACCAAGGCGGTTTTTCCACCTGCCAAAACGTCGACATGCTCTAGAGGCTTAGCGTCTAACTCTGTGAAGAGACCACTCGCAGCATTTAGGTCTTCCAGCACCATCTCGGTCATGCGATCATGTAACAAGGCGATGACGGCTTGCTTAGATTCTGTCGCTAATTTTTTCGCGCCACCTAACAAACCTAACTTAACTTGTACAAAATACTGTACGCCACGTTCAAGACGCTTAATTTGCTGCATGCCACAGTTGTGCGTAATGTCCGTCGCTTTGGATGCCCACGGTGAAATCGTACCGAAACGTGGGATCACAACAAAACTGTCACCCTCCTCGCTACCAGTAAAAGCATCGCCATATACCAATAGCGCTTGTAAACGATTTACCTCGACTTCGCTTAGTGGCGCCGACGCATCAACAAAATGCGCATAGCGTGCCGTCACGCCAACGATGTTGGCATCAACAGCTTGCAGACGAGATAATAGATTTTTAGTACGGAAGGCAGACAGGGCGTTAGAGCCTGGCAATATCAACATGGCATGAATGTAGTTGAGGCAATGCAACAATGCTCTCGGAACAGCATCAAATCAATGCCTAGAGCGTTGCGACTTTGCGGGTTGAAACGGAAAGCAAGATTATACCTTGATGTCTGTTTTCGCTCCAGCTTGATCTTTCCAAGAATCACCGTATCACTGTATTCGTCACAAAAAAAAAGCGACTTCACGGAGTCGCTTCATTTTCTTCTAAATAATTAGAGCCAATCTCAGGATTAACCCTCTAAGTCCGAGCAACATTACCCTTCCCATCACTTGGCTTGCACAGACTTAGTAAAGTCAATGGTTTCAAACTCAATTGTTCCAAATTCTGCCTCTGCGAGCGGATCAGCGTGCGTCGTGTCATTCGACGATGGTGCATTTTCTTCATTTTTTATTGCAGCGACTGGCCCCTCCATCGCAACAATCCGTTCGATTTCATGAGCAATACCAAGCAACATCAAAATATCACGATAAACAGGCAAATCGAAGCCCGCACGCTTTCCCTCACGATCATCAACTAGCAAACTCTCCAAATACTGGATAATTCCATTTGCCCCCCAAGAGTCGCAGATTTTCTGCATTAAATGAGGAAAATCTTCCAAATGTCTACTTGGAATTTGGGTCAGATCTGCGTCGTACTCAGGTATATTCGCATTGAAAAATACAATGAATCGGTCTCGCAGTAAATCGTACTTTGCCTTTTCATGGACGGTACGATAAAGATCTAACAAGAATAGCCACGGAACTGGTGAGTCAGGATGCTCTAATTCTTCTTGTGCCGCCAATATTTCAATTGCACGATGCGGATCGTTCATTGAAATCCAGAATTCCGCTTCCTGTGTTACGTCAGAAATTTCTTCTACTTTTACAGAATTCCCACGTGGCGCAAAGAAATTAAAGATGCTGCTATTGGTTTCTTCTAAAGTAGGGGTTCGTTGAAAACCGCTGTTTTCGGCTATCGCTGGATTAAGCGACGCAACATCTTTCGATTGCTCAGCTAAATTGTGACTCCCAACAGAATTGCGTTTGCTTACTGGACTAGAAGAGGCAATTCCTGCAGCACTCGCACTATCGTAATTCGATTGCAAATTATTGATCACGTCGTCAATGTTCTCGGACTTCGGAAGATTAGCATCCTCATCTTCCCACCACGATGGATTTTGAACATGCAAATTTTTCCGAATATAAACAAGCAAAAATAAGATCACACCAATCGCCAAAATTGAAATGAGCGCTAAGGCGATCATCCAATAATCAAACCCTGCCCGATTTTGCAATTGTTGCAACGCGGCCTTATCGGCCAAATTTTGCTTACGTAATTGTTCCGTCTCTTGCTTTAAACTCAGTAATTCTGGGTTCGCGTTTACTGGAGCGACCGCTTTAGCAATCTGCTCAACAGGCTCATCGCGCAATATCGCTGCCATTTTTGCTTGTGCTGCACGCAATTCCTCCATATTTTGCACAAGTTGATGACCACTATCCGTGCTCAACACATCACTCATTTTGAGACCCTGTGGCAAAGCTGGCATGACGATTTCATCTGAAAGCTTCAAAACATCTTTAGGCAACTTAGCACTCGCCCTCGATCGTTTAAGCTCTGTACTCTTCGCAGCAACGTCTATCCTATTTTGTTTTGGATTAGCCGGAGATTGCGATTCACTAGGCTTGTTTTGCTTGAGCTTTTGATCACTAAATTGTGTCGCACTTTCCACGTCTGGCTTAGCGCTTGCCTTTAGCTTTTTACCAAAAGGCGATTCATCTTGACCAATACTTGATAACTGTGGATGCGATTCTATTGGATCCAGAAGAATTGAAAACTCACGATGCAGTTGGGTTTCACATTGAATATCGACAATGAGATTAATAGCCGGTTCATTAATTGCTTGCCTAGTACTGAAAGTTAATGCCCTTTGTTTTTGATTCTGATGAATCGTAATCATTGCGTTCGCGATGAAAACACCATCAATATTGACAACCTTGGCTCTTAAGCAACTTGGGTTTACGCCATCGGATTCCATGCCAATTAAATCGGCATGAACAAGCAATGATTGCCCCAATGCAGAGCGAACTCGAAACTCACCAAAGCCAAGGGCGAAAGCGCCCCCCGCAAGCATCAAGCTGATACTTGCAAAGAGACCAGCCAAAACGAATTGTCGAAATTGACGTTCGATAATTTTTCCCCAGTCAAATCCTTTAGTGACCAAAATTCCCAAATGTATTCCCAGCACGATAGTTAAACTCAAACAACCCGAATGTTACTTCTTTTACATGGGGATTTAAAGCAAAATGCCACGTAAAATGGTTAATCTTCGTCACAATCGAAACATTTTTGCTATTTATATCAAGGATATAGGCAAATTCGCAATTAAATTAACTAAAATTTCATCCACTTCCAGCACAAATCTAAGACTTTGTGAATTCCAATATTTTCTTTGAAATTCCTCGAATTATATTCACTTCCTCTACTTCTAGTTGAGCTCTCGAAAACAAACGTTTCAATCTAGGCATTAGCTTCTTTGGTGCATGCAAATTTAAGAATTCTACTTTAACAAGTGCTTGTTCAAGATGCTCGTACATCCCGTCAATCTGTTCCACACTCGCCAACTCACCTTGAAATCCGACCTCAGACTTTTGCGCTTGTGGCTGTCGACTTAGGGCGCCCATCCGGCACTCATAAGTCAACACTTGCACAGCCTGAGCCAAGTTCAAGGACGAATAATCAGGATTTGCCGGAACATTAATTAAGGCATGACTTTTCAATACAATGTCATTTGGTAAGCCGTACCGCTCACTTCCAAAAATCAATGCAACAGCCCCTGACAATTCGTCAATTGCTTTTTCACCAAATTCGCGAGGCGTCAAAATCGGTGGAGAAAACTCCCGTAGCCGTGCACTCACAGACGCCACGAATTGACACCCAGCTAGAGCCTCGTCGATATGCGATACAACTTTCGCATTGCACAGAATATCTTGTGCACCACTTGCAAACGCGATTGCATCAGGCTGAGTCAAGGCATCATCAAAGCGAGGATTAACCAAATACAAATCAGAAAATCCCATGGTTTTCATTGCACGAGCAACCGCGCCAATATTGCCTGAATGACTCGTTTCGACCAAGATAATTCTTAATCGCGTAAAAACAGATGTATCAGAAATCACTAAGTTCATTTAAAATAGCGCCATTGCGCGTTAATTTTTATTGTTTTAATCGAATTAAGACAGTTTCAAGCAATGCCACCGCTCTTTAATTCATCTTTGCTCGTCATTCTTACAACCTCAGTCTATTAAGACGGTGAGGCTCTAATGACGACATTTTAACGGAAACTCTATGCACCCAATGCTCAATACGGCAATTAAAGCCGCTCGTCGTGCCGCGACTATTATCAATCGTGCCTCTTTTGACGTGGACCGCGTCCAAGTCAGCGAGAAGCAATACAACGATTTCGTCACAGAAGTTGATCGCGCGGCTGAAGCTGCGATTATTGAGGTGCTGACTTCCGCTTACCCTGACCACGCGATTCTTGCAGAAGAGTCCGGCGCCTCCAAAAATTTGCACGACGAAAACGACAATGTTTGGATCATCGATCCGCTTGATGGCACAACTAATTTTATCCATGGCTTTCCACAATATTGTGTATCGATCGCATTACAACAAAAAGGCGTGATTACGCAAGCTGTGGTTTATGATCCAAGCCGAAATGAAATGTTCACGGCATCAAAAGGTGGCGGCGCATTTCTCAACGACAAACGTATCCGCGTAACCAAATGCGACAAAATCGCCGACGCGCTAATCGGAACCGGGTTTTCCGGACGGGACATGAGCAAACTTGATGAGTACATGGAAATGTACAAAATCATGACGCAAAAATGCCAAGGTCTGCGTCGTCCCGGCGCCGCTGCATTGGATTTAGCTTATGTTGCAATGGGCCGTCTCGACGGTTTTTTTGAAAAAGGCTTAGCACCTTGGGATATTGCTGCCGGATCGTTAATCGTGACTGAAGCGGGTGGGATAGTCGGGACTTTTGCTGGCGAATCCGATTACTTGCACAAAGGTGATGTACTCGCTGGTACGCCAAAGGTTTTTGGCCAAATGGTCAACACTTTGCAGGCATTCGCAAAATAATCATTTACTCAATTGACCGGTATGAACATCCCCCTTTCATACTGCTCATTGCTTCATTTTTTTCATCAAAGCGTTAAATCAACGCTTTGATGCCGCCTTCTTGGCAATTATTCGCAATACCCAAATTTTTCTTACAACCTGTAAGAAGTTGGATTCCTATAGAAATTAGCATGACCACATTTTCAGACCTCGGTCTTTCCGAATCGATCGTACGCGCTGTAAGCGAGCATGGGTACACTACACCAACGCCAATTCAAGCGCAGGCAATTCCAGCGGTGATTCAAGGTGGAGACTTACTGGCGGGCGCTCAAACTGGCACTGGGAAAACCGCTGGTTTTACCTTGCCGATATTAGAACGATTGTTACGCGGCCCCTCTGTGCATGCAAACAAAACCGCGCGTCGGACGATTCGTGTCTTAGTGCTCACGCCGACCCGCGAACTGGCCGCGCAAGTGGAAGCAAGTGTTGCCACATATAGCAAACATACCACGATTAATTCAGGAGTCATTTTTGGTGGTGTGGGGATTAATCCTCAAATCAAACTTCTCAAGAATGGCGTCGACGTCTTGGTCGCAACACCCGGACGTTTGCTGGATCATCATCAGCAAGGCACAATCGATTTGCGGCATATTGAAATATTAGTACTCGACGAAGCGGATCGCATGCTAGACATGGGCTTCATTCATGATATCAAGAAAGTGTTAGCGATTTTGCCTGCAAATCGCCAAAATCTGCTTTTTTCTGCGACATTTTCAGATGACATTAAGGCATTGGCAGACAAATTATTGAATAACCCGGCGATGATTGAAGTTGCACGACGCAACTCTACTGTCGAAGTCATTGCACAAAAAATTCATCCTGTCGATCGCGACAAGAAACAAGTGATGCTTGCGCATTTAATTAAGACGCATCAATGGTCACAAGTCCTTGTCTTTACCCGTACAAAACACGGCGCGAACAAGCTTGTTGAGCAATTGATGCGCGACGGCATCAATGCAATGGCAATACACGGAAACAAGAGTCAATCTGCACGAACCAAGGCGCTAGCGGAATTTAAAGATGGCAGTCTCACAGTACTGGTCGCAACCGACATTGCTGCTCGTGGGATTGACATTGATCAACTCCCCCACGTCGTCAATTATGACCTACCCAATGTGCCAGAGGACTACGTCCATAGAATTGGTCGTACTGGGCGAGCTGGAGCCACAGGTGAAGCGGTGTCACTGGTCTGCGTGGATGAATTCAAATTGCTTGCTGACATTGAAAAATTCATCAAGCGTCAAATTCCGAAAGAGATCATCGACGGATTCATTCCAGATCCCAACGCAAAAGCGCAACCCATTCAACTCCGGAGTTTTTCACCTCCTAGACAAACTCCAAACGGGAATCGACAAAAGAAGTATGACGCCAACAGCAAGGGTCACGCTACTCAAAAGTCTAGCCAAAAGCAAATTAGCGCCACACCGCAAAGGCAAGCGCTCGCAAAGTCATCATCATCGAAGCCAGTCTCGCGAAACTTTAACAAGCGAGGCAGCTCTTAAAAGTAAGGTAAGGATCACACCTTATCTTACTTTTGTGCAGGCTCGAATTAGTCGAAAATTTGACGCCTACGCTTATTTCATCTGCAGATGTTTTCCAAGGAACTGCTCAAGTCGGAGATACAAATCTTTACGTCGTTCAACGTCATAAAATCCATGCCCTTCATCTGGTTCAAAGGTCCATTCTGGTTCATTACCAGCATCAATTAACGCTTTACGCATTCGGTATGCATGTTCCGGTGGAGTCACTTCGTCTTTACCACCATGGATAATCCACACAGGGGCTTTCAATTTATCCGCATTCAAAGCCGGTGAATTTTTTCTCAACACTGCAGGATCTTGACTCAATACCTTCGCAAAATAATTCGTCGTGGACTTCAAATTTTTGGCGCGTGCCTCATCAAAAATATAAGTAAGGTCATAAACCCCCGCATACCCAATTGCACAACGAAATAAATTTGGCTCGCGGATTGCTAACATGAGTGCTGAATAGGCACCGAAACTCGCGCCAAAAGAACAAATTCGTCGACTATCTACCTGCCCCAATTTAATCAGATGATTGACAGAGTCAATAATGTCGTCTTGAATTTTCCCACCCCATTCACGATACCCAAGCGCGCGAAAATTCTCTCCTCGGCCTGACGATCCACGATAATTGACCTGCAAAACTGCATAACCTCGTGACGCTAAAAACTGTGCATCGCTATCAAAATACCAAGAATCGCGTACGCCATGTGGCCCACCATGCGGAAAAACGATTAGCGGAGCAGCTTTTGCTGCGATGCCATCCGTTTTGGGCATCGTCAAGTACGCTTCAATGCCTTGTCCGTCTCGAGTTGGTACCTGCACAGGACGGCGTTCTGCCATTTCGCTAGGATCTATTTCAGGCATCACACTAAATAACAAATCGGCGGTTCCCGTTTTTCGATCAAACAAATAGAACGAACCAGGATCTCGATCACTTGCGACACCAAATAATAATTTGTTCCCATCATCAGTAAAATTAATAAAATTGACGATGGCTCCAGGAAATTGCGCGGCAAGTGCTTTATGCAGCTGCGCATTAGAGGAATTTGTATCAAGGTAGGTAAACTGCGGAATTCCCTGCTGATTGACGACTGCAAATGGTTGATACGGATATTCAGTCCATTGGACACTTAAATCGGTGTTGGCATCATGCGCTAACTTCGTCCGTTTTCCCGTAACAAGATTTTCCTTAAAAAGCGCAGCGGGTTCGCCGTCTTCACTTTGCATAAAATATAAGCCTTCACCATTATCCGTGAACTCCAATGGACGAAAACTTGAGCCTATCCATTCTTTACTCATAGCTTGCCAAGCTTGACCAGCCGAATCTTTCCTAAAAACGATTTGCTGATTCTCATCGTCATATCCCGTTGCAAATCGTGGAACGCCATTCGCAGTTAAATAGAAACTCAAATTGGGTTTTGCTATGTCGGTGATCAATTTTCGCGTCGACTTAAATGTATCAATTTCATACAATGAGCTACTCTTGCCCTGCCACAAATGCACGCCTAAATAAATATTTCCATTCTTGTTTTCGTTGATTCCTTCAAGGGTTCCATAGCCACGATCATCTAAATAGCGAGTGCCCTTATTTGAAGATTTGAAATTATCGTAACCATATAAATATTCAAATTTCTTCCCATCCAAATCAACTGCGATGACTTCCCCCGTGGCTTGCGGTGCTTCACGCAAACCCACTTCGAGCCCCTTGGTTACGACAAGACGTGTATTGGAAATCCAATAGACACTCAGTGGAATTTCAAATTTCGGCAAAGCCATCGTGCTGATGAGTTGCAAAGAAGGCAAACTGTAAATATGCAACATCGGCGTCAGTCGACCATTCCTCATTATTTTTACTTTTATTGCGATATGCTGCCCGTCGGGCGACAGACGCGGATTGCTAAACATATTCTCACTAATAAAATGCTCGACAGGAACCAACTTTTTTTGCGCTAAGGCACTTGATCCAAGCAATAAGAATGACGCAGAAATCGTGATGCCTGCGATTTTTTTTAAAAGTAACTTCACACTCGTTCCCTTCAATAGAATCAAATTCGCTCACCGTTGCAGTCTATTTGCCTTTCAACTTGGCATGGGCAGAGCTTTCAATCATGACAATATATCAAAAAATCAATGCAAACCCAACAACTTTCACCCTAACTCTATATGGATAGTCACTGTCTCATCATCAGACCACCGGAATACCTATCGCGCTCGATTCAATCAAAATATGCGACAAATGAGCCATGGTTCAAATCGAATAGGCTATGATTCCGCACTCGCGAAAAATTCCAATAATCACTCAAACGAATATAAAAAATGGCCGTAATTGATAGTAACCACACCCCCATGATGAAGCAATATTTAGGTATCAAAGCTGATTACCCGGACACTTTGGTTTTCTATCGTATGGGTGACTTCTATGAACTATTTTTTGAAGACGCTGAAAAAGTATCACGAATTTTAGGGATTACGCTGACGCAACGTGGGACCTCAAACGGCACGCCAATCAAAATGGCGGGGGTGCCTTTTCACTCAATTGAACCCTATCTTGCGAAATTGGTGAAGCTGGGAGAATCTGCTGCCATTTGCGAACAAATTGGCGATCCAGCCACCAGCAAGGGGCCAGTCGAACGTAAAGTGATGCGCGTCATCACCCCTGGCACATTAACGGATACAGATCTTCTGCCAGAAAAGGCAGATCGCCCATTGTTAGGATTGTGTCTTCTCAGTCAAAGAAAAACAGTGAGTATCGGTTTAGCGTGGTTATCGTTGGCGAGTGGCGCGTTGAAACTAATGGAAATCAGTAGCGACGAAAAAACGCTACAATCAAGACTGCAACAAGCCTTAGAACGCATCTCTCCTGCTGAAGTGTTGGTTTCTGCAGGCAGCTTGTTATTGGAGGGTTTTCGACATGAATTACCAGGAAAATTCTCTGAAGTACCCGCTTGGCATTTCGATTTGAAGCAAGGCCAAAAAGCACTCCAAGATCAACTTGCAACCGCCTCCCTAACTGGGTTCGGTGCCGAAAATTTTAGCGTCGCACTTGGTGCTGCCGGTGCCCTCTTACGATACGCTGAATCCACCCAAGGACGTGGATTAAAGCACGTCAACTCTCTAACAGTTGAATCCGAAAACGAGTTTATAGGATTGGACACCGCCACAAGAAGAAATCTGGAATTAACCGAAACTTTACGTGGCCAAGAATCTCCCACACTATTTTCATTGTTAGATCATTGCAGTACCGCTATGGGATCGCGCATGCTGCGGCATTGGCTACATCATGCACGCCGAGATCAAGCAATCGCACGCAGCCGTCACCAAGCTATTGACGCACTTCTACAAGGAGATGCAACCACCGGATTATCGAATACATTGAATTCGATTCCGGATATCGAGCGTATTACAACTCGAATTGCCTTATTGTCCGCACGTCCACGCGATTTGGCCGCATTACGAGATGGCATGCAGCACTTAAGCACCATCCGAAGTTATGTTTCAATGTGTTTAAAAGAGAATTCAACCTCTTTACTGAGCCAAGCAATTACTGATCTTGCGACGCCAGTCGAATGTCTTGACCTATTAGAGCGCGCATTGATGCCACAACCTGCAGCGATGGTGCGCGATGGCGGTGTGATCGCAAAGGGTTTTGATGTTGAACTCGATGAATTACGAGCACTTTCGGAAAATGCTGGGCAATTTTTAATTGATCTCGAGACTTCCGAACGCACCCGAACAGGAATTGCAAATTTACGTGTGGAATATAATAAAGTTCATGGTTTTTACATTGAAGTGACCAATGGACAAACGGACAAAGTCCCTGACAATTATCGCCGTCGCCAAACACTCAAAAATGCAGAACGCTACATTACGCCTGAATTAAAAGCTTTCGAAGATAAAGCTTTATCTGCGCAAGAACGTGCCCTAGTTCGCGAAAAAGTTTTATATGAGAAGCTACTTCAAGAACTCTTGCCGCACATTCAAACGCTTCAAACGATTGCCCATGCGATTGCGCAACTTGATACCTTAGTCAGTCTCGCTGAACATGCTGTGAGAAATAATTGGTGCGCGCCGCAATTACTCAGCGAGCCGACGCTTAACATCGTGCAAGGGAGACATCCTGTCGTTGAGAATCAAATCGAACGCTTTATCGCAAACGATTGCCAACTTTCCGCAGAACGCAAATTACTGCTCATCACTGGTCCCAACATGGGCGGCAAATCCACTTTTATGCGTCAAACAGCACTGATCACATTACTTGCTTACGTAGGAAGCTACGTCCCAGCAACACGTGCAGAAATTGGACCTATCGATAAAATTTTTACACGGATTGGCGCAGCCGATGATTTAGCTGGCGGTCGCTCAACCTTTATGGTGGAGATGACCGAGTCTGCCGCCATCTTGCATGGTGCGACGGAGAATTCTTTGGTATTAATGGATGAAGTGGGACGCGGTACATCGACATTTGACGGCCTCGCGCTTGCTTGGGCGATTGCTCGGCATCTCATTTTGACGTCGCGAAGCTTTACGCTATTCGCGACACATTACTTCGAATTAACGCAACTTCCCGAACTACACCCGACAGCTGAAAATGTCCATCTATCTGCAATAGAACACAAAGAGAACATTGTATTTTTGCACGCGGTACAAACTGGACCTGCATCGCAAAGTTATGGCCTTCAGGTCGCCCAATTAGCAGGGATTCCTCAGACAGTCATTCGTGCTGCGCGCAAACATCTCGCAGAACTAGAGGCGCACTCATTGCAAAGTACACCGCAATTCGATCTGTTTGCAAATGAGATTCAAAACCAAGAATTGACAGCAGAGCTAATTGATGCACCCATTGCATCGAGCGAAACACAAGTTCTCAAAGTGCTAAACGAAATCGACCCTGATTCCATGACACCGCGCGAAGCACTCGATGCACTGTACCAATTGAAAGCAGCTGCCGATACCCGTGCATGAAAATCCCAACAACCATGAATTAAAGAAAACAATGCGTCAGCAAATTAACCTAAGGTTGTCTCTCCTGAATTAAGTCCTTCAGTGAAAATGGCACATTATTCGGCATGGTGCGAACAAAATCACCATCGCGGAATAAATGCCATCCACTCAAATCAAAATTGTCTGGAATCGCCTCTAAGATCGTTTGGTGTTCCCAGGCGCCAAACAAGGGCTCGGATACCGAATCCGTTCCACGTCGAGCGATCTCTAGCGAATATTTTACAACTAGTCCTTGCCGTTTCAGTGAGCCAAAAATACGAATGGGGCTATCTTCAGATGGTTTCCAATACACAAAATCTTTTTCATTGAATGGCTGATCTTCTGCCTCTTTCAGCAGACAAGGGCGAGCAAAGCGCGTTAAATTGGCCGTACTTGACTCCCACATTGGGGAAGCGACAGCAGCGAGCATCATTGAGAATTCATCAGGTTTTGGGAGTCCACTTCCCGAGGTCAAACTGATCCCATTGCCCAATTTCAAGAAACGTACGGGTCGGCCATTGATCTGGGAAACGAACAATTCACCATTTGTGTACTGCGTCCATTCGGACTTGATCGACACATCGCCTTTAACAGAAGTACGTTGCAGATGGGTCGCGTCTTTCCATGCCAATGTTTTTTTGCAGACGACACCCTCTGCAAAGGCATCGATGCCCGCCAAAAAAAGCAAAGAGACAAAAAATAATACCCGTTTAAGATAACCAATAGAACGCATCGCAATCCCAAGCCAACTTGTTTTAAACAAGAATCAAAACAAGAATTATCCAAAGAAAGCTTTGATAAAACAAGTATGCATGCTGAATATGAATTTATTGCCACTCTCGAGGGTCAACCTGATAATAGGATCGTAGTAGTTCAAATAATCGTGGATGTTTCTCCGCTAGGGCGTGTGCCTTCTTGAAGAAAGCCTCACTTGTTACTGCAAAAAACTCACCGGGATTCGTTGCGCCATAGCGATCAATCAAATAGGGCTGATTTCGTTCGGTTGCCTCCAACAGTGCGGCGTATTCTTTGGCCATCACTTCCGACCAAAGTCGATATGCCTCGCGACTATTCAAAATTGGTGCGCCGTTCACGCTTCCGTCTTCACTATCAAGCTGATGTGCGAACTCATGAATGACCACATCTTGCCCCAATTCGTCCCAATGTGGGTTGTTCGCGACTTGATCCCACGCCAAGATCACTCGACCATCGCTCCACGATTCACCGCTCAAAGTCTGATTAGTATGCGTAACGACACCACCAAGTTCGGTATGTTGACGCGGCGCGATAAATGCACCTGGATAAACTAATATTTGGCTAAGTCTAGGGAAAACGGCAATTTCTCGGTTCAACAAAAGCAAGCAGGCCTTCCCAGCAATAGTTAAACGCACTTCATCATTTACTTCGAAACCGCCGCAACCAACAAAAGTTTTCTCACTCAGAAATACCCGAATGCGTCGCTTCAATTGCATTTGAAGATGGGTAGGCATAGCAATGTAACCAGGAACGTTCTTACGCAAAATGCGTCGATATTCAGATGGAAATGGCCTATTCAAGACATAATACAAACGCAACTTTGGCCAGACAAAAAATGCCAGCGCCAAGCCGATGATCAATACCAATGCCCACATAGGTCCCCCGTGATTGACGAATACAGATCGTAACGACCTGTCCACTTCAAATGGTAGCCCGAGCTTGAAACTCAATAGAGCGTCCGAATTTTTAAACGCTCTGCAACAAAACTTGTGGTTCGATGCATTCGATTGCAATTGCTGCGATAATGGCAGGCTTCCTCAATATTCAAGACTTCATTTCAATGCGAAAAGGCCTAATCTACGCGGCATGTTGTTACTCAGCTTGGGGCCTCTTTCCGCTCTACTTCAAAGCACTACAATCGATCCCCTCTCTCGAGATTCTGTTGCATCGAATGATATGGGCGTTTTTCTTCCTGATTGGTGTTCTCGCACTGCGACGCCAATGGTCGTGGTTACTTGATCTACGCCATCGGCCACGCTTGCTCGCAGATTTCGCACTCAGCGCAATCTTGCTTTCGGTGAATTGGTTTTTATACATATGGGCAATCAACCACGATCGTATTGTCGATGCAAGCCTCGGCTATTTTATGACACCTTTAGTCAATGTTCTTTTAGGCTATGTTTTGTTAAAAGAGCGACTAAATCGCATCCAGTGGATTGCAATCTGTCTTGCTGGCACGGGCGTGCTCTGGTTGGGTTTGCAAACAGGCCATCCTCCTTGGATCGCATTAGTCTTATCGATCACATTTGGGCTATACGGCTTGCTACGTAAAACAGCAAAATTAGGTGCACTCGAGGGATTATCGCTTGAAACGATGTTACTTTTTCCATTTGCGGCAAGCTACTTGGGATGGATGCTAGTTCAAGGCGAGAGCGTTTTTCTGCAAGTTGAGACACGAAGTCAACTGCTTTTATTGGCGGCTGGTCCAATTACTGCCATTCCCTTGTTGATGTTTGCTGCTGCCGCTCGACGTATCCCGCTTGCGACCTTGGGTTTAATGCAATATATCTCACCAAGCATTCAACTTATACTTGGAATAATGCTTTTTCAAGAGCAATTTTCTCTAGATCGGTTCGTCGGTTTTATCGGAATTTGGATAGGACTAGGTCTCTACACGTTGGATAGTCTTCGCTTTCGTTTCTTGGAAAGACAATCAGAATAGAGCCGATGAATTAATACAAAACTTGCCATTTAATTAGGAAAAATCCGTATCTTGATTGCTTTTTAGCAGATGTCGATGAAATTTGTCGTCTTTGGAGATGATCTGCACAAAAAATGACAATTTTTTTGACATCTACACCAGCATTTCTGCGAAAATTCGCATCTTTATTTTTTCGGCGCGCAAGCGGTTTAACACACTGGCCCAGGCGTCTCCCGTAACAGGCTTTTTGGAGACCTAAATGAAATTCCGCTTCCCCATCGTCATCATTGACGAAGACTTCCGTTCTGAAAACACTTCTGGTCTAGGTATCCGCGCACTTGCCGATGCCATGGAAAAAGAAGGCATGGAAGTTCTGGGTGTGACCAGCTATGGCGATTTATCACAATTCGCACAACAACAATCGCGCGCCTCTGCCTTTATTCTCTCTATTGATGATGAAGAATTCGGCGAAGGTACGGACGAAGAAAGCGACTACGCGCTCAAACCATTGCGCGCTTTTGTCGAAGAAATTCGCTACAAAAACGCCGACATCCCTATTTATTTGTATGGCGAGACGCGCACTTCACGCCATATTCCAAACGACATTTTGCGCGAACTGCATGGCTTCATCCATATGTTTGAAGACACACCAGAATTCGTTGCACGCCATATTATCCGTGAAGCGAAATCCTATTTAGATGGATTAGCGCCACCCTTCTTCCGCGCCTTGGTGCACTACGCGAACGATGGTTCTTACTCTTGGCACTGCCCAGGACACTCTGGCGGTGTAGCATTCTTAAAGTCACCGATTGGTCAAATGTTTCATCAATTCTTTGGTGAAAACATGTTGCGTGCAGACGTCTGTAACGCAGTGGAAGAACTCGGTCAATTGCTCGATCATACAGGTCCAGTCGCGGCATCCGAACGCAATGCCGCACGTATTTTTAATGCAGACCACTGCTACTTTGTTACCAATGGCACCTCGACATCAAACAAGATGGTTTGGCACTCCACCGTCGCGCCAGGTGACATCGTTGTCGTTGATCGTAACTGCCACAAATCGATTTTGCACTCCATTATTATGTGCGGCGCGATCCCTGTATTCTTGATGCCAACGCGTAATCATCTCGGCATTATTGGCCCGATTCCATTGGAAGAATTTTCCATGGAAAGCATTCGTAAAAAAATCGAAGCAAACCCATTTGCGAGCAAAGCAAAAAATAAAAAGCCACGTATTTTGACGATTACGCAATCAACCTATGATGGCGTGTTGTACAACGTCGAAACACTCAAAGATTTGCTCGATGGCGAAATCGATACTCTACACTTTGACGAAGCATGGTTGCCCCATGCGACTTTCCATAGCTTCTACCAAGATATGCATGCGATTGGCAAAGAACGCCCACGCGCAAAGAAGTCTTTGATTTTCTCAACACAATCAACCCACAAATTGCTAGCTGGTATTTCACAAGCATCACAAATTTTGGTGCGTGAATCCGAGACGGTCAAATTGGATAAAGATAGCTTCAACGAGGCTTATCTGATGCATACCTCAACTTCACCGCAATATTCAATTATCGCTTCCTGCGATATCGCTGCGGCGATGATGGAAGCACCGGGCGGAACAGCACTGGTTGAAGAATCGATTTTAGAAGCACTCGATTTCCGTCGTGCGATGCGTAAAGTCGATCAAGAATGGGGGCAAGATTGGTGGTTCCAAGTTTGGGGACCAGATCACTTGTCGGAAGACGGTGTCGGTACGCAAGAAGATTGGATGATCCATGCAGAAGATGACTGGCATGGCTTTGGCAAATTGGCACCGGGCTTTAATATGCTCGATCCAATTAAAGCAACGATCGTGACACCAGGCTTGTCTTTGGAAGGTAAATTTGGCGAAACGGGTATCCCAGCCTCTATCGTCACCAAATACTTGGCGGAACATGGCGTTATCATCGAAAAATGCGGTCTATACTCGTTCTTTATCATGTTCACCATCGGCATTACCAAAGGCCGCTGGAACACCTTGTTAACTGCATTGCAGCAGTTCAAAGATGATTATGATAAAAATCAACCAATGTGGCGCATCTTGCCAGAGTTTGCGGCCGCAAACCCGCGCTATGAAGGCGCAGGCTTACGTGATTTGTGCCAAAGTATTCACGAAGTGTACAAAGCACATGATGTTGCACGCTTGACGACAGAGATGTACTTGTCTGATATGCAGCCAGCGATGAAACCATCCGATGCCTTTGCCAAGATGGCACACCGTGAAATCGAACGTGTATCGATTGATGAATTGGAAGGTCGTGTCACGGCTATTCTGTTGACGCCCTACCCACCAGGCATTCCACTGTTGATTCCGGGCGAACGCTTTAACAAAACAATCGTCGACTACTTAAAATTTGTGCGTGCATTCAACGAACAGTTCCCAGGGTTTGAAACTGACTGCCATGGTTTAGTAAAAGCAGAAGTGGACGGTAAACGTGGTTACTTTGTTGATTGCGTCCCACGGGGATCAGAAAACATCGAGGCGTAGTTTGCTTTGTGAAAGATCAAACTTTCACATCAATTGGTAGAAAGAAAGCCGTACGGGTCAAGAAGTACGGCTTTTTTCATTTATTTTTCTTTTTGGCAACGCAGTATTCGATATACAATACCTGTGGTTTTAATCTTGCGACGAAAGAACAATGACACAACTTGGTGCATTAACCCCTGTCGATAAAGACCAGCTTCGACTCGGTCAAGCTCTGCCATGGGCAGTCTTTGATGCTTGGGGAAATCTGTTACACGAAACTGGCACGATTGTCGCAACCCAAGAAGAGCTCGATTCGATCATCGAAGACGGTTATTTTGAAGATACGCTGGGCAGCCCTGACGCGAATGATCAAACCCCGCTCCCAAAGGCAACGCAAGCAAGTAGTTTTTCCCAGCCGTCCATCAAAACTGACGCGCTAGACCCCATCCTATCTCCTGCCAATTCGAACACAATCAACAATACTGACCTCAATAAAGAATCGGTGATGTTGGACTTAGATAGTGTACGTTGGCACGTAGGAGAAACCTTTTTCTTGCAAGTCCACGACAATGCTGCTCTGCGCTATACCGTGCGATTGATTGGCTATGTCAAAAATCAATCCATACTTGTCACCGCACCCAAAATTGATGGCCGCGGCGCGATTATCCGTGACGGACAAACCTTCATTGTTAGGGCTTTCCCAGGAAAGAAGGCGTATGCCTTCACTGCCTCAGCACTCAAATCTGTCTACACACCCCATGCCTACCTGCACTTGAGTTATCCCAAAATCGTCCGCTGCACGGCAATTCGTCAAAGCTCACGGGCAACGGTCAAGATTATTGCATCAGTAACTATTGGTGAGGGTGAGCAGACAGCCGCCGCTGTTTTGAATGACATTAGCATGGGTGGAACCTCAGGCCTTATTAAACATGAAATTGGTAAGAAAAATGACCACGGCATCATCAAGTTTAAAGTAACGACCGCAGGTGAAGATGCCTACTTAAGCCTACCTGTCATCGTTCGCTCCATTGTTGAAACGGAAAATAGCCAAGAATTTCGCTATGGATTTGAATTCGTTAATATGCCGACACAATCAAAAATTATCCTGTCGTCATTTGTACATCAAACACTCGCAGAAATCGAATAATTAATTTCCACGCGGAAATTAATTGAATTAAAATCGAGGTCATCGGTTTAGTCTATTCAGAAACAAAATGTTGGGCCGCCAGTTCTCATTGACGGATACCTGCACGCAATTTCTTGTCACTCACAAGGAGCATTTCATGCAATCGCATTGTCGTCTTATTTTGTTGACTTGCTTGTATTTGATTTGCCTCATGGGGCTGTCTGGCTGTGGCAATGAGCAATCCAAAAGCGAGCAGACAGAATCACCGCCCGCTGTGGCAATGTCGCCTCCCACAATTAGTAATAACGTCGCAAGTTTCAATGGACCGCGTTCGAACTACACGATCACGAACAATGGACTTGAAACGAATGTTGTTGACAATGTCGGTTCGGACGGCATCACAAAACTATCCAGCAACATTTCCTTACTCAACTTTACCGATGTATCGATCAATTTAACAATTAAAAACAAGGCCGATAGCCTCAGCGCAACAGAACTCAACGCTCTAGTCGAGCTCTACATCGCCTATTTCAATCGGGTTCCTGATGCAGAGGGCCTTAGTTATTGGATTGATCGCTTGAAAGCAGGAATGACATTCGACCAAATCGGTGAGTCTTTCTACTCCGCTGCAATACTTTACTCGACCCAAACTGGTTATTCCGCGAGTATGAGCAATGCAGATTTTGTCCGCATTATCTACCGCAACGTTCTGGGTCGTCCAAGTCCAGATCAAGATGGTGTTGATTACTGGAGTCAACTGCTCGATAGTGGGAAAGCGAGTCGCGGTACGCTGGTTCGCACCATGCTCAATTCAGCCCACACATTTATGGGCGATCCAACTTACGGCTGGGTTGCGAGACTGCTAGACAATAAGAATATCGTCGGGAAAGATTTTTCCGTAACGCGTGGACTCAGTTATATCAACCCTAGCGATTCGATCAGCAAAGGTATGTCAATTGCCGCGACAGTCACAGCAGATGACATCAGTGTGGCACAAGGATTAATCGACGCACTCATCGGTATTATCAACATCAATCTGAACCAACTTAGCGCTGCACAAGCATCACGTTTCTTACACCAAAGTACGTTTGGCCCAACCGTCGGGGATATTACGAATCTCACCAATATGGGCCTCAACAATTGGTTTGCCAATCAATTTATTGCATCTCAAAGCCTGCATCGCAACTACATGGATAGGACTGCAGCCACTTTACCGAAAGGATTAAGTGAATTAAATCAAAATCACTTTTTTGAATCATTCTGGCAGCAAGCGATCAACGGGGAAGATCAGCTGCGTCAACGCGTGACTTTCGCGCTTTCGCAAATCTTCGTAATTTCCTTCCAAGATAGTAGTGTCGTGAATTATCCGCGCGGCGTTGCGGATTATTACGACATGCTAGCAACCCATTCTTTCGCGAATTTCCGTCAGCTACTCGAAGCGGTTAGCTTACATCCAATGATGGGTATTTATTTGACGTCACTACGTAATCAAAAAGAGGCTGGCACGCGTGTACCCGATGAAAATTACGCACGCGAAGTGATGCAATTGTTCACGATTGGTCTCTACAAATTAAATATCGATGGCAGTTATATCTTAGAAAATGGCAAACCCGTAGAAACCTACAATAGCAATGATATCGCAGGACTCGCCAAGGTATTCACCGGCTGGAGTTGGGCAGGCCCTGACAAAACGAACACCCGATTTTTTGGTGGTACGCCTGATCCCAATCGAGATTGGCTCCCTATGCAAAGCTACCCAAATTATCACTCCACAAGCGTGAAAAATTTTTTAGGCACAACGATTCCTGCGCAAGCGCCGGCGAATCCAGAAGCCAGTTTGAAGATCGCACTAGACACACTATTCAATCACCCGAATGTGGGACCGTTTATCGGAAAACAGCTCATTCAACGCCTAGTCACAAGCAATCCAAGTCCTCAATATGTCGCCCGAGTCGCAGCAGTCTTTAATAATAATGGACAAGGTGTACGTGGCGATATGAAAGCGCTGATTCGAGCCATTCTGGTCGATGCAGAAGCTCGAAATGATCCTATGCTTAGCGATGCTGGCGTTGGCAAACTACGCGAACCTGTCATACGCCTAGCAAATTGGCTGCGTGCGTTCAGTTCGCGCTCGACCTCCGGTTTTTACCGAATCACCAATCTAGATGACCCACTAAGTGGATTAGCACAAACACCGATGAGATCGCCATCGGTATTTAATTTTTACCGTCCCGGCTATGTCCCCCCGAATTCCAGCATCGCTACCGCTCAGTTGGTTTCGCCGGAAATGCAAATTACTGCGGAAACTTCGGTGGTCGGGTACCTCAACTTCATGCGCGATATCATCGTAAATGGCACGGGGACGGCAAGAGATGTCAAAGCAGACTATTCTGCATTCACATCACTCGCAACAACGCCAGACCAATTAGTCGACAAAGTCAATCTCTTATTGATGTCAAATCAAATGAGCAGCAATCTTCGCAATCAAATTATTAGTGCCATCAATTCTATCGCCATCCCAAATTCGCCTCAAACTGCGATCGATACTGCGAAACTCAATCGAGTTTATTTGTGTGTTTATTTGAGCTTGGCATCGCCAGAATATTTAGTGCAAAAATAAGGAGTAGCTATGTCAAACTTCCAAGCTTCTCGGCGAGAATTTCTTCGCCTATCAACCCTATTAAGCACAACCGGGGCACTCGGCATGGCTACCCCTTTTGCAGTCAATTTAGCGACTGTTGCATCGGCCGCCGCACAGACAAACGTGAATGATTATAAAGCCCTAATTTGTCTGTTTTTGAATGGGGCCAATGATCATGCGAATACCGTCCTCGCTACCGACAGCAGTTCTTGGAGCCAATACCAAACAGTGCGCACGACAAGTGAAGCCGGTTCGATTGCCCTACCCGCTGTCGGCACAACGGGAGGTGTCCTCCCCATTGTTCCAAACACAATTCAAGCCGGCAGGACATTTGCAATCCATCCCGCAATGCCCGAACTCAAGACTCTGTTTGATGCAGGTCGATTGGCCGTCGTGGCCAACGTTGGACCATTATTTGTGCCGACCACTCTAGAACAATATAAAGCCGCTAGTGTGCCCTTGCCACCGAAATTATTTTCGCACAACGATCAACAGTCACTATGGCAAGCCTATGCGCCCGAAGGGGCTGCGTATGGCTGGGGTGGTCGAATGGGGGATCTATTAGCCGCGAATAATAGCAACCCCATTTTTACGGCCATTTCGGCGTCGGGCAATACCGTTTTTTTATCTGGACGCACAGTGCGACAATATCAGGTCGGTAGTTCAGGCGCGGTTGCTATTTCAGGTATCAATGGGAACTTGTTTGGATCAACAACAGCGAGTAACACCTTAAGAAACATCATCACGACGGACACTGCCAACTATTTTCAGAAAGAACACGCAGCAGTGACCTCCCGTGCCATTGCAGCTCAAAGTATGCTGGCTCCGGCAATGGCGCCGGCGGGCGCAAATGGAGTAGCGAATCCCAGTCAATATAAGAATCCAAACACAGGTGTACTTGCAAATAACTCTTTAGCGACACAGCTTCAAACGGTTGCACGCATCATCGCCGGACGCAATACCTTGGGTGTCAAGCGACAAGTCTTCTTTGTCAGCATAGGTGGATTTGATACCCATGATGCGCAAAAAACCGTCCAAGCCGATTTATTAGCGCGAGTGTCCCATGCGATTGCCTACTTTGATAGTACGTTAACGAATTTATTAGGAAGTGACCTACGCCAACAAGTGACACTTTTCACAGCGTCCGACTTTGGGCGCACCTTTACTAGTAATGGTGATGGAACAGACCACGGATGGGGCTCCCATCATTTTATTGTTGGCGGCGCTGTCAAGGGGAAAAATATCTATGGTAATTTTCCAGTGACCGGTTTGAAACACGCCCAAGATGTCGGTTCCGGAAGTCTATTGCCCCAATATTCTGTCGATCAATACGGTGCGACCTTAGCGAACTGGTTCGGTTTGAGTGCATCTCAGATTAGCGATATTTTTCCGAATATCAATAATTTCACGACTCGCAACCTTGGATTCATTTGAAGCTGAGAACAGGCTTTAGGGTATCGCTGTTATCCGCTCTGGAACATGAAACTAACAGACTTGCAAAAAAAAACGCAAAGTAAGAATTACCCTACTTTGCGTGACATCGATTCAACAACAATCTACGTTTTTGGCAAGGTCACACCAACCTGCCCCTGATACTTGCCTCCGCGATCTTTGTAAGAGGTTTCGCAGATCTCATCACTTTCGAAGAATAGTACTTGCGCACACCCTTCACCAGCATAAATTTTCGCGGGCAAAGGCGTAGTATTAGAAAACTCTAATGTCACATACCCTTCCCACTCCGGTTCAAACGGCGTGACATTGACGATAATTCCACAACGAGCGTACGTCGATTTCCCCAAACAAATTGTAAGGACACTGCGCGGAATACGGAAGTACTCAATCGTTCTGGCCAGAGCAAAGGAGTTCGGCGGGATAATGCAAACATCGCCTTTGAAATTAACGAAGGAGCCTTCATCAAAGTTTTTTGGATCGACTATTGTGCTATTAATATTAGTAAATATCTTAAACTCATCCGCACAACGAATATCATAACCATAAGAAGACGTGCCGTAACTTACGATCTTTTGACCATTGGCTTGACGCACTTGATCGGGCGCAAATGGCTCAATCATGCCATGTTGCTCAGCCATGCGGCGTATCCACTTATCAGATTTTATGCTCATTTTCTCCTGCCTTTATCACTTTAGAATTACCTGAATTTTACGCCAAAACATCCTCATTAATCGGATTTTATCCATTTACTAGGTTTGATTTCTGCGTAATCCTTGATCTTAAATCGAACATGTATCCGAATTCGCACTTCCAAGTTGCTCCTTTGCATGGGCCACTTGCATCTCCTTACTAATGGGCACGCGATTTTTTACAGCCGTCATCTCTGCCAGGATTGAAATCGCTATTTCTGCAGGCGTTTTACTGCCAATATAAAAACCGATCGGACCGTGAAGACGGGCAATTTGAGCGTCTGTCAAATCAAACTCCTTGAGGCGGACTCTCCGCTTCGAATTATTGGCACGTGAGCCGATCGCACCGACATAAAATGCCGGCGATTTAAGCGCCTCCATTAATGCCAGATCATCCAATTTAGGATCGTGACTCAAGGCAACCACCGCACTGTGTGCGTCCAGTTTCATTTGTATCACCGTATCGTCTGGCATCTCCTTGGAGAAAGTGACGCCGTCAAGATGCCAAGCATCAAGATATTCCTCGCGCGGATCACAGACGGTGACTTGATAATCTAATCCTTGCGCTATATTCGCGAGGAATTGCGACATTTGTCCCGCGCCAATAATCAACAATCGCCAACGCGGTCCATGAATCGTCCGTAATAGATCTCGTTCTAAGCTCAACTTATCATGAATCTTTGCCTGCAATAAGCTCACCGCACCAGTCTGAAGGTTTAGTTCGCGTGCAACTAATTCTTTATTTTCAAGTTTTTGCAATAAACTAGAAATCTGACTGCCGACATGAAGCGGCTCAATCAGCAATTGAATGGTTCCACCACATGGTAGGCCGAAACGGTGCGCCTCTTCCGCACTGACACCATAGGTCACTAGTTCCGGCTTTATACGGGAACAGCCTCCCCGGCGCATTTTATCGACCAAATCGTCTTCAATACAGCCTCCAGAAACGGAGCCAACGAGTTGGCCAGCTTCCGAAATCACTAACATGGCTCCTTCAGGCCTCGGACTTGACCCCCAAGTTTTGACAACCGTGACGAGTTCACAGCGAATCCCCGAAGCCATCCACTGCTCGGATGCTTTCAAGACTTCTAAATCGATACTATCCATACCAATTATTCATCCTTGAACGAGTTATGTGTCACGTCGATTTCTGTAAAACGTTGAACCATTTGGCCATCGACCAAAATCGACTCGAAGAAAACGGATTTCGGTCGCGTCCATACGCTTCCATTCGCTGCGCGGTAGACAATGACGGGTTGCAAATCTGCTTCATTTGTCGCCTCACAAATAAGTTCATAAATACCACCTTTGTAGTGACGAAATTGACGAACTGCACTTTGATTGGAGGAATTCACAGCCTACCCTTTTGGTAAAGAAAAATGCGAGCCAGGACTCCGCACTTGACATTGTTGTTGCAAATAATGTTGTTGCAAATAAGCTGCCACTTTCGCAGCACTAAGTTGGTTCAATTTGACAAGCAGCATGGGATCGACTTGTCCAAACTGGTAATGCCTACTCAAATGCTGGCTTAAATGCATGAGCAGATTCGCGGCGACTTCTGCATCAGCTTCAGCCCGATGCGCGCGGCCTTTAAAACCAATTCCTAATCGTGTGGCCAAGGCGCCAAGCGCATAGCTTGACAAGCCCGGCAGTATTCGACGCGCTAACTTGACGGTACAGACCGTTCCGCGATGAGCAAGATGAAGTCCCAACCTAGCACTCTCAGCATACAAGAACTTTTCATCGAAGCTTGCATTATGAGCCGCCAGACAGTCCCTGCCAATAAATCTAAGCAATTCAGGCATCACTTTAGCTATTGGAGGGGCGCGATCGACCATCGCCTGTGTAATTCCTGTCAATTGGGTGATAAAAGGCGAGACTTCCACGTCGCAGTTAATTAAGGACACATAGCGTTCGACAATTTCGTTGCCGACTATCCGAATTGCAGCAACTTCCGTTACACGGTCTCCATGAACGGGGCTCATTCCGGTCGTTTCGAAGTCAATCATCACAATTGGCTCTGCTAACATTCTTTACTCATCGTGTATCATTTATTCTCAATCATTCACAATTATTCTTACTTACAGAGACTCGTTCACAACAAGTTTCGTCTAATACGCTTTCAGTTTAAATCGCACAGGAACTTCCTAGGCGCGGAAAGACTCCATCTCATGCTTTACACTGCCATCCTTTACCATTGTAATCTGTCCTACTTAAGTATCTGCGGACTTGCGTCTGCGATTTTGAATCAACATGAAAAAAAAGCCTGCATTGTCGGTTCTAAGCCGTTTCTATTCAAGAATTCTCCCAAATCAACTGTTACCAGCAGATGATTTGTTGCGCGATTTTGTTTATCGCAGGCTTTGGTTATCGATTCTAATCAGTTCATTTGGCGCACAAATTACTTTGTTGGCACTTCCCTTGACCGCAGCGATACTCTTGCATGCCAGTCCCACGCAAATGGGTATCTTGACATTCATGGAGATCTTTCCTTACGTTCTACTCTCATTACCGTCTGGCGTTTGGTTAGATCGAGTGAAAAAATTGCCAGTGTACATTGCTGGAGAGATCGCAATTTCAATTGCTGTCGCGAGCGTACCCCTAGCATGGTGGCTAAATTTTCTCAACATCTCGTGGTTGTACATTGTTGGCTTTCTCATTGGTACGGTCAATACCACCGCTGGAACAGCAGCACAAATCGTATTAACGCAAATTGTCCCAAGAGATCGATTAATTGAGGCACATGCAAAAAATGCTCTCGCGAGCTCGGGTTCGGAAGTTGCGGGGCCTGCCGCTGCTGGGGCTTTAATTAAATTATTGAGTGCACCTCTCGCATTGATGGCGGATGCCTTGCTGCTCCTCGCATCAGCAACGATCCTGCGAAAAATTCATATTCAAGAAACGCGCATTATCTCTGCCAATGCCAATTTTTGGGGAGATCTAAAAGATGGACTACGGTTTGTCCAAACCCACGCAGTTTTAGTCGCACTAGCATTCACTGTAGGCCTCTGGCAACTCGCCTACAATGCGGCACTTGTCGTTCAAATTTTATTTGCAACCCGCGAGCTAGGACTTTCTGAGCAAGCAGTAGGTTTGAGTTATGTGTGTATGGGTATTGGCACCATTTTTGCCAGCATCATCGGGAATCGGGTCAGTCAAGAAATCGGACCGGGACGTTGTATGATCGTTGGTATTCTTCTGTGTTCGGGGGGATGGGGACTACTTGCGCTTGCACCTGCCAATCAATTAGGTGTGATTGCGTTTGCTCTGATGTTGATTCTGTTCGCAACTGGCAGCGTATTCATTTTCATCAATTTCTTGGCATTACGCCAAGCGGTCACACCAGAACATCTACTTGGCCGTATTACCAGCACCATGCGCTGGCTCACATTAATTCCGGCTGGACCTGGCGCATTGATTGGTGGCTGGCTTGGCGAAAACTATGGCTTACGATATGCACTAGGATTCTCAAGTTCGTGCGCCTTAATCATTGCACTGATTGCTTGGCGCAGCAGCACAATTCGAGATATCAAAAATCTGTCGAACATGCAGTAGAGAGGAAAAGAAAGAAAAATTCTTGGTGTCGATTTACTTGTCGCTGAACAAAAAAACACCTTGTGCAACACACTTTACCTTAACTAGTCAGATCTTATCCTTCACGAAATAAGTCATTGTTTCACAATTAATGAGAAACACGAGATAATAGGCAATCGGCTCGTCAACCGACCAAGGAGTTGTTTAAATTGTCCCGCAGTGGATTCTCGTGTCCACTACGCTGTCTTCGCTAATTGGAATAAGTATGTCATCGCTCAACGAATCACCAAAATTCAAACCATATATTCCAGCTTCCGCCAATCTGCCTGAATTCACGCTTAGAGCGCTCATGATGGGGACAATCCTAGGGATGATATTTGGCGCATCATCGCTCTACCTAGTGCTAAAGGTTGGCTTAACCGTCAGTGCATCGATTCCGGTAGCGGTTATCGCGATTACTTTATTTAGGTTGATGCACAAATTTGGTAGCACCGATTCAACAATATTGGAAAACAGTATTGCTCAAACCGCGGGTTCAGCTGGCGAATCATTGGCGTTTGGTCTTGGCGTCACGATGCCAGCCATTTTAATTCTTGGATTTGACTTAGAAATCTACCGAATCATGCTAGTCGCGATCCTCGGTGGATTATTGGGCATTCTACTAATGATCCCAATGCGTCGTACCATGATTGTTGAGAAACATCATGAATTGAAATATCCCGAAGGAACGGCCTGCGCCGAAGTTCTCAAGGCAGCAGCGACCGATAGCTCGCGGGCAGCGGCTGGGGAGTCTAGCAACCCCAATTCACAATCCGATGCAAATCGACGGGCAACCATTATATTTGGAGGTTTTTTTGTAGGCCTGATATACAAAGTCGGCAATATTGCATTCAAAGGTTGGAAAGATACCGTGGATTTTGTTTTTCAAGCCCCCCTCAAAGGGGGATCAATAGGCACGGAGATCTCTCCAGAACTCCTTGGTGTTGGCTACATCATCGGTCCTCGTATCGCGGCAATCATGGCGGCAGGCGGTGTATTGTCGTATATGCTGTTGATACCTCTCATTAAGTTTTTTGGCGATGGGCTACTAACGCCACTGGCTCCCGCGACAAAGTTGATCAGCGAAATGAGTCCCCATGAAATTCGCGGCGCCTACGTTCTTTACATCGGCGCGGGAGCCGTTGCTACCGGCGGTCTGATAAGTCTCGCAAGAGCGATGCCTCTGATTTGGCGAAGCTTAGCTTCAGGCCTTGCTGGCATTGGGAAACAAGAATCAGTGAATCTCACTGAGTCACAAACGATACGTACAGAACAAAGCATCCATATGAAATGGGTCATCATTGGCGCATTGGCGATCATTGCTGTGATCACCATCTCAACGCCACTACACATGAATTTTCTCGGCGCCTTGTTGATTTTGGTTTTCGGTTTTCTGTTTGCAACAGTGTCGTCACAACTTACAGGGCAAATTGGGCAATCATCAAACCCTATTTCAGGGATGACAGTGGCAACGCTTTTGTTCACTTGTCTGATATTTTTATTGATGGGATGGATAGGGGGACAATACTACGTCACAGCATTGTCAGTCGGCGCAATCGTTTGTATCGCCTCCAGCGTCGCAGGATGTACCTCACAAGATTTAAAGACTGGATATTTAGTCGGTTCTACACCGCGCTACCAACAATATGCCATTTTGATTGGTGCATTTTGCTCTGCCTTGATCTTAGGGCCAATTCTATTGCGACTCAACGAAGCCAGTACGGTTTATGTTCCCATTGCACAAATTGCGCCTGGCTTAAAGACCAATGCCGACAAGCTCGTAGAAACAAGTACGCTACAGGGGCCGCAAGCACAACAGGACAAATATGCGTACAAGGTGTGGCACAAATCCGATAGTCAAGGTGCGCCAGCAGGAAAGTATCTTGTGAGAGAAGATGGTGACGTTGTTTACTTCGTGGATCCCGGTATCAATGGCACCTATAACAAACGACCAGATGGTTCAGAAGTAAAGAAATACGACGCCCCAAAAGCAGTACTCATTTCTTACATTATCAAAGGCATTTTGGATGGCGAACTACCTTGGGCCTTGGTTTTGTTTGGAGTCATCATCGCCTTAACGCTTGAGATGTCTGGTATTCCATCTTTAGCCTTTGCAGTCGGCGTCTATTTACCACTTGCGTCATCAGCTCCACTTTTTATCGGCGGAATGATACGCTGGCTAGTCGATTTCAAAAATAGCAAACTAAAGAAGTACCAGCATCTAAACGAAGAAGAAAGACAAGCTGCCGGCGATCGGAGCGATGGCGTTTTGCTGTCTTCTGGTTACATCGCTGGCGGTGCACTTGCAGGGATTGTCATCGCATTTAGCGCCGGGTTTATGACCGATTTCGATAACCAGATAAGCAATTGGGCAATACAGCACAATCCATTTTTTGGTGGCGCGCAAGCTGACGCACTTTCACTCATTCCTTTCACAATCATTGGGCTATTACTGTATTTTGTGGGAAAGGAAAAACGGAAGGACAAGAACGACACATCCATTTCTAGTTAATTTGCCGCAAACTAAAATAACTGATCAATACTGCTGGAAACATCACACAATATGAAGAGAACTATCCATGAATGAAAAACCAATTCGAGACTGCAATGACCAACTAGTAGTGATTGGCGACATCGTACGCGTCATCCACCTCGATAAACAATTTATCAAAAGTTTTCCAGAAGATGAACGTATTCTAATCGAGTCAATGGTAGGCAATTTTTTTAAAGTGATTGCCGTCGACGAAGAAGGTCAAGCTTGCATTATGCGTGAATGGCATGATGAACGAGGACAATTACAGACCCATGTCATCGCCTTGGATGCCGAAGAGATGCAGAAGGTATGATCTGTTTCATCGCCCCTCTGAATGACTCCACAAGAAAACTTCGATGACTCTAAAGTACGAAGTCTCCCGACGATCAGAATACTCACTGTTGGTATCAATATTGCGGCGACAGATACGATAAATAACTTCTTACTTTTTATAGATTTCAGGGCGTGACTTATTTCTCGTTTCGTACACAATTTTCGCATCTTTCATAGCTCGATCAAGTGTTCGCATTTCCTCATGGTCGTCATGTGGGCTGAAATATTCCGCCGCTTGCGCACGCATTACGTATTTAATCGCGGCTTCGTCGTTTAAATTGTACATCTCGGTCAAAAGTGTCGTCACTTCATCCAAATATTCTTCATAGGTCATAAACTTTTCCATCGATATTCACCTTTTCTAATTTCTATCAAATCTCAAACACACTGAAACCGCACGCAATATCAATGTTAATTTCCATTCTCAGCCAATAAAAAAGCTGACTCGACCTCGGTCAAGTCAGCTTTTCTTGCACTCCCAATAGGTCGAATCAGTGCGTAATGACTTCTCGAATCGTTGCGGCTAATTCTTCCGCAACAAACTTAGCCACATAGGCGTCCGCCCCCACACTTCTAACATGATCCTCGTTAGTCGTTCCTGACAGAGAGGAGTGGATAATCACCGGCAGATCTTTGAAACGATCGTCTTGCTTAATATTGCGCGTCAAAGTAAAGCCATCCATCTCAGGCATTTCCAAGTCAGTCAACATCAGTGCAACTTTATCCCGCAGATGTTTTCCTTCTGCCGTTGCACCAGCATGCAACACCTGTAATTTATCCCACGCTTCTTTACCAGTCTTGCACATGATGTAAGGCGCACCAATCGCATCGAGTGCCTGTCCAATCAAGCCACGTGCAACAGCAGAATCATCCGCCGCAAGAATCACAGCGCCTGGCTTGATCTTAAGTTTGGCACCAATCGTCTCCGAATCGATATCTTTATTGCCAGATGGGGCAATTTGACGCAGGATTTGCTCAACGTCCAACACTTGAGCCAATCGGGTATCCTCTGCATCACCGTCCAAACGAGCAATACTGGTGACCATGCCTCCAGCTGCACTCGATTCAGCAGAAAGCACTTGACTCCAATCAAGACGAACAATTTCTTCCACCGACTCAACAGCAAAACCTTGAGTCGAACGCGCAAACTCAGTCACCAACATGATATTCAGACCAGTCGCAGGAGTGCGCCCCACAACAGAAGGCAAATCAATGACTGGGATGATTTGGCCACGCAAATTCACGACACCCAAATTGTGCGGCAATGCGCCTGCGACGGCAGTGATTTCTGGCATCGCAACAATTTCACGTACTTTAAACACATTGATACCAAATAATTCAGAGCGTTGATTGACTGCATCAACACCTAATCTGAACAACAACAGTTCAAACTTATTCGAACTGATTAAGTTGGTACGCTCATCAACTTCATGTTGGACAGTACTCATGTTTTTCATCCTTATCAAATATGTAGTCAGCCGACAGTTCTCTATTGCACCATTTTCTTATTATGCTACTTTTTTTCAAATAAACACTAATTTCCCATCTGAAATATTAGTTTTTTTCAATGATGTGACAAAAATGGTTCGCAAAGCCACTACCCTCTTAAAAAAGCAGTAATTCAATAATTCCAAGTCTACTTATTTAATTACTTTATAGCACGGGATATAAGTCTTCCCTGGCAACTTCATCCTCGTTTGCTTCACGAATGAGTCGAGCAGCACATCCATTGCCTGCATGATTTCACTATCGCCACAAATTTCAAAATGTCCGTACTGCTCGATTGCTCGAATTCCTTGGTCTTTCACATTTCCAGCAACCACACCTGAAAAAGCTCGGCGCAAGTTCGCTGCCAGCAAATGTGCTGGCTGATTTTTATGCAGCGCCAAGCCACGCATGTTGTCGTGGGTAGGCACAAATGGATGCTGAAACTCACGATCAATCTTTAACAACCAATTGTAATAATAGGCATCACCATGTTGCTTACGATAGGCACGAACCGTTTTTATTCCTGCTTGTACTTCTTTTGCCACTGCAACAGGGTCGTCAATAATGATTGTGTATTTTGCCTGTGCTTCACTGCCCAAGGTCTGACCAATGAACTGATCAATTTGTTTGAAATAATCTGCAGCGGAAGCCGGACCTGTGAAAATCACTGGATAAGGTAAATTTGCATTGTCGGGATGCAGCAAAATTCCCAATAAGTACAAAATTTCTTCGGCAGTTCCTGCCCCGCCGGGGAAGACAATAATGGCGTGCGCGACACGTACAAATGCCTCTAATCGTTTTTCGATGTCCGGCATAATCACTAAGTCATTAACAATAGGATTTGGCGCTTCGGCAGCAATGATGCCAGGCTCGGAAATTCCCAAATAGCGACTGTTTGTTATCCTTTGCTTTGCATGACCAATTGTGGCACCTTTCATTGGACCTTTCATCGCGCCTGGCCCACAACCGGTGCAAATGTCCATTCCACGCAAGCCTAGGTGGTAACCAACTAACTTTGTGTAGTCATATTCGTGTCCCGAAATAGAATGTCCACCCCAGCACACCACCATATTCGGACTGATTTGTGGCTGTAATAATTTTGCGTTACGAAGAATGTGAAATACAGCGTCGGTCACACCCTCCGTTGTTTCCAAATCGATATGCTGATTTTTTAAAATCTCACCATCAATAAACAAAATGTCGCGCAATACCGCGAACAGATGCTCTTGTATCCCTTTAATCATCACGCCATCAACAAAAGCACTGGCTGGCGCAGCTTTCACATCTAATTTAATTCCACGTTCACGTTGAACAATGCTGATGTCAAAATCTTTGTAACGTTCGAGCAATTCCTTGCCATCATCGAGGCCACTTCCACAATTTAAAACAGCCAAAGCACAACTTCTAAACAATTGATATAAGCCACCATGACTGGTATCCCACAATCTGGCAACTTCTGCTTTCGATAAAACTTCTAAATGCCCTTCTGGCGCAATTTGTGTATCAATTACTTCGTATTTCATATTTTTATTTTCCTCTCTCATCTTTTATTTAGTCTGGCTTTCAGTATCCATGGAATCGTAAAAACTTTCAAGTGGGCAATTTGAATCAAGCCTCGCGACGTCTGAGAAACAAAAAAACCGGTGCTTTTGCACCGGTTTTTTTGACTTTACAATCCAAAATGAAATTACGTTATTCCAAATCGAAAACTGCCATCGATTCGACGTGAGACGTATGTGGGAACATATTCACTACCCCAGCCTTTGAAAGACGATAACCCGCTTGCGTCACCAACATGCCAGCATCTCTTGCGAGCGTTGATGGGCTGCACGACACATACACAATTCGTTTTGGCAAAAGACTTGGCGCTTGGAGTCGCAAATCGATCAGAGCTTGGCAAACTGCCATTGCACCATCTCTTGGTGGATCAATCAAAAATCGATCAAATTTTCCTAAGGCGATGAAATCCTCCGCTTTCGCCTCAAACAAATTTCGCGTGGAGAACGCGACTTTATTCGCAACACCATTTGCCTCAGCATTCTCAAGCGCACGTGCAGTCAGTGCCGAGCTGCCTTCAATTCCGACCACTTCGCGCGCCAGAGTTGCGATCGGCAAAGTAAAATTGCCAAGTCCACAAAATAAGTCCAAAACACGATCATGGGTTTGCACATCGAGCAGTCGCAATGCGCGGGCAACCAACACGCGATTAATATGGTGATTGACTTGTGTAAAATCAGTGGGTTTAAAGGGCATTTTGATACCGAATTCTGGCAGCAAGTAATGCAAGTCAGACGCCGCAGGAGAGTAAACTTGTGCGCTATCAGGACCCGCTGTTTGCAGCCACCATTGAACTTGGTACCGATCGGCAAACGCCTTTAATTTTTCTGCATCTCCCTCACCCAGAGGCTGCATAATTCGCAAGACCATTGCAGTTACATTTTCGCCAATTGCAAGTTCAATTTGCGGTAATGCTTCAATGATCGTAAGAGAAGATATTAAATCTCGAAGCGGCATTAACATCGCCGAAATATGTGGCGGCAAAATCTCGCATGTTTCCATATTGGCGACATAGCGTGATTTTTTCTCATGAAAGCCAACCAATACGATACCCTTCTTGTGAACATTTCTCACGGACAGTCGGGCACGATAACGATAACCCCATGTTGGACCATAAATTGGCCGCATCACCATTTCTGGTTTCACTTTCCCAATGTGGGCAAGATTGTCTTCTAACACGCGTTGCTTCATTGCGACTTGCGCATTGGGTTCAAGATGCTGCATAGAACAACCACCACAGACACCATAGTGCGGACATTTTGGCTTCACTCGTTGAGACGACTCTTTGACGATAGGCCCAAGTGTCGCAGCCTCCCAACTTGGTTTTTTGCGATATGTGTTAAATCCCACCACCTCACCTGGCAAAGCGCCTTCGACAAAGACGACCTTGCCTGGGCTACCATCTTCATTATCAAGATGTCCAACGCCACGAGCATCCATGTCAAGTGAACGGATATTAATTGTTTTCATATAGGAAAGCCGGCATGAAATTACCGGAAAAAGATAGGGGACAAAGGAGCGAAATTATACCTTCTTCAGAGCTTTCACCAAAGCCACCCGAACGAAAGTTTTCTGAAAATGTGAACCAAAATCACGAAGAGGCGCGCTGGATTCAGCACTTCATCAGGCATTGACGAGCAAAGAGAAAGAACAATTTATTCCATTGCGTCCAGCACTGCCTGCGGTCTTAAGAAGCTTATAGGACGGCATCCCGTCCTACACCACGAGAAACGAAGCTACGTTTCAACTTGATTAGGGCTTCCTGCTGTATTTGCCGTACCCGCTCCCGCGTGATCCCCATTTCATCAGCCAAAGTTTCTAAGGTAACTGGATCATCGTTATCAAGACCAAACCGTCGCGTAATGACGATTCTTTGCTTATCTGGCAACTTCGACAACCATTCACGCACTAGTATCGTCACTTCGTGATGTTCAGCTTGCGTATCTGGTGCGTGATCACTGTCACCTGGCAACATATCCAATAAACTGCTTTGAGGATCACCATCTAACGGAGTATCAAGGGACATTGCATGCTCCGACAATGCCAATATGTCTTGAACTTCATCCAAAGGGCGGCTAACCAAATGCGCAATATCATCGACCGTGGCATCTTTCCCATCGCGCTGCTGTGATTCTAAATGATATTTTGCACGCAGAATCTGATTCAGCTCACGAACAACATGAACCGGCAAACGTATCGTTCTCGCTTGATTCATGATCGCGCGCTCAATACTTTGCCGAATCCACCAGGTTGCATAAGTTGAAAAGCGAAAACCTCGTTCGGGCTCAAACTTGTCGATCGCATGCATCAAACCTAAGTTGCCCTCTTCGATCATGTCGAGCAATGCAACTCCGCGATTAATATAATGCTTCGCAATCGAGACAACCAAACGCAAATTATGCTCGATCATTTTTTGACGTGCTTCAAAATCACCTTGTTTTGCGAGTGTCGCAAAATGTAGCTCTTCGGTCGCACAAAACAGCGGGCGGGTACCAATTTGATTCAAATAATGTTGAGTTGTGTCCGTCGATAATTCGGCTGCTAAGATATTTTTAATTTCATCAATTGGTGCGATAGCAACTGCGGCAACGACGTCTAACTCGTCCTCGTTTTCTTTCACAAGATCACGCTCATCCCGTTCTAAGCCGTCCCCTGTCATATCTTCATCTCGCATTTGATCTTCCACTCCGGAATCATCGAGTTTGGATTTTTTCAGAGCCATCTCCAGTGATGTTTTTCTATGCATAACGTCGACTTCACTCCAATAAATGCCACGGATTAAGTGAATTGGGTGGTTTCATTCACCCACCATCATTTTGCTGGCAACAACTTCGTGGGATCAACTGCCTTTCCACCTTGACGAATTTCAAAGTGAAGTTTGACTGTATCACTGTCCGAGTTTCCCATTTCCGCAATTTTTTGACCTTTCTTCACAACCTGCCCTTTTTTTACAAAATTCAGCTTATTGTGAGCATAAATCGTTAAATAGTCATTTGCATGAGTAATCACGACCATATTTCCATATCCTCTAACAGCGGCAACTTCGTAGATAACCTTGCCATTAGCCGCAGCAACTATATCTTGACCGGCTCGGCCACCGATATCGATGCCCTTGTTCTTTTGTTCATCAAAACTGCCTAACACTTTCCCGACTGCTGGCCACCCCCAATCGATTGGCGCCACCGCGCCCGCACTCTCTTTTTCGCCATTTTTTACAGCTGCTACTTCAGATTTGGTCACACCAAGATTAGCACCTGACTCTTTTTGTAATTCGGCCAAATTCGATTCAGAATAACTTCGCTTCTCACCTTTTGGACTAGTCTTGTGGGTAGCTGGATTAATTGGTGTCAAATTACGCACCTCGATCCCACCACTCCCAGCGATCGGCGAAGTCTTGGCGGTGTCGCCATCAGCCGCTGCAAGCCACAAAACTTGGTCAACTTTAATATCACTTGGATTTTTCAAATTATTCCAACTGATTAAATCATTGATATTCAAACTATTATCGATCGCAATGCGCGAGAGAGTATCCCCGCGTTTCACGACGTAACTGAGCCGAGGAGTTACTTTTTTTTCTGCTGGTTCAGGTGTGTTTTTTTCGGTTTTATTTGGAACATCCTGACTACGCTCAACAACGGGGGCATTATTTGGCACACTTGAGCATGCTACCAACAAAATAAGGGCTCCCAGACTTAGACTGTTTTTCAAACTCCAACTTAGCTTCATAAACTTCTCTTTTTTCTCAATTTCGCTACGAACTAATTCAACATCGTACAGAGCTAAATCACACCCTTATGCAAGGGCACAAAATGGCAATGCTCGAGAACTGAACTGGTCCATTCCCGTGGTCCTACCCGCTCTACCAACTGTAAAACCTGCTGACGTCCACCGACTGGTGCGATTAAACGTCCTCCAATCGCCAATTGTTCGAGCAATGCGGGTGGCACTTCCATTCCCGCCGCTGCCAATATGATACCGTCAAACGGAGCGACTTGTGGCAAACCTAACATGCCATCTCCATAATGCAAGCGGATATTCGGAATACGCATGGGGCGTAAGTTGTTTTTCGCTAGCTCATGCAAAGCTCTGATGCGCTCTATCGAATAAACGTCTTTCGCAACCAAGGACAACACCGCCGCCTGATATCCACATCCTGTACCTATCTCCAAAACTTTCTGCAGTTGCCGGCCATTTCGCAAAATTTCAGTCATTCGCGCAACAATATATGGCTGAGATATCGTTTGATGATGGCCAATCGGTAATGATGCATCAATATAAGCCTGGCTTGCCAGACCCGAATCAACAAACAAATGTCTAGGAATCGCATCAAGTGCAGCCAAAACAATCTCATCCTTAACGCCTTGCTGTGCCACCCTCATGACCATGGCTTTTCGAATTTTATCTGAGACCATCCCAACGCCATCTGGAACCGACTGGGTAAAAAGAACGTTCCCAGCATTTTGATGGGTTTGTTTGATTTTGCTGGGAGTGAGTGAATGGACTGCGTTGACATTTTGAACCGCGGTCTGCGACGGCTTGTGTGTAATTTGACGTGCATCAACTACTGCAGAAAGGCTTAGTGGAAAACGTTTTTCTTTTGTGCTCATGCCAGACCCAAAGACAACGATTGTAATAATTCTCGATCAGTCAAATCGATCTGCAGGGGCGTCACAGCAACGAAGCCTTGTGCGACAGTATCAAAATCTGTTCCTTCGCTGGCATCTTTCACCGCACCTGGTGGACCTATCCAGTAGATATCGCGACCGCTAGGATCAGTTGAACGAATTACTGGCTCGGACATATGCCGCTTACCTAAACGCGCCGCGCGGATTCCTTTAATCGCACTCAATTCAATATTCGGGATATTAACGTTCAGCAGATAGGGTTTCGGCAGTTGCGTAAATTCTTTTAGCACGATTTCCGCTGCGATTCTTGCTGCTGCATCAAGGTGCCGCCAGCCTTTTTCAACCTGTGAAAAGGCAATCGATGGAATGCCAAACAAGTAGCCTTCGGTTGCTGCGGCGACAGTCCCTGAGTACAAGGTATCGTCCCCCATATTTTGCCCTTGATTAATGCCAGAGATGACCAAATCCGGTGCAGTTTCCATCAGGGCTGTTAAAGCAATATGGACGCAATCGGTTGGCGTGCCATCTACAAAATAAAATCCATTTTCGGCACGTGTCAGCCTTAGTGGACGATCAAGAGTGAGTGCATTGGATGTTCCGGACCGATTGTTTTCAGGAGCGACAACGGTCACTTCGGCATGAGGGCGCAGGGCATTGGCCAGTGCATGCAGACCTGGTGCCAAGTATCCATCGTCATTACTAATCAGAATTTTCATGTTTGCATTTTACCTGATGCAAATCACGAAATTCACCCGAGCGAGGAATTATTTCTGGTCGTTGGTTTTAGCGCAAAAAGTTGTAAACACTTAGGTCGGACCAGTTGCATCACCCAACCAATAGCGATCAATATCCTTGAGACCCCAAGTACTAGCATCTTCACGCGACACAATTTTGTCTTGGTTGCCGGGGCCACTTAAATCAAGTAGTGCTGGCGAAATGTAAGCCATCGATTTCGTTGAAAAGAAAGCCCGCACTTTCGGCAACAATAATGACTTACCGATTTGCTGCTCGACTACGACGCCAAGACGCCCTGACTGTAACTTCACTAACGTCCCAACTGGATAAATACCAATGCTACGCACAAAAGCTTGGAACACGACTTCGTCAAAATGTCCACGACTCCACTCCGACATTTTCTTCAATGATTCAGCTGGGCACCAACCCGCCTTATAGGGCCGATTCGAAGTAATCGCGTCATAAACATCGCACACAGCTCCCATTTTCGCAAAAAGACTGATTTGATCGCCTTTCAAACCTTTTGGATAGCCAGTTCCATCCATTTTTTCGTGATGGTGCAAACAAACGTCCAAAGCAATCTGCCCCACACCTTTTGACTCCAGCAACATTTCGTATCCGGCGCTCGGATGTTCTTTTATGGAAACAAATTCCTCGTCTGTTAATTTGCCAGGCTTATTCAGTATGTCCGCTGGCACTGCCATTTTACCGATATCGTGAAGAAGACCCGCAAGTCCCGCCTCTCTAGTATCATCATCGTTCAGACCGAGTTGCCTCGATAAAGCGATCATTAGGGCGCAGACTGCAACGGAATGCATGTAAGTGTAATCATCGGCCGTTTTTAAACGCGCCAATCCGATCAGGGCTCCAGGGTTACGCATCACGGAATTCGCTATTTCTTCAACGAGTGGCATTGCTTGTTCCGCCTCAATTGCCTTGCCCATGCGCGCTTCACTAAACATCGAGAAAACAGCGCTTTTCGACTTATCGACAATTTTCGCAGCGCGTCCCATTTCTGCATCCATCGAGACTGACTGCACTTCGGAGAACGGGACTCTTGGCTCAATGGGAGCCAGCTCAATCACGCTTTCAGGGGCAACTTCAATTGGAGTCGGAGCTATCGCTTCCTCAACTAAAACATCGCAACCTTTCGCAGTATCAATCCAAACCTCTTTAATCCCTGCATTCCTGATTTTTTCGATGGTCGCTTGACTATCGATCATGAATGACTTTTGCCAAAATGGTGAGCTCATCCAAGATGCGCAAAGCTCTTGAATGTACATCCCTTTACGAATTTCTGCCTGTGAAATTTTTTTCAACATACTTGACCGATGTTAACGCAATCTAATCTTCTGAATTGTGTTGGACGCGAAGACTCCAATTTGAAGAGTGTTCATCAAAAACAGAGCAATAAGTGTTTACACAAAGAAACAGAAGCCATTTTACAGGAGCACTCCTGACTTGGAAGCATTGAGCGCCGGCTTTTTGTTGATTTGAGGCAAATATGCAAAAAAAGTTAGCTCACATACATCATCAATGCCCAACTGGAAAACATTAAGTTGACACCTATCTAAAGCTTTTCAACTTGCTTTTGTGCTTTTTCAATTCTACCGATAAAGTAAGCGCATGGGCGCGAATAAATTGTGCATGTCATTATTCGCGATAAAACTCAAATTATAGGGATGCTCCGCTCGACTCGTCGGAAATAAGGCGGTTTCGGTGAACGCATCAAGACGATCTGCGATTTTCCCCCATAGGATCAATCTCGCCAAACTTTGTTGCCCAGACAGCGCCTCTAGTATGACTCTAAAAAAAGGAATCCAAGCTTTTGCATCGACTGCTGGCGAGACGCTTTCACGAAATACCAAGGATGCGTTCAACATTAAAAAGCCGTTCCTTAAAAAATTCTGCTGTAAATCATTCATAGTTTGAATAATCATGCTGCTTTCCTGATGGAGCTTGCAACAACATTCAGCCATCGCGATACCAGAGGTCGATGTTGCAACAAGTCGGCCATCTGCAACTAAGAGCATTTTTATAAAGTTGCGTAAGGAGGTGGCACGATTGACTGATTTGCTTAGTCCTAATTGCGCCCCACATGACCAAAGCGCATCGACGGCACCATCCATGAAACAATATCCGGTCGCACTTTGAATTCTGGGATAAGGCCCTTCTCCGACCAATACGTAACGAACCGAAGGTAAAGGAATGGAAAAAGCCGCAAAAAGTCTATGCTCTGTCGGCAAGAAGTCTGACTTCGCCAAGTTCGCAAGATAGTTTGGATTAATTTGCTCAATCGCACTCAATCCGCGCTCAAGGATCGCTTGCCATGACACATCGGCCATATCGATATCGGCACGAAAAAAATCTGGAAATGGCATGAATAAGATCGTTAAGTTCTAGCTACTAGGAGGCATTGTCTGTGGAGGCACTACACCCGGCGCGCGAAAGGTCATCGCCTCCGGATTGGGCGCAAGGTTTTGCGACCCGCCTCCCTGCGGAACGACGGGTAGGTCAATACGACGAGGAACGCCAGACTCACTAACCATCACATAGCTCGCGTGAACTTCTTCTAATTTCACACCTGGCATGAGCTCTTTCCCAATCTTCACAGCAAAATTCGGCTTACCATCAACAACGATAATCGCGACACTATCAGCAGGTTTCGCTGCCACAATGACGCCTTTTAATTGATAGCTGCTTGGCGCACTCTCAGCGACTGCGGACAATCCGAACATCGAGCCCCATTGGCCAACTGCAGGTTCAAAACTATCAACAACAACTGGCGCTTGAATTGGTCTAATTTTCGGTTTGAAAATTTGCAAACCCCAAAAACTCAATACAGCACAAAGTAAGCCAAACAAGATGATGTTCAGAATAATGGGCAATCGCTTTATCATTTCTTACTCGATTTTCTCAATTTAAAAATTTTTTGCATGATGTTTATCGCACTAATTGATTGATTTCAATAATTGGCATCAACACCGCCAAAACAATCAACAAAACGACAACCCCCATTGCCAAAATAAGAAGTGGCTCCAACAAACCAGCAATGGTTAATGCACGTCGCTCTAAGTCTTGTTCCTGTGCTGCAGATGCGCGCTGCAACATCGCTGGTAATTCTCCCGTGACCTCACCAGCGCGAATCATGTGGATTAACATGGGCGGAAAATGTTTATGTACTGAGAGTGCACGAGCCAAACTCACCCCTTCGCGAACACTATTCGTTGCCTCTTCAACTTGCTCACGCATGGCAACATTCGAGAGCGTTTCTCGACTTGTCTGCAAGGCTTTTAAAATAGGCACACCCGATCCAGTCGTGATCGATAGCGTGCTCGAAAAACGCGCTGTATTCAAACTTCGCTCAAATTTGCCATACAACGGTGCATCAAGTAACCAAGTATGCCAGCGCATCTTAATTTGAGGATTTTGAAGGGCTTTTCGACATCCCATCGTAATACCCGCTATTGCGAGGACTAACAACCATCCATAGGATCGAACAAAATCTGAGGTCGCCAGCATAATAACTGTCAATAAGGGTAATTTCTGCTTTGTATTGGCAAACACTGAGACGATTTGCGGCACCACATAAGTCAACAAAAAAATTACGATGGCAAACGCCACAACCGTCACGATAGCGGGATAAGTGAAAGCCAATTTGACCTTTTGAGACAGCGCATTTCTCCGCTCAATATAATCCGCAAGACGAGACAGTACTTTCGACAATTGACCGATGTGCTCACCTGAAGCAACCAAAGCACAATAAATATCAGTAAAGTCATTTTGATGCTGTTTAAGTGCATCCGAAAGTGCTGAACCAGCCAAAATTTCCGATCGAATTGACGCGATCAGATCTCGAATATAGGTTCGCTCTGCTTGTTCTAACAATGCAGAAAATGCTTGCTCCAATGGAAGACCCGCCTCCAACAAGCTCGACAGTTGGCGAGTGAACAAGGCTAATTCAACCGTATTTAGATGCTCACCAAAAATAGATTTTCCACGCTTGCCCTCTCCTGATTGATTCGCGATTTGTTCAACCGATATCGGAACCAATTGTTGCGCACGCAGATCTGCCCGCGCGGCTCGCGCACTATCGGCAGTGATTACACCCTTTTTATTGCCCCCAGAGGAGTCTACGGCTTCATATCGAAATGCTGGCACGGATTAGCTCGCTTTTGAATTATTCTTTGGTTACACGAAGCAATTCTTCATGGGTGGTGACACCAGTATCGAGCCAGCGTTGTCCATCTTCCCGCATGGTCTTCATCCCATCGGACTGCGCAGCACTACGAATTTCTGCTTCCGAGGCTTGATGATGAATTTGAGCGGAAATGGCCTCGGTTGTGAGCAGTAATTCATACACACCAACCCGACCTTGATAACCTGTATGACCACAATGTTCACACCCAACGGATTTCCAAACACCCATCTCCTGTACTTTACATTGCCCGCAAAGTTTTCTCACTAAACGTTGTGCAACAACACCCAATAACGAGGATGACAAAAGGAATGGTTCAATGCCCATATCGAGTAGACGCGTGACCGCCGCAGCTGAATCATTAGTATGCAAGGTTGCCAAAACCAAATGTCCCGTTAAAGAAGCCTGCACTGCTATTTGCGCCGTCTCCAAATCGCGAATCTCACCAATCATAATGACATCAGGATCTTGGCGCAAAATTGCACGTAAAGCTTTTGCAAAACTCATGTCAATTTTCGCGTTAACTTGAGTCTGTCCGATCCCTGCCAATTCGTATTCAATTGGATCTTCGACGGTAAGGATATTCGTCGTGCCTGCATTCACTCGCGATAACGCAGCATATAAGGTTGTCGTTTTGCCTGAGCCAGTTGGCCCTGTTACCAAAACAATACCGTGCGGTTGAGAAATTAACTGATCAAATTGCGTCAATACTTCTGGGCTCATTCCCAAGTTGGTCAAGTCGAGTTTACCTGCTTCTTTATCGAGCAAACGTAAAACAGCTCGTTCTCCATGTCCAGTTGGCAGCGTCGACACCCTGACATCGACTGGCTTCCCACCGATTCGTAAAGTAATACGACCATCCTGCGGCAAACGTTTTTCCGCAATATCGAGTTGCGCCATAATCTTGATCCGCGAAACCAAGGAAGCATGAATCGCTTTCTTAGGCCGGATAACATCGCGCAAGGCACCATCAACTCGAAAACGCACAACGGATATTTGCTCGAAAGGTTCAATATGAATATCGGATGCGCCCTCTCGCAAAGCTTGAGTCAATAATGCATTGATCATTCGAATTACGGGTGCATCGTCCGCCGATTCAAGTAAGTCTTCAATAGCAGGCATATCTTGCATCAGCTTAGCCAAATCCATATCGGATTCCACTTCACCAACGACATCGGCTGCATCACCGCCGGATCCAGCATAGGCGCGAGCAATCTCTTCCAGTAATTGCCCATGCGTCAACAAACTCAAATGAATCCGACCAAAACGACGACCAGCCTCCAAAATGGCTGTTTGTTTTGTCTCTGTAGATACTTTGAGCTCGACTGGAGCCCCCTCTACATCACTTCGGCGGCTGGCGAGAATCGAATAATCTCGGGCAAAAGCAAATGGCAATAATCGATTTTCTGACATACGAGTTATTGACCTTCTTTGGAGACAGTTGCAGTCGATTTAGTCGGTTCTTTGATTGATACAGGTGCTGAAGGGACAGCTAATTTACCCTTTTCTAATTTGAGAAATGGCACATCCATTTCATTCTCCATACTACGTAGGTACTGAGTACGTAAGTAATCATAACGATCTAGAGAAACATTGTTACTATCTTCCGCGCTGCGTATCACCGTGGGGCGTAAGAACACCATCAAATTCACTTTATTCCGCTTCTTACTATTGTATTTAAACAAATTACCTAGGACTGGGAGATCGCCCAAAAATGGGACTTTTTCTGTTTGACCTCGAGTATCATCGCGAATCAGACCACCCAATGCGATAATTTGGCCATCTTCAGCCAAGACATTCGTCGCAATGGAACGAACAGTCGTTGTAATTCCCACACCGCCGGCCACTGGCTCGCCAACGTTGGAGACTTCTTGTGCAATGGCCAATTTCACTGTCCCGCCCTCAGAAATCTGGGGCTTAACTTTCAATTTAATACCAATTTCTTTACGTTCAATTGTCTGAAATGGATTCGAGCCTGCGGTGCCAGTCGTAGCAGTCGTGTATTGTCCAGTAACAATACCCACATTCTGGCCGTCCATAATAGTTGCCTCTTCATTGTCCAAGGTGACCAAGTTCGGCACCGAGAGTACATTCGAAGAACCATCTGTTGCCAAAGCATGCGCCAATGCACCAATACCGAGTTGACCACCGATCTGACGAAATAAACCGACGTTCAAGCCTTTGCCTAGGAGTGCCTGCCCCTGTGTTGCGGCGTTGCCGGACGCCAAATTAATAAGAGTACTTTGATTTGGATAAGAGGTGGTTGCACCCAAACGATAATTACTGGTACTGTTTCCACTTGCGCCAGCCCATTCAACTCCCAACTCATCCATCCGATTGGCTGACACTTCAACAATCAAAGTTTCGATATAAACTTGTGCACGACGCGCATCAAGTTGATCGATAACCGTGCGTAAGTTCCGATACACCGCATCGCTGGCAGTAATAATCAAAGTGTTCGTTGCCGGATCAGCTTGAATAAATCCACCTGCCCCTCCTGCTTGCCCTTGACTATTATTGTTAGTACTAATTGGCAGACTCAGATTCGATCCGGATGTAGTTAATGCAGAATTATTTCCTTGTACAGCCCCAGCACCTATACCGCTTTGTCCGTTATTGGAAAAACTAGTGCTGTTGTTGGAGGAATTCGAGTTCGAAGGTAAAGAGCTATCACCGCTTAAAATTGAACGCAAGGTCGCGGCCAATTTCACGGCCTCCGCATTTTTTAAATAGACTACATGGACATTACCTGGCAATTCTGTTGGTTGATCTAACTTTGCAACCAATGATTTGATCAGATTTCCACGTGCTACTGACGGGGCTTTGACCAACACAGAATTCGTTCTCGAGTCAGCGAGAACGACAGTCCTTCCAGCATCCGCACTCGCTTGATTTCCTTCAGTTAAACGCGTCACCATTGTCGCAACGTCAGCAGCGATCGAGTGTTTAATCGGGATAATTTCCAATTCAGGATTAGATGGTACGTCAAGCAAAGCAATGATTTCTGACATGCGACGCATATTGTCGGAATAATCTGTAATGACGATGGAATTATTTCCCGGGTTGACGTTGATGATATTGTTCGGTGAAATTAATGGTCGCAATGCGGTCACAATGTTGTTTGCCGCTTCGTAATTAATACGAAAGACTTGGGTGATGATCTGGTCGCCTTTCACACCTTTGACTTGTGTCGGACCGCCTTGCAATTTTGCGTCAGCCTCTTGTACCACTTTCGAAAATCCGTCCGATGTAACGATTGCATATCCTTGCATTCGCAAGTTAGAAGTTAACAGCTTAAAAGCCTGTTCCTTCGTCAGAGGTTTCTCTGAGACGAGAGTCAACTGCCCCTTCACTCTCGGGTCGATCACAAATGTCGTGCCTGTGTAATGTCCAATTGCTTTGATGACCGATTCGATATCAGCATTCACAAAATTAAGTCCCGCTGTATTCTGTGTCGCCTCTTGCGCCCAGGCACCCTGCGTCGCACTGGCGGCTAACAACCCCATACCGCTGACCATTGCGGCATGCAATATGGCCTGATGCCATTTTTTTGTATGGGATTTAACTTGATAACTAGCCGAAATAGTTTGTATCTTCTTCATACAGTTTGTCTCATTTATATTCTAAAGCGATGAATTGTTTGTCACCATCAAAGCGACGTCTCCCGAGCAAATTCAATAGATTTGCCATTTTTTCTTCTTGTCCTTTATCAGCAAAAGCCTTCCCTGTGAACTGGAATCGGCCTTGTTTTAGTCCACCAAGTCCCTCAAGCATTAAAGGTCCAACCGTTGTACTCAACTGCATTTCAGCGCTATCTCCACGCCAAAGTATATTCAAGTCATAGCTACCCAAAGGCCTAATCGAACTTATTCTTGAAGCCATCTCCTGCAATTCCAAATGCATATTCCCAACCAGCATCAAAGCATTTTCTGCTCGTTCAATATTTAACGCCCCCCAACGCAAATTGATCTTACCTGTAGGGCCTATGGTATTGAGCGGAGCTCCAAATCCTTCAAGTCGTTCTGGTGGCAAGCGAATGCTCGCTGGGCTGATTTGCCATGTGTGCAGATTCCCAGTAATTCTCAGTGGCGCCGACATTGCAGCATTATTTTCAACATGAACTGCTACTTGCCCTAGTAACAAAGCTGGAGAAATTTTCCAGCTAAAGCGTCCAGGAAACAAAGGCGTCAATGGAGAGCTGCGATCGACAGCCACACCCAAGAAGGCCGACCCTTGCCAAAAACTACCTTGAATATCGCCAAGGCTCACTCGCCCTAATGTCTGTCTTTCCAAGAGAATACCTACCCAGCTCGCAGGTAGAAAATAAATTACTGTGCCGAACACGCTCAACACACCAACCAAAATCAAGCCAAGCACGGTTTTTCTTTGCATACTAACTTCCGGAGCGCTGCTGTCTTAGGGTGATGACGATACTCACTTGACCAGGGTCAGTCAAAGCTGTGACCTTTGCCTCTTCAACGGTCAAGCGTGCCGCTTTTTGCATTTCCAAAATCCATTCCATCATATTTGAGTAAGCAACGACGTTGACCTGAAAGCGCACAATATCGTTCGATACCGTCAGTGACTGCGTCTTAATACTTCGACGGCTTAAAGTCGACTCAATGGTCTCGCGCGTAATTGGTGGAATATTCTCCGCGACATTTTTCGCCAATTGCTCATATTGCGCTGCCATATTCGCCATACTAGCTGCTTGAGATTTTAGTTCTGGCAAGGATTTTTCCAAATTCTTTATTCCATCCATCGCAGGGCTAACGCCAAGTAAAAAAACCAAACTTGATATGACGATCAGAGCGACACCAATCAAAATCCGACGTTCTCGCAGCTCGCGACGATTCCAGTTTTCTCGCAACTCATTCAAAATTTCATTTCGATTCATTACATCCCACCTACATCAACAGAGATCTTTAAGACACCATCTTGTGCATCAAGCTTCAACTTTCGCTCCTTCAAAGCATTCCTAACGAGGTCTATAGGAACATCTCCAAGATTTTTAGGCGTAACAAACAAGCTGCGTTCACGATATTCAATAGTGGCAATCGTCGCTAAGTTTTGCGCTGGCACGAACTGTCCCCAAACAAAAGCAAACTGAGCACTTAAGACTAAAAAATCATCATTCCCAGACTGTCCGGACAATTTTTTTGCTGCATTAATTTTTTGCTGCATTTGAAATAAAGGATCGCGCGAAACAGGCTCTTTTGGAAAGGCGTTCCGATAAGCAGCTTGAATTGAATCCGAAACATTATCCGATTCTCTCTTCATACTGAGCCATTTCCAATTCAGGGCGGATAAGCTAATAAGCGACATCGCTAGCACCAATGTGATAGACCAGCGCCATTTCAGCCAATCAAAACTGTGTTTACCTCCGATTCCAAGGGGCGACAGCAAGTTCAAACTTTGAATTGAATAACCTGCAATTTTGCTTTGCCAATCTAATGCACGTATCTGTACTGACTCAGTCAATTGAAGCGCACTCTCCGAAAGAGTCGTGGCGAGATTTGGCGACAGAAAAATGACACAATCACGATTTTGCGTCAGGATCATTATTGCATTTCGCAACTGTTCAACGCTCTCTGGCGCATCAAAAGGCAAGCTGCCGATATCAATATCCAAACCAGCAGTCGTATTGTCCGAGCTACGCGCAGTCACTTGAAAAGCGCGATGGTTGGCGGCTGAAAGATCAATAGCGACGGTCATCTGATTATCATCAGCAATTAGAGTATCAGACATCGCGTAAGCTGCGATTCTGGTCGCACCTAATTGCGACCCTAAACCATAAATTTGTTCCATCCAATCGCGAGCAACAACCGCAACACGACAACGTCCATCTTGAGGTGGATGAGCAACGAATAAAAGCTCACTAGGATCACTGAGGACAAATTCTTCCAATAAATTGGGGAAGGCATTTTTCAACTTAGCAAACGGCATAGGAGGAAGTTGCAAGTCCACAAAACTTACATCACTCCCTGACAGCAAAAACGTGACCAAATCCACTCTGCTGATCATCTCTTGCGCAGTTTTAAAATCAAGCTGGCCCTGCTGGATTATTCTTTTGTCCGAACTTGCCAAGCAATAGGAAAATTGGTGCTGATTCCATGGACCTAAGTCTTCCAAAGCAGACTTAGATGGAATTTGTATATAAAGCGTACTTGCCATGTTCTCCTACACCCTCATGCATAAATGCATTCTCTTTTTATTTGTCTATTTCGAGCAATTGCAATTGCTATCGTCTACTCGTATTCCAACTTCTATCGCATCTTATTCAATTTTCCTTGATCCAAAGGACTTGTGTCTTTGTATCATCTCGCTCGAACAAGGCGTCAACTTCAAGTAATGAGCGATTTAACTTAACCTTACCGTTCACCACAAAAAAATTTGATTGAAATTCCAAAAAATTTCTATCCGATTCCTGCACCTTATCTTGAAAGTTCATTCGAAATCTCTCGAAATCAAGGAAATAGGCGCGATCACGGCTTGCAATCATCAACGCCGCATCGCTCAAACTGACATTTTCTAAACGAGCAGAGAGGACTTCCGCAGTAGTAGTATTGACGTTTATCTTGGTTACACGAGGCAACACAGTAACAAAGTTTCTTAAGCGAAAAATCATCGAGGAGTTGAAGCCAGGCACAGCGAGCAAATCTTCAATTTGACTAAATTTCAAGAATTGTACTTCGGAATTGGAACTTGTCGATAGACCAACAGATGAAAGTCCCCCATGAAGCGTTGTATTTGCCCCGCTCAAGCCGCCCCCCAACTTTCCGGCACCGCTATCTTCCTGTTTTTTTGAACTATCACCAGGCTTATCAGGACCCGCGACAACGCGTTCTTGCGTGAGAGCAATTTGCACGGCAACTTGCTGCGCCAAACTGGGATCTAGCCGGAGATTACTTAGCAATTTGGCGAAGACAGCAAGCTCACGCGGATCAACTTGACCATTCGCCGCTAAATTTGTTAAGTTATATTTGGCCTGAGCGTCACTAATTTGGCCAGACAATGTCGCGTCACTATCTTCAGTATCTGTTTTTCCATTCTCTACATATTGGTCGAGCCGAGTATCGCCCAAACTAACCGCCCATGGCTCGCCTAAATGATCAACTTTACTGATTCGTCTATCCTCGCGAAGAATAAGACCTGCCCAATCCAGCGCTCCACGCAAAACCCATTTCTTTTGTAATTGAAAACGTTGATTTTCAATGGAGCGTACTTGGACTTGCTGCTGCCAAAAAAGACTGGCAACAATTGTGATCGCGAGCGTGGTGAGCAATAGTGCCGTCACCACCGCCACGCCACGTTGCTTAAACAAGTTCATGCTGCACCCAGCAAGAAAATTTTTAGCAAAGGGTTGGCCTGATTTCGCAATTGCATCGTCACTTCGAGCCCAGTCTTACGCGGTGGTTCTTTACCTTGTTTAATTGCGACAGCTCCGCGGGTGTCCGTTGCCAAATCTGTGCCAGCAACTCGCCAAGTATTTTCATCATTATTCCAAGTACGCATTTGAAACGACAAAACATCGCGCTGCAGCGCCACGACAGGCATGTTATCGGTACTGCTAATGGCACTTTGCCAGTATGAATCCAAAATTCTCAAATCACGAGTCGCAACAGACTCGCGTCGAGAAAAAACTCCATTTTCCAACTTATAGGCAACAACTTGAAGTTGAGGCGGCCGATTATCTTCATACACAGTTCTCACCAAAATCAATTGGGTGTCAAAGGCACGCAGGTTTTCACGCTTAGGCAAGTGTGCTTCGCTAACAAGATGGGCACAATCATTCTCGAGCTGTACAAAACTAATTTGCGCGCCACGGCTCTGCTCCAATTCTTGGTTCAATGTCTGACGAGCGCGAATAATGCTATCTAAGCCACTCCAGCCCATCACCGCGATAATCGCCAAAATTGCGATTGCCACCAGTAATTCAATCAGAGTAAAGCCAGCATTGCGATAGATCATTTTAAGGCGCATTAGGAACCACCTGCGTCAGCTTTGCCAAACGACGCTGTATATTATTCGCATCAAATACCAACACTTCAACTCGACGGAAAGATGGATTCGGAGTTGAAAGTACGTGTTCTTCACAAAGTAAATTCAATTCCCCCTGTGAACAAGGAAAACTACGCTCCCCTATTTCAGGCCATTCCTTACCCAAACGAATTTGCGCCAACCGATTTTCGGCAGACCAATTGGCCATCATCGTGGCACGCAGACCGCTACTATTCTGAGCAAGGCTCGCGACAGCGCGTAAGCTTGCGCCGAGAACAGTGCCAACGATGACTAAAGCGACCAGAACTTCAAGCAATGTAAATCCGCTATTTTTGAGAGTAACAAACTTGCCTGTTTTTGCTAGATACATTTGACTCACTCTACGACAAAATGTCCAACACCATCTGCATTGATCGATACTTGATCGCTACCGACGCGCAGAATCATAGTAAAAGGTCGCGATACTGGCTCCCGTCCAAACACGATACGCAATTTTTCAGCGCTGATTGGATCATTTGAAATAATACTCAGCTTGGTTTCGGGAAAAGTGAATTGACGCGCACGCAAAGTATCTAAATCAGCAATTTTTTCCCACTTATTATCATTCAACACAATAAATTGGTAGCCTTGCTCAAACACCTCAAAAGCCGTTTGGCGATTCCGCACAATGGCTTCTTCTCGAGCCAATTGCAACAATAATGAGATTCTTTGCGCATCAGTTTGCAATCGCTGATGTACGCTCTGCACTGCGTTCAAGGTGACGGCACCGAGCATGATGCCCATAATGACCAACACGACAAGCAGTTCTAGCAAAGTGAAGCCAGTTTGCCGAAAATCGCCTTGTTTTTTGTGATAAATAGACACGAGCGCTATTTACAGATCCCAAGACCCGATATCAGCGTCATAGCCTGTACCTCCAGGTTTGCCATCTTGTCCATAGGAATAGATTTCAATTTCAGACTTCAAGCCCGGCGAGGCGTATTGATAGGGATTTCCCCAAGGATCTTTGGCTAATTTAGAAATATAGCCTTCCGATCTATACCCATTAGCAGCAGGCCCTGAAGTTGGCTTAGTGATTAAAGCTTGTAGGCCCTGCTCTGTTGTCGGATAACGCAAATTATCCAACTTATACATTTTCAAGGCACCGAGCATCGTCGAGATGTCCTGCTTTGCTTGCAATACGCGAGCATCATCGGTTCGTCCCATTAATTTTGGCACTACTAACCCAGCCAAAATGCCCATGATGACTAACACAATCATAATTTCAATCAAAGTAAAACCATTTGTAAAAGCAAACTTATTGGGATTCTGTTTAAAACGAACATTCTTCATTGCATTCTCATTACATTGGTTAATTTTGATAAAAATATCGGCCGATCAAGCAGATTGAATGACGCAAACCGCTCTCGATCACCGAAAAAAAATATTAAAAGCTTAAGTCGGAAATCCTAACACGAATTCAGCACAAAGATGCCATTAGAATCTCTTGTAGAAGAATAATTCGGACAGAATTCACTTCTACAATATTTTAATTTGACTTAATGATGACGTTAAATTTCATTACAACTATTTACATCATAGAATTTAATTGCGGCGAGGAAAACCTTGCGCCAAAATCCGATCCCAAACTTTATCTTTCTCGTCTTGGCTCATAAATACCCAATCCGCAACTTCGGCAACCGTCCGACCACATCCTCTGCAAACCTCGTCAAAGGTTGTCGAACAAACGGCAACACAGGGAGTGTCTGGTCGTATTTTTTTGTTTGTGATCATTTCTCAGCGTTTTCTAAAAGTGAATAATTTGCTCGGTCAGTACTTTAACATCTCGATCGAGACAAGGAGATTTTACGGCAAAACACAAAGATATTTTCTCGCCTTAATAGCCCTGCACAAAACAAGATTGACCGAAACCTTTTTCGCCCCCAGAATTGCGTGTAATGAATACTTAGAAAACCGCCACCTAATGCATAGAGAAAACACTCGAGCATTAATTAACTATAACAAAGGTGAGAAACAATTAAATGACTCAAGATTTTTTTCAATCACTTATTCTGCTCATTCTAGTCACAGACCCATTTGGCAACATCCCTATCTTTGTCAGTGCTCTTTCGAAAGTCTCTCCAGAGCGACGTTGGCAAGTTGTCGTTCGAGAATGTGCAATCGCTTTTATCCTGTTGCTCCTCTTCATGTTCTTTGGCAAGCACTTTCTTGAAGCCTTGCAGTTATCTGAAGTATCCTTGAGAATTGGTGGTGGTGTCATCCTATTCTTGATTGCACTAAGAATGGTGTTTCCTCAAGAAGGCGGAGTGTTCGGGGGAACCGAAGGTGAGAGTGAGCCGTTTATTGTCCCATTAGCGATTCCCGCTCTTGCAGGCCCTTCATCGCTTGCAACGGTTTTACTATTTTCGTCTGACAGTCGTCTCGATGTCGCGATTCACGTTGCCGCACTAATCGCGGTTGCGATCGTTTGGTTGATTGTCCTATTGAGCGCAGAAAGAATGCAACGCGCATTGGGCGAACGTACAATGACTGCCGTCGAACGCCTCATGGGTTTGATTCTTACAGCGATGGCAGTCGAAATGCTACTTGCTGGGATAAGAGAATATTTAAAAACCTTATCCTAGGGTATTTCCAAACCAATTCGAAGTCCAATCTAGGTGGAATACGCTGAGAGCGAAAAGTGCTATATCACTTTTCGCTTGCGCAATTCATCGATCTCTAAACAAGTATATCCCAGCGATATTAAAATTTCTTCTGAATGGGCGCCCAACTCCGGCCCCATCCAATGTGTCACGCCAGGAGTCTTTGATAACTTCGGGCTAATCGCAGGAAATTTCACTGGCGCCCCATCTGAGAAATGGTGCTGCTCAAACATGTCACGAGCCTGAAATTGCGGATCAGCCATCATATCGCGCACAGAATAAATCTTACTGACAGGAACATCCGCTTCACGCAAGATAGTTAATGCTTGATCAATCAGCATTGACGAACACCACGCCTGAATCGCAGCATCAATCTCTGCGGTCCGAGGAACGCGCCCATCGTTTCGTTGCAACTCTGGATCTTCCGCCAAGTCAACTCGCTGGATCGCTAACATCAATCGACGAAAAATGGCATCACCATTTCCCGCAATAACTATATTCTCTCCATCTTGGCAAGTATAAGTATTCGATGGAACAATCCCCGGCAATGCGCCACCAGTGCGCTCTCTAACAACTCCAGCAAAATCAAACTCTGGAACCAATGATTCCATCAAATTAAAGACTGACTCATATAAGGCAACATCGACCATTTGTCCTTGCCCAGCAATCAATTCAGCACCTTCCTTTTTATTCCAGCGCCCACCTGTGACATCTCGATGTCGCAATGCCATCATGGCACCAATCACGCCATGCAGCGCTGCAACTGAATCGCCTATTGAGATACCAACGCGAACTGGTGGTCGATCAGGATGACCTGATACATAGCGTAGTCCTCCCATCGATTCCCCAACCGCACCAAAGCCGGGGAAATCTTTGAGCGGACCAGATTGGCCATAGCCCGATAAACGCACCATGATCGTCGCTGGATTAATCAACTTCAAATCTTCGTATCCAAGCCCCCATTTTTCCAAAACACCTGGGCGATAATTTTCGATAATAATATCGGCGTCGAGCGCCAATCGTCGAGCTATCTCCTGGGCCTCCTTCGACTTCATATTCAGCGTCAGGCTTTTCTTATTTCTCGATTGCAAACGCCACCACAGAGAGGTACCATCTTTTAAAACTCGCCAGTGGCGCAATGGATCACCGCCATCTGGCGTTTCCACCTTAATCACTTCAGCACCAAACTCTCCAAACATCCGGGCGCAAAAAGGACCTGCAATCAAGGTACCAAGTTCGAGAACTTTAATACCTGCTAACGGGCCATGTGATTTTTCTTGGTTTCGTGCAGACATCAAGTCACCCGTCGATCGAGCATTGCGCGCGCTATTGTCCCTGGATCGACATATTCCAACTCGCCACCAACTGGCACGCCGCGAGCAAGTCGACTTACCAGCAAGCCTCGCGCTTTCAATGTTTCACTTATATAGTGCGCTGTTGCTTCGCCTTCATTGTTAAAGTTAGTTGCTAATACGACCTCTCGCACTTGGCCGTCGGTCGCTCTGCGTACTAATTTTTCCAAATGAATATGCTGAGGCCCCACACCATCTAACGGCGACAATCTCCCCATCAACACGAAATACAAACCTTTATAGGTCATCGTTTGCTCGATCATTAGCTGATCACTGGGAGACTCTACAACGCACAGCATCGACCGCTCGCGCTCCTGATTCAAACACAGTTCGCAAGTCTCATTTTCAGTGAAAGTATTGCATAGCGAGCAGTTATGCACCATGTTCAGAGCAGACAACATTGCACGACCGATTAACTCCGCGCCTTCGCGATCATGCTGAAGTAAATGATAAGTCATTCGCAAGGCCGATTTGGGACCAACCCCAGGTAGGCGCCGCAACGCTTCAGACAATTGTTCTAAACTACCTAATGATTTCACACGATTATCTCAATAAATAAAGCGCACCCGATCTAAACCGGATGCGCCTCGATTTTTTTCAAATACGTAACGACGAAAAAACTCAGAATGGCAGCTTGAAGCCTGGTGGCAGAGGCATACCGGCTGTCAATCCAGCCATTTTTTCTTGACTTGTTGCCTCAGCTTTTCGTACCGCATCATTAAAAGCGGCGGCGACTAAATCTTCCAACATATCTTTATCGTCGGCTAATAAGCTTGGATCGATCGTCACTCTCTTAACGTCATTTTTGCAAGTCATCACAACCCGCACTAATCCAGCACCAGATTGCCCTTCCACCTCGACCAACGCTAATTGATCTTGCGCTTTTTTCATATTATCTTGCATTGCTTGCGCTTGTTTCATCAAGCCAGCCAATTGGTTTTTCATCATGAGAACTTCTCCTTTACTAATTTAATTCATATTACAAGGTCTGATAGATCAGCAACTTGGGGTCATTGTTTCAAAATCCTTATACTGGTCGAACACTACCAGTTAAAATCGTCGCGCCAAACTCACGCATCAGTGTTTGAACAAAGCCATCTGTTCGTATAGAATTTTCTGCCTCCGCTTGACGTTCGGCCCGCTCAGCCACTGCCTGCGCGTTTGCGGTCAGTTCAACAGCGCCAATTTCAAATTCCAATCGAACTTCTCTTTGAAATGTCGCAAATTTCTCGTTTAATACAGCCGACAACTTTTCTCCACTACCTGCTGACAACAGTGTTTGCAAAGGAACGCAGAGCTTAAACAAAACCGCATTGCCATTGATAACACAATCACGCAATTCGCTTTGTTGTGCAAGTTGTTGAGCAACTCCCCGCAAAGGTAGGCTCGCTGCCAAATTAGGCCAATGTCCATCCCACTCGATTTCTGGCACAGGAAGCAGTTTGAGAGTACGACTAGCATTTTCGATAGTCTGGCTAGACGAGGTCAATGGGACCCACTCCTCGAGTCGTCCAGACTGTGGTGCCGACTCCGTGATCTGAAGATTGATTTCAGTTGCAGCTAAAGCAACATTTTCCGACTCTAATTGCAACTCAGCCGTTGCTGTTTCGGCAGCATCAGGCCTATGCGCTTGATTAGAGATCTCTTCACTCCAATAATCACTCTCCTGAATTTCTTTGTGCCGCCCGTGCGTAGGAGTTAAGGAATATTGGTCAATATCGATATCATCCCATGGAGGTGGTTCCAAATCGCGATTTGAACTTTTTGCGATTTCTTGTACGGTTGAAGACGCTGGAGTTATTACTCGTTCAGACTTTGCACTTGACTCTCGATCTTGAATGCTTATGGAAGGAACAGAACTTTGATTTGGAGATTCGGAGGACAGAGCCATTGGCGCTTTTATGCCATTTTGCTTTTTCGCGCCATTTGCACTTCCGGCCCGGGCAGCAGCCAACGCTGCCATTGCTGGGCTCATCGGTTTGTTCGGGACTGGCGCTTGCATATTTAGCGCAGAACTCAGCGGTATAGCAACTTTCTCTCCATCTTCAATCAATTCTGATTTTGCGATTTGTTCGATAGCCACTTGGTCGGTCAAGTTTGCATTATTTGAACGCGGGGTCACCGACAAATCTTGCTTTAAAATTTGAGCGCCGTTCGACGATCGAACAGTACTCTGACTTGCGGTAGAATGCCTTGCCGCCACATCACCATCCGATCTCGATGCACTTCCTTGAGCCGTGGAGGACGCAGGACGAAACGCCAGCATACGCATTAAACACATACAAAATCCTGCATACTCATCAGGTGCGAGTCCAATTTCATTTCGTCCATGTATGGCAATCTGATAGTAAAGTTGGATTTCCTCTTTCGCGAACGCCTGCGCCAATCTGAGCAATTCTGCTCGCTCAGGCAAATCTTCAGGCAAGGCCGACGGAACCAATTGCGCAACCGTAATTTGATGAAGTAACGTCGCCAAATCTTGCAAAGCCGCTTTGTAGGAAAGACTGCGCGCGGCCATTTCATCCGCCACACCCAATAGTGATCGACCATCCTCAACTAAAAGCGCATCCAATAAGCGAAGCAAATAAGATTGATCAAGAGCCCCTAACATATTTTGAACGGCATCAAGGCTAACCTTACCCGCAGCATAGGCAATAGCTTGATCAGTCAATGAGAGGGCGTCACGCATTGAACCATGAGCTCCCTGCGCCAACAATCGCAAAGCCGACACTTCGAATTCAATTTGTTCTTGTCCCAAAATATTTTCAAGATGTCCAACAATATGACCCGGTGGCATCTGCTTCAAATTAAATTGCAAACATCTTGAAAGTACAGTAACGGGAATTTTCTGCGGATCGGTCGTCGCCAAAATAAATTTTATATGCTCTGGCGGCTCTTCCAAAGTCTTCAACATCGCATTGAAAGCGTGATTCGTGAGCATGTGCACTTCATCGATCATGTACACTTTATATCGCGCATTCGATGGTGCATAGATAGCCTGCTCCAACAAAGTAGCCATTTCGTCGACTCCACGATTGGATGCCGCATCCATTTCGATATAATCGACAAAACGTCCAGCATCAATTGCAACACATGCTTCACATTGCCCACAAGGCTGAGCCGTGATTCCTTTTTCACAATTGAATGACTTGGCCAATATACGGGACAATGTTGTTTTCCCAACCCCACGTGTGCCAGTGAACAAATAAGCATGGTGCAATCGTTGCTGATCGAGCGCGTGAGTTAAAGCGCGCACAACGTGCTCTTGCCCAACCAGAGTTGAAAAACTCTTAGGGCGATATTTTCGGGCTAAAACTTGATAAGACATCTGTCAATTTTACCTTATTGTTTTTCACACAAAGTCTTCAAAAAATTCAATCCTTTGTGCATTCCATTCAGCACCGAATCTTAAATAGATTGATTGCCGTGCTAACCAACTCACTTATTTGTTCGATTCTAGCCGAGAATGCTCGACAATCGACGAGGCATTTTATAGAGTTTTCAATAAAACCGCAGTAGGTATTTTAGAATCCTAACCGCTGCCGTTCAATTATTCGATTCACCTACGAGACCTCAATAGCATTCCTCCACTTTACTCAGATCACAGCTCACATGGGGTCAATATTCTCCAACAAAAATCGCGCGCGCATACAACCAAATTAATCGGGTGAAATCGGCTGAATCAAGTCAAACCTCTTTGGTTCCTCAAAACAAGAACGCAACAAAACGCCATTTTCCAACATCTGATTGAATCTTTCGGCATAGCTCTCCACATTGATCAGGCAAACAAAACGAATTGAACAAACATTTCTATTCAATTGAGGTTGAATATCAATACCAATTCAGGTCAACTGAAAGGATCAAATCGAAGAATGCGTCGCGCATTTCCGTTACAGCCATGGCATCGCACTACTAAAATTCAAGCCAACACATAGAGCTAAGCTTCATTAACATTTCAGATCTGCAGTGCTAGGAACGTGCAAGTCAACAATCAAGAAGAAAAATGAAATGTGTCAGTACAAGTTGACAAAATACACCCTTAGCGAGCCCCAACTTGATGTTCACAGAAAATGAGTCGCGCCGTATGAAAAACGAAGACGCTAGAAATAAAAATAGGTAGGAGGCGAGCCTGATCTGCGGCACTTACGGGAAATGACTGTGGCTGCTTCGTTCCCGACCTGACCAGATTGGTCACGCCGCAATGCGCAGGGGCCCGCCAGCCCGAATTATACTGTATTGACAGAGTTTCGTGAATTGAAATTATGACGTTTCAGACTAAAGACCTAGTTCTTGCCAGATTTGATCAATCCTGGTTTTCACGTCAACCGACATTTGAATGGTCGTTCCCCACTCTCGATTTGTTTCACCCGGCCATTTGTTTGTTGCATCCAAACCCATCTTACTTCCAAGGCCGCTAACAGGTGACGCGAAATCAAGATAATCAATTGGTGTATTATCCACCATCGTCGTATCACGCATTGGGTCAACTCTCGTTGTAATTGCCCATACGACCTCTTTCCAATCACGAATATTGACATCCTCGTCAACAACAATGATGAATTTGGTGTACATGAATTGCCGAAGAAAACTCCAAACACCAAACATCACTCGCTTCGCATGACCGGCATACGACTTTCTAATTTGAACCACTGCCATTCGATAGCTACAACCTTCTGGTGGTAAATAAAAGTCAGTAATTTCAGAGAATTGCTTTTGTAGAAGTGGAACAAAGACTTCATTTAATGCGACGCCGAGAACCGCAGGCTCATCTGGCGGTTTTCCCGTATAGGTGGAGTGATAGATTGGGTTATGTCGCATCGTGATTCGGTCAATGGTGAAGACAGGGAAACTATCTTGTTCATTATAGTAGCCAGTATGATCCCCAAATGGTCCTTCAAGCGCGTGTTCGAATCCGCTATGGTGTGAATCGTCGGGATATATATGCCCTTCCAAGACTATCTCAGCAGAAGCAGGAACCCGCAATTCGCTCCCGATCGCCTTGACAAGTTCAGTCCGACTACCGCGCAACAAACCAGCAAATTGATATTCGGACAAACTGTCTGGAACTGGGGTAACTGCCCCCAGAATAGTCGCGGGATCAGCACCTAAGGCAACAGCGATCGGATAAGGCTTTCCTTTGTTGAGCAAAGTATGCTCACGAAAGTCAAGCGCCCCCCCACGATGCGCTAACCAACGCATAATCACTTTATTTCTAGCCAAGACTTGTTGCCGATAAATTCCGAGATTCTGGCGTTTCTTATGAGGTCCTTTGGTAATCACTAGTCCCCATGTTATCAAAGGGGCGACGTCACCTGGCCAGCAGTGTTGAATCGGCAGGCGACCTAAGTCAACATCATTTCCCTCCCATACTATTTCTTGGCACGGGGCACTGCGTAACTCTTTGGGTGCCATATCCCAAACAGCCTTGATCAATGATCCCAAACCCATGATGTCTCTGAAGCCTTTAGGTGGCTCAGGTTCTTTTAGCGAAGACAAGACATGCCCTATTTTTCGCAGCTCACTGATGTCAGCAGCGCCCATTCCCATTGCAACCCGCTTTGGCGTTCCGAATAAATTAGCCAAAACAGGCATCGAATGTCCCTTGGGGTTCGTGAAAAGCAATGCAGGACCCGCAGCACGCAAAGTACGATCACAGATCTCAGTCATTTCTAAATGTGGAGAAATTGGTGTAACTATTTGTTTTAATTCATTTTGTTGCTGCAATTGGGAAATAAAATCACGCAAATCCAAATATTTCATCTTTTTTTATGCAATCGTATGGTCAAGGGTTTTTCTTAAAATTCAACGGCAAGTGTTTGATTTTATTAGAATTTGCTGCGACGCAGCACAAATAAATAGATTCAAAAGTTATAAAGAACAATCTTATTAGTATTGACTCGATATAAATGCGCACCTACAATTCGCCCAACTTAAAAAACTACTGAATTGATTTACAGTAATTTTTTAAAGTTTGCGCAAAATCAAAGATCGTTACACTTTTCGAACTGCGCAATTATTTTGGAAGTCGGGTTTCCATTCAAATATAGGGACGAAAAATCTCCCTGTACCAAGTTAGGCGAAAGCCAACAACCCGAAAACGTTTTTTATTCTTTTCTGCCATGCAGATGCAAGACCGAAAAGAATGAAAAACTCCGGCGTCTATAATTTTATATTCAAGTTGTAGACGATGTTTCTGATTCGAAGAATGAACTGCTAAGCAACTCCGATTGCCAGCATCGTGACATTTCTCGAAATTTCAGGAGGTTGTATGTTTCAAAATTTAATTTTATCAGCTCGTCCAACAGATAAACGATTATCTGCGGAAAAAGAGATGGCTCGCTTGTTAGCAAGCAAAAACAAAGTAGGCAGTTTAACGAAATTATTGCACTTCACATCCGCTTTGGGCCTGTTGGCACTACTTATACTGGCCAGTATGTTTTTTAATCCAGATCTAGTAGATAAATTTCGACAACTATCCCCTTTTGGTGAAGATAGTAGTATCTCGGCAGGTGTTAGAGCATCAGAACCTGATCTCGCGATGTTAATGGCGACACCTGAGTTAGTATCTCAAAATGTCGACACTAATGAAACAGCTAAAAATAGCTCGGATTCGGAACTCGGTTCAAAGCGCTTGCTCGGCAATCAACACCAACAACAATTAGTGACGAATTGGCTCTCGAAGCGCTATCGTGTTGCAAACGAAGCGATCGACATGCTGGTTTCGGCTGCGTATTTGACAGCGAAAGAAACCAAACTTGATCCGCTTCTCATTCTTAGCGTCATTGCGATCGAATCGCGCTTCAATCCATTTTCTGAGAGCCCCGTCGGTGCGCAAGGATTAATGCAAGTCATGTCCAAAGTTCACCATGATAAATTTTCCGACCTTGGTGGAATCAAGGCGGCATTAAATCCCGTTGCCAACATCAAAGTTGGCGCAATGATCCTCCGTGACTACGTAAGTAGTGCAGGGTCAATTGAGGCAGGCCTAAAGAGATATGTTGGAGCGGCTGACAACGAGACCGATGGTGGCTATGGCAACCTCGTGATGGCCGAATATAAACGCCTCAAAGATGTCGCAGCCGGAAAATCAGTTTCAATTTTTTCGACAACAGCAAAACCGAGCATGATTTCTAGACCCCAAGAAGTCAATACAGAGAAACGCGGTGAAGAAATTACACAACAATCAAATAATTTGATTGGCCAAGCTGGTGGCATCTGACTAGTTCGACGATTAGAATTAGACTTGATTTGATCCCAACGCCTATTTCTCAATAGGCGTTTTTTATATCTAAAATCGATAATCAAAATTGTTCACACGCCCTTATCTACACGTATTTGGTCGCGCGTCAAATCCAAAGTCGTATTCGCTGGCAACTTTCATCACTGCATCACGAAAATCAGCTAATAACTGAGAACGTATACCTCCGCCTGGGTAGGCGAGTACGTATTCGTAACTAATCTTCTCAGAAAAAGGCCTAACAACCACACCATGAGCTTGCCAAATCTTTGCGGCAAATGGCTCGACAATCGACAAACCCAACCCACTTGCAACCATTGCGTAACGCGTGTGCGATGTATGTGTTTTAACTACATTACGTGGCGTACTTTTGGCATCTTGCAAACTTTGAAATTCCTTCTCGTAGTTTTGTGAAATTATTGGAATCCATCCAATCATGTTTTCACCATCCAAATCGCTTGGATAGATCACTTCCTTGGAGCACAAACGATGTCCTTCCGGCATAGCGCACATAACATTGACACGCAATATCTTCTCAACCTCGACACCCGCAAAGGGTGGAAAATCCAGAGCCACCGCCATATCAACTTTCATATCTTGAAGCCGCACCAATATTTCTGGCCCGTTGCAACTGTCAACAGTCACAGGGACTTCAGGATGATACTTAAAAAATTCTTTCAATACTAATGGCATTAAAGTCGTCGACAGAACGAAGAGACAAGCGACAGAAATACCTTCAGGTGCATCATTTCGAATATTGTTCGCAACTTGAGTTAAGCGCTCCAACCCTAAAAAATTTTCCTCGACTGCCCGAAAAAATCTAACTCCGGCGGTCGTCGGCTCCAATCGACCTTTTGCACGACTAAAAAGTCGAAATCCTAACGAATCCTCCAAATCTGCAACTAAGCGGCTAATTGCTGGCTGTGTAACATTCATCTTTCGCGCTGCGCCAATCGTTGTTCCCGCAACCATCAGGCAACGAAAAGCCTCAATTTGTCTAAATTTCATCATAATCATGCCAATTCTGAGCTAAAATATTTTTTCAACAACAAAAACACAATAACAAATCAACATAAAGTATGTGATTTTGTTAGTAGACATAATAGTGTTTTTTTGAAATACTCAAAATCAAAAGCGACAAATAGAGACAACAAGTCCTGCGCAAAAAATAATAAAACAAAAAAAAGCAATCAAAATGCAAAGTGATTATTAGAAATTAATTTTAAATATTGCTTTTTTGCTTTAACGCCTTGGGGGAGAGCGAATATGTTGGCATGTGGAACAATAAAGTTGTTTGGAATGGATGAGAAATTGGATTTGACCACCGGATTGCGACGTTCAAAGCTTACTCACCTTTATCTCGGAGACATCGAAGCGGAGTCCCGTTTTGAGTGTTTGGCATTTGCCAATGCAAATGGAGCATCAAACTTCGTAGGATTGGAATATCTAAATGGCCGAATCGGTAATCGTGTTGGTGGTTTTATACTTCAACATATTGGATCTGTGAAATCAGGCCAATCTATCAGCACTTTAAATGTCGTGTCTGGATCTGGAACTGGTGACTTCGCTGGTATTAGAGGGCACGGCAGAACAACTTGGAGTACTGCCGGCGCTGACGCTTCGCAAGTATTGCTAGAATATAGTTTTGAGTCTGACAATAAATGCTAATCGGTAGTCGAGTATTGAATATGTTAGCCAAGCTTATTCATTGAATCAACTACACGTATTTATACGCAACGCTCCGAAGGAAGCCACAGTTCATTTCTCTATCTGCAACTCATAGTGAACTTGAAGACCCGCGGATTTTCTAAACGAAGCTCAGCTATTAACACTCGAATATGCAGATAATTGATCTGATGGGATTCCAAATTGTGAAGACAGAGAGTTTGATTGTGTAAAGACACTACCATTTTCGGCCCCAGAATTTCTCTCTGGCTTTTCTTATCGAAAATCAAACTAGAATAAAGCGTCAACTCCAATTAACAACGCGACAAATTTATTTCGCATTTACTTCTGTTGCGCGAAGCTTCGCTGCAAGCTTGTCGAGTACACCGTTAACATATTTGTGGCCATCTTGACCGCCAAACGACTTAGTCAACTCGACCGCCTCATTGATCACAACTCTGTAGGGAATTTCGATGTGATTTTTCAGTTCGAACGCACCGATCAATAATGCCGCATGTTCAATTGGTGAGAGTTGTCCGATTCCACGATCAATGAAAGGGGCAAATTCTTCCCGCAATTGAATCGAATGATTAATGGCACCGTGCAATAGTACGTCAAAGTGCTCGCGATCTGCCTTATCGAATCCATGCGCCTCTCTAATATGCGCGTCAATCACCCCAGAGTCTTCATTATTCAAGAGCCATTGATAGATACCTTGCAATGCAAACTCACGCGCGCGATGACGTGGTGAGCGACTCTTATTTGGATTAGCGTGTTGTGATGTACTTGTCATAGTTTTGCCTTCGTATTTTGTCGTAGTAATGCCTATACATTACAAATTAATCTGCTTCATAATGAATGTCTTCTGTCGCTTCGGCGAGCTCTTCTAGTGCTAGGGTCAAATTCGCCATTTCGATCGCAACGCGAGCAGCATCTGCCCCTTTTTCATGCATGCGAACTTCTGCTTGCTCATCATTTTCGGTCGTCAGAATTGCATTCGCGATAGGAATACCGGTATCCAAACCTACCCGAGTAATTCCCGCACCAGATTCATTCGACACCAACTCAAAGTGATAGGTCTCACCACGAATCACCGCACCTAAAGCAATCAACGCGTCAAACTGATGAGTTGCAGCTAATTTTTGCAAAGCGAGAGGCACTTCTAGCGCGCCTGGCACGGTGACATGTAAGACATCCTCGTCCATTACACCAAGGCGTTTCAATTCTGCGAGGCAGGAACTTAGTAAGCCTTCGCCGACATTCTCGTTAAAACGAGCTTGAACTATGCCAACACGCACCCCAGCGCCATCTAAATTTGATTCGTAATGTCCTACTGTCATTTTCATTCCTTTTCGCGACCTGGTCGCACTAAATTCGTTTCCTCGCTCACACAAAAGTGAACTCGGCATTAATTATTTTGCTGGACTATCAAGATAGCCTGTTACTTCCAAATTAAATCCTGTCATGGAAGGCATCTTACGTGGATTTGCGAGCAAGCGCATCTTGCCAACGCCAACATCTCGCAAGATTTGTGCGCCAATTCCATAAGTCCGTAAATCCATACGCGCAGCTCGGCCTTGCGGTTTCTTCTCAGGCGTATTCAATGCATTAAATTGTGAAAACAGCTGCTCTGCGGTCTCTTCACAATTCAGTAGCACCATCACGCCACTTGCTGCGGTTTGTATCGCTTGTAATGCACTCGCAATATTCCATGAATGTGTGGTGACTTGAGTTTCCAGCAAGTCGAGAATCGACACTGGCTGATGCACCCGCACCAAGGTTTCAGTATCAGGATTGATGTCGCCATGCACCAATACCAAATGCGCTGAGTTACTCGGAATATCGCGGTAGACAATCGCATTAAAAACACCATGAACCGTGTGCATTGGTCGTTCAGCAACTCGTTGCACCATACTTTCGTTTTGACTGCGATATCGAATCAAATCGGCGATGGTGCCGATCTTGAGCCCGTGCGTTGCTGCAAACTCAAGTAAATCTGGCAAGCGCGCCATCGTGCCATCATCTTTCATGATCTCGCAAATCACGGAAGAAGGATTGAGGCCTGCCAATTCCGCAAGATCGCAACCCGCTTCTGTATGACCAGCTCGCATCAAAACCCCTCCCTTTTGCGCCTTCAAAGGGAAAATATGGCCCGGCTGCACAATATCGTCTGCCGTCATATTAGGATCAACCGCTACCTGAATCGTACGCGCACGATCAGCAGCTGAGATACCTGTGGTAACGCCTTCCGCAGCCTCAATAGAAACCGTAAAATTAGTACCATACGCGGTACCGTTACGACTCGACATCATGGCGAGATTCAATTGATCACAACGTTCTTCAGTCAATGTCAAACATATCAGTCCACGACCATATTTCGCCATGAAATTAATGGCTTCTGGCGTAACGAATTCAGCGGCAAGCACTAAATCGCCTTCATTTTCACGATCTTCTTCGTCGACCAAAATTACCATCCGACCTGCGCGGAGTTCTTCGACGATTTCTTGGGTGTTTGAGATATTCATGCTGTACTTTGCTTAGACGTGCCACCGAATCTAACCCAGCGAACACAAAATGTTGTAACCCTCTATTCTAAAGGATTTACACAATGATGCAGAAACACAATTCACAAAACTTGCTTTTCTAATAGCAAAATAGGACTTTTTCTTCGCTTTTAATAATGCAGCCTCTAATTCTAGACTGACAGTTATGCTCAAAAACTGTGTAGGCAAAATTGAGAGGGAACTTAAGGGCACAAAAAACAAGCTAGAAATGCTGCCCCTAAAAAGAAAAAGCCATAGCACGGAAAATGCCATGGCTTTTAAGGGAGCCTAGTCAGGCCCTACGCAACAAATTTAATGTCCATGTCCATCGCCATAAGTTTGTACATTGACTGGCACATTGACACCATTCTTACCCTCAAAGAAAAATGGTTTGCGTGCCTTATTACGTGCACCGATTTCATTCATCGTATTTACCTCATACAACCGTCCATTCAACATAACATGGGCAATCTGATCGGAATTTCGAATATCTTTCAAAATATCACCATTCAGAATCACCATGTCCGCTAATTTACCGACTTCCAATGATCCAATATCTTTGTCCATACCAAGATATTTCGCACCATTTAGCGTCGCAGATCGTATGACCTCGATTGGTGTCATCCCGCCACGTGCCAAGGTCCACATTTCCCAGTGAGCTCCAAGGCCCTCACGTTGGCCATGTGCGCCAAGATTAACTGGCACGCCTGCCCGTTGCAATTCGGTCGCGGTGCGTGCGATATTGAAGACATTAAAGTCTTCTTCTGGAGCTGTTTCACGACGCACGCTACGCGGCTCTAAAACGGAACGCGGAACATAACGTGACAAGATTGGATGCTTCCAAACGTCGGTTCTTGCGTACCAATAATGTTCGCCATCAAGTCCACCGTATCCAACGATTAAAGTAGGTGTGTATCCGACCGTTGTCTGTGACCAGAGCTGCTTCACATCTTCATAGGCATTTGCTACGGGAATCGAGTGTTCCACACCAGTGTGCCCATCCACCACCATCGTCATATTGTGCTGAAACAATGAACCGCCCTCGGGTACAACCATCATATTCGTTTGACGAGCAGCTTCCAGAATTTGTTGGCGCTGTTCTCGACGAGGCTGGTTGTAACTCTTCACAGAAATTGCTCCGGCAGCTTTGAGTCGCTTGAGATGAGTTAACGCATCATCATAACTGTTCACCACTGCACTAAAATTGGCTTTTGCACCATACAAAATTGTCCCTGTCGAGAAAATCCTTGGCGCAACCAAGCGCCCTGCTTTTTGCATTTCACTATGCGTAAAAATCTCCGATGTATCATTCGATGGATCATGGATAGTCGTGACACCGAAAGCGAGCGAGGCATAATCTACCCAACTCTGTTGAGGAATAATCTCAGACTCTCCCATTCCACCATGCCAATGAACATCCACCAATCCAGGAATAATCGTTTTCCCCTTCGCGTCGATAACATTTGCACCTGCTGGAACAGAGATTTCGTCAACTTTCCCAACTGCAGCAATTCGATTATCTCGAATCACAATACGAGCATTGTCAATCACCTCATCTCCCCGCATCGTAACGACACGGGCACCAGAAATAACAGTGACGCCAGTGGGTTTATCGGACGAAGTGCGGAAACCGATTGGCATTCCACTTTCAACAGGCTTAGGCAATTCTTTTGGTGCGCCTTCTATAAAGCTAAATGTATCAATCAACGAACTCGTAAAAAGCTGATCACCTAGACTGAAATGCAATTTCTTACTATCTCCAGACCAATGCAAATAGTCACCAGCGTTAACATCTAACTGTTTTACCGGCACTGCATCAGCCTTCGCACCTACCGTGATAGCCTTTCCGATAGCCGGCATAGGCATGACGTATACATGAAAACGTTCAGTAAAGGCCAACCACTTACCGTCGGGAGATACAGAGAAATTCGAAGCAAAATCACCGCGTGCAACAGCAAACTCTTCGGACTTATTCAAATTGACGCGAAATAACGAGGTCGACCAATCTACCTCGCTCGTATACTTGGTGCGGGTTAAATATAAGCTGCTGCTATCAGATGCAAACTGTGGATTTTCGCCGTCCTCAGCAAGCAATCGTGGGGGCGATTTCCCATCGGAACTTACCGCGTAGACCCCGTTTTCCATGCCGAACCATGGCGTTGTCAAATATCCGCCACGGACTTTTCGATAGACTACCGTTTTTCCATCGGGGGCTACCGTGGGATCAATATATTTTCCTGGCTCTTTCGTTAGGACTTGCTCGCGGTTCGCATCAAGATCATACAGACGAATCGAACCTGTTGAATGATCATCCCAAGTGGCATACACCACAGATTTTCCGTCCCTAGAAAACTGTGGAAAATATTCAAAATGCTCACTTTGTTTGGTCAAACGCCGAGGTGTACCATTAGGTAAGTCTCGCAAGTAAATATGCCCCAAGGCAGAATACAGTACCTTGTCACCTTTTGGAGAAACATTAACCCATCTCAATTGCTTGACATCAAATTGATCCGTACCAACTTCAGTGGTGAATCGAACAGCAGGACGTATTTCACGCGTATCTTTCACATGGAATGGAATCTCTTTTGCGTTCTTAGTGAATGGATCGACGCGCCAAATTTTTCCTTGCGCCCAAACCACAATTTCTTTCGCCCCTGGCATCCAAGCAAATGCCGGATATACCCCGTGTACCGCCCACGCTTCTTGCATATCTCGCTCTAAATGCGCCCAGGCTGGGGTTTCTTCACCTGTTTTCAAATCTTTCAAAAACAAGGTGCTTTGATTGCGAATCCGACGCACAAAAGCCAAATACTTCCCGTCTGGTGATGGCGTCGGCCGTACAGCACCGCCAGGTCCATTCACGAATGAAATTGTCTTGCCTTCGATTAGGTCTTTACGGAATATCTGGTAAATTTGTCCATTTGAATTTTTATTGTATTCAAATGAGGAACCTCCAGTTGTATCTTGAGAATAGTAGATGTAACGACCGTCAGGTGAAAACGCTGGCTCACCTAAATCTTTCTGCCAATTTGGTTTTTCATTGATCTGAATACCAGAGCCACCACTTATGTGATACATCCAAATTTCACCAGAACCTAGTGATCGGGTGCCTGAAAAATGTTTACGGGCGGCGATGTATTGCCCATTTGGATGCCACACTGGGTTATTCAGCAGACGGAAATCTTCTTTCGTGACAGCGCGAGGGTCAGAACCATCTGCATTCATCACCCACACATTGTCGCCTCCGCCTGCATCGGACATAAATGTAATCTGCTTACCATCAGGTGAAAAGCGTGCTTGCATTTCCCAAGCCATGGAATGCGTCAAAGCCTTAGCCTCGCCACCCTCGATTGGCATTACGTATATATCTCCAAGCATATCTAAGAGAATTTTTTTGCCATCTGGGCTCACATCAACACTCATCCATGTACCAGTTTTGATATCAAGTTGAATGGTTTTTGATTCCCCGGTAGGTGAATTCACATCCCACTTTTTCTTTGGAGCGTCAGCAGCAGTGCTGATTCCCGAAACCAAGCACATCGCAATGAAAAAGCTTCGACTGTAGCCAAAATGCATAGCAAACTCCGTGTAATTATTATCTTTAAATGAACAAACTTTACCATAGACCAAAGTAATAACGAGTGCACATTGGACAGGAATATAGACGCTTGGTTCCAATCAGATCCGGTCTGTTCGAATTTGGAGAATTCGCGGTTATCAACGAATGAAGCTTCGCAAACAAGCGTGACTGAAGAGGTATTTGTGGTGGGATTCTATAGAGTAGCTGTGAGGCAGCTTGAAGGGTCGAGATTTGAAGCGTCGAGGTCTCGGTCACAACCGAGATGCAGAATTTGTTTTTCTGAATCTGCAAAGCAAAAGCCCCTGATTCGTTGGAATCAGGGGCTTTCTGGTATAAGAGCCTGACGATGACCTACTTTCACACTGGTTGCAGCACTATCATCGGCGCAAAGTCGTTTCACGGTCCTGTTCGGGATG
>NZ_JAGSPJ010000061.1 GCF_018139545.1 Affinundibacterium fentianense | reverse complement strand
CCTCGACCTATGCGTACAGCTTGGGTGGCGGTACAGCGACAGCAACGAGTGACTACAACACCACCCCAACGTTCAGCAATGGCGTGAGCTTGGTCGGTAGTAACTTGATCGTCCCAGCGGGCGTGTCTAGCTTCACCGTAACGGTGGCGACGATCGACGACACGATCGTCGACAGTGCCTCCCCAGAAAGTTTGCCATTGGTGATCGGTGGCGTGACCGGTGCCGGCG
>NZ_JAGSPJ010000060.1 GCF_018139545.1 Affinundibacterium fentianense | reverse complement strand
CGATTAGTACAGTGGTCAGTGGTGGTAATGTAGTGGAAGGGAATAACCTGACGTACACCGTGTCCTTGACATCGGGTACCACAATTGCGTCGACCTACGCCTACACCTTGGGTGGCGGTACAGCGACTGCAACGAGTGACTACAACACCGCCCCAACGTTCAGCAATGGCGTGAGCTTGGTCGGTAGCAACTTGATCGTCCCAGCGGGCGTGTCCAGCTTCACGGTGACGG
>NZ_JAGSPJ010000059.1 GCF_018139545.1 Affinundibacterium fentianense | reverse complement strand
AGGCACTGTCGACGATCGTGTCGTCGATCGTCGCCACCGTCACCGTGAAGCTGGACACGCCCGCTGGGACGATCAAGTTGCTACCGACCAAGCTCACGCCATTGCTGAATGTGGGAGTGGTGTTGTAATCGCTCGTCGCTGTCGCGCTGCCGCCACCCAAGCTGTACGCATAGGTCGAGGCAATCGTGGTGCTGCCCGTCAAGGTCACGGTGTAGCTTAAGCTATTGCCTTCCACCACATTGT
>NZ_JAGSPJ010000058.1 GCF_018139545.1 Affinundibacterium fentianense | reverse complement strand
TACGGTGTCACCAGAATACAGCTTGGTGATATTCAGTTGTGCTGCATTCGGGGCAGTCAAAGGATTCGTGATCGTTACCGCTTGTGATGCACTGATCGCTGTGCTGCTATTTAAACTAATCACCGCTACACTTGTTGCACCGAAGGTATAACCGCCAGCTAAGACGCCACCCGTGATGGCGGTCTCCGTGACCGTACACGTTTCACCTTGTACCAAGCCCGTGATCGTGCCGGTGGTTCCTGCTGTAAAACTCGT
>NZ_JAGSPJ010000057.1 GCF_018139545.1 Affinundibacterium fentianense | reverse complement strand
TTACAGCAGGAACCACCGGCACAATCACGGGCTTGGTCCAAGGTGAAACGTGTACAGTCACGGAGACCGCCATCACAGGTGGCGTCTTAGCAGGCGGTTATACCTTCGGTGCAACAAGTGCAGCGGTCATTAGTTTAAATAGCAGCACAGCGATCAGTGCATCACAAGCGGTAACGATCACGAATCCTTTGACTGCCCCGAATGCAGCACAACTGAATATCACCAAGCTGTATTCTGGTGACACCGTACCAAGTA
>NZ_JAGSPJ010000056.1 GCF_018139545.1 Affinundibacterium fentianense | reverse complement strand
CCAACGGCACCGTTTCTGCTGTCGCCGATTCCAAGATTGTGTCGTCGACTGTTCCTACCGTCACCGTGAAGCTGGACACGCCCGCTGGGACGATCAAGTTGCTACCGACCAAGCTCACGCCATTGCTAAACGTTGGGGCGGTGTTGTAGTCACTCGTTGCAGTCGCTGTACCGCCACCCAAGGTATAGGCGTAGGTCGACGCAATTGTGGTACCCGATGTCAAGGACACGGTGTACGTCAGGTTATTCCCTTCCA
>NZ_JAGSPJ010000055.1 GCF_018139545.1 Affinundibacterium fentianense | reverse complement strand
AAGCCCGAGCGATATCGGTCATGGTTTTGCCATGTTCCATTTCACTGAGCCAGTATTGCAAGCCGCTGTAGTCAGGCGCGCGGTGATACATCAGCGTATAAAGGGCTGCGATTTTTTCGCTATTGGAACGATTGGCAATGTGACTCTCGAGTATGTGCGGCGCACTGATGTCCGCTTGCGTGATACTGGTTCCGGTCAAGTTGACGATATTATTCGCAGCCTGATTTAAGCTCAACGCAACACTGCCATCGCCGC
>NZ_JAGSPJ010000054.1 GCF_018139545.1 Affinundibacterium fentianense | reverse complement strand
TGATATTAAGTTTCGGTGGGACTGATTCGATTCGTATTCCGAACTACTTTTACGGGAATACAAATTACGGCACAGTAGAGCAAGTGAAATTTGCTGATGGGAGGATATGGGACTATGGCGTCATCACGTCAAAAATCACGGTAAATGGAACAAGTGGAGTTGATAATCTGACGGGTGTTACAGATGCAGCAAATCGTATCAATGGATTGGCTGGTTCGGATATCTTGACGGGAGCGGGATTCAATGACGTACTAG
>NZ_JAGSPJ010000053.1 GCF_018139545.1 Affinundibacterium fentianense | reverse complement strand
ACAATGTGGTGGAAGGCAATAGCTTAAGCTACACCGTGACCTTGACGGGCAGCACCACGATTGCCTCGACCTATGCGTACAGCTTGGGTGGCGGCAGCGCGACAGCCGGTGATGACTACAACACCACCCCAACGTTCAGCAATGGCGTGAGCTTGGTCGGTAGCAACTTGATCGTCCCAGCGGGCGTGTCCAGCTTCACCGTAACGGTGGCGACGATCGACGACACGATCGTCGACAGTGCCTCCCCAGAAAGTTTGCCAT
>NZ_JAGSPJ010000052.1 GCF_018139545.1 Affinundibacterium fentianense | reverse complement strand
TCGACGCAATTGTGGTACCCGATGTCAAGGACACGGTGTACGTCAGGTTATTCCCTTCCACTACATTACCACCACTGACCACTGTACTAATCGTTGGTTGGTCATCATCAATAATGCCACCATTGCCCGTCACACCACCCACTACCAATGGCAAGGTTTCTGGTGACGCACTATCGACAATCGTGTCATTAATTGTCGCGACCGTGACCGTGAAGCTGGACACGCCCGCTGGGACGATCAAGTTGCTACCGACCAAGCTCACGC
>NZ_JAGSPJ010000051.1 GCF_018139545.1 Affinundibacterium fentianense | reverse complement strand
TTAGTACAGTGGTCAGTGGTGGTAATGTAGTGGAAGGGAATAACCTGACGTACACCGTGTCCTTGACATCGGGTACCACAATTGCGTCGACCTACGCCTACACCTTGGGTGGCGGTACAGCGACAGCGACGAGTGACTACAACACCACTCCAACGTTCAGCAATGGCGTGAGCTTGGTCGGTAGCAACTTGATCGTCCCAGCGGGCGTGTCCAGCTTCACGGTGACGGTAGGAACAGTCGACGACACAATCTTGGAATCGGCGACAGCAGAAACGG
>NZ_JAGSPJ010000050.1 GCF_018139545.1 Affinundibacterium fentianense | reverse complement strand
GATTCACTTTTGTGAAAGACAAAAAATTATTTGCTTCACGTGATGGTTTTGATGGTTTTTACATGGCGCTTTTAACAAAGAAAGCCTAATACAACAGACTAATAACAGCATAGTAAGGCACCTATAAAGTAATTAACAATGGGTGCTGAAAACTGTTGTTTATCTATGTAAGATTTTACCGATAAAATCGTAAATTTGTAGCTTCTTAAACCACAATTTACGAATTCAATGATTCATTTTTTCGGGGATATCAACAGCACTGTGTTTGCAGTACAAAC
>NZ_JAGSPJ010000049.1 GCF_018139545.1 Affinundibacterium fentianense | reverse complement strand
AGGCGGCTGCGCGTGCGGTGTGCGCACTGGACATTGGGGTGTCCCGCACGCTGCCACCAGGCACCGCGTCGGTGGCGGCGTCGGCGGCCGCTGAGCTGACGGCGAGCCAGTTGGTGCCGCCGTTCGCGCCGCTTGAGCGCCGCGCCCCGCGACGGTTCTTGACACTCGCGCCCCCACCGCCAGCACTCGTGCCATTGCCGCCGCCAACGCCACGCTCGCCGCTCTACGTGCGGCGCTCGCCACGTGCGGCTGCGGGGGGGGCTGACGCGCACCCGGCCA
>NZ_JAGSPJ010000048.1 GCF_018139545.1 Affinundibacterium fentianense | reverse complement strand
ATTACTCCGTAAGCACTGATCCAGTGGTCAACCACTGCGTTCATGATCGTGTAGGCCGTATCGTTCGGCATCGCTACTGCTCGTGACAGCTTAGTAAAGCGGTCAGACATGACCAGGATGTACCTGTTCCCTTCTTCCGTTACCGGAAGTGGCCCGAGTATGTCGATAGCGACTTGCTCGTTGGGCTCATCCGGGGGGAAGCAGTCTCATGGCGGACGCCCGCCTATGAAGACTCATACGATTCCGGTTGCATTCTGGTTGCATCCCCGCACGTGGTCG
>NZ_JAGSPJ010000047.1 GCF_018139545.1 Affinundibacterium fentianense | reverse complement strand
CCAATGGCAAGGTTTCTGGTGACGCACTATCGACAATCGTGTCATTAATTGTCGCGACCGTGACCGTGAAGCTGGACACGCCCGCTGGGACGATCAAGTTGCTACCGACCAAGCTCACGCCATTGCTGAACGTTGGGGTGGTGTTGTAGTCGCTCGTTGCTGTCGCTGTACCGCCACCCAAGCTGTACGCATAGGTCGAGGCAATCGTGGTGCTGCCCGTCAAGGTCACGGTGTAGCTTAAGCTATTGCCTTCCACCACATTGTTGTCACCCACGCCTG
>NZ_JAGSPJ010000046.1 GCF_018139545.1 Affinundibacterium fentianense | reverse complement strand
CTGATTGCTCCCGCGTTGCCGCGGGAGATTGACTACCCGGCTAGTGCTCGGGGGATTGCGGCGGCGGCGGAGCCGGTTGCGTTTGGGGAGACGGTGGGCAGTACCGGTCGGTATCCCGACTTTGATTACTACCCGGGGGTATCCCCGTATCTGACGTTGACGGCTCCCTACCCGCCTATGGCGGGGTTGAAGTCGGCGTCCAGCTGGCGGCGCAACCATGGTGTCATGGCGGATGCGTTCCGCACCGATATAACATGTGCGTTGCAGACCGGCAACGGTC
>NZ_JAGSPJ010000045.1 GCF_018139545.1 Affinundibacterium fentianense | reverse complement strand
TCTTATTTTTTCTTGACTTAAATTTTTATCCATGCGTCGTTGGTTTAGACAACTGATACGAAACAGTTTTTTTCAGGTAGGTGCTGGTTTATTCATTATTATGGTGCTTGGTGGATTTATAGTTATGTACTTGGAGTCTGGACCTATTACTGAAAAAGAAACACCTTTTTGGTGGGCGATAGTAACCATGACAACAGTAGGATATGGTGATTTCGCTCCTAGTACACCGGAGGGAAGATTCTTTGCGGTCTTTATTATGTTTGCAGGTATTGCACTTGTT
>NZ_JAGSPJ010000044.1 GCF_018139545.1 Affinundibacterium fentianense | reverse complement strand
CCATCGGCGCTAACACGTTTCACTTCTGAGTTCGGAATGGGATCAGGTGGGGCCATGTCGCTATTGTCGCTAGACAAAAAAGGTACAATCTTGAAAGCTGTATCAGTGAGATCTTGTCTCAATGATGATAAATACGTTTTTTGTTCTTAATCTCTTATTCACACCATTGTCATGCGTGATTCGTGTATTCCTACACTTTTGTCAAACTTCATACAACTTAAAACCACTTGGGTGTTGTATGGTTAAGCCTCACGGGTAATTAGTATTGGTTAGCTCAATGC
>NZ_JAGSPJ010000043.1 GCF_018139545.1 Affinundibacterium fentianense | reverse complement strand
TGCGCGACGACAGCTTTCGAGGGTCTGCACGGAAAAATCTCTCCGCTTTGCTCAACATCTACAACGTGAATTCTGACCAATGGAACGCTCCGTCCAGCAAACAGCAGCGCCACCGCTGTTGTCATTGGTTGACAGAACACCGACAGCGGCCGTCGTGTCGATCATCCTGGGGGAGATTCTTTGGCCTCAGCCCATCGCCTCGATCAGAAAAGCAAAATTCTGCTCGAGCCGTTCATTTTCGTGCTTTAGCAGGGCAAGAATTTGCACAACGAAGCAGGAGAT
>NZ_JAGSPJ010000042.1 GCF_018139545.1 Affinundibacterium fentianense | reverse complement strand
TGAATGATACCGAAGGCAATCTTATCGGCTTCCATTCTATGTAGTTAGCGGGCCGTCCTGCTATTATTCGGCATCGACTTACCACTTCCTAAGGAATCAGCCATGCCCTCAATTTTGGTATTAAACGGCCCTAATCTCAACTTACTAGGTCAACGCGAGCCAGCGCAATACGGCCACAATACGCTGGCCGATGTGGAAGCGCTGTGTGTGGAAACCGGCAAGCGGCTAGGCGTGGAAATCAACTGCCTGCAAAGCAATCACGAAGGCGTTTTGATTGATGCG
>NZ_JAGSPJ010000041.1 GCF_018139545.1 Affinundibacterium fentianense | reverse complement strand
GTGAATGCCTCGGAGTTATATGGGCAGTGCAACTGCTCCGCCCATACCTGGAGGGCTCCAGGTTCATCGTGAGGTCCGACCACGAACCCCTACGATGGCTCCTCAACCTTGGTGACAAGGATTCCGATAGCCATGGGAGGCTAGCCCGATGGAGGCTGAAGATGGCCGAGCACGACTACCGTACCGTGTATAAGGCTGGGTCAACCCACCATCTCGGAGACGCATTGTCTCGACTCGACACCCCGAGCGGGGATACCCGCCCGGTGGACGAAGACATCCCGG
>NZ_JAGSPJ010000040.1 GCF_018139545.1 Affinundibacterium fentianense | reverse complement strand
GGTGACAAAGTCGAGTGGAGCGACCCCCGTTGTCCGGTGAACTCGGGAGTTGTAGGCTAGAGTGAGGACAGCCAGGAGCTCGTCCCAGTCTTCTTGGTGCTCCTCCACGTAGTGCCGTAGCATGTCCACTAGGGTCCGGTTGAATCGTTCCACCTGGCCGTTCGTTTGAGGGTGGTACGTCGTGGTGAACAAGTTCTTGATACCCATCAGGTCACAGACTCCTTGGAAGAACAGGGATGCAAACTGGGGACCGTTGTCGGTTAAGACGGAGTCTGGAGGGCCAT
>NZ_JAGSPJ010000039.1 GCF_018139545.1 Affinundibacterium fentianense | reverse complement strand
CGGCACGACGGCTCCGTCGGGTGGCGGACAACCGCGTGCAGCGGTGGCCTCTACCGCTACTCCTCCGGCGGCCCGGATGGCTTCTGTCGCCGGTACCGGCGCGGCTCTACCTCGAGACGGTGTCGCCGGCGTGGCGGATGGTAGTGGCGGCACCCCGGCCGGTACGGCGGGTCAAGACGGCGCGGGTGCCCGCGCGGTTGGTGTGTCCGCTGCGGCGGGTAGCGGGTCTACCCGTGCTGCCCCCGTGGTACCCACGTCGGGCCCGGGTGGCGGCGATGCTCTGC
>NZ_JAGSPJ010000038.1 GCF_018139545.1 Affinundibacterium fentianense | reverse complement strand
TGTGCCAACCCAATGCGCCGTATGCAAAATATCGCGTCCGGCAACCGAAAACCCGCGGATATTTCCGATTGATGGATCAAGAGCAAGCGAGACATCCCCTGCTCTTATGCGCATCCATGCTTCCATCGCGTCAGCCTTTAAAACCAGTCGCGACGACAAACTTTTCGGAACTGTCAGACCGCGACGCAGGCGGCTTAACGTGCATCACCTTGGTAAAGCGTTGCTTGAGAATTTTTTGCAGATCGGCTTCAGCGCCACCAGCCAAAACTTTGGCCACGAATGTGCC
>NZ_JAGSPJ010000037.1 GCF_018139545.1 Affinundibacterium fentianense | reverse complement strand
CAAGCCGCCGACGCAATGGGGCTGCCGTCGCCTCCCCCCCCGGCCTTAGGTGCTCCGCAGGTGCGCCGCGGGTGCGCCGGGTGTACCGCGGGTGCACAGCGGTCACGACGGGCACGGGTGTACGTACATATTGCGGGTGCGCCGGGTGCGGCTCGCGTGCAACTTGGTTTCGATGTTGGCTGGCCTTGTTTCGCTGCTGCAATGTTTCACCTCTGCCTAATGAAATCTTCATCGATGTCTTGTGGCGAATTCGGAAAGTATGGGTAGATCTCTCATCCACACATGATG
>NZ_JAGSPJ010000036.1 GCF_018139545.1 Affinundibacterium fentianense | reverse complement strand
TTCCCCACCAGGATAACTCTCTCTCCAAGGTTGCAACAAGTACGTGTTATGGTGTAGACGCCACGTGTCAATCGCTGGTGGGACGCGCCTTCGAAGCATTCTCGAAAGCCTTCTTCCACGCGCTGGCACAGCGCTTGTGCCGAGCAGGACCGCTGTCGCCCCCCCTGGGTGCCCCGTGCTCAACGTGGAGACGCCCGCCGCCATCGATGCATCCTCGATATGGAACTGCCTCTGCCCCTGCGCACCCTCTTGTTCGCTATCCAATGCTGCCTGGACGAGGATGCTGTG
>NZ_JAGSPJ010000035.1 GCF_018139545.1 Affinundibacterium fentianense | reverse complement strand
AACCAGGCGCCCCAGGCGTGGGTGACAACAATGTGGTGGAAGGCAATAGCTTAAGCTACACCGTGACCTTGACGGGCAGCACCACGATTGCCTCGACCTATGCGTACAGCTTGGGTGGCGGTACAGCCACGGCAACGAGTGACTACAACACCACCCCCACGTTCAGCAATGGCGTGAGCTTGGTCGGTAGCAACTTGATCGTCCCAGCGGGCGTGTCTAGCTTCACCGTAACGGTGGCGACGATCGACGACACGATCGTCGACAGTGCCTCCCCAGAAAGTTTGCCAT
>NZ_JAGSPJ010000034.1 GCF_018139545.1 Affinundibacterium fentianense | reverse complement strand
CAGATGCCAAGCCAGTGCACCTGCAACCATATCTGGCTGGACCTCATCGCCGGGATGAGATCGAGAAACAGGTTAACAAGATGCTCAAGATGGATGTGATCGAGCCGTCTGATGGCGAGTGGGCCTTCCCGGTGGTAGTCGTCCCGAAACCTGGCGGTCACTTCCGTTTCTGCGTTGACTACAGGCGCCTGAACGAGATGACAGTCAAGGATGTATACCCGATACCCCGGATGGATGATTGCATCGACTTTCTTGGTGATGCCACCCTCTTCTCAACGCTGGATTGTAAT
>NZ_JAGSPJ010000033.1 GCF_018139545.1 Affinundibacterium fentianense | reverse complement strand
GAGCATTGCAGCCATATGACTGGCTAGCCGGCCGGCCATTTCGGTCGACTCTGTGGTATAAAACTCGATCCTCTCAGACACGTGTCAGTATCCCTCGGGGGAAAGGGACAGGTAACACAGAAAGGGGAACTACGAGAATGGTATGCCTGTTGCCTCACGTGCCTGCTCGCAGAGCAAACAGATACGCACGGTAGTGCACACGGGGAAGAGGAAAGCAAACGCGCAGTTGTCTTTTTCCTGAGGGCGCGGGCCAAGGGCGCCTCGCTGTCCCTCTTAACGTGCATCTGGGA
>NZ_JAGSPJ010000032.1 GCF_018139545.1 Affinundibacterium fentianense | reverse complement strand
GGAGGTTATCCTCCCTCACTTTGTGTCTTGGCTTTGGGAGGTCATCCTCCCGTGTAAGCCCCCTAGTTACTTCGATATTATCGAAGTTAGCCTTTACCTTTAAGTTAACTTATTAAGGTTCAGGTTTTACTTAGTTACCTAAGCTTAGCTCTACTTAGTTACCTAAGCTTGGTTCGACTTAGAAACCTAAGTCTGATTTGACTTAGAAACCTAAGTCTGCCGTAACCATGTCACACCCTACTTAGTAGGACTAAGCCCTACCCCCCAACAGCCGAAGTCGGATTCGGTTGG
>NZ_JAGSPJ010000013.1 GCF_018139545.1 Affinundibacterium fentianense | reverse complement strand
ATCCCGCTGCGCGCGACGCGAACGACTACATTCTCTACAACACCACTAACGGTAAGCTTTTCTATGACTCTGATGGTTCCGGCGCAGCTTCTCCGATCCTGTTTGCCATCTTGACTGGACAACCGACCCTCACCGCTTCGGATTTCATGGTTGTTTTCTAGCATGCGACAGATATAGGCTCAGTGCGGGATGGATAGCCGTGTAGGTTCTCTATGACATCAGCGATTTTTTCCAAACAGAGCCTGCAGGTGGCATCTTCATTTTGACCTAGATAGTTTAAATGCGGATCGACAATTGCAATTCGCGCTACTACAGGTGTAATTTGAGGCTTAGCTAAAGAGAAGTGAATTTATTCTCCAAATTTAGTGTAGACAATTCACGGTCTTAGCACTGTATTCGAATCACACTTTCTCATTAATTGCTTTTAAGACTAGATCAATTTGGAGATCAAATAACATACAGTCAAAATCTGCGAGAAAAAACATTTATGACAATATTTCATCAATAAGCCTATTTTATATTAATTCTTGGAAAGTAAAATTATGCGAATTGCAAACGAAGGTACAGGAAAAAACGACACTTACATCGGTGAAAATGGAAACGACGAATATCATGGCCGAGAGGGAAATGATTATATTTCCGGCAAAGCAGGAAAAGACAGTCTTTATGGGGATGATGGAAACGATACGATTTACGGAGGGGATGGCAATGACTTTATTAGTGGCGGGAATCAAGGCGATTCGCTCGATGGTGGTATGGGGAATGACTATATCAATGGCGATGACGGAGCCGATATCATTTTAGGCGGTCCTGGTAATGACACGATTGAAGGTGGTAGCGAGCGAGACATTATTTACGGCGATGATGGCAATGACACTATCCTTGGTGGAGATGGTGAGGACGCGTTGTACGGCTCTAACGGGAATGATGTAATAAAGGGTGACTTTGGCAATGACTATATCCTCGGTGGAGAAGGCAATGATTATATCGCTGGTGAACCAGGTGAAGACTTTATAGATGGTGGCGATGGCGATGATACGATTTATGGATGTATCCCACATGACGAACATCCTGATTCTGAAAATGTTATTTTCGGTGGCAACGGTAATGATCTCATCGTCGGTGGAAGCGACGCCGATGAGATAGATGGTGGGAACGGCGATGACAATATATGGGGTGGATATGGTGACAATACTATCGTCGGTGGCTCTGGAAACGATTACATTAAAGGCGGCTGGGACTACGATCATCTTTCTAGCGGCAGTGGTAATGACACTTTAGATGATATGCATGGTGACATTGATGGTGGCGAAGGGATCGATACCTTTCAATCATCTGATCTAGATGCTTGGTTATTTAATCACGTTGAACTCCAAGAAGGATTCTTTTTGTCTTTAAAAATAGGGGAGATGCATATTTATCCGGAGCTAATAAGTCATGTAAGATCTATTGAAATTGTTCAAGGATCAATTCGAAATGACACTATCGAAGGCTCAGCACTCAACGATACTTTGTATGGCAACAATGGGAATGACGCTCTCGATGGAGATCTAGGAAATGACACTCTCGATGGTGGTGCTGGTAACGATGTGATTCGCGGTGGTGATGGCATTGATACTTTACAATTCACAAATCTCACTGGCTTGGCGGGGGTTACGGTTGACCTTCAACTGGGGTATTCGTACAACGCAACTTTAGGCAGCGACACGGTCAGCTCGATCGAAATCGTTCAAGGGTCTTACAGAAATG
>NZ_JAGSPJ010000031.1 GCF_018139545.1 Affinundibacterium fentianense | reverse complement strand
AAAGCGTAGAAATCCGTCTGGCTCCCGTGCAAAAATCCCAAGAAACAAATACCAGCAGCATTACCCTGCTCTAGTATGTCGGAAGTCCTAGTCGAATTTCCGTCCAGAAGTCAGAAGTTTCACCATCGTGGGTCGGGTGAATTTCGACTTCCGGTCAGGTCCACTTGACCCGAATCTTCAAAGTATTGGTACCGAATTCCGGCCCAATCTCCCACACGCGTAGGCGGCCTCCTCCGCCTCGAGCCAAGGGCAGATGGTTCGCTGCAGCTCTGTCGGGACCTGCACCTCCAGCTGCGGCGTGACT
>NZ_JAGSPJ010000030.1 GCF_018139545.1 Affinundibacterium fentianense | reverse complement strand
CAATCGGTGTGCAAGCGGTTTGTTCAATCAGCGGCACCAAGACCACGAGTTTTACAGCAGGAACCACCGGCACGATCACGGGCTTGGTACAAGGTGAAACGTGTACGGTCACGGAGACCGCGATCACCGGAGGCGTCTTAGCAGGCGGTTATACCTTCGGTGCAACAAGTGCAGCGGTGATTAGTTTAAATAGCAGCACAGCGATCAGTGCATCACAAGCGGTAACGATCACGAATCCTTTGACTGCCCCGAATGCAGCACAACTGAATATCACCAAGCTGTATTCTGGTGACACCGTACCAAGTA
>NZ_JAGSPJ010000029.1 GCF_018139545.1 Affinundibacterium fentianense | reverse complement strand
AACCCAGGGGATATGGACTGGGACCTCTCCTTACATGTCCGGCCCCGATAACTCCCCCCAAGACACATCAATTCCCCACTACCCTGGGCGACACCACGCTATATCCCTGACATTTTGCGGACGTCGGCCGACCGCACGAAAGCCGCCGTCAACGCACTGTCGGAACCCTGTCATGGACGTCGAAACTCGACAACGAGGAGCGAGTGACATCGTCGACCAACCACGGGCGGACATCCCCGTCTGTGCTGCCTGAATTTTATTCTCTGCGCTGCTTGAAAGCTGGCATCAAGGACCAGTCACATGATTCCCC
>NZ_JAGSPJ010000012.1 GCF_018139545.1 Affinundibacterium fentianense | reverse complement strand
CTTCTACTAGCGTGACGTTAGAGAAGGAATTAAGGTCTCCAATGAGAAAATAATCCATTTCTTTAGTAATATATTTTATTGTGGAGACTTTAGATTTACAAGTTTCGTACTTACCATGATGGTCAAAAATAAAATCAAAGTAGTTTGAATTTCGGATATCTTTTTTACTTAGATATTCAAGATAAATATGAAAATGGGTGTTACCATCTTTATGTTTTTCTCTTGCAATAATTCCATTTTTAATACTATCTTTTTCAGTAATACGTTTTTTAATTTCGGGGAAATCAACAAGTTTACTGTTAGGTACTTGTGAAAATGTAAGGAAGAATTTAGATGCGTGCATTCGAAATTTGTTTTTAGTGTGTGTTTTTTTGTCAATCATATTAATTTAATTCATGTTTTGTGACCCTACCAATTTTGAATCCTGGGAAACAATATGGAAATCACCTCTCTTTTTTTGGGGGATATCGCTCTAGCGTGACGCTAGAAGGCAGTTTAGTGGGGGAAAATTGTCGGCATATATATAGAGTTAGTGCTTTTTCAGCAGAGGGGTATTCCTTTATATACCAATATTTAGATTGAAAATCCTTTGATTTGGTTAGTTGTGCAACTGTTGGGATGAGACGTTAGAAGAAAATGAGGTGTGCGCGTGCGTGAGCACGCAATTACTGGGATGAGACGTTAGAAGAAAATGAGGTGTGCGCGTGCGTGAGCACGCAATTACTGGGATGAGACGTTAGAAGAACAATATTCGTTGCGTGCGTGAGCGCGCGGCATACCAAATCAAATAAAGCGCGCGGAAAAGGGGGAGTTAACATTGCCACTCCCCCACGCACGCATGCGAGGGGTCTGGAGGACCATTTCTGATGCCCTAGGAAAGATTTCTATATGGGAATCCAGACCCCTCGCACGTAATAATTGAGGTTTCCTCAACGGGTTTGGGTACGTTGTACCCAATCCAGGGGTCTGGGGATGGATAAATCCCCAGCTTTCACCTATTTCTCAACTTTTTTGTAATGAGTAATCGTGTTAAGAACTTTTTCGAAAGCATCGAAGTCATTAAAAAGGGGTTTCGTGAGTTCTATTTCTCGAACCCTTACTCCAAGAGTTTTAGAAAATAGATCTCGTTTAGTATCCTGGTTGAATCATTTATCAGAACAATGTTGATCAAGAGGTTGGTTGGAAGTCATGATAATGAGCGGATTATCTTCTTTGTATGTATGAGATCCTTTCATAGGTAATCGCATATTTTCGCCAGAAAGGAAGCGATTCAGAAAGAAGCCATCCCATCCTTTTGGGGAAAATTCATCTCAAAGTATTCATTGGTACGTTTTATTTTTATAATAATCGAATCAGTTATCGTCGGGTCAGATATACGATGGTGTTTTATGATTTAAAAAATGAATAATACTAGTTTTTCCAGTATTAGGTTCTCTACTTCAAACATGCAGCATGGGCGTTTTATACTTTCTTTTACCTGCATTATCATTTAAGTATTCAAGAATATTCACAAGGCCTTCTTTATTAGTTAATACATTGTCACTAATATTTTCAATGCTAGCGGTATCAAAATATTTTATAGGTGAAAGCTTGTCCATACGTAAATTACGCTGATGCTGTTGGAAGTTTTTACTGTATTTTGTTATTTTATGTCCAGAATCAAAGATAAACTTGTCAACAGATCTATTATTTTTAAAATAAAAGAAGTCTTCAACGCTGTACCCTTCCAATACCTTTTTTCGGATAAAATCTTCTACTAGCGTGACGTTAGAGAAGGAATTAAGGTCTCCAATGAGAAAATAATCCATTTCTTTAGTAATATATTTTATTGTGGAGACTTTAGATTTACAAGTTTCGTACTTACCATGATGGTCAAA
>NZ_JAGSPJ010000028.1 GCF_018139545.1 Affinundibacterium fentianense | reverse complement strand
GCGCCCCAGGCGTGGGTGACAACAATGTGGTGGAAGGCAATAGCTTAAGCTACACCGTGACCTTGACGGGCAGCACCACGATTGCCTCGACCTATGCGTACAGCTTGGGTGGCGGTACAGCGACAGCCGGTGATGACTACAACACCACCCCAACGTTCAGCAATGGCGTGAGCTTGGTCGGTAGTAACTTGATCGTCCCAGCGGGCGTGTCCAGCTTCACCGTAACGGTGTCGACGATCGACGACACGATCGTCGACAGTGCCTCCCCAGAAAGTTTGCCATTGGTGATCGGTGGCGTGACCGGTGCCGGCG
>NZ_JAGSPJ010000011.1 GCF_018139545.1 Affinundibacterium fentianense | reverse complement strand
GATGAGACGTTAGAAGAAAATGAGGTGTGCGCGTGCTTTAGCACGCTATTACTGGGATGAGACGTTAGAAGAAAATGAGGTGTGCGCGTGCTTTAGCACGCTATTACTGGGATGAGACGTTAGAAGAACAATATTCGTTGCGTTAGCACGCTATTATACTTTGTTGAGTTTCCTTTCACTCATTCTCAACAAAGTATAATAGCGCAGGGGCGGTGTAACCTTGCCTACCGCCCCGGTGCAGGGTCCTTTTTTTGGCTGAAATGCCGCTAGGTGCACTGTAATGAGTTATAGTGCGCCGTTAGGCAAAAGGAGGTAGATAAAATGATTCGTCCTTATTTCCAACTACCTCCTTGGTTTCAGCCAAAAAAAGGACCCATAGGGGTTTGGGGAGCATCCCCAATCCAGGGGTCTGGGGATGGAAAATCCCCAGCAAATTAGAACGGAGGAATAACTTTTCTATCTGGAGCGGGGTGAAGAACTGTAGATTCCATCATAACCTCTCGAAACACAGAGAAGTTGGTAAAAAGGGGTTTCGTTAAACGGATGTCATGGACACGGGCTTGGAAAGTACGACTAAAAAGAACAGCCTCTTCTTCCTGACGATGCCATTTTCCTCGGCAGTGGTCTCACATACTTTTATTAGAAGTAAGAATAATGAGAGGGTTATCCTGTTTTAAAGTGTGAGATCCCTTCATAGGAAGCCGCATCTTTTCCCCTGCGAGAAAGCGATTAAGAAAAGGGCCATCTCATCCTTTGGGAGATCACTCATCTCAAGTAATTCACTGATATACATTGTCATTGTAGGTATCAAACCAGTTGTCATCGGGTCAAATATAACAAGGAGAGATATGTTGAAGGAAGTGAAGAAGGGAGGTTTTACCTGTATTCGGCTCAGTACTTCAAAGATGGAGCATAGGTTTTTTATATTCGCGTTCGCGAGGTTTGAGGTTGTCGTTTAAAAAGGACACTATATCAAGAAGTTTCGTAGGGCTAAGAAAAACCTCAGGATAACTACTCATTGCTTTTTCTAAACGGGAAACATCAATAGTTTTTATAAAAGCAAGTTTGGCGATAGCAGACTCATGTAAGTATTTTCGGTAGATTTTCCCGTAACGAGTAAGTCGTAAAGAATCATCATAGATAAGATTGTCAATATCGCCACTATTTTCAATGGAAAAGAAGTCATGTGCATCTCACCCTTGTTTGATACAATTCTTGGCGAAATTTTTTAATAAATGGTTGCTAGAGAAGGAATTTAGGTCTCCAATGAGAAAATAGTCCATACTTTTGGTAATATACTTTATAGTCTCCGCCTTCTTTTTACAAGTTTCGTACTTACCATGATGGTCAAAGATGAAGTCGAAGTAATCAGATCGATTGATGGTCTTGGTTTTGTTGTACTCAAGATAGATGTGAAAATGAATATTGCCATCTTTGTGTTTTTCTCTAGCAATAATGCCATTCTTAATGTCTTGCTTTTCAAGGATACGTGATTTGATTTCTTTGAAGTCGACAAGTTTATCCTGAGGGATTTGGGGAAAGGTAAGAAAGAATTTCATAGCTTTCATATTGAAAGGTTTAGCGGTACTCAATTTAGTACCTTCAGAATAGTTACGTTGTAGGTCTATAGCTAAGTTTGTCATAATATGTTTAAATAAATAAGGAACCCTTTTTGGAAAAAGTTCCTCTTCAAAAATCGGGAACGTCCTTTTTTCTTGCAGTGACGAGTGTGAGGTGAATTAATACATTTTGGTGAAAATAATAGTTGTAAATTCTGCATCTGAATATTTAACTTGGGAACGTCCTTTTTTCTTTATATACCAATATTTAGATTGAAAATCGTACGATTTGGTTAGTTGTGCAACTATAGGGATGAGACGTTAGAAGAAAATGAGGTGTGCGCGTGCTTTAGCACGCTATTACTGGGATGAGACGTTAGAAGAAAATGAGGTGTGCGCGTGCTTTAGCACGCTATTACT
>NZ_JAGSPJ010000027.1 GCF_018139545.1 Affinundibacterium fentianense | reverse complement strand
AACCAGGTGCCCCAGGCGTGGGTGACAACAATGTGGTGGAAGGCAATAGCTTAAGCTACACCGTGACCTTGACGGGCAGCACCACGATTGCCTCGACCTATGCGTACAGCTTGGGTGGCGGTACAGCCACAGCAACGAGCGACTACAACACCACCCCAACGTTCAGCAATGGCGTGAGCTTGGTCGGTAGTAACTTGATCGTCCCAGCGGGCGTGTCTAGCTTCACGGTGACGGTGGCGACGATCGACGACACGATCGTCGACAGTGCCTCCCCAGAAAGTTTGCCATTGGTGATCGGTGGCGTGACCGGTGCCGGCG
>NZ_JAGSPJ010000026.1 GCF_018139545.1 Affinundibacterium fentianense | reverse complement strand
GATTGGCTGGTTCGGATATCTTGACGGGAGCGGGATTCAATGACGTACTAGATGGTGGGGCAGATAACGATACTTTGACTGGTAATGGTGGTGACGACACCTTGATTGGCGGAGCAGGTAACGACACGCTCAATGGTGGATCTGGGAATGATACCTTCCAGTTTAATGTGGGTGATGGTGTCGATACATTGAACGAGAGTTCTAATCAAGGTGGAGATATATTGCAATTGGGTGCCGCCATAACACCTGAGATGGTCGTATTGTCCCGATCCGCAAATGATTTGATATTAAGTTTCGGTGGGACTGATTCGATTCGTATTC
>NZ_JAGSPJ010000025.1 GCF_018139545.1 Affinundibacterium fentianense | reverse complement strand
ATTAGTTTAAATAGCAGCACAGCGATCAGTGCATCACAAGCGGTAACGATCACGAATCCTTTGACTGCCCCGAATGCAGCACAACTGAATATCACCAAGCTGTATTCTGGTGACACCGTACCAAGTAAGGTCACAACGCAACCAACAATCGGTGTGCAAGCGGTTTGTTCAATCAGCGGCACCAAGACCACGAGTTTTACAGCAGGAACCACCGGCACAATCACGGGCTTGGTACAAGGTGAAACGTGTACGGTCACGGAGACCGCCATCACGGGTGGCGTCTTAGCTGGCGGTTATACCTTCGGTGCAACAAGTGCAGCGGT
>NZ_JAGSPJ010000024.1 GCF_018139545.1 Affinundibacterium fentianense | reverse complement strand
GCGCCGGAACCATCAGAGTCATAGAAAAGCTTACCGTTAGTGGTGTTGTAGAGAATGTAGTCGTTCGCGTCGCGCGCAGCGGGATTGGTGTTTGCGACAAAATTGTCTGACGAGATTTGAGGGCCTATAGGAAGATGAGAAAATACAAAACGCGACAAGGCAATAGAATCAACGCCATGTTTAAACCACGATATCGTATCGACGTTGGTATTTGCGTCAAGGACTGAACCGAAAACCACGATATCCACACCTGAACCGCAACTGATCGTATCGTTTCCAGCTCCACCTATAATTGTATTGTTACCGGAACCGGCCACGATATTGTCAT
>NZ_JAGSPJ010000023.1 GCF_018139545.1 Affinundibacterium fentianense | reverse complement strand
GCTTTGACGCTGACGGCCTTGCCAACGGCCGTATCGTCGATCCCGGTGCGCCTGGCTTAATCACACTGAACCAACTTCAGCTCAGTCAAGCTCAACTCGCTCAGGTCAGTCCTAGAAATGCCGATACACTCAGCTTTAACGTCCGCTTCTCCGACTCCGTCAAGCAGGTCGATGTTAGCGATTTCAAACTCAATTTCACTGGCAATGCACAAGGTCAGATTCAGTTCGTCGAAAAAATCTACGACAACCTGTATCGCGTCCAAGTCAATCAGTTAGGCGGCGATGGCAGTGTTGCGTTGAGCTTAAATCAGGCTGCGAATAATATCGTCA
>NZ_JAGSPJ010000010.1 GCF_018139545.1 Affinundibacterium fentianense | reverse complement strand
AAAGCAAAAGCCCCTGATTCGTTGGAATCAGGGGCTTTCTGGTATAAGAGCCTGACGATGACCTACTTTCACACTGGTTGCAGCACTATCATCGGCGCAAAGTCGTTTCACGGTCCTGTTCGGGATGGGAAGGTGTGGGACCAACTTGCTATAGTCATCAGGCATAACTTGTTGATTTGGAGTGGTTCACGTTGTTCTGTGAATCGCTACAAATCCAATTGGGAAGAAGTACGTATCTAGGTTAGGAGATACTGTAGTCATAATCGGTTGTGATTGACCAAACATTATTGGCAAACACTTGTTAATACTTGTCTAGTTATCTATAACTGACCAAAGTTATAGGGACAAGCCGTACGGGCAATTAGTACTGGTTAGCTTAATGCATTACTGCACTTCCACACCCAGCCTATCAACGTCCTGGTCTCGAACGACCCTTTAAAGAGCTCAAGGCTCTGGGATATCTCATCTTAAGGCGAGTTTCCCGCTTAGATGCTTTCAGCGGTTATCTCTTCCGAACATAGCTACTCGGCAATGCCACTGGCGTGACAACCGATACACCAGAGGTTCGTCCACTCCGGTCCTCTCGTACTAGGAGCAGCCCCCTTCAAATATCCAACGCCCACGGCAGATAGGGACCAAACTGTCTCACGACGTTTTAAACCCAGCTCACGTACCACTTTAAATGGCGAACAGCCATACCCTTGGGACCGGCTACAGCCCCAGGATGTGATGAGCCGACATCGAGGTGCCAAACTCCCCCGTCGATATGAACTCTTGGGAGGAATCAGCCTGTTATCCCCAGAGTACCTTTTATCCGTTGAGCGATGGCCCTTCCATACAGAACCACCGGATCACTATGTCCTACTTTCGTACCTGCTCGACTTGTCAGTCTCGCAGTTAAGCACGCTTATGCCATTGCACTATCGTCACGATGTCCGACCGTAACTAGCGTACCTTCGAACTCCTCCGTTACACTTTGGGAGGAGACCGCCCCAGTCAAACTGCCTACCATGCACTGTCCCCGACCCAGATAATGGGCCAAGGTTAGAACCTCAAACAAACCAGGGTGGTATTTCAAGGATGGCTCCACGAGAACTGGCGTCCCCGCTTCAAAGCCTCCCACCTATCCTACACAGATTGGTTCAAAGTCCAATGCAAAGCTACAGTAAAGGTTCATGGGGTCTTTCCGTCTAGCCGCGGGTAGATTGCATCATCACAAACATTTCAACTTCGCTGAGTCTCGGGAGGAGACAGTGTGGCCATCATTACTCCATTCGTGCAGGTCGGAACTTACCCGACAAGGAATTTCGCTACCTTAGGACCGTTATAGTTACGGCCGCCGTTTACTGGGACTTCAATCAAGAGCTTGCACCCCATCATTTAATCTTCCAGCACCGGGCAGGAGTCACACCCTATACGTCCACTTTCGTGTTTGCAGAGTGCTGTGTTTTTATTAAACAGTTGCAGCCACCAGTTTATTGCAACCCTTTCATCCTTCCCCCGCAGGGGGGTCAAACTACAAGGGCGTACCTTATCCCGAAGTTACGGTACCAATTTGCCGAGTTCCTTCTCCCGAGTTCTCTCAAGCGCCTTAGAATACTCATCTCGCCCACCTGTGTCGGTTTGCGGTACGGTCTCGTATGACTGAAGCTTAGAGGCTTTTCTTGGAACCACTTCCGATTGCTTCGTGAATAAATTCACTCGTCTCAACCCCTTGAATTACGTGCCCGGATTTGCCTAAGCACCTTCTACAAGTCAAGAACAGGCTCTTCCAACCGCCTGACAACCTTCCGCGATCCGTCCCCCCATCGCATCATACGACGGTGCAGGAATATTAACCTGCTTCCCATCAGCTACGCATCTCTGCCTCGCCTTAGGGGCCGACTCACCCTGCTCCGATGAACGTTGAACAGGAAACCTTGGGCTTACGGCGTGGGAGCTTTTCACTCCCATTATCGCTACTCATGTCAGCATTCGCACTTCTGATACCTCCAGCATCCTTTACAAGACACCTTCGCAGGCTTACAGAACGCTCTCCTACCATATCCTAAAAGGATATCCGCAGCTTCGGTGTACAGCTTAGCCCCGTTACATCTTCCGCGCAGGACGACTCGATCAGTGAGCTATTACGCTTTCTTTAAAGGGTGGCTGCTTCTAAGCCAACCTCCTGACTGTTTTAGCCTTCCCACTTCGTTTTCCACTTAGCTGTACTTTGGGACCTTAGCTGGCGGTCTGGGTTGTTTCCCTCTTGACACCGGACGTTAGCACCCGATGTCTGTCTCCCAAGCTCGCACTCAACGGTATTCGGAGTTTGCAATGGTTTGGTAAGTCGCGATGACCCCCTAGCCATAACAGTGCTCTACCCCCGTTGGTGATACTTGAGGCACTACCTAAATAGTTTTCGGAGAGAACCAGCTATTTCCAGATTTGTTTAGCCTTTCACCCCTACCCACAGCTCATCCCCTAACTTTTCAACGTTAGTGGGTTCGGTCCTCCAGTGCGTGTTACCGCACCTTCAACCTGGCCATGAGTAGATCATCTGGTTTCGGGTCTACACCCAGCGACTGTCGCCCTATTCGGACTCGATTTCTCTGCGCCTTCCCTATGCGGTTAAGCTTGCCACTGAATGTAAGTCGCTGACCCATTATACAAAAGGTACGCCGTCACGGAACAAGTCCGCTCCGACTGTTTGTATGCACACGGTTTCAGGTTCTATTTCACTCCCCTCCCGGGGTTCTTTTCGCCTTTCCCTCACGGTACTGGTTCACTATCGGTCGATATCGAGTATTTAGCCTTGGAGGATGGTCCCCCCATGTTCAGACAGGATTTCACGTGTCCCGCCCTACTTGTCGCATACTTAGTTCCACAAAGATCATTTCGTGTAAGGGGCTATCACCCTCTATGGCCGGAGTTTCCAATCCGTTCCACTATGAAATCTGCTAAATCATGCAGGCTCTTCCCATTTCGCTCGCCACTACTTTGGGAATCTCGGTTGATTTCTTTTCCTGTAGCTACTTAGATGTTTCAGTTCGCCACGTTCGCTTTGCAATCCTATGTATTCAGATTGCAATGACCTTACGGCCGGGTTTCCCCATTCGGAAATCTGCGGATCAATGTGTGTTTGCTCACTCCCCGCAGCTTATCGCAAGCTACTACGTCCTTCATCGCCTGATATCGCCAAGGCATCCACCATGTGCACTTAGTCACTTGTCCCTATAACTTTAGTTTCTAGTGTCTGAGTTGATTGCTCTCTTCAGGTTCATCACTAAAAATTAGTTATAGTTCTTTACTACTAGTTGAGTATTACTTTAGCGTTGCCGTAGCTCAAGTGAGTTATTTTCTTCGCCAATTTCTTGACGACGACTTGGATCACTTTTACTACTTTGTTTGTTCGATACAATCACAACCCTTCCATAAATTTGTTAGTAACTTCCGCTACCAACTCCTCTACGAAATAATTTTGATTATTTCTACTTTACTTCTTCTCAATTGTTAAAGAACGATACTACTTAATTACTTTGCTTTCGTTTCGAAAGAACAAATCTCAACAGCGCACGCGCTACTCACATTTATTATTTCGATTTGGTAGGGCTGGTTGGGCTCGAACCAACGACCCCCGCGTTATCAACACGGTGCTCTAACCAGCTGAGCTACAGCCCCAGTCAATTACCACTAGTTTTACTTAACTTGGTGGAGGTTACCGGGCTCGAACCGATCACCCCCTGCTTGCAAAGCAGGTGCTCTACCAGATGAGCTAAACCCCCATTCGTTTTACAACTTAACCGGGCAAATCTCGAAGTCGCTACTATCGCTTGCGTCTTCTGCGTTCTTCATCATTAACAGTCAATAAGTGTGGACACTCAACATTTGAGCGCACTCTAGAAAGGAGGTGATCCAGCCGCACCTTCCGATACGGCTACCTTGTTACGACTTCACCCCAGTCACGAACCCCGCCGTGGTAAGCGCCCTCCTTACGGTTAAGCTACCTACTTCTGGCGAAACCCGCTCCCATGGTGTGACGGGCGGTGTGTACAAGACCCGGGAACGTATTCACCGCGACATGCTGATCCGCGATTACTAGCGATTCCAACTTCATGTAGTCGAGTTGCAGACTACAATCCGGACTACGATACACTTTCTGGGATTAGCTCCACCTCGCGGTTTGGCAGCCCTCTGTATGTACCATTGTATGACGTGTGAAGCCCTACCCATAAGGGCCATGAGGACTTGACGTCATCCCCACCTTCCTCCGGTTTGTCACCGGCAGTCTCATTAGAGTGCTCAACTGAATGTAGCAACTAATGACAAGGGTTGCGCTCGTTGCGGGACTTAACCCAACATCTCACGACACGAGCTGACGACAGCCATGCAGCACCTGTGTATTGGTTCTCTTGCGAGCACTCCCAAATCTCTTCGGGATTCCAACCATGTCAAGGGTAGGTAAGGTTTTTCGCGTTGCATCGAATTAATCCACATCATCCACCGCTTGTGCGGGTCCCCGTCAATTCCTTTGAGTTTTAATCTTGCGACCGTACTCCCCAGGCGGTCTACTTCACGCGTTAGCTGCGTTACCAAGACAATTAAGTCCCGACAACTAGTAGACATCGTTTAGGGCGTGGACTACCAGGGTATCTAATCCTGTTTGCTCCCCACGCTTTCGTGCATGAGCGTCAGTGTTATCCCAGGGGGCTGCCTTCGCCATCGGTATTCCTCCACATCTCTACGCATTTCACTGCTACACGTGGAATTCTACCCCCCTCTGACACACTCTAGCCTTACAGTCACAAAGGCAGTTCCCAGGTTAAGCCCGGGGATTTCACCTCTGTCTTATAAAACCGCCTGCGCACGCTTTACGCCCAGTAATTCCGATTAACGCTTGCACCCTACGTATTACCGCGGCTGCTGGCACGTAGTTAGCCGGTGCTTATTCTTCAGGTACCGTCATTAGCAAGCCATATTAGGACTCACCGTTTCTTCCCTGACAAAAGAGCTTTACAACCCGAAGGCCTTCTTCACTCACGCGGCATTGCTGGATCAGGGTTGCCCCCATTGTCCAAAATTCCCCACTGCTGCCTCCCGTAGGAGTCTGGACCGTGTCTCAGTTCCAGTGTGGCTGGTCGTCCTCTCAGACCAGCTACTGATCGTCGCCTTGGTGAGCCTTTACCTCACCAACTAGCTAATCAGATATCGGCCACTCTTATAGCATGAGGTCCGAAGATCCCCCACTTTCCTCCTTAGAGCGTATGCGGTATTAGCGTAACTTTCGCTACGTTATCCCCCACTACAAGGTATGTTCCGATATATTACTCACCCGTTCGCCACTCGCCACCAGACCGAAGTCCGTGCTGCCGTTCGACTTGCATGTGTAAGGCATGCCGCCAGCGTTCAATCTGAGCCAGGATCAAACTCTTCAGTTCAATCTCTGTTACTTGTTTCCATTTCTGGAATTCGTTCTTTCGAACGAGTCGCTCACTCAAAATACTGACAGTTGCGATAATGATTGCTCACTATCGCGTCTTATCTTTACTTCTTGTGAACATTTGATATTTTTTAAGTTTCTTAACTACCTAAGCAGCTAATCGCTCTCTTTATCAAGTGCCCACATTTATTGACTGTTAATTGTTAAAGATCTAATCTACTTATTGCTCACCACTCAGTTTTAACACTTCGGCTTTTGCAATTTACTGCGAATCGTTTTGTTCGTCAGCAGCAGAGAAACGAGATTATGCAGCACTTCTAACTTCTCGTCAACCCCCTGTTTTCTTATTTCGCTTAAATCGTTTTAACTCACTCGATTCAAACCTCAGGAAAATCAACGCCTTACCGC
>NZ_JAGSPJ010000022.1 GCF_018139545.1 Affinundibacterium fentianense | reverse complement strand
TTAGTACAGTGGTCAGTGGTGGTAATGTAGTGGAAGGGAATAACCTGACGTACACCGTGTCCTTGACATCGGGTACCACAATTGCGTCGACCTACGCCTACACCTTGGGTGGCGGTACAGCGACAGCAACGAGTGACTACAACACCACCCCAACGTTCAGCAATGGCGTGAGCTTGGTCGGTAGCAACTTGATCGTCCCAGCGGGTGTGTCCAGCTTCACCGTGACGGTAGGAACAGTCGACGACACAATCTTGGAATCGGCGACAGCAGAAACGGTGCCGTTGGTGATAGCAGGTGTGACAGGGACAGGCGGCATTATCGATAACGACAAGCCAGCGGTTTCCACAG